>CAWHKX010000008.1:0-13378 GCA_963830035.1 uncultured Actinomycetes bacterium | reverse complement strand
CACGAGTAGCTCGGTTCAGCCGCCGGTCGTGGGGACATCGGCGGTAGCCGCCTCCGTCGTGTCGGAGAGAACGAGGCGCCGGACCACCTCGACCCCGGCGACGAGGAGGGCGAGGAAGACGAGGGCGGCGAGGAGCGAGCGCTGGAAGGCCGGCAAGAACGTGGCGAGCACCACCATGAGGCCGGCGACGAGGCCGTAGGTCCACACGAGGCTCGCGGCGACGGGACGCAGGGCAACACGAGCACGCGCGGCGAGCCGGACGGGCCCGACGAGCCAGGTCCCGACGAGCACGATCACGCCGAGGGCGATCCAGACCCAGGCGCGATCGGCCAGCGCCTGTGTCAGGATGCTCCACGCATTCGAGCCTGCGGGCTCTGTCGCGTCGCTCGTGAGCTCGTCCACGAGATAGGCACCGACCGCCTGCCGGGTGAAGAGGAGGGTCACACCGACGACGAGCAGTCCGATACCGAGCGCTCTGATCTCGAGCCGACGACGACCGCTGGCGAGCCAGACGGCGAGCGCCGCGACGAGGAGCGCGAGAATCCAGAGCCAGGTTGCGAGGGCACGAAGGACACGCACCGCTGTCTGGGCCGTTTCGAGCTGCTCGGAGTCGATGAGCTCGATGCGCCCGCTGGCAGGAGGCAGCTGTTCCTCGAGCCTGCCGATCGGGGCAATCTGCTCGCCGAGCTCGACGATGATCGGCCTCAGATCCAGATAGACCTTTCCGTCACCGGTGCGGACGAACCTCCCCTCGTCCTCGAGGAGCGCGAGAAGCTGCTCGTGCGTCCGGGTGGCGACTGTGACCCACGCAGCCTGCACGCGCGGACGCTCGAGGAGTCTGTCGGCTGCCTGATCGGCCGCCTGCCGAGAGAGCGACGCCAGCGTCGGCGCCAGCGCCTTCTGAGCCTCGGGGAGGCGCGCGGCGATCCGCGCCTCGACGTCGACGTTCGCGTACAGCTGCTCGACGGCAGTTAGAGCGACCTGCTCCCGAATGTCGTCGTCCTGGATCAGATCGGTCGCGATCCGCTCGATCCCGCTCTCCTCGAGGACCGTTCGCTCGAGCGTGAAGGCGAGCATCGAGACGAATCCGATCAACAGCGCCAGGATGGTGAGGCCGCGCGCCAGGACGATTCTCCCGCGGCCGGATCGCTCCTCGTCGTTCATCGAAAACCAGTCTGACGCCTCGCGGATGACCGTGCGGCACACCGCGGCGTTTTCATCCGGGTGAGGCGGCGTTTCGCTTGCTACCCCGCGGTCGCGTCCCCTGCGGTCGCGTTAGTGTCCGAGACATGTCGACCTCGCACATCGCCTCATCGGAATATGGCGTCCGCCCCGCACGGACCGATGTGAGGCCGCAGCTTCGGCCGGCGAGGATGCTCCTCTCGCTGCTCGTCAGCGGCGCGAGCGTCTTCCTCGCTGCGGGCATCCTGCCGCGCTTCGACGTGGGTGATTTCTGGGCAGCGCTTCTCGCGGCTCTCGTGATCGCTGCGCTCAACGCGGTGCTCTCACCGCTCGTCGCTGCGATTCGCCTTCCGTACACGGTCGCGACGTCGTTCCTCTTGCTGCTTCTCCTCAACGTGGTGCTGCTCCGCAGCGTGGACGCGCTGACGGTTGGGGCGATCACGGTGGATGGTTTCGGAGCGGCGATCTTCGCGGCGCTCGTCATCTCCGCCATCTCGACCGTCCTCGAGGTCGTGGCAGGCACGAACGACGACGACGTCTACATGCTCCGCGTTATCCAGCGCATTGCCCGGCGCTCCGGCGAGAAGGTCGAGACGGACGTCCCCGGGATCGTCTTCCTCGAGATCGACGGCCTCGCCAAGCCAGTCCTCCAGCGCGCGATGCGGGACGGCAACGCATCGACGATGGCACGCTGGCTCGGGGACGGGTCCCACCGACTTCTCGAGTGGGAGACCGATCTCTCGTCTCAGACGGGCGCGAGCCAGGCGGGGATCCTCCTCGGCTCGAACGAGGACATCCCGGCCTTCCGCTGGGTAGAGAAGGAGCGCGGGATCATGATGACCTGCTCCGCGCCCGCCGACTGCGAGGAGATCGAGCGCCGTCACGCAGGCGACGGACTGCTTCGCAACGGCGGCGCCAGTCGCGGGAACCTCCTCTCGGGAGAGGCCGACCAGGTGATCCTCACCGTGAGCCGAATGGAGGCCGAGAAGGGCGCAAACCCCGGCTACCGCGCCTTCTTCTCGAACGCCCACAACGTCACTCGGTCGCTCGTCCTGTTCTTCTGGGAGGTCATTCTCGAATGGGTTTCCGCCCTGCGGGCGATTCGCCGTGACGTGCAGCCACGCGGCCATCGCGGCGGGATCTATCCGTTGCTACGAGGCGCGATGTGCGTCATCGTCCGCGACCTGATCGTCTTCGGGGTCCTGACGGACCTCATGAAGGGTCGGCCGGCGATCTATGCGACGTTCTCGAGCTACGACGAGGTCGCGCATCACTCCGGGCTCGAGCGAGCCGACACGCTGGAGGCGCTGCGGAAGCTGGATCAGCAGTTCGCGCGCATCGACCGCGCTCGCCGCTATGCACCACGGCCGTACGAGATCGTCGTCCTCTCCGACCATGGCCAGACGCAGGGCGCGACCTTCAAGCAACGGAACGGGTACGGCCTGGACGATCTCGTCGAACGCTCGCTCGCCAGCGGAGACGTGGCCAAGGTCGCCGGTGGAGACGAGCAGAAGGCAATGGTCGGCCACGCGCTGACGGAGGCGACCGGAAAGGCGCCGAAGCGGCCGAAGAACGACGTCTCGGATCGGGAGGTCGTCGTCATGGGCTCCGGAAACCTCGGGCTCGTCTACCTGATGGAGGAAAAGCGCCGGCTCACGCAGGAGGAGATCGAGGAGCGCCACCCACTTCTCCTGCGCGCGCTACGGGAGCACCCGCACGTCGGTTGGCTGCTCGTGCGCTCGGCCGAGCACGGCGCGGTCGTGCTGGGTGGGAGGGGCACCCGCTACCTGGCCGATGATCGCGTGGAGGGTGAGGATCCGCTCGCGTCCTTCTCCCCGACTGCCTACCTACATCTCAGGCGAACGGACGGGTTCGCCCACGTTGCCGACATCATGGTCGGGAGTTTCTACGACCCGGATCTCGACGAGGGCTGTGCATTCGAGGAGCTCATTTCCTTCCACGGCGGCCTGGGTGGTCTCCAGACCCGCCCCTTCATTCTGTCTCCCGTCGAGTTACCAGTACCGGACGGCCCGGTTCTCGGTGCGGCCGCGGTCCACTCGCTTCTCAAGTCGTGGCGCGTGAGCCTCGGCAAGGACAGCACCGCTCAACCTGGCTCCGGCTGACGCGTCAGCCGGAGCTCGAGTCCTGTGCGTGCGTGGCCAGCCGGTCGTTCGGGACGTGGAGGCTACGCGCGGCCCTAGCCCAGTGCCTTCTGCTTGAGTGCGTCGAACTCCGCCTGGGTGATGGCACCGCTGTCGAGCAACTGCTTGCCCTTCTCGATCTCCGCCGTCGCGCCGCCGCCGGCCGCCGAACGTATCTGCTCGTCGTACTGGGCACGCCTCGCCTGGACTCGATCGATCTCGCGCTTCGTCATTCCGTCGTTTTGCGTGATCAGGTATATGAAGACGCCCAGGAATGGCAGAACGATGGCGAAGATGAGCCAGCCCGTCTTTCCCAGGCCCGAGAGGTCATCACGGCGAAAGATGTCTCCGATGACCCTGAACAGCAACATGAACCACGCCACCCAGACGAAGAACACGAGCATCGTCCAGAAGACGTCGAGGAAGGGGTAGTCGGCAGCGATCAAGGAGTCTCCTCGGTTAGTAGTTCGGGGCGTCGCCATTCGGTCGGCGATCACCACCGTTCGCTCGGAGCGCCACTCTATAAGAGCAACGCTCTGTTCGTTCTCACGGTTCGCCCATGAGGCCGTCGCGCACTACGCGTTGCGACGGCCTCATTCCCTGAGAGCCCGTTACCGGGTGTCGATGAACTCCTCCCTGCTCTCGTCCCAGCGTGCGGTCAGCGCATAGAGCACGATGATGCTCAGCGCCAGCACGGTGAGTGACCAGAGCGGAGTCTGGGTGTTGCCGAGAAACCCGAGCTGGGCGATGACGTTCACGCTGACGAGGACGATCGCGAACCAGCGTGCCCAACCCTGCCCGGCGATCAAGCCGAAGCCTGCGAGGACGAGCAGCACTCCCCAGAGCATCAGCATCCAGCCCCAACCCGTCAGGTCGAAGACGAGGAAGCCAGACCCGGTGGGCACGTAGTACTCATCCTCGAACAGGGCGACCAGGCCCTGAAGGAAGTCGATCCCGCCGACGAGCACCAGCAGAAGTCCGGCGAAGCCGATCCAGCCCGCCATGCTTCTAGAGTTCATTCCTACCTGCCTTTCTAGGGATCATCAGCAGCGTTGCAGGGAGACGCACGCTGCCTTCACGTGGGACGGCCTTGGAACACTCGCAGGTTGTTGCCGGGAATGCAATCAGCGCAGGCGCGGATTTTGCCCGGTTCGCGCTCGATCGCTCCTGCAAGCTTTCGCGCCGGGCGTCGCGGGGCTCGGCCTACGCCGAGCGCTCGACGACCAACCTGAGGCCGTCACGCCCGGTCACGACGACGGTCTCGCCTTGCTCCGCGCCGCCCTCGCAGTGCGCGTCCCAGGTCTCGCCGGCAAGACGTACCTGACCGTCGGGGAGGCACGCGGTGACCACGGACCCTGTCTGTCCGACGAGCGTCTCGGCACCCGCTACAGCGCGTCGAGCACGCACCTTGCGGTTCCAGAAGACCACCTCGCCACCGAAGAGGACGAGACACGCGACGAACCCGACCGCGTTCCAGGGTGATGGCAACGCCACCAGCACGGCGATCGCGACGAGGAGGAACATCGAGTGAAATCCTACGGGCGCCGGAGAGGAAGCGGAAACTCCGATGCTGCCGTCGCGAGGCTGCGTCGGCCGGACGAGCCGAGACGCCCCGCGATCGCCGCGGGGCGTCCCGAGGCTCAGATTCCGAGGATCTGCTTCTTCTTCGCCTGGAACTCGTCCTCGGTCAGGATTCCCTGGTTCTTCAGCTGCGCGAGCTGCTCGAGCTCGGCGGCGTAATCCGGCTCGGCAGGAGCAGCAGGTGGTGGGGCCGCGTAGGGCTGTTGCGCCGCCGTCTGCTGGTCGTATGCGGCCTGATCCTGCGCCGCGTACTTCTGCTCCTGCCGGTGACGCACCGCTCCCGCGGTTCCCGCCACCACCGCGGTGGTGGCGGCGGCTCGAACGAGACCCGGTCCTCGTCTTCCGAACATGTCGATCTCCTCTCTCTCTTTCTCTCTCTTAGGCCGGAGCCTGTTCGAGCGCCCACTCGCGGGCGGCCTGAACGACCTCGTGCGGAAGCCGCTCGAACGCGAGCAACTCTCCACCGGCGTCACGCATCGTCTGGCTGACCTTCTTCGCCCACAGGTTCTCCCATACGAAGAGCGCGGCCGACGAGTTCGGCTCGAGCCCATCCGCGGCATCCATCAGATCATCGTCGCTGAAGAGGCCGCTGACCTCGATTCCTGCCTTCTCGAGCCCTTCCTGGACATCCGGGTCGAGCTCGGTGAGCTCCATCGCCACGGCGTTGCCGTCGGCGTCCTTGCCGACGAAGGCGATGTCGATGATGCGGATCGTGCCCGCTTCCACGAGATCCGCGATCGCAGGTGCGATCTCCCCGCGGAAGCGATTCCCGGGGAAAGCCACGATTGCGTAGTCGACGGGGCCGATCTCTTCCATGCGCTTCTCCTTTCCCTTACGACGCTGCGAGCGCCTTTTGCTTGATCGCGTCGAACTCGGACTGCGTGATCGCCCCCGAGTCGAGGAGACCCTTGGCCTTCTCGATCTCGGCTGCGGCACCGCCGCTACCGGCGACCGACTTCACGTAGTCGTCCATCTGCGCTTGCTTGGCGTGCATCTGCTGAATGTTTCTCTCCGTCATCCCGTCGTGGTTGGCGATGAGGTAGATGAACACGCCGAGGTACGGCAGCAGGATCACGAAGATCATCCAAAGCACCTTCCCGAACCCGGACGTGTCATGCCGGCGGAAGATGTCGGTGAACACCGTGATCAGGAGCCAGAACCAGATCACCCACGCGAAGAAGATGAACATCGTCCAGACGATGTCGAGGAACGGATAGTCAGCTGCGATCAACCTGAAACCTCCTTGAGGGACATTCAACTCAGGTGTTCTACCGTTTTCCGGAAGGCGGCGTACTCACCAGGCTCTCGCCCGAATCGGAGGCGTTCGCCCCACGCGTGTTGAATACCAATCGGTGAGCACCGAGATCCGTTCGGAGGCGGCCTTGCTGGCGCCGCTGATCGTCGACGCGAAGCTCGTGGGGCGGATTCGGCAGTGAATCTGGTCTGGGGCGTTCTCGTCCTCGTCGCAACCGTCGGCACGGCCGTTGCCGCGATGCTGTTCGTTCGTCGGAGAGCGCCCGAGGGCAGCTACTTCTCGGACGGTGACCGAGCGTCCGGGGTCTTCGGTGTGCTGGCGACGGGATTCGCGATCTTCGCCGGTTTCGTAATCTTTCTCGCGTTTACGAGCTACGACCTGTCGCGTGCGGGCGGTGAAGCCGAGGCGCTCACGGTCGTCCAGCAGTTCGAGACGGCGCAGTTTTTTCCGACGGACGTGCGCAGCCGTCTGAGCGGAGAGCTCGTCTGCTACGCACGCTCGGTCGTCTTCGAGGAGTGGCCGCGGATGGAGAACGGCACAGCCGGCGACGCCATCAATCCCTGGGGCCTCGCGCTCTTTCGGAGCCTCAAGACCGTGAGCCCGAGCAGCCCCTCGGAGGAGGCCGCCTACGGGAAGTGGCTCGACCAGACGTCCGGCCGCGAGGAAGCGCGACGTGACCGTCTGCACGGTGCCTCCGGCATCATTCCCACCTCCCTCTGGCTCGTCCTGTTCTTCGTGGCGGGGGTTGTCTTCGCGTACATGCTCTTCTTCGCCGACAGCGGCGAGCGAGCTCTGTCCCAGGCGATGTTGATGGGCTCCGCGACTGCGGTCGTCGTTTCGACGTTGCTCGCGATCTACGCGCTCGACAACCCGTATCAAGCCGGAGTAGGGAACATCGAACCCGTTGCGATGGAACGTTCCCTCTCGATCATCGGGGAGGCGCGAACGGACTTGCGTGACACGGCCGCAGTTCCGTGCGACGCGCGCGGGGCTGCAACGCGATGAGCGACCGCACCGAGCTGGCCGCGACGATCTTGCTGGCGTTCGCGGCAGTGGCGACGGCGTGGTGCAGCTACCAGGCGACTCGCTGGAACGGCGAGCAGGCCAAGGCAGCAGGCCGAACGAATGCGATCCGCATCGAAGCTGCGCGGGCGCAGGGGCTCTCGCAGGCGCAGACCCAGGTCGACGTCGCGACCTTCACGCAATGGGTGGACGCCTACGCGCGAAAGGAAACGGAGCTGGCGAACTTCTACTTCTTGCGCTTTCGAAAGGAGTTCAAACCCGCCGTCGACGCGTGGATCGCGACGCGGCCCTTGAAGACTCCGAACGCTCCGCTCAGTCCCTTCGCGATGCCGCAGTACCGGCTGGCCGCCGCGCAAGAAGCGGAACGATTGGACGCCGAGGCCGCCCTGTCCGCCGCTGCGGTGAGTCGAAACATTCAGCGGGCGTCCAACTACGTGCTCGGAGTCGTGCTCTGTGCGGTCTCACTCTTCTTCGCCGGGATGAGCACGAAGCTTCGTGACCCGCGGCTGCGGAAGGTCACCGTCGCACTGGGCTGCATCCTCTTCCTGGGCACCCTCGTCTGGATCGCGACCTTCCCGATAAGCGTCGTCGTCTGAGCCCACGGTGACATGGGCGCTCGCCACCCTCGCGCTCGCCTTGCTGGCCTTCGCAGCGATCTCGGGTCGCATCGCGGGAACTCCGATCACGTCGGCGATGGTGTTCACCGGCGTCGGCCTGCTCGTCGGAACGGACGCGCTCGGTCTGGTCGAGCTCGCGCCGGAGGGAGAGACGGTCAAGCTGCTCGCGGAGGCGACCTTGACCCTCGTGCTCTTCTCCGACGCGTCGCGCATCGACGTGCGCGCGCTCCGCGGCGAGCTCGGCATCCCGGCCAGGTTGCTCGGGATCGGACTGCCGCTCACGCTCGTGGCAGGCTTTCTCGCTGCCCTCGGCGTTCTCGGGGAGCTGGCGTGGGCTGAAGCGCTCGTTCTCGCAGTCGTGTTGGCGCCGACCGACGCCGCACTCGGCCAGGCGGTCGTGACGCTGCCGCGCCTCCCGTTGCGGATCCGGCAAAGCCTGAACGTCGAGAGCGGGCTGAACGACGGCATTTGCGTGCCGCTCTTCCTCGTCGCGCTCGCGGTGGCACAGGCCGAGACCGGCGCGATCGGCGACGGCGCGGCCGCTCGGCTCGTCTCCGAGCAGATCGGGTACGGGATCCTGGGTGGCATCGTCGGCGGGGCTGCCGCCGCGGCGGTCGTCGTGGTGTCGTCCAGACGCGGGCTCGTGGAGGCGGGCTGGCTCCAGATCGTGCCGCTGGCCGGCGCTGGACTGGCCTACGGAATCGCGACACCGCTCGGCGGCTCCGGCTTCATCGCCGCGTTCGTCGGAGGATTCGTCTTCGGGTGGCTGCGCAGACGCCGCGGAGGAGAGGTGGGCTACTTGCTCGAGCAGGGTGGAGCGACGCTAGGCGCAGTGACGTTCGTCGTCTTCGGCGCCGTCCTGCTCGGGCCTGCGCTCGGCGAGCTGACCTGGCCGATCGCGCTGTACGCGGTCCTGAGCTTGACGGTCGTGCGAATGCTTCCCGTTGCGATCGCCCTCCTCGGGACGGCCTCGCGGAGGCCGACCGTCGGCTTCCTCGGGTGGTTCGGCCCTCGCGGCCTGGCCTCCATCGTGTTCGCGATCATCCTCGTCGAGGAGGGCGGCCTGCCTCACGACGACACCATCCTCACCACCGTCTACTTCACGATCGGCCTCTCGGTGCTCGCACACGGCCTCTCGGCGGCACCGCTCGCAGAGCGGTATGCGCGCTGGTTCGAGTCCAGTGCCGAGGGACGCGGGACGCCGTCCTCGGGTGCCCCGAGTGCGTCGTAGAGTTACGCCTTCGACGTCGACCAGTCGGCGGGCACGTCTCCTCCGCCTTCCTGGGCCAGCCGCTGCCCGAAGCGGAGGAATGCAGGATGCGGGGCGATCAGACCGGCCGCGAGCGATTCTCCCTGGCGGAACGTCGTCGCCCGGTCGAGCAGGCTCGGAGGCACGAACGAGAACACCTCGCTCACGAAGCCGAGGTCGGCGAGCGAGTTCATCCGCATCAACAGGAGGTTGTCGCACTGCGAGAGCACGTTCTCGTGCACCTTCTGCGGCCGCTGCGTGGACACGAGGAGGTAGAGCCCGAACTTGCGGCCTTCGCCCGCGATCCGGACGGCGTACTCGGTCGCGATCGCGGTCAGCGGATCGTCGGGCTGCGCCGGGCAGACGTTGTGCGCCTCGTCGACGACGATCAGAATCGGCCTGCGCTCCTCGCGACGCCGCCAGAGCTCCCCGAGCACCGCCGCGGACGCCAACGCCTGCTCCTCTCTGGTCGCGAGCGAGCCGAGGTCGACCACGAGGCAGCGCACATCGTCCCGCGCGAGCTCGGGCAGGAGCGAGCGTCCCTCCTCGCCCGCCCAGATGCCCCAGCGAAGCAGGCCGAGGTTCCGCGCGCGACCCACCAGGCGCCGACCCTCGTCACCGCCCTCGTGCTCGAGTCGTTGGAGCCGTTCCTGGGATAGCGCCTCACCGCCTTCCGTCAGCGCTACGAGCTCGGCGTACTCCTCGCGGTCGGTCACCGGGTCGAGCCGCAGCGCGGCCGCCTGCACTGCCGGTTCGAGCTCCGCCAGCAGGAGCGCGAGTCCGTCGCCCGCCCGCCGCACGGCCAGCGAACGCGTCGCTTCGGAGTAGCGCGCAGCGCTCGAGTCGTCAGCGTCAGGCCGCAACTCCCCGAGCCGCACGAAGTCCGAGTTCGGGTCGAGTACGACGATCTGCAGATCGGTCTCGAGGAGCAACTGCTCGAGCACCACGCCGAGTGAGTACGTCTTGCCGGAACCCGACTGGCCACACAAGAAGGTGTGGCGTCCGAAACCACCCGCATCCAGAAAGAACGGCACGCCGGGCGCAAGCAGCAGCTGCCCGACCTCCAGGCGCGCTCGTCGCGGGGCGGTTTCCGCGAGGTGGGCGCGTACCTCGTCGGAGGTCGCCGGCCGTACCGTTGCATCGTGGAACGGCGAGCCGTCCCCGCTCAGGATTCGACCCTCCCCCTCCGCTCCGCGGATCACGACCTGAGCGCGGTGGCCACCGGCGCCGGTGGGGGCGAGATCGGGTCCCTGGTGGCGACCGATGCCGAGGGTTACAACCTGGCCGAGCCGGCGCCCGTCATCCTGTTCGAGCACGACGTACGAGCCGGCCTGCAGCTCGAGTCCGTGAGCGACGCTTGATAGGAGAAGCGTTGCCCGTCGACCGAGGTCGCCAGTGGAAGGATCCTCTCTTCGAGCTGTCGGCGGACGGCCCGGTAGCGGTCGAGGCTCTCCTGCATCTCGACCGGCGCGTCGCTCACAGCCGGACCCTACCGCCGCGGATCAGGTGCCAAGGACGGAGAGGCAGAATCCCACGACCGTCGCGGCACCGGCCAGCGCTCCTCCCCGGTCGTAGGCGAACGGCATCAGCGAGTTGGTGAGCATCGCGAGCAGGCCGCCCGCTGCGAGCGCGGCCATCCGGTCGCCGTTCGCTGCTCCGCTCGCGTCCGCTGCCAGGTAGCCCAGTGCCGCGGCGACCCCGCACGCCAGGACGACCGCCAGCCACAGTGTTCCGAGACGGCGGACGCTCCAGCCTGATGCGGCCAGGTCCGCAGACGGTGCCATGGCCTGGGGAATGTTCGAGACGAAGACCGCTGCGAGGAAGCTGATGCTGACGGGAAAGTCGGTGGCGATCTGGATGCCGAAGATGATCGACTCGGGCACGCCGTCGACCACGGATCCGACGACGATTCCCATGGCGCCTCCGGCTCCTTCGCTGCCGAAGCGCCGCTCGACGAGCGCGTCTCCACCGAGGAACACCCCGACGCCGATCAGCATCCAGAGCGCCAGCTCCCACGATCCGAGCCCCTCCGCCTCCGAGAGGAGATCGAACGAGACCGCTGCGATCAGGGCGCCCGCACCGAAGCCGGCGAGAATGCCGATGATTCGGCGCGGCACGGTGACCCAGCAGACGAGCAGGCCGGCGAGCAGGAGCGAGGACTGCGCGAGCGTTCCCAGTCCAAACGCCTCGAGCATGCTATTCCCCTAGCGCGCTGAAGCGAGCGTCGTCATCGAGCGACCTCGACGCCGAAGAGCCCGTGTTCCTCGGCCGGCGGTTCGTCCGTGGGTTGGCCTTCACGGGATTTCGCAGCCGCGAGATCACGGCTGATGTGCACGGCGGCGGACACGAGCGGGGCGCCGAGGATCAGGCCGACCATCCCGAAGAGGCTCCCGAAGCCTATGGTGGCGATCAGGACGACGAGGGGGTTGAGGTCGAGGGTCGCGCCAAACGCGATCGGCTGCACGATGTTTTGAAGCAGCCCGTTCGCGAGGATCACGATGACGAGCATGATCAGCGCCGCGTCCGTCCCGCCCGACGAAAGAGCGAGGAGCACCGCAAGGGCGCCGGAGACGAACGCGCCGATGAATGGCACGTACGCGGTGGCGAAGGTGACGACGGCGATGGTTCCCCACAGGGGGATGTCGAGCAGGTACGCCCCGATTCCGACGACGACGCCGTTGAAGACTGCGACGTAGGTCACGCCGAGGAAGTAGCGCCGAAGCGAGTCGATCAGGTTCCCCGAGATGGTCGTCGCAACGGTCGACGGGAGGCCCATGTGACGGTCGATGAACCGGCGGACGGCGGGACCGTCCTTCAGCAGGAAAAGCGTGCTGAAGACCGAGAATGTGAGAAAGAAGACCAGGGACGTCAGCCCCTGGATTCCCTGCGCCAGGCCGTTGAGCAGGGTTTTCCCCGCGTCGGCGACGTCGCCCTTCGCGTCCTCCGTCGCGCTCGAGGTGTCATTCGCCCCCGCGTCGTTCACCCAGCCCTCTACCTGGTCGACCGCGTCAGAGACGCCAGCCTCGATCTCCGACGACTGCTCGGCGACTCCACTGAAGACGAGCAGGAAGACGACCACGCCGACGGCGATGAGCCCGAGCAGGACGAGGATGGCACCGGCGATCCGAGGCAACCCGTGCGCCTGCATCTTGGTGACGGCAGGCCCGGCGACGGTGGCGAGGATGGCACCGACGATCACGGGCTCGACGATCGTCGACGTGAGCCCCAGCAGCCAGGTCAAGCCGAAGAGAACCAGGCCGACACCCACCAGGAACCACGCGAGAAGCCCGAGGTCGCGCAACCACATCGGTGCCGAAAAGACGCGGGACAACGACGTCGCGTCGATCGTCACCACTGTCTCTTCCTGCGCCGGAGGATCGCTGTCGGCTTTGGCGCTTCCACGACGAAAGCGCCCGAAGAAGCCTCCCATCGTCATCTCGCGCATTCTGTCGTGAGCGGCGGACGCGCGGTGTACGGACGCTCTACGACCTGCCACGGAGGCGAGCGAACCGGGTTCGCGCAGCCACCCGGAGCGACTCTCGATAGAGTGCCAGCCCGATCGTGACTGCCATCAAACCGTTCCTCGCCTTTCTCCTCGTCTCATGTGTCCTGTCGGCCACGCTCGTCGCGGCGGGTTGCGGCGGAGACGACGAGTCCGCGAGCGAAACGACGACGACGGAAGCCACGCCCGCGGACTGGGCCGACGGCTTTTGCTCGGCTCTCGATACCTGGAGGAGCGATCTGGAGGAGGCGGCCGAGTCTGTGACCGACCTCTCGTCGCTCTCGCAGGACACGGTGGAGCAGGCTGCCGACGACGCAGCGTCGGCGACGGAGACGCTCGCCGAGACCATTCGCGATCTCGGGCGCCCAGAGACGAGTGCCGGAGACGAGGTCAGCACCGCGGCCGACGAGCTCGCAGCGGCGCTCGACAGCGGCCGCACCGAGATCGAGAGCGCGGTCGAGGGTGTGTCGAGCGTCGCCGACCTTCCTGCCGCGGCCGCCGACATCGGCTCTGCGCTGACCGAGCTCGGGAACGAGGTCGACAGCTCGCTGCAGACGATCGGTGACGCCGACGTGAGCGGTGAGCTCGAGACTGCCTTCGAGGACGCCGACTCCTGCGCAGAACTGACCGGCTCCACCGACTAGCCCTCGCCCATCCGGCTCCGGCGGCGCGGTGTTTCACCAGACGGAGACGCCGGTAGGCCTTCCTGGCTTCGCTAGATTCGAGCGCAGCCGCCAGACGCGCCCACAGCTCGTGCGCGGGACGTACCAGCTCCTCTTCGGTCGCATGGGACGGCTCTCCGAGAGCTCCGTCGTCGCGAACAAAAAC
>CAWHKX010000007.1:0-298653 GCA_963830035.1 uncultured Actinomycetes bacterium | reverse complement strand
CGTCCTGGCGAACACCACGAGCCACGGTAGGGATCAGCGAGGCTACGCTGTTGGTTCGGAGGGGTGCCGGAGCGGTCGAACGGGGCGGTCTCGAAAACCGTTAGGGGTGCAAGCCTCTCGAGGGTTCAAATCCCTCCCCCTCCGTTTGCTCAACGCGTCAGGTTCCCCTCGAGCTCGCTGCAGCGCGCTGAAGATCGCCTCCGAGAACGTCGGGTACGGCTGGATCGTGTCGAGCAGGACGTCGACCGGACGCGAGCGCGAACGGCGAGCGTGAGCTGGCCGATCCACTCGCCCGCCTCCGGGCCGACCGCGACCGCGCCGACGAGGACGCGCTCGTCGGGATCGGCGGCGAGCTTCAGAACGCCCGGGCCGCTTCGGGCGCTCGTAGGTCGAGAGCCTCCCGCCCTCGATCCGATACGTCGGCGTGACGAGCCCGTCGTCGTCCGTCGTCCCGACCGTCGCGACCTGTGGATCGGTGAAGACCGCGGCCGGAATCGCGCGGTAGTCCGCGACGTAGTCCCCGCCCGGCGATGTTCGCCGCCGCGACTCGCGCCTGGTACTTCCCGACATGCGTGAGGAGCGCGACGCCGCTCGGGTCGCCGATCGCCCAGACGTCGTCCCCCGCGCGCATGCGCTCGTCGACGGTGATCCCTCTTCGTCGAGCTCGACGTCGAGCTGCTCGAGGCCGAGGCCGTCGACGTTCGGCGTCGCCCGGTCGCGACGAGGAGCCGCTCCGCCTCGACCGCGTCACCCGAGTCGAGCTCGACGCGGATCCCGCGGCGCCCGCCTCGACCCGCTCGGCCTGCTCCTCGACTGCGAACCTCGATCCCCTCCTCCTCGAAGCGCTCACGCGAGCAGCTCGCCGGCTTCGGATCGACGCGCGCGAGCAGGTGTCGTGGCTCTCGACGATGGTCACGCTGCGAGCCGAGCCGATGGAAGAACTGCGCGAGCTCGACGCCGACGGGCCCGCCGCCGAGGACGACGAGGCTCTCCGGACGGCCGTCCGCCCAGACGGCCTCGCGGTTCGTCCAGTACTCGACCTCGTCGATGCCCTCGACCGGCGGCACCGCCGGCGACGAGCCCGTCGCGACGACGAGGTTGCGCGTACTCGATCTCGCGCTCGCCGACCGCGACGACGCCTGGCCGCGCGACCCGCGCCTCGCCCCGCACCAGCTCGGCGCCCTGCTCGGCGAGCCAGTTCGCGTACCACGAGTCGTCGCGGCCGTCGGTCACCTGGTCGCGCCACCAGAACACCCGCTCGACGTCGATGCTCGCCCGTCACCGCCTCGGCGGCTCCGGGCGCGGCCGCGGCGGCCGCGAGCACCTCGCCCGGCCGGAGCAGCGTCTTCGTCGGAAGGCAGGCGTAGTACGAGCACTCCCCGCCGGCGAGCCCCCGCTCGACGACGACGATCTCCACTCCGGGTCGAGCCGGCGCAGGGCGCCGACGAAGTGCTCGCCGCTCGATCCGGCTCCGAGGACGACCACCGGCGGCCAGCTTCGTCGCTCATCACCGGAGTCACGGAGAGGGCGGGATTTGAACCCGCGACGCACCTTTCAGCACGTACGCGATTTCCAGTCGCGCTCCTTAGGCCGCTCGGACACCTCTCCAGGCGGCACTAGGTTAGCGCCTGGCTGCTCAGCCACCGGCGGCGGACGAGACGTATGCGGCCACGTCCTGGATCTGCTGCTCGCTCAGCGTGTCCTTGAACGGCGGCATCACTCCCGACCCGTTCGTCACGCGGTCGACCGCGAGCTCGCACGACGGCGAGGCAGCGTCGAGGTTCGGGCCGACCGTGCCGCTGGTTCCCGCGTCAGCGAGGGTGTGACAGCTGCCGCAGCCGCCGGCTGCGAGGAAGACGTCCTTGCCTGGCGACCGGGTCGCCGGTGCCCTCGGCCGGGCTCCGTCGGCTCCGTTTCCGTGGGCTCGGTCGGCTCGGTCGCGGTCGTCTCGGTCGTGTCGGTCGTCAGAGCAGGCTCGGCCGGGGACGGCTCCGTCGGCTCCGTCGGGCTCGGTCTCCTCGTGCCACCTCCGCGTGCTCCTCTTCGCCGAGCTCGGCGAGCAGGATCACTGCTGTCATCTGCACGGCGAAGAGCACGATGCAGGCGGCGATGAACCAGCCGAGGTACCTCGACGGGAACTCCGGCCGCGAGCGCGGGACGACGAGTGCAACGAGGAGTGCGAAGAAGATGAAGACGAGCGCGGAGGCGAGAAGGCCGATCTCGTAGCCGGTCAGCGCCAGCGGCACGGCGCGGACGCTACCACGGTGCCCGACGGGAAAGACCGTTACTGCTCGAGTGGTGCCATCGTCAGCCCGTAACCCTGCGAGCTGCGTCCAGTAGAGCTCCGCCCGCTCCTTGTGACCCGACCAGACGACCGCCAGCCCGGTCGAGTGGATCTTGTCCGCGAGCTGCATCCCGCGGTCGTAGCTGACACGCCCGGAAGGACACTCGAGAGCGCGAACGCAACCCCCTGGAACGTGTTGTGGTCGTCGTTCTTGACGACAACCCGCCACGGCTCTCCGAGACCGCCTCCGGTACCCCGCGTGAGTCGCTCCCGAGGCGGCGTCATTGTCGCCGGCGCCATGCCGTGACCGTACCAAGGGCTGGGTACTCGCTCCTCAGCGCCGCTCGCCGAAGCATGTGCGAGACTGCTGCGCTGCTGGGCGAAGCGTTCGCCAAGGAGTCGGGATCATGATGCGAAAGCTCGACGGCGCGGGCTGGTCCTGGGCCGACACCTTTGCGGTCGCGACGATCACCGTGATTGCGGCAACGGTGCGCGCTGTCGGCATAACGTCCCCGGACGAGCTGGTCTTCGACGAGGACTATTACGCACGGGACGCGTGCACCTACGTCGAGACCTCGAGCGCGATATGCGGAGCGGCCGGGGAAGCAACGACGATGCACCCTCCGCTCGGCAAGTGGCTCATTGCGGGGGGCATCGAGCTCTTCGGGTTCCAGCCACTCGGATGGCGTATCGCATCCGTCCTTGCCGGAACACTTACCGTGGCTCTCCTCTACGTCCTTGCCCGGCGCTTGTTCGGATCTACGCTCGCTGCCGCCGTTGCCTCGGGAGCGCTGGCGATCGATTTCCTGCATGTCGTGATGTCGCGCGTCGCGATGCTCGACGTCTTCGTGACGCTGTTCGGAGTGGCGGCGGTGCTCTTCGTGATCGTCGACCGAGACGCGGTGAGTAATGACGAGATGCGGGGCCCCCGCCAGCTTCGTGCGAGACCGGGGCTGGCAGCTGCGGGTGTTATGACGGGGGCCGCGATAGCAGCGAAGTGGTCCGGGGTCCTCGTGCTTGCGTGCATCGTCGTGCTCACGGCGATCTGGGAGATCGCACGCCGCCGACCCGGAGCGGGCGCGGTGCATCGAGTGCTGCGAGAGGAATGGGCTCCTGTGAGCGTCCTCCTGCTCGCCGTACCACTTGTCGTGTACGTGGCGAGCTACATCGGGAGGCTCGACGCGACATTCCTGGCCATGCCCGGCTCTCCTGAGTGGTGGCCGCGCGCCTTCGCGGGCCGACAGCTCGACATGTTGCGCTTTCACGCCGAGCTGCAGGGCGACCATGTCTACGCATCTCCCGCCTGGTCGTGGCTGCCGCTGAAGCGGCCCGTCGCCTTCTACTTCGAAGCCACGGGCGGGCGCTATCGAGAGATACTCGCGCTCGGCAATCCGGTGGCATGGTGGCCGGCCATTGCGGCAGTGGCATTCGCCGGCTATCGGCTCGCTCGGCACGCGCGAGCTACCGCGCCTGAGCTCGTCGTCGTTGTCCTCGTGACGCTGACGTACCTGCCGTGGCTGGCGCTGACGGCTCGACGGGACGTCGCATTCCTCTACTACCTCTTGCCCACTGTTCCGTGGCTGTGCCTCGCGCTCGGCCTCGTGGCAAAGCGGCTTGTGCACTCGGGGAGAGTCGGACGCGCACTCGTCCCCGCCTGGGCACTGCTCGTAGTCGTCCTGTTCGCCTTCTACTACCCGCTGCTCACCGCCCGCCCGCTCGTGTACTCCGACTGGAAGCAGCGCGTGGTGTTCCACGACTGTGAAACGTCGGCGGGCGAGCAGGTCCCGCACGTCGTCACGGGTCGTACTCAGCCACGCCTTGGGATCGGCAGGCCGCCCTCCGGATGGTGCTGGATCTAGGAGGGATCGGGGAAACAGGCCCCATTCCGCCAACCCTTTCAGGTTCTCAGGTGTCGACGAGCAGCCGCGAGCGCCGATACACCGTTGTCGGAGCATTGGCGCGGTACAGCCGGGCTCGGACAGCTCCGCTCCAACCACCTTTCACGCGGAGAGCCGCCCGCCAGTCAGCGCCTGTCGTGAGTACGAACCGATAGGTGAGCACACGACCACGGCCGATCCGTACCTCGAGCCGATACTTGGTCGTTTCGAGCTCGCTGCTCTGCACTCCGACGTCGAGGTACCGCTCTCCCCGATCACCGGGGAGCAGCCAGAGTGCGGTGTAGCCCTCGACGCCCCTCGCGGGCAGCGGAGTCCGAGCCATCGAGACCGCGCTAATCCCTACGCCGAGCGCCAGTCCAAACAGCGCTCCATTGACCAACCACCGGCCACGGATGGACGGCGCGGACCGGACGCGGTCGGTGGGGCTGCGCGGCCCGTCGATGAAGGGTGCGCCGACGCCGCGCATGCGCCGCGTTCTCGCCTCCGCGGTGAGCGCCGCCGCGATGGTCACCCCCGCGAGGAGCGTGGCCCACGACCCCTTCGTCAGGCCGATCAGAGCGACGTGCAACGCGAGCCCGCCAATAACCGTGACGCAGATGCTAAGTGCGATCGAAAAGAGGATGACCTCCCAGACACCCTGCGTCCGCGTGGGAAAGAGCACCCTTGTAATTGCAAGCCCCGGCAGCACTAGGACGAGCAACAGAGCCGACGCGATCCGCACGATCGACGGCGATGCGGCTACGCTCACGAGCATCGCCGTAGCGATCGCGAGCGTCGCGATGAGCCCGTTACCTAGCGCGCGCACTAGCCACCAGTTGTCTGATGTCGTAGATGACGATGTCTCCGCTATCGAAGACCCGACTTGTAGTGCGAAGCCGATCGAACTTGCGGTAGGACGCAGGAGGGTAGAGGAAACGATGGAGTGCCGGCGACCTCGCCGTGGTGAAGTAGGTGCCAACCATCGCATCGCCACTGATGAAGCGACGATCGATCAGCACGTAGCGCTATTCGCTCGTCCGCGAGAAGCGCAGTCTCCCACGGGTCCATGGTCGGCAGCCGGATCACGAGGTCGAAAGGCGGGCTGGATCCGACACGCGCGAATTGGCCGCCCTCCGTTAGCAGGAGTCGTCCGTTCGAGATGTCTGCCGTAAACCGGCGCCCCTGTCCGAGGTACTTACGACTCCATCGGGCCGCCTCTCGTCCTTCGGGCTCGATCGTCTGGGCCCCGACCGCAACGACATACGGTTGGGCAAGACGCTGGTCACGCGGCCAACCGGCGATAACACCGCCCATGACGATGATCCCGATGGCGGCGGCACCGACCGCCCGCCCGGCCCAACGAACATGGCGTGGACGCCACCGCTCGACGCCTGTCAGGGCGAGGAGGAACGCGACCCCGACAAAGAGAAACTCGGAGGCGCGATTTGCGACCTCCCAGGCTCCCGGGGCAAAACGAAGCGCGAAGGTCCCCAGATACGCCACGCCGCCGAGAGCGAGGACTACGGCAACCGGGTCGCGCCGATATCTCTTCCAAACCGCCAGCAGACCGAATGGCAAACCCAGCGCAATCAAGCCGACAGACGCTAGCCCGGTGGCGCGCTCCCACACTGGCACGCCGACACCCACGTTCGAGGTAAAGAGGGCGCGACGGGGGGCCTCGCGACGGATCGTCTCGACCGCCGACTCGACCGCATTGGTGAAGACGGGAGTGAGATACCCCACGGTTTCACTCGCGACAAAGACCAGCCACGCGGCTGCCATGCTTGTCGCGAAGAGAGCAAAAGGCCAGGGCGAGCCACGGCGAGGCCTTCGAGCAACCACCAGATGTACGAGCGACGTCGCAACGAGAAAGGCAACCAGCGCGTATGTCGTCATGTGGTGTGTGACCACTACAGCGACCGTGGTCAGCAGAATCGTTACCCGCCACGCACGTCGCGCACCAGCTTCGAGGCCTGTCGTCCAACGCGCGACGCCGTACAACACGACAAGGGCGAGTGGCAATGCGAGCGACTCGTACGAGAACTGGGCGCTCCAGAACAGAAAGTTCGGAGTTGCCATGTAGAGAAGCGACGCAACGCCGGCGATTCGCGCCGAGCCGCTCAGGATCTCGAAAAGAAGGAAGAGCGCAAGCATGATGACGACGCGAGCAGCACCGACGATCAGCAGACCCGCCGCGAATGTCGACAGCCCGCTGAGCGACGCGAGCGCCGCAGCCGACGACTCCAGCCCAGGGTAGTCGGGAGTCGCAGCGAGAATGGGGTTGTCGCCCAGCAACGAGTGCGTGCGCAAGATCTCGTTTGCGTTGTATGCGTGCACGTATTCATCCGAGAACGTGAAGCCGAACGAGCTGTGGACGACCTTGACGAGGTACAGCGCGCCGCCTGCAAGAACGACGAGGGCGATCCGTTCGGTTCTCGACGCAGCGTCGGAAAGCAGTCGCCATCCAATCGGGATGACGATGCAGGCGAGGCCGAGCCAGAAAAGTGGCTCCCCTCCCAAGCGGCCCGAGCGGGAGAGGGCATTGCCCTCGACGACCGCCATCAAGCCCGAACGCAGCGATGACGGCCAACACCGGAAGCCACCCCAGCGGTGGGAGTAGCGGATGGACCCGGCACGCGGTTCGATGCCTACGTGGTCGAGCGGGTCTCCACGCGTCCGTTCGCATCACGCGCGCTTCGCCCCGCGGCGCCGGTACGCGAACGCTCGAGGCCGAGAGTCGGCACGGCCCAGGAGCGTGCTGGGACTGGATCAGGCTCTTCGCGACGATCGCGAAAGGTCATACGCGTCCTCGATGCGTTCGGAACGCCTCTCGCCGCGACTACCGATGTGTAGAGGGTCAGGTGCTCCGCAGCGCATTGGTCCCAAGTCGGGAGCTGCAGAGGAGCGAGATCCGACGCTTCGTCCAAGGTTTTCCACCACCGCGGCGGCGACATCTTGCGGGGAGCTGTCGAGCCGGATCGCGCGCGCGAGTCCCTGCTCGGCGAGTTCTCGGAGGCCCGAAGTGTCGGAAACGAGCGCCGGCACGCCGAGGGCGAGCGCTTCGATGACGGCAATTGGATGCGTCTCGAACTCGCTGAGGAGTACAACAAGCGATGCCTCGGAGAGCCTTCGCGCCATGAGCTCGCGGTCTTCCGCGGGGACGACGCTGATCTCGACGCGGTCGGAGACGTCGAGCTCAGCCGCCAACCGGCGCAACTCTTGTTCGTATGGCCCTGCACCGGCGATCCAGAGCCGGGCCTCTGGCCGTCGAAGGATGATCTCGGGAAGCGCAGCGAGGATGCGGTGATGCCCTTTGTACTTCTCGAGCCTTCCGACAGAGACGATCAAGTCGCCGATTCGCCCCGCCGTGTGCCGTGCCGTTGACGGGCAGGTTCGAGCCGTTCGGAATCAGGACGAATCGCTCCTCCGGAAGTCGAAGCCGTCGCGCGTAGAGCTCGATCTCGAAGCGCGCGACCGCGACGAGCCGCTCGGCTCGCGCAAGCAGAGGCCTGAGGAGCAGAAGCTGCGCCCGCCTCGACCTATTACGAATCCGTGAGGAATGTCCACCCCCGTGAAACGTCAGGACGAACGGGATACGGGCTCGCAGCGCGGCCGACATCGCGAGCGGAGCGACGAAGGTGTGGTAGGACTGAACGTGGACGAGGTCCCAGGCTTCATGCCGGATGACGCTGTGGACCGCCGGAGCGAAGTAGTAGTCGCTGTCTCGAGGCCAGGCAGGCACACGTCGAATCTCCACGCCATCGCACTTCTCGATCCGCGGAAGCGTGCCTTGCGTGTCCGTCGTGAGGACGGTCACCGAGAGACCCGCCTCGGCTAGTCGGGGCGCGACTTCGTGGACGTGCTGCTCGACGCCACCCATCGATGGCAGGTATCGGGGTGTCGCCATGACGACACGCAGCGGAGCGACCGCGGAGCGCTCAAGAGGCATGCACACGGATTGTGCGTGAGATCGCCGGCTAGCGGACTGTCGAACGCCTGGGCCTACGGATGGAATCGGCTCGTCGATTGGAGACGAGTCGGCACGCTGTGGCACGCCTTGAGCGCAGGTAGAGTCGTATCGCGGCATTCCTACCCGCGTCGACCGCTCGCGGAGGATCATCTTCAGGACACGCCATCCGTCGGAAAACGTCTTGAGCTGGCCGACGCCATGGTGCCTCTCGTACTCGAAGCTTGGCACTTCGACGACCCTGAGACCCGCGCGCAACGCGCGGATGTTCATCATCGTCTCGATCTCGAAGCCGTCCGCGTCAAGACGGAGCGCCGGAAGTACGTGTTTCCAGAACGCGATGTATCCGTAACAGAGATCCGAGTAGCTGCCGCCGAACAGAAGGCGGACGAGCCAGACGAAGCCCCAGTTCCCGAGCTTGCGATGGAACGGCATGTCCGCCGTGCCGCCACCCTGGATGAACCTCGACCCTTTGACGAAGTCAGCTCCAGCAAGCAACGCACCCATGAAGAGCGGTATCTCGGCCGGATCCGTCGAGCAGTCGGCGTCGAGCATCACGATGATGTCTCCCGTCGCAGCCTCGAAGCCGGTTCTGAGGGCCGCCCCCTTGCCGCTTCCTTCCTCGGAGACGATGCGGATGTCCGGCCGCAGAGCGGCGGGCCATCTCAGTCGTGCCATCGGTGGAACGGCCGTCCACCAGCACGACCTCGTGCACGTATTCGCCGATCCTCGGCAGGACATGGGGCAGATTCTCCGCCTCGTTCAGAGCAGGAATGACAACGCTGATGCGGAGCATCCCTCCGGACTCCGCGTCCGAGGCACGATCGCGCACTGACTCGAGGAGATCAAGGAAGACGCCGGTCTCGGCGCCATTCGATCGGATGGCGTCAGACGCTCGCCGAGCCCGTTGCCGCCGCAAAAGT
This sequence comes from uncultured Actinomycetes bacterium, assembly GCA_963830035.1. GTDB lineage: Bacteria > Actinomycetota > Thermoleophilia > Gaiellales > Gaiellaceae > GMQP-bins7. The sequence continues at coordinate 289,602 of CAWHKX010000007.1, read as the reverse complement.
GGATTGTTCCGCAGTGTACGCCCCTCCCCCAAACGGTCCGCCCTCCCCCAGAAGGGTTATGAAGCGCATTATCCACGCGCTGTCAACAAAAGCAAGTGGGGAGCCTCGTCAAGGCTTGCTTCGGCGAAACTGGGGCTGCTAAAGCGCTCGCGCAGCGCGTGGGCGCTTAGCCGCGTCGGTCGGATTTACCGGCGGCGGGGCCTTTGCTGCTGTTGCAGCACGGCCCGATAGAGCTTCTCGAAGCTTTCGGCCGCGTTCGCTGCGGTCAGCTCCTTCACACGACGTTGTGCTGCCTCTCCAAGCTGCTTGCGAAGGGATGGTTCAGCGATCAGCGTCTGCATCGCGTCGGCCAAGGCCGGTGAATCGCCTCCGGGGACGAGGAGGCCTGTTACTCCGTGCACGATGACATCACCGTGTCCACCAGGGGTGGCGCCGATGACTGCCTTTCCGCAGCTCATCGCCTCAGCAACTACAGTGCCGAAGGGCTCTGGCCACACCGAGGGCAAAACGCCGAAGAGGCATCGTTGCCATGACGCCATGACGGCCGGATGCGGAAAGTCGGTGAGAACCGTTACGTTCGGAGGGAATGCGGGGGTGTCGCGCTCGATCGTCCCGATGAGGACGAGCCGCGGCGGTGAGACGAGTCGCGAGTACGCGTCGAGCAGTTGCTCGATCCCCTTGACGCGCCGAAAGGCGCCTACGAAGAGGATGAAGGGCTCGCGAGGGAGCTGGTCGAGATATGGCCGCAGAAACGCTTCTTGACGATTCGGTCCGGTCGAATGAAGGGGACTTGGAATGACGTCGTGGATGACCTGGTCGGTGGCCGTACCGGGCCTCTGGTCATCGAGGAAGTCGCGTCTCATGATCTCGCGGACGTACGTGCTGACGCTGTGGATGGCGTTCACCTTGCGGCGAAGAAGCGGTCGAGTCCCGAACACGCCCAGGGCCGCGACCCAGCCCTTCGGCTTGCCATAGAACCGTCCGGAACAGCCTAGGCACTTTCCGAGAGCGGGTCCGCCACACACCTCGCCGTCGAAGAGCAGCGTCCGATTGGCGCAGCTATAGCCATAGTCGCGAGCCGAGACGATGAGCGGCACCCTATTTCCAAGGAGAGCAGCAGCGCAGGAGTAGCTGAACCACCCGTGCGAGTGAACGATGTCAGGACGGAAATAGCGGACGAGTCGACGAACCCCCAGTACGGTGACGGGGTCCGGAAAGGGGGGCTGGTGGCGCTGCTGACGGCCGCGGACGAGCCAAGGCAGACAGGTTCGAATCTGTCTCATGCGGTGCACGGGGATGCCGTCATCGATCTCTTTGGTCGCGCTCCTCGGCTGCCATACAGTTGCGACGACGACGTCGTGACCCCGGTCGCGAAGGTGCCTCGCCAACAGACGTGTCTGAAGGTGAGCTCCGCCGATAAAGGGCGGATAATGGTCGCTTGCGAGCAGGATTCGCAACGTGCGTGCGCTACTAGATCGTCGCGCCACGCCAGCCTCGTCGGCGCGCGGCTCCGTCGACCGAGATCCCGGCTGCGACGTAGCCGGCGGAGGTGCAGCCCAGGCCCGCGACGATCGCGCCTGCGCGCCCGAGGCCGGCGAGGTGGCGGCGACGAGCGGAGTCCGTGATCCCTCGCCAGACGCCGCGGGGCAGAACTTTCGCTGTGTAGCGTCGCTCCGACGCAAGGCTCGCCTGGGCTCCGACCAGGCGCGAGACTACGGCCTTCGAGCCGCCTTCGAAGTAGCAGCGCGAGAGAAAGCGACGGAACGAGGTGCGATCCGTTGAGATCCGGTGCGTAACCCTCGCCGCGGGAACGTAGAGCAACGTGCTCATTGGCCAGCGTTGCCGCAGCCGTATGCAGAGCTCCGTCTCGTCGCAGCTGTAACCGAGACGAAACAGCCCGATCTCGAGGAGGCAGTCGCGGCGAAACGACATGTTGCAGCCGATGAGGTTCCGTACCTCTTGCGAAACCTCGGGCATACCTCGGTATGTGCACCCGACGACCCAGTCGAACTCCGGAGGAAACCACTGCGGTCGTCCCGACGGCCACTCGGGGTCGATCGCTCCGCCCACGCCAAGAACCGAGGCGTCCTCGTAACCGGCGGCCAGGATCTTCAGCCAGTCCCTCGATGCGACCGCGTCGTCGTCGATGAAGGCGACGACGGAACCTCGCGCGGCGCGAACGCCGGAGTTGCGAGCACCACCGAGGCCCGGCGCCTCGTCGTTCGGAACAGCAAGAACGCCGACGAGCTCGCGCCTTACACGGGCGAGCAACGCCGGATTGTGATCAACGGCGACGACGATCTGGTAGGGACGCTGCGTCTGCGCCTCGAGCGAGCGGAGCGTCGCGCGTAAGTCACGCCAGCGCGCTTCGGTATACGTACAGACGACCACTGAGATTCCGCCGGTCACGCAACACCCTCCCCTAGAGCGTACTCAGATTGCTTGTCATGGAAACGATCGCCATTCATCCGAGAGCGACGTTCTTCGCGGGCTGATGCTAAAGACTGACCCGAGTCCTCCGATACCCCACCATGGCACCCGTTAGACGTCAGTGGTTGAAGGCAGCTCTTGGAGTCGTCCCCCGAACGATCTGGGACGTTCGGCGTGCTTGCAACTCGCGGGAGCCTCCGCGAGCACGTTTCCATACCGCTCTACCGGAGCGCGTATCTGCTCATTCTCGGCGCCGGCTCTACTTCTCTGCTCGGATTCGTCTTCTGGGTGCTCGCAGCCCGGAATTACTCGCCCGAAGTCGTCGGCGTCAACTCCGCAGTCCTCTCGGCCATGATTCTTGTTTCCGGCGCTTGCCAGCTTGGCCTCAACAGTGTCTTGATCCGCTACCTGCCGCGGGCGGGTCGGCAACTCGAAAGCTCGTCGTGGCCAGTTACGCGTTGAGCGGGGGCTCTCCGCCCTCGCAGCCCTCGTCGCGGCTCTCACTAGCCCGCTCTGGGCGCCGAGCCTCACCTTTCTCAGCGACAGCCCCCTCTGGCTCGCCGCTTTCGTCCTCGGAACGACGTCGTGGACGATCTTTCCCTCCAGGACGGCGTGATGACGGGCATGCGGCAAGCGCAGTGGGTGTCGATCAAGAACACCGCGTTCTCGGCGGCGAAGATCGTCCTCCTCGTCGCGGTTGCGACTGCCATACCGCGAAGTGGCATCTTCGTCGCGTGGATCGTGCCCGTCCTCATCTTGATCCTCCCGATGAGTCTCTTCATTTCGCTGCGGCTCATTCCGAAGCATGTCGGGCTTGCGGGCGGCGAGCCCCTGGATGCGCGTCGCATGGCCAGGTTCGCCTCGGGGAACTACGTCGGCTCCCTCTTCATGCTTGCTTCCACACTCGCCTTACCCATCATCGTCACCAACGACGCTGGCACCCGTGCAGCCGCCTACTTCTTCGTTCCCTGGACGATCGCAGCGTCGTTGCAGCTCATTGCGCTGTACATGACAACGTCACTCACCGTCGAGGTCGCATTCGATGAGGCGAAGCTGCGGGAGTACAGTCGGCGAGTACTGCTGCAGACCTGCGTCTCGTCCTCCCGTTGGCCTTGATCCTTCTCTTGGGAGCGCCGTACGTCCTCCGCGCCTTCGGAGCGCCCTACGCGAGCGAGGGCGCGAGCCTGTTGCGACTCCTCGCCGTCGCGAGCATCCCGAACATTCTGGTCGCACTAGGTCTGAGCGTCGCGCGAATACAGCATAGTGGTCGGACTGTCCTCTGGATGCAGGGCAGTCAATGTGTCCTGACTTGACTTTGACCTTTCTGCTACTACCGCGCCTCGGCATCGAAGGTATCGGGATCGCGTGGCTCACGAGTCAGGTTACGTTGGCGGCATGTCTGACCCTCGGCACCCTGCGACCGGTACTGTTTGGCGGAAAGACGGTGCGGGCAGACTCTCTAGGGAGCGCCCCAAAAGCACAGTGACGTAACTGCACGTAGTCATCTGGTCGCTCAGATACGATAAGCGAGCGTTCCATAGGCAAGGGCCTTTGGACCCACAACACCTAGGACTAGCGTAGCCCAAAGCACAAATCCGATCGGTCTCAGCCGCAAATACATGAAGACATACCGCAAACCTCTTCTCCTGTCCCTCGTCAGGAAAGCTTGGTGTGCGGCTACTCTCACCAGAGTTCGATACTGGCGCGGTCCATGCCTCTTCAATGCTTCCCCATGCCTGTCAGTGCCGTCTCCGCCATCCAAAGCATGTCTGGTGCATCTTCCAGTAACCGAGGTATGAACTCCTTCCGTCGACGTCCCGCAAATAGCTATTAGGCGCATCGGTGTGTTCCATGCCCAATACGTCTTCGACGTAGACACTTGTCTCATTCTGCGCCAGATCGAGCTCGTACAGCGTCTCCATTGCGCCTCGTCGACCTCTGAAATAGGGTGTGGTTTCGAAGACCGGATCGATCTATGCATCGACCAGCATCTTACCTCCCTCGTCGATCGACCGAACCAATCCTCTCTATGGTAGTCAACAGCCCCTCGGGGAACAAACGACGGTGATATATGTCCATCATTCCACAGGAATCGACTTCGGATGACTTGCACATGTTTCGGCAATTCTTGACTTATGTCGTACAGGCGCTGAAGCGCGTGGGGGAAGAGCTCCCAGTCGCTGTCCAGAACGACCACCCATTCCCCGAGGGCTGAGTGACGCCTGTATGTCGAGAGGGATTGATACCACGATTGGGCTCGTGAACTACCACCCCAATCGGGAATCCCAACGCCCGCGCAATGTCGCGGCAGTTCCATCAGTCGAGCCGTCGTCGACTACGATCACCTCGAAATCATTGAAGGTTTGCCCGAGACAGCTCTGGATGCATCGGTCGACGACGGCTGCGCGATTGTACGCGGAAATGATGACGCTAAAGTACGGAGTTCCCATCGGTCTCTTTACGTAACGCCGAGAGAATGTGGCGGGTTTCCGTAGGATGCGGCTTGCCCCCCACGAGGGGAGGGTGGTCGGAGGGCAGGGATAACCGAGGCGCGGCCGGAACGCGTTTCGATACGCCTACCTTCATTGCGGAGGAGTGTCACTGGGATGCCCGAACAGCGGCGGGAAGTCCGTGGTGGCCGTGGTGCCACACGCGACTCGACCATCTCGCCTTAGGGTGATCCAGTCGCCTGGGCCGGTCCCGATCGCCGGCACAGGAAGCCGTGCTACTCGAGGTTGAGGAGGAGCTGCCCAGGGGCCGGATCGGAGAGCCGCGCAACGTCGCGAATTCGTTTCGGGCGTAGAGCCTCGAGGCGATTCCTTCGGCGAAGGCCCGCGTCGCAGAGGTCGAGGATTCAATCTGCCAGGCGGAACTCCGAGTTCAGGATGCTGATTGAAGTAGAGGAATGCGTTCAACTTCGGGAAGCGGGCGGGCAGCTCGTTCAGAAGCGCACTCCTCAACCAGCTCGCCTTCGAGCCTCCGAACTGGGTCGAAACCTCTGCCAGAGCATGGAAGGGCTGGCTCAGGGCGATCGTGCCCGTGATGAGATCGTAGGTCAGCCCCAAGGCCACTGCGAGCGACTTCCACCCACCCGGCTTTGCGGGATCGGTACCCCAGTTGTAGCCATCGACGCAAGTCCAGTCGACGTACGCATCACCGGGATAGAGGCTGGAGAGTAGCTGAGTCGAGCCCGGGTATTCGGCATTCGGGCACCAGACCCAGGTCGCGTTGGTCGCTCCGGCGTCGCGAAAAATGCCGTGAACGCGCCGCCACATGGTCACGAACTCGCCTGGTTCGTTACCGTTGACTCCTTCGGACCACGAGCTCCATGTGCCGTTCATCTCGTGCGCGAAGCGCAGAAAGAACGGTTTGCGCCAGGCCGCCACCCTCGCTGCGTAGGCCCGCAGATAGTCGTCGTGGCGACCGGCAATGATGTCAGAGAGTTGGTACTCCGTTTGATGCTGACCCTTACCGGACTGGCTCGGATGATACGACGGCCAGGAATGGAATTACGCCTCGCGCGCGGAGAGCCTTCATCTGTGCGGCCGGGAACCTGCCTTCACTACCGTCGCTGTTGCGGAACGAATGACCGAAATGGACGATGGAGACGCGTTCCCCAACGGACGACTCGAACACATCGAGACTACGCATGTCCCACGGAGCTTGACCGTAGCCGCTACTGTCCACCACCCACGAGAGCGCCCCAATAGACACGTGACGACGATCGCGTTGCGGTCGCGTCGACTCGCGGCTCGAACCCGTCGGGTCCACCGACTGCCAGCGTGCCTCCAGCCCGTCAAGGAGAAGGACAGCAGCATTGAGTGAACTCGTCCTCAAGGGAGATCGAATTTCCGCGCAGCCTCGAGCGCATCCGGAGTTCCGACATCGAGCACTGGCCTCGGCAGACGAAAGGTGGCGATGCGGCGACCCATACGTGAGAGCCCTCGGGAGAGAACGTCGTGCCCGAAGTCGGTTACGACCCCGGGTGGCACGAGGTCGGCAATCAGCATGCGGTTGACGGCATAGATACCGGCGTTGACGAGGACCAGGTCGACCTGACTGCCCGCTGGTCTTCTCGGCGAATTCGGTGACTAGACCGTCATCTCCAACCTGGACGATTCCCTTTCCTTCGATCTCGCGGGACCGGTAGACCGCGAGAGTTCGGCTCTCATCCGAGAGTGCAGATCGAACATCGGCGACAACGACGCATCGACGAGCACGTCAGCGTAGAGAACGAGAAAGGGTCCTGCGCCGAGAAGGGGCAAAGCACTTTCGGACGGCGCCTGCAGTTCCGAGCAGATGCGGCTCGACCACGACGCGGACCGTTGCCTCCCGGTAGTCGCGCACGAACTGCTCCACTTGCTCCGCGAGATGATGGGCGTTCGCGGCGATCCGGCGCACGCCCTGGCCTTCGACATAACGAATCTGCCGGGCAAGCAGGGGGCTCGCCGCCAACCTCGACGAGTGCCTTCGGCACCTGGAGGCCCAGTTCCGCCAAGCGGGTGCCCCGCCCGGCGGCGAGTATCATCGCGGTAGGGCCTGTCTTCGGCGTAACGTAGCTCAAGATCGGCGAAGGATCACTGTCGTGCTTGCCAGCGAACAGCCGTAGTAACCGGTGGAGCGGGCTTCATCGGCTCGCACGTCGTCGACCGCCTTGTCGCAGAGGGATCGGACGTCGTCGTCGTGGATGATCTTTCGACGGGCGACGAGCGTCGTGTTGCGCGGGAGGCAAATCTGGAACAAGTCGAACATTGCGGACACCGCACGACTCGACCGAGTTGTGGACTCATCCTCGCCATGGGCGATCTTCCCATCTCGCGGCGCAGTCGAGTGTCACGGTCTCCGTCACGAATCCGCGACGAGATGCAGAGGTCAATGTGATCGGGACGATGAATATTGTAGAGGCGGCGCGGCGTAATCGTGCCCCTGTCGTGTTCACGTCTACCGGAGGCGCGCTCTACGGAGACGAGGCCCCCTTGCCGACTCCCGGAGGACCGCTTGCCTGCCCCACTTGCACCCTACGGTGCGTCGAAGTGGGCCAGCGAGGCATATGTGCTGACGTGGGCGGCGTCGTCCGAACTGCCTCACGCCGTGTGCCGCCTCGGCAACGTATACGGGCCGCGTCAAAGCCCGCACGGAGAGGCCGGAGTGGTATCGATCTTGAGCCACCATCTTTGGAGCGATCGACGCCCGACGCTCTTCGGCTTCGGAAAGCCGACCCGCGACTACGTGGAAGTCTCTGATGTGGCAGCGGCACTGCTCAAGTCCGCGGGTACGAAAGGCATCTTCAATATTGCGACCGGGATCGAAACATCCGTCGACGACCTCTACACGCAGCTACAGGATGTAGCGGGGAAGCACATCACACCCGAGCTCGCTCCACTGCGCGCTGGCGAGCTAGCCCGGAGTTGCATGGACCCGACCCACGCTCACAGAACCATTGATTGGAAGGCAGAGATTACCTTGGCGGACGGCCTAATAGGACTTACCACGCGCTAATCCCGGAGTTCGAGGCCGGAGGCTCCGACTAGGAGCCTATCCGCAGGCAGGGTACCGAGTTCTACGCGAAGCGGTCTCTGGTCATCCGACGCGAGAGAGATAGACGATGGGTCTCGTCTCTAAAAACGGCGCCCCTACCCGCCGTCCTGGTAAGGCGGGTGCTTCGACGGTCGTGTACGGAGTCAGCTCGCGTGCCCGATGGTGTCGCGAAGGGAGGCAAGATGACCTCTACGTGTTCTCGTGCGACACGGAGAGATTGATCCCGGAGATCGAGGGTAAGTGGACGGGGAGCGGGGGCGCTCCTTCAGCCCCCTGCGCTCGCCTCTGCGCATCCACGCTAGTACGATTTCATTGCAACAACAAATACCGAGACACCAAGATGCCGTAGGAGTGGGACCGTCTCTAACACCGTGATGTGGCGCTGGTAGATATCGATAAGTGCTTCAGGAAGCCACCGGTACGCTTCGAAAACAGGGAGAGCAGTTCCCATCTCCACGACATCAAACCCATGCCCTTCGATCAGCCGGCGAAGGTGCCATGGCCAATAGTTTCGGGCTTCGACGAATCGTTGTGTAAGGACAGCGGGGAGCCAGGGGATGAGAGGGAGTGGACCCCGAATCCCGAAATTCGGCGTGAATCGAAGACCATGGCCTTCGAAGGGGAACAAGCGGTTGGGGCTCATGAGTACCAAATGGCCGCTTGGCCGAAGCACCCGGCGAAACTCCCTGAGAGTCAAAATCTCATCGTCGACGTGTTCGAAGACTTCGTTGCAGAACACGCCATCGAACGAATCATCGGTAAACGGAAGCTCTTCGCTGCGGGCCCAAAGAAACTCCGCTCCCGACTTGGTGTGATGCCGTCGGCGAGCGTCGTCGATGCGACTCTCTTCGATGTCGATTCCAACGACACGCCGGGCTCCACCCTCAAGCAACGCCACGGTGTAGTCCCCCTCGGCGCAACCGCAGTCCAGCCAGTCTCCCTTGAGAAGACCACGCTTCCACAGCTTGCCAAGGCGGTACGCGACGGTTGCCGGAAAAGCCGTCGATCCGCCGCGGTGTGGATACTTCGGACGCTGGCTGATTGATCCCCCTCTACGAACCGGGCGCGGCTGAACATACCACGGGCTCAGCGTTCGTATTCTCATCGGCTGGCGAACGGACGTCTACCGGAATAGCTCTAAGGTCGACGGCGTGTGAGGGCTTGGACGGTGATGCTCACGTCCAGCAGCGTCGCGCCGGTTACGTCGGCGTCTGTTGGCCCAGCGATCTCACAGATGAGGGCGGTGCGGCACCCAGCTTGGCGGCCGGTTGCGACGTCGGACTCCGAATCGCCGATCATCCACGATCTTTGCACGTCGAGCTCGAGTTGTTGGGCGAGGTCGAGAATCATCCCCGGGGCCGGCTCGCGGCGCGCAGCCAGCGCCGAGGTCGTGCACGCAGTAGCGGAACGCTGCAATCTGAACGCCTAGCTGTCCAAGGTCGTCCTGGATCCTCTCCTCATCGAGCGCAGCGTCTCGGTGGTTAGCAATCCGCGAGCCACGCCCCGTTGGTTCGACACGACGGTAAGCGCGTAGCCAGCCTCGGACAGTCGCGCGACGCCCTCCTGGGCTCCAGGAAGCCACTCGAAGTCGTCAGCCGTGGTGACGTACTCGTGACGTGACGGCCGAACGTTCAGCGTCCCGTCGCGGTCGAGAAACACTGCTCTCAAACGACCCAGGGGCGAGCTCCTCCAGCCGTGCTTTGAAATGGTCCACCAGGATGTGGTTGATGATGAGGTGAACGTCCTCCACGATCCCGTAGTCGTCGGATGGCACAATCACTGCGACGTCGGCCAGCTTCGCCGCCTCGCCTCCGCTAAAGCCTAGAAGCCCAACGACCTCGGCGCTCTGTCGCCGCGCGTACCGCATGGCCTTGAGTACGTTGGGCGAGTTCCCGCTAGCCGAAACGACGATGAGCACGTCTCCGGCGCGGATCAAATTCACGAGCTGCTCGACGAAGACGCTCTCGTAACCAAGGTCGTTCGCGAGCGCGGTGACGATCGCCGCGTTCTCGTTCAGGCTCAGATCCTGAAGCGCTTCATGTTCGGGCCTATCGTGTTCTTCGCCAGGTCGGCGGCTATGTGACTCGCGGTCGACGAGCTGCCTCCGTTGCCGACGGTGAAGACTTGCTTGTCGTTCCGGTATGCGCGAAAGAGAACTTCGCCCAGCTCCTCGAGGTTTTCCTGCGAGAGGTCGGCGAGAGCTTCTTCGAGACGTTTCAGGTGCATCGCAGCAGCCGAGATCATCAATCCGCGCCCTGGTCGCGAACAGGATTTGGGTTCCCCGCGCCGCGAAGCGAACCGGAACTTCGCGGAGCTCGGCAAGGGCGCTCCTCACGATGGCGTGGCGCTCAGGAGGCGAGACCACGAGCAAGAACCCTCCGCCGCCTGCGCCGAGCAGCTTTCCCCCGGTTGCACCAGCGCTAATCGCACGTTCATACCAGGAGTCGACGCCTTCGGTTGTTACTCCCTCTGCGAGCGTCCGTTTCAGCTCCCAGTTGCGGTGAAGAAGCGCGCCGATGTCGTGATCGCCCGACGCGAGCTGCGCGCGCAACTCGTACGCGAGGTCCCGCATCGTGGTGAGCGCTGCGATCGATCGTCCGTCCGCGATTCCGCGAGCCTGTTCGAGAAGGAGGTCGTTAGAGCTCCGCTTCGTTCCCAGGAAGAAGAACAGCATCGAGCGCTGCAGGCGCTCCAGCGTGCGCGGAGGACATACGAGGGGTTCGACGCGAACCCCGCCGCCGTTCGGCAGAAACTCGATGAGGTTCAGGCCCCCCAGGGCGGTCGCGAATTGATCCTGTCGTCCAATCGGCTTTCGGAGCACGTCCATCTCGATCGTGGACGCCTCCTCGGCCAACTGGGTCGGCGACTTGTAGACACCCTGATACGCGTAGAGCGCGTTCAGCAATCCGACCATCACTGCACTCGAGGATCCAAGCCCCGTACCGTAGGCGGAACGTCGGCAAGGGTCAGGATGTCCAGTCCCCGCGGAAGCCCGGTCGTTCGAAGCGCTTCGCGGACGAGCTCATGCTCGACGTCCTTCGCAGTGTCGACAATCTCCGTACGGGAGTACGCAACTCGAATGTCGCCCTCGAATCGAGGAGCGACCACGACGTGCACCCACTTGTCAACTGTCGTGGAGACGACAGCTCCCCCGTGCACGTCACAGAAGCCCGGAAGATCGGTCGACCCGCCCACGAAGCTAATCCGCAGAGGCGTTCGCGAGATGATCACTAGCTCAGGCTACCGAGCTACGGATTAGCCGCAACCCTGGACCGAGAAGCGGGCGGTGATCCGCACCAATGATCCGCACCATATGGTGGTGCGGAGCCCAGTACGTATGGCGCCTGAATCGCGCGAACGCGGAAGCGGACGAGGCGGTCGTCCAAGCCGACGTCGTCACCGCTGAACTGACGCTCGGTGGATCGACCAGTACGTCCTGATCGGCGTAACTGACAGGAGGGAATCGGAGCGGATCGTTAAGCCAACTCGCCTGGCCGGACGGGGGTGCTCACCCAATCGGGGGTCTAGGTGCGGGTTGCTCTGAGCCGACGACACGGGGGCTGTGCCAGCCGCCAGACAGCACGCGACGCTCGTCGTCGCATCCGTTGTTCTTCTCGCCGCGTTTGCCCTCGCCGGATCCGCCGGCGGTGTGCCGGGCAAGAACGATCGAGACGCGCTCCCGGCGCCCACGAACGTCCGCGTGGTGGCGGCGACGCCAACCTCGGTGTCGCTGGCCTGGGATCCCGCGCAAGACAGCCCGGGCGTAGCGGGCTACTACGTGTACGTGGACGAGGTGCGTGCCGAGATCTCGGGCAGCGAGTACACAGGCAGCGTGCTGCCCGTCGAGGTCTCCCGTGCCCAGTACACCGCCCTTGGCCTCTCCTGCGGTCGCAGCATGGGCGTCTGGATCGTCGCCTTCGATCGCAAGGCGAACCGCTCGCCTGCGGCGAGAGCGACGGTCTCGACGGCAGCCTGTCTCGACACCCAGGCACCCACGGCACCTACCGGTTTCCATCAGTCCGCCACGACTGAGAGCGCCGTCATGCTCGAATGGAAGGCGTCCTCGGACGATGTCGGCGTGGTCGGCTATGGCGTCTACCGCCACCAGCTTCTCGTTCAGTCCCCGTCCGAACCCGCCGCAACCGTGAGCGGCCTCGCCTGCGGGTCGTGGGTCGAGTTTCAGGTCGACGCTCTCGACGCCGCCGGCAACCGCTCCGAACGTCGCTCGGCCTGGGTGCAGACGGCTCGCTGCCCCGAGCCTCCGGCGCCTCCGAAGCCGTTGGATCCAGCTCCGCCGGCGCCACCGACGCTTCCGGCTCCGCCCTCAGATCCGACGGTTCCTGCCCCATCGCCCGCGGATCCGATCGCGCCCCCGCCCACACTCCCGGTCCCGCCCTCGCCGCCTTCCATTGACGCGCTTGCAGCCGACTCCACGCCGCCTTCGCAGCCGACCAATCTCAGCTTCGGCAGCGTCACCGAAACCAGCCTCTCGCTGAGCTGGGGCCCCTCCGTCGACAACGTCGGCGTCGCCGCCTACGACGTGTACATGAACGGCACCAAGGTGGCCTCCGTCACCTCGACGTCGTTCACGCAAGGTGGCCTCGTCTGTGACAGCGTGTACTGGTTCGGGGTCGAAGCCCGCGATGCCGCGGGCAATCGCTCGCCACGCGAACGTGCGCACGTGACGACGACCCCCTGCGCGGCCGGCAGCGACAAGACGCCGCCGAGCGAGCCCGCGGATCTCGCCGTCCGGAGCGTCACCCCGACGAGCGTCGCCTTGACCTGGAGCCCCCCCGCCGACGACGTCGGCGTCGTCGGCTACGACGCTTATCGAAGCGGCGCGAAGATGGTGTTTGTCCCTTCGACCTCGATCACGCACGGCAATCTCGCCTGTGGTACCTCCTACTGGTTCGGAGTCGCGGCCCGCGATGCCGCCGGCAACCGCTCGCCTCGGGCACGCGTGAGCGCGACGACGTCCGCCTGCGAGCCGACGCCTCCGCCGCCTCCGACGGTCCCGCCCCCGGACGATTCGCCGCCTGCAGACGAGAACCCGCCCACACAACCGGGGAACCTCGCTGTCGGCGGCGCCACGGGATCGAGCGTGTCACTGACGTGGGACGCCTCGAGCGACAACGTGGGAGTCGCGGCATACCGCGTGTACGTGAACGGCACCGGCGCTCTCGACCCAACCCAGCCAGGCGCAACGGTCACGACGCTCACCTGTGGTACGGCCTTCACCTTCGAGGTGGACGCTGCCGATGCCGCGGGGAACCGCTCGACAAAAGCGCGCGTCACCGCTTCGACCGCTGCCTGCGCCGACACGCAGGCGCCGAGCGTGCCGGCGAACGTCCAAGCCTCCGCGCGCACCGCCACCTCGATCGCCCTCACCTGGTCCCCATCCACCGACAACGTCGGCGTCACCGCCTACGGCCTCTACCGCGGGGGCAGCCCGGTGGGTAGCGCGCAGACGACCACCGGGATCTTCTCGGGCCTCACCTGCAATACGAACTACACGCTCGCGGTCGATGCCGTCGACGCGGCCGGGAACCGCTCCGGCAAGGCAACGGTGATGGTGTCGACGACCGCCTGTGCCGACACCGCCCCGCCCTCCTCTCCCACCGGGCTTGCCGCCTCCAACGTGACCCAGACGAGCTTGACCCTCACCTGGAATGCCTCCAGCGACAACGTGGGCGTCACCGGCTACGACGTGTACCGAAACGGCGTCAAGGTCGAGTCGCCGAGCGGGAGATCCTCGAACCAGTCGGGCCTCACCTGTGCCACCTCCTACTGGTTCGGGGTCGAGGCCGTGGACGCTGCGGGCAATCGTTCTGCGCGGGTTAGCGTGAACGCAACGACTTCCGCGTGCTCGGCTCCTCCGCCGCCGCCTCCCCCGTCAAGCTCAATCTACTGGGGCGCGTGGATCGACGGCAACGACACCTACGGGTCTTCCTACGGGGATGCGCCATGGGATTTGAACACCTGGGATCTGTTCGAGCAGCATGCAGGCAAGAAAGTCTCGATCCTGCACTACGGCCAACCCCCGCCCTGGGAGCAGGCATTTTCGGCCACTCCTGCCAACAACGTCGTGTCCCGCGGCGCGATACCACTGATGGATATGAGCTCCAAGAGCGTTCCGCTACGCGATATCGCCGCAGGAGCCTACGACGCCTCGCTTACGACCTGGGCGCAGGCGGTAAAAGCGTGGGGGAAGCCATTCCTCCTGCGCTGGAACTGGGAGATGAACGGCACCTGGTTCCCATGGGGCGCGCAGGCCAAGACCGAACCCGCCGCCTTCGTCGCGTCCTGGCGCCGCTTCCACGACATCGTCAGCTCGGCTGGCGCGACCAACGTGACTTGGGTGTGGTGCCCGAATCTCGACTTCTCCGGCTCGACGCCGCTGGAATCGCTCTACCCTGGCGACGCCTATGTGGACTGGACGTGTCTTGACGGTTACAACCAGGGTTCGAGTTCCATCTCCTTCGCGAGTCTCTTCAGCGCCTCTTACAACCATCTGCTCCAAATCGCCCCGTCCAAGCCGATCATGGTTGGGGAGACGGGCTCGTACGAGTACGGCGGAGCGAAGGCGCAGTGGATCGCTGACGCACTCATCTCGCTCCCAGGGTTGTTCCCGAAGGTTCGGGCATACGTCTGGTTTAACTGGCGAATCTTCCACAACGGAACTTGGAAGGACTGGCACATTGAATCCTCCCCCAGTTCCCAAGCCGCGTTTGCCGTAGGGATCGGCAGTCCTTATTTCAAAGGGCCTGGGGGCTCGCTTCCCCTTCGGGAAGGTGCCGATCCCCTGATCCTTACGCAGCGCCATCCTTACCTGCTCGGCTGATTTACTACGTTACGGGCAAGTGATCGAGGCTGACTGTGCGAACACGTTCTGTCTAGGGCTTTCAACATCCGGCTTCTTGCCTGCCTCGGGGTTGCTGCTAACGTCGGCCGTCCATGTTGTGCCCGCTCAGTTTCTATGTCCAGGCTGTACGTGCAGAGAGTCGACCTCTGCGTTTCCTCATGTCTCGCCTCCTTTGGCGCAGCGGGTTATGCCGTTTCCTGACGATTGAGCAGGGCGGCTATAAAATTCGCTTCCACCCCAGCTCCGTCTCCGTTCAGCTGTGGCTAGATCCGCTGGAACGGAAGATGACCCCCGCCTTCTTCCGCAAGTACCTCCGGTCTGGAGAGATTGTGGTAGATGTCGAGGCCAATGTCGGCACGACGGTGCTGGCGGCCGCGGTGGCCGTCGGAGAAACAGGCCGCGTCCATGCGATCGAGGCGAACCCGCGAGTTTTTGATTTTCTGGTCCAGAACGTCGAACTGCAACGGCTTCCAGAATGTGCACGCCCACAACGTCGCGGTCGGTGCCGAGGGACGGTGTCGTCCAATTTTCTGACGGAATGTGGGACGATATCAATCGGGTCGCTTCGGACGGCGAGATAGAGGTGCCTCTGCGCCCCCTTGACGACCTCGTCACTGAGGCCGTCGTCCATTTGCTCAAGATTGATGTGGAAGGGTACAAGCCGAAGTGTGCTCGAGGGGGCTCGGGGCCTGCTACTTCGTACACGCTGTGTGTACCTGGAGTCATGCGAGGATGCACTCCAGACCTACGGATACCGAACGCAGGATGTGCTGGACATGTTGCGCGATAGCGGCCTCGACGTTTTCTTGGAGCCAGCGGATGGAGTCCTGCGGAGACCGCCCGATCAATATTCGTCACCCCAACACGAAAATCTACGTGGCCGTCCGCGATCCTGCTGACCTTCTTCGGCGTACTAATCTGCCACTCGCGGTGTGGCAAGAGCACGCACGTCGGTGAGCACCGCTCGCGCTTCGTTTTCGCAAAGCGGCATCTAGGGGCCGAAGACGTGAGTGAGGCCGAGTGACCTACTCGTTCTCAGTGGCCAGCCTTAATGCGGCTGGTAGGGGGCGAGTCAGCCTGGCCGGACCCGGCTGGGTTGGTCGCGCTGATGCGTGCGCGGATTCGGGATCCCACGTCCGCCGCGACTAGCACGTAGGTCGATGCCGTTGCGCCCGCGATGTCGCTGCAATTCGAGCCAGCCGAATCGCAGCGGCGCCACTGATAAGTGAAGGTCATTGGAGTCGTGCCGCTCCAACTGCCGTTCGTTGTGCTCAGCGTCTGTCCCTGGCGGGGGGAGCCCGAGACGCTTGGCGGGCTCGTATTAGTGGGTATGGTCGCCTCCGTCTGGTACGTCGCCGTATATGTCGTAGGGCTCGGGGGCGTGGTGATGTTGTGGCTGGCTCCGCCATCGTCCGACCAGGAGACGAACTGATAGGTACTGCCGTTCAGCGTCTGCGTAAGAGGAGCGCTAATGGAATTGACCGAGTTGACAATCATCGTCCGCGTGAATGGCGTGACAGAGGTGGCGCTACCGACAGTCAGGCTGAGGCCGGCTGGATTGCTGGTGAAGGTCAAGACGACGGTCTGCGGGTCGAGCTGCACGCTCGTGGTTCCGCTCGCGCCTGAGGAGTTCGTTGCCCGCAGCTGCAGCTCGATCCACGATGGATAGTCATGATCAGGTGTGCTGAAGCTGCCACTCGCGACGCCGTCGAACGTCTGAACGACATGCGTGTGGCAATCGTTTGGCGTCGTGCAGTGGTGGAGGATCTCGGTCCACGTCAGCGCACTGGCTGGAAGCGCTCCCTCCACGGGTCGGTCGCGTGCCCCGAGAAGTTGATCGTGTCGCCGACCTTCCACGTGAGCGTCGAAGCCGGTTCGTCGATCGTCGGTGTCGGCCCACCGCCGGAGCCGCCCGGCCCGAACACCTGCGCGTCCCAGAAGGAGATGCCGTATTGGGTCGCCCGCGTCACGCCCAACACGCGCACGTAGCGAGCAGCAACAGCTGTGAAGGAGGTCGTCTTCCAGCCGGGCTGGCTGTTGGAGACCGTCGCGACGTCCGTGAAGGTCGTCCCGTCAGAGGACACCTGGATCTTGTATGACGATGCATACGCGGCCTCCCAGTTCAAGGAGACGCTGTTCACCTGCTGCACCGAGCCGAGGTCGACCCGCCACCACTGGCCATCGGCGAACGTCGACGACCACCGCGTGGACGAATTTCCGTCATTCGCCTTGTCCGGCGTACGCGAAGTGTTATACGACGACGACGCCGTCGCCGGCTTGCCGAGGGCCTTGTCGGGCAGTACCGGAGCGCTCACTGCAGAGTACGCGGAGGCCGAGGCGCCGGCCGCATTGGACGCGGTCACCCCAACCCGCACGGTCTGCCCAAGATCCGCCGACCCAAGTACGTACGTCTGTGTCGTCGCACCTGTGATCGGTCTGGCAGCTCGAACCCGCCTTGTCACAGCGTTGCCACTGGTAGGCATACGAGGTTGGTGACCCTGACCACGACCCCGTTGAAGCGGAGATCGTTTGTCCCTGCCCTGCGAACCCCGACAGCGTGGGAGGGGAGATGTTCACAGGAACGTCTCCGCCTGCGGGCGGCCCGAACACCTGCGCGTCCCAGAAAGAGATGCCATATTGGGTCGCCCGCGTTACGCCCAACACGCGCACGTAGCGAGCAGCAACGGCGGTAAGGAGGTCGTCTTCCAGCCGGGCTGGCTGTTCGAGACCGTGGCAACGTCCGTGAAGGTCGTCCCGTCGGAGGACACCTGGATCTTGTACGACGATGCATACGCGGCCTCCCAGTTCAGGGAGACGCTGTTCACCTGCTGCACCGAGCCGAGGTCGACCCGCCACCACTGGCCATCGGCGAAGGTCGACGACCAACGCGTGGTCGAATTTCCGTCATTCGCCTTGTCCGGCGTACGAGAAGTGTTATACGACGACGACGCCGTCGCCGGCTTGCCGAGGGCCAGATCGGGACCCGACGGCACGAAGTACGAGATTCGGCGGATCGTGCCGCCCTCGAAGTCCACGTAGAAGAGATCTCCGCCTGGTCCAGTTTCGATGTCGACCGGGTGGGCCGCGGGGCTAACGAATGTTTCGACCTTCGACGCGTCGGGGAGTCCGTTGCCCCCGACCGGCATCGCCCAGATGCAGTTGCGTGAGTGATCGGCGAAGAAGAGTGCACCGTGGTACGAAGCGGGGTATGAGCCGCCGGCGTAGAACTCGATCCCGGTGATCGCCGCACCGTTCGCAGCAGGGCAGTTCTCGCCCTGGACGATCGGCTGTAGGTGCTGGTACGCGAAGTACGGCGCAACGACGGAACCGGGCGTGCCGTAAAGACTCGTACAGATATTGAGGCCGGCATTCTGATACCCGGCTTGCGGCCCGCTCCCTTCGTAGCAGGGCCACCCGAAGTTTCGCACGGCGCTTGTCGGGTTGGTGAGGCGGTTGATCTCCTCCCAAATGTCCCAGCCGACGTCACCCACCCACACCTCACTCGTGCCTGGGCGGAAGGCGAGACGGAACGGGTTCCGAAGGCCCTGCGCAAGAATCCTCCGCTTGTTCGCGTCCGGGCTTGCGCCATTCGGGTTGTCAGGTAGGCCGGCACCCGTCGCGGGATCGACACGGAGGATCGTGCCACCGAGAAGCACGGGGCCTCCAGCGGCACGCCCGAGGCTCTGGCTTCGTAGCGAACCGCCCTCCGCGGTGGGTGGCGACATGGCTCCGCCGACTCCTCCCGGCGGGTCCCCGCAGGGGTTCTTTGGAGTGGGACTGCCGCTCGAACCGCCCCCCTGCCCGTAGTCCGTGAACGTGAAGGACGCGCCATCGCCACCGGACAGGTAGAGCTTGCCGTCAGGTCCCAAAGCGAGATCGCCGACGGAGTGGCTCGGATACTGCTGGCACCAGTCATTGATGAGCACCTGCTCGCTGCCGGTCATCACGTTCCCTGCCAATTGGATCCGCGATAGACGACCGCTGACAACGCATCCGTCTGTGGTCGGGCCGGGGGTGTTGGACAAGCGTCGTTCCAGACCGGTGCCGTTCCGCCGATCGGTGCGTCATAGGCGTAGAGAACATACAAGTACGGACTCGTCGGGAAGCTCGGGTCTAGCGCCAGGCCGAGCAGGCCACGATCCCAGTAGTCATGAACCCTATTGCGGAAGTCCGCAACGACGGTCGGGCTTGTGTCCGAAAGGTTGTCGAACACTTTTATGAGTCCGCTTTTCTCCGCTACGAAGACTCGTCCATCGGAAGCGAATCGCACCACGGTCGGAAAAGTGAGACCGCTGATCACAGTCGTCTCTTGAAAGTTGGTCGGAAGCGCACCTGGTCGGGCTCTGCCTGGGGAGTTTCTAGAAGAAGCTTTCCCTTCGCCAAGGAACGGTGGTTGCCCGCTTACCGATGCGGCGGCCAGCGTGGCCGACCCCGCTGCGCTCGCGACGATGGCAAGCAACGCCACCCCGAGCAACACCGTTCGATATCGGCCCGAGTCTGACACTGATATCACCGTTACGTACGTCGAGCAGCCGATCATTGACTCATTGATGTGAACGCGAGCACCGCAACCTACCCCCGTTCCTCGCCGCTAATGAGGGCTACACCAAACGGAAAGCCCTCATCCCGACGTTTCCGTTATCTCCCCAGGCTTAGCGTAGTGCCGTACGAGAGACTATCAAGACCACGTCGGCTGAGTTGTCTACGCGTCTCGTGCCGGCGTGGGCGGACGGCTGATGACGCAAGACTCAGTGGACGTGCAACCTCTCGAGCACACGGTTAAATCGCACTCGCCCCTCGGGAAGAAGAAAGACTCAGCAAGCCTTCTCACGAGACGTGACGGTGCGACAGCAACTGCGGCGAACCAGATCACGAAGAGCGCTTTCATCGTCCACGACACATCGAATCGCCTAGGGAGGCCCGTGTCCCGCGATCAGCAGCCCGACGATGGTGTCCTCATCGACAGGGTGCCGCGCGCGGTCGAGCTTGAGCGATACCAACCGACTCGCCTGATCGGATACGGAGAGGATGCGGACCGGGCCGAGTCCGAGCTCGCCCGCAAGCCTCTCGAGGTGGCGCTGGGTGCGCGCTGCGAACACGATGCGTTGCCGGATGTGATCGAGGTCGAGTTCGGGATGGGAGAGCGCGAAGCGATTGCCGGGCATGGAGCCTGTAATAGCCGCCGATGTCATCGAGCCACGAGACGTGGCCAAGAAGCGGCGTCAGGTGGACCAGGTAGAAGTCGGCAAGTAACGGGAAATCTTTCTCGGGAATTGGAAAAATGCGGTCGAGCACGGACGAGGCAAATGCATTCCCGCTCGTTGCCGTCCACGTCAGGTCGAATGGGAATGACAGCTCCTCGCGACGCAGATCGCCGCTTCTCAGTGGAAGATGAGGCGCGGGATTCACGATCCCGCTTCGTCGATCATCGGCGTCGATCACCTCAAGGTGTATTGCACCTTGACGAGCGAAGAATCCGCCTCGAACGCCGCAACGACGCGCTCGCCGATGTCGGGCGTGAGCATATCATCGGCGTCGAGAAAGATGATGACGTTGCCCCCGCTCCGAGCAAAGCCGGCGTTTAGCGCCGAAGCCTGGCCGCCGTTGTCTTTGAAGACTGCGGTCACATCAGTGCCGTACGAGTCGATCACCTCGCGCGAGTTGTCTGTTGAACCGTCATCGACGACGGTCACATTCACCGGGCTGTGTGTTTGCTGAAGTGCGCTCTCGATCGCCCGACCGACAAAGCGCTCATAGTTGTGATTGTTGACGATGATGTCCAACGGCGCGCCCACCGGGCCGTGCGTTGTCTCAGCCACGGTTCGCGGGGCATATCACGAATGGGCACGCCGGCGGGTCTCTCGTTCCCGAAGTCACGAAAAGCGAGCCATCGCGACGTGTCGTCCTCGACCGGGAGGAGGGCCGACGTCCCTGCCGGACATCTCGACCCACGCGTGCGCCTCGTGATCCCGGGCGTCGTTGGGAAGACCGATCACGAGCTCGGCCTCGTCACCCTGCTCGCGCAGGAGCCGGTAGAGCACGAGCGCCCCGAACAGGCACCGCGGTCGGTGCCGCCCGATACGCAAGCTGCGGTGTACCGCGAGACTCAAGAGCGCAGGAGAGCGCCTATTTCCTTGCACCGCAGTCCGCCCCGAGCTCGCGCACGAGATCCGGTAACCGCGTGCGCCTGACCTCGCGCCGCACGAACAGGTACCAGCGCCAGACGCGAATAGCCAGCATTGTCTTGGCAGCAATGGACAACGCCGGCTCGTCGTCACTCGAGACGGTCGGCCTAGAGACCGTCGACAAGATACTCCACGGTCGCCGGAACATCTTCGATTCGCCTCGGACGGTAGAGGTTCGATGTCGGCACGGATCGCGTGAGATCGACCAGCTTGGCAAACGCGTTCGCGCGGTCGGAGTCCGTCGGAAGTCCGAATGTGAGCGACCAAAGATCACGAATCGCGTCTGCGGACGGCACCGACTCGAGTCTGAACCCGTCTTCGCCCTCACGGAGGAGCACTACCGCGCGGACGGGAACCGGATTCCCGTCACCACGTGCAGACTCGGCGAGAGCAAGGTGGACGCGGTCGTCCGACCCGGGCAGCTTGATCGCGTTCTCGACGTCCATCCGCTCGGCGACGTCCGGACGCACTCGCAGCATCGCCGGACCTGGGATCACCAGAGGATCACTCGCGACCCGCAGGCACGTGACGTCTTCGCTCAGTAGCCGGTAACCCGCGTTTACGAACCCGGCCGCGAGGGTCGTTTTCCCAAAGGTGCGTGGCGCGCCGAGGATGACTGCTTCTCCGTCCACTTCCACGGCTGCGGCGTGCAGCGGAAGGTCTCCGCGAGCGAGAAAGCAGAGAGTGACAGGCAGGCTCCAGAGCCGCTCCTCACGGCGGATCACGTCTGCGTCTTCCGGGACGGTGATTCGGGGCTCCTCGGTGTCGATCGCATACCAGCCGGCGCGACCCATACGGAGAAGAAAGCGGTTCTCTCGTCGGTACAGGGCGGCGTCGAAGGGAACGTCTGGTGTCGGCGTCCATTCGACGATGAGCTCACCTGGATCGCCGCGCTCAACCTGCGAGGAGGCTGACACACTCAGCGCTTCGCCATCGCCGCCGCGGAGGTAGTGAAAGGGAAGTGAAGAACGAACTGCGAAACCAAAACAGGTTCCGATGGTCTGAGCGTCGTTCACGAGGGCGCCGTTCGCCGCCTATTCGACCACGATCAGGAGATCTCGCTCGGTGACGTCATTCAGAAAGTCCATGACGTCGCTCTCGAGCGCGGGCGGCGGATCCTCGACGCGGTCGGCGATCGCCTGGAGCAGCTCGGCGACAGTCTTTTCCTCTTCGAGCAGCTCCCAGATCAGAAGGCCGACCGGATTCACGCCGTGGTACGCGCCCGTCTCGAGGTGCAAGAGCACTCCGCCTTCGCCCTCCGCGAGGTCGCGAACCGTCACCTGAGGATTTCTGCGTACTTTCGACTGAGGACCGATCACGCCGTGGGTTCCTTTCAGTAGAGCCCGACCGTCCCGCGTCGCCGTTCTCGACGGAGAGCGAGATGGAACAAGCTGATGCCGAGTGCAAGTGAAACGAGCGCCGCAGGGGCTATGACGGCGACGCCGGCCGCAGCTCTCGACCAACTCGGGTCGCCGAGCAGAGATTCGCGAATCGAGTCGATGGCGATGGCCATGGGATTGAACGCCGCGACAGCAGCCAGCCAGTCGGGAAGCAGGTCGAGGGGGAAGTACGCTCCGGAGGTAAGTGTGAGCAGCGTCACCGCGAAACCGCCTCCGCCCACCTTGAATGTCACGGTCGCAGCCGCGTACATGATTCCGAGGCCCCATACGAACGGGATGAAGACGAGGAGCGTCACCATCGCGGGTAGGAGTCCGTCGGCGTTGAAGCTAACGTCGCCTATGAGTGCGATGACGACGAAAAACGTCGCCGTCCTGATCGGCATGTACAGGATGTCGTACACGACCGAGCCGAGCTGGAGAGTGGTCGGCGCCGTCGGAGTCATCAGGAGCGCCTCGAGCGTTCCCATCAACTGCTCGTTTCGGAATGCGTACGCCGCCCGGAAGATTCCGATGCCGATCAACATGGAGATTGCAATACCCACGGCGACGAACTCCATATAGGACACGCTCTTGCCCCCAAATGTGGGAAGCGCATCGGGATCGACGATCTTCCCGATGTAGAAGAAGAGAAGTGCCTGGAATGCAAGGCCGACGACATCGGAGACAAATGCCATCCTGTAACTCCACGCCTGCAGGAAGTCGCGACGGACAAATGCCGGTAGCTTGGCTACCTCCGATGCCGCGAGAGCAAGACGCGTGCGGTGAGGCTCGACGACAGCGATCATCCGGACTTCGACTCCGTCAAGAGCAGAAATGCCTCTTCGATCTCGGACCGCTCGTCTCGGCACGACACGACCTTGACGTCCACGGCGGCAAGCGATGCGAGGGCGTCGCTCAGCACCACTCCGTCCTCGAGCATCAAGACGTAGTGCTCGGACTCCCCGTTGCCGACCTGAGAGAGGCTGGCGGTACCCCGTAGCGCAGCGTCAAGCGCATCCTCTCTCAAGTGCGCCCCGGCTTCCGTTTGCAAAGTGAAGGAGAAAGCGACGCGGTGCCCCATATGACATGAGCTCAGGGACGGTTCCCGAGAAGCGCACTTTGCCGTGGTCGAGGAGTGTCAGCGAGTGCGCAAATCCGCGGATCTCGTCGAGCCGCTGGGTCGCCCAGACGACGATCGCGCCTCGTGCTGCAGCACTCGACGTCAACTCGCGAATGCGCCGAGAGCCGTCGGGGTCCAGATCGTGAGTAGCCTCGTCCACGAGCAAGACAGGCGGAGACATGAGAAGAGCTCGCGCGACGGAGAGTCGCTTCTGCATTCCGTGGGAGTAGGCGCCAACGGCCTTTCTTGACTCGTCCGACAACCCGACGTCGTCGAGGACGTGGAGAGCGCGCCGAACGGCGTCGCGGCGCTTCATCCCGTGCATTCGAGCGAAGAACACGAGGTTCTCGAGCGCGGATAGCCGAAGGTAGAACGTCCGGTCCCCGGACGGAACCAGGCCGACGCTCTGTCGAAAGTGACGCGCATTCGAGATCGGCCCGTAACCCGCGACTTCGACCGATCCCGATGTCGGATGCAGAAGCCCTGCAATGATCCGGATCAACGTCGTCTTCCCCGCTCCGTTCGGGCCGAGTAGAGCATGGACAGTGCCGGCGTCACACGAGACCGAGAGGTCATCCAGTACCAGCTTCTCCCCGAACCGATGCGACACTGCCGCAGCTCGAGAGCACCGCTCGGATGATCCGGCGACTGTGCTGCTCCGATCATCGCGCCCTTCCGATCCTCAGTCCGGGACGTCTTCTCATTGAACCCGGGAATCACCATTGCGACAAGAATGCATGGACGGCCGCGAGGTCTCGCGCCCAGCCGTATTCATGAACCGACTCGAACGTTCCGTCGTGAAGGCGTTGCGAGAGCTGCTCGTAGTCGATGCCCGGCATACGGTAGGTCGGATTCACGAGGAACGCACGCAACGTCGCGTAGTCGATGTCGCCGAGGAGAGCTTCGTCGAAGACGGTCTTGTCGCGCCGATCCAGGATCTCGTCGGGTACCCGTCCGGCGAGCAGTTTCCGCACAAGGCTCTTGTTCACCCCATCCGGAAACTTCACCTCCGCGGGCAGGCTCAGGAAGAACTCGAAAAGGTCGACATCGGTCCAGGGACGCCTCGCCCTGACGCCACAGACAGCCTGGCAAATCTCCTCTGCTTCGACGGACAGGCCCGGGCCGATGAGTGCCGACAGCTGGAGCGTGCGCCAGCGCTCTTTCGCCGGCCCGAACGATGCCGCCGCCGGCTCGTTGGCCTTGCGAAGATCAACCCAGCTGGGCACACCGAAGCGGGCACGACGACGCTTCGCGGCGACGGCGAAGGTGGGAGCGACCGCTCGGCCGACGAGCACAGGCAGCCACCACACGGGAGTGCCCTGCTGCCGACGTTCCGAAAGCTCGCGGAGCGCCTGGCGGAACCGTCCGTGCGTGAGATAGTGGCCGAGCACGAATGCCTGCATGTTGAAGGTGTGTTCGGCGTGCTCGCCGGTGAGAATCGTTTGGAAGCCGAGCTCACGAGCCAAGCGGTAGTCCTCGGCATAGTGGGCAAGCGAGGCTGTAAGGAAAGGGCCATCGGCAAGCGCAACCCACTCCGCAAGCCCGTCGAGGACGTTGGCTCGCTGCTCGTACAGATGAACCGGAATGCCCAGGCTCTTCGCGACGATCTCGATGTAGTGGCGCTCGTCGACCGAAGGAAACTTCGGATACACGAAGGAAAGCGCTTGCAGGGGATGTCCGCTGATCTCGAGATGGCGTGGCGCCGCGAACGCCGCCACGGCCGGCGAATCGACACCTCCGCTCAACGAGATCGCGTCCCGCCCAGTAAGGCAGCGAGAGACCGCTTGATCCATGAGCTCGATCGAACCGCTCGTGAATCTCGTCGTCCGAGAGATTCGCCGTCTCCAGCAAAGGCTCGGGCCACCAATACCGCCGCAGACGAACGCTCTTGTGATCCGCGGCAGCGATCATCGCTTTCGGCAAGCCGTCGTACTCCACGAAGCGCCGAAGGCATCTCGTCGTCGACGTCGTCGAAGAGGATGCGCTCGACGACCTCGAGATCAGGCTCCTTGCGGATTCCTGCGCCGGCGACGACCTGCTTGGCCTCGCTCGCCGCGAAAAAGCCCTGCGCGTCGCAGCGGTAGAAGAGTGGGGCATACCCGAGCTGGTCGCGGAAGCAATAAACGTGAGACCCGTTCGTGACAGCGCCGGCGAACACGCCACGAAGATGCACGGGCAGCTCCTCGCCGTACTCGAGGAACGCCTGGGCGACGAGCGCTGCGACGCCTTCTGCGCCGGACGTCGGTTCAACCGCGCGAGGTCCGCCTCGAGCTCCCGGGCGTTGTCGAGCGTCCCGGTGAACGCCGCGGCGATTCCGTCCGAGGTGGCGATCTCCGCGTCGGTGCGATCATTCGAGATTACTGCACGAAAGCGCACAGTTTCCGTGGACGAGCGTCCGCACGTGCGGCCCACGGTGTGGAGCGGCGGCGCTCATTGCCCGCACGATGTCGGCGGTAGGTCGACCCTCACCGCCGAGAAAGATCGCTATCGCACCCATGGTTTCCGACGCAACACAAGACGGCCGGGCACCAGGCCCGGCCGTCGAGTACGTGCGATTACCCCTAGTTACGGGGTGCTGGTGAACGGATGCGAGTACTCGCCGTACTTGTCGGTCGCCAGCACCGTCGCGGACTTGTCGCCCGCGCCCGGGTTGTCGAACGTGTGGTCCGCGATGGAGCCGAAGTCGATGACCTTCGGCGCCTCGTACAGAACCTTCTTCATCCTCGTCCTCCCCCGTTTGACACCGCAGGGATGATTCCCCAGTACGCCCAATCATAACCATGCAAGAGCGGCTTTGCAACACCTCTTGCGCCATTGGTCTCTCCCCGGAGGACGTGGCGATGCCGCGGTTGCCAGTCACTCTTTGGAGGGATCGCGAGGTTCGGTCGACTCTCGGTGCTCATCGTCGCCGACAATGCTGTGAATGTGGTCGGAATAACGCATTGACGGCTGCGCCAGCTGCTTCGCCGTTCGAACCAGCTTCCTGCGCCACGATTCATTCTCTCGTCGACCGAAAAGGGCGCCGAACGCCGAAACCACCACGCGCAGCGCATGCATCGGTCGATAGACGGTGAAAGGGTTGAGGAAGCGGCCGACCTGGAGCTCGACGACGGTAGCCTCGCGCCCCGATTTCATCCCGCGCCCCGAAATGCGAAGGGCGAGAGGCTGTTTCAGTCGAGTTCCGAACAGATTGTCGGAGACGTGACTGGTCGTCCTCCACAACCGAGCCACTCCCCAACTTCGAGCGACCGACTCGAGTACCCCCTCGTCAACCTCTTCCTTCATCAGGGCGACGTCGAGGATACGCGGCAGGGTGAGCGGATCGTGCGCCCAGAGATGCGCTGCTAGGACGAGCACGTGATGCGCCGGAGCCAGCGTGAGGAGATCGTCGACCTCGAAGTCCATTGGCTGCGCCTCTTCAAAGAGGGCCTCGAGGGATGGGGGCTGAAGCCCGTCGACCCACTTCGGATGATTGTGGAGCTCGACGTAGATCGGGCTGTCGGGTAGCCGAAGGGGTCGGAGATGGTGGCTGATCCGCGCAAACTTCGCAGGATCTCCGCCTGGGACGAACCCGGCCGCGATGAGCGCCTCCTGTGCGCTCGGTGCGTCCGCGACCAGCAAGTCGAGGTCACCGAACGGCCGCCTCGAAGGTGCCGGAAAACGGGAAGCCACGACAGGCCCCTTCATAACTACGATCGGCCCCTCCCACGCTGCGCGAACGTTCGCGAGCACCGGTGGAACCGCGCACGTCCGGACAATGGCCTGTACCTCGTCCTCGACGAGGTCGCGCGGAACGTGCCGGCCGAGAGCCCGCCACCGGCGCGCAGCTAGAAGATGCAGGCCGTGCGCGCGGAGGTCGGAGAGACCCGGCGCCGCCTCGATGAGGTCATCGACACGCTGCCAGATTGGGCTTTTGGGGTCGTACGCTCCCGCACCATCCGTTGGCACGCGCGGGCGTGACGACCCGCGGTAGCTATCGCTACCACTTCGAAGAGCCGGGTACGAAAGCAAGCAAGTGCATCCTCTCCGGATAGCTGGCTCGCGACAAAGAGTCAATAGACGGAGCGGCTTTTTTAGTTGCTGGGTCCAACAGTGTGCATGTCGCGAGCATCGCAGCCGCTTCGGTCGCGCGCTCGACGCGCCGGGTGACGAAGGCGGCGGCCATATGCTGCAGCGCCCCATCGGCGGGAGTTCTCTGCCGAAGCTTCAACACAGCTTTCGGCCCGCCCGTTGCCCTCCGGTGGAAGCCTGGTCTCACTCGACTTCTCGCGGCGGGCGACCCGGTTGGTGCGCCAGGAGAGACGGCACCCCGACCACCGCGGCATGCTGTGACGAGTTGGCGCTATCGTGCGGCAGTTATGGTGGAGCTGAGCAGTCTCGGAGTCGTCGGTCCAGAGCAGGCACCTGACCGACGATGCGGTGC
Organism: uncultured Actinomycetes bacterium; assembly: GCA_963830035.1. Taxonomy (GTDB): domain Bacteria; phylum Actinomycetota; class Thermoleophilia; order Gaiellales; family Gaiellaceae; genus GMQP-bins7. Next base: position 261,665 of record CAWHKX010000007.1, on the reverse strand, counting down.
AGTCATACCGCTCGATGTTCGAGGAAAACCCAGCTCGATTTGTCGGCTCGAAGACTTCTTACTACCCGAGTTCGCAGAGCGACTTAGCGCGTTTCTTCGAAATGAAGGCAAGTTCCAGACTGAGTACGGCCTGTATTCACTCGAAGACCGCGGAGCATCGGAGGAGGAGTGGGGCTCAGCTCCAGAGGAAGACCGCTTCTTCCGCTTCGGGAAGCTCGTCGGAACGCCTCCCGAATTCCAGCTCTCAGACAACTCGCTTGCCTATCTCCGACTCAGAAGCACTTTTCAACAAGACGACGCGCTGCGTTCCTTCTTCGAGACTGCGACAGGAATCGAACTTGGAACCAGCGACGATTTCGGGAGTCACTCGATGGGGGTCGGCGATTTCCTCAAGCCACACGACGACGACAATCGGAATCGACGACTCGCGCTCGTTCTCTACCTCGCACCCGATTGGGCACCCGAGCTTGGCGGCGAGCTGCACATTGTCGGCAAGGACGGAAACGAGTCGGTCGTCGACGCGCAGTACAACTCACTCGTAGCCTTCGACACACGAGCGGAGACGACCCACTACGTCGCTCCGATCTCGGAAGCTGCAGGCGAGCGCAAGCGGGTGACGATCGGCGGCTGGTATCACGATCCGCAGTGATCGTCACTCGGGCGTCAATCGGAGCGTAAGCGCGCGGACCACCGCGATTACGCGTCTCACGCCGAACCGGATGCGACGAGATCTGCGTTCGGTCGACGCCGCCAAGCACCAGCCGGCACCCCACGCAGATCGACGGACCAGATCGAGAATCGAACGACTTTGGACCAGCCGAAAGCCGCCCGCGCAAAGGATCCACGAGGCAAAGAGACAGGGGAGCATCATCGCAGCCGGGAGACTTCGCCCGGGGACGCGAGCGTCGGGCTCGAAGTACGACCCTCGCTGTGCTCTCAGGAAGTCGTTTGCCCCTCGGTTGAACGCCTTGCTGACCAGCGCCCGTGGGCGTGTAGCCGCAGCATCGACTCGGTGATGAACGACGGCCGTCGGGCAGTACCACACCTGGCCGCCGGCCGTGCGTACGCGATCGACGAGCTCGACGTCTTCGAACGTCCCGCGCTCGTCGCCGGTGCGGCCGAGGCTCTCGTCGAAGCTGCCGGCCTCACTGAGATACGTCGCACGGCAGGCCATGTTGGCACCCCAGATCCATTCGGCGCCTTCGAGGCTGCGCTCCTGGGGGCCGTGATAGAGGCGCGGGAGATCGACCGTGGCGGCGGGAGAGAGCCAGGGCGGCCAGCGCGACAGATCGTGTGCGATCGGCAGGACCGGTCCGCCCGCCACGCCGGAAAAGCCCGGGCGAGCGGCGAAGAAAGCGGCGTACGTCGCGACCCAGCCGTCAGGGACGACGACGTCGTCGTCGGTGAACAACACGAGGCTGCCCCGAACACTGCGAAGGCCTGCGTTCTTCGCGGAGCTGAGACCGACTTTAGGTTCCTCTACGAGCCGAACGCGCTCGTCGCGGCGACTCCAGTCGCGCACCATGTCCCCTGTGGAATCACTCGATCCGTTGTCCACGACGACAATCTCGAAGGGAACCGCGCTCGACTGCACGGTCAAGGAGCGCAGGCTGTGCGGCAACAGCGAGGCGCGATTCCGCGTCGAGACAACAATGCTTACTGCTACGTCATCCGTCACAGCTGCAAGTCTCGCTGTTCGCTTGGTCGACCCACCACCATCAAACGATAGGCAGCAGCTTTACAGCAAGGATGGCCGACCGCGAGTAGAGAAGGCCACTGCCCGAAAACATGGCCCTCGGCTAACGTGTGCGGTTCCGGGCGCATAGCTCAGCGGGAGAGCGCTCGCTTCACACGCGAGAGGTCCCTGGTTCGATCCCAGGTGCGCCCATCGGCAGCCGTGCGCCCATGCGGAAACCCGCATCACTCGAAGTGTCAGACATGTCCTGCGTGTCGGGTCTGTGCGCCCCATGCTCCCCTCCGTGCTCCTCTGTACGCGTAACGGCCCGAGTAGATTGACTCGATGTGCCGCTGGCTCCCGTTAGTCATCCTCGCTGCGGCGCGGTTCGTGCTGGTGCTCGACTCGAGCGTGATGAACTTCTCGATCTCGCAGATCGTGGCGGACGTCGGCCCTCCGCAGAGCGGGGGGCGACACGTCGCCATGGCGCGTTTCTCGTGACCGGCAGGATGGGAACTTCGCCCTCGCTCGAGTTGCTGTCGAGGACGTTTCGCGCTGTCGGCGAAGCGAGCGTTCTTCTTCGAGCGCAAGACCTGACGTTCGGCGGATGTGCGCTCGAGTTGCTCGTACGGCCTAGCGCGACACGCAGTCTGCTGCCTGCACTCGACAGCTTGTCGTGGTTTTACAAGCTCGGCGGCCGCGGTGCCTCGCGTCTCTTCCCCCGGGTGCACTATTGGTGGGCGAATGGGTTGAACCTCGACGTGTATTGGAGACTTCTGGCCGCGCCGCTTCCGTCATGGACTCTGCGCGGTGTCGAACGGGCACTGTGGAACGGTGCAACAGTCGGTCCGCACGGCTTCCTCGTACCGGACGCGGCGGCCCTGCTGGTTCACCGGGCATGTCAGGCTGCTCGGCCAGACACCTTCTACCACCGAGCGGACTGGGAGGAGTTTGTCGCCGGTCTCTCGCGCGTTGCCGATTGGGATCGCGTCCACGCGATTGCAAGAGAAGCGGGCGTCGAGGGCGTTGTGAGGCGCTCCATCGAAGCCGCCGAGGACGAAGACCGTGGCCATAGCGGCCCGCTATTCGATCGAGGCGTCAGCAGAGCGGCGTGGCGGGGCGCAGTCGCTGTTCAGCGACGAGCGCGCCCGACCTCGGTTGCTCACTTCCTGGCGGCGAGCTCGAGATTGGGCGAGATGACTGCACGATGTCGAGTCCACGGAACGGAGGTTCTCGCCGGTCCCGGCGTCTTCCCGCCGACTCCGGACGCCGAGCGGTTCGTCCGGCTGACACTCGAGCACATTGCGGATGCTGATCGGCCCCTGGTCGTCGAAGTGGGCGCGGGATGCGGTGCTATCGGCTTGGCAATCGCACGGACGCGACCCGACGCGGACGTGCGCCTCACCGACCTTTCTCGCGCCGCCGTGCGGTGGACGAAGCGCAACCGCAAGTCGCTCGGGCTCCGGAACGTCCGTGTATATCGCGGGCCGCTCTTGGATCCGATCGGAGACGACCTGAGAGGACGGGTCGCAGTCATGCTTGCAAACCTTCCCTTCTACCCCGCCGCCAGCTATGCGGCCATAGGGGGCGTTCCGCGGGACACGATCGAGGGGGAAGACGAGGACGGACTCGGGTTGCTACGACGCTTGGCCCAGGACGCAGCCATACTCCTCGCACCGCGCGGGCGACTGCTTCTCCAGATGTTCGCGTCGCAATGGGAGACGTTCGCACCCGAACTGGCGGCGCTGGGTTACAGCCCTGGTGAACCGTCGGTTGAGGGACCCTTTGCGATCTGCCCTGCGGACCGTGGTGCGTGGTAGCTGTCAGCCTCCAAGGAGGCCCGGATGACCGCAACGTGCTCAGGAGCTACATCTAGGGGGTGGCCTGGCTCGGAACTTCCTAAGATCCGACGAAGGGGATCGGGATTCCCCTCGGCCCGGGAAGCGACCAGGTAGAGCTCTTGATGGCCGCCTGCGCCCGCACTGGTCTCGTCATGCGGCTCGATCACAGACTCGCCGCTCTCGGCGCTGTGGGCGTTGACGGCGAAGCCGGTGATCGCGAGCGGCCGGCGGATGGGACGCCAGGAGCCGTGGTCGAGCGGGATTCGCTCGAGGTCGTTCAGATGCGCCTTCCGATAATCGGGCAGCAGCCTGAGCGACGAATACGTGCCGATTTCGGGCGATGACGCAACGGCGCACACAGAGCTCAAGCGCCTCCGGGACAAGGTGTACGCACACAACGACAATGCAAGTGGCCGCAGCGTCGAGATTGACGTCACCCCGACTGACGCTTACCACGTCGACCAGGTCGTCTGGAAGGAGGAGTGGTTTCCGTATCCCAGAGAATCTTCCGTTAGTGCTCTCGCTTTTCGAGCGGCTCACGGAGAGGCTTCGTGACGACGCCGCTCGGACGCAGATGAAGCTCGATGGTCTGGCCTAAGACGTTGGAGTGCCCGCCTGGTGCTACCCCCAGTGCTACCCCAGAGCACGATAAGTCGCTGATTAGCGGGGATGTTCGAGTCCAGGCGGGCCCATTTCGTACCGCATGGCTATGCGGATTTGGCTTAGGTATGCGGGTCAATTGTGCAGCGGGTGCCGGGAATGCCCACCCCCGTGCTACCCCCGGGCTACCCCAGAGTCTTCTCCGAACTCGGCAACCGTCCGTAGCACGCGCGCACCGTCCGAAGTGAACGAAACACGCACGAAGTGTCACCAGCAACCCCGGCGGGCGGGAGGATCGCCCCCTATTCGTGATGAACGCGGACGGAAGCGGAGTAGGCGGTTGACGAAGGGCGCTGCGCATTTCGCCAGTTGGGGGTCGCATAGGGGCTAAGATGGGCAGCGCGTCAGACGAGCGATGTCCTCGTCGCTTCCAGCTCCCGCTCCTCGATCCGCAGGTGCTCGCGAGCTCGGGGTCCCTGTCAGTGATCGCTCCGGGGTGCGCCCATTCATCCCAGACCTCGCACGAGCACGATGTTTGCGGTCTATCCGCGTGAATCATGTCCACGCCTTGTCCACGGTGAGGTCGGGTCAGTGCCCGAGCGCCTTCAAGACCGCGGAGCACCGGTAGGTTGACCTCACCGCTGGCACGACCGGCTCGCGGTGGCGCTCGTCGGCTGCGACGAGCAGGGCGCCCAGGTGCGGATCGCCGGCGAGCTCCAGGCGCTGCTCGAAGAGGAGGCGGAGGAGCTGCTCGAGCTCGTCGGTTGCGGCACCTTGAGCGCCGCCAAGCTGGTCGGCGAGGTCGCCGGCGTCGAGCGCTTCGCGGGCGAGGGCAAGCTCGCCAAGCACACCGGCGCCGCACCCCTACCGGCGTCCCCGGGCGAGCATCAGCGCCACCGCCTCAACCGCTCCGGCAGCCGCCAGCTCAACTGCGCCCTGCATCGGATCGCGGTCACCCAGGCTCGCATGCACCGCCCGCCCGCGCCTACCTCGAGCGAAAGCAGGCGGAAGGCAAGAGTCGGCGCGAGGCCTGCGCTGCCTCAAGCGTCACCTCGCTCGGGTTGTCTTCAACACGCTGAAAGAGATCGAACGGAGGAAGATGAACGAGACCGCGACGGTGGCCCTCGAGCCGGCGTTGACATAGGAGCAACGCTTGGTCGAGCGCGTCGGCATTTGCCGAAAGCCGACGCCACGGCCTCGGTTGCGGAAGAGAGGGGGTCAGATCTGACTCCTTGCACCGACGGTCACGACGAGCTCCATGAGCCTGCAAGGGGTACCGCAGTTCCAACGATGGCAGGAGCACGCTCAATGTCGTGGGCGGATCGCCAGACACGGGACCGGACGGTTAACCTTGAAGTACTTCCTCGGCGATGGGCTCGTCGAGATTTGCTGCGGGCGCGGGATCTGGCAGACGTGTGGCCGAGGAGACTCGTCCTACTACCTCGCTCTCCCCAAGATCGCCGTGGACTCCCGCCCTCCCCCCATGGCGAGCACGATTACGGCCACTAGGACAAGCCTTGGGACGCGTATCCGCCCCATACGTCTAGCCGGCAGTGCACACGCTTTGCAATGCCGCTGACGATCCTCTCGCCTATTACGACTGTGTCAAGCGAATGACGATGACACGTTCTGTCCAGTTGGTACACGTGCCTGGCTGTCGGTGGCCTCTAGCCGCTCTGCGGCTGCTCGACCCGATGCTATCTCGCCCTGGGCCCCTGCCCTCCGACTCGGGCGCTTCGCGAACGGCGTCGCCAGTCTCGTCAGGGCGCGGGATCGTAATAGGAGGTCACATCCCAGCGAGGAGGGCATCGGCCCGAGCGAGGCGACGTCCAGCTGTCTTCCACCGTGTCTCGAGGGTAATTGCGAGCTGGTGGCACTTGTGAAACCGAACACACGCACTCCACCGAGTTCCCGCACGCCGATACGAACGAAACGCCTTCTCTGCCGCTGCAACAGCAGTAGCGCATCCCCCCTTGGGCGCAGTCACACGCACGTTGAACTGGGCCAACCCGAGGGCGTCGACCATGTCCTTGTACGCCGTGTAGGTCAAGCCCGGCGCGATCCGCGCCCGCAGCTGGCGCAGCTCCGCAAAGAAAACATTTACGGCGAACCCGCACCCTTTCCGCTCGCGCTCCCGCTCGCCGCTGACCTCCCCGTCCGCGGTGGAGCCGCCCGCGCCGCATGCAGTGAGCACGCACCCGGCCAGCGCCAGTCCGAGCGCTACGGTCAGTGTGCGGACTGCCACTCTCATCCTCGCCGCATCCTGATGCAGGTGCGATACGCAGTCAACACAGGCGGCGCCGGGAGCTCACGGCGCGGCGGTCTCCGCCGCAGCGGCCATGGATTGGGAGTCGGGCCCACCCGGGTTGAGGCCGCCTTCGCCGCCTTAGGCTTGGCCGCCTCGACCAAGCGATAGGTCGCGATCGATAGCAGCAACGTCGCGCAGGCGACGATCGCGAGGTTCGCGAGGAACCCGCTCCGACCGGAGAACGTCAGCCCGTGTGCCCGGAGTGAGCGGATGATCGGCTCGTGCCAAAGGAAGATGCTGTAAGAGACAACGCCGACCAGTGCGAGGGGTTGCCACCCAAGGGTTCGAACAAGGAGCGGGGGTCGGCGGTCGGTCAGATCCACGAGCACGACGAGCGACAGCAGAATCGCAAATGCGAGGGCGACCACGGTGTTCCAGTACGAGTAGCTCAACTGCTGCCCATTGTCCGTGACCTGGGTTGCGATCAGGATCAGTGTGGGAGCTCGCAGCGAGTGCCGCCGGAAGCCGCCACCAGGTCGGAAGGCGGAGCCGCCCGTCTTCCCAGAGCACCCGTACGACTGCGAGCGTCATTCCAAACGCGAAGAGGTCCGCATGGCACAAGAAGCTGCGCTCGAGAACCGAGTGCCAATCCGACTCCCAGCCGGCGAACGGATATCCAGGAGGAACCACATACGCTCCGAGGTTTTTGCCTGCGAGACCGAGGACGAGCAGGAACATCGCAGGCGCGAGCGCAGCGAAGAAGGCGTCAACGCGCCGCCTCCGCAGCATCATCCCGACGAGGCCCAGAACGGGGAGCAGCACGTAGAACACGACCTCGACATTGAGGGACCACGCAGGCCCGATGCCCGTGAGGATCTGGTCCGGGTCGTAATGCTGTACGAAGACCATGCTCTGCGCGAGCACCAGCGGATCGAAGAGCGCCCCGGTCGTCCCGTCCGGATGGAGGACACTCTGGAACACGAGTGAGCAAAGGACCAGGATCACCCAATACGCCGGGATGATCCGCAGGGCCCGGTTCCAAAAGTACCGCCTGGCCTCGGGCGCGTCAGTCCTGCGAATGATCGCTGCCGCGAACGGCCAGTACAGGAGGAAACCCGACAGAACAAAGAAGAGCACGACGCCGTATGCGAGGTCGGGAGCGACGACATCGAGCGGGCCGAGGCTGACCCCGCCCGGATAGGAATAGCGCCAGACGTGGAAGACGAGGATGCTCCCGGCCGCGATGGCGCGGGTGCCCTCGATCCCCGGCAGCCGCGGGCCGGACGATGGCGCGGTTGAAAGCATCCCTACCCCCCTCGTCAGATCTTAAGAGTTCCCGCGCCGTACACCACCCCTAGGCGTCATCGGCAAGCGCACTTCGACCATCTCTCGCGGACCCCCGACGTGCGGCTCAGGTATCCGCGCGGCGCGTCGCCGAACGCGACCATACTCGTATCATGGCCCCCAGCGCCCGTCGACGATGATGCGACGCGACTGGGCTCTGCTCTGCCTCATCGTCATGTTGGCAGCGGTAGCCCGGCTGGCCTTCCTCGATTCGCCGTCGAGGATGGTGCTGGACGAGTACTGGTACGCCCGGGACGGCTGTTTCTACTGGCGTGGCTCCGCCGCCGAGTGCGGGATGAAGAATCTCGAGGCGCCGGACCGGGACGTGCCGACCTACCTCGCGCGTTACGGCGAGCTCACTCCGGAGCACCCACCGCTTGGGAAATGGCTCATCGGAGCGCCGATGAAGGTGTTCGGCTTCAGCCCGAGGCCATGGCGCCTCGCATCCGTCGGTGCGGGTCTTCTGACGGTCGCGCTGCTCTTCCTCCTCGTAAGGAAGACGACTGCCTCCACCGCAGCCGCTGCGGGCGCCGCGACGTTACTCGCTGTGGACTATCCGCACTACATCCACTCTCGCCTCGCGATGCTCGACATCTTCGTTGCCTTGTTCGCGGTCGCGGCGTTCTACTTCTGCGTTCTCGACCGCGAACAGATCGAGTCGCGGGCGTCCGGAGGGCCATCCCACCAGCGCTGGCGACTAGCCGCAGGCGTGGCAGGTGGGGCAGCCGCTGCATGCAAGTTGTCCGGCATTGCCATCGCCCTTGGTGTATTACTCCTCGTCGTCGCGTGGGAGATCTCGGCTCACAGGCGCTCGCGAGTAGGTGCAAGTGGGCTCGGCAAGGAGGTCTTCTCGATCGTCCTGCTCTTACTCGTCGTGCCGCTGGCCGGTTACATGGCGACCTACACTGGGCGACTCGATGGATCGCTGCTAGCGGAACCATGGGCAGAGGAGTCGTGGCTCCGGGCATGGGTAGAGCGCCAGTCGCTGATGCTGAACTTCCATGCCGACAAGCCTGCGGGGTCAACCGCCCCGTGGGCCCTGCCGATGACCGAAGAGCCCATTCCGTACGTGCTGGAGGAGGGAGACGAACGAGTTCGCGAGATCCTCCTGTTCGGAAATCCCGTTTTCTGGTGGGGCGGCTTCGCCGCGGTTGCCTACGCGGCGACCTGCTGGTGGCGCAGCGATCGGTGGGGCACAGCTCCTGTCGTCGTCATCGCTTTCGTCGCCGCGTATGCCGCATGGCTCTCGATCACGCTCACGCGGCGCAACGTCTTGCTCTACCACGCGGTCCCGATTGCGCCCTTCCTCTACTTCGCGCTCGCGAACATGTACGTCCACCTCTGGAGGCCTCGACCACGGCGCATCGCGGCCGCGGCCATCGTCGGCTCGGCAGTGATCGCCTTTGCGTTCTTCTTTCCTATCCTCACGGCCCGCCCGCTCGCGCTCCAGGCATGGCGTGTCCGCGCCTGCAGCGCGCAAGCTTTGTGGCTCGAGCGAGCTGCCGGCTGTGGCCTTGCAAACACCGATTCTCGATCGCCTGGCACGGGGGCGGCGGTCGGAGCCTCCCCTTCACTGACTCGGCGGCTACCTCTCCACGCTCGGCCGCGACGGGTGGGGAGTCAGCGGTTCCCTGAACCCGAATCCGTTCCGAACGCCGTCCGAGGGCGGTTCGTCGGGACTGGGTCTGCGCGCGCGTCTGACGATCGGGTCCCGCGCACTGGGAGCGCCCGAACCGCGTCAGGTCCGGAAGGAAGCAGCGCTAACGACTCCTTCCGAGGTGCCGCGGCTTCGCTCGATCCGAGCACACGACGCAGCCACCTCCGGTCGGCGACGTTAGGAAGCCTTGCCTGGCTAGTCAACTCGACGATTTTCGAGCTCCTCCCGGATGTAAGTCGCCATGCGAATCGCAAGCGCCACGATCGTCAGCGTCGGCATGTCGCAACCGGCCGTAGGAAACACCGAGCTGCCGGCGACATATAGGTTCGAGATTGAGTGAACTCTGCCATTTGCGTCGACCACGCCCGCTCGCGGGTCAGCGCTCATCCGCGTGGTCCCAATGTGGTGCCAACACCAAAGAGGTGCCTGGAAGGGATCACCTTCTGGCCGCGCAGCTTCAAGCGTTCCGACACCGGCCCGCGCGAGCTCCTCGCCCACGATTTCGGTCACTCGCTCAGAGGTACGTTTCACAGCGGGACTTAGCGACCACGTGATACGCGCCCGTCGGAGGCCGAGTGCGCAGCGAGTGTCGCCCAGAGTGACTCGACTAGTGGGGATCGGCTCAGGCTCGACGATCGTCAACACGCTCAGCTCTTTCGCGAGTCTTGCGAGCTTAAATCGTCGCCCGACAACCGCAGTGATCACACTCGGGGCGTTCGCCAAGACAAGGGCCGCATCTCGCGGTTTGTTTCTCGAGCGATCAACCCTTCGCGAGTGCCGCGTAAGCCTTCGCAGCGCTTCAGTGCCGGGAGCATCCTCGCCGCGATAGACGGTCGAAAACAGCACGCGATGTCGTAGCAGTTCCTCTTTCCGCTCGACGTCGGGTGTAGCAGCGAGATACGCAGCAACCTCGACTCCGTCGATCGAAAAGGCCGGATTGTGGTAACTGAACGTCGCATCGTAGAGATCCAGTGGTGGCTGCGTTCCCCGCTCTGGCTGAAAACGTCCCGTCCGCACGAGGGGGTGCTCCATGAAGTACCGTCCGACCAGGTCGTTTTCATTCCCGAGCCCGTTCTGGGATACGCGGTTCGACAGGAGTAGAAGCCTTGCGTTCTCGATGCCACCCGCAGCGAGCACCGCGACTCGCGGCTTGATTTGGAAAGCCTTGCCGTCGAGGGTCGCGACCCGAATGGTGTCAACGCGTGCTGCCTCCGAATCGGCAACGAGCTCGATTGCATTCGCGTGGAGCATGCACTGGATGTTTCCGGCGCGGTGCAGCGTCTCTCGATAGAGGTTCCCGAACCTCGCCGGGGGGCTGAAGCGGAGGATGAGGCTTTCGATCCGGGCGTCCGGAAGCGGGATCAGCCTTGCGCTCGGGTCGGCGATTCGATCGACGTTGGCAGGGTCGTAGTCGAGGTTTCCGAGCAGCAACCGCTCGGACGCTCGCTTGTAGAACGGGACGAGATCCGCGCGGGAAATTGGCCACCCGCTGTTACGAACCCACGCTCGCGGTTCGAAGTCTTCCCGATCGAACGGCCTTGACCATCCACCCCACTTGTTGGTACTCCCCCCGAAAAAACGTGCACGTAACGCTTCCAGAGGACCATAGGCAATGCCGTTGTTTTCTCCGGCGCTCAAGTCCCTGCTCGCGTCCTCTTCCTCGAATCCGCCGCTTTCCAGTAGAAGCACCTTGACAGGACTGTCCGCCAACTCGACCGCAATCGCAATGCCGGCAGCACCCGCACCGATGATGCAGACGTCCGTCTCGAAAACGGTCCCATCGGGTAACTGGAGAGCGTCGTAAATCACTTCATGCGCATTCTGGATTCTGTCTCCGAATGCTGGAACTACCCGTCCGGAACCGCAGCGTCACGAAGTGAGGCACTCCCAGAGGATGCTACTCTCCGCCTGCCCGGCCGCGCTAGGTGGGGAGGTCAGCGGTTCCCTGAACCCGAGATCCGCTCCATGCGGGGCCGAACGCCGTCCGAGGGGCGGTGTCTTCGGGACTGGATCTTCGCACGCAGCGTTGACAGATCGGGTTCCGCGCACTGGGAGCGTCCGAACCGCGTCAGGTCCGGAAGGAAGCAGCGCTAAGGACTCCCTCTCAGGTGCCGCGGTTCCGCCCGATCCGAGCCGGCGACGGGGATACCTCCGAGGATGCTCGTCTCGACGACGGAGCGCGCGGCCGGGCTTCTCCGACGAGGCACCGCACCTGCTTGAATCCACCAGGTGAGCGCGCTCTACCGGAAGTACCGCCCGCAGGGCTTCGACGAGGTCGTCGGGCAGGAGGCCGTCGTGCGAACCCTGCAGAACGCGATCGAGCACGACCAGGTGCGCCAGGCCTACCTCTTCGCCGGCCCGCGCGGAACAGGGAAGACGTCGATGGCACGGATTCTCGCCAAGGCGCTGAACTGCGTCGGCACCGGTGGCCCGACATCCGACGCCCGACAAGACCTGCCATGTGTGCGTCGCCATCGCTAACGGAACATCGCTCGACGTGGTCGAGATGGATGCCGCCTCCCAGCGCGGCATCGACGACATCCGCGAGATTCGCGAGCGCGTGGTGCTGCAGCCCGTCGAAGGGCGATACAAGGTCTACATCCTCGACGAGGCGCATCAGCTGACGGATGCCGCCTGGAACGCGCTCCTCAAGCTGATCGAGGAGCCCCCTCCCCATCTGCTCTTCGTCTTCTGCACGACCGATCTCGTGAAGGTCATTCCGACCGTGCGCTCGCGCTGCCAGACGTTCGTCTTCCAGCGCCCTCGGCTCGCGGAGCTCGTCACGCTCCTCCGGCGCGTGGCCGAGGGCGAAGGGATCCAGGCGCAGGACTCCGCCCTCTCCTTGATCGCCCGAAGCGCGCATGGGTCGTTCCGAGACGCGGTCTCGACGCTCGACCAGCTCGCCGCCGCGACGAACGGCTCCGTCGACGCCCAGGCCGTCCTCCAGCTCGTCGGAGCGGTCGAAGAGGACACGCTGCTCCGGCTGTGCGACATGGTCGTCGACCACGACACCGCAGGAGCGCTCGTCTTCATCGAGGAGCTTGCCGAGCAGGGACAGGACCTCGGTCGCCTTGTCACCGATCTGCTCGAGCACCTGCGCCACCTACTGCTCGTCCAGCACATGGGCCACGTTCCGGAGTCGCTCCCGGTCACCGAGGAGACCAAGGAGCTCCTGCGGCAGCAGGCGAACCAGCTCCCCGAGCCGACGGTTCTCCGGCTGATCGACCTGCTCGCCGTCGCCCTGGAGGACATGCGCCAAGGGGGCGACCCGAGGCTCCCGCTCGAGCTGGCGATCGTGAAGGTGACGAGACCCCACGCCGACCTGTCGCGCGAGTCGCTGGCACATCGCGTCGAGCTGCTCGAGAGCCGATCGCTCCCCGGTGCCTACCGCACGAGAAGCCACGCCGGCTGCCATCCGGAACCTCTCCGGCTCCTGCGGAGGATCCGCCGCCTGGCGGGCTCGATCTCCAGCTGGAGCAGGTTGCCGAGGCTTGGCAACGAAGCATCGTGGAGTCGGTTCGAGAGCGCTCGATCCCGGTAGCGAGCCTCCTGGCCGAGGCGACGCCGACCGTGCTCGCCGACGACACGCTCACGCTGGAGTTCCCCGCGGGAAACGACTTCCATCGCCAGCAGATCGCGGAGCCGCAGAACATCAGCATGCTCCGAGATGCCCTTTACGAGGTCACGGGACGGAAACTCGCTGTCGTGCTCGAGGCCGGTGAGTCCGACGCGACGCTCGAGGACGACGACGAGCCGAAATCGGAGGACGACTGGATATCGTCGCTGAAGGAAACCTTCGATGCCCGAGAGGTGGATGACACATGAGCTTCGACATGAACAAGATGCTGCGCGAGGCGCAGCGGATGCAGGAAGAGCTGGTCAAGGCTCAGGAAGAAGCGGCCACCGAGGTCGTCGAGGCCTCGGCTGGCGGCGGAATGGTGACGGTGAAGGCAAACGGCGCTGGCGAGGTGGTCTCGATCACGATCGACCCGCGCGCAATCGACCCTGACGATCCCGAGCTCCTTGCGGACATGGTACTCGCCGCGGTCAACGAGGCGCTCCGCTCGGCACGCGGATTGATGGAGTCGAAGATGTCCGGGTTGATCCCAGGCGACCTCGGTGGGCTGGGCGGGCTTCTGCCGGGAGGTTAGGCGAGCGTCTTAGCCCGCCGCCCAGCTCAGCTGCGCAACCGCGCCTCCCCCGCTTTCGAAGTACTCGAGTCGCACCTCGTGGCGCCCCGCGGCCAATGTTCGGCTGGCCGTGTATGTCGTCGGAGCCTGCAGGATCCACTGATCGATCACTAGTTGCCCGTCGACCCAGAGGCGAACCCCGTCGTCCCCGGTTAGCGTGAACGTCGTGTTGCCGGCCGGGAAGTTGAACTGCCCCGTCCAGCGTGCCGAGAAGTTGTTGCTGGGGACGGACGCTCCGGACTTCCCGTTCCCCAGTCGTAGTTGACCGTTGACTCACAGCGGGAGAGGACAGAGCTTCCGCTGAGAGTCGGGTTCGCGAAGTAGTCCGCTTGAACTCACCCGTAGAGCAGCCCGAGGGCGGCGGGACTGTACTTGTCGCACGGATCTGGCGAATCGTGCCCCCGTCGAAGTCGGAGTAGTAGAGGTTCCCGTCGGGACCAAAACGCCAGGTTTACTGGGTTCGCAGCGAAGGCCGCGAACGTCTCGATGTGGACGGGAGACGGGATGGGATTGCCGCCTTCTTCATCCCAGATGCAGTCCCTCGAGTAGTCGGCGAAGAAAAGTGCATCGTCGTACTCGGCAGGAAAGCCTGAACCGGCTGGGGTGAACTCGAATGCGAGCCCGGCGACAGACGAGCTGCCCGCTGGACACGTTTCAGCCGGCACGACCTTGTTCGAGTGGTGATACGCGAAGTACGGCTTGGTGTCGGCACCCGGGGAGCCGTATAGACCTTCGCAGATGGAAAGATTGGCACCGTCGTAGCTCGACTGCCTGGCGTTACCTTCGTAGCATGGCCACCCGAAGTTCTCCACCGTGGAGTCGGCTGGGCTCATGATGCGGTTTATCTCCTCCCAGTCGCTCCAACCCACGTCGCCGATCCAAAGCTCGCTCGTGCCGGGTCGAAAGGTAAAGCGGAATGGGTTCCTGAGCCCGTGGGCGATGATCCGCCGTGCGTTCGTGTCGGAGCTCCCGGCCAAGGGGTTCGACGGCAGCCCCGCGCCCGTCGCGGGATCGATACGGATGACAGAACCGTCCAGGGTTACCGGATCGCTCGCCGTGCGCAAGTACTGGCTACGTAGCGCACCGCCCTCCGCTGTCGGCGGAGCGAGCACTGCACCGACTCCTCCCGGTGGATCACCGCAGGGGTTTGGTGGGCTCCCGTCCTGCCCGTAGTCGACGAAGGTGAAGCTTGCTCCGTCTCCCGCGCTCGCGTAGAGCGCGCCGTCGGGACCCAACTCGACGGTTCCAGCCGAATGGCTCGGGTACTGCTGACACCAATCCTCGACGAGTACGTGCTCGGAGCCTGTCATAACGTTGCCCGCCGCTTGAAGGCGCGAGAGGCGACCGCTGGCAACGCAGCCGTCGGATGTCGCCCCCGGTGGGTTTGGGCAGGTGTCTCCCCAACGCGGCGGCGTGCTGGCCGATCCGAGTTGGTGGTCGTACGTGTAGAGGACGTAGATGTACGGAGTCGCCGGAAAGTTCGGATGCAGCGCCATCCCGAGCAGCCCACGGTCCCAGAAGTTGTGGACGTTGGTGCCGAGATCGGCGAACGTGGTCGGAGTCTGGTCGACCAAGCTGTCGAAGACTTTGATCACGCCACTTTTCTCGGCCACGAAGACCCGCCCGTCGGAGACGAAGCGGACGAGCATGGGGTTAGTCAGCCCGCTGAAGACAACGGTCTCCTGGAACCCCGAGGGCAGCGTCGCTGCTTCCGCGTCTTGCGCAGCCGGCAGAGGAGCACCGCTCGGCGCTAGCAACACGAACACGACGAGTGCGCTCACGACGCTACTCCATCGTCCCCAGTTCCAACCACTAAAGCCTCGCACCGCCTGCCCCTTCCCCAAGGAACGCAACGCGATATACACACGCCGTCTAACTGTGGATGCACCGCTCCGCGAAGAGAAAGCGCCGCGCACTGCGAGCTCTAGCCGACGTGCTGCAAGCTTGAATGCGGCGAGCTACACGGTAGCCTCTGTATGACGTGGCCCGACTCAGTGCGAAAAAGACTGCGCAGACGGAGCTCCCGCCTACCCAGCAGGCTGAACCTTCGTCGCCAAGAAACCTCGATCACATCACGCGCAACAGGGTGGCTTGGGAGCGCTGGGCCTTGGACGCGAGGTCGTCCGCCCGGTCGATCTGGAGAGAAGAGGCGCTACGGTGGGGTCTCTGGAGCACGCCGGAGTCCGAGCTTCATCTCCTGGGAGAGCTTCAGCCCGGCGCGGACGCGATAGAGCTTGGATGCGGCACCGCGGCCGCATGCGCATGGCTCGCACGGCGCCATGTCCTGCCTGTCGGTGTCGACTTCTCCCGCAAGCAACTCGAGACCGTTGAGGAGCTGCAACTCGAGTTCGGGCTCCGCTTCCCGTTGATTCACGCCAACGCCGAGCAGGTGCCCTTCGACCAGTCGAGCTTCGACTGCGCTATCTCGGAGTACGGGGCAAGCGTTTGGTGCGATCCGAGGTACTGGCTCCCCGAGGCTCATCGCCTGCTGCGTCCGGAGGGGCTGCTTATCTTCTTTACGAGCGGCGCGATGCTTGTCACGTGCACTCCCCCTGACGGGGGCGAGGCGCAAACGTCGCTCGAACGCGATTACTTCTCGCGCTATCGGCTGGAGTTCCCGGGCGAGAACACGGTGGAGTTCCACATGACGCACGGAGACTGGGTGCGGGCGTTGCGCGACAGCGGCTTCGTACTCGAGGACCTAATCGAGGTGCAACCCCCCGCTGGCGCACGACCGCGGCTCGAGTTCGCCTCCCTTGAGTGGGCGCGGCGGTGGCCGACCGAGGAGATCTGGATCGCGCGGAAGCTCGACTTCTAACGAACCGCAGCCGGCGTGTCCGTCGTCAGCGTCACGCTCGTCACGTCCACGACCTTTTCGCCACGGACTGAGTCTCGTCCGAATCGACGGTCTCCTGCGAGAGCTCAGCCGGCATCATGGCCGGAGGACGTTCTGCCAGACCCGATCCAGCAGTTCGTCTCGCACGCCCTCTGACGCCCGGCACCTCGTGCGGCGCCCAGTTTGCATTTCCGTAGTACTCGCGCTTGGGCAGCGCAATATGCGACGTGGCGACGAGTCCCAGCTTCAGCGTCGGCGTCGCGGTGAGCAGGCGCTCAAGCTCCCTGACCTGGCCTCGCCGGAAAGCGTTCATGCGGGTGACGAGGAGTAGAGCGTCGACCTTCGAGCTCAGCGTGAGGGCTTCGCCTGCGAGGAGCAGTGGCGGCCCGTCGACGATAAGCAGATCGCTTCGACTTTGAAGCTGCGCGAGCGTCGCGTCGAGCTCGGACGTGACCATGAATTCACCGGGGTTCTGGGGCAGCGTGCCCGAGCCGATCACGTCGAGAACTCCGGCCTCGTGCTTATCGGCATCCGCGTCGCCGTCCGAGTGGCGAAGGAGGCGCAGGTCTCCCGCGAACCCAGGCTCCAAGACCTCCCCAAACGTGAGACGCACTCCAGCGTCTCCAATCGACGAGCGGCCGAAGACGAGGTCGGTCATGCCCGGCCTTCCTCGCACGGCGAAGAACCGGTCGAGGCTCGGCCGGCGGAGGTCGAGATCGACGAGGGTGACGTGGCGACCGGTGCGCGCAAGCGCGATCGCCAGATTTGCCGCCGTCGTCGACTTGCCCTCCTGGGCGAGAGCGCTCGTGATCATGATGGAGCGGCATCCACCCTGTAGAGCTGTCACTTCGAGGCTCGTTCGCAGCATCCGGTAGAGCTCGGCGTCTGCGCTATTCGGCTCGTCGAGCATGACGACGCGCCCGTTCGAACGCAGCGATCGCGGCATCGTCGGGAGACTTCCGAGGATGGGCAGCCCGAGCGCATCCGCGAGCTCCTCGGGGTCGCGAACACGGGTGTCGAGCGCATCGAGCAGGAATGCCAAACCGAGACCCAGGAACAGCGCCAGTCCGAATGCAAGTGCGGCGCTACGCATCGGCGCCGGCTCGACTTGCGCTGCCCCGTCTGCCCGCTTCACCAGTAGCGCGTTCGACTCCTGCAGCACCTGAGCTGATTGAAGCTGTTGAAGTCTCTGCGCCAGGGTGCCGTACAAGCCCGAATTGACGAAGACGCCTTTGTCCTCGAGTTCTCGAAGCTGACGCTCCAGCGCCTGGGACGCCGCCCGCAGCGCCTTCGTGTCGAGCTCGCGACGAAACCGGATGTATTCCTGCGCGTACAGGTTCGCGAGAGAAGCGCCCCGCGAGGGCGACTCGTCTTGTACGCGGAAGGTGAGCAGGTCAACCTGGTCGTTCGAGGCCACCGACGACTTCGCCAGAAACGTCTTCGCGGCCCAGTCAAGGTTAGCTTTCTCGACGACGCGCTCCGCGATCACCGGCAGGCGCGCGATGCCGGCTTGTGTGCGAATCACACGTTCCGGGTCCGTAACCTGCGGATCGTTGACATCCGACAGGCCCTGGCTCTGCCGATTCAGGAAGACCTGAGCCTCTGTCTCATAGACGGGCGTCGCCTGGGCCGCGTAAACGTAGGCGAGAAGCGGCAAGACGATGAGGAATGGGATGACGATCCACTTGCGTCGTGAGAGCAAGGCCAGATACCCTCGGCCGTCGATCGGCGCGCCCTCGATGGCACCACGAAAGTGACCGCTGCTACGCGGCGTTGTTTCGAAACTTGAGCGTGATTCGTCCAGCCTCACCCTCATCACAGAGTAACGGCAGCTTCCAGAGAAGCAACCCCGCGGGGCAACCGTGGGCGGGCGATCACGTACGGTAAGCCGGCTGCGCACCTCGCCTCGATCGAGCTTCCACCATGGGCGACCGACAAGCTTGGCAGGAGGCAATACTCGCGTGAAATGAGCTAGTGCGACACAAGCCAACGCTCGCTAAGTCAACCTGATCGATACGGAGGTACGCGCATGAGCCAAGGACGGGTTCTTGTCACGGGAGGGGCCGGGTACGTCGGCTCGGTGCTGGTCGATGAGCTCCTTCGTCGAGGCCGGCTCGTACGAGCCGTCGACGCTCTGTCCGTCGGGGATGGCCACTCCCTCCTGCACCTCTGGGGGCGGCCAGGTTTCGAGTTCCTGCGCGGTGACGTTCGAGACCCCGAGGTAAGAGCATCGGCGCTCGAGGGCGTCGAGGCAGTCGCTCATCTCGCAGCCGTCGTCGGTGATCCGGCATGCGCGCGGGATCCCGACCGTGCGCGCGAGATCAATCTTGGTGCGACCGTTGCGCTCGTGGAGGAGGCAGCCGCGGCCGGCGTCGACAGGTTCGTGTTCGCCTCCACATGCAGCAACTACGGCAAGCTGCAGGATGGGGCCGCGTTTGCGACAGAGGAGTGGGAGCTCAGGCCGGTGTCGCTCTACGCCGAGACCAAGGTTGCCGCTGAACTCGATGTGCTCGCGCGCTCTTCCTCCGAGTTCGTGACGACGTGCCTGCGCTTTGCAACCGTCTACGGCGTCTCCCCCAGAATGCGCTTCGACCTAACCGTGAACGAGTTCGCGCGCGACGCGTTCGTGAACCGTGAACTCCTCGTTTACGGAGAGCAGTTCTGGAGGCCGTACGTCCACGTGTGGGATGCGGTCCGGGCCGTGGCAGCAGTGCTCGAAGCGCCCTCCGCGGACGTGCGGGGCGAAGTCTTCAACGTCGGAAACTCGAGTCAGAACTTCCGTAAGCAGGATCTTGTCGAGATGCTGCTAGAGCGGCTCCCCGACACCGTCGTCGAGCGAGTTGCCAAGCACGAGGACCCGCGCGACTATCGGGTCGGGTTCGACAAGATCGAATCGCGGCTTGGTTATTCGACGACCCGAGCGGTGCCAGGTGGCATCGACGAGGTGATCGGATTGCTCGGCTCGGAGGCTATCTCCGACCCCTTTGCGGACGTTTTCAGAAACTGAGGTCTATGCGAGGAGACTGGCCGCGTCTCGCCCGTCCCACATTTCGATCGCCTGCTCGTAATCGTCGCGGCGGCCGATGTCCAGCCAGTAACCGGGGAACGGATACGTCCCGACACGCTCGCCGCTGTCGAGCAACTCGCGAATCAGGTCAGGAAAGTCGAAATAGCCACTCGGGATGTGGTCCAGCACCGAGGGTTCCAGGACGTAGATTCCCATGCTGACCGTCAACGCGATTTCGGGCTTCTCCTCGTATCGGACAAGGCGGTGAGACTCGCCCTCCTCCACGTGTAGGACGCCGTAGTCGATCGTGTCGCGCCGCTCGTGCGTCGCAATCGTGGCGACACTCCCCGCCCGACGATGTACGTCGACCAGTTCATGAAAAGGGAGATCGGTGAGAAGGTCGCCGTTCATGAGGAGAAAGGTTTCCGTGAGATCGTCGACGAGGCGAAGCGGGCCTGCCGTGCCCAATGGCGATTCCTCCCGCACGTATCGAAACGTGGCACTTCGGGGGCGGCCATTGAACACGGCCTCGATCAAATGGGCGAGATGTCCGACGCATAGCGTGATGTCCGATATGCCGCACTCGATCAGCCGGTCGACCGTGATCTCCAGGATCGCCTTGCCCCCTATTGGCATCAGCGGCTTCGGGAGAACGGACGTGTACGGTTCCAGCCGCCTTCCGCGACCGCCGGCGAGGATGATCGCCCTCACACCCAAATCGTTCCCCATGCCTGATGTCCTATCCCCGATGAGTAACTCCTCTGAGTGTAGTGAGGGGTTTCGAAATTGCGAGATCGAAGGCAGATTGCGGTGACCGAATCGAACTGGCGGGTTCCGTTGTCGGACGTAGCCGTTGACGAGGCGCTCTCGAAGGCGGCTTTGAAGGTCCTGGAATCGGGTTGGTGGAGCATGGGGCCGCGAGTCGCCGAGCTCGAAGAGCGGTTTTCGGCGTTTGCCGACGGAACCCAGGCGATCGCAGTCTCGAGCGGCACGGCCGCTCTCCACCTCGCGCTGCTGGCGGTCGGCTGCGGTTCCGGCGATGAAGTTGTGCTTCCGTCGCTCAACTTCGTCGCCGCCGCGAACACGGTTGCCTGCACAGGAGCTGCCCCGGTCTTTTGCGACATCGTCGGACCGCGACGACCTCAACCTCGACCCGCCGGACCTTGAAGCGTGCATCGGGCCGAAGACGAAGGCGATCATCGTCTTGCACTACGGAGGTTACGTATGCGACCTCACTGCCGTGCTCGAGATCGCAGAACGGCATGGTGTCGCGGTGATCGAGGATGCGGCCCACGCGATAGGCGCGCGCTGGAGCGGACGCACGGCAGGGACGATCGGCTCTGTCGGCTGTTTCAGCTTCTTCGCGAACAAGAACCTCCCTGTGGGCGAGGGCGGAATGGTGGTGACCTCGGACGAGCAGATTGCAGACCGGGTGCGACTGCTTCGCTCGCATGGGATGACGACCCTCACCTGGCAGCGACATACGGGGCATGCCAGTTCCTACGACGTCGTCGATGCGGGCTTCAACTACCGACTCGACGAGCTTCGATCGGCTCTTGCGGTCGTTCAGCTCTCGCGCCTCGCGGACGCCAACGCGGCTCGCATGCGACATGTTCGGCGCTATCGGGAGCTGCTCGAACGCGTTGCCGGAGTGACGTTTCCATTCGACGACTCGGCCATCGAAGGCTCGTCGCACCATCTCGCGGTCGCATTGCTACCGGAGGGCAGCCCGCGAGACGCGGTCCGCGCGCATCTGCAGAGCGAGCGGATCCAGACAAGCGTGCACTATCCACCCATTCATCGTTTCACGTACTACGCAAAAGCCGGGGGACGGCGGCCGCTCCCGAGAACGGACGATGTCGCCGACCGGATCCTCACTCTGCCGCTCTATCCCCACATGCGCGATGACGACGTTGCGCTGGTCGCAGACGCGCTCGAGCGAGCGCTGCGAAACGAAAACAGCTGACGGTTCGGAGCCGCCGAGGGTGCGACGAGATCGCACCCGGGTCGACCTTCATGATCGGCCGCTGTACGGTTCTGCGGTGAACGCGAGCGCGATCACGTCCACGGACGCAACCCTGTGGGACTGAAACCGACTGATCTGAGCGCGACTCCATCCATCGAGATGGATGGGACGGGACTACGAGTCCTCGTCGTCCACCACCGGTACCGCTCTGCTCAGCCGAGCGGTGAGAACGCCGTCGTCGACGACGAGGTTCTCTTGCTTCGCGAGTACGGCGCCCATGTCGACCAACTCGAGCTCAAAGGCGACGACATCGAACGCTGGCCGATTTGGAAGAAAGCGGGGCTTCCGTTCCGGGTTGTCTGGTCCCCTGACGGACAAGCACTGCTCAAACGAGCGGTTCAGCGAGTCCGGCCGGACGTCATTCATATACACAACACGTTTCCACTTTTTAGCCCGGCAATCTTTTATACGGCGCGGAGGAGCGGAGCAGGGGTCGTACATACCCTGCACAATTTCCGTCCACTGTGCCCAGCGGGAACGTTCCTACGGGATGGAAAGCCCTGCGAGAAGTGCTACGGCAGGTTTCCTCTGCCGGCGGTGAAGTATGCGTGTTATAGAGACTCTCGCCTGGCAACGCTTCCCGTTACGGTCATGGATGGGTTGCACGGCTGGCTCAAGACATGGCACCGCTGTATCGATCGGATCATCGTCGTGTCGGACTACGAACTGGACAAGTACGCGGGCGCAGGATGGCCAGCCTCGAAAATCAGGGTGAAGTACAACACGATGCTCGAGCATGGGTTGCCGCCTCGGCAATTGGGTCGGCACTTCCTCTCGATGTCCAGACTCGTACCTGAGAAGGGCGTTGACATCTTGCTCGAAGGCTGGCGGCGAGCTTTTCCTACTGGTGGCCCACCACTCCATATCTCAGCCTCGGGAGATAGTTTCGACGATTTGTACGCAAAATACGGGAACCTCTCCGGAGTGACGTTTCTCGGACAGGTGGATCGGCGCACTCTGTACGACCAGCTGGCAAACGCTCGCGCGGTCATCGTGCCGTCGCGGTGCTACGAGGGCTTCCCGCGGGTCGTCGTTGAAGCGTACGCGACAGGCGTGCCTATCATCGCATCGCGAATCGGGAGTTTGCAGGAACTGGTCGACGAAGGCGTCACCGGACTGCAGGTTCGTGTAGGAGACCCGGATGACATGGCGCGAGCGCTCCGAGAGCTCGCGAACGATGAACTGAGCTCCTCGCTCGGACGCGGCGCACGCGAGCGCTACGAGCAGCTCTACAGCCCTACGGTCACCATGCGGACCCTTTTCGCGATTTACCGGGAGGCGATAGCCGCGGCTGCAGGAGAACCACGGGACTGAAGCTCGTCACCGCGCTCGAACAAAGATGCCATCTACCTGCAGCAGCCGTCCGCTGCTCGGATCGTTGAACCCCGGATCGAGCGCCGCGAGTGTGTAGCCCTCGCACACGATGAGGTCGTACAGATCGGCAAACGAAAGCTCGCCCTCGTAGAGCGGTACGAGAGGCATCTCCAACTGCACGGCATCCACTTTGGACAGAGAGTTTTGAGCGCCGCGGAGAACACGTCCTTCATATCCCTGGGTGTCGATCTTGAGATAGACACGCTCACCGGCTGGGCACACGTCCTCGAAAATCGCATCCAGAGTCTGGATCTTGATCTGTTCCTTGCCCACGAATTTCGATTCCGGCGCGGCCGCCTCGTGTGCCGACAGCATGTCGAGAATCGAACTGCTGTACGAGTTACCGGAGATGTTGATCGTGTCGGTTCCTTCGGCATCGCCCAGCGCAAAGTTGAAGGTCTCCCAGCCGGAATCGCCGGATGCGCGCGTCTCCAACTCGCGAAACGCCGTGCTCATGGGCTCGAACGAACGGATGTGCCCTCGAAAACGGAGCTCGTCGCGTAGCTCTTTTCCGTACTGTCCCGTGTTCGCACCAACGTCGAGGATGACGCCGATCTGGAGGTCGGCCAGCAGACGCCTCCTTCGCGCAATCGGGTGTGATCCCGGCTCGAAGCGTGACACGTCATAGCCGAGGCTCCACAGGAGCCGCCGCAGATTGTGTTTGACGGTCATCTCACTCGGTTCGGCGACCGCGATCCTCAGTGGTTCCGTAGCAGGTCGGAGTAGACGTGCTCATAGGCGTCTGCGACGTGTCGGATGTGAAAACGCCGAGTGGCCAAGTCGAGCCCGCGCTCGCCCCATCTCTCTCGCTCCTCCGCACTCTGCGCCAGGCCTTGCATCGCGTGCGCCACGGCTCCTGGATCGCTCACATCGACCAGCAGGCCGGCCCTACCATCGTCGAGTGTCCACGTGGTGCCGCCGGCGGCTTTACCGGCAATCGTGGGCAGCCCCAGGGCCATGGCTTCGAGCAGCACCATACCCTGGGCCTCTTCCAGCGACGGGTGAACCAGGACATCGACCTCGCGGGCGAGCCTGTCCATCACCGTTGAGTAGGGCTTTTCGCCCGCGAATTCGATGCCCGATGTCAGATCGCGCGCCATTGCCCAACGCTCAGCCGCTTCGCCCGGGCCGTGACCGTAGCCCATCATGATCAGCCTTGCCTCCGGATAACTCCGGCGAACTCTTGCGAATGCCTCGATGGCAACCTTGCCGTTCTTTCTTCCGCCCCACCCCTGGAGAATCGATGCAAAAGTTAGTGGCCGGTCGAGCGCGCCGACCTTGCTCCGGGATGCGAACACGCTCTCGGGGACACCATTCGAAATCACCTCGCGCCGGCCGCGATAGAGCATGTAGCGAGCGAGGTGCGTTGCTACATATGGCGACACCGAGACCACCCGCTTTGCGCGCGACAGCACGCGATAGGCCATCAGCGTTCTGACAATTCGATAGGGAATGAAGTTGTATCGCAGGATGCTAAGGGGAGCATCGTGAGCGGTGATCACGTGTGGGAGCCCACTCGCCTGGGCCGCCAACGCGTACTCGTACGTCCATTGAGCATGAACGAAGTCGGGCCCCTCGCGGCGTAGCACCCGAAGCAGATAGGCTCGCTCGACGGCGAAGAAGTCATGCGCCTTGTCATCCCGAAAGGGACCAAAGCAGATCTTGAGGTTTGGACCCTCGAGAATGACCTCGTCGTCGACGGCCGGGTCGAGGGCGACTACGAGCACGCGCCGGCCTCGGGTCAGCAGTTCGCGTGAGAGAAGGTTGACGGGAGAACCGCCCGTACCTCGCGGCAGGTGATCCGTCCAAGCCGCCGGGTCGAGCACATCGCGAAACTCGGCCAACTCAATAGGACCGAGCATGCCAACGGTGTAGGTCATTAAGGTCGAACCAACCCGAAGAGATCGAGAGACCTTATACCCGAGCAGCCGTGAAATTCGGGATGGAGCCTCAGTCTCAAGACATGGTGTCGGCACGAGCAACGTTCGCACCTCGCCATACGATCTACTATACGGGCACGCTGGGATTTCGGATCGACCGGCGACGTCTGCGGTTGAAAGTCCTGCGGCGCCACGCGCGGGCCGGACGTACTCCTTGGCTAGCCTTGCCACGTGTATCGGTGCTTAGGATTGCGCTCCCCGCACTGTGCTCGGTGTGAACACAGGGAGATTAGGTCTTCACCATGAGCGACCGCCCTCTGATTCTCGGGTATCACGCGATTAGTGCCAGTTGGCGAACGAATCTCGCCGTATCGGAGGACAACCTGCGCACGCAGCTGGCCTACCTAGAGAGACGTGGCTATGTGGGATTCACAGTCACCGAGGCGGAACGTCGACGGAGAGATCGGACCCTTCCACCGCGATCAGTTGTCGTGACGTTTGACGATGGATACGCCTCAACGCTGCGCGCGATTCCGATCCTTGAAGAGTTCGGGTTTCCAGGAACGGTGTTCATCGTCACGACGTTCGTGGAGTCCGGTGAACCCCTCTCCTGGCGTGGGATCGAGCACTGGCATGACCCCGCTACGATTGCCGAGCTGAAAACATTGAGCTGGCAGGACGCCGAAGCTCTGGTGACACGCGGGTGGGAGATTGGATCGCACACGATGACCCATCCACTTCTGACTCGCGCGACCGACCAGCGTCTATGGGAGGAGCTGGCAGCATCTCGGACTGCCATCGAGCACCGGCTGGGGCACTGTTCGGCCCTCGCGTACCCCTATGGCGTTGCAGACAGCCGAGTCGCAGAGGTAGCGAGAGGAACCGGATATGAGGTCGCATGCATGCTGACGTTGGCGCAGTTCGTCGACGAGCCTTTTCGGCGACCCCGAACCGGCATGGGGCCTTCTAGCAGCCGAATCGGACTGGCATTCACGTTCTCACGCGTCGGGCAGGCAGCTCGTCGTAGCCGTGCCGCACGCGTTGCTCGGGCGATGCATCGCCGCCGCGCGTGGCTGCCTGACGATTGATCGCCAGAGTCTGCCTCGAGTCAACCGCCCCGAATCCGACGACGAGCAAGTTCCAGCGCCGTTCTCGCGATGAATTCGGAGTTGGTGCGGAGGTAGCGCGTCGCTAATCGGCGCGGCTCGGATGCAAGGCGGAAGAGCCATTCGAGCCCAGCGCGTTGCATCCATATCGGCGCTCGCGGTTTCGCTGCCCCGATGAAGTCGAAAGCGGCACCCACCCCCACCAGCGTCACGCCCGGCAAGAGAGGTGCAGCTCGTGCCATCCAGAGCTCCTGCTTTGGAGCTCCGAGACCGACCCAGACAATTTGCGCTCGAGCTGCTCGTATCGCCTGCATAGCTGCCTCCTCCATTTCGAGCTCCACCTCAAAGGGGGGTGCATGCTGGCCCACCACGCACGCTCCCGGATAACGATCGAGAAGCAACCGTTTGAGCGCGTCGAGCTTCGACTCAGTCGAACCCAAGAAGAAATGGCGGAGTCCCACACGGCGGCCCTGGTCGACGACACGCGGAAAGAGGTCCGGTCCTCCAATGCGCCGCGCGCGCCCCCTACCGAGTCGCCGCAGCAGCCACGCGACGGGCTCGCCGTCGGGAAACCTCGTCTCGGCGGAGCTCAAGGCCCGCCGTAACTGGAGGTCATGCAATGCCATCGTCAGGACGTGAACGTTGCACAGGCAGACGTATCCGCCTCGCTCGCGTGCGGCGTGATTCACAATTCCTTCGACCGCGGTGTCGATGTCGCCCACGAAGCACGAAGAGGCAAGTTCGAGAAGACTCGCGGAGAGTACGTCGGGAAGCTGCGACTTCGCGATCTGGCGTTCGTCAGGATCCAGCACGTCTCACATCGCTAACGGCGACGAATTCCGCACTCGACGGCCGCTTCGAACGCATCGGCCATCACTTCGAATGTGTAGGCTGAAACGCGTTCCCGAGCGCGCCGGCCAAGGTCGCCGGCTAGTGCATCGTCTGCAAGAAGCTCGGTCATTGCGGATGCGAGCGCTTCTGGGTCGCCTTCCGCAACGACCCGCCCGGTCACTCCGTCTTCGACGAGCCCATGGGCTGCGGCGCCTACCGCATCTGTTGCGATTACGGGGAGGCCGGCGTGCATCGCCTCGTTGACCACCAGACCCCATGGCTCGCGAAAGTCGTCCGTGGTTATCGATGCCAACACCAACGCCCGAGCGCGTGCAAGGCGCGCAGGCAGCTCCTCTTGGCGCACATGACCGATGACCTCGATGCGCGGGTCGGAAGCAGCCTCGCGTCGAACCTGGGGTTCTAAGCTGCCGTTGCCGATCAGGGACAGCCTCGCGCCAGCGTTTTCCACGGACGCAAAGGCGGCGAGGAGCCCGTCGATCCCCTTCTCAGCTTCGAACCGTCCCACGAACACCAGCTCGCGGCTAAGTCGAGGATTGCTGCGCGCGTTGAACCTGCTTCCGTCAACGGCCTGTTGTGCGGTGAAAATCTTGGCGTCATGTATCCCCGGTACCGTGAGAAGCGCCCGACGGATGTGATCTCCGTAAACGATGATGGCGTCCGACCGGCGGTAGAGAGCCTCGACTGGTCTTCGCGTCAGACGATGGAACCTTGTCGTTGGGTGCTGCCACAGGCCGGTCCAGAGAACGAACGGTAGGTGTCGCGCACGTGCGAGCGCGTAGACGTACGGGATCATGAGCCGACCCGTGAGGTCCATTATCACAGCGTCGTAGCGACCCTTGGTGAGGCGACCGGCTAGTCCTGGCAAGAGAGGCTCACCGAGCAGCGTCACACGACGGAGTTGGACTCGCCGGAAGTCACCCCCCTCGAACGCTGGCAAGAGCGGATTCCAGTAGGACTCGCTCTCTGCGAAGAAGAAGCATTCCAGGTCGAAACGTCGGGCCAGAAGCTCGAAGAGAGGTCGCCGATAGTGGGGGCACATATTCGTGATCAGTGCGACCCGGCGCTTGGTGCCACCCATCACGGGTCGAACCACTGCTTCACTAGCAGCCCAAGCCCGACGGACCGAACAGCCAGCGGCATGACTGCGAGCGGCGTGGCCCCGTGACCACCACGGAAAACCGCACACATCTATCGGGATCGCGCATCGACGTCATGTGCAACGAAGTAACCACTGCCCTGTAGCCGCGCCGGGGCTCTACTCAGTTCCCGGCCGGCCAAGCAGCGTGCTTCACCCATCATGGTCCAATTGAACCACCGTCAAGTGGGTGTCGCCGCGCCGGCCGCGGTGCGAGCCAGCGCTCTCGGCAGCAGATCGCGTTGCGCGAGCGCGCGGCCCGCTGCCACCCGGGGCAACAGGAAGAGGATGGCAACGCCCAAGCCGAGAACGACGGGCGCCATCAGAGAAATATGGATGCCGAGAGGAAAGCCGTCGAGGAATCGGTTGGCGAGAAGTGACACCACAAAGGTTAGGGCTGCCATCGAGCCACCAACAAGCTCGTGTTCGAAAACGCTTCGCAGCGGTACCAATTCTCTCTTTGAGAGGAGCACGAGCTGAATGAGGTGAACCGCGATTTGAGCGATCGCGAATCCGTAGAGATAGACCTGGACGCCTGCGTCGAGACGCCACGCCGCGAAAATCCAGACAACAAGGATAACCGCCCACATAGACTGGATTATCCAGCCTAGGTTCAACCACCCAATTGATTCGGTTGAGGTGGCGAGAATCGCGTATACCAGATTCACTGCTGCGAACAGACAGATTGGCGCGACCATTGCCGCCGCGGAATCCCATCCTTGTCCGAAAAGAATGCTCACTGCAAGACTAGCCGATCCAGCGAGAATGCCCAGAATTGGCCAAACGAGAAACGTCCCGATTGCCACGACGTCCGACAATGCTCGGCGGCGCGCGTCCGTGTCGGTCACCTGGGGTATCACAGGATAGATGGTCTTCGAGATGCCAACGGTGACAAAATTCATCGGCAGCATGACCAAGAGGTTCGCGCGAGAGAAGTATCCCAAGGCAGCTGTCCCGGCGGTGCGGGCAATTACAAGTCCTGGTACCGTATAGAAAGCATAATGGGCAAGGTTCTGACCGGTCACCTGACTAGAGAACGACAGCAGGCTTCGTGCCTCGGTCCTCGAGAACGCCAGGCCGATGTCGCGCCGGGCGACCACGATGCCAGCCGCTAACATGGCTCCAGCGGTTGCGACCTGCCCGACGATGAGCGCCGACGGACTTCGTAGTACGAATACCAATACCCCGCCGACGACAAAACCAATAACGGGTGAGGCGGACTCAATTCCCGCGACAGCGGCGTACCGAAGACGCCGACGCAGTAAGCCGAGAGGAATAACGGCAAGAGAGGAGAGAAGAATCCCAGGCGCCGCGAGCGCAATGAGCGGAGCGGCCTCACGAGTATCCCACACGGATGACCACAGATCGGCGAGCAGAAGTGTCGCTCCGGCAGCTCCGATTCCCGCCGCTGTCGCGAGTAACAGCGCAGTGCCGACGGTCGTTCGTCGCATCACCGTCATCCTGGCTAGGGCGTTTCCAAGTGGTGCCAAACTGAAGTACCCCATCAGCGCGACGAGCGCTTGAGCAGTCGCATACGCACCGAACTCTGCGGGCGACAGCAGGCGGGCCGTGAACGCCGTGTAGACAATTTGCGCGACGATCACTACGGCGGAACCGGCGTAGCTCCAAGCAACGCCGCCCGCCACACGACGTGAAGTCTCCTGCCTGTCCCCTGAGCTCATGCTCGCGCGAGTGGTCGACCGTGCATGCCTACGGCGCTATCCACGAAGCCAAGAAAAGACGCGAGCCCGCAAATGGTGGGTCCGCAAACGCTGCAGTCCCCGATCAAGCGACGATGCCTACGGGGATGGTTCACCCACGCTGTGTTCGCGCGAGGCGCACGCGGGCCCGAATGTGCTCGCCTGCGACCTTCAGATACGTGGCAAGCAAGTAGAACGGCCACAGCGGACCACCATGCCGCCTGAGATAGCGGACGGATGAGCCAATCGGTGCCTCTTTTCGTCCGAAGATCAGCCGATATCGGGTCGCGAGTGAGAGCGAGGGAGCCGACCAGGGGGCAGCCTGAGAACCGCGTGGGCACGTGCCTACGGCACTTCCGGTTGCAACCAGCTCGAAACCGAGCGCGCGCGTACGCAACCCGTAGTCGAAATCTGCGAAAGCGTGGGCGAAACGACCGTCGATACCTCCTACTCGACGGTAAACAGGTCGTGGCACGAGCACTACGTTGCCGTTGAACGTCGCGCAGTGCCGCGGCTCACAGTTGTTCGAGGTGACGAGCTTGTACCTCATCGGATGCCAATCGACCCTGTCGACTCCGCCGTACGTGGGATTACCTGTTTCAGGGTCGACAACCGACCCTACGACGATTCGGCTGCCCTTCGATGGGGCTTCCGCGCCGAGGAGTGTCCTGAGGGCATCGGGGTAGAGGACGACATCGTCGTTCAGCCACAGGAGAAAGTCCGGTTCACGCGCTAATGCACGTTGCTCGGCAAGCTGCATTGACCGCGCCCAGTAGAGCGATCCATCGCCACGAATCACGTCGACTCTGTCAGACACAGCGCTCGCTGCTTCTGACGTCCCATCACAGCTCCCATCGTCCACGAGAATCGCCTCGATTTCCTGGCCAGGCAAGTCTTGATCGAACAAGGAAGCCAGACACGCGACGGTTCGATCCTTTCGGTTATGGCTAGCCAGCAGCGCAACGACCCTCATTGCAGCATCTTCTGCGTCCCACCTGCAACGAGGCCTGAGGCTGCCCCACGAAGGCCGTTCCGATCACGGAGCCATGCCGCCTGGAGCAGGATCCCCAGCAGAAGTCCCTGGATTGGACCAAGCATATTGGTGATGCCGAACAGGGCCTGGCTAGCAACGATGAGAGCAACGGCGATGCCTGACAGCTCCAGAGCAGCGGCCGCGTTGCTCCGGCGTCGGACGATCAAGATCCATAGCCATGCCAGATGAGCGGACCGAGAATGCCGAAACTTAGGAGGGAGTCCACGTACACACTATGTGGTGACTCTGTGGCAACCTGGTCGCCGAGTCGCCTCTCCAGCGAGGTCCCCGCAGGCACTCCAACTAAGAGCTCCGTTGTCGAACTATGGGATTCGACGAGCGATTTCCAGCCCTCCGTCCTCCACTCGAGCGTGCTGTCCTGACCCGTCGCCGAGCTGACGGATTCCGCGAAAGCGCTTGACGAAGCGGCGAGAGTTATCACCAGAGGCGCGACGAAAAGTATTGCGCTCGCCGCGCCGGCAGCTGCTCGCTCGTTGACGAAGATGGCGACTCGAGCCCATCGGACGTATCCCACCCCCGCCGCCACTAATGCGACGATCCACACTGTCCGGTGCTGGAGGAGCAGAGCGGCCGCGCACATGCATGCGATAGCTATCCACCAAAGCGTCGATCGTACAAACCGCCCGGCTGCAGCGATCAGGACGCACTGCGCGATCAGGAGCGCACCCGAGGCGGTCACCGGGCGCGCGTCGACGAGCTCGCCGCCGATCTCTATGAACTCATTGGCGCCGTACAGCCCATGGCGCGCAATCTGGACCAACGCGAAGACTCCCAGCGCCCCTGCGCCAGCGATGAGCGGAAATAATGAGTCTCGAGTCCAGCCAGGACGTGCCTGAGAAGCGTAAACGAGAGGGCCGATGAAATAAAGCCAGGGGCGGGCCCCGGTAACAGCAGGTTGCAGGCCGAACGAGACGATGCCCAGCGCAACATGGAGCGTAAACAGCACTGAAAGAGCCGCAAGAGGAAGAAAGACGGACGGAGGGTTGGCACGTGCCACGAGCTGGGCGACTCCGATCGCGAACATGATCCCCGCCACGAGATCCAACGCGTAGATCGTGATCGCCCCCTGGGTTGCTTGGAGTGCGATCGAGGGAACGATTGCCTGAGTCACCACGAAGGCCGCGATCAGCGACCAAGCTGCCGCGGATGAGTTCCTTGTGAAAAGGACTGACAGCGCGCCCACCGCCAGCAAACCTGCGAGCAGTACCGGTCCTTCTCGTACGAGCTGGGAGGTCACGCCCCACCACCCATGATCGATCTTCCGCGCTTGCCCGTCGGTGATCCTGATTCGCCGTAATCTCCTCCGGCGCTGAAAACCTCGGCGCGCCGCTCCACTCCCGCGGCTCTCGAGCAAATTGTCATCGCGTGTCCCTTTTGATCCCGCGTGGCTCGCCCGGAGTGACTATCAGGTCACGCGGTCGAAAGTCGAGCTGTTGCCTGCAGCGTTACAGGCACCGGCTGGACTCCAAATGATAGTCGTCCAGACTCAGAAGAACAGGGCGGCAAGCATGGCCACCTATGCGCCGATACGAACCCTGTTGGCTTTCACCTTGGCGAGCCATACACGATGCTCCTTCGACTCGGTCGAGAAGGTGATCGGATTGGCGAGCCTTCGGTTGAGGGCGTAGTCGCTACTCGGCGCGTCCTGGAAGCGCATGTCGTTTCGATACCTGCCTGCGCGTATCCAGCCAATGACGTTGCCCGTCGCGCGGTTGTTCGACCATCCGGGATCCCCACTGGCGTTCCAGACATAGACGCCGACGTTCGCTGCCGCAAGGGACGTCCCGTCACTGAGCTTGCCGTCGGACACGAGACGATTGTGGTGGACCCTGTTGTTCCAGCCCGACGAGATCCCGATCCCAGCGTTTGTCGTGGCCACGATCTGATTTAGGTAGACCTCGTTGTCATGTGCGCCAGCACTGTCGATCATCACTCCGCTGCCCGAGTGGCTGCCATCGGGTGCACTCGGATACGCGCCCTCGACGTAGTTGTCGTGGACCTTGGCAAAGGCGCTCTCGTAGATAGAGATCATGTCGCCCGAGGTCATTGACTTGCCGAATGTATTGATGACCTCGTTCCAGGAGACGTCGATGGCCGCGGTCGTCACCTTGTCGAACTGGCAGAAGGAGCTGTGCACAAGATCGGGAGGGGTCTGGAGGTTGCGCTGCTTGTTCCGCGTCACGACGATCGTCGCATCGGCTTGCGCCGAGAGGAAGTAGATCCCCGCCGTCCTCTCGAGAGTGTTGTTTCGAATCCGAGCGGACTTGACCGCGTTTCCAAGAAAAAAGCGCCCGGCGCCGCCCCTGCCGGTAACACCGCTGATAGTGACCTCCGAACCCGGCTCGGCGTGAATCAACACGCCCGTGTCGTAGTTCTCGACCAGGGAGTTCTGGATCGTCACGGGCGCGGTCGTGTTGATCCGAACGGCCGGAGTCGAGCCTGTTGACACCCAGTGGCCGACGTAGATGCCGCCCTGCGTGATCGTGATTGGCCCGGGGGGCGCCGATGGTGTCGATCCCGACGCGGCGGTCTCTCGTCCCGATAACGCGTGGGCCTGAGCAATCCAATAGACGTCCGCTGCCAGTGCGGTCACGAAGACGGAGAACAGCATCAGCATCCGAAGACCCGAGCCACTGGACTGCACGGAGCGAGTGTAGGTATCCGCTCGTAACATAGGCGACTCCTTGGTGCGCGGGGAGTCACTCGACACCACTTGTGATGTCAGAGAATCAAGGTTCTCCGCAGTGCGTATTTCAAGCGCGGTGATGGGATCTCCTTGGTGCAAGAATTGCTCCCGCGACGCCCGAGAGCAGGATCGTCAGGTGATGATAGTTGGGTCGCACTCGCCGAGGCGGTGGACTCGCGTGAGCCAGCACGTTACGCGCTGAGCGAGAGGACGGGCACCAGCACGTCGATCAAGCCCCGACAGTTATCCCGTTCGCAGCGACCTTGTTCAGCCAGCGCTGAAACTCGGCCTGCTCGGTAGCCGTCGTGATCGGCCCAGATATCGCCCGATTGGAGCATCGCCCAGAGCAACCAGGGAGCCAGGTGTCATTCCGGACGCCACTTGGCTTCTGCCAGCCGACGTCATTGTCGTAAGCCTCTCGTGTTCCCGTGGCCTCGGTGTAGATGTAGACGCCGACGTTCGTCGCAGGGAGTGGGGTCCCGTCCGGAAGCTTGCCCGACGTGAGGACACGGTTGTCGTGGATACGCCCGTTTAACCCGTTCCAGAATGCGATGCCGCCGTTCGTGGTGGAGACGACCTGGTTCGAGTCGATCTCCCAGTCTGAGCCCCCCTGGAACATGATTCCGCTTCCTGAGTGGGCGCCGTCTGCCGTTCGCGGGTACGCCCCCTGCACGTAGTTGTTATGGATGCGACCGGAGGACGATTCGAAGATCGAGATCATGTCGCCTGATGACTCCGACTGGCCGAAGACGTTTATCAACTCGTTCCAGGACGTCTCCATCGTCCCGTTCACCTTGTCGAACTGAATCCATGAGGCGTGTGGGTCTCCTGAGGGCGTCTGCACGTTCCGGCCCTTATTGCGAGTGACGACGATGCTCGCCGGTGCCGTCTCCTCGTGGAAGTAGATACCGCTCGTCCCATTCATCGTGCAGTTGCGAATGACTGCTGACTTCACGCGGTTACCCCACACGAAGCGCCCTTCTCCGCCGTTCCCTGTAACACGCTCGATGGTGACTTGCGCGCCGGGTTCGAGCCTGATGAGGTAGGCGGTGTCGGGATTCGAGACGACCGAATCGCGGATCGTAACCGGCGCGGTCGTATTCACGGTGACGGCGGGGGTCGAACCCGTCGCTGACCAGTTGCCCGAATAGGTGCCACCCTGCGTGATCGTGACTGGTCCGGTGGGAGCCGGCGGCGGGGACGGAGGAGGGGTCGAGCACGCACTCGTCGACGGGTTGATCTGCGTGCGCGCAGAGCGATTTCCGGCGGCATCGAGCGCCTCCACGCCGAACCAGTAGGAGGTGCCGCAGGTGAGGCCGGTCTGAGTGGACGACCTCGTGGTGAGGGTCGCAATCTTCGTGCCGTTCTTGTAGACGTCGTAGCCGGTGACGCCGACGTTGTCCGCGGACGCATTCCAGGAAAGAGTGAGACCTGTCTGGGTGACGTTGGATGCAGCCAGCCCAGTGGGCGCCGAGGGCGCGGAGGTGTCGGCACATGCAGTCGTCGAGACCATGACCGTCGTCTTCTGGGAGCGGTTGGCTGCGGCATCGAGCGCATCCACGGCGAGCGTGTAGTTCGTGTTGCAGGTCAGACCGGAGAAGATCCCCGTTGTCGTCGAGACGCTGCCGAGCAGGCTGCCGCCACGATAGAGGCCGTAGCCGGTCACGCCCACGTTGTCCGAGGAGGCAGACCAGGTCAGGGCGATGCTGGTCGCGCTTCGCGATGCCGCCGAGACGTTCGTCGGCGCGGTGGGCGGCTGCGTGTCTCCGCAGGCCGCCGTCGAAGCGGTGATGCGCGCGCGGCTCGAGCGGTTGCCGGCGGCGTCGGCCGCATCCACCTCGAAGGTGAAGGCGGTGCCGCAGGTGAGAGCGCTGAGAAGAGCCGCGGGCACGGTCGAGTTGGCCGCGGGAGCCCCGTTCACGTACACGCGGTAGCCGGAGACGTCGACGTTGTCCGTCGAGGGACTCCAGGTCAGCGACACGCTCGTTTGGGTCGCGGCGCTGACGGCGAGATTTTCAGGCTCCGTGGGTGGCGTCTTATCCGTCGGCGAGTCGGGAGGCGAAGGAGGCGGGATGGTCGGGGGCGCGGGCTGCCGCGGGCACTCGGGCGTCTTCGGGTTCACCCGCACGCGCGCCGAGCGGTTGCCGCTGGAATCGAGCGCTTCGACGCCGAACCAGTAGGAGGTGCCACAGGCGAGGCCTCCCTGGTTGGACGAGGTCGAGGTGACGGAGGCCATCTTGGTGCCGTTTCGGTACACGTCGTAGCCGGCGATGCCCAACTTGTCGATGGAGGGGCTCCAGCTGAGCGAGACGCTGCTCGTGGTCGCGCCGCTGACGGCAAGGTTCGACGGGGGCAGAGGGCAGGCGGAGGTCGTCGGGTTCACCCGCACGCGCGGCGAGCGGTTGCCGGCAGAATCGAAGGCTTCGACCCCGGACCAAAACGAGGTGCCGCAGGTGAGAGCGCTGTGCGTAAAGGAGGTCGAGGCGACCGTACCCATCTTCGTGCCGTTTCGATACACGTCGTAGCCTGCGACGCCGAGGTTGTCGCTCGCGGCGCTCCAGCTCAGCGTGACGCTCGTCCTGGTCGCAGCGCTGATCGCGAGACTCGCAGGCTGGGAGGGCGGCGTGGAGTCGGCTGCAAGCGCGTCAATGGAAGGCGGCGAGGGCGGGACCGGGAGTGTGGGCGGGGGCGCGATCGGATCCGCGGGCGATGGGGCAGGAACCGTCGGATCTGAGGGCGGAGCCGGAAGCGTCGGTGGCGCCGGCGGAGCTGGATCCAACGGCTTCGGAGGCGCCGGAGGCTCGGGGCAGCGAGCCGTCTGCACCCAGGCCGAGCGACGTTCGGAGCGGTTGCCGGCGGCGTCGAGAGCGTCAACCTGAAACTCGACCCACGACCCACAGACCAGCCCGCTCACGGTCGCAGCAGGCTCGGACGGGGACTGAACGAGAAGCTGGTGGCGGTAGACGCCATAGCCGACCACGCCGACATCGTCCGAGGACGCCTTCCATTCGAGCATGACGGCGCTCTCGCTCGTGGCGGACTGATGGAAACCGGTAGGTGCCGTGGGTGCCTGGGTGTCGAGACAGGCTGCCGTCGAGACCGTCGCTCTCGCCGCAGGCGAGCGGTTCGCCTTGCGATCGAAGGCGACGATCCAGACGCCCATGCTGCGACCGCAGGAGAGGCCAAGGGCGGTGTACTGGGCACGGGAGACCTCGACGGGCAGCACGCTGCCTGTGTACTCGCTGCCCGAGATCTCGGCACGCACCTCGTCCACGTACACGTAGTAGCCCGCTACGCCCGGGCTGTCTTGCGCGGGATCCCAGGCCAGCGACACCGAGGTTGGCGTCGCCGCCACCACGCGGACGTTCGTGGGCGCCGGGAGCGCGTCTCGATCGTTCTTGCCCGGCACACCGCCGGCGGATCCGGCGAGGGCAAACGCGGCGAGAAGAACAACGGATGCGACGACGAGCGTCGCGTGCTGTCTGGCGGCTGGCACAGCCCCCGTGTCGTCGGCTCAGTAAGACCCGCACCTAGACCCCCGATTGGGTGAGCACCCCCGTCCGGCCAGTTCGACTTGGCTCAACCATGCGCATGGATTCCCCCTGCCAGTGATGCTGGTCGGGGTCAAGGACGAGCCAAACGAGCGGCTCGTACGGCTGTCCGCAACGTGCCTAACTCCGCAACGCTTGCTTGATAGCGTGTTTCAACGCATCGTTCGAGCGTGAGAAAGTCTTGATCAAGCCCAATTTTTCCCAAGAGCGCTGGGGATTTCACTATACGTCCGACCCCTTAACACGTTACGTCCGCGATCGAAGGCTACGTCACGCGTTGGAATACATCGCGTCGACGCTCGGCAAGACCACTGGCGAGATGCGGGAATGGAGCGTGCTGGTCATTTGCGGAGGAGTTGGCGGGGAAGGCACATTCTTCGCGAACCTCGGATTCTCCGACGTAACAGTTACGGACATCTCTCCTGAGTATCTCGAGGCGTGCGAGCGCTTCGACCCGCGGCTCAAAGTCATGGTTCAAGATGCTGAGGCTCTCACGCTCGCACCCGCCTCATACGACCTGGTACTCGTCCAGGATGGCCTTCATGAACTGCGTCAGCCGGTGGCAGGACTTACCGAGATGTTGCGAGTTTCACGTCACGCAGTCGTTGTGATCGAGCCACACTTAGGCAGAGTGGCGAGGCTCTTCGGCACGAAGTGGGAGCGGCATGAGAAGGCCGAGGAGACGTACCATCCACAGCCGACCCACTATGTCTTTCGATGGAATGATGAGCTCTTCGAACAAGCAACACGGAGCTATCTCGGAGGCGACGCGGCTTACGTGAAAGCCATCCGAATATGGGACCACAACGTCCAGGTCTCGCGGGCAGTTCGCAGACTGCCGGCACGCTACCGAACACTCGCCGCAAAGTCGATATATAAGTTTCTTGGCCTGGTTCTTCCCAGAGCTGGGAACATGTTCATCGGCGTCGTGATCAAAAGGGTGGTCCCGTCCTGACTTCGGTCGGCTGTACCTCGTCGGCGAGACCACCTAGCCTCGTCTAGCTCCAAGACTGCCTGACGACCGACACGTGGGTTAGGGCGCTGTGACGACAAGTCGTGCCTGCACGATCGCCTCTGCAGCTCGCTGCCCGGAGAACACGGGCCACACGTACCAGCGGTAGTCGGCGGGCTTCAGACTCCGCGTCCGACCGTCGAACTTCCAGCGCACGGGGATGTGTCATCGTCGGACGCTTCGTGTCGGCTCGTCGAACACCCTCGACGACCCGAGAAAGAGCTCGACGTGATACCCCGACGCACCCGCCGTGGGAGCCCAGGCGAAGCGCTGGGGCTTGGCCCGGGGCTTGGCTTGCTCGCCGGTCGTGGTCGAGTGGGGGCAGGCTGGTCTCCGCTCCACACTCGGGTCTTCCGGGGCAGATGTGAGGGAGCTCGGTCGACGACCGTCGTGTCGGCGCCCGCCGGCGTTCCTCCCAGCTCGATGCGAACTCCGATCAGTAGAGCGATGGCGAGTGCGCCGGCCGCAACGGCGCCTGCGAGTGCCGCAGGTCGCCGCCGCCTGCTGCGAGCCAGCGAGCGGGCTCGGCTTGACGACTCGGTGTGGCCGGGCGCCGGCCAGGATCTCGGCGCTCCGTCGCGCCAACGACGCCCTCCGCGAAACCTCGACGAGGTCTCGACGCGCGCCACCGTGTCCGTCGGGCGGGCGGAGGCGCGAACGCACACTGTTCGCGAGCGCGGGATCCACGAGGACGAGCTCGGGGCTAACCGGCTCCATGCGACCCCCATCGGCACACCGGCACGCAATCCTGAGCTGGTGCAGGTGGGTGTCCGAAACAGACGGCTAGGCTCCTCGTGTGCTCAGCCCTGCGGTCGAGAACCTCGTCACCCAGCTGGCGAAGCTGCCCGGGGTCGGGAGAAGGACCGCGCAGCGGCTCACGTTCCACCTGCTGTCGGCGCGCGCCGAGGACGCCATCGAGCTTGCTCGCGCGATCGAGGAGGTCAAGGCTCGAGTCCGCTTTTGCCGCGAGTGCGGAAATCTCACCGAGGAGGAGGTCTGCGAGGTGTGCTCGGACGCGCGGCGTGACCGCACGGTCATCTGCGTCGTCGAGCAGCCGGTCGACGTCGTCTCGCTCGAGCGGACGCACGAGTACCGCGGCCTCTATCACGTGCTCGGGGGCGCTCTCTCGCCACTGGACGGGGTCGAGCCGTCCGATCTCCGGATCGGCGGCCTCCTGGCACGGATCGAGCGTGGCGGAGTGGACGAGATCGTCCTCGCGACGAATCCGACGATGACCGGGGAGGCGACCGCGGCGTATCTGGCAGACCGCCTGCGCGGAACCGTGCGGGTCACGCGGCTCGCGAGCGGGCTCCCGGTCGGGGGCGACCTCGAATACGCCGACGAGGTGACGCTGGGAAGGGCCCTCGCCGGCCGACGCGAGATGTGAGGTGGACGATTTTTTGCGCAATTTGCGTATTTCTGGACGTCGTCGGGGTTGCACAGCGGACCTCGGCTTCATAGGGTGCACCTACTGAACCGGCGGGCCTTCGGGTCAGCCGGTTCAGTGTCTTTGTAGGGGTCTTTTCGAGAGGACAGGTACTCCCACCTCTACACTCAGCGCGTGTCTGTGGCCGAACGTGAGCGCGTGCGGATCGGAGTCGTCGGCGCGACCGGGGCTGTGGGGAGGATCACGCTCGAGCTTCTGGCCGAACACGGGTACGAGTCGGTTCGGGCATTTGCGTCGTCGCGATCGGCCGGGACGCGCCTGGGCGACGTGGTGGTCGAGGAAGCTGCGCCCGAGGTGCTCGGAGCAGGCGATCTCGACGTCTGCCTCTTCTCGGTGGGTGCAGCCGCGAGCCTGGAGCTCGTCCCACATGCAGTTCGTGGAGGCGCCCTCTGCATCGACAAGTCCTCGGCGTTTCGCCTGCAGGAGGGCGTGCCGCTCGTCGTGCCCGAAGTGAACGGTGAACGCGCCCGAGAGCACTCCGGGATCGTCGCCAACCCGAACTGCTGCTCGATCCCGCTGAGCATCGTCCTCGCGCCCCTGCGAGACGCAGCCGGGTTGTGCGGTGTCCGCGTGGCGACGTATCAGTCGGCTGCGGGAGCGGGCTCGCAGGCCATGCAGCGGCTGCGCGGAGAGGCGGTCGAAGAGCACGACCTGCGCATGGACTGGGACTTCGACGACGTGGAGCTCGACGAGGAGGTGAAGATTCGCGCGGAGACCCGAAAGATCCTCGAGCTTCCCGACCTTCCGGTGAGCGCGACCTGTGTCCGCGTACCGGTTCTCGTGGGTCACGCCGAGGCGCTCTGGATCGAGACGGAGACTGCGCTCGAACCGCAAGCCGCGGAGCGGCTCCTGAGTAACGCTCCAGGCGTACGCCTGGAGCAGTTCCCGACACCTCTCGCCGCGACCGGCATCGACGACGTGCTCGTGGGCCGGATTCGTCGCGATCCTGCGGCCGCGAACGGCCTCGTCCTGTTCCTCGCCTGCGACAACCTGCGCAAGGGCGCCGCGTTGAACGCGATCCAGATCGTCGAGCTCCTGCTCAGAAGTCGCGCAGCGGCCTAGCGCTCCCCTTCTGTGAGCTGCGTCGATTCACCCCGGCGGCGCGGGTGCGGGCGCGGGCTGGAACGCGTCCTTGACGACCTGGAGCACCTTCTCCCGCGTGCCTTCCTCGACCGGCAGCAGCCCCCCCAGGTCGAGCCGCGCCAGCTCGATCCTCCCGGCGGAACGGAGGGTCCGAAACCCGAAGTCGGCAAGGAAGTCGCGGGGGAAAACCGTCCGGTGCACGAGAAACCGCTCCGCGGCCGGCGTGCCCTCCCGGTAGCGGTACGCGAACGCCTCGAGGGCGCGCACGCCCTTGTCCCGGGTCTCGCCGATCGCCGCCAGGAACAACGACTGCTCCACCCAGGGCTGCGAGTCCGAGAGGAGATACGCGCAGGTCACGAGCACCGCGTCATCCGACGCGGGGCCGGCCGGGAGATCGGCTGCCCGCGGGAAGAGCTGCGCCGGCCCGTACTGCATCGAACCCAGCACCCGTCCGTCGTCGTCGCGGTACACCGTGCCCCAGGCGCCCCACTCCGACTCGGCGCGCTCCACCCACTTTCGCTTCTCCGGCTCGCGGTTCCCGCGCGTCTGCCACCACACGCACGACTGACAGACCGCCGGCGTCGTCTCGAGCGTCGCACCCGTGAGACCGGCGAGACGGGAGGTCATCGCCGAGGCGGCGGCGAACCGACGGTGCCGAAGACGACCTCCACGGACGCAGGCGTCACATTCGCCATTCGCTCCAGGTACTCCGAGACGCGGCGTTGAACCTCCTTGCCCACGTCGGCGGAGCTCTGCCCCCACTCCAGCTCGAGGTCGAGCTCGACGGCGAGCGTGTCCTCGTCGCCGGTGACGGAAACGGACTTGCCCCGGTTGAGCGGCCCGTTCGCGAGCCCGGAGACCCCGCCGACCCCCAGGGCGGCGTCGGCCGCATAGCGCGCGAGCACGTCCGCGGAGATGAGGGGCCGCCGCTCCATCCTATTTCGATCGTACAACCAGCTCGGTGACCTCGGGCCGCGCGAAGTAGCGAAACGGAGCGAACGTGGTGCCGAGACCGGGCGAGACGTGCAAGGCGCTCGTGCCGTAGCGAAACAGGCCCTCGACGTCGCGAATCCGCGGGTGGGCGAAGTTGAGCTTCCCGCCCGGATAGGGCACGACGACCTGGCCCGCGTGGTAATGCCCGGCGAGGATGAGGTGAAACGCGTCGGCTGGGATCCGCCGGGCGATGCCCGGGAAGTGGCAGAGGAGGATGCGGAGAGCCGCGCCAGAGTCCGCGAGGAGCTGAGGCTCCGCCCGCCGCGCGGCATAGGTCCTGGGATCCACGCCCACGAGCTGTACCCGCTTTCCACGCAGCTCGAGCTCGATCGTCTCGTCGGCGAGGACGACCACTCCGTCCAGCTTGCCGAAGACCACGGGGTCGACGCGCTGCGAGAACGGGTCGCGACTGTCCGCGAAGTCGTGATTTCCGAGGACGACGAAGCACGGCGCGAGCCGGCGCAGCAGCCGTTCGAGTTCGGGAATGCCCGAGTTTCGCGAGAGCAGGTCGCCGGTCACCAGCACGAGGTCGGGCCGGCGCTCCTCGACCCACGAGACGGCCGCCTCCACCGCCAGTCGCCCGCGCGAGGGGACGCCGAGATGGAAGTCGGAGAGATGGGCGATCCGCAGCCCGTCGAGCTCCACGGGGATCCCCTCCAGATCGACGTCGAGGATCCGCCGCCGAAGCCAACCCGCCTCGAACCAGCCCCACGCGAGCCCTGCCACGACAAACAGACCAACCCCGATGGCAATCCAGAGAACCATCACGCGTGCGAGCGGAGAGCCAAGTTACAAGTTGTAACTTGGCGTCCTTTTCGGCCGTGTCTGTGCGTGGCCGGAAGTCAGACGGAGAGCTTCTCGACGACGGGCGCGACGGAGGTCACGTGGCGCTTGAACTTGAGATCGGCGCCGTCCAGCCCCGCGGCGACGCCGATCAGCTGCGAGAGATGCAGGATCGGCATCTGGAAATCCTTGCCCGTCTGCTCACGGAGCTTGAGCTGCCAGGCGTCGAGCGA
The DNA here is from genome assembly GCA_963830035.1 of uncultured Actinomycetes bacterium. GTDB lineage: Bacteria > Actinomycetota > Thermoleophilia > Gaiellales > Gaiellaceae > GMQP-bins7. Next base: position 219,352 of record CAWHKX010000007.1, on the reverse strand, counting down.
GAGATGGCAGAGCGGGCAAGGCGTCACCATCGCGTCCGCTCCGGCCTCGCGAGCCTGCTCGATCGGCTGGATGAGCTCGGCCAGCGCGACCTCCTCCCGCGCCTGGATGATCGGGAAGCCGCAGCACTTGATCTTGGCCGGGTAGTCGATCGGCTCGCCGCCGCACGCCTCGATGATCCGCTCGAGCGAGGAGGGCTTGTCCGGGTCCTCGAAACCGAGGAGCTTCGAGGGACGCAGGATCTGGCAGCCGTAGAAGGGTGCGATCTTGAGTCCCTTGAGACCCTTGTGCGCGGCCTCCTGGAGCAGCTCGTAGCCCTCTCCGGCGGCGATCAGCCAGAGCAGGTGCATGACCTCGACGCCACCGGAGTACGCGGGTGCGCCGACCGCCTCCAAGTTCTCGTTCACGCGGTCGAGCAGGGCGGCATCGCCCTTGAGCGCATGGTTTGCCTGCCTCAGGTTGAGCGTGCACACGTTGCACACGGTCATGAGCGTGTCCGCGCCCGTCTCCTCCGCGTAGGCGAGGATGCGGGCGTTCAGGTGGAGGTAGAAGTCGGGCTCGGCCTCGTGGATGTCCCCGGCGCCGCAGCAGGTGACGGACTCGAGCTCGATCAGCTCGAGGCCGACCCTCGGCGCCAGCGCCTGCGTCGAGGTGTCGAGCTCCTTCGCGGAGAGCGCCGCGAGACAGCCCTTGTAGTAGGCGACGGTTCTCACTCGACGACCTCCCCCTCGCGATCGGGAAGGGGCTGCGGCTCCGGGAACGAGTCCTCGCCGTACGGCTCCTGGCCCTCCTGCTCGTGCTCGAACTCGACCCGGGAGAGCGCATGCTCGACCTGGACGATCCCGGCCGCGCCGTCTCGACCCTGCTGTTTGACGAGGTCGTACAGCGCGCGCGCCTCCCCCACGTTCTCGGCGACGTGCGGCGGAACCGGAGGCGGCACCTTGCCCCGCTTGAAGAGCTGCATGGCGAAGCCCACTTCCGTGATCGCGCTGACGACGCCCTGGGTCTTCGGCACGAGCTCGGTCTCGCGCAGCCAGCCTGTCGTCTTCGCCGAGGTCACGAACCACTTCGCGTGCTTCGCGCCCATGTCGGAGTCGATGCCCTTCTCCATCGCCTGCGCGCCGAGCTTCGCGATCGCGTCGCGCGGGTCGACGCCCTTGGGGCATCGCTCCTGGCAGAAGTAGCAGCGGGTGCAGTCCCAGATGCCGTGCTCCTCGGAGTACGACTGCAGACGCTCGACATCGGCCTTGTCGCGGGCATCGCCGACGAAGCGCATGCCCTTGGCAAGTGCCGCCGGGCCGAGGAAGTCGGGATCGGCCTCCATCGAGTTGCACTCCGAGACGCAGCAGCCGCACATGATGCAGAGCGACTCCTTGTGGATCACGTCCATCTGCTCCTGCGAGACGATGTGCTCCTTCTCGCCGGGATCGGCGTAGCCGGCGTCGAGCCACGGCTGGACTGCGCGGATCTTCCCCCAGAAGGGCTCCATGTCGACGACGAGGTCCTTGACGACCGGGAGGTTCCCCATCGCGGAGATCACCGGCACGTGGCCGGATTGGACGATGTCGTACATACGGGTCTTGCAGGCGAGCACGGCCGCGCCGTCCATGCGCATCCCGCACGAGCCGCAGATCATCATCCGGCAGCTCTTGCGGTACGCGAGCGTGCCGTCCACCTTGTCCTTGATCAGGTCGAGGACGTCGAGGAGCGTGACCCACTCCGGCGCGTCCACCTCGTACTCGACGAGCTTCTTCTGGCCCGCGACGGGGTCGTAGCGCCAGATCTTGAGCGGGACTTGCATCACGTGTGTCGTCTCCGTTCACAGTCGGTGCCCAGCGGCGAGCGAAAAGCAAGGCAGGCTAGGACGCAGGGAGTGTTCGTACCAGAAAGGTACGGACGCGACCGAGGACGACGCATGGCGCCGCTTTGCAGCCGCCGGTGGGTGCCGCCTGTGGGCGGAGACGACACTAATACTTCCTCTCCTCGGGCTCCCACTTCGTCATCGTCACCGGCTTCCAGTCGAGCTTGGGGGCGTCGTCCTCCCAGGTGACGAGGGTGTGCTTCAGGTAGCTCTCGTCATCCCGTTCCGGGTAATCGTAGGGGCGGGCGTGAGCGCCGCGGCTTTCCTTCCGCGCGAGACCGGAGACGATCATGCACTCCGCGAGCTCGAGCAGGAAGCCGAGCTCGAGAGCCTGGGTGAGGTCGGTGTTGAAGACGTCGCCCTTGTCCTCCACGACCACACGCTCGTAGCGCTCCCGCAGCTTCTGCACGAGATCGCCCTGCTCCAGCATCTGCTCCTCGCGTCTGAAGACGCCGAAGTTCACGTGCATCGTCTCCGCCAGCTCGTCACGGATCTGCCAGGGGCGCTCGCCGTCGGTGCGGTCGAGGAGCGTCTCGAGCTCGCGTTGGGCGTCTCTCTCCGCGGACTCCGGCACGGTGATAGTCGTGTTCGAGAGCGCCCAGTCGGCGGCATGCGCACCCGCGCGCTTGCCGTAGGTGATCGTCTCCATCAGCGCGTTTCCGCCGAGCCGGTTCGCGCCGTGCACGGAGACGCACGCGACCTCGCCGGCGGCGTAGAGACCATCGAGGCTCGTTCGGCCCCAGACGTCGGTGTCGACGCCGCCCATGTGGTAGTGGGCGCCTGGCCGAACCGGGATCGGCTCGAAGATGGGGTCGACGCCCGCGAAGGTCATCGAGAGCTCCCGCGTCCCGTGCAGCCGCTCGAGGATCCGCTCGGCACCGAGGTGACGGAGGTCGAGCATGACGTTGCCGTCGATCCCGCGGCCCTCGTCGATCTCCGTCTGCTCGGCTCTGGAGATGACGTCGCGCGAGGCGAGCTCCATCGCGTTCGGCGCATAGCGGATGAGGAAGCGCTCGCTCTGCGCGTTCAGCAGGTACGCGCCCTCGCCTCGGCACCCTTCCGTGATCAGAACTCCGGTCGGCGCGAGCGTGGTGGGGTGGAACTGCATCATCTCCATGTCCTTGAGCGCGACCCCGGCACGGAGCGCCATCGTCATTCCGTCCCCGGTGCAGGCATAGGCGTTGGTCGTGCCGGTGTAGAGCCGCCCGGCGCCGCCGGTGGCGAGGATTACCGTCTTCGCCCCGATCGACTTGAGACCACCGTCCAGCAGATCCCAGGAGATGACGCCCTGGCAGCGATCCTCGTCGATGACGAGCTTCCACGCGAAGAACTCCTCGTAGGTCTTGATGTCGCGCTTCATCACCTGCTCGTAGAGCACGTGGATGAGCACATGACCGGTGATGTCGGCCGCGTACGCGGTGCGCGGCTCGCCCGCGGCACCGAACGGCCGCTGCGCGATCTTTCCGTCGGGGGTGCGAGAGAAAACCGCTCCCCAGTGCTCGAGCTGGTAGACGTCGTCCGGCGCCTCCTGGCAGAGGATCTCGATCGCATCCTGGTCGCCGAGGTAGTCGGAGCCCTTGACGGTGTCGAAGGCGTGCTTCTCGGGGTCGTCCTCGGAGGCGTTCCCGAGCGCGGCGTTGATCCCGCCCTCGGCCGCGCCGGAGTGGCTGCGCACCGGGTGGATCTTCGAGATCATGGCCACGTCCGCGCCCGCGTCGAAGGCCTCGATCGCCGCGCGCATACCCGCGCAGCCGGCCCCGACGACGAGCACGTCGTGTCTGGCTTCCACGCGGGTGACGCTACCTGATCGCCTCCTCGCGTCAGGCGAGGAACTACCGGCGCGCGAAGAGTGCGCGAGCGCTCGTCGCAGCACTCATCGGGACCGTGCAGACCGGCCTGGTTCCGCGGCACGCGCCGCTCCACGAGCGGAACCGCCAGCCCTCTCGCCGGAGTCGCCGTGAGCCCGACGGGGGCGAACGACGGAAACGCCGCCGAGCACCGAGGACGGCAGGTGATCCCGGCACGGGAGCTTCGCACCGCTCCCCGGCCGGCGACGGCGACGGAGAGCCGGAAGACCGCAGGCGCGAAGAGCGCCGACACCGCGACACCGGGGGCGACCGTGACCGACGCACGTCGAGGCGCCCGTGCACGCGCCGCCCCAGCGAACGAGCTTCGACCCGGCACGCGGCACGGCCCTCAGGGTGAGACGCGTCGAGGCGTTCCACGTGGTCGTGCAGCGTCTGCGCGCAGTCGAGGCCGGGCACGTCGGCTGTCACGCCAGCCCGGGCCGGAGATGGTCGTCGTAAAGGGCTGCTGGCGATCGAGCTGGACGAGCCACGGCGAGTCCTGGGTATCGGTGAAAGCGCCGGAATGGCCGTAGTAGTCGTTCCTGCCCGGGTCGAGCAGCTTGGCGTCGAGCGGCGATGTGTCCAGGAACGGGTGCATCAGGTCGGCCGTCGAGTCGCAGGTGTGAGCGCCGTTCGGATCCGGACAGCGGTTCGGGGCGGCGCGCGGGACGGCACCGAGCGTGTGCAGGAGCTCGTGTGCGGCGACGACCGAGACCGGAGCGCCCGAGCACGCCTGCACGTACATGGCTGCGAGCCCGAACCCGGTCGCGTCGCTCGCGCCCTGGCCGCAGAGGTCGGGCTGCGCGACCGGCCCGTCGTAGTAGACGAGGTACTTCGTGAACGGAGACCTGAAGCCGGCGGCGGGAAGGGCAGTGAAGAGCGTTACGAAGCGCCCCTCCACCGGAGCAAGCTGGGCGCTCGTCTGCTGCAGGCGCACGACGGTGAGATCGAGCTGGACGCCGCAGGAGAGCTGGGTGAGGTCGTTTCGCGGCACGCGCATCGGATCTTCTCTCCGCCACCACGCATCGATCGTCTCGGCATCGGTCTGCATCCGGCTCGCAAAGGTCGAGAAGCGGTCCGGCGCATCCGCGGGGAGGACGTAGATCCAGTGCACCGGCGAGCCCGAGACCACGTTGGGGCGGAGGTCGGCCGACGCCGGAGTCCCGCACCAACTCGCGACGGAACGGGCCGGCACGCGAGGCGCGGCCCGGGTTCCACGACCGACTTCCTCGAGTGTCACATCGTGGGTCGGAAGGACGGGCTCAGCGCCGTCGCCCGAACTCGCCGAGACGGAGACGAGGACCGCCAACGCGCCGAGGGCGACGCACACGCGCATCGGCAGCCGCACGTTCAGGGCTTCGAAACGGTCACGGTGACCTGGCCGCCGGCCCCGCCCGGGACGACGCGCACGAAGAGCGTGCGCTGTCCGCAGATCCCCGTCGTCAGGCGCTTTCCGCGCTGCGACACCCACTGCGCGCGCCGCAGGACGGTGCTTCGATTCGCCGATACCAGCGCGACCTCGTGCAGTCCCTCGCGCGGGAGGGTCGCGTTCAGGACGAGGTTGCCGTCGAGCGGCGTCGGCAGTGGAATCCACCAGGTTCTCTTCGCACCCTTCGCGAAGCTCCGCCGGAAGACCGACTTGCGACTCGCGATCCACGGCTCGAGGACGTCACGCTCGGCTGCGAGCAATGCCGGCTCGTCGGGATAGAAGCTCGCGTCGATTATCGGCCAGGTCGCGGTCGTGATCCCCACCTTGCGCTCGTCCATCAGCCGGTACGCCTCCGCCCAGGCTTCGCCCGGATTGCGCTGGTAATTGTTGCCCTCGTCGCCCGGAAACGCCTCGCGCCTCGTGACCCGCGAGCACACGGCGGCCGAGCTCGCCCAGTTCTTCGGACCCCACTCGATCGCTCGCCAGGGCGTGTTCACCCGGTGCCAGGCCACGTGGTGGCCGTACTCGTGCCGCAAGACCTCTTCGGCCGTCGTGCCGTCACCCGCGGGCTCGCCGAGCGAAACGAGCTCGTTGCCCGAGTAGCAGCCCAGCGCGCGGAATCCGCACAGATCTTGGATCTCCTCCAAGGAGGCGATGTTCGATGTAAGCCGCGCGAGCTCCGGGCCGTGCGTGAGACTCGCGAGAAACTCCGCCCACTTCTCCGGCGTCTCGGCGGGCAGCGCATCGGAGACGAACACCCGCACCACCTCGCCGGTCGAGGTCGTGACCGGACCGCCGCGCCACGTCAGTGCGGCACGCGCCCGACGATCGATGCTCGCAGGGCCGGCCTGGCCGTGGAAGGACCGCGCGAACGCCGAAGGTGCCGGCGCAGTGGAAGAGTCAGGCGCTCCGCTCGTTGCTCCCGCCGCGAGAACAGCGAGCAACCCCGTGAGGAGGGCGGCAACGGGGCGCAGCGCCACGAGGCCCTTATAGCCACACCCGCGTGAAGAAGGAGTAAGAATCGGCGTCAGACGCGAGGGCCGGCAGCGGCGACTCCGGGCGAGACGTCTCCGAAGCGCTCGAAGTTCTTGCGGAACATCTCCGCGAGCTCGCGGGCCTTCTCGTCGTAGGCGGCCGGATCGGCCCAGGTCAGGCGAGGCTCGAGCAGGCTCGACTGCACGCCCGGTACGGCGACCGGCACCTCGAAGCCGAACACGGGGTCGGTCCGGTACTCGACCCCCGCCAGCTTGCCCGAAAGGGCCGCATGCAGCAGCGCGCGCGTTGCGCCGATCGGCATCCGGTGGCCCTCGCCGTAGGGCCCACCCGTCCAGCCGGTGGAGACGAGCCAAACCGTCGCACCGTGTCGGTCGAGCCGCTCGCCCAGCAGGTTTGCGTACACCGACGGCGCCTGCGGGAGGAACGGCGCCCCGAAGCACGCCGAGAAGGTCGGCTGAGGCTCCTTGACTCCGATCTCGGTGCCGGCGAGCTTCGCGGTGAAGCCGGAGAGGAACCAGTAGAGCGCCTGATCACGCGAGAGGCGCGCGATCGGAGGCAGGATCCCGTACGCGTCGGCGGTGAGGAAGAAGACCGAGCTCGGATGCCCGGCCCGCTTGGCCGGCAGTGCGTTCGCGATCTGCTCCAGCTTGTACGCGGCCCGGGTGTTCTCGGTCTTCGATTCGTCGTCGAGATCGAGGATCCCCTGCTCGTCCACGACGACGTTCTCGAGGACGGTGCCGAAGGTGCGCGTCGTGCCGTGGATCTCGGGCTCGGCCTCCGGAGAGAGGCGGATCACCTTGGCATAGCAGCCTCCCTCGAAGTTGAACACGCCGTCATCGGACCACCCGTGCTCGTCGTCGCCGATCAGCTGGCGCTCCGGGTCGGCGGAGAGGGTGGTCTTGCCGGTTCCCGAGAGCCCGAAGAAGATCGCCACCGAGCCGTCCTCTCCGAGATTCGCCGAGCAGTGCATGGGAAAGACTCCCGCGAGCGGAAGGCGGTCGTTCAGGAGCGTGAAGATCGACTTCTTGATCTCGCCGGCGTAGTACGTGCCGCCGATCACCACTTCGGCACTTGACGGATGGAGGACGACGAAGGTGCCCGTCCGTGTCCCGTCCTCCTCGGGGTCCGCTTCGACGGCGGGGGCGTGCAGGACGAGCGCGTCGATCGCCATCTGCTCCAGCTCGTCCGGCGACGGGTCGATGAACAGCGTCTTCGCGAAGAGCGCGTGCCACGGGCTTCCCGTGAGCACCCGAACGGCGATGCGGTGGGTCGGGTCTGCGCCGGCAAACGCGTCGACGACGTAGACGTCGCCGCTTCCCAGCTCCGCCCTCGCCTTGTCTCGCAGGCGCTCGAACGCGTCTTCGGAGATCTCGGCGTTCACGTCGCCCCACCAGATCCGACTTTCCGACCCCGGCTCACGGACGATGAACTTGTCCTTGGGCGAACGACCCGTATGGACACCGGTGTCGACGACCAGGGGCCCACCTTCCGCAAGCGTGGCGTCGCCCCGCGCCAGCGCGTGTGCATACAGCTGCGAGGTCGTCGGATGCCAGTAGATCCGACCGCGCACGTCCAGCCCGTGCTCCGCGAGCGAGCCGCGTTCGGGAACCGTCGCGATCATCGCCTCATCGTATTCGCTCGAAAGCGCTCGATGGCAGTCGAGACGGGATCGAGCCAGGCGTTGGCCCGAGGCAGCGTGACGAGCGAGCCTCCGCCCGAGCGCAGTGCCACCCCGTGGAGGCCGCGCGGAATGAGCGCGTAGGTGCCCTCGGCGCCGCGAGCCAGCGCTCGCTCGAAACCGTCGCGGGAGTGCTTCGCGCTGACACCGGGGACCAACGGGAGCCAGCGGTCCCAAGCGCCGTGCACGACGTCGAAGCGCTTCCCGCGCAGAGACCCGAGATCGAGCTGGGTCGGGATCCACGGCGCAAGCCCGAGAACTGCCTCGACCCGCTGGTGGTCGGCGACGCCGATTGCAACGGCGCCGCCCATCGAGAAGCCGACGAGGATGGAAGGGCGACCGGCTGCGTCGAGCGCGTCCGCCGCATCCTCGATGCACGAGCCGAGCTCGTTCCAGCTCTTCGTCCGGTACCGGACCTCCACGAAGGCGATCGTGGGAAAACGCTTCGCGAGCCGCTCCGCGAGCCACTCGCTGGTCGCGCTCCAGGTGCCGGGGACGCGCCGCGCGGTGCCACCGTTCACGAGCACGGCCGCCAGCGGCGCGTCGGGGTTTCGGGTGCGCGCTTCGGCGCCGCGGGCCAGAGGGAAGGTCTCCACCGTCGGATGGTGACTGTGAGCGAGGGTGGCTGTCACCCGCTCGTCTCGTCCGCCACGCCGACTGCGGTCGTCCGTTCACCGTCGTCCCGAGCCGCGAGCTCGGCGAAGCGTCCGCCGAGGCCGAGGAGCTCGTCGTACGTGCCGATCTCCACGACGCGGCCCCGGTCGAGCACGACGATCTGATCGGCATCGCGGACCGTGGAGAGGCGGTGCGCGATCGCAATCGTCGTCCGACCCTCCGACAGGCGCTCGAGGGCTTCCTGCACGAGCCGCTCGGTCTGCGTGTCGAGGGACGATGTCGCCTCGTCGAGAACGAGCACCGGGGGGTTTCGCAGGATCGTGCGCGCGATCGCGATCCGCTGCTTCTCGCCGCCCGAGAAGCGGTATCCGCGCTCACCGACCATGGTGTCGTACCCCTCCGGCAGCGTCGCGATCAGCTCGTGGATCTGCGCCGCCTGCGCTGCGTCCTCGATCTCCTCGTCGGTTGCCTCCGGCCGCGCGAAGCGGAGATTCTCCCGCACCGTGGCGTGGAAGAGGTACGTCTCCTGTGAGACCACACCGACCGCCGCTGCGAGCGACTCGAAGGTCAAGTCTCGAACGTCGACGCCATCGATCGAGACCGTGCCTTCGGTCGCGTCGTACAGCCGCGCGACGAGATACGCACACGTCGTCTTGCCCGACCCAGTCTCGCCGACGAGGGCGGTCTTCGATCCCGGCGGCACCTCGAAGGAGACGTCCTGGAGGGTCCACGCCGCGTCGTCGTAGCGAAACCAGACGGACTCGAGCTTCACCTCGCCACGCGCCGTCGGAAGCGCCTCGGTGCCCTCGACGATGTCGACGCGCTGATCCAGGTACTCGAAGATGCGGTCGAAGAGCGCAAGCGAGCTCTGCACCTCGACCTGCACTCCCAGCAGGCTCCCGATCGGGAAGAAGAGCCGGGTCTGGAGCGTGGTGAAGGCGACGAGCGTTCCGATGGTGATCGTCGCCGACCCCTGGGCGATGGTGAACCCGGCGAACCAGTACACGAGGGCCGGCATGACCGCGAAGGTCGTCTGGATCGCGGCCATCATCCAGCGCCCGGTCATCCGGCTTCGCACCTCGAGCTCGGCGAGCCGCCCCGACTCGGTCTCGAACCGCCGTGCGAGGTCCTCCGTGCGGCCCATCGTCTTCCCGAGCAGGATCCCGGAGACCGAGAGCGACTCCTGCACGATCGAGGAGACGTCGGCCAGAGACGCCTGCCGCTCCGCGGTCACCTTCTTGCGCTGATCTCCGACCCGCTTGGTCAGCCAGACGAAGAGCGGCAGGAGCGCGAGCGAGAACACCGCGAGTCGCCAGTCGAGAAGCACCATCGCGACGACGGTGGCGAGCACCGTCGTGACGTTCGCGAGCACCGAGGTCGCGGTCGAGGTGACGACAGTCTCGATGCCGCCGATGTCGTTGGCGATGCGACTCTGCACCTCGCCCGTTCGCGTACGGGTGAAGAACGCGAGCGAGAGCCGCTGGAGGTGGCGGTAGACCTGCGTTCGCAGGTCGTGCATCACGCTCTGCCCGATCCGGTTGGAGAGCAGCGTCTGCCAGACGCCGAGCGCGCCGGTGACGATGGGGATCACGACCATCCCGGCGACGAGCGCGGTCAGGAGACCGAGGTTCTCCTCGGGAATGGCGACGTCGAGCACCTCGCGAAGCAGAAACGGGGAGATGACGCCGAGGCTCGCCGAGACGAGAATCAGGCCCGAGACCGCCGCCAGACGAGCGCGATACGTGCGGAAGAGCCGGACGATCCGCCGGAAGTTGGCCTGCCGAACGGCAGGGTCGGCGGGGCGCTCGGGCGGGTCTCCCCCGGCAAAGGAGTCGAAACGTCGGCCTGGCACCTCCTAAGCGTGCCTGCGACGGGATAGCGTCGGTCGGTGACCGCGCGGCCCCTCTATCGCAACCGCGACTTCGTCCTCCTGCAGAGCGGCCTGCTGCTGTCCAGCGCCGGCTCTCAGATGACCGCGATCGCGTATCCGCTGCTCGTCCTCGCGCTGACGGGCTCTGCGGCGAAGGCCGGCTTGGTGGCGTTTCTTCGGCTGCTCGCGATGGCCCTCTTCGCCCTCCCCGCCGGACTCGCCGCCGACCGCTTCGACCGAAGGTCGCTCATGATCGCCGCCCACGCGGTCCGGGCGGTCGCGATCGGCTCGCTCGGCACGCTTCTGCTTCTCGACGAGGCCGTCTACTGGATCGTCCCGGCGGTTGCGTTCGTCGAAGGCGCCGGCGCCGCAGTCTTCTCGGCCGCCCAGTCGGGAGCGTTTCGCGCCGTCGTCCCGACCGCGCAGCTCCCCGAGGCAGTCGCCGTCGTGACCGGCCGAGAAGCAGCCGTCAGCGTCGCGAGCCCCGCCCTCGGCGGCGCGCTCTTCGGCGTCGCCCGCGCCCTGCCGTTCCTCGTCCATGCGGTGCTCTACGCATTCTCGGCAGTTGCACTGCTCGCGATGCGCACGCCGTTCCAGGAGGAACGCGACGCCGACCGCTCCTCCCTGCGGACGCGGCTCGTGGAGGGCTTCCGCTTCCTCTGGGAGCACGCGTTCCTGCGGACGACCGCGCTTCTCTTCGGGCTCGCGAACTTCGTCGGGCCCGGCGTGATGCTCGCGATCGTCGTGATCGGGGAGGAGCAGGGATTGACGAGCGGAGAGGTGGGGCTGTTGCTCTCGTCGTTCGGCGTGTTCGTGCTGCTCGGAGCCTTCCTCTCGCCGTTCGTTCGGCGCCGGCTCCCCATCCGTGGTGTGCTGCTGCTCGAGCTGTGGACGTGGACCGGGTGCGGGCTCTTCCTCGTCTGGCCGAACGTCTACGTGCTGACCGCGAGCATCCTCCCCACGGCTCTCGCGATTCCGTCGACCGACTCCGTCGTGCACAGCTACCGCTACGCGATGACTCCCGACCGCCTCCAGGGACGCGTCGGCAGCGTGTGGACGACGATCGGGCTCGCCATCGCCCCGCTCGGCCCTCTCGTCGCCGGGCTCCTGCTCGAGTCCATCTCGCCGCGCGCGACGATCGCGGTGTTCGCTCTCTTCGGGCTCGCGCTGGCGGTATGGGGCACGCTGAGCCCGTCGATCCGCTCGGCGCCGAGCCTCGCGGAGCTCGCCGAGCTGCCGGCACGCTGAGCGCGGAAGGCTCGTCGTGCCCGGCGGCGAACGTCGAGAGCATGGACACGTCGGCAGCGATCGACCGCTTCCTCGAGCACGGCGGTCTCTCGGAGGCAACGCAGCGCGCCTATCGGTCCGATCTCGACGCATTCGCGCGCTGGCTCGGTGAACGCGAGCTGGGGCTCGAAGACGTCGACGCGCGCGTTCTCGCGGAGTGGATCGCCGAGCTCGGCCGCGGCCGGCGGAGGCTCGCCCCGGCGACGATCTCCCGCCGCATTGCCGCCGTTCGCTCCTGCCTTCGCTTCACATTCGGTCCGGCCCGAGCCCCCGATGCGACGTTCTCGTCGGGGCGCTCTCGACGGCTCCCGGACGCACCGAACGGCTCGGAGGTCGATGCGCTCCTCGAACAGGTGGAGGGCTCGTCGCCGCTCGCGCTTCGCAACCGGGCGCTGCTCGAGGTCCTCTACTCGGGGGGTCTCCGGAGCGCCGAGGCAGTCGGGCTCGACCTCGCGGACCTCGACTTCGAGCGTGAGGCGATACACGTCCGTGGCAAGGGTGGAAAGGAGCGGATGGTGCCGCTCGGCGAGGAGGCCGCGGAGCATGTCGCCCGGTACCTTCGTGACGCCCGGCCCGAGCTTGCAAGCGGAGCCGCCGACGCGCTCTTTCTCTCCGCGCGAGGCCGCCGTCTCGACACGAGCACCGTTCGCCGGCTCGTCCGCAACCCTCACCGCCTACGGCATGCGTTCGCGACGCACCTGCTCGAGGGCGGGGCCGACCTGCGCACGATCCAGGAGCTCCTCGGCCACGCCTCCCTCTCCACGACGCAGATCTACAGCCACGTGGACGCGAAGCGGCTGCGCCGCGTCTACGACCGCTCGCACCCTCGCTCCTAGAGCCAGTTCACGCGTGGATACATCGGCGCTGAATCGGCACCAATACAGGGACAGGCACTGTAAAGAGCGCCTCCCGCCCAATCTCGTCGGTGCAGGAGCGCACGCGCCGCTGCCGAAACGGTCCCGCGCCTCATGGCCGCCCCTCCCGCCGACCCCGATCTCGATCGCTACCTGCTGCTTCTGGCCGCGAGGCGCTCGCCGCGCACGCTCGACGCCTACCGACGGGACCTGGCCTCGTTGGCCATGTTCCGAGAGGGGAACGTCGGAGACGCGACCGTCGAGGACCTCGAGAGCTGGCTGGCCGAGATGCGCGCCGCCGGGCTCGCGCCGTCGACGCTCGCCCGTCGTGTGTCGGCCGTGCGGACGTACTTCCGACACCTGATCCTCATCGGCGCGAAGAACGAGAATCCGGCAGCCGCGATCAAGCTCCCGCGGCGTGCTCGCCGTCTTCCGCGAGCGCTCTCCCCCTCCGAGACCGAGCGACTGATCGAAGCGGCGAGCGGAACGACCCCCCGCATCCTTCGCGACCGTGCGCTCGTCGAGCTTCTGTACGGGGCGGGACTGCGGGTCTCCGAAGCCATGGGGCTCGAGAAGAACGCCGTGGATCTCGAGAACCGGATCGTCCGCGTGCACGGAAAGGGCGGCAAGGATCGTCTCGTCCCGCTCGGACGTCCGGCTGCGGAATCAGCGCGGCGCTATCTCGCGCTGGGGCGTCCTCAGCTCGACCGACGCTACCGGCCCGAGCTCTTCCTGAATGCCCGCGGCGGAGCCCTCACCCGCGCCGGCGCGTTCCTCATCCTGCGCCGTCTCGCCGAGAGGGCCGGTCTCGAGCCGGAACGCGTTCACCCACACCTTCTCCGGCACTCGTTTGCGACGCACCTGCTCGAGGGCGGAGCGGACCTCCGGTCCGTGCAGGAGATGCTCGGACACGCCGACCTCGGAACGACGGAGCGCTACACGCACATCTCCGACCGCCGCCGCCGCGAGGTCTACTTCCTCGCGCACCCCCACGCACGCCGCAAGGCTCCGCGCTCCGACGCGACGAGGTAACAACTCTGCAACGAGTCCGGGCGCCGTTCGATCGGCTCCCTATACTCGCCCGCCTGAGAGATCTCACGACCCCACTTCGCGAGCTCTTCGGGTTCTCCGCGTTTCGTCCCGGGCAGGAGGAGGTCGTGCGGGCGGCGATCGAGGGCCGCGACACGCTGGCGCTGATGCCAACGGGCTCGGGAAAGTCGCTCACCTATCAGCTCGCCGCGATGCTCCGCCCGGAGCCCACGCTGGTGCTGTCCCCGCTGATCGCGCTGATGAAGGATCAGGTGGACAAGCTCCCCCCGAAAGTGGCCGGAACGGCGACGTTCGTCAACTCGTCGTTGTCCGTGGATGAGAGCGCTGCGCGGCTCGAGAAGGTCGCCTCGGGAGAGACCAGGCTCGTCTACGCGGCACCCGAGCGTCTCCGGCAGGCGCGGTTCGTCGAGATGCTCCGCACGATCGGAATCGGGCTCGTCGTGGTGGACGAGGTTCATTGCGTGAGCATGTGGGGCCACGACTTCCGGCCGGACTACCTCTTCATCCGCCGCGGGCTCGAGGAGCTCGGCGGCCCGACGGTGCTCGGGATGACGGCGACCGCGACACCGGAGATCGCGCGCGAGATCGGAGTCGCCCTGGGGCGCACACCCGAGGTCGTGCACACCTCGGTCGTGCGACCGAATCTTCGCTACGACGTCGCTCAGGTCGCCAACGTGGAAGACCGTCTCCACATTCTCGTCGACCGGCTTCGCGGTCTGAGCGGGGGCTCGGCGATCGTGTACGCGCGCTCTCGCCGTTCGACGGAGGAGGTGGCGAGGGTTCTGCGCGGGCACGGATTCCGCGCGGAGCACTATCACGCGGGGCTCGAATCCGATGAGCGCACACGGGTTCAGGACGACTTCGTCACCGGCCGCACCCAGGCCGTCGTGGCGACGACCGCGTTCGGGATGGGCATCGACAAGCCGGACGTCCGGCTCGTCTGCCTGGTCAACTACCCCGATTCGCTCGAGGGCTACGTGCAGATGGTCGGACGAGCCGGGCGTGACGGCGTTCCCAGCGAGACCCTCCTGCTCGCCAGCCCGAGCGATGCAGTCGCGCTTCGGCGCTTCGCGGTCTCGGACGTGCCTGCGCCGTCCGAGCTCCGTTCGATCTACCGAGCCGTCAGAGACAGCGACCGAGGCATCGATCCCGCCGAGCTCGGCGCCCTGACACCCGAACGTGATCCCCGCGTGCTCGTCGGAATGCTCGAGCAGGCCGGGCTCGTGAGGCGTGGCTTCGACGACGGGCGCCGCATGAACGTCGAGCTGCTCGCAGTTCCGGACGACGCCGCCATGCGCGTCGAGTCCCTCCTGGATCGCGCACGCCTGGTCGCCGAGGCGCGCGCGGAGCGCATCGTGACCTTCGCCGAGACGCACGCGTGTCGGCATGCGCAGGTGGCCGAGCACTTCGGAGAGCATTTCGTCCCGCCGTGCGGAACCTGCGACGTGTGCGCTCCGCTCGCCGAGACCTCGAGCGCGATCGCTCCGGCGCCGGCGCTGCCGGAGGACGTGGGAGAGGCGATCGTCGAGGCCGTCGCGGGTCTCAAATGGCCGGTCGGGCGCCGCAGTCTTATCGCCACGCTCTGCGGGTCGCTTAAAGCGCCTCCGTCCGCGCGCAACTCGCTCGCATATCGAATGCTCGCTGCGGCGACGGAGGCGGACGTGAAGCGCTGGGTGCAGCTCCTCGAGCGGGCGGGGGCGCTCGTAGAGCAGACCACACCCGACGGGTTCCGCGTGCTCACGGCCGACCCGGACGCTCCACGCCCCACGATCAGAACGGGAACGACGACCGAGGATGTCGACGAGGGCGTCGCGACGCGCTTGCGGACGTGGCGCCTCGAGCGCTCGCGCGCGGACGGCGTTCCCGCCTACGTCGTCCTGCACGACTCGACGCTGCAGGAGCTCGCGGCCGTTCGACCGCAGACCCACGGCGAGCTCGCCGGCGTCAAGGGGTTCGGACCGATCAAGCTCGAGCGGTACGCGGACGACGTGCTGGCGGCGATCGGCAGCGGGTGACTGCCGGATGGTGACCGTCACCGGAGGTGACTGTCACCACGCGTTTCGTCCGCCTACGCGCTTGGATCGGGCTGGTTGAGGATCTTCTGGGTCTGCGCCTCGCGGAAGCGGCGGAGCCGCTCTTCGATCCCACCTTCGGAACGCGCCAGGATCGCGGCGGCGAGCAGGGCCGCGTTGATCGCGCCCGCGCGACCGATCGCGAGTGTTCCGACGGGGATCCCGGCGGGCATCTGCACCGTCGAGAGCAGGGAGTCGAGCCCGCCGAGCTGCGTGCCCATGGGAATACCGAGAACGGGCTTCAGCGTCTGGGAGGCGACGACCCCTGCGAGGTGAGCAGCACCGCCGGCCGCTGCGACGAACACCTGCACCCCGCGCGCTTCGACATCCGCCACGTACTCCTCGAGCGCCCCGGGCGTGCGATGCGCGGAGAGCACGCGCACCTCGTACGGGATCTCGAGCTCCCTGAGCGTTGTGACGCAGTGCTCCATCGTCTCCCAGTCGGAGCTCGAGCCCATGATCACGGCGACGGCCGGCGTCACTTCGCGAGCGCCTTCTTCTTCAGCGACCCCTGGACGACACGTGCGGTCTTGCGGAGCTCGGCATCGGTCTCGTCAGACTCGGCGATCCCTTCGAGCAGCTGGAGCGTGTCGCTCCTGGCCGCGCCGTTCTTCAGGCAGATGACCGCGAGGCGCCGCACGGCGAGGTTCGCATCACGCGCTGCGAGCTCGTGGAGCAGCGGCCGAAACGCGTTGATGTCGCCGGGGTGTCCTCGGGAGAGCCCTTCGAGCGCGATCAGCGCGGAGCCGCGCGCGGCGGGGCTTTCGTCCTCGAGCCCCCGTCGCAGGAGCTCGAGCTTCTGTCGAAACCGAAACTGGGCGATAGCCCGATACCCCTGCGCGCGAACGCGATAGTCGCTGTCGCGGGCGGCCGCCTCGATCTCCTCGTCCCACTGCACCCTCAACATCGCCAGCGAGCGCTCGTCACCCGCCTGCGCCAGCGCGTCTGCCTGCGTCGCCGCGTCGGCAAGACTCATGCGAGTGAGTCGAGCGTGCGGGGCTCCGGGCCGACGTAACGTGCCGACGGGCGGAAGAGCCGCCCGGTCTTCTTCTGCTCGAGGATGTGCGCCGACCAGCCTGCGACGCGAGAGCATGCGAACATCGCCGGCGCGAGCGAGGGCGGGATCTCGGCGATGTCGAGAACGACCGCAGAGTAGTACTCGACGTTCGTCGCCAGCACGCGCTCGGGATGCCGCTTTTGAAGCGCCTCGAGCGCCGCGCTCTCGAGCGCTTCGGCAACGTCCACGTGCGGAGAACCGAGCTCCTTCGCGGTCTGCTTGAGAATGCGCGACCGAGGGTCCTCGGCCCGGTAGATCCGGTGTCCGAAGCCCATGATCCGCTTGCCGCTCGCAAGCGCATCCTCCACCCAGCGCCCCGCGTCACCCGTCGCCGCCACTTCCTCCAGCATCGGGAGCACGTAGGCGGGCGCGCCACCGTGCAGCGGGCCTGAGAGAGCGCCGACCGCTGCCGAGAGCGCGGCCCCGCAGTCGGCGCCGGTCGACGCGACGATCCGCGCCGTGAAGGTCGATGCGTTCAGGCCGTGCTCGGCCGTGCAGATCCAGTACGTGTCGATCGCTTTCGCGTGGCGCGGATCCGCCTCGCCGCGCCAGCGAAGGAGGAACTTCTCGGCCGCGGTCTCACCCTGCGCGACCACCTCGTCCGGAATCGAGTCGTCGTGACCGTCGGCGACCCGAGCCGAGCGCGCGACGATGGTCATCATCTGCGCCGAGAGGCGGCCGAGATCCTCGCGGGCCTGTTCGTCCGAGATCTCGTTCAGCTTGCCGAGCTTCCAGTCGCCCGCGAGGCGCGCGGTCTCTGCCTGGAGGTCGGCAGGCGCATTCCCGGTGAGCCGCGCCGGCTCATAGGGCTCCGGATCGGGCATCTGCGACTTCGGATCGTCGTCGACGAGCAGGCCCCAGACGTTCTCGTACGGAACGTGGCCGACGAGCTCCTCGATGTCGACACCCCGGTACCGGAGCGAGCCTCCTTCGCGGTCGGGCTCGGCGATCTCGGTCTCGACGGCGACGACGCCCTCGAGCCCGGGCTTGAAGTCGGCGACCTCGCTCATCGGGCGGGACGGTACCTGACCGGGACAAGGGTCTAGGTACGATCCGGCCCGCCCATGGGCCACCGCGTAACTCTCATTCCCGGGGACGGGACCGGCCCTGAGCTCACCGAGGCGACCCGGCGCGTCCTCGAGGCGACCGGAGTGGAGCTCGACTGGGACGTGCGGGAAGCGGGTATCGACGTGATGGAGGAGGCCGGGACGCCGCTCCCCGCCGAGACGCTCGCCTCGGTCAAGGAGAACGGCGTCGCGCTGAAGGGGCCGATAACGACTCCGATCGGGACGGGCTTCCGATCCGTCAACGTCGCACTGCGGCACGAGCTCGAGCTCTTCGCCTGCCTGCGTCCGTGCAAGACGTATCCCGGTGTCCGCACCCGCTACGAGAAGGTCGACATCGTGGTCGTCCGCGAGAACACCGAGGACCTGTATGCGGGCATCGAGTACGAGGCGGGAAGCGCGAGCGCGAGCAAGGTCATCGAGACGCTGAACGGCCTCCAGCCGAAGCAGATCGCCGCCGGCTCGGGGATCTCCGTCAAGCCGATGAGCGCGGAGGCATCCGAGCGGATCATTCGCTTCGCGTTCGAGCACGCGCGCGCCAACCATCGCCGTGAGGTCGCGGGAGTGACGAAGGCAAACATCATGAAGTTCACCGACGGGCTCTTCCTGGACGTGTTCCGTTCGGTGGGACGGGAATACCCGGAAATCGCCTCGCGAGAGGTGCTCGTCGACGCCCTCTGCATGCAGCTCGTCCAGCGGCCCGAGGAGTTCGACGTGCTGGTGCTTCCCAATCTCTACGGGGATATCGTCAGCGACGTGACCGCGGGTCTCGTCGGTGGGCTCGGCGTCGCGCCGGGAGCCAACATCGGCGTCGATGCTTCGGTCTTCGAGGCGACCCACGGCTCTGCCCCGAGATACAAGGGATTGAACAAGGTGAATCCGACCGCGATGATCCTCTCCGGCAAGCTGATGCTCGACCATCTCGGCGAGCGGGAGGCAGCGCAGCGTCTCGAGCGCGCGGTGTCCGCCGTGATCGCCGAAGGCGCGCGCGTCACATACGACCTGAAGCCCACCCGCGACGACCCGACCGCAGTCGGCACCGCCGAGTTCGCCGACGCGATCATCGAGGAATTGGAGGCAGGAAGCCCGTGAGACACAAGGTCACCGTCATCGGCGCCGGGCTCACGGGGCGCACGATCGCCCAAGAGCTCGCGCGCCGCGACTACGCGAACGTCGTCCTCGTCGACATCGTCGAGAACCTCCCGCAGGGCATCGCGCTCGACCTCGACCAGGCGGCATCGGTGCTCGGCTACGAGCCGACCGTCACCGGATCCAACAGCTACGACGACACCGCGGGCTCGGATGTCGTGGTCGTGACCGCAGGCGTGCCGCGCAAGCCCGGAATGAGCCGCGACGACCTGGTGACGACCAACGAAAAGATCGTCGGGTCGGTCACGGAGCAGGCGATCACCCACTCGCCCGACACGATCGTCATCGTCCTCTCGAATCCGCTCGATGCGATGTGCCACGTGGCGAAGAGCGCCTCGCGACTTCCCAAGGAGCGCGTGGTCGGCCAGGCCGGGATCCTCGACACGGCGCGCTTTCGGGCGTTCATCGCCTGGGAGACCGGGGCGTCCGTGCGCGACGTGCACGCGCTCGTCCTCGGCGGCCACGGAGATCAGATGGTCCCCGTCGTGTCGGCGACGACGGTCGGAGGCGTCCCGCTGACCAAGCTCGTGTCCCAGGACCGGATCGACGCGATGGTCGAGCGGACTCGCAAGGGTGGCGGCGAAGTCGTCGAGCTCCTCGGCACGTCGGCCTGGTACGCGCCCGCGGCGGCGGTGACCGAGATGGTCGAGGCCGTGCTTCTCGATCAAAAACGCCTCCTGCCGTGCACCGCGTACCTCGAAGGCGAGTACGGGGTCAGCGAGCTGTACATGGGTGTCCCCGTGAAGCTGGGCGCGGCGGGAATCGAGGAGATCGTCGAGCTCGACCTCTCGGAGCAGGAGCAGGCGTGGTTCGAAGAGTCGGCTGAAGCCGTCCGGGACGTCGTCGGCGTGCTCGGGAAGTCGTAGCGGCCGAGTGCGATGGATCTGAGTCTCGAGGGACGCACGGCCATCGTCTGCGGCGCTTCCGCCGGCATCGGACTCGGCGTCGCCGAGTCGCTCGCAGAAGAAGGTGCGAACGTCGTCATGTTCGCGCGTCGGCCCGAGCCCCTGCTCGCGGAAGCCGAGCGAGTCGGAGGCATCGCCGTCCCCGGTGACGTCACGAGCTCCGATGATCTGGAGCGCCTGGTGCAGACCGCCTTGGACGCGCACGGCGGCATCGACATCCTGGTGAACAACTCCGGTGGACCGCCCCGGACCGCTGCCGTCGGCCTGTCCGCCGAGCAGGTTCTGAGCTCAGTTCAGCTATTGCTCGTCTCCGTGGTCCGCCTCACCGGGCTCTGTCTTCCTCATCTCGAGCGGAGCGGAGCGGGCCGCATCGTCAACATCACCTCCAGCACGGTGAAGGAGCCGACCGACAACCTCGCGCTCTCGAACGCGGTGCGTCCGGGAGTCATAGGCTGGGCGAAGTCGCTCTCCCGCGAACTTGGTCCCCGCGGGATCACCGTCAACTCGATCGCTCCCGGCAGGATCGACACGGAGCGCATTCGCGAGGTCTATCCCGACGGGCCGAGCCAGGCCGACCTCGAGGCGATCCCGCTCCGCCGCCTGGGTACCCCGCGCGAGATCGGAGACGTGGTTGCCTTCCTCTGCTCGGAGCGCGCGTCGTACGTCACGGGAACCGTGATCGCGGTCGACGGCGGCCTCGTCCGCGGGCTCCTCTGAGACCGTGACACGGACGTGAAGCGGTTCGCGGGCATTCTGGTCGCGCTCGGCCTCGTCGGCCTCGCGGTGGCATTCACACTCTGGATCCTCCCCGCCGAGGAGTTCATCTTCACACCGGGCAACGCCAAGCCGCTCGCCGAGCGCGTCACGGTCGAAGGGGCGAACCCGACCGCGGACGGTGACGTCTACTACGTCGACGTGTTCGTTCGCAGAACGACGCGACTGGAAGACCTGCTTCCCTTTCTGAGACCCGAGGGCTCGACCGTCGTCCCGGAGCAGGCGCTACTCCCGCCGGGCACGTCCGAGACCGAGCGCGATCGGCAGACGACCGCCGAGATGAGCCGCTCCGAGCTCGTCGCAGCCGCCGTCGCCTTGCGGGCGTTGGGCAAGGACGTCGTCGCCAGGCCAGAGGGAGCGCTGGTGATCGACGTCGCCTCGGACGTCCCCGCGGCAGGCGAAGTGGATTCGGGTGACGTCATCGTCGCGGTCGACGGCGCCCCCGTGCGCACCCCCGAAGAGCTTCGCCGTGAGATCGGGCGGCGCAAGCCCGGAGCCGAGGTCGAGCTCACTCTGCGGCGCGACGGAGAAACCGAGAAGGTCACGGTCAAGACGGTCGCGAGCCCGGAGGATCCCAGCCGCGCGATCGTCGGCATCAGGGTCGACCAGGAGGCCGACATCGAGGTGCCCATCGAGATCGACATCGATCTCGGCCGCGTCGGTGGCCCGTCCGCCGGGTTGCCCTTCGCACTCGAGATCTCCCGCGCACTCGGCCGGGACGTCACACACGGCTGCAACGTCGCCGCCACCGGCGAGCTCGCACTCGACGGGACCGTGCTCTCTGTCGGCGGCCTGCAGCAGAAGACGATCGCCGCGCGAAATGCGGATGTGGATGTCTTCGTGGTGCCCGCAGGCCCGAACGCCGCCGAGGCGCAGCAGCATGCGGGAGATCTGCAGATCATTCCTGTGGAGAGTTTTCAACAGGCGTTGCGGACACTGACAACGTCTGCCAAGAATTGTTGAGTTTGCAGGGCTTTTTGCTGTTCTGAGAACAGCCGCAAATTGCGGGGGATTTGTCCTACCGGGGCTTGTCGGACCCGGGTCTGCTCGACAGAATGCGGGCTGGTCGTTGAGGGGCGGCCTTCGGAAATGACGAAGACACGCTCACCAGCCACCTGCGACGACTGTTACTTCCGACGCGAGAGTCTCTGCGCTCTCCCCGGAAACCAGCCCTGCCCGACCTTCCGTGCGGCGCAATCCGGCGCTCTCACGCCGCCGAGGCAGCCCCAGCTCGTGCCGCGTCCGGTTCCGCGCGTCGCCGTGGGTCACGCCGCGTAGGATCTCCGCGTGGAAGGGTCCGGCTCGACCCCGAGATCGACGAGGCGCGACACTCCGTGGACGCTGATCGTTCTCGGCGTGCTCGCGCTCTACGCGATCATCATCGCGATCAAGAACAGCGAGAAGGTCAGGGTGGACTTCCTCTTCTTCTCGGCGTCCACCCGCTTGCTTCCGCTCATCATTCTCTGCGTCGCGATCGGCTTCCTCGGGGGCTGGCTGTTCGAGCGCGCGCGTGCGCGGCGTTGGCTCAACCGCTCGTAGGCGTCAGAGCAAGGCCCCGAGGCGCTCGACGCCCTCGCAGATGCGCGCGGGTGTCTCGTAGCTGAACGCGAGGCGCGCCGACGACCCGCCTTGGCCCGACTCGGGAGAGAAGAAGTCCCGGCCCGGCACGATGCCGACGCCGCTGTCGCCACCGCGGGCTGCGAGCTCGGAGGCGTCTCGGCCGTCCCCGAGGTCGATCCAGATGAAGTACCCGCCGTGCGGTCGGGTCCACGAGGCAGCGTCGCGGAAGGTCCGCTCCAGCGCCGCGATCATCGCGTCGCGGCGATCTCGTAGGTCGCCGCGAACCCGTTCCAGGTTCGGTTCGAAGCGTCCGCGCGCCACGAACTCGGCGATGGTTGCCTGCGTGAGAAACGGTGGCGAGATGTACGTCGAGACTGCTCGCTCCTCGAATCCCTTCGCCTCAGTTGCCGGGAGCACGAAGTACCCCGTTCTGAGCCCGGGCGCGACGGTCTTCGAGAACGAGGACGTGTGCGTCACGAGCTCGCCTTGCATGAGCTCGTGCAGGCTTGTGACCGGCTCGCCCTCGTAACGAACGAGCCCGTACGGATCGTCCTCGAGCACCGGGAGGCCGTATTGCTCGGCGATCTCGGCGAGGCGGAGCCGCCGCTCGGCCGAGAGCGTCCGTCCACTGGGATTCTGGAACGTCGGGATCGTGTATAGAAACGAGGGCAGGTCTCGCGTTCGCCGAAGCTCGCGCTCCAGCGCGTCCGGGTCGAGCCCCTCTTCGTCCATGTCGAGCGTCACGACCTCGATCGACTCGCGAGTGAGGATCTTCAACGGGCGATCGTAGGTCGGCCCTTCCACGAGAACTCGGCCGGGCCGGCGGGCGAGCGCTTCGGCGACGTAGAGCACGAACCCGTGGAGGCCGCCGACGGTCAGGACGACCCGGCCGGGATCGACCTTGTGACGCTCCGCAACCCACTCCCGCAGAGGTCCGTACCCGCCACCCGGCCCGTACGAGAAGACCTGCGCTCCGTCCCGAAGGGCCACCGAGTGCGCGCAGTCGGCGAGCTCGGCCACAGGAATCAACTCCGGTGCCGGCGCTCCCCGTGCAAAGGAGATCGGAGACGTGGCCACGCGAAGCGAGCCTAGCTGTGGAGAATTCGATGCGAGGTCTTCACACCTGCAGTGCCAGGCACTGTCAGGAAGGTCGGCCGCGCGGCGCGCCCCCTTGTCGTCGAGTATCCGAGCGACTACGCGCGAATCAGCTCGGCGACGAGCCCGGCGGTCTCGGTCGGTGTCGTCCCCACACGAATGCCCCGGGCCTCGAGCGCGTCCTTCTTGGCCTGGGCCGTGCCGGCCGAGCCCGAGATGATCGCGCCCGCGTGCCCCATCGTCTTCCCGGGGGGTGCGGTGAACCCGGCGATGTACGCGATGACGGGCTTCGTCATCTCGGCCTCGATGAACGCGGCGGCCTTCTCCTCCTCGTCGCCGCCGATCTCGCCGACCATCACGATCTGCTCCGTCTGCGGGTCGGCCTCGAAGAGCGACAGCATGTCCACGAACGAGGAGCCGACGACGGGGTCGCCGCCGATGCCGACGATGGTCGAGTTGCCGAGGCCGAGCTGGGTGAGCTCGTGCCCGATCTGGTACGTGAGCGTGCCCGAGCGGGACACGAGCCCCACGGTTCCCTCCCGGAAGATCTCCGCGGGAATGATCCCGACATTCGCCTTCCCCGGCGAGAGAGCGCCCGGACAGTTCGGCCCGATCAGCCGGATGCCGCGCAGGTCGACGAACGCATGAATTCGCAGCATCTCGTGAACCGGCACTCCCTCCGTGATGCAGATGATCGTCTTCATCCCCGCGTCGACCGCCTCGTACATCGCATCCGCGGCGAACGGCGCCGGCACGAAGACCATGGCGGTATTCGCACCGGTCTCGGCTGCAGCGGCGGCCACCGTGTCGAAGATCGGTATGCCTTCGACGTCCTGCCCGCCCTTGCCCGGGGTCACTCCCGCGACCACCTGGGTGCCGTGCTCTCGGTTGCGAAGGCCGTGGAAGCGGCCCTCCGATCCCGTCAAGCCCTGGACGACGAGCCGGGTCTCGGTGTCGACGAGGATGGCCACTAGATGCCGCCCGCCGCCAGCTCCACGGCCCGTCGGGCGCCGTCGAGCATCGTCGCCTCGGTGTGCACGTTCGTCGCATCCGCCTCGCGGAGCAGCCGACGTCCTTCCTCGGCGTTCGTGCCGTCGAGCCGCACGACGATGGGGTGCTCGATCCCCATCTGCGCGAGCGCCTGCAGAATCCCGCGAGCGACCTCGTCGCAGCGGGTGATCCCCCCGAAGATGTTGAAGAAGATCGAGCGTACGTCCCCATCCTTGGTGATGACCTCGAGCGCGTCGACGACCCCCTGGGCGTCGCCGCCGCCGCCGAGGTCGCAGAAGTCCGCAGGTCGCCCTCCGACGAAGGTCACGACATCCACCGTGGCCATCGTCAATCCGGCGCCGTTCCCGAGCACCCCGACGTCACCGTCCAGCTTCACGTAGGTGACGCCCTTCTCCCGGGCGAGCGCCTCCAGAGGATCCGCGGCGGCGATATCGCGCATTTCGCCGAGGTCCGGATTCCGGAAGAGCGCGTTGTCGTCGACGGTGAACTTCGAGTCGAGTGCTCGAACCTCACCGTCCGGCGTCACGACGAGCGGGTTGATCTCGCAGAGCGTCGCATCGCAGCCGACGAACGCGTCGTACAGCTTGGCGATGATCGCCACGATTTGCTTCTGCTCGGCGGGGTCCTCGACCCCGGCCTGGTACACGAGCCGACGCGCGTGCCACGGGTGAAAGCCCTCGAGGGGATCCACGTGTAGCCGGACGAGGGCGTCCGGGCTCGACGCCGCGACCTCCTCGATGTCCATACCGCCCTGCGTCGTGAACATGAAGAGCGGGCGCTTGGCGCTGCGATCGAAGGCAATCGACAGGTAGTACTCGCGCGCGATCTCCGAGGCCCGCTCCACCCACACCTTCTCGACCGTGTGGCCTCGGATGTCCATGCCGAGAATCTCCTCTGCCAGCGCTCGAGCCTCCTCTGGCGTCTCTGCGAGCTTGATGCCCCCGGCCTTTCCGCGGCCGCCGGTGAGCACCTGCGCCTTGACAACCACCGGTCCGCCGAGCTCTTCCGCCGCGCTACGGGCCTCATCGGGGCTGGTCGCGAGCAGCCCCTGCGACACGGGGATTCCGAAGCGTCGAAAGAGCTCCTTCCCCTGGAATTCGTGCAGGTCCAAAGCGCGGGCGAGTCTACCGGGCTGCGCGCCCTCCGGAGACGGTCGCCTCGTGTGCGAGCATTGCGTAATGAGTCGGACGACGATTCTCGTGCTCGTGGCGCTCGGGGCCGCCCTCGCGGGCTTTGCCTTCTCGACCGCGGCGAAACGCCTTCAGGACGACGAGCCCGCTACCGCCGCGAGCGTCGCCGCGGGTCCCCAAACCGCAGCGCTCGACTGGCGTGAGACGCACGGCACTTCCGGCGAGCATCTGGTCTTCTCCGTCGACTCCCTGCGGGTGACGCCCCAGGGTTGGCGTGCGAATGTGGCCGTCGAGAACCGATCCTCGGTCGCATACGAGCTCGGTGATCCGCAGACGACGTTGAATCGCTCGTTCGGAGTCATGCTGTTCTCCACCGGGAGAATCGAGGAGCTGAACGAGCTGAACGAGGGTAACGCTCTGCCGGCGATACGCCCTGCAGTCCGCTTCGAGCCGGCCCCTCCCGCGATTCTGGAACCCGACGCGACGTGGCGAGGGACGATCTCGGCACCGGGGTCACTCGCCGCCGGGAGCTGGGTACGCATCGTGTTCGGGACTCTCGTCGCGGTCGGCAACCCTCCCGAGGAACTCGGCGAGAACGTGGTCTGGATCACCGATCGCGCCTACCGGCTTCGCTCGTAGCCCGATCGACTCGGCTCAGGACACGAGCCGAGCGCGGTAGAGCCGTTGCGACTCGGGCTCGGAGCCGCAGCTGGCAGGCACGGCGGGGCCGGCGATCTCCTCGACGGCGGCCGAGTGCTCGCTCCCGTCCCGGCCCTGAAAGCGGACGACCGACCCGGCGACCGCGGCCAGCCGGAGATCTCCCAGGTCGTCGAGGCTCAAGGCTCGCCGCACCGCGTGCTCGGCCGCCTGCACCCGCGCGTCGAAGCATGCCCGCCCCCGGTAGTTGTCGAGGTCGATTCTTCCCGCGAGCGCGCGCTGCGTGACGGAAACGGCGTTCTCCGTATCGAGGCGGCCCAGCTGCATGCCGCTCGGCAGAACGAGCACGTTCGCCGCGAAGCGGTGGCCCCCCTGATGCGACGACAGCCAGAGATCGTCCTCCGGGACGTGTCCGGCGAGCGCGCGATACACCGCGTTACCACGAAGAGCACAGCATCCGTCGCGGCTTCCGTGCCCGCAGACGAGGAGCAGCGATCGCGGCGCCCCGTCCTCGCCTGCGGAGTCGAAGTCCGTGTCGGCGAGATCCTCGTGGCGCGTGAGCTCGATCCGGCGGACCTCCGGGGCCGTCTCGATCGCTCGGACGACGAACACGGCGGACGTGCGCCCGTACCGTCCCGGTCGACGGATGAAGAGCATGCGCGACCGCGGCGTACGTGCGAGCCAGTCGTCGACGGCTTCGCGAGCCGGGGCGGGCAGAGCGCCCGCGCTCGACACGTCACGTCCCCACGGTCCTGGCACCTCGATGAGCAAGTACCAGTCGCCTGCCGTCGCAGTCGCCGCGAGTGGCTCGTCCGCCGCTCTCGAGAGATCGGAGCAGCGGATGCTCACCGGAGTCACGTCGGAGTGGAGTCGGTCTCGACGACGCAGATCAGATCTCCGTGAGCTACCTGCTCGCCGGGGTGCACACGGAGTTTCGTGACGACTCCGGCACCGAGGGCCACGATCTCGTTCTCCATCTTCATCGCCTCGACGACGCAGATCAGTGCCCCGGCTTCGACCTCGTCACCGTCGGCGACCGCCACCTCGAGAATCGTCCCCTGCATCGGACTGACGATGGCGCCACCGGCTTCGCCGCCCAGACCCTTGCTTCGCTCCTTGTGTCGTCGCGCCGCCTCGGCCCATGCGGGCTCCGGGACGTGCAGGCGCACCTCGTGGCGGCGGCCGTCGAGCTCGACTTCGAGAACGCGGGCACGCGTGGCGGGCACGCTTCCGTCCGACGCATTCCTTATCGTTGTTTGCTCATGAGGCAACTGAAAGTCACCGAGATCATGCGCGCGCTTCGCAAGCTCCTCGGACTCCACGAGCCCGCTGCACGTTTCTCCGGCGACGAAGCACCGGCTCGACAGGAGCGCGCGGTGAAATCCGATGAGTGTCGTCGGGCCTGCGACGACGAACTCCTCGAGAGCACGCAACGCCCGCAGTCGCGCCCGCTCCCGGTCGGTGTCGTGGACGATGAGCTTGGCGATCAGCGGGTCGTACAGGTCCGAGACCTCGTCTCCGGCCCGGACACCGGAGTCGACCCGCACACCGATGCCGCCCGGCTCCTGATACGCCTCGATCCGACCGGGCGTCGGCAGGAAACCGCGTGCCACGTCCTCGGCGTTGATGCGGCACTCGATCGCATGCCCGCGCAGGCTTATGTCCTCCTGGCTGAAGGAGAGCGGCTCACCGGCGGCGATCAAGATCTGCTCCCGCACGAGATCGATCCCGGTCACGGCCTCCGTGACCGTGTGCTCCACCTGGATCCGCGTGTTCATCTCCAGGAAGTAGTACGACCCATCAGGAGTCAGGAGCCCTTCGATCGTTCCCGCAGACCGGTAGTCGACCGCCCGAGCTGCCTCGACTGCGATCGACCCGATTCGCGCCCGGAGCTCCGCGTCGACCGCGGGCGACGGCGTCTCCTCGACGAGCTTCTGATGTCGCCGCTGGATGGTGCAGTCACGCTCGCCGAGGTGGACGACAGCGCCGTGGGCATCGGCGAGGATCTGCACTTCCACATGCCTCGGGTCGTGGAGGTAGCGCTCCACGTACACCGCCGCGTCGGCGAAGTACGCCTCCCCCTCGCGGCGGGCAGCGTCATATGCGCGCTCGACCTCGTCGGGCGCGTGCGCGACTCTGAGGCCCTTCCCCCCACCGCCGGCCGAGGCCTTGATCGCGATCGGGTACCCGATTTCCGTGGCGATCCGGAGAACCTCGTCCGGGGTCTCGGCCGGCTCCGTCGAGCCGGGCACGATCGGGATTCGAGCCGCTTGCATCCGCTCCCGGGCGGCGATCTTCGATCCCATCGCGTGGATCGCTTCGGGCGGGGGACCGATCCACACGAGGCCGGATTCGGTCACCTGGGCGGCAAACGCCGCGTTCTCGGCCAGGAATCCGTACCCGGGGTGAATCGCCTCTGCCCCCGCGCGCTCCGCTGCATCGATGATCCGGTCGGCGCGGAGATAGCTGTCAGAAGCTGGGCCCGTTCCTATGAGAAACGCTTCGTCCGCAGAAGAGACGTGCAGCGCTCGGCGATCCGGCTCGGAGTACACGGCGACCGTCGCGACCTCGAGCTCGCGCAGGGTACGGAAGATGCGGACCGCGATCTCACCACGGTTCGCCACGAGGACCTTCGTGAAGGGCGGCATCGGAGACGTATTCTCTCCGAGAGTGAGCCTCCCGGACCAGCTGACGGTCGCACGTGTCGCCGCAGTACCGGCGGTGGTGATCCTCTTCGCCTGGGACTTCCCCAACCACGCGTACTGGGCGACCGCAGTCTTCGTCGTCGCAATGGCGACGGATCAGATCGACGGGTGGCTCGCGCGCCGCCGGGGAACCAGCTCACCGCTCGGGAAGCTCCTGGATCCCGTTGCCGACAAGGTGCTCATACTCGCCGCGCTCGTGATGTTGATCGGCGAAGGAGTGGCGCCGGCGTGGATGGTGGCGCTGATCGTCGTGCGGGAGATTCTCGTCTCCGGACTTCGCCTCGCGGCAGTGGAGCGTGGCGTCGTCCTGGGCGCGCGTGATCTTGGCCGCCTCAAGACGTGGGCGCAGGCGGTCGCTGCAACGATCGCCGGACTCGCGGCGGCCGGCGCGTGGAGCGAGGACATCGCCTGGTGGGCACTCCTCCTCGCGCTCGCCGCGACGTGGATTTCCGGACTCGACTACGCGCGGGTCGCGCCGGGCGTGCTCCGCGGCGAACGCGCATAGCGCTCCGCCGCTACCGGGACGTCCACCGCCTCCAGGGCAGTCATCCGAGACCACGGCGTGACGGGTCGCTCGGAGCTTGCCTCGAGCGTAGTCCCGGCCTGCCCGAGGGCTCGCTGGAGCGCAGCAAGCTCCTCGGCAGAAACGGAGGGCAGCACCTCGAGACGCATCTGCGAAAGCTATGCGATCGGGAGGAGGCGGGTGCCCGTCGCCTTGAAAGAGGCGACCACGACATCGCCCTCGTCGAGCGCAAGGCGCGTGATGGACGACGCAGTGACCTCGGCTGTGAGGGGGCCTACGCGAACTCGGACGCGGTTTCCGAGAGACACGATGGACGACACCGGTGCGCGCACGTGATTGACGGCCGAGTCGTTCGCAGGCTCTCGCGACAGAGACACGTCCCAGGGATAGACGGCGACGGCCACGCGTCCCGAGCCCGGATCGGTCGTCCACACCGCGCCTCCGTTTTCGAGCGCGACCTCGGTCAGACCGTCCCGACCGGGAGAGGCGATTCCCCGCAGCAGATTGGCTCCGGTGAAGCTGGCGACGAATGGATCGCTCGGCGATGCAACCAGCTCTTGCGGGCTCCCGAGTTGCAAGACGTGACCGTCGACGAGCACGCCCACGCGATCCGCTAGCGTCGCAGCATCCTCGAAGTCGTGCGTCACGAGGAGCGTCGGCATCCGCAGCTCTCTCAGGAACTCGTACAGCTCGGCACGAACTGCACGCCGCGTGTACGCGTCGAGCGCCGACAGTGGCTCATCGAGGAGCAGGACGTCCGGCTCGCGGGCGAGCGCGCGAGCAAGTGCGACGCGCTGGCGCTCGCCACCGGAGAGCTCGGTGACGCGCGCGTCCGCCAGTTCGCCGATTCGGAGCCGCTCGAGCAGGTCGGGCACCGTTCGCCGGTCGCGTGCCCCGAACAGGACGTTCCGACGGACGTCCAGATGCGGAAACAAAGCGTATTCCTGAAAGACCAACCCGACACGACGCCGCTCGGGCGGCAGGTCGATGCCGCCCCCGCGATCGAACCATGTCTGTCGACCGAAGGCGACGAATCCCCGCTCGGGCCGGAGGAGCCCCGCGACTGCACGGAGCACGCTCGACTTACCGGCACCGGAGGGGCCGACGAGCGCGACGGTCTCCGCACCGATCGTGAGCGCTAGCTCGAGACGGAAGGTGCGGAGACCGTGATCGAGATCGAGCTCGAGCGTCTCCATGCGAGCACCAGCTTTGCGGTCAGGAGGATGAGAGCACTCGCCACGACGAGGAGCGCACCGATAGCGAGCGCGTTGTCGAACTTCACGTCGAACTCCTGGTAGACGGCGAGCGAGAGCGTCTGCGTGACGCCCTGCAGCGATCCCGCGAACATGATCGTGGCGCCGAACTCCCCGAGCCCGCGTGCGAACGCAAGTGCCGCGCCTGCGCCGAGCCCTCCTCCGGCGAGCGGAAGAGCAACACGTGCGAACGTCCGCCCAGGGCCGGCGCCGAGCGTGCGCGACGCGGACACGAGATCGGGATCCACGGCCTCGAAGGCGGCAATGGCAGTCCTGACGTAGAAGGGGCTGGCGACGAACGTCACGGCCAGGACGACCGCGATCTTCGTGAAAGCGATATCGATCCCGAGCCCGTCGAGCGTACCGCCGAGCAACCCCAGCCTCCCGAACGCCGCGAGCAGACCGATCCCCGCCACCGCGGGCGGGAGCACGAGAGGGAGCTCGACCAGCGTCACGAGTAGCGCCTTGCCGCGAAAGCCCCGAGTGGCGAGCAGATAGGCGGTGGGCGTCCCGAAGAGGATGATCAGCGCCATTGCGACGAGATTCGTCTCGACGGTGACGCGAAGCGCATCGCGTGTGACCTCGCTGGCGAGCCCGTCGCGTAGATCGCCGGGCGAGAGCTCCGCGAAGATCGCCACGATCGGGAGGAGCAAGAACGCCAGGGACGCAATCGTGGCGACCGCGAGCAGCGCCGCGAAGGGCGTGGGTCTCACGGGAGCCCGAAACGCGCGGCGCGCAGCTGGCGTCTCCCGTCCGGGCCGAGAACCGAGATGACGAAGTCCTGGGCAGCTTCGGTGTCTAGCGGCTTCGCGGCGATCGCGAGCTCGTACACCACCGTCGGCTGAGCTCGTGCGGGTATCGAGATCGCCCGAGCACGCTCGGCCACGGGCGCGACGTCCGTGAGATAGACGAAGCCGGCATCGGCCTGGCCGAGCGCGACCTTTCCGACGATGCCCTTCACATCCGGCTCGAGGCTCACGGTCTTCTTCAGGACTCGAAGAAGGCCCAGGCGCTTGAGCACTTCACGGGTGTAGAGGCCGATCGGAACCTTCGGGCCCGCGACCACGAGGCGCAGCTTCGGACGCTTTGCGAGATCGAACACGGTCTTGATCCTCGCCGGGTTCGAGCGCGGAACGATGACCACGAGCGAGTTGGTCGCAAATGCCACGGGTTTTCTCGCGAGCTGTTCACGCGACAGCGCTTGCGTGTAGATCGGGCTCGCGGACAGGTAGACGTCGAAAGGAGCGCCGCGGCGAATCTGCTCTGCGAGCGAGTTCGAGCTGCCGAACGAGTACGCGGCATCGGGTGCGATCCGGGGCAGAACCTCGGTAAGCGACGCGGCGGCAAGGACGACCGGCCGCGCGGCGACTCGATCTCCGCGGGCGGGGGCAGTCGAGGCACCGATTCCGACCACGGCGAGCGCCAGCACACCGGCGATGGCGACTCGGCTTATCACCTCTCCACCATCACGCTCGTCGCCTTCACGACCCCCGCCGCGCCCATGCCGGGCTTCAGAGCGAGCTGCTCTGCAGACTCGCGGGTGATGATCGCGACCACCCGCGCAGGCTCGGTCACGTCGATCTCGACCTTCGCGAGCAACCCTTCGATCTCGACCGAGCGGACAACTCCGCGAAAGCGGTTCCGCGCAGAGAGCTCCTCGGATCCCTCCGCGCCTTTCAGACGCTCGACCTCGCTGGCCGCGACGACGCGTCTGTTGGCAGAGTCGCGCTCGACGCGGATCTTTCCCGCCTTGTCCCAGCGCCGGAGCGTGTCGAGCGAGATCCCGAGCGTGCGAGCAGCGTCGGCTGCCGTGAACGTGCGCTTAGGCATTGCCTATGTATATCAGTCAGCCGCAGGGCTACGAACGTACAATTCGAACCCCTCATGCCAGGCTGAAAACTTCGCGTCTCGGGTCCGTGCGATCGATTGCGACGCTCTCTCGCTGCTTCACTCTTCGACTTCGAGGAGTCCAGGAGGTCTCAGAGGGAACGCAAGCGCAGTGGGAAGGCCCCGGATCGGTGCGACTTCCACCTTGTAGTCAGCAGCGCGGATGGGGATCACGTCCCCGCGCAGATTCCGCTCGCGGAGTCATTCCTGTCGCAGCGTTCAGACGCGCTGGGGTCCCTCCGGGCTGCCGACGGAGTCGAAGGTGTCTGCCTCGACTTCGGCTGGATCATCCCGGACGCGGCCCTCGCACAATTCAACAGGTTCCCGCATTCACTACTGGCCAGTGCGCAAGCCTCGAGATCGACGTCGAAGTATCGGTGTATCTCGTAAACAAGCCTGGCGACGTGCGTGATGAATGATCGCCAGCGACGGCCGATTTTTGGACGCCTCTACAGCGGGATGTTCCCGTGCTTCCGCTTCGGCTTCGGCTCCCGCTTCGTGAGAGCGGTCTCGAGAGCCGACACCAAGACCGGTCGAGTACGTCGAGGCTCGATCACGTCGTCCACGTAGCCGCGCTCGGCTGCGGTGTACGGGTTCGCGAAGCGCTCCTTGTAGTCCGCAATCAGCTCCTCGCGGCGCGCGTCGGGATCCTCGGACTCGGCGAGCTCGGAGCGAAACACGATGTTGACGGCGCCCTCCGGGCCCATCACGGCGACTTCGGCAGTCGGCCACGCGACGTTGAAGTCGGCCCTGATGTGCTTCGACGACATGACGTCGTACGCCCCGCCGTACGCCTTGCGGGTGATCACCGTGAGCTTCGGAACGGTCGCCTCCGCGTAGGCGTACAGAAGCTTGGCGCCGTGCCGGATGATCCCGCCCCATTCCTGCGCCGGGCCGGGTAGGAAACCGGGCACGTCGACGAACGTCACGAGCGGGATGTTGAACGCGTCACAGGTGCGCACGAAGCGCGCCGCCTTGACGGAGGCATCGATGTCGAGGACGCCCGCCAGCGCACTCGGTTGGTTCCCGATTACCCCGACCGAATGCCCGCCAAGACGCGCGAAACCGCACACGATGTTCTCGGCCCAGTGTGGCTGCACCTCGAGGAACTGGCCATCGTCGACGATCCGCTCGACGACCTGCTTCATGTCGTACGGCTTGTTGGGGCTGTCGGGAACGATCGTGTCGAGCGAGGCATCCTCCCGCTCGACCGGATCGGTCGGCTCGGCGTACGGCGGCGGATCCACGTTGTTCTGAGGAAGGAAGGAGAGCAGGTACCGCGCCTCTTCGAGACACGTCTCTTCGTCCGGCGCGGTGAAGTGCGCGACACCCGACTTCGTTGCGTGCGTCGCGGCACCACCGAGCTCCTCGAAGCTGACGTCCTCGCCGGTCACGGTCTTCACGACGTCGGGGCCCGTGATGAACATGTACGAGGTCTCCTCCACCATCAGCACGAAGTCCGTCATCGCGGGCGAGTACACCGCGCCGCCGGCACACGGGCCCATGACGAGCGAGATCTGGGGCACGACCCCGGAGGCCTGGACGTTCCGCCAGAAGATCTCCGCGTACCCCGCGAGCGACACCACCCCTTCCTGGATTCGCGCTCCGCCCGAATCGTTGATCCCGATCACCGGACAGCCGTACTTCACGGCCATGTCCATGACCTTGCAGACCTTCTCGGCGAACACCTCGGACAGCGAGCCTCCGAAGACGGTGAAGTCCTGGGAGAAGACGAAGACCCGGCGCTCGAAGATCGTCCCGTAACCGGTGACGACCGCGTCGCCCCACGGACGGTTCTCGCGCATCCCGAACTCGGCCTCGCGATGGCGACGAAGCGATCGAGCTCGACGAAGGAGCCCGGATCGAGGAGCTTCTCGAGCCGCTCCCGGGCGAGAAGCTTTCCGCGCTCGCGCTGGCGAGCCACGTGCTTCTCGCTGCCGGAGTGCAGCGACTCGTCGCGCAGCTCCTCGAGCCAACGGAGCTTCGCCTCGGTCGTGTCGTGGATCTCCGCCATCGCCGCGCCAACCCTAATGCCCAGTCGAAATGCACAGCCGAACGGTGGAACGATTGGCGCGGCCTTGTCACGTTTACCGGGACAGGCACTGCAAAGACGAGCGGCCGCGTTAGAGTCGGCGCGTGGGCGGCTCCGTTCCCATCGACCGCTCGACGACGTGGCCGTACGAGGACGGCGAGCCCGGTGAGTTCTCGTACGCGCGCTTCTCCAGCCCGACCGTCGCCGAGGCCGAACGTGCGCTCGGCGAGCTCGACGGGGGCGAAGCGCTGCTCTTTGCATCGGGAGCTGCTGCGTCCGCAGCCGTCGTGCTGGCATTGCTCTCTCCAGGGCAGACGGTCGCCCTCGCCGAGGGCGCGTACTACGGAACCGGGGTGCTGCTCTCCGAGCTCGAGCGCTGGGGCGTGAGACACGTCGAGTTCGACCAGACTCGAGCGCCGCCTTCCGACGCTGATCTGATCTGGATCGAGGCGCCGTCCAATCCGTTCCTGACGATGCCGGACTTCGAGGCGGCCGTTGCGCACTCCGCCGCCCGTCGTCTGCGACTCGACCGCGGCGACTCCGTTGCACGTGAGACCGCTCGAGCGCGGCTGCGAGATCGCCCTGCACTCGGCGACCAAGGGCCTGGCCGGCCACGACGACGCCCTCGTTGGCGCGCTGGTGGTCGCGCGATCCGGAAACGGCGGCGCGGCTTCGAGAATTTCGAACTCGGACCGGCCCGATCGCCGCCCCCGATGTCGCCTGGCTGCTCCTACGTGGGCTCCAGACCCTCGACGTGCGCGTCGCCCGCCAGACCGAGAGCGGCCGCGCACTCGCGCACGTCTCCGACGACCATCCTCGCTGTCGAGATCGTCCGCTATCCGGGCTTCGGGCCGCTCATGTCGTTCGACGTCGCCGATGCGGACGCCGCTCGCCGGGTCGAGACGAGCACGCGGTTGATC
Source organism: uncultured Actinomycetes bacterium (assembly GCA_963830035.1). Classification (GTDB taxonomy): domain Bacteria; phylum Actinomycetota; class Thermoleophilia; order Gaiellales; family Gaiellaceae; genus GMQP-bins7. The sequence continues at coordinate 184,073 of CAWHKX010000007.1, read as the reverse complement.
GCCAACAAGACAAGTCTCGGCGGCGTCACGTCACGCATCGAAGCTCGGTCTCGCTGGGAAGGAGAACGTGTGCCCGCAGGGCTCCTCCGGCTCTCGGTCGGACTCGAGGATCCAGAGGAGCTCTGGGACGACCTCGCGCAAGCGCTGGCCGGGTGAGTCTCGACTACCTCCCGTGCAAGAGCGCGCCGAGCCCGCCGAGCGCCTTCGCACCCTGCGGCTGGACGCCGTGCCAGGTCGCTTGCGCGTTCGCGATCTGAGCCTTTGCCAACGCAGGCTTGCTGATCTGCGTCTTCGCGAGCGCCGGCTTGCTGATCTGGGCGGCGGCCTGTGCGGGATGGCTGACCTGCGTGCTCACCGTCGCGACCCGGCTGACCTGAACCTGCGCCTTCGCCGGCTGCACGCTCGCGGATGCCTGCTGCGCGAACGCGAAGGTGCCGAGCACCGCGGCCACCGCGGCGATGGTCGCGGGCTTCCGCGCCGAGATGTGCGCCTCGACATCGGCGGCGGCTCGCTCGATCACGTCGTCGGGAGCGCCGACGATAGCGAGGAACGGTTCGATCGCGGCCTCGGGAAGCCCCCAACCGATGAGCTCCGCGATCGGATCCTGCTCGACTCTTCCCCGAAACTCAGCGTCGGCATAGATTCGATCGACGAGCTCGCCGATGCGTTCGCGATCTCGCTCCGCCGCCGTCGCGAGATCGGAGAAGCCCTCGTTGCGGAGCGTTCCGAAGGGATCTTGCTCCAGCGCGGTGGCGAAGGACTTGTCTCCGTACAGTCGCTCGGAAAAGACGGAGACCAGCTGCGTGCTCATGCCTTGGCTCCTCTCGTTGAACTCGATCTCTAGACGCTTCAGAGACGGTTCATCTTCCCGCATACGCCGACGGCTACCCTTGAGGCATGTCAATTTTCCGAAAGAACGTGACGATGCCGAGTCCCGACGCCGCCCTTTCGAGGCGAGAAGCTCCCATGGAGGGCCTCGGGGAGCATCTCGTCCTGGGGACGCCCCTGACGCCGCCGTTCCCCGACGGTACCGAGCAGGCGATCTTCGGGATGGGCTGCTTCTGGGGCGCCGAGCGGCTGTTCTGGGAGGCCCCGGGCATGCACACGACGGCTGCGGGTTACGCGGGTGGGCTCACTCCCAATCCGAGCTACCGGGAGGTCTGCTCCGGCCGGACCGGGCACACGGAGGTCGTGCTCGCGGTCTTCGAGTCCTCGGAGACCACGTACGAGGAGATGTTGCGGATCTTCTGGGAGGGGCATGACCCGACGCAGGGGATGCGGCAAGGGAACGACGTCGGCACCCAGTACCGCTCGGCGATCTTCTGGACGAGCGACGCGCAACGGGATGCCGCGCTCGCTACTCGGGAGCGCTTCCAGGCCGAGCTGACGAGCGCAAGGTACGGCGCGATCACGACCGAGATCGCCGAGATCGGCACGTTCTACTACGCAGAGCCGTACCACCAGCAGTACCTAGCAGCGAACCCGAACGGTTACTGCGGGCTCGGCGGGACAGGCGTGAGTTGTCCTGCGCCAGCGACAGCGGTGAGCGAGTAACCACCGGGGTTCCAGCGGGCAGGGTGCCGAGCCGGGCTGCCTCCGCCACCTGCGGTTCGAGCACGTAGCTCGCCCCGACCATCAGCTCGGCGTCGATGCGCCGGGGCGCCTCGGGTGCTGACGTGCGGTGGAGCGTGAACCCATCGAAGACCCGGCGGAGCGCCATCTGTGCCGCGGCGATTCCCTCGGCGCCTCGTCCATGAGCGCGTGCCGGATGCCGTCGGCGTCACTTGAGCGCGTCACCGAGCGTCTTTCCTGGAGGTCACGTGGATGGGACGTGGTACATCCAGGACGGCTCAACCGTAGATCAGCAAGTACAGGTCAGGCTGGTTGCCGAACGCCTAGCCGAGCGGGAACGCGGTGCGGACTGCCCAGCGGCCGTCGCCGCCTTCCTCGATCAACGTCACTTCGAGCACGCGGGACGAGATCGGGAGTTCGACCTGCACGTCGATCGGAGTCTCGCTCACCGTTAGGTGAGGGATCACAACGTCGAAAGCGCCCTCGTACGGCGGATGATCAGACCAGCGCTTCCACACGGCCGCAGTCAACTCCTCGAACGGCTGGGAAGGCTCAGGGTGTAGCCAGACGATCCCGTCGTCCCAGCGTTCGACGCGATCGAGGGCGAAGTCGAACGCAGCGAACGGCGCGAAGACGTGCGCGAGTGCGTCTTCATCGATCCTGCTGCTGGTGACGAACGGGAAGAGCACGGTGATGTGCGCCGGAACACCTAGCGCCGCGCTCCGGTCGTGCCGCAGTCGGAGCGCTCCGATCGCTCGCTCCGCCTCCGGAACTACAACGATCAGTGCAGTTCTCCGAGGAGCAACGGCCGGGTCCGACCAACCCATCCGCCCAGCCCTCCTCAGGGAAGGGGTCTTAGGGAAGGACGCCACAGCCGAACCCGGCACCGTTGACTGCTCACTTTAGAAATGCTTGATCTTTCTTGCAACTGGTGCAGGGCGCCCGAGGCCTAGGTGTGGAAGGGCCACCGGCTACCCGCGACGTCCGGTCTTCGTCGCCACGCTCGGGAGTCGTACCTCCGATGGCGGTAGCGCCATGGTTACGACTCGGTGGTCGTCGACCGCTGCCGTTACGCCGACGACGATCCACGTAACGCCCGCTCGCACAAGAGTGTCGCCAGCGTCGGGCACTCTCTCTGTGCCGCAGTACTCCCAACTCCCATCAGGGAAGCGGAGCGTGATCGCCTCGCTCGTGCTCTTCATGTCCGTCTCCTTCTGCAGCTAGCCGCTGCCGTTCGCATTCGACAAGTAGAGGACAGAGGGAGGGGCTGCGGGGTCTCCCTCCCTCCATCGCCAGGAAGCGTGTCCTGTCCTCGCCTCGCCCGATAGGACACATTCGGGTCTATTCAGTTGACCCGATTGTGTCCTGTACGGCCTCGCTGCCCGCACCTACCGTGACGCGCTGGTGAGTCCGGCGCTGGGAGCCGGTCCCTCTCGGTAAACGGCGCACCCCTGTAGCAGGCGGGGCCCGCGCGGACTCGCCTTCACTGCGCGAGAGACTCGGGAAGTTGCTTCGAGTCTCTCGCGCAGCCCTCGTTCGCGGATCCTGCGCCAGTTAGTTCGGCCCGCATGCATCCAGCTCGCGCACGTCGATTCGCAGATACGTGCGAGCTGAGGATCGTCGCCGCGGACTTTCTCGACGAAGCGCTCACAACCTCGTTAAGTCATAGGCGAACTCGTAGCCCGGCACTTACCGCGTGCCACCGGCTCCAGTCCCGTGTCACGCGACGGCGTGGAACGAGAAGGGCCGGGTGGCTCCCCGAACCCGGCGGCTAGCCCCGACTAGCCGCCCATTGCCTCCACGTTCTTCATGACGACCCCCACCGTCTTCGCGAACTCCTCAGTCGGAGAGAACTCCACCACCTGAGTCCCGTCGTAGATGCTGGGAGTGTGTCCCGGCCCGACGTAATAAGCGTCACCTGCCTCGAAGGTCTCTTCGACGACCATCGGCGGATGTGAACTTCACCTTGCCCTTGATGACGTAGCCCCAGTGTTCGCACTGACACTGGTCGTTGGGTAGGCCCTTGTACAACGGGGCAAGGTCGGCGTCGGTGCTGTAGCTCTCGAAGCCGACGGTGTAGCCCCCGTCGAAGTTCTCGAAGTGGCCCTCGTAGCCCTCCATCGTCGCGCTCTCAGATGCCGTCTCCTTCGATGCCTTAGGCATGGCGTCTCCTCGTCTGATCTGGGGTCGCACGGGATCATGTCAGTGAAGCGAGACCGGCGGTCGGGGAGCGCGTTGGAGCCGGGGTCAGCTAACGGCCACCGGGATCGGAGCGAAGAGCAGATCGGCGGACACAAACGGTGGGGAACCCCGAACGGGTACTGCGGGCTCGGCGGAACGGGCGTCAGCTGCCCGATCGGCACGGGCGTCACAACCGCCGGCTGACCTGAATCGAGCTGTTAGGGCGCGGTCTCGACCGACGCCGCCACGTCGGTCTTCGTGGGTCGGTCCGACGTGAGACCGGTTCCGCCGGCGAGCCGCTGCGCGATGTAGATCGGGATGATCGAAACGATGATCACGAACAGCGCGACGACGTTCACGATCGGCTGCTCCGCCGGCCGGAAGAGGCTCGAGAAGATCCAGATCGGAAGCGTCTGGTCGGCACCCGCGGTGAAGACCGTGACGACGACCTCGTCGAACGAGAGTGCGAAGGCGAGCAACGCCCCGGCGAGCAGGGAGGTTCTCATCTGCGGGAGGGTCACGTAGCGGAACGTCTGCCAGCTGTCGGCCCCGAGGTCGGCAGAGGCTTCGTCGAGCGAACCGACGGTGCGGCGCAAGCGGGCGAGCGCGTTGTTGTAGATCACGACGATGCAGAAGGTCGCGTGGCCGATGATGATGGTCACGAGGCCGAACGTGATGCCCAGCGGCAGGGGCTGGAGGACGTCCTGGATGGTCGCGAGCAGCGCCAGGCCGGTGATGATCCCCGGAAGCGCGATGGGGAGGATCACCGCAAAGCTGATGACCTCCCTGCCGAAGAACCGGTAGCGAGAGACCGCGAGCGAGGCGAGCGTGCCCAGTACCACCGCGATCCCGGTCGCACCGAGCCCCGCCAGCACCGACATCTTCAGCGCGTCGCGGACATCCTCGTTGTCCCACGCGACCGAGAACCACTTCGTGCTGAAGCTCTCGATGGGCCAGCCCTGCGTGACGCTCTCGTTGAACGCGTAGAGGCCCATCACGACGAGCGGCACGTAGATGAACCCGAGCGTGAGGACGACGGCGCCACGGAGCAGGTACCGGGTGAGGCGCGACTCGACCATCAGCAGCTCACAGCGACTTGAAGGCTCCCAGCCTTCGCGCGACCAGGAGATAGACGATCATCACGACGATGGGGACGAACGAGTACGCGGCCGCGACCGGAAGCGCTTCGCCGCGAATCGAGTAGATGACGGTTCCGATGAACTGCTCGCTCGTGATCAAGCCGGGAGCGATGTAGTCGCCGAGCGTCAACGAGAACGTGAAGATCGACCCGGCGACGACCGCGGGGAACGCGAGCGGGAGGATCACGCGCGTGAACGTGGCGAACGACCGCCCTCCCAGATCGGACGAGGCTTCGAGCAGTGAGCTCGGGATCCGCTCGAGCCCGGCGTAGATCGGCAACACCATGAACGGCAGCCACAGGTACGTGAAGACGAGCCAGAGGCCGACCATGGAGTACCCGTCGAACGTCAGCCCGAGCGGCTCGAGTGCCCAGTTGATGATCCCTCCGTCCGAGAGGATCGTGCGCCACGCGTAGGCCTTGACGAGATAGCTCGCCCAGAGAGGCATCAGCACTAAGACGACGAGGATGTTGCGCATCCGGGGAGAAGCCACCCGCGCCATGTAATAGGCGATCGGGAACGCAATGACGGCGTCCGCAACGGTGACGAGAACCGCCATCTGGATCGTGCGCCAGGCGACGTCGCGGAACACCGGCGTCTCGATGATCCGCCGGAAGTTGTCCAGCGTGAACTCGTACACGACGTCACGCGTGAACGGGTCGGTCTCCCATACCGACGAGAGAAGCAGGATGAAGAGCGATCCGAAGTAGACGACCACCATCCACCCGACGGGCAGGGCAAGCAGCGCCGCGAGCCGCGCGCGGGGATGGCGGTAGAAGAACGTCGAGAGACGCCGCCCCGGGCTTCCCCGGGGCGGCGTCGTCACGTGCGGGGCCGTCGTCAGAGGGGCTAGCCCCTGATCTCGGTCCAGGCGGCTTCCCAGTCCTCCTGGGTCTTGCACACCTCCCCGCGGTCGTCACCACAGTCGGCGACCGGGGTCGTCCAGTAGTAGACGTCCTCCCAGAACGCGTCGTCTTCCGCGTGCTGCTCCTCGCAGTGGTTCGTGTTCTTCGTGAGCTCGCACGCCTTGAGGTTGGCAGGCGCCTCCCCGAACCCCTCTGCCACGGCCGCCTGCGCCTCGGGCGAGGCCATGTGGTTCATCCAGAGGTACATGCAGTTCGGGTTCTCCGCTTCGGACGAGACCATCCACGTATCCGACCAGCCGGTGGCGCCCTCGGTCGGCTTGGTGGACTCGACCGGCTGGCCGTCGCCCTTCAAGAGATTGACCTGGAGCGGCCACGTGGTGCCGATGACACTGTCCTTGTTGGCGAACGACTGGATCTGCTTGTCGTAGAGAGCCCACCATTCGCCGACGTTCGGTGCAAGCTGCTTCATGAGGTCGACGGCCGCGTTGAACTGCTCCTCGTCGAGCGCGTACGGGTCGTCGATCCCGAGCTCCGGCTGCGTGGCCTTCAGGTACATGGCGGCATCCGCAATGAAGATCGAGTCGTCGTAGATCGAGATCTTGCCCGCGTAGTCGTTCGGGTTGTCCCAGATCGCCGACCAGCTCGTCGGTGCTGTGGTCACCTCGTCGGTTCGCCACACGAGCGGGTTGTAGCCGCGTCCGTGCGGCACGCCCATCGCCACGCCATCGAGGCTGTTGTGCACCTGCCCCGTGAGCGGCTCGTAGATGTCGGCGTAGTTCGGGATGAGCTCCTCGTCGATCGCCGCGACCTCACCGGTCGTCATGAGGCGAATCGTGGCATTGCCGGACGCGACGATCCCGTCGTACTCGCCGGTACCCATGAACGTGATCATGTCGTCAGAGGTCCCTGCGTCCTTCAGGGTCACCTTGCATCCCGTCGCCTCCGTGAACTCGTCGACGAGCTGCGCGTAGAGCGGCCACTGAACGATGTTCACCTGACCCTCATCTCGCGCCAGCTCCTCGATCTCCTCGAACGACGTGCCGAGGCCCTCGAGCTCCGAGCTTGCGCCCGAGCCCTCGTCGTCTCCACCGCCACAGCCTGCGGCAACGAAGCAGAGCGCCGCGACGAGCAGGCCGAACGCGGCCCATCGTGCGACGCGTGTCTTGCGTCCCTTCATTCCGTTCCTCCCTCCGGTTCGTCGATGATCGACTCTTGCTCCGGGCGCCACGCGACCCGAACGATGCGCCCCTTCGTCTCGAGCACCTCGCTCGAGCCCTCCTCGAGGTTCTGCTCGAGGACCTGCAGCTGACCTCCGCGGTCAAGGGTCACGTGGTACCGCGTGACCGGGCCGACGTACTGCACGTCGGAAACCACTCCCGGCTCTACGCGCCAGCCGGCCTGCGGCTCACTTCCGTCGTCGAGGAGGTCGATCTTCTCGGGCCGGACCGTGTACCGCCGCCCGTCCCGCTCGAGCACGTTCGACACGCCGACGAAGCCGGCGATGAACTCGCTTTGCGGGTGCTCGTAGACCTCTGCTGGCGGCCCTACCTGTTCGATCCGCCCCTCGTTGAACACGGCGAGGCGATCGGACATGGTCAGCGCCTCCTCCTGGTCGTGCGTCACGTAGACGAACGTGATCCCGACCTCGCGCTGGATCGCCTTGAGCTCGATCTGCATCTCCTGGCGGAGCTTCAGGTCGAGCGCGCCGAGCGGCTCGTCGAGCAGGAGCACCTTCGGGCGGTTGACGATCGCGCGTGCGAGCGCGACGCGCTGACGCTGGCCGCCGGAGAGCTGAGACGGCTTCCGGTTTCCGTAGCTCCCGAGCCGAACCATGTCGAGCGCCGCCTGCGCGCGCTCGCGGCGGTCCCCCTTCTTCACCTTCTTGACCATGAGCCCGTACTCGACGTTGTCCTGCACGGTCATGTGTGGGAAGAGCGCGTAGTCCTGAAAGACGGTGTTCACCGGCCGGTCGTACGGGGGCAGACTCGACACGTCCTCTCCGGCGAGCTCGATGGTTCCCTCGTCGGGCGTCTCGAAGCCCGCGATCATGCGCAGCGTCGTCGTCTTGCCCGAGCCCGACGGCCCGAGCATGGTGAAGAACTCGCCTGGCGCGATCTCGAGGTCGATCATGTCGACCGCGACGACGTCTCCATAGCTCTTCCTCAGGCCGGCGACACGAACGTCCGGCACGCCGTCATGCGGCAAGCGACTCCTCCAGGATCGCGAGACCCCCCTCGAGATCTTCCTCGCCGATCGTGAGCGGCGGCAGGAGGCGAATCACGTTTCCGTAGAGCCCGCAGGAGAGGAGGACGAGCCCCCGGTCGAACGCCGCCGAGACGACTGCCTGTGCTCGCTCGGGCGAGCGCTCGGCGAACTCGAATGCGAGCATCGGGCCGAGTCCTCGCACCTCGCCGATGTCGGCGTGGCGAGTGGCGAGTTCCTCGAGACGCGACCTCAGCAGCTCGCCATGCTCTCGTGCCTGAGCGAGGAAGCTCTCGTCCCCGACAATGTCGAGCACGGCGAGCGCGGCCGCACACGAGAGCGGGTTTCCCCCGAAAGTCCCACCGAGACCGCCCACGTGCACGGCGTCCATGATCTCCGCGCGACCCGTCACGGCCGCGAGCGGGAGCCCTCCTCCGATCGACTTTCCCGAGATGACGAGGTCTGGTTCCACGCCGTCGTGGTGGTCGACCGCCCACATCTCGCCTGTGCGACCGATCCCGGATTGCACCTCGTCGTCCACGTACAGGATCCCGTGCGAGCGGCAGAGCTCCTGAAGACGGAGAAGGTAGTCACGGGGCATGGGAATGAACCCGCCCTCCCCCTGCACCGGCTCCAGCACGACGCAGGCGACGGTCGACGGGTCGACGTCCGCCTTGAAGAGGCGCTCGAGGGCGGCGATCGCGTCGTCCGAGGAGATGCCCCTGTAGGGGTACGGCGCGGGAACGCGATATACCTCGGGCGCGAACGGCCCGAATCCCTTCTTGTACGGGTTTACCTTGCTGGTCATGGTCATGGCCAGGAGCGTCCGGCCGTGGAACGCGTATTCGAACGCCACGACTCCGGGGCGGCCGGTGGCCGCTCGGGCGATCTTGACCGCATTCTCGACCGCCTCGGCGCCCGCGTTCACCAGCATCGAGCGCTGCTCCCGCCGCCACAGGGCGAGATCTCGTCCAGCCGCCGGCAGACCTCGACGTACGGCTCGTAGGTTCCGACGACGAAGCACTGGTGGAGGAAGCGGTCGGCCTGCTCCTTGACGGCCTCGACCACAGCTGGATGCCGATGCCCCAGGTTCTGGCAGCCGATGCCGCCGGCGAAGTCGATGAAGGAGCGCCCGTCGACGTCCGTGATGCGCGCGCCTTCGGCGTGCGCGACGACCAGCCGCGGGGTGCTGACGCCGGGCGCCACATAGCGGGCACGGTCCGCCGCGATTCGCTCCGACTGGGTGCCCTCCCTCACGGACATCGCGCGATTATGCACCTACCGAAGCGGGATTTCAGTGTGGAGGTGCGACAGCCCGCGATCCTCCGGACGAGACGGTGTCTACGATTCGAGTGCGCCGGAGTAGCTCAGCTGGTAGAGCAAGTGATTTGTAATCACTAGGTCGTGGGTTCGAGTCCCGCCTCCGGCTCTTCACCACGCAGGGATCGAGATCGGTGCTTCCGCGCAGGACCTGGGGTCAGGCTTCAGCCTGACCCCGATGTCAGGTCGCGCACGTCACCTGAGAACGGGTCTGGCTGAAGCCAGACCCCTGGGCCGTCGTTACGCAAGCACCTCACGCGTCTTCTGGTGCGCCAGGATCTTGCGCTTGACCCGCTGGAGTGCGTTGTCGATCGTCTTCGTGTCGCACCCCAGGTCCTCGGCCATCTCGTCGTAGGAGTTGCCCTCGAGATACAGCCGGAGCGCTTCGGACTCGAGCTGGGAGAGCCCGGAGCCGAGACAGAAGACGAGGCTCTGCAGCTCCTCCGTGGAGATGACGCAGACCGAGGGATCGTTGACGACCGATCCGGGAAGCGCGTCACCGAGGGTGCAGTCTCCATCGGACTCCTGGCCGGCGGGGGTATGGCTGAACGACACGTACGTGTTGAGCGGCGAATGCTTGAAGCGGGTCGCAGTCTTGATCGCGGTGATGATCTGACGCGTGACGCAGAGCTCGGCGAAGCTTCGGAACGAGGTCTGCATGTCCGGGCGGAAGTCGCGAACGGCCTTGTAGAGACCGATCATCCCCTCCTGCACGAGGTCGTCCCCGTCTCCGCCTGCGAGGAAGTACGAGCTGGCCTTCAGGCGAACGAAGCCCGTGTACTTCCGCATGATGCCGTCGAGTGCCTCCGTGCTGCCGTTTCGTGCACGCAGGACGAGCTGGAGGTCTTCAAGCTCTCGTTGAGCCTTCTGAGCGGTTTTCGGTGCGGTGGCGGTCTGAGCGGACATCGCGTACCCCCGGTGGTTTGCGCCGTCGTTGAGCGATTCCCGATCGAGCCGTTTCGCGACCCTCTCGATCAAGTCTCACCTTGAAGTTGAGGGAGAAGCTAGCACCATTCAGCGAGCGATACAAGCCCTTTGCGATATTCGTAGATTGCTAAGAACACACGTTCGCCTCGTGCTCCACCGACAACCCCGACGGCGGTGACGTCCTCGGCCGCCGCCACATCCGTCGTTGGCTCTACTCTCGAAGGGCGCCCCGGATGTCGTCGCGCCGCAGCGACGACCCGGGGCGCGGTCTACTTGTCCTCGGCCCGGCGAAGACGCTCGAGTTGCTCGCGGGTCTTCTCGTCGAGTCGATCGCCGACGCGACTGCCGGCTCCCCGCTGTTCCCGCTCTCGATGAGCCGCCGGTTGGAGGTCGACGAGGAAGAGCCTGGACGAAAGCGTGCGTACTTCCTGGCCGGACACCCTGCGGACGGCGTCGTCCGACGAGACGACGCAGACGAGCTCGTCGACCCGGTGCGCGGCGGCGAGCCGCTCGAGCAGATCGTCGGCATGCGCGGCGTAGCGCACGGACAGAGGACCGACCTGACGGTCCTCACCCGCCCCGTCGAAGACCGCGACTCCGCGCGCGCCCCGTTGCGCAACGAAGCTCGCGAGAACGTCGATGAGATCCTCGGGGCCCGTGAAGCTCCCCGCATGGAGCACGTTGTAGCCGTCGAAGAGATAGAGGGTCGGGTCGGCCACGTCAGTCGGCGTCGACCCGCTGTCGTCTCGACTCGTACAGGAGCAGAGCAGCTGCGACGCTGACGTTCAGCGAGCCGACACGACCGGCGAGGGGAATCGAGACGACCGCGTCGCAGGTACGGCGAACCAAGGGCCGCACCCCCTTGCCTTCGGCGCCCAGCACAAGCGCGACCCCGCCTGTCAGGTCGGCACTCCACATCGAGAGCGAGCCTTCGGAATCCGCCGCATACGCCCAGAGGCCGGGGCCCTTGATCTCCGCCAGGTAGCGCGCGAGATTCGGCACGACCGCAACCGGAAGGTGCTCTACCGCGCCGGCAGAGGATCTGCAGACGGCCGGTGTGACTCGCACGGAGCCGTGAGCGGGCACGACGACACCCGTCGCGCCCGCCCCCTCCGCGCTTCGAACGACGGCGCCCAGGTTGTGCGGGTCGGTGACCTGGTCGAGGCACACGAGCAAGGGTCGCTCCTCGGCTGCCAGCGTGTGGGCGTCCGCGTACCTGAAAGGCTCGCACCACGCCACGATCCCCTGGTGATCGCGGGTGCCGGCGGCATCGCTGAGCAGCCGCTCCTGCTTTATCTGCGGTCGAGGGCCGGAGTCGAGCCAGGGAATCTGCGCAGCCGCGCGCTCCGTCGCCCACACCTCGAGCAGCTCGCGCGGGCCGCGCAAGAGCTCGCGGACCGGTTGCCGACCGTAGACGAGGTCGCGCGTCACCGGATCCGAACGAGCCGGTGGCCGTCTGGCCCGTCCCGAACCGCCCAGCCCGCACGTTCGAGCTCGTCGCGCAGCCGATCCGCCTCGTCGAAGTTCCGCGCTTTCCGCGCCGCCTCCCTCAGCTCGGCGAGCCTCGCTGCCTCCTGCGGCGCCTCGTCGTCCTGGGCGAGCGATCCGAGGCCGAAGACCTCGAGAGCGCTGCGGAGCAGTCCGTGGTCTCGCCAGTCGTGCATGACCGCGAGAGCCGCAGGGGTATTGAAGTCCTCGTCGAGCGCGGCCGAGAACCGCCCCCAGGAACCCTCGGGAGCAGCTCGATGCTCCCCGCGAAAGACCTCTCGCAGGCGATCCGCTCGCGCCACCGCCTGCTGCAGCACCTCGTCGTCGAAGTCGATCGGCTTGCTCCAGGCACCCGACAGGAGGAAGACCAGCAACGCTTCTCGGCCCCAGATTTGGAGCACGTTCTGCAGCGTGACGACGTTGCCGAGCGACTTGGACATCTTCGCCTGATCGAGCTCGAGCATGCCGTTGTGCATCCAGATCCTCGCAAATGCGTGACCCAGGCTCCTCGACTGCGCGAGCTCGTTCTCGTGATGCGGAAAGCGAAGATCGTTCCCGCCGCCGTGGATCTCGAACTCCGGACCGAGGTACTTCTCGGCCATCGCGGAGCATTCGATGTGCCAGCCGGGTCTGCCTGGCCCCCACGGCGAGTCCCAGGCGGCGTCCTCGTGCGGCTTCTGGGACTTCCAGAGCGCAAAGTCGCGTTGATCCCGCTTGAGCTCGCTCGTCTCCTGGGAGACCATGTCCTCGAGACGCGCGCCCGAGAGCTGACCGTACTCGGGAAAGCCGGCAACGCTGAAGTAGACGTCCCCGTTCGCGGTGTACGCCTTGTCTCCGTCGACGAGCTCCTGGATGAACTGGATGATCTCGGGGATCGTCTCCGTCGCGCGAGGCTCGAGGTCCGGTCGCCCGAGCCCGAGGGCGTCCGTGTCCTCGAAGAACCATGCCGTCGCCCGCTCCGACAGCTCCCGGCTGGGGATTCCCTGCTCGACGGCCTCGGCATACACCTTGTCGTCGACGTCGGTGATGTTGTGCACGAATGTCACCTCGTAGCCGGTGCGCCGGAGCCAGTTTCGGAGCCACATCCCGAGTACGAAGGGCCTCGAGTTTCCGACGTGGATCCGCTGGTACACGGTCGATCCACAGACGTAGATCCGAATCGGCCCTGGCGGTGGCGGCAGGTCAACGGGCCCGCGTGTCAGGCTGTCGTACAGGCGCACCCGGCGATCGTACTCAGCGGTCGACGGCGCGGCTCGCACGCGCGAGCGCCTCGTCTCGCGGCACTGCCGCCAGCACGGCCCACAGCTCCGGGCCCTTCGCTGCGCCCGTCAGCGCGAGCCGGAGCGAACGCAGGTCGCCGCCAACCGCCTTGAGCTCACGAAGGACGGAGCGGGAGTCCTCCGCCGACAGCTGGTTCGGACCCGATGCCCGAAGCTCGGAGAAGCGCTCGAGTGTCGGACGCGCCTCCGCCGGGAGGCTCGCAACCTCGGGCACGAGCACGAGCCGCGCGTATTCGCGCGCTTCGACGAGCGACCGCGCTCCACGCAGCGCAGGCACGGCCTCGATCGGGGCTTCGGCCGCAACGGCGAGCTCCTTGTCGCTCATCACCGCAATCGCGTCGGTCGCCAGCCGCCGGAGCCGAGGGAGATCGAGCTGGACGTCGTGCTCCGGAAGTCCGAGCTCGTCGAGGTAGGCCCGAACCGCCCGAGGAGGAAAGCCCTCCGCGCGCAGGTCCGCGATCGAGGCGTGGCCGTGCCTCTTGGAGAGCTTCTTGCCGTCCGGGCCGAGGACGAGCCCGTGGTGGATCGCCTTCGGGAAGCACGCCTCCGAGCGCTCGCCCGATGCGCTGCTGCAGCTCGAGGTTCGGACGGTGATCCGAGCCGCGCAGCACGTGCGTGATCGCGAGATCGAGATCGTCGACCACCGAGGCGAGCTGGTACGTCGCGGTGCCGTCCGGGCGCAGCAGGGTGGCGCCGCCGCGAAGCAGCCGCACGGCGCCCTCGGCGTCGCGCTCGGCCGCCTGACCTGCGATCGCTCGCGCCGCCGCCTCCGCGTAGAGCTCTCCTCTCTCGCTCTGGCGCAGGGGTCCCTCCTCGAAGGAGATGTCGAGCCACCCCAGGTCCTCGAGGATCGCCTCCTCCCCGCCCGTCACGGTTCTCGTGGAATCGGTGTCGTCGATCCGGAGGACGAGCACGCCGCCTCGCTCGTCGGCGAAGCGGCGATTCGCCACCGCGGTGAGCGCGTTGCCGAGGTGGAGCGAGCCCGTCGGGCTCGGCGCGAAGCGGACGCGAACGCTCACGCGTCGATGGTGACGTGCCCCGGCTGAGCCGCAACGCGGTCGAGCCACGCACGAATCCCCGGATAGGGTGCGAGATCGAACTCGCCCTCCTCGGCGACGTGCGTGTAGGCGTAGAGCGAGATGTCCGCGATCGTGTAGGCCTCGCCGACGAGAAACACCCGAGCGGCGAGATGCTTCTCCATCGCGTCGAGCGCCGCGTAGCCCCCTTTCAGCGCGCGCTCGCGAGCTGCCGCGCTGAACCCCTCCGGCCTACCCGAGTACGCAATCCAGAAGCGGGCGACCGCGATGTACGGCTCGTGGCTGTACTGCTCGAAGAACAACCACTGCAGCACCTGCGCTCGCTCGTACGCGTCCTCGGACACGTACGGCGTCCCGTCGCCGAAGTACCAGAGGATCGCGTTCGACTCCGCGAGCGGGCGCCCATCGTCGAGCACCAGCGTGGGGACGCGGAGCCCGGGGTTGAGGTCGCCGAGGAGCTCTGCTCGGCCCGACCTGTCGACTACGGACACCTCGACGGTCTCGTACTCGAGCCCGAGCTGCGCGAGCAGAAGGCGCGCCTTGTAGCAATTGCCCGAGACCGCGGAGTTGTACAGCAGCATGCTGGCCCATTCTGACCGAGCGCCCCCTCTATGATCGAGTCGTGGTTCCCGACGCGTCACTCGAGACCACCGAGCACGGGCTCGTCGCAAAGACGGACGGGTGGTTCGTCCTCAACGGCCGCGACTCACGCTGGTACTACGCCGAGGGGCGTGGCGCGTTCTGTGACTTCGAGGGTGACATCGACTTCGCGCAGATCGGCGTCAACGTCCAGGTGCTCGCACCCGGTGACGCGATGGCGATGTACCACTGGGAGGCCGATCAGGAGGACTTCCTGGTCGTCTCCGGCGAGGCGCTGCTGATCGTCGAAGGCGACGAGCGCCGGCTCCAGGCGTGGGACTTCGTGCATTGCCCTCCTGAGACGAAGCACACGATCGTCGGCGCCGGAAATGGTCCCTGCATCATCGTGGCCGTGGGGGCGCGGCAGAACCAGGACGGCCCGGACTGGGGCGGCTACACGGTGGACGACGTCGCGCTACGGCATGGGGCAGGTGTCGAGCAGGAGACGAACGTTCCGGACGAGGCGTACGCAGCCGTGCGCGAGCGCTATGGGATGCGTGAGCCGACTCGCCATCGCGAAGGCTGGCTCCCGGACTAGAAGCTCGATCTTGCCAGGGGCTCAACGGTAGTCGGGGTTGGTGAAGTCGAACCGGCACCCCGCGTCCCAGAGCGAGCGCTGGTTGCCGTGCGCAGGAATGCCGCCCGCATCCTTCAGGAGCCGGGCCGTGTGCAGGAGGTTCCAGGTCATGAACGTCGTGTTCCGGTTCGTGAAGTCGTTCTCGGGGCCGCCCGAGCCCGCGTCGAGATACGACGGGCCCGGTCCGGCCTCGCCGATCCAGCCTGCGTCCGCCTGCGGTGGGATCGTGAATCCGAGGTGTTGCAGCGAGTAGAGGATGTTCATGGAGCAGTGCTTGATGCCGTCTTCGTTGCCCGTGATCAGACAACCGCCGACCTTGCCGTAGTACGCGTACTGACCGTGCTCGTTCAGGATGCTCGAGTTCCCGTACAGGCGCTCGATCACGCGCGTGCAGACCGAAGACTTCTCGCCGAGCCAGATCGGGGAGCCGATAACCAGGATGTCTGCACTCTGCACCCGCTCGTACAACGACGGCCAGTCGTCCTCCTTGGCGCCGTGCTCGCGCATGTCCGGCCAAACTCCCGGAGCAAGCTCGTGGTCGAGCGCGCGCACGTAGCCGACGGCGACCCCGTTCGTCTCCATGATCGCCATCGAGGTGCGCATCAGGCCCTCTGTATGGGACAGCTCGGGCGACGGCTTGAGCGTGCAGTTGACATAGAGCGCGTTCAGATCCGAGAAATCCCAACGGCTCGTCGCGCAGAGCTCGCGCTGGAAGTCGGTCAAGGTCAAGATGAACCTCCTGTGCCGGGGACGCGGTCGTGGCAATCATCGCCGCCAACCGCGATAGGTTGCCCGGTGAATGGCGTCATCTCGTGCGTTCGCGGCAGCGCTGATGGTGATCACCGGGGCCCTGGCAGGCTGCGGAGGCTCGGACGGAGATCTTGGAAACGGGGCACTGTCGGTCGGTGTCCGAGCACAGGATGACCGGGTGCGCGTTCCCCGCTTTCTCGGAGGCGGAGGCTGCACGCCAGGCGAGCACCCGCTCCGGCTCGGGGACGGCCGGGTCGCGCGTCTCCGTGTGACCCCCGTCTCGAGCACCAAGCCGCGAGGGCTCATCGTCGCCTTCCACGGGGCGGGCGGATCGCCTCGCGAAGGGCTCTTCGTCTTCCGTGAGGCGTGGGAGGAGCCGGGCCTCGTCCTGCTCGCTCCTGGATCGCTCGGGAACACCTGGAGTGCCCTGCACGAGCGTGCTGACCGAGACCTCGAGACGGTCAACCGTGCGCTCGCAGAGACCTGGAAGCGCTGCCGGATCGACCCACGGCGCGTCGCCGTCGGAGGCTTTTCCGACGGAGCGACCCATGCGCTTTCGATCGGGCTGCAGAACGGCGGCATCTTCCGTTCCGTGATGGCTCTCTCACCCGGAGGCCTGCTCGACGTCACGCATCGCGGCAAGCCGCGCATCTTCATCGCGCATGGAACCGATGACGACGTGCTCCCCTACTCGCGCTCACACGGGAGGATCGTGCCCGTCCTCGAGGGATCCGGGTACCGCGTCACCTTCCGGGGCTTTGCCGGCGGTCACGAGGTGCCGACGAGCATCTCGCGCGCAGCCGTCCGCTGGTACCTGCGCGAGTAGGCGTCCGGCGTGGAAAGCCTTCTACTGAAGTGGTTCGCCGAGCACGGACGCGACCTTCCGTGGCGTCGCACCCGTGACCCGTACGCGATCCTCGTCTCCGAGGTCATGCTCCAGCAGACCCAGGTCGAGCGGGTGCTTCCGCGCTACGAGGCTTGGCTGAAACGCTGGCCCACCGTCGACTTGCTGGCGGCGGCGACTCCTGCCGAGGCGATCCGGGAGTGGCAGGGGCTCGGCTACAACCGGCGTGCGCTGAACCTGCACCGTGCAGCGGAGAGAGTCGCGGACGGGGGCTGGCCGGACGATCTCCGCGAGCTTCCGGGTGTCGGCCCGTACACCGCCGCGGCGATTCGCTGCTTCGCTTTCGCGGAAGAGGTGCTGCCTGTCGACGTCAACGTCGAACGCGTGCTGCGGCGCACCGGTTGGCCGTTCAGCGCAACCTCCGCGCAGGCGCTCATGGATCTCGGCGCCACGATCTGCATCGCGCGCATCCCGCGGTGCGACTCATGCCCGCTCTCCGCCTCATGCCCGTCCCTCGGGGTTCGCGACGATGCGAGGCGCAAGCAAGGGCCGTTCGAGGGCTCATTCCGTCAGCGCCGCGCGGACACGCTTCGTTTGGTCGCGGCAGCCCCGCTTCCGATCGGAGCGCTCGATGTCGAGGCCGTTCGCTCTCTGGCGCGGGATGGCCTGGTCGAGGTCGTCGACGAGCTCGTTTGCCTCCCAGGCGAGACCGTGGCCGAATTCAGCCGCCCGTAACGAAGTCTCCACCACAGCGTCGCCGTCGAGGACACCGGCGAAGGCCTCGCCGCGGAAGCGCGCCCCCGCATGTTCGAGCGCTTCTGGCGTGGAGATCGATCTCGTACGACCCGCGGTGCCGGACTCGGCCTCGCGATTGCTCGCGGTCTGGTCGAGGCCCAGGGGCGGACGGATCTGGGCCGAAGACCGTGAAGGCGGCGGCGCCCGCATCTGCTTCACGCTCCCGGCGGGCTGATCAGAGCCGGTGATACATCCAGACGTTTGGTTCGACGTACGTCCCGAGGTCCGCCTCGCGGTCGATCGAGACGAGCTCCAGAGCGCCGGGAACGACGTAGTCGCCCCCTTCGGGGAACACCATGCTCGTCCACCCCTCCCACTCTGAAACCGTTCCCGTGATCGTCATCGACTCCGGGCAGGGACGCACGATCTCGGCGCCGAGCCTGGCATGCACGCGAAGCCACGGGTCGACGGGCAAGCCGTCCTCGGTCGTCCAGCTGATGTACCGCTCGATCGAGACGAGCGGGTAGCGCGCTTTCCAACTCGGCCGCACCGGCGCGACGAGATGGGCGAAACCGTGATTCGAGACGTTGGAGCGCATCTTCTCGAGGCAGAGCTTGCTGAGACCCTGACCCTGCCGGCCGGGCAGGATCATCACCTGAAGCGCCGTGACGGCGTTCGCTGGCTCACGGGCGTCCGTGCCGCGCTCCATGACGTCATCCCAGCCACGAGCTGGAAGCGCGGCCAGATCGACCTGAACCGGGAGTGAGTTCACCTCGGCGATGACCTCGTCCGACTCGTCGTCGAAAAGAAAATGCTGGAAGCCGCCAAATCGCTCATACAGGAGGTGCCAGCGTTGACCCGCCACGGGGTCCTCGAACATGAACGCAGGCCAGGCTTCGAGCAACGGGCGTTTGCGCTGCTCGAGGTCTGGCCTCTCGTCATACGAGAAGAAGCGAAGACTCATGGTCGCTCGATCAGCGCGACCGCCTGGGCAGCGAGTCCCTCACGACGGCCGGCAAATCCCAGCCCGTCCGTGGTCGTCGCACGCACGCTCACGCGACCCTTCTCGACGCCGAGAGCACCGGCAAGACACTCGCCCATCTCCTGCCGCAGTGACGCGATGCGCGGCTCCTCGCCGATCAGGACGCAGTCGGCGTTGACGAGCGTCCAGCCGCCGTCACGCACCTCTCGGTAGGCCTTGCCGAGCAGGTTCAGCGACGACGCGCCTCGGAACTCCTCGTCGCCGGACGGGAAAAGCGCTCCGATGTCGCCGAGGTCAGCGGCACCCAGCAGCGCGTCGATCAACGCATGAGCCACGACGTCGCCGTCCGAGTGGCCTGCGAGTCCCCGCGCGTGCTCGATCGCGACTCCCCCGAGCACGAGCGGAATGCCGTCCTCGAAGACATGGGCATCCACGCCGATGCCGACCCGGAGCTCGCTACGACTCATGCGAGCGAGGCTAGCGCGTCCGGCAGCTGAGCCAGCGAGTCGATGGTGAGCGCCGAGGCAGGCGCTTTCTGGAGCCGTCCCCAAGGGCCGCGCTTCACGTGCACGGCGACGATTCCAGCAGCGAGCGCGGGGATGACGTCGTTGTCGACACGATCTCCGACGTAGGCCAACTCGTCGAACGCGCAGCCCGCGAGCTCTCGTATGTGCTCGAAGAAGAGCGGATCGGGCTTCCGCGCGCCGAGGCTCGCCGAGGAGGAAATGACGTCGGCCGGCAGCCCGGCCTCCCGCGCCCACCGCTCGAGGGTTTCCGTCTGATTTCCGACGATTCCCACTCGCAAGCCTGCCGCGCGTACCTCCTCGAGGCAGGGCACAGCGTCCGAATAGAGATCGCCAAGCTCGTACGAGATGTCCCGCCACCGGGGGCCCGACGGTTCGATTCCTAGATGACCCCAGAGCGCGTCGTGCTCCTCACCCCGCTCGATCGTCACGCCGAGCGCCGCCCAGACGACGTGCGGTTGGAGGCCAGCACGCTCGGCGCGGACCCTCCACCACCGCTCCTCGTCGACGAGCGTCTCGCCGACGTCGAAGAAGACAGCTTTCAACGCCATCGACGGTCTTTACAGTGCCTGGCACTGGAAGGGCGACAACTGTGCGCCAACGTATGCACGGGACACCTGTCCTACGAGGACGCGAGTAGCGTCTCGACGAGCGCCAGGTCAGCTGCCGTCGTCACCTTGAGGAGCCGGGGGTCTCCCGCGGTGACCGCGATGCGACCTCCTGCCCGCTCGACGAGCGACGCGCAGTCCGTGGCTCCCGAGATCTCTCCCGCCAGAGCTTGCCGCAGAGCGGGCGCGAGGAAGGCCTGAGGGGTCTGCGCGCCGACGAGATCGCCTCGCTCGACCGTCTCCACGACGACTTCGCCGTCGACGCGCTTCACGGTGTCCGGGATCGGAAGCGCCGGGATCGCGCCGTCGAAACCCTCCGTCAGGGGAGCAAGCACGCGCTCGACGACCGCGTCGTCGAGGAGAGGTCGTGCCCCGTCGTGCACCAGCACGACCAGTGCGTCGTGCGGGACGTCTTCCAGCGCGCCCCGCACGGAATCCGCCCGCGTCGCGCCTCCGGTCACGCAGGAGACGACCTTTGTCGCCGCCAGCTCCTCGGCAAGGAGTATCGCCGGCTCCTCCCAGCCGACCGGGGCCGCGACGACGATCGCATCCACCCAAGGGCAGCGGTCGAGACGATCGAGGCTCTCCGCGAGCAACGGCCGGCCGCCCAGGGATGCGAAGGCCTTGGGGCGGTCGATTCCGAGACGCTCGCCTGTACCGGCTGCGACGAGCAACGCCCAGGTGGTCCCGGCTTGGCCGGAACCCCCAGACGCGCTACGCACTCGCGGCGGCTGCCTTGGGCTTTGCTCGAGACTTGGGTTTCTCAGGCTGGCCGGCGCGCGAGAGCACGTCGTCGAGCCACTCGGCTGCTTCGTCCTCGCTCATGGCCTTTGCGTACATGAGCTCCGAGGCGAGGATCTTCTTCGCCTTGACGAACATCTGCTTCTCACCGGTCGAGAGGCCCTTCTCGTTGTTTCTGACCGCGAGGTTTCGCACGACTTCCGCAAGCTCGAAGATGTTCCCCGTCTTCATCTTGTCGCGGTTGTGCTTGAACCGGCGATTCCAGTTCTTCGGCATCTCCGTGGATCCGCCCGACAGCGTCCGGACCACCATGGTCACCGTACGCTGGTCGATGACCTGCCGTAGACCTACCCGCTCCGCGTTGTCACAAGGGACGTTCACCGTCATGTCGTTGTGGAGAATCTGGATCGTCAGATACTCGCGTGTCTCGCCGAGGATCTCCCGTTTCTCCCTCTTCACGACTGTCCCTGCGCCGTGGTGCGGATAGACCACCTTGTCGCCGATATCGAACAAGCTAGCCTCCCCGAGGTTCGTATTTGCCGCCATCACGAAAAAGCGCCGGCAGTGAGTTCCCTGCCAGCCACAGGCTCATGATAGCGGGTTTTCAACACGGGCTTAACGGAATGGCAACGTCCGTGGCAACCGTTACGCAGTCCGTCCCAGACCCGCGTCGAGAGCAGCCCGTAACGTCTCCGCAGTCGCGACCTGTGGTCGGCCACGCAGCGGCGTGCCCGTTGGCGCGATGACTGTCGTCAGCCCCAGCTTTGCGCACTCGTCGATCCGGCGTTCTGCCTGAGCTGCCGGCCGAAGACGACCCGTGAGCCCGATTTCCCCGAAGGCGGCTGAGCTTTCGAGCGCGGGAGTGCCTCGCGCTGCTGATGCGATGGCCAGGGCGACCGCAAGGTCTGCGCCGGGCTCTTCGATGCGCATGCCACCCGCGACGTTGACGAACACGTCCGCAGACCCGAGGCCGAGCCCGGCGTGCCTACCGAGCACGGCGACGATCATCGCCAGCCGTTTCGGGTCGACGCCCGTTCCGACGCGCCGGGGCATTGCGAGATCCGAGGGGGATACCAGAGACTGAATCTCGAGCAGTATCGGCCGCGTCCCCTCGAGCGCGCAGCCGACCGCCGCTCCGACCTCGCCAGGATGCATCGAGCCGAAGAGCTCGGAAGGGTCCGGGACGCCGACGAGCCCCGAGGCGGTCATCTCGAACACGCCGAGCTCGTTCGTCGACCCGAAGCGGTTCTTCGTCGCACGCAGGATCCGGTGTGCGTGATAGCGATCGCCTTCGAACTGGAGCACACAGTCGACCAGGTGCTCGAGCACGCGCGGCCCGGCAACCGCACCGTCCTTCGTCACGTGACCGACGAGAATCGTCGCCACTCCTGCCCTCTTCGCGACCCTGAGCAGGCGACCTGCGGCCTCGCGTACCTGGGCGACGGAGCCCGGAGCGGAGGCGAGGTCGGACGCGTGCAGGGTCTGCACCGAGTCGATCACGCACACATCCGGGCGTTCCTGCTCGAGCGTTGCGCAGACCGTGTCGAGATCCGTCTCAGCCAGGATGTGCACCGTCTCGGCCCCGCCGAGGCGTACCGCGCGGAGGGAGACCTGCGCCGCCGACTCCTCGCCGGTCACGAGGAGCGCGCTTCGTCCATCCCGGGCGATCGCACCGAGCGCACTCAGGAGGAGCGTGGACTTGCCGACGCCCGGCTCGCCGCCGACGAGGACGAGGGAAGCAGGGACGAGCCCTCCACCGAGCACGCGGTCGAGCTCGGGAACCCCCGTCGAGATCCGCTGCCCCTCATTCGCAGAGACATCTCCGAGCGGCGTTGGCGTCCTCGCTCGGGACGAGGTCGACTCATCCGAGGCGTGCAACTCCTCGGCGAGTGTGCCGAAAGCGCCGCAACCGGGGCACTTCCCGAGCCAGCGTGGACTTGCGGTCCCGCACTCGGTGCACACATGCTGAACGAGGACTTTCGCCGCCACCCGAGCCAGTGTAGAAACGCGGTCCGACGCTCTTCGTCACGAAAGTACCCCGGTTCGCTTGCAACATCCGCGCTTGTCGATAAGAGTCCACCGAAACCGCCGCATAAAGACCACCTGAAAGGACGGGCCGCATGGAAAGATTCAACGCCCTCGGGCGCGGAACGCAGATGATGCTCGTGGGAGGAGTTCTCCTCTTCATCGTCCTGTTCTTCCCCTGGCAGGACTTCGATGTAGGAGGGCTGGCCGACGAGTTCGGCGTCGACGCGACGTTCAGCGGCTGGCGCGGCGTCGGGGTGATCCTCGGATTGCTGACGATCGTGCTCTTGGCCTGGGTGATCGTGCGAATCGCAGCAGTCGATATCCCGCTTCCGGTCTCGACCGCCATGACGGCCGCGTTGATCGGGACGCTCATCCTGATATTCGCGATCATCAAGATGCTGACCATCCTCGGCGACGAGACGACGATCTGGAGCTGGGTCGGCCTCGCACTCGCAATCGTGATCGCCGTGGGCGCATTTCAGACCGTGCAGGAAGCCGGTGGCGTCGACACGCTGAAGAGCGAGATGCCGAACCGCCCGGCTACCGCGACGATGGATGCGCCTCCGCCGATGTCTCCGCCGCCCCCGCCTGCGTCCGAGGCCGCTCCCTACGAGCCTCCGTCGTCGACGGTCGATCCGGAACCATCGGTCGAACCCGAGCCGGACCTGGCGCCGGACGAGCCGCGCGACGATCGCCAGACGTAATCCGTTCGAGGGATAGGACGCGCTGCGGGAGCTGCCCGCTCGCAGCGCGTCTTCCTCGAAAACGCGCAAAATCCGGAATTCGCGAGTACCGTCTGTAACGAACGACCTCGCAGAATCGTACTCCGAAAGGACAAGCCATGGACAGAATCAAGAGCCTCTCGACCGGCTCGAAGATCGTTCTCGGCTGCGGCGCACTCCTCTTTTTCTCGCTGTTCTTCACCTGGCAGAACCTTCAGGTCGACTTCGGGCCCGCCGGCGTTGCCACGCTGACGCTGGACGGCTGGGACTTCCTCGGGCTGCTGATCGGGCTCCTGACACTGGGGATCGTGGCCCTGATCCTCGTCGTCCACGCGACCGAGGTCGAGGTCTCGGAGGACGTACCTTGGGAAGGCGTGATGCTCGGGGTCGGAGGCGCGATCTTCGCGCTGACGCTCCTGAAGAACCTCACCGACGCCGACTCGGCCTGGATGAGCTACCTCGGCCTTGCCCTTGCGGCGGGCATCCTCTCGGGCACGTATCTCGACTGGTCGAGAGAACGCGCCTGGGAGCGTCAGGTCAGCCGCTTGAGCAGGAGCACGCGGTCTTCGCCGGGCCCGTCGTAGTCCTCCACCACCCGATCGACCTGAAACCCGAGTGCCTCGTGGAAGGCCACCGAGTCCTCGTTCGCCGGTGACGTGACGCAGCGCACCACGGATCGCCCCTCGCCCAACGCCTTTGCGAAGAAGCGCTCGT
Source organism: uncultured Actinomycetes bacterium (assembly GCA_963830035.1). Taxonomy (GTDB): domain Bacteria; phylum Actinomycetota; class Thermoleophilia; order Gaiellales; family Gaiellaceae; genus GMQP-bins7. Next base: position 160,197 of record CAWHKX010000007.1, on the reverse strand, counting down.
AAAGGGTACGCCCGACGCCTCCGCCGCGGTGCTCCGGCGACACGCCGACGAAGTGGATGTACGCCTCCTCCGGATCGGTCTGGGAGAGAAACCCGCACACGAACCCCGCGAGGTCGCCGTCTAAGTCCTCGGCGACGAAGCTCGTGCCTTCGAAGTGCAGGAAGAACAGCCGGGGCAGCACCGGTGCCAGCTCCCGGCCACCCCACCAGACGTTGACGCGACCGATGACCCGCCCGTAGTCGGACGGCTTGGCCGGCCGAACCGAGACGAGGCTACTCGTCGTCGGCGGGCTCGTCGGCGGGCTCGTCGGCGGGAGCGCCGACCGTGGCAGGCACGGGCGGGCCCTCGACGATCGTGATCACGACCGGCGGCTCATCGTCGACCGGGTTCTCGCGGCGGTCGATCACGACCGTCGACGACGCCGACAGCTCTCGGCCGAGGATGAAGTCCGCGAGCGGGTCCTCGATCAGGCGCTGGATCGCGCGGCGCAGAGGCCGAGCGCCCATCGACGGATCGTAGCCCTGCTCGACCAGGAGCTCGCGCGCGTCGTCCGTGAGCTCGATGACGGTGCCGTGCTTGGCCATCTCCTCGCGCACGCGCTTCATCAGCATGTCGACGACCTGGAGGATCTCTGCGCGCTCGAGCTTGTGGAAGACGATGACCTCGTCGATGCGGTTCAGGAGCTCGGGCCGGAAGACCTTCTTGAGCTCCGACATGACCCGTTCCTTCATCTCGTCGTAGGAGAGGCCGCCCTCGTCGCCCATCGAGAACCCGAGCGTCTGATTCTTCGAGATCTGCGCGGCGCCGAGGTTCGAGGTCATGATCACGATCGTGTTGCGGAAGTCGACCTTCCGCCCCTGCGCGTCCGTCAGCTTCCCCTCCTCCAGGATCTGCAGGAGGATGTTGAAGACGTCCGGGTGCGCCTTCTCGATCTCGTCCAGGAGGACGACCGAGTACGGCTTGCGGCGCACGGCCTCGGTGAGCTGGCCGCCCTCGTCGTAGCCGACGTATCCTGGCGGCGACCCGACGAGCCGGGACACGGCGTGCTTCTCCATGTACTCCGACATGTCCACCTGGATCATCGCGTCCTCGTCGCCGAAGAGGAACTCGGCCAGCGTGCGCGCGAGCTCGGTCTTCCCGACGCCGGACGGGCCGAGGAAGATGAACGAGCCGGTGGGGCGCTTCGGATCCTTGATGCCCGCGCGGGCGCGCCGGATCGCCTTGGAGACGGCGACGATCGCCTGGTGCTGCCCGATGACGCGCTTGTGTAGCTCGTCCTCCATCCGGATCAGCTTCTGCGACTCGGCCTCGGTGAGCTTGAACACCGGGATTCCCGTCCACATGGAGACGATGTCGGCGATCTCGTCCTCGCCGATCTCGGGCTGCTCGTCGTCCGCCTGGTTCCGCCAGTCGTCCTCGAGCTCCTTCTTCTTCTGCGTCAGCTTCCGCTCCTTGTCGCGGAGTTGCGCCGCCTTCTCGAACTCCTGCGCCTCGATCGCGGCTTCCTTGTCGGCGCGCACCTTCTCGATCTCGTCCTCGAGCTCGCGGTAGCGAGGTGGCGCGGACATGGTGGCGATGCGAACCCGCGAGCCGGCCTCGTCGATCAGGTCGATGGCCTTGTCGGGCAGATAGCGATCCTGGATGTAGCGCTCGGCGAGCTGCGCTGCCGCTGACAACGCGTCGTCGGAGATCTTGCAGCGGTGATGGGCCTCGTAGCGGTCGCGCAGGCCGCGCAGGATGAGCACGGTCTCGTCGATCGTGGGCTCGTTCACCCGCACCTGCTGGAAGCGGCGCTCGAGCGCCGCGTCGCGCTCCAGATACTTGCGGTACTCGTCGAGCGTGGTCGCGCCGATCGTCTGGAGCTCCCCGCGGGCGAGTGCCGGCTTCAAGATCGAAGCCGCGTCGATAGCGCCCTCGGCCGCGCCGGCGCCGACGAGGTTATGGAGCTCGTCGATGAAGAGGATGATGTCTCCGCGCTGCGTGATCTCCTTCATGACCTTCTTCAGGCGCTCCTCGAACTCCCCGCGGTACTTCGAGCCGGCCACCAGCGCCGCGAGGTCGAGGGAGTAGATCTGCTTGCCCTTCAGGAGCTCCGGAACCTGGCCGGCCGCGATTCGCTGGGCCAGGCCCTCGACGACCGCGGTCTTGCCGACCCCGGGCTCACCGATCAGCACCGGGTTGTTCTTCTGCCGGCGCGAGAGGATCTGCATGATCCGCTCGATCTCGGTCTGCCGGCCGACCACGGGGTCGAGCTTCCCCTCGACGGCCTGCTTGGTGAAGTTGCGGCCGAACTGGTCGAGGAGCTTCGAGCTCTTCGTCTTCTCGCCAGGAGGCGCGCCCGCACCGGCCTGTCGCCGGCCCGGGCCGGAGAGCATGCGGATGATCTCGTTGCGGATCTTTTCCGCATCCGCGTCGAAGTCGAGCAGGATTCGCGCAGCGACGCCCTCGTTCTCGCGCACGAGCCCGAGCAGGATGTGCTCGGTGCCGATGTAGTTGTGGCCGAGGGAGAGAGCCTCGCGCAGCGCCAGCTCGAGCACCTTCTTGGCGCGCGGCGTGAAGGGAATCTGACCGGTGGTGACCTCGTCGCCCTGGCCGACGATGCGCGCGACCTGAGCGCGGACCTCCTCCACCGTGATGTCGAGCGACTCCAGGACACGGGCAGCGAGACCCTCCTCCTCGCGCAGCAGGCCCAGGAGAATGTGCTCGGTTCCGATGTAGTTGTGCTTCAGCGCCCGCGCCTCGTCCTGCGCGAGAACCACGACCTGCCTGGCTCGTTCGGTGAATCGCTCGAACAACCTTCGACCCTCCTTTCCCCTTGTTCGTCTCCGGAGGCCGCCGGGGTGTGCCGCGCTCCGGGTCGAAGGTGAGGCCTGATCGTAGCCGACCGCCTCGGGGTCAGGTCCTTGCAGAACTGTTCACGGATTCTCATCGGCTTGTAATTCCCCTTCCCTGAGTCGGCAGGTGCGGTCGTTAGTCTTCAGCACGCCTTGAAGGTTCTGCTCACCGGGTCGTCTGGTCAGATCGGCACGAACCTCGGCCTCCGGCTTCGACGTGATGGGCACGAGGTGTTCGGGGTCGACAAGCGGCTGAACACCTGGACCGACGAGTTCCCGTACCTCCTCCAGGATCTTGCGGGCCACTACGCGCCGTTTCGAGGCGGCATCAACGGTGTGGAGTATCCCGAGGTGGACCTCGTCGTCCACCTCGCTGCACACGCGAAGGTGCACCAGCTCGTCCGCCAGCCACACCGAGCGCTGGAGAACGCGGTCATGACCTTCAACGTCCTCGAATACGCGCGCCTGCGGCACATTCCGATCGTCTTCTCCTCGAGCCGGGAGGTCTACGGCGACGTCCATCGCTTCGACGAGTACCCCGAGCAGGTCGCCGATTTCGCGTACGCGGAGAGCACCTACTCGGCCTCGAAGATCGCAGGCGAGGCGTTCATCTACTCCTACGCACGCTGCTACGGCCTGCCTTATCTCGTCTTTCGCTTCTCGAACGTCTACGGCCGCTTCGACAACGATCTCGGGCGCATGGTGAGGGTGATTCCGCTCTTCATCCACTCCATGCTTCGAAACGAGCCGATCACGATCTACGGCGGCCGGGACAAGACCCTCGATTTCACCCATGTCGACGACTGCGTCGACGGGATCGTGCGCGGGATGGAAGCGCTCGCCGAGGGCCAGGTCGTCAACCAGACGATCAACCTCGCCTATGGCCGCGGAAATACCCTCGTGCACTGCGCGGAGCGCATCGCCGCCGAGCTCGACGTCGACCCGCAGATGACGATGGCCCCGTCGCTGCTCGGCGAAGTGACCCACTACGTGGCCGATCTCTCGAAAGCCCGCGAGCTTCTCGGCTACGACCCGCAGGTGCCGCTCGACGAGGGGATCGCCCAAGCGGTGGCCTGGTTCCGCGAGCACCGAGCTGCGCACCCGGAGGAGGACGTCCCCGTCACCGCGGATCATGAGGGAGCGCTCGACGCGTCATCCGTCTGGAAGTCAGCCGCGGCCCGTTAGACGCGTCTACCGCGAGGCACGCAGCGCAGGGAACAGGATCACGTCGCGGATCGTGTCCCGGCCGGAGAGCAGCATCGTCAAGCGATCGATCCCGAGCCCGAGCCCGCCCGTGGGGGGCATCCCGTATGAGAGCGCTTCGACGTAGTCCGGGTCGCCACGCTCGCCTTCCACGTGCTCCGACTGCGCCTCGAAGCGCGCACTCTGCTCCTCTGAGTCGTTGATCTCGGTGAACGCGTTCCCGAGCTCCATCCCGCCGGCGAAGTACTCGAAGCGCTCGGTCAACCTCTCGTCGTCTTCCGTGAGGCGCGCGAACGGGGAGAGCTCGATCGGATAGTCGTGGACGATCGTCGGCTGGACGAGACCCGGCTCGACGAAGTGGCTGAAGGCGTGATCCACGAGCTGGGGCCAGTCCTTGTCCGCGTTGGTGTCGACGCCACGCTCGTCGAGCCGGCCGCGCAGCTCGACAGGGTCGCGGCTCCAGAGCTCGAGCTCCTCGAGGGCATCGACGAAACGGACTCGGCGCCACGGTCGCTCGAGAGAGATCTCGTGCTCCCTGAACGTGACGCGGGTGCTGCCGAGCACTTCCTGCGAGACCTGCTCGACCAGCATCTCGATCCGCGCCATCGTGTCCTCGTAGTCCGCGTACGCCTCGTACCACTCGAGCATCGTGAACTCCGGCTGGTGCTTGTAGGACACGCTCTCGTTGCGGAAGTCCTTCCCGATCTCGTAGACGCGCTCCAGGCCGCCGACGATCAGCCGCTTGAGGTAGAGCTCGGTCGCGATGCGCAGGTAGAGATCGACGTCGAGCTCCTGCGAGTGCGTCACGAAGGGATGGGCGAAGGCGCCGCCGTAGCGTGGCTGCAAAATCGGGGTCTCGACCTCGACGAAGCCGTCCGAGTCGAGGAAGCGGCGGATCGCGGACACGAGCCTCGACCGGAGCAAGAAGAGCTCGCGCGTCTCGTCGTTCATGAGGAGATCGAGGTAGCGCCTCCGATAGCGCGTCTCCTGGTCGGTGATGCCGTGGAAGGTGTCGGGGAGCGGGCTCCGGTTCTTCGACAGCGTGGTGAGTTGGTCGACCGCGAGCGTCGGCTCGCCCCTTCGCGAGCTCGCGGGCGAGCCGACGACGGCGACGACGTCGCCGAGGTCGACGTCGACCGAACCGGTGCGACTCTCGTCGCACAAGAGCTGGATACGTCCAGAGCGATCGACCAGGTCGAGGAAGCTCAGCTTCCCGTGGCCGCGCTGTGCCATCACCCGGCCGGCGAGTCTCCGCTTCTCGGGTGACTCCGAACCCGGCTCGAGGACTGCCGCCTCTGCGCGAACCGCCGCGATCTCGTCTCGGTCGGGGAAGCGCTTGGGCGGCGTCATCGCGCGCCGAGTGTAATTGGATGTCCTTCGCGATCCCTTTTCTCGAAGCTCAGGCAGCTTTGGTCGTGCGACTGACGTAGTCGTCGACTGCCGGGTAGCGGCGTAGCTCGTCGGCGACGGAACCGGCTGCCGCTCGGACCGAGTCGTCGGCCAGCACACGCTCGATTCCGGCCCGGATCCCGTCCAGCGGAACGACGACGCCCGCTCCCGCGATGGCGGTGCGGGCTGCGTTCCACGGCTGGTCGGCGAAGAGAGGCACCGAAACGAGCGGCACTCCCGCCGCAAGCGCCCCGAGCGTCGTCCCGGCGCCACCGTGGCTGACGACGACGGCCGCGTGCCCGAGCACGTCTGCCTGCGGCACCCACTTCTCGACGTGGACGTTTGTCGGCACTTCGTCGAGGTCGACCTCTGCGGCGATACCCACCGTCAACAGGACACGAGCTTCCAGGTCGGCCACAGCTTCGATCGCCTTGCCGTAGACCACTGCCGCGGGAGGGAACTGCGCGGTAACGCTGCCGAACGTGACGTAGACCAGCGGTCGCCGATCGCCCGGCCACCAGTTCGGCAGTGGGTCCGGCTCAGCCTGCGCGGCCGGGTCGGAGAAACGCTGCACCGGCACGGCAACAGGGTCGAGGGACTCAGGCCAGCAGGTCAGGTAGTCCGAGGCCGCGATGCGCCCGGTCATACCTGGACGGCGATCTTCGAGCGCAGGCGACGCAAATGCGAGCGCAGCCTCCTCGAACGCGTGTAGCCCGATCGCGACACGCACGTGCCGGAGGTCGTGCTCGTCGGCTGCGATGGCCGACGCGAACTCGCTCGCCTCACGCAGAACGATGTCTGGCTGCCACTCCTCGATCGTCGCCCGCATCGTGGGGAGCATCGCGTCGACGTTCAGCCGGGCGAAGATCGTCCCGATGACGACCACATCGCCCTGGCCTGGCGGGATCGAGCCCATCGCGCCCCACACAGGGCCAAGAAGCTCGTCCGGCGGATGCGCCCCGGGGCGGAACGGAAACGTCCCGACGTCGAGGGCCGGCGGCCCGACGACCAAAACCTCGTGGCCGGCCCGGCGGAAGGCCTCGAGGAACGGCACTAGCGGATTGAAGTGGCCGGCACCCTGCGTCGAGGCGAAGAGGATGCGCACTCTCGAGTTCTAACAGGTCGAACTGCGACGGTCACGCGGGCGCGGGCGCCCATCGCCAGGCAGCGTCCGGGCCCGGCTACGACGCGGCGATCGGCGCTGCGCTACGCGGCGGCCTTGATCTCCATGATCTTGAACTTGAGCTTCGATCCGCGCGGCGTGGCGACCTCGACGGTCTCGCCCTTCTTGCGGCCCATGATCGCCTTGCCGACCGGTGACTCGTTGGAGAGCTTGCGCTCGGCCGGGTTGGCTTCCGCGGAGCCGACGATGAAGTACTCGGTCGTCTCCTTCGCGTCGACGTCCCGCAGCCGCACGACCGAGCCGACGGACACGACGCTCGTGTCGATGTCCTTCGGGTCGATCACGCGAGCGTTCGCGAGGCGCTCCTCGAGCTGCGCGATGCGGTGCTCGAGCATCATCTGCTCGTTCTTGGCGTCGTCGTACTCGGCGTTCTCGGCGATCTCTCCGAATGCGCGCGCCGCGGCGATGCGCTCGGCGATCTCCCTGCGCTTCTCGGTGCGCAGCCGTCCGAGCTCGCTCAACAGCTGCTCATGGCCCTCGGGAGTGAGGATCACATCCTTCAAAATGCCCTCCGAGATAGACGGCGAGGCCCCGCCGGCCCCGTCAAACGGCCGAGAATAGTAGCTGCGGCGTCGACTGGTGCGCAAGCGTTGCCTTGCACAGGCCAGAAGCCGCTCGCGCGGATCCTGGTCGCGCATCCGATCCCCCGAAATGCGTCCGGAGTACCGCCTTCGTGCATCCGACTCTACGATTGCATACGCGATGATCGACCTCAGAACACCCTGGCGCATCGGGCCTGTCGAGATCCCGACGCGGCTCGTCCTTGCGCCGATGGCGGGCGTCAGCGTGCAGGCGTTCAGACGCCAGGGTCGCCGCTACGGAGCAGGGCTCGTCTGCTCCGAGATGGTGAGCTGCGCGGGCATCGAGCATGGCAACGAGCGGACCCTCGGGTACCTCCGGGTAGCGGCGGACGAGCATCCGCTCGCGATCCAGCTCTTCGGCTCCGAGCCGCGCACGCTCGCGAACGCGGCGAAGATGGTGGAGGCGGTCGGGGCGGACATCGTCGACCTCAACTTCGGCTGTCCCGTGCGAAAGGTGACCCGAACGGGCGCAGGAGCAACGCTCCTGGAAGATCCGGCGCTCGCCTGCAGCATCGTCGAGTCGGTCGCCGCCGCCGTCGACCTTCCGGTCACTGTCAAGCTGCGGCGCGGCCTGGCCAACGGCTCGCGTTCGTGTCTGGAGCTCGGCCCCAGGCTCGTCGACGCCGGGGCATCCTCGCTGACGCTCCATCCGCGCTCCGCACAGCAGATGTACACCGGAACCGCCGATCATGCGCTGACAGCGGAGCTCGTCTCCCTGGTCGACGTTCCGGTCGTCGCGTCGGGAGATGTGACCTCACGCCGGTACGCCCAGGAAGTGCTCGCGGCAACCGGAGCGGAGGCGGTGATGGTCGGACGCGGGGCGCAGGGAAATCCCTGGGCGCTCGAGGAGATCGTCGACGGCGATTCGACCACGCCGTCCCGTGAAGAGGTGGCCGCCGAGCTCGTCCTCTTCATCCGCGAGGCTGTTCGCGAGCTCGGCGAGCGCCGGGCCTCGAGCTTCCTCAAGAAGTTCTACGGCTGGTATCTCGGCCACGGTCGGTTCCCCAAGCCGTTCAAGCAGGAGCTCGTCCTGCTCGAGTCGACCGAAGAGGTCGAGCGTCGGCTGCTCGCGGCGGCACCGGGCGCCCTCGAGATTCTCGAACGGCTCGAGGCCGAGATTCCGTCGGGTGACGAGGTGACGCTCGAGCTGCCGATCTCGGTGTACGGCGGCGGGTGAGTCAGTCGTTCGATCGCGTCGCTGAAGGCGGTCGCAACACCGAGAGCGACGTAGACGCCTCCCGACACGTAGCGCTGGAGGCGCAGAAAGCTCCGGGAACGACGGAGGAGACCGCCTCGCAGCGTCGGCCGTCAACGCCCAGCCGAGATCGAGCACGAGAGCGATCGCCACGAACACGAGCCCGAGGAGACCTATCTGGAGAGCTGGGTGCGCAGCGTCGGGGTCGACGAACTGCGGCAGGAACGCGAGGAAGAAGAGGGCGACCTTCGGGTTGAACGCATTCACGAGGATGCCCTGTACGAAGACGCGCCGAAGGCGAACGTCCATCGTGCCGGCGGCCGCCTCGCCGCCGTGACCTGCGAAGAGCGTCCAGAGCCCGAGGCCGATCATGCGTTCAGCTCCCAGACCAGGCGCAGCCCGTCGAGGGTGAGGAAGGGGTCGACTCGCTCGATCGTCCGCGAGTGTGGCGCCACGAGATCTGCCAGCCCACCGGTGGCGATCGCGAGCGCCTCGGCGCCGAGCTCCTCCCGGATGCGGCCCACGATGCCGTCCACCTGACCGGCGAAGCCGTATACGAGGCCTGACTGGAGGCCGCCGACCGTCGTCTTTCCGATCACCGTCGGAGGTGCCGCGTAGTCCACCTTCACGAGCCGCGCCGCCCGGGCGAACAGCGCCTCCATGGAGGTCTCGATTCCGGGCGCGAGGACTCCGCCCACGTACTCGCCCTCTGGGGAAACGACGTCGAAGTTGGTCGACGTGCCGAAGTCGACGACGACGACCGGTGCGCCGTAACGCTCCTTGGCCGCGACCGCGTTGACGATCCGGTCCGGCCCGACCTCGCGTGGATCGTCGTATCGAATCGGGATACCCGTCTTCACGCCCGGCCCCACGACGAGGAGTGAGGCGTTCGCCCACTTCCGAGCGAGCTGCTCCCACTCGCGGATCAGCACGGGGACGGTCGAGGCAAGGCAGATCCCCTCGACGCCGTCGAAATCGAGGAGCCCGCTCAGAAGGACTCCCAGCTCGTCGGCGGTCGTCGACCGCTCGGTGGCGACCCGCCAGTGGTCCGAGAGCTCGTCGCTCTCGTACAGGCCGAGCGCGGTCTGCGTGTTGCCGACGTCGACGGCGAGGAGCATCGATGCAAGTGAATCAGAGCGACTGTCAGTGGGCTTTTGTAGAGTCAGCGGCAAGGTGTCTCGGAGGCAGAGTCGCGGCCTGACAGGGCTCGAGATCTCTCTCGTGCTCGCGGGATTCGCCGTCGCCCTCACCGCCGCTCTCGAGGTCCTTCGGCGCAGGCGAGCGAAAGGAGCACGTATGGCGGACGCCAAGCACATCGTCCGACGCCTGATCGAGGAGCCGTGGACGGGCAACCTGCACGTCATCGACGAGCTCGTCGGGACCGGCTACATCGGCTACGACCCGTCGGCTCCCGAGCCGATCCGCGGTCCGGCCGGGGCGAAGGCCCAGATTCAGCAGTACATCGACGGATTCCCCGACGGCCGCATCACCGTCGACGATCAGATCTCAGAGGGCGACAAGGTGGCATCGCGGTGGACCGCACGCGGCACCCAGACCGGCGAGGTGGCGGGCATCGCGCCGACCGGCAAGGGAGTGACCGTGTCGGGCCTCACGATCTCCCGGCTCGACGGCGGCCTGGTGGTCGAGGAGTGGACGACGTGGGACACGCTGGGGATGCTCGTGCAGCTGGGTGCGGTTCCTGCGCCCACGCAAGCCTGAAGAACGCCGGAGCGAGGCGAGGGGCCGCATCGAGCGACCCCCTCGCCGTTGCAGGGGCAAGAGGCGACGCGGCGAAGGATGGCTTCCCGGAGGTCGCCATGTCCAGCTTCTTCGCTTCCCGCCATATGCCGTGCGCCGACTGCGGCGCCTCGGTCGCGGCCGAGGAACGGGACGAGCACGCCTGCGATCCCGAACGCGTGCTCGAGTTCCGGCTGTTTCAGCTCAGAGACGGCGTGGCCGGGTTCGATACCGATCTTCGCGGCTACCTCGACTCGCCCGAAGGCCGCTTCGAGCAGTGGCTCGCCGAGCGCGGCCGGCCGCCGTCGTGAGCTACGAAGGCTCGTCGTCGCCCGGTAGCTGCTGGCCTATGCGCTCCGCCAACGCTTCGGCGCTCAAGCGCGGTTCCTCGCCCTCGCCTCTGAGCTCCTCGATGGTCACGTCGCCGGAGGTGTAGACCTCGGCGCGGGGGATGATCCGCGTCGGGCGGTTCTTGTCCCAGACCCAGACGTCCTCCATCCGGACATGGAAGAACGGATAGCTCGCCTGGGGCAAGGACTCCACGTCGAGCTGGTTGCAGAGATACGTCGCGTCCTGAGTGAGAACGCAGTACCGGAAGAGCCCGAAGACCGCCGAATACTCCCTCTTCAGGGAGATTTCGAGCTCAGCCTCGAACTCGTCGAGCTCGTCGAGGTGCGACATCGGCTCAGTCTAGCCCCGCGAGGAGCTCTGCGGCCTTCCCGAGACCGGGGATCGTCAGCTCGGGGTTCAGGTCGACGAGTGGCTCGAGCACGAAGCGCCGCTCGTGAAGCCGCGGATGCGGCACGCGCAGCCCCGGCTGGTCGACGATCTCGTCGCCGTAGACGAGCAGGTCGAGGTCGATGGTCCGCGGACCCCACCGCTCGTCGTCACGCACCCGCCCGAGCGCTTGCTCGACGCGGAGGAGCGCATCCAGCAGCGCGCGCGGCGACAGGCTCGTCTCCACTGCGACTGCGCCGTTCAAGAACTCCGGTTGGTCGGTCACTCCGACCGGCTCCGTCTCGCGCAGCTGGGACACGGCCAGCACCTCGATGCCGGGCTCGCCGGCGAGGAGATCGACCGCGCGCAAGAGCGTCACCTCACGTGGCCCGAGGTTGGCCCCTAGGCCGACGTACGCGCGTGACAACTAGCGACTTCGCTCGACGATGACGGCTGCATGCTCGACCGGTGGGTCGAGCACGACGTCCGGCTTGCGTACGCGCACCCGCACCCGCTCGACGGCGGCGAAGCGATCCAGGATCCCGTCCACGACCGCCCCGGCCAGCCCTTCGAGCAGCAGGCGCTCCGGTCCGGCGAACACCTCGCGCACGAGACTCGCGAGATAGCGATAGTCGACGGTCTCGTCGAGGTCGTCGCTCGAGGCGGCGTCGTCGTCCACGTCCACCCAGAGATCCACCAGGAAGCGCTGTCCCAGCCTGCGCTCTTCCTCGAGATATCCGTGATGGCCGAACAGCACGAGACTCTTGAGTTCGATTGTCATGGACTCACCTTTCCCCGTTCTACCGCAGCCGCAACCGCGAGTGCCTCGACCGTTTCCCGAACGTCGTGCGCGCGCAGCATCCAGGCGCCGCGCTCGAACGCCGCGACCGCCCCTCCCACCGATGCTGCGGCCGTCCCCCGCGTGGCCGACGGATCGCCGAGAACCTTGCCCAGTGTGCTCTTGCGCGAGAGCCCGACGACGATCGGGCGGCCGAGGGCCGCGAAGACGTCCAGGCGGCGCACGAGCTCCAGGTTCTGATCCGGCGTCTTGCCGAAGCCGATGCCGGGATCGATGCAGATGCGCTCCTCGACGATCCCGCAGCCGGTGGCGAAAGCGATCCGCTCCTCGAAGAACGCGAACACTTCTGCCACGACGTCGTCGTACTGAGGGCTCCTCTGCATCGTCGCGGGCTCGCCGAGCATGTGCATCAAGCAGACATACACCCCATGGTCGGCCACGACCGAGGCCAGGTCCGGGTCTCCTCGCAGCGCGGTGACGTCGTTGACCATCTCCACACCGAGGCCCAGGGCTCGCCGAGCGACCTCGGCCTTGGACGTGTCCACCGAGACGGGGATGCCATCCAGCTCCTCGAGCACCGGAAGAATGCGCGCAAGCTCCTCGTCGAGGCCGACGGGTGCCGCGCCCGGTCGCGTCGACTCGCCGCCGATGTCCACGAGCGCGGCTCCCTCGGCGACCAGACGCCGGGCCTGGTCGACCGCGGCAGAAGGCGTGAAGAAGCGTCCCCCGTCGGAGAAGCTGTCGGGTGTGACGTTCACGACGCCCATGACCGCCGGCCGCGGCCAGCGATCCTCGATGGGCAAGGGCTCCGCGAAGGTCACGCTGCGGAGCGTAACGCCGCATCTATCCGCTGAATGGCGCAGAATGCGCTCTCATGAGCACAGCACCCTCCACCAGTGGCCCACTCGGGCAGCCGCGCGGGATCGGTTTCGGAATCCTGCTCTTCATCGTCACCCTCGGGATCTACTCGCTCTACTGGGTGTTCAAGACCCAGGACGAGGTGAAGGAGCACTCGGGGATCGGCGTCGGCGGAGTCCTGGGCCTCGTCATCTGGATCCTCGTGTCGCCCATCAGCTGGTTCCTGATTCCCTCCGAGATCGGGAAGATGCACCAGGCCGACGGGCGCGAAGCACCCTTCACGGGGTGGACCGGACTCTGGGTCCTGCTTCCGATCATCGGAGGCATCGTCTGGTTCGTGAAGATCCAGGGAGCGCTCAACCGCTACTGGGAGAGCAAGGCCGCAACAGCGCCCGCGAACGAGCCGGCGATCGCGTAGGACGCACGGAGGAAGATGGGCATGCGGGCTAGCGCGCCGCGCGCATTCCTGCCCGCGATCGTGGTGCTGGGACTGGTAGCCGTGGTCGCGATTGCGGCGACCGGGTCTACTCGAGGCGGATCGGACGAGACACGGCGGCCGTCCGACATCGCCCTCGACGCGTTCTTCACCCTCGCGCTCTTGGCGCTGATTCCGGGCGCGGCGCTCTTGATCTACGGGCTCATGCAACGAAAGGCGATCGCCCAAGAGGTCGCTTCGGGCAAGTACCGACGGAACAGCGTGCTCCTGTCGTTCCTCATCATGGCGGCTGCGCTCGCGGTCGCTTACTACTTCAGACGCCGTCCTCTAGTGCTAGGGAACTTCGAGGAGAACGATCCCATCTTGGAGCCAGGGCTGGAGCGACCGAAGCCCGAGCAACCCGCTTCGGGGGGAGCGTACGAGCCCGAGCTCGCCTGGATCCCCCTGCTGGTGGTGCTGGCGCTCGTCGCCGCCGGAGTCGGCGCCTACGTCGTCGCGAAACGGCGGCGGGAGCGGTTGTTCCGAGACTGGACCGAGTCAGCTGGCGAGAGAGGCCGCCGACGTGCTGGACGACTCGCTCGACGACCTGCGTGCCGAGCCGGACGCTCGGCGCGCCGTGATCGCCGCCTACGCGCGTCTCGAGCGCACGTTTGCCGCCTCCGGGCTCGCACGCGTTCGCCAGGAGACCGCCGAGGAGTACGTCGGTCGGATCCTCGGAGGGCTCGAGGTGGACGCCCGGCTCGTGAGGCGGCTCGCAGAGCTCTTCGCCCGGGCGAAGTTCTCGCAGCACCGCGTCGACGAGTCCATGAAGGACGAGGCGATCGCTGCTCTTGCGCAGATCCGGGATCAGCTTCGCGAAGCCGCCGAGCGGCGGCTGGAGGAGCGGATGCGCGTGCTCGCGGAGCGGACGGCCACCTCGTGAGGAGCGACCTGTGGCGTGCTGCACGCTCCCTGCTCCTCCCCACGCTCGCCCTCCTCGGGATCCTGGCGTTTCTTCCGGGGTGGTTCGACGTCGCGATCCGCGTGTACGCGCTGGTCGTCACCGGAGTGACACTCGCGCTCATGATCGCCACATTGCGCCGCGCCTATCCGCCCGCACGGCCACTCCGAGAGGCGGAAGAACGGCAAGCAGGGGCTCGCCGCGAGAGCCCGGCGATGCTCGCGCGGCTCGAGCAGGAGGCCGTGCTGGGGGCCGCCGGCTCCTTCGACCTCCACCACCAGCTGCGGCCGCGGCTGCGAGTGCTTGCCGGCGAGCTCTTGACCGCGCGGCGCCGGCTCTCGCTCGACGGCGACGCGGCACAGGCGCGCGAGCTGCTGGGTGAAGAGACGTGGGATCTCGTGCGTAAGGACCGCCCTCCGCCCGAGGATCGTCTCGCGCGCGGCATTCCGGCGGAGGCGCTGAATCGCGTGGTCACGTCGTTGGAGCGCATCTAGCCGATGGAACTCGAGCGAGTCCACGAGCTCTCCGGAGAGATTCTCGACGAGGTCGAGCGTGCCGTCGTCGGAAAGCGGGGCCCGCTCGAGCTCGTGCTCGTCGGCTTCCTCGCGGACGGCCACGTGCTCCTCGAGGACTATCCCGGTCTCGCCAAGACCCTGGCTGCCCGCTCCTTCGCGCAGGTGCTGAGCATGCGGTTCACCCGCATCCAGTTCACGCCCGACCTGATGCCGTCCGACGTGACCGGCTCCTCGATCTGGAACCAGCGCGACGTCGACTTCGAGTTTCGGCCAGGGCCGATCTTCACCAACCTCCTCCTCGCCGACGAGATCAATCGCGCTCCGCCGAAGACACAGGCCGCGCTGCTCGAGGCGATGCAGGAGCGCCAGGTGACGATCGAGGGCGAGACGCACCTCCTCGAGCCGCCGTTTCTCGTCATCGCGACGCAGAACCCGATCGAGTACGAGGGCACGTATCCGCTTCCCGAGGCGCAGCTCGACCGCTTTCTCCTGCGCACCGCGTTCGGCTATCCGGCTCGCGAGGACGAGATGGAGGTGCTCGGGCGCCGAATCGAGCGCGGCATGGACGAGCTCGAGCTTCGTCCGGTCGTCGACCGCGAGACGCTCCTCGAGATGCAGCGGGCGATCGAGCGGGTACACGTCGCCGAGAGCGTGCGCGGCTACTGCGTCGATCTCGTCGCGGCCACCAGGCGCTCCGAGAGCTCGGCGGTCGGCGCGAGCCCGCGCGGGAGCCTCGCGCTGCTCAAGCTCGCACGCTGCACGGCCGCTCTGGCGGGACGCGACTTCGTCCTACCGGACGACGTCAAGGCGGTCGCCATACCCGCACTGTCGCATCGGCTCGTCCTGCGACCCGAGCTGTGGGTGCAGCGCATCTCGGCCGAGGACGTCGTGCGGGACGTGCTCGCCACGGTGCCGACACCGCCTCCCGAGGATCTCCCCGAAAGGTGACGCGCCGCGGCAGCCCGCGGCTCGAGGGTTACGCGATCCTTGCCGCGGTCGGGCTCGTCGCGTCACTCGCGCTTCGCCGGCCCGAGCTCGCGGTCGCTGCCGCTCCTTTCGCGGTCGTGCTCGCGATCGGTCTGCAGCTCGCGCGTGAGCCCCGGATCGACGTTCAGTTCGGTGTCTTCGGCGAGCGAACCGTCCAGGGGGCGCTCGTCGATACGGAGATCACGGTGCGAGCCGACAGCAGCGTCGACCGGCTCGAGCTCCTGCTCGAGCTTCCGAAGGGCGTGGACGCGGACGGCGACAATGCCGTCGCGATACGCCTCCGCCCGGGAGAGGAGCGCGCGATCCCCGTCGGGCTGCGTTGCTCACGCTGGGGCGTCTACGACGTCGGAACGGTCGAGGTTCGCGCCCGCGACGCGTTTCGGCTCGTCGTTTGGGAGGCTCGGCTCCCACGAATCCAGGGCTTGAAGGCGTACCCGCACTCGGAGGCGCTCGCGAGAGTCCTGGACGCAGCCGAGACGCAGGCGTTCACCGGCAGCGCCGTCGCGCGCGTGAAGGGTGACGGGATCGAGTACGCCGACATCCGCGACTACGTCCCCGGTGACCGCCTACGCTCGATCAACTGGCGCGCATCGGCCCGCCGGACGGGCCTCGTGGTCAACGAGCAACACCCGGAACGCAACACCGACGTGGTGGTGTTCGTGGACAGCTTCGCGGATCTGCGCGACGGGAGCCGGAGCACGCTCGACGACGCCGTGCGGGCCGCGGCGACGCTCGCCAGCCGCTATCTCGAGCGGAGGGACCGCGTCGGCCTCGTCTCCTTCGGAGGCGTCCTGCGCTGGCTACGGCCCGGGGTGGGGCTATCGCAGCGTTTCCGCCTGATCGAGACCCTGCTCGAGACCGGCGTCGCGCCCACGTACCTCTGGCGTGACGTCGACCTGATCCCGGCGCGAATCCTCCCCCCGAAGGCGCTGGTGATCGCACTGACCCCGCTCGTCGACCCGCGCTTCGTCAGGACGCTGCAGAACCTGCGCGCACGGGGCTTCGACCTCGTGGTCGTGGAGATCGACCCGGTGGACGTCGTCGAGGCGGGGCGAAGTGAGCTCGAGCGTCTCGCGTACCGCCTGTGGCTGCTCGATCGCGAGGTGCTGCGATCGCGACTCGAACGTCTCGGCATCGGCATCGCCCGGTGGGGTGACGGCGTGGCGCTCGAGTCCGCGCTCGAGGAGGTGAGGACATACAGGCGCTACGCCAGAGTCGGACGCGTCTAGCCGCAGGGGTCGGAGCCGTCACATGCGCGGTCGCGCTGAGCGCGCTGCCGCTTGCCCGCGCGAACGAGGACGCGTTCGTCGAGGTCGGATTTCGGGTCGCGGCACTCGCGGTGCTCTCACTCGTCGGCGGGCTGGTCCTCGGGTGGGCGCCGCTCCTTCCCGCGTCGCTCGTCACGGTCGGCGGCCTGTACGGAGCGCAGCTCGCCGTCGACGATGCACCACTCGACGCCGCAGGGGCACTCGTCGCCGCGGGGCTGCTCGTGACCGCAGAGCTCGGGTACTGGTCGCTCGAAGAACGCGACGAGGTGAGGGCCGAGCCAGGCGAGGATCTGCGCCGCGTGGCGTTCGTGTCCGCGCTTGCCCTGCTCGGTCTCCTTGCCGCAGGTCTGCTCCTAGCGCTCGTCGAAGGCGTGCGGGCGGGAGGACTCGCCGTCGATCTGCTCGGAGCCGTCGCGGCCGGCGCGGTGTTGCTCCTCGTCGTGGTGATCGCCCGTGGCGCGGGCCAGCGCGGCGAGACATCCGCCGATTGAGAAGGCCGTATGCCTCGAAGGGGTGATGACCACAGTGCGGTCGGCACCGATCTAACGCGTGAGTGAAGCGACGCGCCGCCATACTCCTCGCCGTCATCACGGCCGTCTGCGCTGCAGGCGCTGCGGCCGCGCCGCAGCGCTCCGAGCACCACGCCGGGATCGCGCTCCACCTCGTCGAGGGCATCAACGCGATTCGCGCACGGCACGGCCTCGCGCCGGTGCGCCCGGCTCCCTCGCTCCGGCTGGCCGCGCTCGCACACACCCGGCTCCAGGTCAAGCGTGGCGCCTTCACCCACGACTCGCCCGACGGCTCGTCCTTCTCCGACCGCATCGCCCGGTTCTACGGCCAGCGTGGATACTCGCGCTGGGGCGTGGGCGAGAACCTGCTGTACGGGCCCGTTGCGATGAGCCCGGACGAGGCGCTGCAGGTCTGGCTCGCGTCCCCGGCCCACCGCAAGATCCTGCTCGAGCCGAGCTGGCGCGACATCGGAATCGTCGCCCTCGCTGCGAGCCAGGCGCCGGGCGAGTTCGGCGGACACGACGTCGTCGTGATCACGTCGGACTTCGGCATCCGCAGCCGCTAGCCGTCTCGGCAAGCTTAGAGCCCCCGAGAGCCTGCCTCTCCGCCTGCCTTCGCGAGGAGCGTTTCACCCCCCTGGCCGTGACTGTCGACCATGGCCTCCGCGTTGGAGAGCTCCCTCTACTGCACAAGGATCCATTCGATCGGCTGCTCGTCGCTCACAGCTGGAAGGGCTGACAATCGTGACGCGCGATCGGCGGATCGCCGCCTACGACGTCGCAACGCTAGCGGCCTGAGGCGGCTCTAGGAAGGAGCGCCCTCAGGGGGCGGCGGCTGCATGGCCGTGCCCGGGATCGGGCGTGGCTGCGGCTTGAGCTTCGGCTTCTTGTCCGCCTCGGGCTCGAGCTCGGGCTCCTCCGGAACCTCCTCGGGGAAGACCGATTCCTCCGACTCGCCGGCGAGCAGGCGCTCGTACTGATCCTTGTCGATCGTCTCGCGCTCGATCAGGATCGCGGCGAAGCGGTGGAGCTCGTCCATGTGCGCGCGCAGGACCTCCGTCGCCGAGGCGTGCGCCTCCTCGATCACGCGGCGGATCTCGTCGTCGATGTCCTTCGCGAGCTCCTCCGAGTAGTCGGGCTCGGAGCCCATGTCGCGTCCGAGGAAGGGAAGATCGTGGGCGCGCCCGAGAACGCGAGGACCGAGCTTCTCGCTCATCCCGAAGCGCATGATCATCTGCTTCGAGGTCGCGGTCACGCGCTCGAGGTCGTTAGCCGCGCCCGTCGTCACCTCGTGGAAGACGAGCTCCTCGGCCGCGCGGCCGCCGAGCGTCATGGCGAGCTCGTCCATCAACGCGGACCGCGTCGTCAGGTAGCGGTCTTCGGTCGGAAGCGAGATCGTCAGCCCGAGCGCCTGGCCGCGAGAGACGATGGTGATCTTGTGCACCGGATGCGTGTGCTCGAGGTAGTGCCCGACGAGCGCGTGCCCCATCTCGTGGTAGGCGGTGATCTTCCGCTCCTTCTCCGAGAGCAGGCGCGCCTTCTTCTCCGGCCCGGCGATGACGCGCATGATCCCTTCCTCGAGCTCGTCCTGGCCGATCATCTTCTTGCCGCGGCGCGCGGACAAGAGAGCGGCCTCGTTGATCAGATTCGAGAGGTCTGCGCCCGTGAAACCCGGTGTCCCGGCGGCAAGGGTGTCGAGGTCGATCTCGTGCGCGATCGGCTTCCCGCGCGCATGCACCTCGAGGATCTTGCGGCGGCCGAGGCGGTCGGGGCGGTCGACGACGATCTGACGGTCGAAGCGCCCGGGCCGCAGGAGCGCGGGGTCGAGGATGTCGGGGCGGTTCGTCGCGGCGATCAAGATGATGTTGTCCTTCATCTCGAAGCCGTCCATCTCGACGAGCAGCTGGTTCAGCGTCTGCTCACGCTCGTCGTGCCCGCCGCCGAGCCCGGCGCCGCGGTGTCGACCGACGGCGTCGATCTCGTCCATGAAGATGATGCAAGGCGAGGCCTGCTTGGCCTGCTCGAAGAGGTCGCGAACGCGTGAGGCACCGACGCCGACGAACATCTCGACGAAGTCGGAGCCCGAGATCGAGAAGAACGGAACGCCCGCCTCACCGGCTACCGCGCGCGCGAGCAGCGTCTTTCCGGTTCCCGGCGGCCCGTACAGGAGCACGCCCTTGGGAATACGCGCGCCGAGCGCCTGGAACTTCTTCGGGTTCTCGAGGAACTCCTTGATCTCGTGCAGTTCCTCGACCGCCTCGTCCGCCCCGGCGACGTCCTTGAACGTGACCTTCGGGGAGTCCGGCGACATGCGCTTCGCGCGGCTCTTCCCGAAGCTCATCACCTTCGAGCCGCCGCCCTGCACCTGGTTCATGAGGAAGATCCAGAACGCGATCAGGATCACGAACGGCAGGACGCTGATGATGAGCGACCACCAGGGAGACGACCCGGTCCCCTTGGAGTCGAAGCGCACGTTTTTCCTCTCGAGCAGGTTCTGGAAGTCCGTCGCGGACTGCGGGGTCGGGTAGTTGACCTTCGCCTTCCCGCCCTCACCGATCAGGGTGAGCGTGATCGACTGCCGTCTCGGGTCGAACACGGCCTGGTCGACGCCCCCGTTTCTGACCTCCGAGATCGCCTCGGAATACGTCAGCTTGCGCTGGTCGGAGCGCCCCGGCAGCAACGTCTGACTCGCCAGATAGACGAGGACGACGATGATGATGAGCGGAAAGAGCGCGCTTCTGAAAAACCGGTTCACGTCAGTCTCGGGAGGGTAGCACCATGGTTCTTCGGCACCCAGGGCCCTTACCCTGGACACCCGTTACGGTCTGTTTGTGCCCTCAGGTGGCGTTCGGCACGAGATCGGGGTGCAGCACGGCGACGTACGGGAGGTTGCGGTAGCGCTCCGCGAAGTCGAGGCCGTACCCGATCACGAAGCGATTCGGGATCTCGAAGCCGACGTAGCGCACGGGAACCTCGATCTCCCGGCGTTCGGGCTTCGTCAGGAGCGTGATCACCTCGAGGGACGCAGGCTTGCGGGCACTCAGGTTGCGCATCAGGTACGAGAGCGTCAGCCCCGAGTCGATGATGTCCTCGACGACCAGCACGTCCCTGCCGGCGACGTTGATGTCGAGGTCCTTGAGGATCCGGACGACGCCCGACGAGTCGGTCGCCGCGCCGTAGCTCGAGATCGCCATGAAGTCGATCTCGCACGGAACCGTCAGCTCGCGCATGAGATCGGCCATGAAGAAGACGGCACCCTTCAGCACTCCCACGAGCAGGAGGTCGCGGCCCGCGTAGTCGGCCGAGATCTCGGCGCCCAGCTCGACGATGCGCTGCTGAAGGAGCCCCTGCTCGATGAGGACCTCTCCGACGCCCTGCTCCAGCTCAGCCTGAGTCACTGGTGGTTTCTCCGGGACATACGGTGCTGCTTGGCCGAGCGAAAACCGAGCAGCGCTAGGACGCAGGGAGTTCCGATATCAGTGGATATCGGAGCGACTGAGGACGAGGCGATGCGAAGCGTTTGCAGCCGGCCAAGCGGTGCCGTATGTCCCGGAGAGATCACCTAACTCGCATCCTTCCATGCCCGAACCGTTCCTTCCCAGCCAGGAGCCTCGGCGATCCCGGGAATCGCCACGACCTCGTCCCCCGAGACGACGAGCGGCCACGCATCCCGCTCGGCTCGCGGCACCTTCGCGTCCACGAAGAGATCCTGCACCTTCCTGCGTCGTCCCGCGAGCCGGTCTCCCGGGACGCGGGTTCGGACGACCAGCTCGGGCACGTCGCTCTCGAGCTTCCACGGACCGAAGCTGACTCTTCCCTCGAGACGGACTGCGTCGTACTCGCGCACTGCACGGATGCCCGCGCCGAGGTCTGCCGACTTCGTTCCCGCCGTCGAGGAGAGCAGCTCCGCGAGCGTCCGCTCGAGCCCTCGCGGCAGCTGTGGGCGCTCCTCGGCCAGTGCCAGCAGGTTCCGGTCGGCTCCCGGATGCAGGCGCCTGAGGAGGGGGAGGATCTCGCGACGGATCAGGCCCCGCTTCGTGTCGGAGTTGGACGAGTCGACGCGGACGGGCAGACGGTGCTCGCGGCAATACGCTTCCGTCTCCTCCCGCCAGAGCGGGAGCAACGGACGGACGATGCCGTCCTGGCGCGCCGGCCTGATCCCCTTGCAGTTGCCGGACGAGACGAGCCGGTACAGGATCGTCTCGACCTGATCCGAGGCCGTGTGGCCCGTCGCCCGCAGCCCATGGCTCTCCGTGATCGAGTAGCGAAGCTCGCGAAGATCTGCCTCCGTCGAGACCTTGTAACAGTCTGTTGCTTGGCGTCAGCACGTCTGCGTGCATGTGCTCGCGGCAGAAGCGCGCGTCACCCTCCGACTCGTCGCCGCGGAGGCCGTGGTTCACATGGACGGCGGAGACGCGGTAGTCGAGCGCTCCCAGCACGTGCCAAAGGCACGTCGAGTCGGCGCCCCCCGAGACGAGACACGCGATCTCGCCGCCGGGTGCGATCAAGTCGTGGGAGCGGATGAAGCGCTCTACACGCTGCTCGAGGGCGGCAGTCATGCGCCAATTGTGCCGCGCCTACGAGCCAACGCGAAACCGGGGATCGCGACTCCAGGACTCGAGGAGATCGGCGGCAGCCTCGACCTCCCGTGCCTCCAGTCGGTGGGGCCGCGCGTGCTCGACCGGAGCGAGCATCAGGGGCGCGGGAACGAGCCCCTCGGCTGCGTCGATGACGTAGCGAACGGCCAGGGCGTGCCCGATCACGAGCGCACTGTCCTCGGCTCGCCCGAGCACGATCCGCAGGCCGGCCGCGTAGCGCGCCGCAGCCTGGGCACGACTCTCGCCGCCGCCGGGCGCAGGCAGCCCAGGTGACTCCGCGCCGGCCCACTCGCGATAGGCGGACAGAAGGCCACCGTCGAAGCTTCCGAAGTGGATCTCGTCCAGCTCGGGGACGATGATCCGCGCGACGTCTCGCCCTGCGAGAGCGACCTCGAGGGTCTCCTGGGTTCGTCGCAGCTGCGTCGCGACGCCCAGGCCGATGTCCTCGCCGGAGAGCAGATCGCCGAGAGCCCGCGCCTGGCTGACGCCGGTGTCGGTGAGACCCTCGCCCGGAGCCGCGTACGACGCGAGCCCTGCGTCGTTCGAGGCGGCGAGCGCATGACGTGCGAGAAAGACCGTCTGCATCGGCGCTAGAGAAGGACGGAGCGATAGTCGAGAACGTGCTTCATTCCGACCGTCTCGTAGAGGCGGATCGCGGGGTGATTCTCGGCACGGACGAACAGACAGACAGCGGGGGCACGGTCGAGCAGCAGCCGGCACAGGTCACGCAACCCGCGCCCGCCGTAGCCCTGACGACGCGCTGCCGGATCGACCCACACCTGCTGAAGCTGCACCGCCGACGGCGTCCACGCGGAGGCTTCGGCCTTGAAGCGGATGACGCCGTCCTCCGCCCAGAGCCAGGAGCGGCCTTCCTCGATCTGCGTGCGTGTCCGCCAGCGGAAGCCCTCTGGATCCCGGCGCAGCGGATCGATCCCGATCTCCTGCTCGTGCGCGGCCGCGCAGGCGGGGACGAGGAGCTCGAGATCCTCCGGAGTCGCTGCGCGCAGACCGGTGCCGCCTTCTGCGGGGGCGTGACCAAGCACGAACACGGGCTGACCGGGACGATCCTCCCGCGGCCGAGACAGTCGAGAGCGAACTCCGTCCCAGAGCTCCGACACCGCCTGCGCCTCTCCGATCAGCATCCTCGGCGAGACGCGCGCCACCTCGCGGGCGAACGCGCCGCAGCCACTCCCCGACGGCACGGCGTTCACGCCGACGTGACAGAGGGCCTGGAGCTCACCGCCCTCCGCGAGCCCCACGAAGCGGCCCAGGCCACGTCTCGCGACGTCCTCGAGGAAGACGCGCTCGACCGGGTCTCCTGCACAGAAGCGGAGGATCTGCTCGCGTGACGGGTCGACGATCTCGAGGCTCACCGGTGAGACTCTACGAGCGTCGCTTGTCGACACGTGCGCGCCGCGGGAATCCATAGGCTTGCGCGATGCCCATCCACCTGCGAGCGAATCCCGGCGACTACGCCGACGCGTGCCTGCTCCCCGGGGACCCGCTGCGGGCGAAGTACATCGCCGACACGTTCCTGACCGACGTCGTCCAGGTCAATGCGGAGCGTGGGCTGCTGGGATTCACCGGTCGCTGGGAAGGAAGACCGATCTCCGTGCAGGGCACGGGAATGGGCTGCCCCTCGGCGACGATCGTCTTCGAGGAGCTGATCCAGCTCGGCGTCACGCGCCTGCTCCGCGTCGGCACGTGTGGGGGCCTGCAGTCCGAGCACGCGCTCGGCGACCTCATCGTCGCGCTCTCGGCCGTGCCCGCGGACTCGACCGCGACCCATCTCGTTCTCGGCGAGCCCCACTGCCCGACGGCGAGCTGGGAGCTGATCCACGAGGCGGTCCACGTCGCGAAGCACGGCCAGGAGACGCTCCGCGTCGGCCCGATCGTCTCCAGCGACCTCTTCTACAACCCCGACCCGGGCCAGTACGAGCGCTGGTCGAAGCGCGGAATCCTCGCCGTCGAGATGGAGGCTGCCGCACTGTTCACCCTTGCCGCACTCCGCGGCGTCCACGCTGGGTGCCTCCTGACCGTCAGCGACATCCACGTCGAGGGCGAGTTCGTGCGGATCGGGGACGACGAGCTGCGAGCGGCGGTGGACCGGATGACGCGGATCGCTCTCGAGACGGCGACGGCCGGGCACGGCCATTAGCCCGAGCACCGTCTTTCTCGTCAATCCCGCCTCCGCGGCCGGTTCGACCGGACGCCGCTGGCCCGAGATCTCGCACACAGCTGCCGCTCTGGGACTGACGGGCGACGCGCTCATCTCCGAGGGGCCGGGGCAGCTCGGCACGCTCGCCGAGGAGGCCCTACGGAAAGGAGCGGAGCTCCTCGTCGTCGTCGGCGGCGACGGCTCCGTCAACGAGGTGGTGAACGGGATTACCGGCGTTGAGGGCGTCGAGATCGCCGTGATCCCGCGCGGGACGGGCTGGGACTTCGCACGGAGCCTGGAGATCCCGCGCGAGCTGGCGGCGGCGGTCGAGGTCGCGCTCACGGGCAAGACCCGTGTCATCGACCTCGGGCTCGCGACCTACCGAACCTGGGCGGGACCAGAAGCGCGCACCCACTTCGCGAACATCGGCAGCGCGGGGATCAGCGGAGCGATCGCCAAGCGCGCAAACGAGACCTCGAAGGCCCTCGGCGGGAAGATCTCCTACTACTGGGCGACCATCGCCGCGTTCGCCCGCTGGCAGACGGGCGAGATGCGCATCGCGGTCGACGACGAGCTCCGAGGCGGCAAGGTGATCGACGCCATGGTCGCGAACGGCCGCTTCCTCGGCGGCGGAATGATGATGCTCCCGGACGCCGAGCCGGACGACGGCGTCTTCGACGTGCTCGTGATCGGTGACGTCACGAAACGCGACTTGCTCATCACGCTTCCGAAGAGCTACAAGGGCAAGCACCTACCCCATCCCCGGCTCGAGGTGCTCCGCGGCCGTGTGGTCACCGTGGATGCCGACGAGCCGCTCCCGATCGAGCTCGACGGCGAGCAGCCCGGGACGACGCCTGCGCGGTTCGAGATCGTGCCGCAAGCCCTGCGGGTGCGCGTGCCTCGCTCGATCTGAGCTCTACGAGGAAGGCTTGCGGGGAGCCGAACGGCGCGCGGGCGGCTTCTTCATCGCCGCGAGCTCGCGCTCCAGCTTGGCGACGCGTGCCTCGAGCGCATCGATCCCGCGCACCTTCTTGCCGAGCTCGTCGACGCGCACGCGCAGATCGTTGAAAGCGCCGACCGCCCGCTGCCCACCGGGAAGATCGGAGAGCCGCTGGAGCGCCTCTTCGCCTGCATCGGCGAGACGCGTCACGAAGTCCTTCTCGACGGGCTTCTCACTCGGGTTGCTCACGAAGCGAGTCATATCACGCGTCCCTCTCTCGTGAAGCCAGTTCCACCCCTTGACCCAAACCGCACATCATGAGAGCGTTGCGCCGCATGCGGCTGCGAAGACGAGCGTCATGGGTTCTGGCGGGAACGGCCATTGCCGCCGTTGCGACATTGCTGGGTACGGCTTCAGCGCCTGCCGCGCCGGCAAGTGCGAACTTCCTCGTGTTCGTCACCGCCGGAACCACGGTGGAGCAGGTGATTCCGAACGGTGGAGCATCCGACCTGACGAGCCTGAGCTTCAAGGCGGGAGTGATCGTCGACAACGACGGGGGCGAAGAGGCCTCGGCGACGGTCCGTTTCACCCTCCCTGAGGGCCTCCGCTTCGGCTCGGACGCACCCGGCCCGCCGGAGTTCTGCACCGCAACCGCCAGCACGGCCGATTGCGACACACGCCTGACGATCGGGACCGATCCCTCACGGCGAACCGCCGTGTGGGTGTGGGACGTCGTTGCGGATCGCGCGGGGAGCTACGTGCTGCGAGCCGAGATCACGCAAACCTCGGTCTCCGACCCCGACCTCTCGAGCAACAGAGCCTCGGGAACCGTGGTCGTCGTGGCCGCACCTCCCGGAGGCGGCAGCCCGGCCGCCACGGTCTCCGTCGGCGACGTGAAGCTCACCCCCGCGAGGCCGAAAGCCGGCTCGGCCGTCACGGCCGGCGTCCGGGTCACGGCCGGAGGTGCAGCGATCCGTCCCGCGCGCGTGGCGTGCTCGGGAACCGTCGGCGGGGCAAGGAGTCGCGCAACTCCACGGGCGGCGTCCGGCGCGGCGACGTGCGTCTACCGCCCGCCGGCCAACGCACGCGGAAAGACGCTGCGGGGCACCCTTTCCTTCACCGCGCGGGGCACGAGGTTCACGAAGCGCTTTGCCGTGAAGCTCGGCTGAGCTCGGCAACGACGCTCGAGAGCGTCTCCCCGGCGCCGCCGTCTATGTCGAGCAATGCCGTTCGGGCCAGCGCGTGCGGACCGCGGTTGATCACGGCGAACGAGCGTGCCTCGAGCGGAAGGCCGGCGACCGGCCAGACCTCGAGCGACGACCCGACGACGAGCATCAGCGCCGCTTCGCGCGCGAGCTCGATCGCACGCTCGATCGCCACTGCTGGAAGCAGCTCGCCGAAGAGCGTCACGCCCGGCTTCAGGATCTCCCCGCAATGAATGCAGAGGGGAGCGGGTCGCTCCTCGAGTTGTGCCAGAACACTCGCGGTCTCCTCGATCCAGAGACAGCTTGGACACGTCGCCGAGCGGATCGAGCCGTGCACCTCCACCACCTCGCGACTCCCTGCCCGCGTGTGCAGTCCGTCGATGTTCTGGGTGACGATCGCCTGCACCAGACCGCGTCGTTCGAGCTCGGCCAGGGCGAGATGCCCCGCATTCGGCTCGGCCTCGAGCAGCAAGTGGATGCGCGCGCGGTAGAAGCTCCACACACGCTCGGGATCGCGCCTGAAGGCCTTGACCGACGCGACCTCGAAAGGGTCGACCTTCGCCCAGATACCCGTTGCCGAGCGGAAGTCGGGGATGCCGCTCTCGGTCGAGATGCCCGCTCCTGTGAGCACCACGCACGGCTGTCTCTCGACGATCAGAGCAGCTAGGTCCGCGGCACACACGCGCCGATCTTAGGGTTGCGCCGTGGACGGCTTCTCGTTCTCGACCGAGGTCAAGGTGCGTTTCGCCGAGACCGACGCGCAGGGCATCGCCCACCACGCGTCGTTCCTCGTCTGGTTCGAGGTTGCGCGCGTCGAGTACCTCGAGCGCTACGCGGGCGGGTACCAGTCGATCCGGGATCAGGGAATCGAAGCACTCACGACCGAGGTGCACGTGCGCTATCGCCGAGCCGCCTACTTCGACGAGCGGCTCACAGTGTGGGCCCGTTGCGTGGACGTTCGGGGCGCCCGCTTTCGCTACGAGTACGTGATCACCCGAGGAGGCGACCGGGTCGCCGAAGGCTCCTCACTGCACGCGACGGTCGACCGCGAGACCTATCGCCCCGTGCGGGTGCCGGAATGGTTGGCCGAGGCAGTCACGGCTTCCGAGGAGTCGTAGCGGTGGGACGCTCACCGGGCAGGATCTTCGGCGCGTCGCCCGGCACGACCTTGGGCGGCTTCGCGGGCTTCGGCTCCTTGGTGCCGACGCGAACGATTCGCGCGTGGGACTCGTACGACGTGTTCCAGGTTTCCGTACGCAGCTCGTTCCCGTTCTTGTCGTAGATCGTTCGCGTGACCGAGGTCGCGCTCGGCGGCGTGCCCTCCTCCTCTATGACCGTCCGTCCGCGTGCCAACGTCGGATCGTCCTTGCGCTCGACGACGACCGGGCCGGTGATCTCCATCGTCCCCTCGGAGCTGTCGACGCGGCGGTCCTCACCGCCATAGATCGAGACCACGATTCCGTCGTACTCGACGAAACCCTTCACCAGCACCCATCGCTTGGTGTCGTTCACGAACTTGAGATCGAGCGAAGGCCAGTAGACGGTCGCGTCACGACCGAGTTGGTAGCGGCTGATGTAGAGCGCATGGGGATTCCGTTCGGTGATCCTGAGGCCCGCCTCCCAGGCGGCGTTGAACACGGTCGTGGCGACCTGCGAGGTTCCCCCGCCGACCTCCTCGGCGTATTCGTTGCCGATGATCACGGGAGCGGGGCGGAAACCCTTCTCCACCGTCCGCTCGCCGATCGTGTCGTTCAGCGAGAAGGTCCCACCGGGAGCGACGAGCGTGTCGTCCAGGAGCGAGACTCCCAGGCGGAGGTTCGTGATGCGATCGGACGTGCCCGAGTTGTAGGTCTTGTATGCCGACAACCGGCGGTCGATGCCCATGGCGAGCGCCTCGTCGGTGGTTCGCTCGGGTGCAGCTCGAACGATCGTCAGCGCCGCGACCCGATTCGTTCTCGACGTCGCCGCCCGAAGCAGGGCCCGCGCCGCCTTCGGGATATCGAGCTCCGTGCCGTTCTGCGAGGGCAGGATCTGGACGCTCTCGCCCGAAACGGCGAATCCGGCGTCCTGCGGCGGTTTGCCGACGCGCTCGGCGAGAGCCCGGAAGTAGGCATCTGCGCGCGGTCCTGCGACCGCCAGCCGGGAGGCGCCCTCGCGTGGGAGCGCCAGGAGCGCGGCGATTCGACGCGGGGGAACCTTGAAGCTTCGCTTGGCACCACGGAGGACGACGGGACCCGAAACCGCGATGCGCGCCCTGCGCTCGGCCGATGCGAGCTCCTTGGCCGTCACTTCTGGCGACGCCACGACAACGGGCAGCACGAGCCCACCTTGCGGGCGGTCGAGCGTGCCGAGCCCACGCACGACCGTATGTGCCGCGTCTTCGAGCGCCAGCTTGCGGCCGACGCGCTCCGGTAGCACTTCGAACCGGAGACCATCACGCACGAGCGCTGCGCTCTTCGGCGGGCGGTCGACCGAGTTGGCCATGCGCTCGAGGGCGAAGTCGAGCGCGGCGTCCGAGACGGCCAGGCGCGGCAAGACTTCCGCTCCGAAGAATCGCGTGTGCAGGCGCCGGAACCCGCGGATCGGGCCGAACCCGTCCCCGGCCCGGCTGGCCGCAGCAACGGCTCCGGTCCAGTCCGGTCGGACACCGAGCTGATTCGCGGCGAACGCGTACGACTTCTCACCCGCGACGAACGTCACGCGGTCGTCGGCGACCTCTGAGAAGAGGCGATCGAGCTTCGCGACGGCCTGGCTCTGCGTGAGCCCTCCCACGTCGACGCCTCCGACTCTCGCTCCGGCGGCGAGCTCACGCGACGAGCCCGCGAACGCGAGCCCGAGCAACACGCCGACGACGGCGAAGAGCCCGGCGACGAACGCGAGCGTCAAAAAGAGAGAACGGCTGCGCCCGCGACGGCGAGCGCGCGGGGCGATCAGAGGCGAGTCGGCGCGCACCGGGACGCCGGATTTTAGCTGGCTACGGGCCGTTCCAGTCGATCGAATTCAGAAGACGAAGAGCTCGACTCCCCCGGAGACGTAAAGGCCCACCCCCGTGATGTAGGAAGCGAGGTCCGAGCACAGGAACGCGATGGCATTCGCGATGTCCTGGGGCTCGCCCGGCCGCTTGAAGACCGTGCGGGCGACGATGCGCTCGTTCATCTTCGCGTTGGCCATGTTGAACGCCTCGGTGCCGATCACCCCCGGGACGATGGCGTTGCAGGTGATGCCGTGTCGAGCTCCCTCCATCGCCAGCGTCCGCGTCAGCCCGAGCGCTCCCGCCTTCGTGGTCGAGTAGCTCGCCTGGCCGAATCCGCCGAGCGTTCCCGCGACCGAAGCCATGTTGATGATCCGGCCCCAGCCGCGCTCCTGCATGTGAGGCCACACAGCCTGCGCGCAGTTGAAGGAGCCGCTCAGGTTCACGCGCAGGTCGCGCTCCCAGAGCTCGGGGCTCTGGTCGCCGATCTGGCCGACGTGGTCCAGTGTGGCGGCGTTGTTCACCAGGATGTCGATCGAGCCGAGCTCCTCGACCGTTCGCGCAACCGTCGAGGCGACCTGCTCGCGATCGGTGACGTCGCAGCGAACGGCGAGCGAACGCCGGCCGAGCGCGCGGATCTCCTCGACCGTCTCCTCCGTGTGCACCATGCCCTGCGCCCGCGCGACCGTCGCGAGCGCACCCCAGCTGTCCGTCTCCTCGGTGAGCTCGGACTCCACCAGGATGTCCGCGATCGCGACATCCGCGCCTGCGCGAGCGAGCGTGAGCGCATCGGCGCGGCCGAGTCCGCGGGACCCACCCGTGACGAGAGCCACGCGACCCGAGAGATCGATCTCGAGTGCCACCGCGCGATCCTATGTTGCTAGAACCGTTGTATGCAGCGGATCGACGTCGCAGAGCGGCGAGCCAGGCTAGTCGAACGGCATCTGCTCTCGCCCGAGAGGCGGGCGGGCAGCGCGCTCGCCACAGCGAGGTCGGTCGTCGCCTTGCACTCGACGGATGCCGTCACGGTCTTTCTTTCCATCCACGCGCGCGCCAACGTCCAGCCCTCGGACATCGAGCACGAGCTCTACGAGGAGCGGTCGCTCGTGCGCATGCTCGGCATGCGCCGAACGCTCTTCGTCGTGCCGCGGGAGCTCGTACCCGTCGTCTATGCAGCCTGCACGCGGACGATCGCCGCCCGCGAGCGCCGCAGGCTCGAGAAGATGATTCTGGACAGCGGTATCTCGTCACGGCCATCGGCCTGGCTCACTCGCGCCCTGTCGACAGCGCGGAAAGCGCTCGAGGAGCGCGGCGAAGCATTTACGTCGGATCTCACGAAGGACGTCCCGGTTCTCTCGAGGCGACTCCGCTCCGGCATGGGCTCGAGATTCGAGGCGACCCAGAGCGTCGGCTCGCGTGTGCTTCCGCAGCTCGCGATGGAGGGCCGGATCGTGCGGGGTCGTCCTCGCGGACCCTGGGTCAGCGGTCAGTACCGCTGGGTGCCCCTGGATGTCTGGCTGGACGGTCCCGTCGAGAAGATCGAGCAGGGAGAGGCACAGGCGACCCTCCTTCGACGGTGGCTCGCCGCCTTCGGGCCTGCGACCGAGACCGACATCCGCTGGTGGGCGGGTTGGACGGCCCGTGAGGCGCGCGCTGCACTCGCGAGCACGCCGCATGCGGTCGTGGATCTCGAGGGCGGGGCGACCGGATACGTTCTGACCGACGACCTCGAGCCGGCCAAGAGGCTGGCGCCGTCGGCGGCGCTGCTACCGACGCTCGACCCGACGACGATGGGCTGGAAAGAGCGCAACTGGTACCTCGGCGAGCACGGTTCGGTCCTCTTCGACTCGAACGGCAACGCTGGCCCGACCGTGTGGTGGGACGGCCGCGTCGTCGGGGGCTGGTCGCAGCGACGCGACGGCGAGATCGTTTTCCTGCTGCTCGAGGACGTGGGACGAGAAGCGGCTCAGGCGGTGGAGGCCGAGGCTGCGCGTGTGTCGGCCTGGCTCGGTGACGTCCGCTTCTCGCCGGGCTTCCTGCCGCCCTTTCAGCGCGAGCTGGCGGCCGACTAATCCTCGTCTCGTGGGAGGAAGATCTCCTTCGCGATCACGAGCCGCTGGATCTGCGAGGTGCCCTCGTAGATCTGGAAGAGCTTGGCGTCTCGCATCAGCTTCTCCACGGGATACTCCTTGATGTACCCGTAGCCGCCGAAGACCTGCACCGCATCCGTCGTCACCTTCATCGCGGTGTCCGCCGCGAAGCGCTTCGCGAACGAGGACTGAAGCGTCGCGCGCTTGCCCTGGTCGTGCAGCCAGGCGGACTGCCAGACGAGCAGCCTTGCGGCCTCGATCTCGGTCGCCATGTCGGCGATCATGAAGTTGACGCCCTGGTGCATCGCGATCGGGACGTCGAAGGTGACGCGCTCCTTGGCGTACTCGACCGCGTGCTCGAAGGCCGCCTGCGCGACTCCGACCGCTCCGGCCGCGGTTCCGGGTCGCGTGAAGTCGAGGGTCTTCATGGCGATCTTGAACCCCTCGCCCTCCTCGCCCAACCTGTTCTCGACGGGGACGACGACGTCGGTGAGGGCGAACGCGGAGGTATCGGTCGAGCGCTGCCCCATCTTGTCCAGGTGCTTCTCGATCTGAACTCCGGGAGTGTCCATCGGCACGACGAAGGCCGAGATCCCGCGATGGCCCTTGCTCGGATCGGTCTTCGCGAAGACCACCGTCCAGGCCGCGTAGCCCGCGTTCGTGATGAAGGTCTTCGAGCCGTTCAGGACGTAGGAGTCTCCGTCACGCACGGCGGTCGATTTCATGCGAGCGACGTCGGAGCCTGCATCCGGCTCGCTGAGCCCGAACGAGCAGAGGATCGGCTCCGCGAGAAGCGGTGGGAGCCACTGCTCCTTCTGCTCCTCGGTGCCGGCGATCAGCACCGGCGCGGCGCCGAGGCCGTTCGCGCCGATCGAGGTGCCGATCCCGGAGCAGCCGCGGTTCAGCTCCTCGCCGACGAGCATGCCGTCGAAGGACGGGAGCTCTAGGCCGCCGAGCGACTCGGGGACGTGCAGGTTCATCAGGCCGAGCTCGTGCGCCTTCGCGATGACATCCACGGGATGGGTCGAGCGCTCGTCGTACTCGGCCGCCTTCGGGCGGATTTCCTTGTCGGCGAACTCGCGAGCGAGCGCGCGGAGCTCGCGCTGTTCCGGCGTGAGCTCGAACGAGACGCCCCCGGCGATCCCGGTCTCAACTGCTGTCATGGCCTCGACTCCTGTATCGATTGACTAGTCAGTCAACCAGTGTAGGCGGCCACGCCCCACCTGGTCAACACGTAATCGGAGGTCAGACCGCTTCTCGTAGGATGTGACGATGGCGACGACGACCATCAAGCCTTCTGCCCTCGATCCCCTCGACTATCTCGCGATCGACGCACTCCTCGACGACGAGGAGAAAGCGATTCGCGACACCGTCCGCCAGTTCGTGCGCGAGCACGTCCTCTCCGACGTCGGTGACTGGTTCGAGCAGGGAATCTTCCCGAGGGAGCTCTTTCCGGAGCTTGCGAAGCTCGGCCTCTACGGCATGCATCTCGACGGCTACGGCCTGCCGGGGGCGAGCTCCGTCGCCTACGGGCTGACGTGCATGGAGCTCGAGGCCGGGGACGCGGGCGTGCGGAGCGCGGTCTCGGTTCAGGGCTCGCTGGCGATGTTCCCGATCTGGCGCTTCGGCTCCGAGGAGCAGAAGGAGCGCTGGCTCCCGCCAATGCACCGCGGCGAGGTCATCGGCTGCTTCGGCCTGACCGAGCCGGACGCGGGCTCCGATCCGGGCTCGATGCGGACGCACGCGCGGCGCGACGGCTCGGACTGGATCCTGAATGGCGCGAAGATGTGGATCACGAACGGCTCGATCGCGGATATCGCGATCGTGTGGGCGAGAACCGACGACGGCGCGATCCGTGGCTTCATCGTCGAGAAGGACATGCCGGGGTTCTCCGCGCCGGAGATCCACAAGAAGCTCTCTTTGCGCGCATCCGTGACCTCGGAGCTCGTGCTCCAGGACGTGCGCGTTCCCGACGAGAACGTGCTGCCCGACGCGACGACGCTGCGCGGCCCGCTCTCCTGCCTGAACGAGGCCCGGTTCGGGATCGTCTGGGGGGCGGTGGGCTCCGGACGTGCCTGCTTCGAGTCGGCGCTCGAGTATTCGAAGGAGCGGATCGTCTTCGGCAAGCCGATCGCCGGCTATCAGCTCACGCAGCAGAAGCTCGCGGAGATGGCGCTCGAGCTGAACCGGGGTACCCTGGTCGCCCTGCATCTCGGCCGGATGAAGGACAACGGAACCCTTCGGCCGGAGCATGTCAGCCTCGGGAAGATGGGCAACGTCCGCGGCGCGATGGAGGTCGCACGCTCGGCGCGCACGATCCTCGGCGCGAACGGCGTCACGCTCGAGTACCCGGTGATCCGACACGTGAACAACCTCGAGTCGGTGCTGACCTACGAGGGCACGCACGAGGTGCACACACTTGTCGTCGGTCAGGCCTTGACCGGCGAGAACGCCTTCCGCTAAGTCGGGATCGGCGGCACCGCCGGCCGGGAGTGTTGGTTTGGAGGAGCAGATCGTCAGCGTTCGCTGACGGGCGCGAGCTCCTCGTTCCTACCGACGATCTGGGTTCCCACGCTCGTAACAATCGTCGCCCGGGGCCGACCCAGGCAAGTCCGAGCTAATCCTCGCCGTCCCAGTAGTCGAGGATCGGGCCGATCCTGGAGAGCATGACACGCTCGCCTTTCACGTCCCGCGCACCGAACTTCCCGCTGTCCGGGTAGTGCACGAGATCGGGCTTGATCAGGGTGGAAAGCATGAGCACGCGGATCGGCTCGGCCGTCTTGTTGGAGACCTGATGGGCGCCCTCATCGCCGCGCGGGAACGCGACCACGTCTCCCTCTCGGAGCTCCTGCTCGCCTTCCGGCGTGCGTAGCGTCGGCCCGCCACGAAGGACGATCAGCCACTCCTCGTTCGCGTGGTGCACGTGGTAGGGCCACAGCCGATCTCCCGGCTCGAGCTCATACATGCTCCCGCCGATCAACTCGGCGCCGATGTGGGCGCCGACCCACGCATCCTTGCTCCGCCACCCGGGGCGTTCCTCGGTGCGATCCCACTCGTCGCCGTTCAAGTTGAAGATCTTCGGCACGGGGCGAGCCTACGTCCTGAGTCCGCCGAGCATGAGCTGGATGGCCGTCTCCTCCGCGCGTACGACCTCTGCGTCCCCGTCGGGAAGCTGCCCGAGCACCCAGCCGGTGAGCACCTCTTCGAGGCCGCCGTACACGACGAAGCTCGCCAGCTGGGCGTCGACGTCGCGCCGAAAGCTGCCGTCGGCCTGCCCCTCTTCGATGACCCGCTGGACGATGGTGAACGCCTGCCGCACCTCCTCGACCTGGGCCTGGAGCTGTGGGCTGCGGGCGACCTCGCGCACCATCACCGTGACCAGGGCCGGGTCGTTCCGCCAGGTGCGAAGCAGGATCTTGGCGATGCCCTCGAGCTTCTCGCCGGCGGACTCGTCAGCTGCTTCGACCGCCCGGAAGCGATCGAGCAGCTCGTTGAAGTTCTCCCGGAAGACGGTCTCGAGCACCTCCTCCTTGGACCCGAAGTAGTGGTAGAGGAGCCCGTGAGCAACCCCCGCCTCGGACGCGATGTCGCCGACCCGTGCGCCGTGGTAGCCGCTCCGGGCGAACACGCGCACGGCGGCGTCGAGGATGAGCTTCCGCTTCTCTTCCTGGGCTATTGAACGGCCAGTCAACGCCGCGAGGATAGAGGTACGCTCCGCCGGCGTGCAAGCGCTGGCCGGGATCCTCGTCGTCGACCTCACGCGCTACCTCCCCGGCGCGTACGCAGGTCGCGAGCTTCTGCGACTTGGTGCGCGCGTCGTCCGCGTCGAGAGCTCCGAGGGCGACCCGATGCGGCAGACCGCGCCCGCCTGGGACGCTGCGTTGCGCGGCGGGACCGAGTCGGTCAGCTGCGATCTCAAGTCGGACCCGCGCCTCGCGCAGGCGCTCGCCGCGCGCGCCGACGTCGTGCTGGAGAGCTTTCGGCCGGGCGTGGCCGCACGCCTCGGCATTGGCCCCGACCAGGTGCCCGCCTCGACGGTCTACTGCTCGATCACCGGCTTCGGGGCCTTCGGGCGGCACGCCGCGCGGGCCGGACACGACCTCAACTACCTCGGCTGGGCGGGGGTGCTCGAGGACACGGCGCCCGAGTGGCCGCCGGTGCAGATCGCCGATCTCGCGGCAGGCGGGCTCGAAGCAGTCGTCGAGATCCTGGCCGCGCTCCTCGTACGGGAACGAACCGGCCGGGGCGGAAGGATCGTCGTCTCGATGACCCACCGCTCACACGACCTCGTCGCGCACCGCCTCGGCGGCGAGCCGGTGCCCCGGATGCTCACCGGGGGACTGGCGTGCTACAGGACGTACGCAACTGCGGACGGACGGCACCTGACCGTAGGCGCGCTCGAGCCCAAGTTCTTCCTGCGGCTCTGCGAGCTCGTCGGCCGACCCGAGCTCGCCGGGCGACAGTACGCACCCGATCAGCAAGAGCTCGCGAACGAGCTCTGCGAGATCTTCGCGGGACGATCGCTTTCGGACTGGCTCGCACTCTTCGGCGACGAAGACGTCTGTGTGGGGCCGGTCTGGACGCGAGCAGAGGCGGCCGGGGATTTCGCAACGCCTTTCGGGGAACAGCCGCCGACCCTCGGCGAGCACACGAGCTTCTGGCATGACGAGCTCGGACTCGCCAAGTGACAGTCTGTTACCTGGGAGAAAGCCCGAGCGCGGCCGGGAGCGCGAGCAGGGTGTCGATTCGCTCGGGCTCGTCCGGGAGCAAACCGTCGCGGTCGAGCAGGATCGCCCGCATACCGAGCGCTCGGGAGCCCTCGATGTCGTCCTCGTAGGAGTCCCCGACCATGGCCGCCTCCGAGGGCGCGACGCCCAGCATCCCGAGCGCGGACTCGAAGATCGAGGGATGCGGCTTGATGTTCCCGTGCAACCTCGATCCCACCATCGCGTCGACGTCCAGGCCGTGGTGCGCGACGAACTCGTCGAGATCTCGTTGGCCGTTCGTGACGAGCCCGATCTTCAAGCGGTGTCGCCTGAGCTCGTCGAGCACGGGGATCGCATCGTCGTAGAGCGAGAAGTTCTCGTGTTGCTCCCACGCTCGGACCATGTCGGTCGCGCACTCCCGGGCGCCGTCTGCGTCTCCGCCCATGCCGCGAACGATGTGCTCGGTGAACGCGATCCAGATCTCGTCGTCGTGCACCAGCTCGCGCTCGCCCTGCAACTTGGCGATCGCCGCCGCCCGAGCGGCGTCGTAGCGCTCGGGTGCGAGCACGAGCCCGTGCCTCTCCCCCACGCGGCGGTATCCCTCCGGCCCGAGCTCCGGCCCGGGTCGAAAGAGGGTGAAGTCGACATCGAACAACACTGCGCGAAGCACGAACCGAGGATAGCCCTGGAGTCGCTACGCTTTGCGCGCTCGGGGTGTGGCGCAGCCTGGTAGCGCGCTCCGTTCGGGTCGGAGAGGTCCCCAGTTCAAATCTGGGCACCCCGATAGATCGTGGGGGAACCCGTGGTTCCCCCACGTGCCCCCTCCTTCAGTGCCTGGTTTCGAGTCATGCCGGGCGAGGCCTGCGCGCGAATGAATCGCCCTCCGGCCTCCGGGATAGCCGACAACCTGGTTCGCTTCTTCATTCGTCAAGGCGTTGCGCAAGCTGCGGGTACGGCGTTATGCTCAGGGGGATGCTGCAAGCTCTCGAAAGGCGGGTCGGTTGACCTGCCGAACGAAGCGAGTGTCTGCAAGCCCGACCGCGCTGTCCGCGCGAGCGGGCTTTTTTGTTGCCGTTGTTCCTTACCGTAGGAGGTCCATATGGCCAACCACCTGACGCCCGAAGAGCTCGCCAAGGAGACCGGGATCGACCGCGACGAAGTCGTCCGGATCTGCGTCGAAGAGGGCGTTCCGATCTACCACGGCAAGATCGACAAGACCCTCTTCCAGGCGACCCTCGAGGCGGTCGGGACGACAGCCTCCGCTTCGCGGTCCTAGCGAGCTAGGAGGCTTTCGCGCGGCTGCGCGCCTTCGGCTTCGCACGGGCCGGCTTCTTCGCTTCGGCCGGTTCCTTCTTCGCCGCTGCGACGCTGGCCTTCAACGCCTCCATGAGATCGATCACAGGCGCCTCGGCGACCGGCTCGGGCATCGCGATCTCTTCGCCTCGCGTCTTCGCATCGAGAAGCGCGCGCAGGTCACGCCGGTAGTCGCTGTGCAGCTCTGAAGGATCGAAGTCCCCTTCGAGGCTCTCGATGACCTGCTTGGCGAGTGCCAGTTCGGTTTCCTTGACCTTCGTCTCTTCGACAGCCTCTGCGATCTCGGCTTGCGAGTACACGTCCTCGGCCACGAACAGCGTCTCGAGCGAGAGCGCGTCTCCTCGCGCGCGTACGAGGCAGAGGCTCTCGCGCCCCGCGCGGACGAAGCGGCCGAGCGCGGCGGTCTCCGTCTGGCGCATGGCCTCGAGCAAGAGGACGTACGGCCGGCGCTGCGCTTCCCCCGAAGCGGGAACGAGGTAGTAGTGGCGGTCGAAATAGATCGGATCGACCGCGGCGTCTCGCACGAAGCTCCGGATCTCGATCGAGCGCGAGTCGTCCGACCGCTCGATCGCCTCCAGGTCGGCGTCCTCGACGATGACGAACTGACCTTTCGCCAGCTCGAAGCCGC
The DNA here is from genome assembly GCA_963830035.1 of uncultured Actinomycetes bacterium. Classification (GTDB taxonomy): domain Bacteria; phylum Actinomycetota; class Thermoleophilia; order Gaiellales; family Gaiellaceae; genus GMQP-bins7. The sequence continues at coordinate 122,436 of CAWHKX010000007.1, read as the reverse complement.
GTACGATCTCGTCCTGCGTCACCTCGCGATCGTGTGTCGGGCACCAGCGCTTCTGCTTGATCGGGGTCGCGCACTCGCGGTGCAGGAGCCGGAAGGAGACGTCCGACTGGCGGGCGGCCGGCTTCGTCGCCGGAGCAAGCCCGACGGGGATCGAGACGAGGCCGAAGCTGAGGGATCCGTTCCAGGAAGTGCGCATGTGTGACGGGATTGTAGGGTCCGGCTGACGCCAGGACAGTGGACAAGGAGAATTCGCCACCCCTGGGCAAACCCCTCTCAGTAAGCTCAGAGGCGTGACGGAGACGACAGCGGCTGCTCAGGAGACGCGCCCGCCCACCGGGCGCCGCACGATCGCACGCCTGTGGCGGGATGCGGCGGCCGCGGGTCGAGAGACGCCTGCCTATCTGGTCGAGGAGGACGAGGGAGGCGGCTGGCGCGAAGTGTCCTGGAGCGATGCCGACGAGCTCGTGCGCGCCTACGCGAACGGGCTCCTCGCCCGTGGCGTAAGCAAGGGCGACGCGTTCGGCATTCTCGCTCAGAACAGCCTGGACTGGGCGCTCATCGACTTCGCGCTGGCGCAGATCGGTGCCGTCGGGATCCCGGTCTACGCCAACAACTCCGCACGTGACGTCGGCTACCTCCTCGCGCATTCGGAAGCGGTGGGGATCGTCTGCGAGGACGCCTTGCAGCTTGCGAAGGTCGAGGAAGTCTCGGAGGAGCTCCCACGCCTCGAGCACGTGCTCACCTATCACGACCTCGCCGGGCTGGCCGCGCACGGCGTCGACTTCGCGCGCACGCATCCGGAGGCGCTCGACGACGCCTCGTCGGCGATCGACGAGGAGGATCTCTACACCATCATCTACACGTCGGGAACGACCGGCCCCCCGAAGGGCTGCATGCTCAGCCATCGCAACTACTACGCGATGACGAGCGTGGTCGATTCGATGCAGGATCACTACCGCGCCGACGACGTGATGCTCCTCTACCTGCCGCTGGCGCACAACTTCGGGCGGCTCATGCTCCTCACAGGAGCCTATGTCGGCTTTCCGATCGCGTTTCTCCCCGACCCGCTGCGGGTCGCCGACGCGATGCTCCAGGTTCGGCCCAGCGTGCTGCCGAGCGTCCCTCGCGTGTACGAGAAGGTGTACGCCGCGGTGCAGTCCCGCTTCGACGAGGCAACGGGCGTGAAGCGACGGCTCATCGACTGGGCGCTACCGGTCGGGCGTGAGGTCAGTCGCCTGCAGGCGGAAGGGAGCCCGATTCCCCGCGGCCTCGCGATCCGCCATCGTCTCGCCGACCGGCTCGTCTTCGGCAAGGTCAAGGATCGTCTCGGAGGACGCCTGCGGATCCCGATCTCGGGAGGAGCCCCGCTCGCGAAGGAGATCGCGGAGTTCTTCGACGCGGTCGGCATCCGCATCCTCGAGGGCTATGGGCTCACTGAGTGCACGACGGCAGCCAGCACCAACCGGCCGGGCGTCTACCGCTTCGGCACCGTCGGCCCCGCGCTTCCGGGCTTCGAGGTGGCCGTCGCGGATGACGGAGAGCTGCTCGTGCGCTCCGAGACGGTGTTCCAGGGCTACTTCAAGGATCCGGAGGCAACAGCCGCCGTGCTCAGTCCCGACGGCTGGTTGCGGACCGGCGACGTCGGTGACATCGACGCCGACGGCTTCATCTCGATCACGGATCGCAAGAAGGACATCCTCGTCACCGCCGGCGGGAAGAATGTCGCGCCCCAGAACATCGAGAACGCCCTCAAGACCTCCAAGTACGTCTCGCAGGCGCTGGTGGTCGGAGACCGGCGGCCGTACGTGGCGGCGTTGATCACCCTGGACGAGACGGAGATCCTCCGCTGGGCGTCCGAGCACGGGGTCGAGGGCGACCTTGCCTCGCTCTCCCACGACGAGCGCGTTCGCGAAGTCGTTCAGCGGGCCGTCGACGACGCCAACCACCAACGCTCGCGCTTCGAGCAGGTCAAGCGCTTCGCTCTCCTCCCCCGCGACTTCACCATGGACGAGGGCGAGGTCACTCCTACGCTCAAGCTCAAGCGCCGCGCAGTCAGCGAGCACTTCTCCGCCGAGATCGAGGAGCTCTACAGCTCGTAGACCAGTCGTCGCACGGCCGTCTGGTGCGGATCCGCACGAGGGTCTGACCACGGACACGTCCCGAACGGGCACGTGGAAGCGTGCCGATTCGGTGCCAATCGAGCCACGGAAGCCTGACGGCCGACGCCGGAGCTCTCCGCGGACCTCGCGTGGACGATCGAGCGCCGTCGCTACAGGATGCGGCGCGCGCCGACCCAGCTCGAGTAACCGGCCAGGCTCGAGATCTTGACGACGTCGCCGGTGTGCGGGGCGTGGATGAACTGGCCGCCCCCGATGTACATCCCCATGTGACTGAGCCCGCTGAAGAACACGAGATCGCCCGGCTGCAGATCCTCGTAGGCAACTGGAGTGCCGTAGCCGTATTGCGACGCGGCGTGATGCGGAAGCGAGATTCCGATCTGCGCGTAGACGTACGAGATCAGCCCGGAGCAGTCGAAACCGGTCGACGGGCTCGATCCACCCCAGACGTAGGGCGTGCCCAGATGCTGCATCGCGAGCGAGATGACCTGCGAAGCCAGGCTGCCGTCCGGCGGCGGGGCGACCGGGATGGCGGTGTCGCCGAGGTCGACCGCGGTGTAGGTCGCCTGGTCCTGCACGTCGAATGCCTGCTGCTGAGCCAGGCGCTCGGCCGCGAGTCGAGCACGCGCCTGTTCCGCCAGCTGAGCCTGACGACGTCGCTCTTCCGCCTGAATTTGCTCGATCTCGTCCTTCACCGAGGCCAGGAGCTGCGCCCGCTCAGCAAGGCGACCTTCGATCGAATCTCGCTGCGCGGCGCGCTCGGCGACGACCTCCGCCTGCTCGACGCGCGCGTCCTTCAGGTTCGCACGCCGCGTCTCCACCTCGCGTCGGAACTCCTTTACCTCGGCGAGAATCCGCGTGTCCTGGCTCGACACACGTTCGATCGCATCCAGCCGCGCCACGATGTCGTCGAGGCTCTTGGAGCCGAGCAGCACTTCGAGGGTCGAGTCGCCGTCACCGTTCACATAGAGGTCGCGGAGGCGCTCGGAGATGCGACGCTGCGCGACGTTCAGGCTCTTGCGGGCAGCGACCAGGTGGCGGGCATTGCTCTCGAGGTCGGTGTCGATCCGATCGAGCTCGACGTTGGCGTAGTTGTAGGACTCGATGGTGGCCGCGAGGCTCATGTCGAGCTCCCCGATCTCCGCGATGATCGCCTGCGCCTGGGCGCGCTTCTCCTGGACGCCGGGGTCAGCCGCCGCGCCTGCAGCCGACAGCAGCGCAGCACAAAGCAACCCCGCGGCCAGTGCCGTGAGGAGGATGATTCTCGGCGCCCATCCGGTGGTCGAGCCCCCAAACGCGATTCTGCTTCGACCCCGGACGGCCCCGCCGGTGGCGGTCTTGCCCGTCACAAGCCAAAGACCCTACCACCCCTTCCGGACGCCTGCAACCCGCAACAAGACTGAAAAAGTCTGCAAAGAGGCCCTTTCCTTCGGCCGCACAAACCTCGCTCTGTTAGGGTCGCCCGTTCGTGCGCAGGGGAACACGAAGGTGGGGCCTGCTGCTCGCTGCGGTCCTTTCGGGAGTGCTCGGGCTAGGCGCCCTACAGGCGGGCGCAACCGAGCCGACGACCTACCGCCTGCGGGTCGACGCGGTTGCGTATCACCTGCCCGGACGGACGGCGAGCGGCCTCCCTGTCGGCAGGGGAGTGGTGGCAGTAGATCCACGGCTGATCCCCCTCGGGACGCGCATGTACGTGCCGGGGTACGGGAGAGCCGTGGCCGCCGACGTGGGCGTGGCGATCAAGGGTCGCATCATCGATCTCTGGATGGCAACTCACGCGGAAGCTCGCAGGTGGGGACGCAAGACCGTCGTCATCACGGTGTATCGGTAGCTCCACTACCGGGAGCGGACTCGCGGCGGACGCCGACGTAGCGGAACCCGAGCGCCGTGATCGCGCCGGCGTCGATCAGCGCTCGTTCGCTTGCCTCGTCGGCTTCGACGGCCGGGTACCGGTAGAAGTAGGGACGCCGGTCGAAGTAGCGCTCCTCGAACCGCCCTTCGAGCCCGGCTCGCAAAGCCTCGTGACCGTGCAGCCCGGCGTGTTCCTCGACCCACTCCTGGCGACACTCCTGGACCGATGTCGTGGTCTCCTCGAGCTGTTCGAGATACCAGCGCGTGGTGGGCTCGTCGAGCAGATCCCAGGCGAACTCCTCGACGATCAGGAGCGGAGCGAGCTGCGCGATCTTGTCCAGCGCTCCGTCGAGGTCTGCCATGTGGTGCAGGGAATAGCCGGCGATGACCGCATCGAAGCCCCGCGAAGGCGAAAACTCCTCGAGCGTGACCCGTTCGAAGATCGCCCCCTCGGGTGCCGCCGGGTCGATCGCCAGGACCTGGTGGCCGCTCGCGGCGAGCGAGAGAGCAAGGTGTCCCTTGCCACACCCCACCTCGAGCACGCGCACCGGCGCACGACCGAGGTGAAGTAGCGCGAAGTCGACGAGCTCCACGCAGGGAGGATCGCAGAGTGATGCCCGGCTCCTCACCTCGTGTGAGCGCTGAGCGGGATCATCGAGAGTGGTATCGATGAACCACGGCATGCCCCTTGCCGCGCGCAATCATGTACCGATTGGCAAGGAAGGCGAAGGGATAGGCGATGACGAACCCGCCTGCGATGGCTGCCCAGAGCAAAGGGTCGCCGAGACCGGCCTCCATGGCGCCCGGGACGAGCAGGACGAACGCGTTGTCGATGATCTCCATGATCGTGATCGAGACCGTGTCGGCGGCGAGCGCGATCGGCACGATCTGACCGAACGCGAGCCCGGCGCGAAAAAGTGGCAACGACGTCAACGCGAAGCCGAAGACGTACGCAAGTCCCACGGCGATGGCGATCGTCGCGAGGTTGCCCCAACCCAGAGCCGTGCCGATCGCCATCCCCGTGACCTCGCCGAGCACACAGCCCGTGAGGCAGTGCGTCGTGGCGGACACGGCCAGCGAGTTGAGCGTCTGCTCCCCGCGAGTTCCGTGGCCGTGGTGCACTGCGCGGTCGTTCATGGAGCGCTGCTACCCGTCACCATCGCACTCGAACCACTCTGAAGGCGAGGGCGGCTGTCGGCATCGTCCGCTACAAGGTCACGGTGACACGGTCGTACATCGCGACACTGGTCGCCGGCCTCGTAGCCGGGGGAGCCCTTGCCGGATCGAGCCCCGCGCCGACGCAGGCAGCGGCGCCCGATCTGTCCCTTGCCCTCGAGCGCGCGCTCAGCGCGCCCGGTGTCGCCGCGAGCCGCACGGCCGCGCTCGCGGTCGACCTGGAGACCGGAGAGGTCGTGTTCAGCCGAAACGAGAGGCAGGCTCTCGCACCCGCCTCCGCCGAGAAGCTCGCCGTGTCGTTCGCTGCGCTCCGCCTCCTCGGCCCCGGCTACCGCTTCAGAACGGAGGTCTCGGGCCGAGGCGAGCTCGTCGGTCGAGTCTGGCGAGGGGATCTCTTCCTCGTCGGACATGGCGACCCGACGTTGGCCCCGACCGATCTGACCGCGCTCGCTCGCAACGTCGCCGCCTGGGGAATCCGGCGCATCGCAGGGCGTGTCATCGGCGACGAACGGCACTACGACTCCGTGCGCTCGGCGCCAGGCTGGAAGCCGTGGTTTCTCGGAGTCGAGTCCGCACCACTCTCCGCGCTCTCTGTCGATGACGTCGTCGCCAACGGCGCAAACGGGTCGGCGGCGGCCGCCGCGCGGGCGTTCGTGCACGCGCTCGCGCGGCGGGGAGTCTCCGTCCGTGGAGCTCCGGGCACAGGCCGCGTTCCCGCGGACGTACTGCCGCTCGCGAGCGATCTCTCGGAGCCGCTCGCAGAGATCGTGCGGACGATGAATCGGGAGAGCGACAACTTCGTCTCCGAGATGCTCTTGAAGGAACTCGGCGCAAGCATCGCGCGCCATGGCTCGACACCTTCGGGCGCCGCGGTCGTTCGCAGGGAGCTTCGGGCTGCCGATGTGCCGCTCGCCGGCGTTCAGATCATGGATGGATCGGGCTTGTCGCGCTCCGACCGCCTCACGGCGAGGGCGCTCGTCGCCATCCTGCGAGCGGGCGCATCCGATCCGGCGATCCGCGATGCGTTCGTCACGTCGCTCGCCGTCGCGGGCATCTCCGGAACGCTGAAGAAGCGACTCGACCGGCGGCCGACCCGGGGACGCGTGATCGCCAAGACCGGAACGACGAGCATCTCCTCGGCGCTCGCCGGATTCGTTCGGCGCCGCTACGTCTTCGCGATCATCCAGAACGGGTCACCCGTCTCCTACTGGTCGGCACGGCAAGCGCAGGACCGCTTCGTCACCGTGCTGGCGCGACGGTAGGCGGCGGGTCAGGCTGAAGCCTGACCTCCTCGACCACCGAGTAACCCTCTGAGATCCTCCTCGGATAGAACGGGGACTCCGAGCTTCTCCGCCTTCTGAGCCTTCGAGCCCGGGCTCTCGCCGACGACGACGCCTGTCGTCTTCGCCGATACCGACTCCGAGACCTTCGCGCCGAGGGCTTCGAGTGCCGCCTTCGCGTCTTCGCGCTTGAAGCCTTCGAGGGTGCCGGTGATGACGTACTGGCGCCCGCTCAGAGGACCCTCTGCCGGACGTTCGTCCTTCTCGCCTTCCATCTGGATCCCGAGCTCTCGGAGCTCGGAGACGAGCGCCCGGTTCTCCGTGTCGGAGAACCACTCGGCGATCAGGACGGCCCGGTCGGGCCCGACTCCCTCGACCTCTTCGAGCTCCGACTGTGCCGCCGTGATGAGCGCGTCGACCGAACCGAAGTGCCGCGCCAGGTTGCGCGCGATCACCCAGCCGACCTTCGGGATGTTCAGGCCGAAGAGAACGCGCGAGAACGGCTGCTCCTGCGAGCGCGCGATGGACGCGATCGCGCGCGCGGCGGAGATCTCCGCGTACCCCTCGAGCGCCTCCAGCTGCTCGGTGGTCAGCCGGTAGAGATCCGGCAGCGACCGGACAAGTCCTTCGTCCCACAGCTTCTTGAGCGTGTTCGAGCCGACGCCCTCGATGTCCATGGCCGACCCGGCCCAGTGGTAGAGCGTCTCCAGTCCGCGCGAGGGGCAAGCCCGGTTCGGACAGCGGTGCATGACCTCGCCTGCGGGCTTGACGATCCCCGTCTTGCAGAGAGGGCAGCGCTTCGGCATCCTCCACGGCTTCGTGCCCGGCTCGTGCTCCCCCGCCGGCCCGACCACCTGCGGGATCACGTCTCCGGCACGCTGGACGACCACGAGATCGCCGACCCGGATGTCCTTGCGCCGGATGTCGTCCTCGTTGTGCAGCGTCGCGCTGGAGACGGTGACGCCGCCGACCTGCACCGGCTCGAGCGCGGCCAGCGGGTTCAGCACCCCGGTACGACCGACGCGCACGTGGATCGCCAGAAGGCGGGTGACCGCCGCGGTCGGTGCCCACTTGTACGCGCGCGCGAAGCGAGGCCTCCCGTGGAGCGAGCCGAGAGCCTCCTGCTGGGCGAAGGAGTCGACCTTGATCACGATGCCGTCGATCTCGTACCCGAGCTCCGCCCGCCGGGCCTCCCAGGCCGCGCACGCCTCTGCCACTTCGTCGATCGACTCCACCCGCTCGGCGTCGGGGTTCGTGCGAAAGCCGAGCTCGCGGAGCCAGGCCAGCGTCTCCCACTGCGTCACCGGAGCCGCGTCGCCGTGCACGCCGATCCCGTAGACGTAGATCGACAACGGCCGCGCGGCCGTGATCGCCGGATTGAGCTGACGGAGCGAGCCCGCGGCCGCGTTCCGCGCGTTCGGCGCCGGCTTGCGGCCGGCGGCGAGCTGCGCCTCGTTGAAGCGGTCGAAGCCTGCGAGCGGGAAGTAGATCTCACCCCGAACTTCGAGCACCTCGGGTGGGGCGGCGTTCTGCCCGAGCAGACGCAGCGGCACGGAAGCGAGCGTCCGAAGGTTTCCCGTCACGTCCTCGCCCCGCTGGCCGTCGCCGCGCGTTGCCCCGCGGACGTACGCGCCGTTCTCGTAGACGAGAGAGACGGCCGAGCCGTCGATCTTCGGCTCGAGGACGTAGGCGACAGCCTCGTCGCCGCCAAGCCTCTTCCGCACGTCGTCAGCCCACTTGGAGAGCGCCTCGGCGGTCGTGACCTTCTCCAGGGACCCCATCGGAGAGAGGTGCTCGACCTTGCGGAACCCGTCTGCGGGCGGCGCGCCGACCCGCTGTGTCGGCGAGTCGGGCGTGACGAGCTCGGGATGCTCGTCCTCGAGCGCCTGCAGCTCGTCGTAGAGGACGTCGTAGGCGGCATCGGACAGCTCCGGATCGTCGAGAACGTGGTAGCGGTAGAGGTGGTGCTCGACCAGGCGGCGGAGCTCTTCGGCGCGCGCCGCGGGCGAAATCGTCTTGGCCCTCGTCTCAGAGGACATCGAGGAGCTCCTCCGGCGAGCGCACGAACGCGTCCGGCTCCTCGGCCAGCAGTGTCTCGTCGGAGTGGATCCCGCCCCAGCCGACTGCTACCGCAAACACGCCCGCGCTCTTGCCCGCCTGGATGTCGAACGGCGAGTCTCCGACGTACGCTGCGTCCGCAGCCTCGACGCCCAGCTTCTCGAGGGCGTACAGGACCGGTTCTGGATCCGGCTTGTGCCGCTCCGTGTCGTCGTGCCCGACGACGACCTCGAACTGCTCGGCAAGCCACGGCAAGCGCGCGAAGGCGAGCGCGACGGTTCGATGCCGCTTCGCGGTCACGACACCGAGCTGCCGCCCTTCCGAACGCAGCCGTGGCAGCAGCTCCATCATCCCGTCGAACGCTTCCAGGGTCTCGTGCAGCGGATCGTTGTGCTCGCGGTAGACCTCGACGAGCTCGTCGACGCGACCCGGCCCGAGCTCGGTCATCTGCGCGACGAGACCCTGACCGCCGACCGTCGCCGCAAGCTCCTCGTACGCGATATCGCGGTCGAGAACCTTGCGAACGGCGTGCTGCATGGAGGCGAGGATGATCGGCCCGGAGTCGATCAGGGTTCCGTCGAGGTCGAAGAGGACAACGCGGAAACGCACCGAGCGATCGTAGCCCCGACACCAGTGTCAGACACCGCAGTAGCGCAGCGCTCACGCTCGACGAAGCGGCCGCGTACGAAAGGACGACGGTTCCGAGCGGGCAATCGGCAAACACCTCCAAGGCGGCGGATTCGGGGAACCTCAGTCCGTGGACACAGTGGCACGAAGTTGTGTCGTCTGGCCCTTGACAGGAATCGGTGTCTGACACCGGAGCGTGTCAGTACTCGACCCGCTCCAGATACAGACCCCAGGACGGCGCGGTCAGCCCGGCCTCTGCACGCGGCCGGCCGGCGAGAAGATGCCCTATGCGTTCTGGTGCTTCGGACCCGGCCTCGAGCATGGTGCCGACGAGTGTCCGCACCATGTGCCGGAGAAAGCTGTTGGCGGTGATCGTGAAGTCGAGGTGCTCGCCCTCGCGTTCCCACGCGGTCTCGAGAACCGTCCTGACGAAGCTGTCGTGCTCCGTCTCCGTGCGCGTGAACGCGCGAAAGTCGTGCTCCCCGGGAAGGAGCACTGCCGCGGCGGCGAGCGCATCGAAGTCGATCGGACGCGGCCAGTGCAACACACGGCGCGCCTCCAAAGGCGCAGGAGCACGCCGAGCGAGGAGCCGGTAGCGGTACGAGCGGGAGACGGCGGAGAAACGCGCATTGAAGCCCTCCGATACACGCTCGGCAGCGACCACCGCCACGTCGTGCGGCAGCGCAGACGTCAGGGCTTCGGCGGCACGGTCGATCGGCGCCCCCGCTCGCACTCCGACGCTCGCGACCTGACCCCGGGCATGAACGCCGGCGTCGGTTCGACCCGCGACGGCCAGTCGATCCCACCCGGGGTACACGGCGTCGAGCGCGTCGCGCAGCACCCCCTCCACCGTCCGCTTCCCGGGCTGGCGTGCCCAGCCGCGAAATCCGGTGCCGTCGTATTCGAGCGTGAGCTTGAGGATCACCGGGACACCATCTGCGAGGATCGCACTGTATGGAAGGGCGTAAGTACGACCTCTACTCCGACGAGTTTCGCGCCTCGACGCACGAAACGTATGCCGCGATGCGAGAGAACGACCCTGTCTTCCGCCAACCTGGTCTCGACGGCACAACGCCGATCTGGTTCGTAACGCGCCATGACGACGTGCGCGACGTGCTGCTGGACGACGGACGCTTCGTCCTCGACCCCGCACTCGTGCTCACGCCCGAGGAGCTCGAGGAGAGACGCGGGCCGATACCGGCGGAGCTCGACGCGCGCGTCAACACCAACCTCCTCTCCAAGGACGGGGACGACCACCGTCGGCTGCGCCGTCTCGTAACCAAGGCGTTCACGCCCCGCATGGTGGCCGCGCTCGCACCGCGCATCCAAGAGATCGCCGACGAGCTGCTCGACGCGGTGGAGGGAAACGGAGAGATGGACATCGTCGAGAGCTACGCGTTCCCGCTGCCGATCATCGTCATCGCGGAGTTGCTCGGCATCCCGTCAGCGGACCGGGAACGGTTCCGTGTCTGGTCGAACTCGTTCGTGAGCCCTCCGCTCACGGAGGAGGACCTGGAGCGGTTCGTGCGACACTCCGAGGAGTTCCTCGGGTATCTGCAGGCGTTGTTCGACGGACGGAGACGTGAGCCGTCGAACGACCTCGTGAGCGCCCTCGTCCAGGCCGAGGAGCAGGGCGACAGCCTGAGCGAGGACGAGCTCTACAGCATGGTCGTCCTGCTGATCGTCGCGGGGCACGAGACCACGGTGAGCTTGATCGCGAATGCCGTCCTGGCGCTTCTCTCGCATCCGGACGAGCTCGCGAAGCTTCGCCGTGATCCCGACCTCATCGCGGCCGCAGTCGAGGAGCTGCTTCGCTTCGACAGCCCGGTCGAACGAACCTTGACGCGCTGGGTTGCAGAGGACGCCGAAGTCGGCGGCCGGACGATGAATCGTGGAGACCTCGTCATCGCCGTCCTCGGCTCGGCCAACCGTGACGACACTCACTACCCGGATGCCGCCCGACTCGATCTCGGCCGTGAAGACACGAAGCACCTCGCGTTCGGTCGAGGGAGCCACTTCTGCCTCGGCGCTCCTCTTGCCCGGCTGGAGGCCCAGATCGCTCTCGCGACGCTCCTGGCACGGTTTCCGACGCTTCGACTGGCGGTGTCGCCCGAGGCTCTGGACTACCGCCCGATCCCACTCTTCCGCAGCCTCGTTTCGCTCCCGGTCGCCTGGGAGCCCTGAGAGCTACCGCTCGATGCTCAGCGCTTCGTTCGCGGAGCTCACCGTGAGGCCGGGCTCGGGCCCGCCTGCGATGACGAATACCCGGCCACCGAGCGCCGCCATACCGATGCCGTGTCGAGGTGTGGCGAGGTCGTCGAGGCGAATCCAGCGCCGGTCGGCTACGCGGTAGGCAAGAACCTCGGCGATGGTGCCCGCAGGCTCCTCTCCGCCCGCCGACACGATGTGGCCCAGGAGAGCAGCTGCACCGGTGCCGCCCCGCGCGTCGGGCACCGGCGCGAGTCGAGTCCAGCGCTTGGCGCCTGGACGGTACGACTCGAAGTGCAGCAGGTTCGTGTCGAGACCCGAGGTGCGGCCGGCGATCGCGTAGACCGTTCCGGCGAGCGACGTCACTCCGAGATGCTCGCGTGGCGTCGGGCCGGGAACGACCGACCAGCGCCTCGTGCGAAGATCGAAGGAGAGCGCATTCCGCGCCAGCCGCTGGGCGCCGAGCGTGACGCCACCCGCGACGATGATCTTCCCGTCCGCGACTCCCGCGCCGGCAGCGGCGCGCGCGAACGGCATCCGAGGAAGTGCGCGCCACCTGCCCCGATCCAGGACGAGGGCCGTACGCAGCGGCATCCCAGCGACCGTGTAGCCGCCCAGCACGTATGGGCGCCCGCCGGCTCCCACCGCATCGCGTGATGAATGCCGACCGGGAGGTCCGGCAGCCGCCGCCAGCTGTTCCGAGCCGGCGAATACGCGTCCACGCGGGTGGAGGCTCCACGGTCGAGCGTGAAGCCGCCGAGCACGACGATCTCATCGCGGACTGTCGCAGCCGCAACCTCGGTACGGGGAAGCGGCATCGGTGCTCGCGTCTCCCAGGCGCTCGCGGCGCCGGCAGCGAGAGGAACGAGCACCAACGCGAGAGCGACGCATGCCAGTCGCATTCCCGAGAGCGTAGTCACACGGGTTCGACGACGAGCAAGAGCCCCTCGACGGCGCGGATGACGACTCTCGTGCCCGCGTCACACCCTCCGGCACAGCGTGCCTGCCAGAGCTCGCCGCTGATCTTGACCTGGCCTTCCGGCCAGAGGTTCGAGGACGCGATCCCCACCTTGCCGACGAGCGAGTCGACTCCGACCGTCGCTTTCCGTCGCTTCGACCACCAGACGAAGAGGCCGGTCTCGGCGATGTCGAGCACCGCGGCGACGGCCACCGCGACGAGCCCCCATGGGGACGGGAGGACGAAGATCGCGAGAAACAGAGCGATCAGAACGAGCACGGCTTCGAGAGTACTCGCCGCGAATCTCGGTGCGGAATCTCGAGACCGGGGCAGGCTGAAGCCTGACCCGGCGCCCGCCCGTCGGTTCGAGCTACGCCTCGGCGGGAGCCGACTCCTCGCGCCGGGCGCGAGGAGGAGCCAGTGGCGAAGACGCCGGCTCGAAGTCGACGAGCTCGAGATAGACCATGTCGGCCGCATCGCCCTGACGCGGGCCGAGCTTGACGATGCGGGTGTAGCCGCCCGGCCGGTCGGTGAAGCGCGGCGCGACCTCCGCGAACAGGCGATGGACGACGTCGTTGGAGCGAAGCGCGGCGAGCGCCTGCCGGCGGGCGTGGAGGTCACCGCGCTTCCCCAACGTGATGAGCTTCTCTGCGTACGGCTTGACCGCCTTGGCCTTGGCCTCGGTCGTCCGGATGCGGCCGTGCTCGATCAAGGCGCCCACGAGATTCGAGTAGAGCGCCTTGCGATGGGCGGAGTCCCGCCCGAGCTTCCTTCCCGACCGCTGGTGACGCATCGCTATCCGACCGTGTCCTCGCCCTTGAGCATCAGGCCGTGAGAGGCGAGCGCGGAGCGGACCTCCTCGATCGACTTCCGGCCGAAGTTCGGGATCGCGACGAGTTCGTTCTCGGACTTCGAGGTGAGGTCACCGATCGTCTCGATGCCGACGCGCTTCAAGCAGTTGTACGAGCGAACACCCAGCTCGAGCTCCTCGATGGGGAAGTTCTCCATGCCGTGCGTGACCGGAGCCTCCGCGGCCGTCTCGGCGGCGGTCTCCCCCAGGCCCTCGATGCGGTCGAGGTCGGTGAAGATCGCGAGCTGGCGGATGAGGATCTCGGCGGCCTGCCCGATCGCGTCGCGCGGATCGAGCGAGCCGTCGGTCGTCACGTCCAGGACGAGCTTGTCGTAGTCGGTGCGCTGGCCGACACGAGCCGCCTCGACCTCGTACGCCACGCGCCGCACCGGCGAGAAGATCGAGTCGATCGGAATGACGCCGATCGTCGTCTCCGGTCCCCGGTTCAGCTCGGCGGGAACGTATCCCCGACCGCGACCGATGGTCAGAGTCATCTCGAGCTTGCCCTTCTCGGAGACGTGGGCGATCTCGAGCTCCGGGTTCAGGATCTCGAGGTCGGCGGGCGCCTCGATGTCGGCCGCCGTCACGACCCCGGCGCCCTTCTTCGCGATGTAGACCTCGATCTCGGGCGACGCGCCGTGCAGCAGCACGATCAGGTTCTTGAGGTTGAGGATGATGTCCGTGACGTCCTCGCGAACACCCGGAAGGGTCGTGAACTCGTGTGCGACCCCCTCGATCTTCACGGCGGTCACTGCCGCGCCCTCGAGGGAGGACAGGAGAACGCGCCGCAGCGAGTTGCCGAAGGTGTTGCCGAAGCCGCGATCGAGCGGCTCGATCTGGAAGACGCCGCGATGGTCGTCCGCTTCCTCGTGGGCGATCCGCGGAGTCTGGAACTCCATCAAGCTGGTGCGTGTAGCCAAAGCGATCCTTTCTGGTTTCCGTGTCACACAGGGCGAGACGTGCCTCGCCCCTACAGCGTTATTTGGAATAGAGCTCGACGATGAGAGATTCCTGGACGGGCACGTCGATCTCGTCGCGCTCGGGGAATCGGAGAACCTGGCCCGTGAGCCCGTCGTGGTCGGCCTGGAGCCAGGGGGCGACCGATGCAGTCAGATCGGTCGCCTCTCGAACCAGCTGCTCGACCGGACTGCCCGGCTTGAGCGAGATGACGTCGTTCGCCTTGACGCCGTAGCTCGGGATGTTCACGCGCCGACCGTTGACCTGGAAGTGGCCGTGACGGACGAGTTGGCGGGACTGCGCGCGCGAGCCCGCGAAGCCGAGCCGGTAGACGACGTTGTCGAGGCGGGTCTCGAGCATGCGCAGGAGGTTCTCGCCCGGGGCGCCCTGCCCGCGGCTCGCCCGCTCGTAGGTGCGGCGAAACTGCTTCTCGAGCAGGCCGTAGTAGCGGCGCGCCTTCTGCTTCTCGCGCAGCTGGAGCAGGTACTCGCTCTGCTTGATGCGGCCGCGACCGTGCTCGCCCGGCGGGTAGCCGCGGCGCTCGACCGCGCACTTCTCGGTCAGGCAGCGCTCGCCCTTGAGAAAGAGCTTCAGCCCCTCGCGGCGGCAGAGGCGGCACTTCGGGCCCAGATCCCTGGCCACTAGACCCGCCTCCGCTTGCGCTGCCGCACGCCGTTATGGGCCTGCGGAGTCACGTCCCGCACGCCGAGAATCTCGAGACCCGCGGCCTGCAGTGAGCGGATCGCAGTCTCGCGACCCGAGCCCGGGCCCTTGACGAAGACCTCGACCTTCTGGAGGCCGTGCTCCATGCCCTTGCGCGCCGCATTGTCGGCGGTCACCTGCGCGGCGAAGGGCGTGGACTTCCGGGAGCCCTTGAAACCCGCCGAGCCCGCCGACTCCCAGACGATGACGTTGCCCTCGCGGTCGGTGAGCGTGACGATCGTGTTGTTGAACGAGGTCTTGATGTGCGCCTGGCCGATGGCGATGTTCTTCTTGACCCGGCGCCTCGTGCGACCCCGAGCCGCAGACTTCCTGGGAGGCGCCACTACTTCGACCTCTTGCTGCGGCCGACGGCCTTCGTCGGGCCCTTGCGCGTGCGCGCGTTGGTCTTCGTCCGCTGCCCTCGCACCGGAAGGCCGCGGCGGTGTCGGACACCCCGGTAGCTGCCGATCTCCGTGAGCCGCTTGATCGCCCCAGCGCGGTTCGCGGCGAAGATCGCCCTCGACCTCGAGGTCCGAGTCGATGTAGGTGCGGAGCTTCGTGACCTCTTCGTCGGTCAGGTCACGTACCTTCTCGTCGGGGTCGAGCTCGAGCACGCGACAGATCTTCTGCGCCGTCGAGGGACCGATGCCGTAGATGTAGGTCAGCCCGATCTCGAGCCGCTTCTGGGTGGGGAGGTTGACGCCTGCGATACGTGCCATGTGTCGGCTAGCCCTGCCTTTGCTTGTGCCGGGGATTCGAGCAGATGACGATGGTGCGCCCGTGCCGCTTGATCACGCGGCAGCGCTCACACATCGGCTTGACGGACGGACGGACTTTCATCGGTACCTCGTTACTCGGAAGTCGAAGAGTGGGTGCCAGGCTGAAGCCTGACACCCGGGGCGGCGCAAGCAGAGCAGCCCCGCACCGCGGCCGGTCATCGTAGCACGACGCCTTTTGCGCAACGCCGGACTCCTGCTCGCGGCGGAATCCGCGGCCGCGCCCGGAGGCGTCCGCTTCGCGGCCGCGTCGCATCACCCGAGGCACACCCACGCGCGGGGTGAGGACGCGCGGCCCCTCGGGCGTGATCGCGATCGTGTGCTCGAAGTGGGCGGCGAGAGAGCCGTCCTCGGTCGAGATCGTCCAGCCGTCGTCGGCGATCGTAATCTCCGGTCCGCCGGCGGTGATCATCGGCTCGACGGCGATCGTCATGCCTTCGGAGAGCCTCGGCCCTCGACCGGGATCGCCGAAGTTCGGAATGTGTGGATCCTCGTGGTAGTAGCGCCCGACCCCATGGCCGACGAGGCTTCTGACCACGGAGAAGCCGGCATCCTCGACCACGGTCTGCACCGCATGCGCGATGTCTCCGACCCGGTTCTCGATGGCGCGCCTCGGCGATTCCGGCGGCGAGCGCCTCTTCGGCGACATCGAGCAGCCGCTGCGCCTCGGGCTCGATCTCGCCGACCGCGAACGTGTAGGCGCTGTCCGCGATGTACGCGTCCAGCGTGACCCCGACGTCGATCGTGACGAGGTCGCCGTCCTCGATCCGGTACGACCCCGGGATCCCGTGCACGACGACGTCGTTCGGCGAGACGCAGATGGCCTTCGGGTACCCCTTGTACCCCGCGGAGGTGGGGATCCCGTTCCGCTCCCGGATGAAGGTGTCGGCGGCCGCATCGAGCTCGTCCGTGGTGATACCAGGCGCGATCAGCGAGCCGACATGCGCGATGGTCTCGGCCACGAGCGCCCCCGCGGCGGCGATACGCTCGATCTCCCGTGCGCTCTTGCGGATGATCACGGGCTGACGACCCTCTCGGAGTCGGCGTCCACAGAGGAAGCGTGGCGTGGCTGAAGCGTGTCGCCAGGCGACTTTCCGAGCGCCTCCTCGATCGCGGCGAAGACCTCGTCCACGGTCTGCTCGCCGTCCAGGGCATGCAGTCGTGCGTGATAGCGCTCGACGACGGGCTCGGTCAGACCGTGGTACAGCCGCAGCCGATTGCGGATCACGTCCGGAGCGTCGTCCTGGCGTCCCTCTGCTGCGCGTCGCTCGAGCAGACGCTCGAGAGCGACGTCGTCGGACACCTGCAGCAGGAGCACGACATCCAGCGGCTTCTCGATCTCCTGGAGCATCGCGTCGAGCGCTTCCGCCTGGGGAACCGTCCGCGGAAAGCCGTCGAGCACGAAGCCGTGCTCGTCGGCGAGTCGCTCGCGGATGAGGTCGACCATGAGATCGTCCGGCACGAGCTCGCCGTGCTCGAGGATCGGCTCGACGCGCCGGCCGAGCTCCGAGCCGTCGGCGATCGCCGCGCGGAGGATGTCCCCCGTCGCGACATGGGGAACGTCGTAGATCGCGGCGATGCGCTTCGCCTGCGTTCCCTTCCCTGACCCCTGAGGCCCGAGGATGAGGATTCTCATGTGGTGATCCCGAGGCGAGGCATGCCTCGCCTCTACTTGAGGAAGCCCTCGTAGGAGCGCATCATCATCTGCGACTCCATCTGGCGCATCGTGTCGAGAGCGACGCCGACCGCGATGAGGACCGACGTTCCACCCAGCGCGCCGGCGCTCGCCTGGGAGAACCCGCCGTAGGCGATGAAGAGACTCGGGAGCACCGCGACGAGGGCGAGGAAGAGCGATCCCGGAAGCGTCAGGCGCGAAAGGACACGATCGAGGTACTGAGCGGTGGGGGGTCCGGGACGGATGCCGGGGATGTAGCCGCCGTGCCGGCGCAGGTTGTCGGCCTGGTCGACGGGGTTGAACTGCACCGCGGTGTAGAAGTACGTGAAGAGCACGATCATCATGCCCTCGATGAGCAGGTAGATCCAGTCGCCCGGCTGGAAGTACTCGTTGACGAAGTCCTGCGTCACGGGGAAGTACTGGGCCATCGTCGGCGGGAACGCGAGAATCGCCGCCGCGAAGATGATCGGGATGACGCCCGCCATGTTGACGCGCAGCGGAAGGTAGGTCGAGCCGCCTGCCGTCATGCGCCGGCCGACCATGCGCTTCGCGTACTGGATCGGAATGCGCCGCTGCCCCTCCTGCACGAAGACGACGGCGGCAACGATCCCGACCGCGATCAGCGGGTAGAAGAGCTTCTCCATCGGCCCGCCGTTCCACCAGGCGGCAATGCCGATCGGCGCGCCGACCAGGATCGACGCGAAGATCAGGATCGAGATGCCGTTTCCGATCCCGCGCTTCGTGATCAGCTCGCCCATCCACATGAGGAGCGTGGTGCCCGCGGTCAGCGTCACGACGATCAACACCAGCTCGCCGGCGCCGGCGTCGAGGGCGCCCTGATCGCGGAACAGGAACGCGTAGCCGGTGGCCTGCAACGCGGCCAGCACCACGGTCAGGTAGCGCGTGTACTGGGTGATCTTCGCGTAGCCCGCCTCGCCCTCCTTCTGGAGCTCACCGAGCCGCGGGATGACGACGGTCAGGAGCTGGAGGATGATCGACGCCGTGACGTACGGCATGATCCCGAGCGCGAACAGCGAGAACTGCGAGAGCGCGCCGCCCGAGAAGAGGTTGAGCAGGCCGAGGATCGTGTCTCCGCGGCCCGAGAAGTAGTTCTCGATCGTCTCCGAGTTGACTCCTGGCGCGGGAATCCAGGAGCCGAGCCGGTAGAAGGCGAGGATCATCGCCGTGAAGAGCACCCGGCGACGAAGCTCGGGGACGCGCCAGGCGTTCGCGAGCCAGGAGAACATGGTCTAAGCGGTCTCCTCGGGCGACTCGCTCTCGGCCTCGGTCTCAGCCGCCTCCGCCTCCTGCGCCTCCGTGTCCTGCGTCTCCGAGTCCTCCGCGGCCTCCGCGTCCTCGGCCTTCGGAACGCTCGTCTTGTGGTGCTTGCGCTTCTTCTTGACCGGCTCGCCCCGGAGCCAGGTGACCGAGCCTCCGGCAGCCTCGATCTTCTCGACGGCTGTCTTCGAGAATCCGTGGGCGGAGACCGTCAGCTTCTTCGTGAGCTCTCCCTCGCCGAGCACCTTCACGTCGACCGAGAGCTTGCGGACGAGCCCACTGGCCTTGAGCGCCTCGGGGGTCACGTCCGCCCCTGCCTCGAAGCGGCGTTCGAGATCGCGCACGTTGACAGGCTGTGTGTACGTCCGGAAAGGCCCGATCGGCATCGCGTCCGCGGAGGTGTTCCCGCGCAGCTTGCCGAGGCGCATGTCGATCGGCATCTGGCCGCCCTCGAACCCGGCGGGCATCTTGTGCGATCCGGCCCGCGACTTCTGGCCCTTGATGCCGCGACCGGAGTAGCGCCCTTTCCCGGAGCCCAGGCCGCGACCGACGCGCTTGCGCCGCTTACGCGGCTGCGCGGGCTCGAGATTGGACAGGTTGAGCTCTTCGGAAGCCATGACTACGCGCTTTCGACGCGAACGAGGTGGTTGACCTGCCGGAGCATGCCCTGCAGCACCGGAGAGTCCTTGTGCTCGGAGGTACGGCCGATCTTCCCGAGCCCGAGTGCGCGCAGGGTACCGATGTGCCGGTCGGTCTGGCCGATGGTGCTTCGCACCTGCGTGATCTTCAGCGAGCTCATGAAGTCTCCTCGGAGACAGCCGGCTTCCGGCGCACTCTCGTCGGCCACGGGCTGCGGCGCGGGCTCGGCAGCCGCGCGCTCCTGGGCCAGGGCCTCCTCAGTACGCGCGAGCGTGGCGGGACGTGGGATCGGGATGACATCCGCAATGGTCTTGCCGCGAAGCTGCGCGACGTCCTCGGGACGCACGAGCCGCCGCAGGCCCTCCACCGTGGCGCGGGTCATGTTGATCGGGGTCGTGGTCCCGAGGCTCTTCGCCAGGACGTCGCGAATGCCAGCGAGCTCGAGCACGGCGCGCACTCCTCCGCCGGCGATGACGCCCGTTCCCTCGCTCGCCGGGCGGAGGACGACGCGCGCGGCGTCGAACTGGCCGACGATCTCGTGCGTGATCGTCTGCCCGTGCTTCGGCACGGTGAATAGGTTCTTCTTGGCGTCCTCGACGGCCTTCGAGATGGCGAGCGGGACCTCACGCGCCTTGCCGTAGCCGAGCCCGACCCGGTCGGTCTCGTCACCGATGACGACCAACGCTGTGAACGAGAACCGCCTGCCGCCCTTCACGACCTTCGCGACGCGGTTGATCTCGATGACCCGCTCCTTCAGCTCGCGCGAGTCTGCAACTTCCCTGGTGCTCAAAACTGGAGTCCTTCCCCGCGCGCGCCGTCCGCAAGCGCCTTCACGCGTCCGTGATAGAGGTAGCCGCCGCGGTCGAACACGCAGCTTTCGATTCCTGCCTTCTTGGCCGCCTGGCCGAGTGCCTTTCCGACGTCGGTTGCCTGGTCGATCTTGGAGCCGGACGACTTGACGGTGGACCAGCTCGCCGAGGCAAGGGTGCGCCCACTCGTGTCGTCGATCAGCTGCGCGAAGATCCCGCGATTCGAGCGAAACACGGCGAGCCGCGGCCGCTCGGCGGTTCCCGCGACCTTGCCGCGGATGCGGCGCTGGCGACGCATGCGCGCCTGGCGTTTTGTAAGTACCGTCATGCGCGCTTCCCGACCTTCCTGCGCACCTGCTCGTCGCGATAGCGAATGCCCTTGCCCTTGTACGGCTCGGGCGGCCGCACCTTGCGAATCTCGGCAGCGGTCTGGCCGACCGCCTGCTTGTCGATGCCCTTGACTACGATCTGCGTCGGGATCGGGACCTCGAAGCTGATACCCGCGCGCGGCTTGATCGTGACGGGATGCGAGAAGCCGACGGCAAGCTCGAGCTCGGTGCCCTTGAGCTGAGCGCGGTATCCCACTCCCTGGATCTCCAGGTGCTTCTCGAAGCCCTTGGTGACGCCCTCGACCATGTTGGCGACGAGCGTGCGGGTGAGCCCGTGGAGCGCCCGGTCCTCCCCACGGTTGGTGGGGCGGGTGACGAGGATCTCGGCCTCGTTCTTCTCGATCTGCATGCGCGCGGGCACGACCTGGCTCAACTCGCCGAGCGGGCCGTTGACCTGAACGCGCCCGGGCGAGAGCGCGACCAGCACCCCGGACGGCAGCTCGATGGGCTTTCGGCCGATTCGCGACATGACGACTCCGCCTACCAGACGAAGGCGATCACTTCGCCGCCGACGCCGCGCTCCGCGGCCTGGCGGTGGGTGATCACCCCGGTCGAGGTGGACATGATCGCGGTGCCGAGGCCACCGAGGACGCGCGGCAGGCGATCCTTGCCCGCGTAGACGCGACGGCCGGGCTTGGAGACCCGCTTGAGATCGGTGATGACGCGACGGCGGTCACGCGCGAACTTGAGCTCGATCACGAGCGTCCGGAACGGAAGAGGCTGATCCTTCTCGTCCTTCGTCTCGATCACGCGGAAGTCCGCGATGTAGCCCTCGTCCTTCAGGATGCGCGCGATCTCCTCCTTCATGCGGGAGGTCGGCATGGATGCAGATTCGTGCAACGCGCGATTCGCGTTGCGGATGCGGGTGAGCATGTCGGCGATCGGATCGGTGAGCATGATTTCCTCCTACCAGCTCGACTTCGTCATGCCCGGGATGGCGCCCTGATGGGCGAGCTCCCGCAGGCAGATTCGGCAGAGCCCGAACTTGCGGTACACCGCGCGGGGACGACCGCACTTGTTGCAGCGCGAGTACGCGCGCACCTTGTGCTTCGAGCCGCGCTGTTGCTTGACGACGAGCGACTTCTTGGCCATGCGTTAGGAATCCCTTCTCTCTCCGGCGAACGGCATGCCGAGGGCGCCGAGCAGCGCGCGCCCGTGCTCGTCCGTCGTCGCCGAGGTCGTGATCGCGATGTCGAGCCCCCGCACCGACGGAACCTTGTCGTAGTCGATCTCGGGGAAGATGATCTGCTCCCGGATTCCGATCGAGTAGTTGCCGCGCCCGTCGAACGATCCGGGGTCGAGGCCGCGGAAGTCGCGGATGCGCGGAAGCGCGATCGAGCTGAGGCGGTCGAGGAACTCGTACATGCGTGCGCCGCGCAGCGTCACGCGTGCGCCGACGGGCATGCCCTCGCGCAGCTTGAAGCTGGCGATCGACTTGGTCGCGCGCCGCACCTGGGCACGCTGACCGGAGATGACGGAAAGCTCGTCGATCGCCGCGTCGAGCGCCTTCGCGTCGGTCTTCGCCTCGCCGACGCCCATGTTCAACGTCACCTTGGTGACGCGTGGCGCCTGCATGACCGACGAGAGCCCGAGCTCCTCCTGGAGCCGTGCACGGATCTCTGACTCGTACCGCTCCTTCAGGCGCGGCACGTAGGCCTCCTCGGTCGGGGCGTTGCTGGTCACGGTCGCAGAGCTCACTTGTCGATCTCCTGCCCGCAGCCTTCGCGCTTGCAGACGCGCACGCGCACGATTCCACCTTTGGCTTCCTTCTCGATGATCCCGACGCGGGTCGGAAGGCCACACACGGGGCAGACGACCATGACGTTCGAGACCGGCACGGGCGCTGGCTTGTCCAGGATTCCCCCGGGCACGACCTGCGCGCCGCCCATCCGGGAGGAATCCCTGATCGGGCGCGGCTTCGTGTGCCGCTTGGAGACGTTCAGGTTCTCGACGATGACCCGCTTCTCCGACGGGCGTGCCTCGAGCACGCGGCCGCGTTTCCCGCGGTCCTTGCCGGTGAGGATCTGAACCATGTCGCCCTTCTTGACCTTCATCTTCACTGCCATGAGCTAGAGAACCTCCGGAGCCAGGCTGACGATCTTCATGAAGTTCTTCTCGCGGAGCTCCCGCGCGACGGGCCCGAAGATGCGAGTCCCGCGCGGGTTGGACTGGGGATCGATGAGGACGGCGGCGTTCTCGTCGAAACCGATGAGCGTGCCGTCGTCTCGGCCGTAGGGCTTCTTCGTCCGCACCACGACCGCCCGCACGACCTCGCCCTTCTTGACCGCGCCCTGAGGCGTGGCCGACTTCACGGTAGCAATGATGATGTCTCCCACCCGCGCGTAGCGGCGATGGGATCCTCCGAGGACGCGGATGCACAGGATCTCCCGCGCACCCGTGTTGTCCGCCACCCGCAGGCGCGACTCTTGCTGGATCACTTCGCCGCCTCGACGACTTCCTGCAGGCGCCAGCGCTTCTGCTTCGAGATGGGCCGCGTCTCCACGATCAGGACGACGTCGCCGATCTTGGCCTGGTTCTCTGCGTCGTGCGCGTGCAGCTTGGTGCTCCGCCGGATGACCTTCTTGTACATCGGATGCACCTTCACCGTGTCGACGCGAACGACGATCGTCTTGTCGGAGGCCGCGGACACGACCTTGCCCTGGCGCTCCTGGCGACGCCCGCGAGCGTGCTCTGGCTTGGGCAGGCGCGTGATCGGCTTGCGCTCGGCGGGTGTTTCGCGTTTCGCCTTCGTCCGCTGGCGGCGGAGCGCACGCGGGAGCCGCTTCTTCTTCTTCTTCGGCTCGGAGACGGCAGCAGGCGCGGCCTCGGCATCGGCGGACTCCGAGCTCTCACTCGCCGCAGGAGGCTCCTCGGCGACGGCTTCCTCCTCGGACGCTTCAGCGGGCGCCTGTGCAGTCTGGGCCGCCGCGACCGCAGCCTCGTCGTTTACCGCCTCTGGCACGTCCTCTGGCTCTGTGGGCGAGGCTTCCGTTTCCGGCGCAGGCACCTCGGTCGCCGGCTCCGTCTCGGGGGGCTCCGGCTCCGCGGCGGACTCGCCTTCGGGAGCAGCCTCGTCCGGCACGTTCTCCACGTCTGCGACGCCGTCCGGGGCATCGGTCGTCTCCGCCGTTGCCTCCTGTGGTTCGGCGTCGGCCACGGTCTCGTCCTGCGTCTCTTCGTCGCTCGGGTTCACGTTCTCCTCGGTCATGTCGTCAGTCCTCTGGCACGTTCGTTCTTGACGGTCAGGATGCGCGCGATCTCGCGCTTGGCAGTGCGCAGCCGGGCGCTGTTCTCGAGCACGCCGGTCGCGGTCTGGAAGTGGAGGTTGAAGAGCTCCCGCCGGGTCTCGGCCATCTTCCGGTCGAGCTCGTCGTCGGTCAGGGCACGAAGTTCTCTAGCTCTCAAAGAGATCGGCCTCCCTCTTGACGAACTTCGTCCTGACCGGCAGCTTCTGGCCCGCGAGGCGTAGAGCTTCCTTCGCCAGCTCCTCGTCGACGCCCGCGAGCTCGAACATGACGCGGCCCGGCTTGACGACGGCAACCCAGCCCTCCGGGGAACCCTTGCCCGAGCCCATGCGGGTCTCGGCCGGCTTCTTGGTGAAGGGCTTGTCGGGGAAGAGGTTGATCCAGACCTTTCCGCTTCGGCGAATCTTCCTCGTCGCAGCGATGCGGGCGGCCTCGATCTGGCGGTTCGAGATCCAGCCTGCTTCCATGCTCTTCAGGCCGTAGTCGCCGAACTGCACGGTCGTCTGCCCCTTGGAGAGGCCGGCACGCCGCCCTCGATGGTGACGGCGGAACTTCGTCTTGCGCGGCATCAACATCAGGAGTCACCCTCGGTCTCGGAGCCCGGCTCGGGAGCGATCTCGGTCGGCTCGGCGGCTGCCTCGGTCGTCGGCTCGGGAGAAACCTCGAGCGTCTGCTCGACGGCCGGATCGGATGCGGCGGTCTCGGCCTCGACCGGCTGCGCCTCGGCCTCGGGCGCGACTGCGCCGACGTCCTCGCGGCGGGGACGTTGGGTTGCACGTCCGCCCGGACGTTGGCCCTTCCGCTTGCGCTGGACGATGCCGAGGCCCTCGCGGTCCACGTTGCGCCCGCGGCCTTCCCGAGACGCACCGAGGCCCTCGCCCGACGAGCCCTGTCGCCGACGTGCCTGATCCTGGTCGCCGAGGCGCGAGTCGCGACTGCCGGCGCCCTCGAAGCCCTCCGGCATGATCTCGCCCTTGTTGATCCAGACCTTGACGCCGACCTGGCCGGCCGTCGTCTTCGCCTCCGCCTGACCGTAGTCGATGTCGGCACGGATCGTATGCAGCGGGACGCGGCCTTCCGAGTACATCTCGCGTCGGCTCATCTCGCCACCGGTGAGACGCCCCGCGGCAGTGATCTTGATCCCCTGTGCCCCGGAGCGCATCGCCGAGGCGAGCGAGCGCTTCATCGCACGGCGGAAGCTCACGCGGTTCTCGAGCTGCTCTGCGATCGACTGAGCGACGAGCTTCGCGTCGAGCTCGGGACGCTTGATCTCGTTGATGTTGATGTGCACGTTCTTCTGGGTGAGCGCGTGCAGATCTCTCCTCAGCGCGTCGACCTCCACGCCGGACTTCCCGATCACGATGCCGGGGCGCGCGGTGTAGATGTCCACGGTGATCCGCTGCTTGTCCTTGCGGATCAGGATGTCGGAGAGCCCCGCATGCGAGAGCTTGTCGAGAATGTGCTTGCGGATCTTGACGTCCTCGAGCAGGTACGCCGCGAACTCCTGACGGCCCGTCCACCAGTTCGACTTCCAGTCGTGGATGACGCCGACGCGGAACCCGCCGGGATGCACTTTCTGGCCCATTACGCGACGGCCTCCTTCTTCTTTCGTCGCCTCGAAGCCTTCGGCTTCTCGGCGGAAGTTGTGCCCTCGGCAGCCGGCGCAGCAGTTGCGACGGGCGCGTCGGCGCGAGCCCGGCGGCGGCGCCTCGGCGTCTCCTCGGGCTGCTCGACGAGGACGAGTGTCACATGACACGTTCGCTTGCGAATACGGTTGACCCGGCCGCGGGCGCGGGGCTTCCAGCGCTTGAGCGTCGGCCCCTCGTCGGCGTATGCGACCTCGACGACGAGGTCGTCGCCGTCCAGCCCGTGGTTCGCCTCCGCGTTCGCCACTGCCGAACGGAGCACCTTCTCGATGTCCGTCGCCGCGGCGCGGGTGCTGAAGGCGAGCACGGTCCGCGCCTCGGGCACCGTGCGGCCGCGAATGTGGTCGAGCACGAGCCGCGCCTTCCGCGACGAGGTGCGCACCCACTTGGCCTGCGCCCGGACCCGCTGCCGATCGTCTGTCGCCACTGAGCTCACGTGCGTTTCTTCACTTGGGCTTGCCGGTCGCCGGAGTGGCTGCGGAACGTTCGGGTGGGTGCGAACTCGCCGAGCTTGTGACCGACCATCTGCTCGGTCAGGAACACGGGCACGTGCTTACGGCCGTCGTGGACGGCGATCGTGTGCCCCACCATCTCGGGGAAGACCGTCGACGTGCGCGACCACGTGCGGATCATCCGCTTCTCGCCCGTCGCGTTCATCGCCTCGATCCGGCTCAGCAGCCGTTCCTGGACGAAAGGTCCCTTCTTGGACGATCTACTCATGAACTAGCGCTTCCTCTCCTTGCCGCGGCGCCGGCCGCGGACGATCAGCTTGTCGGACTCCTTGTGCTTTCGGCGCGTGCGCTTGCCGAGGGTCGGCACGCCCCAGGGCGTGACCGGATGGCGACCGCCCTTCGACTTGCCCTCGCCGCCGCCGTGCGGGTGGTCGACCGGGTTCATCGCCGAGCCGCGCACCGTTGGCCGCTTGCCGAGCCACCGGCTCCGGCCGGCCTTCCCGCTCGTCTGGTTGGCGTGGTCGGTGTTTCCGACCTGGCCGACCGTCGCGCGGCAGGTCAGCAGCACGCGGCGCAGCTCACCCGACGGGAGTCGCAGCACGCCGTGGTCGCCGTCCTTCGCGACGAGCTGCACCGACGAGCCGGCGGAGCGCGCCATGCGCCCGCCCTGGCCGGGCTTGAGCTCGACCGAGTGCACCAGCGTCCCCGTCGGGATGTTCGCGAGTGGAAGTGCGTTGCCGGGCTTGATGTCGGCGTCCGGCCCGGACTCGACCGACGCGCCGACGCGCAGTCGAGACGGCGCGAGAATGTAGGCCTTGACGCCGTCGGCGTAGTGCAGGAGCGCGATCCGTGCCGACCGGTTCGGGTCGTACTCGATCGCGGCCACCCTGGCAGGCACGCCGTCCTTCGTGCGCTTGAAGTCGATCGTGCGGAACCGGCGCTTGTGACCGCCGCCCTGATGGCGTGTCGTGATCCGGCCGCGGTTGTTGCGGCCGCCCTTCTTCGTCAGCGGCTCGAGGAGCGACTTCTCCGGCTCGGACTTCGTGATCTCCTCGAAGCCCGAGGTCGCCATGAAGCGACGCCCGGGGCTCGTGGGCTTGTACTTGCGCAACGCCATCAGACGGCCGCTCCCTCGAAGATCTCGATCTCGTGACCCTCGCGGAGCTGCACGATGGCCTTCTTCCAGCCCGGCCTGCGGCCCTTCGTGAACCCGCGCCGCTTCGGCTTCGACTGGACTTTGAGGACCGCGACCTTCTGCACCTTCACGTCGAAGAGCTCCTCGACCGCCTGCCGGATCTGGGTCTTGTGCGCGTCCTCGTGGACGCGGAACGTGTACTTGCGGTCGGAGATGAGCGAGTAGCTCTTCTCGGAGACCACGGGCGCGAGCAAAACTTGATTCGGGTGGAGGCTCACTCGGCAGCCTCCTCGTTCTCGACGCCCGCGCGGGCGAGGACGAGCGGGAGGGCGGCCTGGGTCACGAGGAGCGAGCGCGCCCAGACGACCGAGACGACCTCGAGCTCGGCCGGGACGATCACGAGCACCCGGTCGAGGTTCCGGAACGACTTCACGACTACCTCTTCGTCCTCGGTCGCGACGACGAGGGTGGGTCGATCCGACCACTCGGCGATGAGCTCGGCCGCCTTGCGGGTCGACGGTGCGTCGAAGCCGGAGCCGTCGAGCAGCGCGATCGTCCCGTTGGCCGCATGGTCGCTCAGGGCGCCCTTGAGTGCGGCCCGGCGGGCCTTGCGGTTGACCTTCACCTCGAAGCTGCGCATGCCGGGCGGAAACGCCATGCCGCCCCCCGTCCACTGGGGCGCGCGCGTCGTACCTGCGCGTGCGCGTCCGGTTCCCTTCTGACGCCATGGCTTGGAACGACCGCCGGCGACGAGGCCACGGCTCTTCCCGCCACGTGTGCCCGCGCGGGCGGCGTTCATCTCCGCGCGCACGGTCTCGTGCACGAGGTGCGGCTTCACCTCCGCGGCGAACACGGACGCGTCCAGCGCCATGTCCTTGCCTTTCGACCCGCCGAGCACGGGCGCTTTCGGTGCCGTCGCCATGTCCTCAGGCCTCCCGGATCTCCACGAGCCCGCTCGCCGACCCGGGAACCGAGCCCCGGACGAGCAGGAGGTTGCGCTCGGCGTCCACCTCGTGCACGACGAGTCCCGGCTGCGTAACCCGGACGCCGCCCATGCGGCCCGACATGCGCATCCCCTTGAAGACGCGAGACGGCGTCGCCGACGCGCCGATCGATCCCGGGGCGCGGACGTTGTGGGAACCGTGCGAGACCGGGCCGCGGGTGAAGCCGTGCCGCTTGATCGTGCCCTGAAACCCCTTTCCGATCGAAACCCCGGACACCTTGATCTTCTCCCCGGGCTCGAACGCCTCGACCGTCACCGTCTCGCCCACCGTCAAGCCGCTCTCGCCGCGCATCTCCACGAGGTGGCGATGGGGCCCGGCTCCGGCCTTCGCGAGATGACCCTTCTCCGGTTTCGACAGCTTTCTCTCGGCGACGGGCTCGAACGCGAGCTGCACGGCGTCGTAGCCGTCCGTGTCGACCGTCTTCACCTGTACGACGGGGCAGGGCCCCGCCTGGATGACGGTGACCGCGGACATGCGCCCAGACTCCGGGTCGAAGACCTGGGTCATGCCGAGCTTCGTGCCGAGAATTCCCTTCATCGGGTTGCTAGAGCTTGATCTCGATGTCGACCCCGGCCGGGAGGTCGAGCCGCATCAGCGAGTCGACGGTCTTCGGTGTCGGGGAGTGGATGTCGATCAGGCGCTTGTGCGTGCGCACCTCGAAGTGCTCGCGCGAGTCCTTGTCCTTGAACGGGCTGCGGATCACGCAGTAGACGTTCTTCTCGGTCGGCAGCGGGACCGGCCCGGTGATGGTGGCGCCGGTGCGCTGCGCCGTCTCCACGATCTGGGACGCGGAGCGGTCCACCTGCTGGTGGTCGTAGCCCTTCAAGCGGATGCGGATCTTCTGCTGCGCCATGGTGATGAGGAGGGAGAGGCGAGCCTCTCCCTACGCGATGATCTCCGTGACGACGCCGGCACCCACCGTGCGCCCACCCTCGCGGATGGCGAAGCGGAGACCCTGGTCCATGGCGATCGGCTGAATCAGGTCGATCTCCATGTTCGTGCTGTCGCCGGGCATGACCATCTCCTGACCCTCGGGGAGCTTGATCGAGCCGGTGACGTCCGTCGTCCGGAAGTAGAACTGCGGCCGGTAGCCGTCGAAGAACGGCGTGTGCCGCCCGCCCTCGTCCTTCGAGAGCACGTACACCTCGGCCTTGTAGTGCGTGTGCGGCGTGATCGAGCCGGGCTTCGCGAGCACCTGGCCGCGCTCGACGTCCTCGCGCTTGATGCCGCGGAGCAGGGCGCCCGCGTTGTCGCCGGCCTGAGCGTAGTCGAGCGTCTTCTGGAACATCTCGAGACCCGTGATCACGGTCTTCTCGATCGCGGGATGGATCCCGACGATCTCGATCTCCTCGCCGACCTTCATCATCCCTTGCTCGATGCGACCGGTCACGACCGTTCCGCGGCCGGTGATCGTGAACACGTCCTCGATCGGCATGAGGAACGGCTTGTCCACGTCTCGGGTCGGCTCGGGGATGTACGAGTCGACGGCCTCCATGAGCTCGAGGATCTTCGGCGTCCACTCGGGATCGCCCTCGAGCGCCTTCAGCGCCGAGACCTGGATGACCGGGATGTCGTCGCCGGGGAACTCGTACTTGGAGAGCAGCTCGCGCACCTCCATCTCGACGAGCTCCAGGAGCTCGGGGTCGTCGACCATGTCCGCCTTGTTCAGGGCGACGACGATCGACGGCACCTCGACCTGGCGGGCGAGGAGGATGTGCTCACGCGTCTGCGGCATCGGGCCGTCCGCGGCGGACACGACGAGAATCGCCCCGTCCATCTGGGCGGCGCCCGTGATCATGTTCTTGATGTAGTCGGCGTGGCCCGGGCAGTCGACGTGCGCGTAGTGCCGGTTCTCCGTCTCGTACTCGACGTGCGCGGTGTTGATGGTGATCCCGCGCTGGCGCTCCTCGGGAGCCTTGTCGATCGAGTCGAACGACGCCACCTGGGTATTGGTGCCGGAATCCGCCAACACCTTGGTGATCGCGGCTGTGAGCGTCGTCTTGCCGTGGTCGATGTGACCGATGGTTCCGACGTTGACGTGCGGCTTGGTGCGCTCGAACTTCTGCTTGCCCATGGGTGATTGCCTCCGGGTACTCGTTTGACCTTGGTCTTTACGCTGGCTTGTCGCTCGACACGAGCGCTTCGGCGATCGTGCGCGGTACTTCCTCGTAGCGGTCGAACTGCATCGAAAACGTCGCGCGGCCCTGCGACATCGAGCGCAGGTCGGTCGCGTAGCCGAACATCTCCGCGAGCGGGACGCTCGCTTTGATCGACTGCGACGTGCCGACCGGCTCGAGGTGCTCGATCCGGCCGCGACGGCCGTTCAGGTTACCAATGACGTCGCCGAGGAAGTCCTCGGGCGTTACGACCTCGACCGACATGACCGGCTCGAGGAGCTTCGGTTTCGCCCGCTTCATGCCCTCCTTGAACGCCATCGAGCCGGCGATCTTGAATGCTCGCTCGCTCGAGTCGACGTCGTGGTACGAGCCGTCGACGAGCTCGACCCTGATGTCGACGACGGGGAAGCCGGCGAGGATGCCGGAGCTCATGGCCTCCTCGATGCCGGCATCGACGGCAGGGATGTACTCCTTCGGGATCTTGCCGCCGACGATCTTGTCCTCGAACTCGTAGCCCGATCCCGGCTCCTGCGGGTAGAGGTTGATCTCGACGTCGCCGTACTGGCCGGAGCCGCCGGTCTGGCGTACGAAGCGCCCTCGGATCTTCTCGGCCGGCTGCGAGATGGTCTCGCGGTACGCGACCTGCGGGCGACCGACGTTGCCCTCGACGCGAAACTCGCGCAGGAGGCGGTCGACGATGATCTCGAGGTGGAGCTCGCCCATGCCGGCGATCAGCGTCTGGCCGGTCTCCTCGTCCGAAGAGACGCGGAAGGTCGGGTCCTCCTCGGTGAGCCGCTGCAGCGCGGCGCCGAGCTTGTCCTGGTCGGCCTTCGTCTTCGGCTCGATCGCGACCGAGATCACGGGGTCGGGGAAGGACATCGACTCGAGGATGATCGGGGCTGTCGAGACGGCGAGCGTGTCGCCCGTCGTCGTGAACTTGAGCCCGACCGCGGCGGCGATCTCACCCGCACCGATCTCCTCACGCTCCTCGCGGTGGTTGGCGTGCATCTCGAGGATCCGGCCGAGTCGCTCGGTCTTGCCGTTCGTGGTGTTGAGCACCCGATCGCCGGCTTTGATCTGTCCCGAGTAGACGCGGAAGTACGTGAGCTTGCCGACGTAGGGATCGGTCATGACCTTGAACGCCAGCGCAGCGAAGGGCGCCTCGAGCGCGGGCTCTCGGGTCGCCTCCACGGCGCTCTTCGGGTCGACACCCTGGACGGCCGGAACGTCGACCGGGCTCGGGAGGTAGTCCACGATCGCGTCGAGCAGCGGCTGCACACCCTTGTTCTTGAAGGCCGAGCCGGCGAGCACCGGAGTGACGCGCCCGGAGAGCGTGCCCGCGCGCAGGGCGCGCCGGATCATCTCGGGGGTGACCGCGGCCTCGTCCTCGAGGTAGGTCTCCGTGAGCTCGTCGTCGAACTCGGCAACACCGTCGATCAGCGCGTGGTGGGCGACTCCGGCCGCGGCGACGAGCGCCTCCGGGATCTCCTCGACCGCGAACTCGGTGCCGAGCACGTTCGAGTACGTGATCGCCTTCATCTCCACCAGGTCGACGATCCCCGAGAACTGCTCCTCGCTCCCGATCGGGAGATGGATCGGAACGGGAGTCGCTCCCAGCCGGTCGCGCATGGACTGGACGGCTGCGTCGAAGTCGGCGCCGGTGCGATCCATCTTGTTGATGAACGCGATGCGGGGCACGGCGTAGCGGTCGGCCTGGCGCCAGACGGTCTCGGACTGCGGCTGCACGCCCGCGACGGAGTCGAAGACGGCCACCGCGCCGTCCAGGACGCGCAGGCTCCGCTCGACCTCCATCGTAAAGTCCACGTGCCCGGGCGTATCGATAATGTTGATCCGATAGTCGCGCCACGACGCCGTCGTCGCCGCCGAGGTGATGGTGATGCCGCGCTCCTGCTCCTGCGCCATCCAGTCCATCGTCGCGGCGCCCTCGTGCACCTCGCCCATCTTGTGGGTGCGGCCCGTGTAGTAGAGGATCCGCTCGGTCGTCGTGGTCTTCCCCGCGTCGATGTGGGCCATGATCCCGATGTTGCGGACCCGGTCCAGCGCGGCGGAGGTTGCGACGGCGCTCATCGTGTCAGCTCCCGTCCTACCAGCGGTAGTGCGCGAAGGCCTTGTTGGCCTGCGCCATTCGGTAGATGTCGTCCTTTTTCTTGTAGGCGCCGCCCTGCTGGTTCAGCGCGTCGACGAGCTCGCCCGCGAGCTTCTGCGGCATGCCCTTCTCGCGCCGGTCTCTCGCGTTCTGCACGAGCCAGCGCAGCGCAAGCGTCCGCGCGCGCCGCTGGGGAACCTCGATCGGTACCTGGTAGTTCGCGCCGCCGACGCGTCTGGAACGGACCTCGAGCACCGGTGTGACGGTCTTGACGGCCTGCTCGAGCACCTCGAGCTCCGGCTTGCCGGCGCGCTCGGAAGCGATCCTGAGCGCGTCGTAGACGATCAGCTCGGCGACGGACTTCTTTCCGTCGAGCATCAGCCGGTTGACCAGCTGCGTGACGAGAACGGAGCCGTGCACGGCGTCGGGCTCGAGCTGGCGGGGCTGGATCTCTGCGCGACGAGGCACCGCTACGCCTTCTTCGCGCCGTACTTGGAGCGGGCCTGGCGTCGTTCGGAGACACCGGCGGAGTCGAGCCCGCCGCGGATCACCTTGTAGCGAAAGCCCGGAAGATCCTTGACGCGGCCGCCGCGGACGAGCACGACCGAGTGCTCCTGCAGGTTGTGCCCCTCGCCCGGGATGTACGCGCCGACCTCCATGCTGTTGGTCAGACGCACGCGTGCGACCTTGCGCAGCGCGGAGTTCGGCTTCTTGGGCGTCGTCGTGTAGACACGCGTGCACACGCCACGCTTCTGCGGCGCTCCCCGGAGGGCCGGCGTCTTCGTCTTCTCTTTCGGGGACTTTCGCCCCTTGCGGACGAGCTGATTGACGGTGGGCACGCTGCTCCTAGCGACGGTCGTATGAACTCACACAGAACGGCCGGCAGGCACGAGATGCCCGCCAACCAAGCCGCAGGATGGTAGCAAAGACGGGGTTTCTGCGCGCATGACGAGAGGCGAGACACCGATTACGCTACGAAGGTCTCGGAGGCGGCGACTGACTGAAACCACGATTGCGGTGCTTGCGGCATCCGGGGTGGCTCTCGCCCTGGCGATCGCGTTCGCCGTGAGGGTCGTCCGGGCGCAGACACGACGGAGACTCGAGGCCATGCTGGTCAGGGTCGACGACCAGCTGGGGTCGATCTCGGACTCCTTGCGCGAGGCGGTCGCGCGTTCCGACGAGATCAGGACGGGCAGCGAGGAGGAGCACGAACGGGCGCTGGATCTCCATGCCGGCCTCGAGCGGACGTCGCAGCGCTTCCTCGCGGCTGGCGGGAGCGGGTACGGCGTCGAGCTGGAGCGTGAGGTCGCGAAAGCGGGCGCGACGCAACGCCCGCTCGTGCTCGTCCTGATCGGCGAGCACGAGCTCGCAGGCGCGCGTGAGGCCGAGCAAGCGGCGACGGAGATCGCAACGCTCGCAGGACGCGTCACGCGAACGGGTGACATCGTCGTCCGCCGCGGCTCCGGGGAAGTCGGCGTGCTGCTGCCGGCAACGACCATGGAAGGCGGGCGACGCTTCGCCGCCCGACTGCGGGCAGCGCTGAAGAGCTCCGCCGATCCGGCCGCCAGGGTTTCGATCGGCGTGGTCGAGTGGAGGCCGAACGAGAGCAGCACGTCCTTGGACGCACGTGCGTCTTCGGCGGTGGATCGGGACGGCGTGTCGCCCCTCGAGCGCTCGGGCGGTGCGCTCGACGTGCCGGAAGCTCGCTAGGAGGGTTTGACGAAACGTTGCTCGTCGCAGGGGTGCGCTGCTCGTCCCGAGGCAAGGACGCAGGGAGTGCCGATAGTTGCGGCTATCGGCGCGACTGAGGACGCAGCAGTCGGGGCGAGCAGCGCGGCCCTGCGGCTCAGGCCATGTTTCGTCGAACCCTCCTAGAGCCGCGGCGCGCGCACCGGAGCGAGAATTGGACTGGCAGCGTCCAGTTCTCTGAGTACAGTGCGATGGGGGTGCCTCGTTCGAGGGGCTTGGCCTCCCCCGAACGCGTCACTACAAGGAGTGCGGTGCACGGAGAACTGAGGTTGGTGTGGCGACACCTGTGGTGATCGCCGTCGTGACGGCCCTCGTGGTCGTGGCGGCGACGCTCGCGCTGGTCGTGGTACGCCGTTCCTCGACGGCCGCACCCGAGCCGAACGAGGGCCTCGTGCGCGCGGTCGACGAGATGCGCCTGAAGATGGACGAGCTCTCGAGCGATCTGTCCGAGGCGTTGGAGCGGGCGGAGCGGGAGAATCGACGCAATCGGCTCTTCGGAGAGCTCGGCGGCTCCATCGACCTCGAGGAGCTGATGGACCGCGTCCTGGACGCCGCGATGGAGATCCCCGGGTTCGACGCTGCAATGATGGTCGTCGAAGGACACGGAGTCGCGCCGACCGTTGCAACCCGCGGGATGACTGCGGAGGAGACGTCGAAGCCTCCGACCTCGGGGGTCGCGGGTGCGCTCGCGGGAACCATCACGGTCACGTACCGGTATGGGCGGGACCGCGAGCCACCGGACGCCGAGCTGATCTCCGGAGGCGTGTTCATCCCGCTCATAGGGCGCGAGCTCAGCCCCGTCGGAACGCTCTCGCTCTTCTGGCGCTCGCGCGACTACGAGCCGCTGTCGGAGCACATCGAGCAGGCCGAGACCCTCGTCGAGTCGAGCATTCCCGCGCTCGAGAACGCGCGGCGCTACGGCGAAGCACGGAAGCTCGCCGAGACCGACGCGCTCACCGGTCTCTACAACCAGCGCTACTTCCACGAGACCCTGCGTCGCGAGGTGTTGCGGGCACAGCGCTACGAGCGGGCGCTCGCGCTCATCGTGTTCGACGTGGACGACTTCAAGTCGATCAACGACAAGGTCGGGCACCTCGCGGGCGACCGCGTCCTGGCGCAGGCGGCTGATCGCCTGCGCGAAGCGGTCCGCTCAGTGGATGTCGCGGCCCGCATCGGCGGGGACGAGTTCGCCGTGATCCTCCCGGAGTCGAGCGCCGAGGACGCAGATCAGCTCTACCGCCGCGTCCAGAGCTCGATGCGCGGGACGTCGCTCGGCCCGGCCGAGGACCGGCTTCGCCTCTCGGCAGGGATCGCCGAGCTCCAGCACGGGGACACGGCTGCCGGTCTGTTCGAGCGTGCGGACGGAGCGCTGTACCGCGCGAAGGACCTCGGCAAGGACCGAGCCGACGTCTCGCGCAGCGTCGATCGTCCGTAGCGCGTTCGCTACGTCGCGGGCTGGGCGACGAGCTTCGGCGTCTGGGTCGGCGCGGGTGATCCGCCCGCCGGCTCGATCGTGATGGCGACGACCGCTCCGGGCTTGATCGCCACGGACAGGGGCACCATCGTCTCCGCGCCCTCGAAGACCGCGGCCGAGGAAGGTGCCTTCGCGTTCGGCTTGATCACCCAGGCCTGATAGGCCCTGCCCGCGGGCGCAGGTCCGAGGCCGTCGAGAACCAAGACTCCGCGACCGTTCGCTCCGAGGGCGAGGATGATCCGACCGCCCGAGTTCGCGATCGGCATCCGCTTGGTGCCCGGATTCGCGAGCAGCGAGATCGCCCGGTCGGCGTCGGACACCGTGGGCGGCAGCGCGACGGCTTGGGTGGCATCGTCGGAGTCGAGGCTCGAAACGAGCGCCGCGGTGCCGAGAGCAATCGCGGCCACGCCCACCACCGCAGCCAGCGTGATGAGTACGGCAGCCGAGGGCCGCCGCTTGGGTGGCAGCTCGAGTGGCGCGAGTGTGCTGGTTCGGGTCGGGCTCGAGCCGGAGCCGGGCACCGAGGTGGCCGATCCGTTCGAGTCGGGACGTGCAACGGCCGGCGAGGAGGGCTCCTCCACGGGGACGACCATAGTGACGGTCTCGGCCGAAGGGTCGGACGCGTACGGCGCAGGCTCGAAGCGCGCGGACGGGAACGTCGAGCCGGTGTCCGCGACGGGAGCTCGAACGGGCTTCCGACGACGCGAGCGGACGTGATGGACGACGTACGCCGCCGCCGCCGCGACCGCTCCGACGACGGTCAGCGTCCGAATTCCGCGCAGTCCCTCCACCTCCCGGATGAAGCCTTCTTTGGGAATGCCGACCGGTCGACGCGATACTACTACGCTCGGGAACCACCGAGAGGAAGGGGAAGCTGGAGATGACGACCGCCGTGTACACGGCCTCCGTGGCGCTTGCAATGGCGTGCGTCGTCATCCTCTTCGTCGCAGTCCGGCGCCTGCTCGGCCGGCAGGAGGAGATCGTGGCCGTGATGCTGCGCCGGTACGACGACCGGCTCGCCGAGTTCGCGCAGACACTGAGCGACGCGCTCAACCGCCCTCCTCCGCCACCGGCCCTGATCGTCGAGGAGGAGGCGCGCGGGATTCCCGAGCATGGCGTGATGCGGTTGCTCGAGCTCGCGAAGGAGCGCATGTCGGCCGACGCCGCGGTGGCAGTGGTGTCCGCACCGAGCAAGGAGCCGATGCTCGCGACGGTGGGACTGTCGCAGGCCGAGGTCGCTCAGGTCGGACGCATGGGCGTTCCCGACTACCGGGGTGCGAGGGCGCTCCAGGTCGCCTTCAACGGCGAGGCTGCAACGCCTCCTGGAAGCACGCCGATCCGTTCGGGGCTCGCCGTGCCACTGCTCGACGTCGAGGACGGACAGGGAATGCTCGCAGTGCTCACACGCGCGCCCGACCGCCGCTTCAGCGAGCTCGACATCACGACCCTCGAGGACGTGGTGAGCGGGACACGACCCGCGCTGGAGGCGTCCCTCGAGCTCCGCGAGCCCGATGCCGTGCCCGAGCTCGACCCCCTGACCGAGCTCTACGACCGTCGGGCCTTCCATGCGCTGCTCGACCGTGAGCTCGGTCGGGCGCGCGGACGGCGCGAGCCACTGGCGTTGCTCATGGTCGACGTCGACCGACTGACGACGATCAACGCGCGCATCGGACATCTCGCGGCCGATGACATCCTCGTGCAGATCGCTGCCCTGCTTCGTGACGTCGCCGGCCAGAACGACCTCCCCTGCAGGATCGGAGGCGGCCGCTTCGGAGCGCTCCTTCCCGGCGGAGACACCCGCGAGGCCGAGCGGCTGTTCGAACGACTGCAGGCGACGCTCCGCGAGCAGCCGTTCCCCGAGGCGGGCGTCGTGACGGTCTCGGCAGGCGCGACGGAGCTCATGCAGAACGACGACGCCGCCGCGCTGCTCGGTCGCGCGGATGCGGCCCTCGGGCTGGCGAAGGTCTCCGGGCGCGACACCGTCGTTGCCGCAGCCCAGCGCGCTGCGTAGCTTGCGCCCGAGATCCTGACACGGGCGCTTCGCGGCGGCGTTGTCGTTGGCTCTAGTCGCTGGCGGAAGCTGCCGACGACGACCCCGCCTCGTGCATGGAGAGGAACGGCACGAAGCTCGAGAGGGATACCACTCCGCGTTCCGGGAGCCGGTCTCGCTCGCACACGAGCCGGCTCTGCGCGCTCTTCTGCTGGTTGATCGTCCAGGCGACGTAGGCGTCGGCCCGTCGCTCGCTCGCGAGCTCGCGGACGATGGCCGGTCGTGCGGTAGAGAGCGGCACCGCCCCGAGCGAGGAGGCGTCCTCCAGCGCCCGCACCGTGAACACGCCTTCGGCGGTTCGAAGCGTCACCGTTCGACCGCTGGCCAGATCGAACACGCTGCGTGGAGCGGAGGTCGTGAGCGCGAGCCCGGTTCCCTCCGGCAGCCAGCTCGGCGCCGGCGAGACGACGAGCCTTCTCGCGGCAGCTCCGGCAAAGGTGACACGGAAACGTGTGACATCGGCAGCCGACGGCCGAGGCGTGACGAGACGCGCCTGGAGCTCGGCCCGGCGAAGCTCGTCGCCGATGATTCCCCGCGCGACCGCGAGGCTCGCTCCGCCTTCTCGGAGAGCGGCACGATACGACGCTTTGCTCCCGTCGAACCGAGAGACGATGATCCGGCGTTCC
Organism: uncultured Actinomycetes bacterium; assembly: GCA_963830035.1. Taxonomy (GTDB): domain Bacteria; phylum Actinomycetota; class Thermoleophilia; order Gaiellales; family Gaiellaceae; genus GMQP-bins7. The sequence continues at coordinate 84,481 of CAWHKX010000007.1, read as the reverse complement.
ATGGCGAGTATCTGCTCCGTCTTCACCATCGCCCGCTGGCGCTCGACCGACCGCACGACGAGCGCAGTCAGCGCAAGCTCGCGATCGCCTGTCACCTTCGACAGCGCTGCAACCCCGGAGGCGGTGAGCGCGCGTCCGTCATACAAGCAGCGAACGCCGGCTGGTAGATCGATCTGGCCCGCACGGCGATCCGAGTCGAGCTCCCTGCCGAGGATCTCCGGAGCGTCGCAGAGATCGGGGTCCCTCGCCCAGAGCCAGACGCACGCGGCAAAGGTCTTGTCCGGGTCGTTCGAGCGCTCGTTGCGCTGCGCCCAGCCCCACGACCAGACATGGGTCAGGCGGAGCTCACGGGATACCTGCTCGGCCGCGAACGCCTGCCACTTCGCGACGTCGAACCACCGTGAGCGCGGCTGGAGCCCCTCGCGCCCGCCCGAGCCGGCCCCGGTCTGGAAGCCGATCATGAGGCCGATCCGAGACGGCGGAACGCCGATCGCGAACAGCTTGGCCGCAGAAGATCGATAGCCCGTGCGCAGTCGTCGCGACCCGCCGACGGCGCCGTCACGCCAGATCAGGTTCGCGTTCGCGTACTTCTCGAGCACGATGTCCGACACCTGTCCGATCGCCCGCCACCACACCCCGGCGTCACCGCCGGTGAAAGGCTCGCTGGAGACGAGCAGCGCCGGGCGGCCACCGCGCTCGGCAAGACGGGTGACGAAGCGGAGCACGTTCGCGCGGTAGCGCTCGGCCGTCGGCGTCAAAGGCGTCGGCAGCGAAGCGCCCCAGAGCTCGTTGAGTGCGATCAGCGGCCGCTCGCATCCGCTGACGGAGACCGCGTAGTCGAAGAGCGAGTCCGCCCGACGCTGCATGAGATCCGGATCCGCAGGCTCGGACGGAGTTCCGACGCGCTTGCGCAGATACATGTCCCAGTGCACCGTCGCGGCTCCCGCCGTGCGGGCCTCCGCGGCGAGTAGAGGGCCGCCGGTGGCCACGATGACCCCGGGCCGCGCGAAGCGCTCCCGCCAGAACGTGACCGAGCCGTCCGCAAAGTCGATCCACGCCGGAGGCTGCGGCTCCGCGACGCCGCAAGAGAGCTCGGCAGGCTTCGCGGCAGCTGAGCCGACGAGGGCAGCTGGGATGCCGAGCATGCAGAGAGCTGCGACGAGGACCAGTCTCACGATCGTCTAGGGGTAGCAGAAACTCGTGACGAGCAGGTCAACTCCGGCGAGACCGCTCTGCAGAAGGGTCGTACTCCATGGCGAGCGTCAATCGGGCCGGAGGCCGGCTTTGCCGGCCGGGAGGCTTTGACTCCGCGTACTCGATGCGTCGTTCAGAAGGAGGGGGTTCACGGGGGAACCATGTGTTCTCCCGTGCGATGAGGAAGGGGGCTCGCGGGGGAACCATGGGTTCCCCCGCGCAGTCATTCCCCCGCGCAGCTATTCCTCTTCGGCGGGCGCCTCGAGCTCGGCGACGTCTCCGTCGCCGTCCAGCGGCAAGCTCTCGTCGAACGGGAGGCCGAGCGCTTCGAGATCGAAGCCGTCGCCCTCGCCGATCTCCTCGAGCGCGGCCAGGAGCTCCGCCTCCGCCTCCGGTCGCGCGAACGTGACCGGAAGGGGCTCGGTCGGCTCGATCGAGATCTGCCGGTACTGCTTGAGCCCGGTCGCGGCGGGGATGAGCTTGCCGATGATCACGTTCTCCTTCAAGCCGAGCAGACGATCGGTCTTGCCCTCGATGGCCGCGTCCGTGAGCACCTTGGTCGTCTCCTGGAACGAGGCCGCCGAAAGGAAGGACTCGGTCGCAAGCGACGCCTTCGTGATGCCGAGGATGATCGGCTCGAAGGTCGCCTGCTCGCCCTTCTCCTTCTTCACGCGCAGGTTCTCGCGCTCGAGGACGACGCGGTCGACGAGCTGGCCCGGGAGGAGGGCGGTATCACCGGCGCTCTCCACCCGCACCTTCTTCAGCATCTGACGCACGATCAGCTCGATGTGCTTGTCGTGGATCTCGACGCCCTGCGACTTGTAGACGTTCTGCACCTCGCCGACGAGGTACAGCTCGGTCGCCGTGGCGCCCTTCAGCGTGAGCAGGTCGGTCGGGCTGAGCGAGCCCTCGTTCAGCGCGTCGCCGGACTCGACCAGCTGTCCCGTCGCGACCTTGAGCCGCGTCCTGCGCGGGAAGGCGTACTCCTTCGGGTCCGGGAGCTCGCCCTTCTCGTCGATGGCGGTCGGGGTGATCGTCACCTTGATCGTCCGCTCGGAGTCGTCGATGTCGACCTTGCCCGCCACGTCGGTGAGCGTCCCGGCGCCCTTCGGGTTGCGCGCCTCGAAGATCTCGACGACGCGCGGGAGGCCATGGGTGATGTCCGATCCGGCCACGCCGCCCGTGTGGAACGTGCGCATGGTGAGCTGCGTGCCCGGCTCCCCGATGGACTGCGCGGCGATGATCCCCACCGCATCACCGATCTCGGCCGGGCCGCCCGTGCCCAGGAACGTCCCGTAGCAGAGTCGGCAGAGCCCGTACTCGGCGCGGCACTTGAGAACCGACCGCACCGGGATGGTCGCCGTGGCCGCGTGCTCGCCGAACTCCTCTACGAGCGTGCGCAGGCCGCTCATCGTGATCTCCTCGCCCTTTGGAATGACCAGGACCTTGCCCGGCTTCCCGTCCTTGATCGGCTTCATGATGTCCAGTGCCGCCACTCGGCCGGCCACGCTCTTGTTCGGAGACTCGTCGAGGATGAGCGCGAGGTCGACGTACTCCTTCGTCCCGCAGTCGCTCGGGTTCTTGCCCGGCTGGTCGCGGACGATGACGTCCTGGGAGACATCCACGAGCCGCCGCGTGAGATAGCCCGAGTCGGCCGTGCGGAGTGCCGTGTCGGCGAGGCCCTTGCGGGCACCGTGCGTCGAGATGAAGTACTCGAGCACCGTCAGACCCTCCATGAAGTTGGCCTTGATCGGTCGGGCGATGATCTCGCCCTTCGGGTCGGCCATGAGGCCGCGCATGCCCGCGAGCTGGCGGATCTGGTTGAAGGATCCGCGTGCTCCCGAGTTGGCCATCATGTAGATCGGGTTGGTCGGCGAGAGGTTCGCCATCATCGCGTTGGCCACGACCTCGGTCGCCTCGGTCCAGATCGCCACGATCCGCTCGTCTCGCTCCTCCTCGGTCATGAGGCCGCGGTCGTACTCGCGTCCGACCTTGGACACCTCGTCCTCGAACCGGGCGAGGATCTCCTCCTTGTCGGGGGGAATGACGATGTCGTTCTTGGAGATCGTGATCCCCGCGCGGGTCGCAAGCCTGAACGTGAGCGACTTGATCACGTCGAGCGCGGCCGCGATCGTGTTCGGGCCGTAGCGCTCGACGAGATCGCCGATGAACTGGTCGAGCTCGCGCTTGGTGAGCGTCCGGTTGAGGAACGGATGATCCTCCCCCTCGCCGCCGGTAGCGTCGTGCAGAGCACGCTCGACCTCGGCGTTGAAGATGACCCGACCCGGAGTCGTCAGGAGGCGCTCGTCGCCCCACTCGTACTCGATCGGATCCTGGAAGCGCACCTGCTCTGCGTCGACCGCGAATTCGACGTCCTCCTCGGTGCGGAAACGCGAAAGACCGTTCTTCTTCAGCTTCTTCGCCAGGTCGGCCGCAGTCGTCGCGTCGAGGTCGAACTCGCAGTAGGTGAGGAAGTACGCCCCGAGCACCATGTCCTGGGTCGGCGTGGCCAGCGGTCGGCCGCTCGCCGGCGAGAGGATGTTGTTCGCCGAGAGCATGAGCACGCGCGCCTCGGCCTGGGCCTCCGCCGAGAGCGGCAAGTGCACGGCCATCTGGTCGCCGTCGAAGTCGGCGTTGAAGGCGTGACAGACGAGCGGATGAACCTGGATCGCCTTCCCTTCGACGAGCACGGGCTCGAAGGCCTGGATGCCCAGTCGATGCAGGGTCGGCGCGCGGTTCAGGAGCACCGGATGCTCGGCGATGACCTCCTCGAGGACGTCCCACACCTCGGGGATCATCGACTCGACCATCTTCTTCGCCGCCTTGATGTTCTGCACGGCCTTGCGCTCGACCAGCCGGCTCATGATGAACGGCTTGAAGAGCTCGAGGGCCATGATCTTCGGCAGGCCGCACTGGTGCAGCTTCAGCTTCGGGCCGGCGACGATGACCGAGCGACCCGAGTAGTCCACGCGCTTTCCGAGCAGGTTCTGCCGGAATCGTCCCTGCTTGCCCTTGAGCATGTCCGAGAGCGACTTCAGCGGGCGATTGCCCGGGCCGGTGACCGCACGTCCGCGGCGGCCGTTGTCGAACAGCGCATCCACGGCTTCCTGCAGCATCCGCTTCTCGTTGTTGACGATGATCTCCGGCGCGCCCAGGTCGAGCAGCCGCTTGAGCCGGTTGTTCCGGTTGATCACCCTGCGATAGAGGTCGTTCAGGTCGCTCGTGGCGAACCGTCCGCCGTCGAGCTGAACCATCGGCCTGAGCTCCGGCGGGATGACCGGCACGGCCTCGAGGATCATCCATTCGGGCTTGTTGCCCGACTTGATGAAAGCCTCGACGACCTTGAGCCGCTTGATCGCGCGCTGCTGCTTCTGGCCCTTGGAGGTCTTGATCGTGTCTCGCAGGAAGAGCGACTCCTCGTCGAGGTCGAGGGCACGCAGGAGGTCTCGGATCGCCTCCGCTCCCATGCCACCCTGGAAGTACACCCCGAAGCCGTATGGCGAGCCGAAGCGGTCCTTGAGCTCACGGAAGATCTGCTCGTCGCCGACGATCATCTTCGGCTCGAGCTCCCGGAAGAGGAGCCAGGTCTGCTCGAGGCGGCGAACCGCGTCGACGGACGCCTCACGCGTGTCCTCACGGCGCACGTCCATGTCGGCCACCATCTCGCGAACCTTGAGCGCCCACTGGGCGACCGCGTCGAGGTCGTCCTTGCGTGTTCCCTCGACGAGGCAGAGGTCGTAGGCGAGCTCGCGAACCGCGGCGGCATCGGCGTCGGGCTCCACCGCCGCGAGCACGGCCGCGAGCAATCCGTTGCCGGTCTCGCGTGCGCGGTCGAGGTTCTTCCGATCGACCGACGCGACGAGCTCGACGTCCTCGCCCGTGAGCTCGGCGCCGGAGAGAAGACCCTCCTGCACCCGCTTCAGGTGCTTGGTGATCGCGCCCTTCTTCGAGCCTGAGGCCTTCTCGAGCTCGGCACGGAGGGGCTCGAGCGCGGCCTCGATCTGCATCGCCGCGGCCGCAACCGACTCGACCTCGCGTGGGGCGAGACGGCGATCGTCGCGTGTCGAGGTCTGGCGGACGAGCTCGCGGACGCGCCGCGGGTCCTCGTTCGTGATCTTCTTGGCGAGCTCCGTGAAGACACCGCCGCCCAGTGACCTGAGCTCTTCGAGCGGAGGCATGGCTGCCTCTTCGGCCCAGTTGTTGAGCCCGCGCGCCCAGAAGTCGTCGTCCTCGTCGAAGTTCCGCTCCTTGCCCGCGGCGAAGTAGTCGCGCCGCCGGCCCAGCCGGTCGTCGAGCGCGGACAGTGCCTCGTCGCGGTCCAGGTAGATCCTCTCCGTCTCGCCGGCGACCTTGTCCTCGAGATCGGCGAGGTCCGACTGCCGCTTCTCGCGGTCGACCTGCGTGACGATCGAGGCCGCGAAGTACAGCACCTTCTCGAGCTCGCGGGGCGCGATGTCGAGCAGGTAGCCGATCCGGCTCGGGACGCCCTTGAAGAACCAGATATGCGAGACCGGAGCAGCCAGGTCGATGTGACCCATGCGCTCGCGGCGTACCTTCTGCCGCGTCACCTCGACGCCGCAGCGCTCACAGATGATGCCCTTGTAGCGGACGCGCTTGTACTTGCCGCAGTAGCACTCCCAGTCCTTCGTCGGACCGAAGATGCGCTCGCAGAAGAGCCCATCGCGCTCCGGCTTCAGGGTGCGGTAGTTGATCGTCTCCGGCTTGGTGACCTCGCCGGAAGACCAGTCGCGGATCTGCTTGCTCGAGGCAAGCCCGATACGAATCGCGTCGAATTCGTTGATGTCGATCACGTGTTCAGCGCCTTCGTTTCGTTGGTTGGCGCAGCTGAAACCCGTTAGCAGCGGATTCCAGTCGCGCGGACGTCCCTACAGACGGCCGCCTCGCGCGCCTCGGTGACCGTCACCGCTAGCGGCTTCACCGTGCGTTGCGCCTGCTGCAAATCAGTCCTCGACCTCCACTTCCACTTCGCCGACCTCGACCTCGACAGCGGGCTCCTCAGTCACGTCTCCGAGCTCCTCGTCGGCAGCAAGGACGAGCTCGCCGGCCTCGTCCGGAGCCTCGCCGCCCTCCTCGACCTCCTCGGCCGTGGGCGGACGGGCGGCCGCACGGAGGGAGCCGGGCGACAGGTCGATGCCCAGCTCCTCGGCAGCTCGCAGGAGCTCGTCGTCCTCCTCCCGCACCTCGACCTCGCGGCCTTCGTCCGAGAGCACCTGGACGTCGAGCGCCAGGGACTGCATCTCCTTCAGCAGCACCTTGAACGACTCCGGGATCGAGGGCTCGGCGATGTTCTCGCCCTTGACGATCGCCTCGTACGCCTTGACGCGCCCGATGGTGTCGTCGGACTTGATCGTGAGCATCTCCTGCAGCGTGTATGCGGCGCCGTAGGCCTCGAGCGCCCAGACCTCCATCTCACCGAAGCGCTGACCGCCGAACTGCGCCTTGCCGCCGAGCGGCTGCTGGGTGACGAGCGAGTACGGGCCTGTCGAGCGCGCGTGGATCTTGTCGTCCACGAGATGCAGCAGCTTCAGGATGTACATGAAACCGACCGTCACGTCCTGGTCGAACTGCTGTCCGGACTTGCCGTCGTAGAGCGTGACCTTCCCCGAGCTCCTGCTGCCGCGCGGGGCGGACTCGTCGACCGCCATCTGCACGCGGCCGTTCGTGGCGGACTGCGCCCACGCGACCAGCGCGTCGTCGACGTCTCCCTCGGTGGCCCCGTCGAAGACCGCCGTCGCCACCGAGCGGGGATCGGGGGCGTTGATCGGCGCTCGCGTGCTGACCGGACCGCCCTCGGGGAAGACGCCGTGCGCGGCCGCCCAGCCGAGGTGTGTCTCCAGGATCTGGCCGATGTTCATACGGCTCGGGACGCCCAACGGGTTCAGCACGACGTCGACCGGTCGCCCGTCCTCGAGGAACGGCATGTCCTCCTCAGGGACGATCTTCGCGATGACGCCCTTGTTGCCGTGGCGGCCGGCGAGCTTGTCGCCCTCCGCGATCTTGCGCTTCTTGGCGACGTAGACGCGGACGAGCTCGTTGACACCCGGCGGCAGGTCGTCGCCCGCATCGCGGGAGAACGTCTTGACTCCGATGACCTTTCCACCCTCGCCGTTCGGGACCTTGAGCGACGTGTCGCGAACCTCACGCGCCTTCTCCTTGAAGATCGCGCGGATCAGCTTCTCCTCGGCCGTGAGCTCGGTCTCGCCCTTCGGCGTGACCTTGCCGACGAGCAGGTGGCCGGCGTCGACGTCGGCCCCGATGCGCACGACCCCGCGCTCGTCGAGGTTCGCGAGCGACTCCTCCGAGCGATTCGGAATGTCGCGGGTGATCTCCTCGTCGCCGAGCTTCGTCGCCCGCGCGTCGATCTCGTACTCGTGGATGTGGATCGAGCTCAGCACGTCGTCCTTCACGAGCCGCTCGGAGATGACGATCGCGTCCTCGAAGTTGAACCCCTCCCAGGGCATGAACGCGACGAGCAGGTTGGCGCCGAGCGCGAGCTCACCGCCATCCGTCGACGACCCGTCCGCGAGCACCTCTCCCTTCTTCACCTTGTCGCCGAGCGTGACGACCGGCTTCTGATGGATGAGCGTGCCCTGGTTCGAGCGCATGAACTTCGTCATCGGGTACTCGTCGCGCGTGCCGCGACCTTCGACCACGATCCGCTCCGCGTCCACGTCGACGATCGCGCCGTCGTTGCGGGCGAGCACGACGTCCCCGGTGTCCACCGCGGCCCGGAACTCGAGGCCGGTGCCGACGAGCGGGGCCTGCGGGATCATCAGCGGAACCGCCTGCTTCTGCATGTTCGCGCCCATCAGCGCGCGGTTGGCGTCGTTGTGCTCGAGGAACGGAATGAGCGCCGTCGCGACCGAGACGATCTGAGCAGGCGAGACGTCCATGTACTCGACGTCCTTCGGCGAGACGATGACCGCCTCACCCTCGCGGGATCGACAGAGCACCTGGTCGTTCTCGAACTTGCCCGACTTCGGATCGACCGGCTCGGATGCCTGCGCGATCGTGAACTGCCGCTCCTCGGCCGCGTCCAGGTAGATGATCTCGTCGGTCACCTTGCCGCTCTTGACCACGCGGTACGGCGTCTGGATGAAGCCGAACTGCGAGACGGTCGCGAACGAAGCGAGCGATCCGATCAGGCCGATGTTCGGACCCTCCGGCGTCTCGATCGGGCACATGCGCCCGTAGTGGGTCTGATGCACGTCGCGCACCTCGATCGGTGCGCGCTCACGCGTGAGCCCGCCCGCGCCGAGCGCCGAGAGGCGGCGACGGTGGGTCAATCCGGAGAGCGTGTTCGTCTGATCCATGAACTGGCTGAGCTGCGAGGACCCGAAGAACTCCTTGAGCGCCGCCACGACCGGGCGGATGTTGATGATCGTCTGCGGAGTGATCGTGTCGACGTCCTCGGTGGTCATCCGCTCCCGGACAACCCGCTCCATGCGGTAGAGCCCGACGCGAAAGGCCTCCTGGATCAGCTCGCCCGTTGTGCGTAGACGGCGGTTGCCGAAGTCCTCGTACTCGTCGAGCTCCGAGCGAATCGGGTCGCGGGAGAGCTGCGCGGCCTCGGCCGCGTGATCCTTGGCGTCCTCGGGCACACCGAGATTCGTCGGCAGGTCGACCAGTCGGCGGACGAGAGCGACGATGTCCTCGGTCGTGAGCACCCGCACGTCGTCGGGAACCGATACGCCGAGCCGCTGGTTCAGCTTGTAGCGGCCGACCTTCGTCAGGTCGTAGCGCTTTGCGTCGAAGAAGAGTGACCGCAGCAGATTCCGAGCGTTGTCGAGAGTCGGAGGCTCACCCGGGCGCTGCTTCTTGAACACCTCGATCAGCGCCTCTTCCTCGCGGGTCGAGGGATCCTTCTCGAGGGTGTTGGCGATGTACGCCGATCCGCCGAAGAGCTCGAGGATCTTCTCGTTCGAGCTCGTGTCGAGCGCGAACCCCGTCGTCGGGTCCTCGGCGGGGAGGGCGCGCAACAGGGTGGTGATGGGAAGCTTGCGCTTCCGGTCGATGCGTGCGAAGACGAGACCCTTCTTGTCGATCTCGACCTCGAGCCAGGAGCCGCGAGAAGGCATCAGGTTCGCCATGAAGACCTGCTTCGTGGCGTCCTTCGGCTCCATCAGGTACGCGCCCGGACTGCGGACGAGCTGCGTGACGATCACGCGCTCGGTTCCGTTGATGATGAACGTCCCCCAGGGAGTCATCATCGGGAAGTCGCCCATGAAGACCCGCTGCTCGCGGATCTCACCGGTTTCCTTGTTGACGAAGCGGACCGTGATCGAGAGCGGGACCTGGTACGTCAGGTCCTTCTCACGGCACTCCTGAATTGTGAACTGCGGATCCCCGAACTCATACTCGGCGAACTCCACGGCGAGCGTGCCCGTGTAGTCCTCGATCGGCGAGATATCGTCGATCGTCTCGCGAAGCCCTTCCTTCATGAACCAGTCGAAGGACGACTTCTGGATGTCGATGAGGTTCGGGAGGTCGAGGACGTGCTTCAGGCGCGAAAAGCTCTTGCGCGCGCGGGGCGCGACAGCAACGCTGCTCAAATGTGACAGCCTCCCTTAACGACGTGCAGGGTTGGACGGACGAGACCTCGGCGGAACCTCGGAGGATAGCGCACGAGCACACCCCGCCGCAACCGCTGCTCGGAGCGGATGGGGTGCGTCGCAAGAGTGTAGCGGATGGGTCGGGGGCGGGTGTCGAGCAAGGTGACTGTCACCAAAGGTGACAGTCACCCGCTTTCGTCGACACGGCGCGCCGGTCGTTGCCCCCCAGCCGTTCTCTACTTCAGCTCGACGGACGCGCCGGCTTCCTCGAGCTGGGCCACGATCGAATCGGCCTCCTCCTTCGCGGCGCCTTCCTTGACCGCGTTCGGAGCGCCGTCGACGAGGTCCTTCGCTTCCTTGAGGCCGAGGCCCGTGATCGCGCGAACGACCTTGATCACCTGGATCTTCTTGTCACCGGCTCCGGTCAGCACGACGTCGAAGGAGTCCTTCTCTTCCTCCGCCGCCGCGCCGTCGCCGGCAGGCCCTGCGGCAGCGACTGCGACTGGAGCGGCGGCCGTGACCCCCCACTCCTCTTCGATCGCGTTCTTCAGCTCGACGAGCTCGAGTACGGTCATCTTCCCGAGCGAGTCGAGCACCTTGGATACATCGGTGGCCATCTAGTTCTCCTCCTCTTCTGCGTCTTGTTGAGCCGGTTCTGCTGGCTGTTCAGCCGACGGTTGATCATCTGTCTCTCGGGCGCCAGATTCCGCTGAGGCGGAATCTGGCGGTGTTGCTCCGTCAGCCGTTGCGACAGCTGTGTCATCGGCCTCTTCGGTCTCTGCCGCCGCCCGAGCGGCTTCAGTTCCGGCCTCTGACAAGACCTCGCCTTGCTCCTCGAGCTGCTTGATCCGTGCGTCGATCAGGCCGTGCAGGTTGCGGAGCGGAGCGTTCACCAGCGCGACGAGCTGGGTGAGCGGCGCGACGATCGCGCCGACCAGCTGGCCGCGCAGCACGTCGAGGGGCGGCAAGGTCGCAAGCCGGTCGACCTCTTCTCCCGACAGGGTCTTGCCCTCGAGGATCCCTCCGCGCAGGGTCAGCACGTTGGTCTCCTTGGCCTTCGTCGCGAGCGCTTTCGCAACGGCCGCGGGATCGCCGCCGGACTCGATGAAGGCGATCGCCGTCGGACCCTCGAGCATGACGAGGAGCGCATCCGCCCCGGCCTCTGCTGCGGCGCGCCGCGTCAAGGTGTTCTTGACGATGCGAAAGCGCGCGCCATGTTGAAGCAGATCGTCGCGGAGCGCCTCGAGCTGCTTGTTCGTGAGCCCGCGGTAGTCGGCGACGATCAGCGTGTCCGCTTCCCTCAGATCCGAGGCGAGCTCGGAGACGATTCGTTCCTTGTCGGATTTCAGCATGTCGATGTCCTCCTGGAAATGACGAAACCCGCACGAGGCGGGTTCTGGCGGGCGAGCGAGCCCTCGGAGAACCTGCCTCGGCTGGACCTCTGCCCTGAGCGACGGGCTGCCAGCGGTCTTTGGCGGGAGACGTCTGTAGCTAGGCCGAGACTGTAGCTTCCTCGAGCTCCTCTGCGATGTCCCTGGTCTTCGTCGAGTCGACGTGGATGCCGGGGCCCATCGTCGTCGCGAGCGTGATCTGCTTGATGTAGCGGCCCTTCGCCGCCGACGGTTTGGCCCGGACGATCTCCTCGACGAGAGCGGCGTAGTTCTCGAGCAACGCCCGCTCGTCGAAGCTCTTCTTCCCGATCGGAAGGTGCACGTTCCCACCGCGGTCGGTGCGGTACTCGAGCTTCCCGGCCTTGGAGTCGGTCACGGCCTTTCCGACGTCGAACGTGACCGTGCCTGTCTTCGGGTTCGGCATCAGGCCTCGGGGGCCGAGCACGCGTCCGAGCTTGCCGACGACGCCCATCTGGTCGGGCGTCGCGATCGCGACGTCGAAGTCGAGAAACCCTTCCTCGATCCGGGTGGCGAGGTCCGCCGAGCCGACGATGTCCGCGCCTGCGTCCTCCGCCTCGCGCGCCTTTTCGCCCTCGGCGAAGACGGCCACGCGGACGTCCTTGCCGATGCCGTGCGGCAGCATGATCGTGCCGCGGAGCTGCTGGTCGGCGTGCCGAACGTTCAGACCGAGCCGGAAGTGGGCCTCGACGGTCTCGTCGAAGCGCGCGCCTTCGGCTCCCTTGAGGAGCCGAACGGCCTCGAGCGGCGCATAGGCGCGCTCGCGATCGATCTGCTCGTGTGCTGCGCGGTAGCGCTTGCCGTGCATGCTCATAGGTCGGTGTCCACTCCCATCGAACGCGCGGTGCCGGCGATGACCTTCATCGCCTCGTCGACGTCGCGTGCGTTCAGGTCGGGCATCTTCGCCTCGGCGATGGAGCGAAGCTGCGCCTGCGTGAGCCTTCCGACCTTCTCGCGGTTCGGCTCGCCCGAGCCCTTCTCGAGCGCGAGCGCCTCCTTGATCAGCACCGCGGCCGGCGGAGTCTTCGTGATGAAGGTGAACGAGCGATCCTCGAAGACGGTGATCTCGACGGGCGTGATGCGTCCGTTCTCCTGCGCCGTCTGGGCGTTGAACGCCTTGCAGAACTCCATGATGTTGACCCCGTGCTGGCCGAGCGCGGGACCGACCGGCGGCGCCGGGTTCGCCTGACCGCCGGGGATCTGCAGCTTGATCAGGGTGAGAACCTTCTTGGCCATCAGTCGATCTTCTTCACCTGGTCGAAGCTGAGCTCCACGGGAACCTGGCGCTCGAAGATGTCGACGAGCACCTTCAGCTTCTGCTGGTCGGGGTTCACGTCGACGATCTCGCCGTCGAAGTCGGACAGCGGTCCGGACGTGACCTTGACCGACTCCCCGAGGGAGAACTCGACCACGGCCTTCTGCCCCTGGGCGCCGGTGGGCGCGCCGTGGTGGAGGATCCGGTCGACCTCGGGCTGCGAGAGCGGCACGGGCTTCGCCCCCGCCCCCACGAACCCGGTCACTCCGGGAGTGCCCTTGACGACCGTCCAGGACTCGTCCGACATGTTCATGTTGACGAGCACGTACCCCGGGAGGACGCGCTTCTCCGCCTGCACCTTCTGGCCGTCCTTGGTCTCGATGACCTGCTCCGTGGGGACGACGACCCGGCGAAACGCAGGCGCCTGGTTCAGCGAGACGATCCGGTGCTCGAGGTTGGTCTTCACCTTGTTCTCGTGCCCGGAATACGTATTGATCACATACCAGAGGAACATCGGTCTCTCCTAGAGAAGGACGCGGTCGACGAGCGGTCGGATGATCTGGTCGAGCCCCCAGAGATAGAGGCCGACGATGGCGCACGCGATGATGACCACCACGGTGCCCTGAAACGTCTGAGCGCGGCTCGGCCAGTCGACTTTTCGCAGCTCGGCGACGCACTCGCGGATGAACTGACCGCGGGGCTGCTGCGCCTTCCGACCGGTCTGCTGCTTGACGGGCTGCTGCGCCGGGCGGACCTGCGCTTGCCGACTGCGGCGGCCGGTTGCCGCTCCATCGGCTGCGGCACGGGCTGCGCGCCTCTGCTTTCGTGTCTCACGTGCCAATGTCTACCTCGTCTCGCGGTGCGCCGTGTGCTTGCCGCACCAGCGGCAGTACTTGTTGAACTCGACCCGGTCCGGGGAGTTCCGCTTCGATTTCTGGGTCTGGTAGTTCCGACGTTTGCAGTCGGTGCAGGCGAGCGTGATTGCGACTCGTACTCCGGTGGCCATTGTCCGTTCTCGTTTACTCGGGGTGCGTGCAGAGAGGTTGCGAGTAGCGGCGGCAGGACTCGAACCTGCGACACGCGGATTATGATTCCGCTGCTCTAACCAACTGAGCTACGCCGCCGCGCGGGCAAGAGTGTAGCAGCGCCGCAGAGCGGGCTTCAGGGTGGATCGCGAGTACCCTGGCGCAATGGAACGCTTGGACGAGCTCGTCGACGGTGTCGCCCGCGAGCACGACTTCTCGGGCGTCGTCCGCGTCGATCGAGAAGGCGAGACCGAGCTCGCGGCGGCATTCGGGCTTGCCAACCGGGCGACCGAGACCCCGAACCACGTCGACAGCGTGCTCGCGATCGCGAGCGGCGCAAAGGGTCTGACAGCTCTCGCGGTGGCGAGTCTCATCGAGGAAGGAGCGCTCGAGTTGTCGACGACGGCGCGCTCGGTGCTCGGCCGTCGAGGGTGGGAAGCACGTCCAGACGTCCGAGTGCAGCGTCCCCGGGGCGCAGAGCTTCGAGTGCGCGGCGCGGGGTCATCGGCTCCCAGGCCAGACCGTCGGCGACCGCGCTGGCGAGCGCGTCGTTCGTCGGCGTCGAACGGCAGGCGATGAGCGCGAGTCTCATGACGCAATCGTGGCTGGAGCGAGCGCGAGTGGACACGGGCTTTCACCGAACCGTTACCGCACACCCACCGAAAAGTGCTCCGACCGGCCGGGGTCGTAGGATCGCGGCCGTGATCCGCATCCCCCCGCAGCACGGCGGCTGGCTCGAGGTCATCTGCGGGCCGATGTTCTCGGGCAAGAGCGAGGAGATGATCCGACGGCTGCGGCGCGCAGAGATCGCCGGCCAACGGGTCGTCATCTTCAAGCCGAGGATCGACGATCGCTTCGACGCGGTGGATGTCGTCAGCCACGCGGGAGCACGAATGCGCGGCGTGCCGGTCTCCTCGGTGGCGGAGCTCGTCGCCCGGGCTCAGGGCTTCGAGGTGGTGGGGATCGACGAGGTGCAGTTCTTCGAGAGCTCCGTCGTGGGCGCCTCGCTCGATCTCGCCGAGGGCGGTGCCCGGGTCGTCGCCGCGGGGCTCGATCAGGACTTCCGCCGGCGACCGTTCGGCCCGATTCCCGAGCTCCTCTCCCACGCCGAGTTCGTGGACAAGCTCCAGGCGGTCTGCCACCGCTGCGGCGGCCCCGCCACCACCACCCAGCGTCTCGTCAACGGGATGCCGGCGCCGTACTCGGGAGAGACCGTGCTCGTGGGCGCAGCCGAGCAGTACGAGGCGCGCTGCCGCGACTGCCACGAGCCCGGCGCGGATGCGGCCGCCGCCGGCGCCTCAGCGGCCGCGTAGCACTCCGGCACCGAGCGCTAGACCGAACACCGCCGCGGCGACGAGCACGATCGTTCCACCGGGTGGAAGATCGGCGTAGTACGAGATCGTCAACCCCGCCAGCACGGAGATCAGGCCGACGGCGATCGACAGCAGGAACGCCGAGCGCATGCTCCAGGCGAGCCGGCTGGCGGCGCTCACGGGAAGCACCATGAGCGCCGCCACGAGCAGGATCCCGACCACGCGCATCGAGAGGGCCACGGTCACCGCGGCCAGTGCCGCCACGGTCACGTTGAGTGCGCCGATCGGGACTCCCGCGACGCGCGCGCCCTCCTCGTCGACGACGATGCCCGCGAGCGGCCGATAGAGCAGTCCGACGGTCACGAGCCCGACGGCTCCGAGCGCGACGATGACCGCCAGGTCGGTTCGAGTCACGGTGAGGATGGATCCGAACAGATACTGGAAGAGGTCGACGTTGAGTGCGCCGGCAGCGGAGATGAGCACCACACCGGCCGCGATCCCCGTGTAGAAGACCAGCGCGAGGGCCTGATCTCCGGCCGTCTTGCCCTTCGAGCGCAGGAACTCGATGGCGACGCCGCCGAGAAGCGCGGCTACGAGCGCGGTCAGGATCGGAGAAACGTCGAGCAGGATCCCGGCCGCGACCCCTGCGAACGCGACGTGTCCGATGCCGTCGCCAACCAGCGACTGGCGCCGCTGGACGAGGAAGAACCCGACCGCGGGAGCGAGCACCCCGACGACGGCGCCCGCACCCAGCGCGAGCCGCATGAACTCCGACTCAAGCATGCGCGTGCGACGGGTCGTGCCAGACACCCGGCAACGCCTGCGGCGCGCCGTCGAACACGATCGTCCGGCGGACGAGCACCAGGCGCTCGACGAAGTGCTCCACGGCCCCGAACTCGTGCGAGACGTAGAGGATGGTCGCGCCGAGCTCCGCGTGCAGCTGAGCCAGCAGCGAGGCCAGTGATTCCTGCGACTCGGCATCGACGCCGGTCGTCGGTTCGTCGAGGACGAGTATCGAGGGCTCACCGGCAAGCGCCTTCGCGATGAACGCCCGCTGCTGCATGCCGCCGGAGAGGGTTCGCACGGGCGTGTCTGCGACCTCGGAGAGCCCGACCCTCTCGATTGCCTCGGCCACGAGCTCGCGATCTCGCCGCCGGAGTGGGCCGAGTAACCCTCCCCTCGCAAGGCGACCGGCCGAAACCACCTCCCGCACCGTCGCCGGCGCATCGCCGCCGAGCTCCGAGCGCTGGGCGAGATAGCCGAGCGTCCGGCGTCGCGAGAACCGCTGGGCCGGTTCTCCGTACAACAACGCCGTTCCTTGTGAGGGTCGCTCCAGGCCGAGGACGATCCGAACGAGGGTCGTCTTCCCACCTCCATTCGGACCGGCAATGGCGACGAACTCGCCTTCGCCGATCTCGAGATCGACGCTCTCGAGCACATCGAGGCCCGCTCGGTACGCGAACGAGAGGCCGCTGAGCTCAACCGCTAGCGACATCCGAGCGCGCCTCTCAGGGCCGCGAGGTTGGCGCGCATGACGGTGAGGTAGTCCTCGCCTGTCGCGAGCCGCTCGTCGCTCAGTCCCTCGAGCGGATCGAGGACGGCGACCTCCACCCCGGCTTCACGCGCGACCGTCTCCGCGACTCGATCGGAGACGAGCGGCTCCGCGAAGACCGTGGTCGCACCGGACGCTCGTACGTCGTCGATCAGGCGCTCGAGCTCACGCGGCCCGGGCTCGGCCTCCGGCGAGGTGCCGGTCAGCGAAAGCTGCGTGAGGCCGTAGCGCGCAGCGAGATGGCCGAAGGCGGCGTGGCTCGTGACGAGGGTTCTGCGCTCGCATCGCTCCAGGCCCCGTCGATAGCTCGCGTCGAGGCGGCCGAGCTCGTCCGCGAGACGCTCCGCTTCGTCAGGGCGCTCGAATGCCCGCCCGACCGTCCTGGCGGCCTCGGCGAAGCGAACCGGGTCGAGCCAGACGTGCGGGTCGCGCTCACCTTCGAGCACATCGACCGAGACGCCTTCTCGCCCCACGACGGCGTCCTCGACCGCAGGCTGAAAGCCTCCGCCCACATAGATAACAAGGTGTGCATCCCGGAGGGTCTCGACGTCGCGAGGAGAGAGCTCGACATCGTGAGGCTCGGCACCCGGAGGGGTGAGGTTGACGACTTGGGTTCCGTCGGCCGCGATCTGCTCGGCCGCCCAGGCCAGGGGATAGAAGGCGGCGACGACCGTTTCGGAGTCGTCATCGGCGCCGCCACCACAGCCGGCGAGCGCCAGGGCCACGACGAGGAGAAAGGAGCGCATCTCGCTACGCTAGCACTCTTTGAGAACGGGTATCATTATCGTCATGCCGGAGTGGACGGAGCAGGTGCTCAACCGGATGCGCGCCGAAAGCGGACGCAGCGGGGGCGCTCGGCGCGTCATCGTCGAGTTTCTCGGTCGCCAGGACTGCTGCCTCTCCGCGCAGGAGCTCCATGACCGCGTCCGCTCGGAAGGAACGAGGGTCGGTATCGCAAGCGTCTACCGCGCGCTCGAAAGCCTCGACGAGCTCGGGCTCGTGCAGCGGGTCGACCTCGGCGACGCGGTCGCCCGCTTCGAGCGCGTCGATCCACGCGGCGACCATCACCACCATCTCGTCTGCGGCGACTGCGGCAAGGTCGAGCCGTTCGAGGACAGCGCTCTCGAGCAGGCGCTCGGTCGCGTCGCGGGCGGGCGGGGCTACGAGCTGGCCGCGCACGACGTCGTCCTGCGCGGCGCCTGCGGCGACTGCCGGGTCGCCTAGGGCCTGGCGATCAGCGAAGCCGCTCGTCGGCGTCGTCATGACCTCTGCCGCCCAGAGTCCGGTATGGCCGTGCGCGCAAGCCCGTTCTAGACGAGGTCGCCGTTCTTGTCCGGAGCGTGCTTGAAGCCGCCGCCGTCCAGGAAGACGAGCCCGAACGGGCTGAAAGGAGCTCCCGCCAGTCGCCGAGCAGGAGCTCCACGTTCGCGTAGGACGCAGTAGCGTCCATGGACAGGGTGCCGATCGGCACTCCAAACCCTGATCTTGAGCCGGCTCCGCCGGCCCCGAAGGCGTGTCGGCGCCTCCCTCACCGCGTCACCCGGGTATCACCCAATTTGGGGTAGCGCGCGTCTCGTCGACCGCCGATTCCTGTCTGGCATCCGCAATGCACCCCAACCCACTGCGGAAGGAGAACCACCTGATGTTCAAGCGGATCCGACAGCGTCTCGACGGTAACTCCGAGCAGGGCTTCACCGCCATCGAACTCCTCGTCGTGATCGTCATCATCGGCATCCTGCTCGCGATCGCCGTCCCGTCGTATCTCGGGTTCCGCGATCGGGCGGCCGACAGCTCGGCGAAAGCCAACATTCGCGCAGCGCTTCCCGCGGTCAAGGCGTTCCACGCCGACCACGGCACGTACACGGGCATGTCCGTTGCCGCACTCCAGGCGATCGATCAGAACGTGAACCTCGACGGCGCTCCGGTCGTGACCGCCACGACCTACTGCATTGACAGCACCGTCAGCGCCAGCACCTGGAAGATCTCCGGGCCTGGCACCACGACGGCAGTCTCGGGCGCCTGTTAAGCACGACGCGCCTGACGCGTGGGAAAGGGGCGCGGGCAACCGCGCCTCGTCCATTCCCCGTAGAGCGGCCCCCAACGGCTGTGCCGATAGGAGAACAGTGAGCGTGACCCTGACCCCGCCAGTCCGCGTCTCGCATTCGTCGCCGGTTTGATCGCGGTCGGGCCGCCGTGTTCGTCTTCCTCCAGCCCCGCGGCGCTGCAGTCAAGCGGGTTCCTCTCCCCGTTCACCGGCGCTGCGCAGACAGGTGGTCGTGGTCGTGATGATCCACATGCCCGGCGCGAGCGTCGACGCGTCGTTTGTCGTGACGCGAGGGGCTTGGAGCGCGGGCAGCGCGGGCAGGTACGTGGCGGGGAGCGCGCTCAACGCGCGCCTCGTGCGGCGGCTTCGTAGCCAAGACCGGCGCTCTGCCCGATCCTGCAGTCCTGCGCCGCTGAGGCTTGGCAGAGGCTGTCTGCTCAAGCCTTGGGGGCCCGACTGGGGCGGAGTTTCATGCGGCATCGTCATCGGCTTTCCCTCGAACGGGTTTTGGGCAGAGCTCGGCGACGCTTGCCTCGTGTCTCACTCAGAGCAGACGGAGGTACCCGCCAAGTTCAAAAGAAGAGCGCGACGACTGCACCGAGCGACAGGAATGGGACGAGCGGGACTGCCATCTTGCCTGCGGCGGACCCGTTCCGGCCGAACAGGACGGCCGCAGGTACGAGCGCCGCGATGAAGCCTACGAACAACGCCAGGGAGACCGTCGCGCCCAGCATCGCGCCCAACACGAGCGCGAGCTTCACGTCACCCATGCCGAAGCCTTTGGGATACGCGAGGACGGCGACGAACAGAAATCCGGCGGCTCCGATCGAGGCGAGCGGCCACTCGGCGCTCGGATCGAGCAGAGTCTGGAGGATCAGAACGAGAGCCGCCGCGGGCAGCACGATGCGGTCGGGGACGATCCGGTCCTGGATATCGATTGCGGAGAGCGTGACCAGGAGGGCGCAGAAGCCCACCGCGAACGCCGCCTCGGCGGTCGGCCCGAAGACCGCAACACAGGCCACCGCCAGCGCCGCGGTTCCCCCCTCCACCGCCGGATAAAGAGGAGAGATGGGCGCCGAGCAGTGTCGGCAGCGTCCTCGCAGGAGGAAGTACGAGAGAACAGGGATGTTGTGACGCCACAGGATCTCGTGCTCGCAAGTTCCGCACGAAGACGGTGGGCGAACGAGGGAGCGACGCGCGGGCACTCGAGCTGCGACCACGTTCAGGAAGCTTCCGAGCGCCAGAGCCGGGGCAAGCGTAAAAACAGCAGCGGCGGCGTTCATGTGGCTACTCCCCGGTCCAAGCTTCGAACGACGACGCCCCGCATGGCTGTTCCCCGCAAACTCGAGTCTGCGTCCCCGAAAGCCGCGAAGGCCTCGGCCGGAGCGAGCTCGCCGTCGAACCGCAGCACCGGCGGCTGACCATTTTGAGGTGGACGTCGCTGGCGGCCGATTCGACCGCATGTCGGAGCACGGCGGTTAGATCCATGGACAGCTCGTGCATCGGCACGAGCGCGGGTGGTCTTTAGGCTCTCAGATCAGGGAACCGGAGGAGTCACGCGCGCCAGGCGGGCGAGCGCGCGCAGGGGTGGGCGGGCGACACCGCGGGCTTCGCTCGGATGGGCGAGGTCGCCGCGCAAGAGGCCGGCGACGGCGTCGAAGACGCCCGGTGCGCGCATTGCCCAGAGACACGCCCGCGGAAAGCGATCGGCCACGCACTTGGCTTTCCAGGACGCCGCCGCGTGCCGGTCGAGCGCGCTCCCGAGCGCTGCCTCGTACTCCTCCGGACGTCCCTGGAGAACCGCTTCGGCGGCGAGCTCGGCGGACACGAAAGCTTCGTAGATTCCGTCGCCCGACAGCGGATCGACGAGCCCGGCCGCGTCACCGACGAGAAGCACCCGTCCCTCCGTGGAGCGCGAAGCGGGTCGTCGCATCGGGAGCCGATGCCCGCGGATGCCGGTCAGCGCGTCCGGGTCGAGGCCGTGCGCTCGAGCGAGCTGGGCGAGGTGCGAGCGCAGCCTCGGGCCCTCCTCCAGCCATCCCCCCACTCCGAGGTTGGCGTGATTCCCCTTCGGAAAGACCCATCCGTACCCGCCGGGCACGACTCCGAGCTCGACCCAGGCGGTGCCGCGGTACGCCGCCGGCTCGAGGTCTCGCCACGAGACGTTCCCTTCCAGCGCGACTCCCGGCCGGATCCCTTCGCCGAGCCCGGACGAGCGGGCGACGATGCCGTTGGCGCCATCGGCGCCCACGAGGTACGAAGCCTCGATGCCCGACCCGCCTACGGTGGCACTCACCCGGCCGGCCTCGATAACGATCTCGCTCGCCGCGACGCCGTCGCGGAAATCTGCGCCCGCGGCCGTCGCCTGCTCGGCGAGATAGGCGTCCAGTTTCCGGCGCTGAGTCATGAGGATGACCGGCGTCTTGCTCTTGCGAGCCACGCGCTTGCGGTAGCCGGCGCGGAGCACGAAGCGATCGACGACGTGCTCGACGACAGCGGAGACTTCGCATGGCGCATGACAGAGCGCGCGTCCGGTAAGCCCGCCTCCGCAGGGCTTGTCTCGCGGAAAGCGTGCGCGGTCGGCAAGCAGAACCCGCGCCCCGCCGCGTGCGAGATGCATGGCAGTAGCCGAGCCGGCCGGCCCGGCGCCGACGACGAGAACGTCGAAGCGCTGCACATCGCGATGGTAAGCCCGAGACGGGAGCCGGGCTACAATAGCCCGCCCAGCAGGGGTTCCCGAGTGGCCAAAGGGGGCGGGCTGTAAACCCGCTGGCTCAGCCTTCGGAGGTTCGAATCCTCCCCCCTGCACTGCGATGAAGTTCAGCTTGCGCGCCGGCACGAATTCCGAGCTCGGACGCCTGCCGCCGGAACAGCGAGACGTGCTGCGGCGTCTCGAGAAACGCGAGATCACGGCCGACCAGGCCGAGCGAGAGCTCCTCCGCTCCATCCACGCGTTCGAACACTCGGCCGAAGAAGTCGAGGAGGCGGCGCAGCCGGCCGGTGCAACGCACCGCGAGCACAGGACGGAAGACGAGATCGCGAGAGAGATGATCGAGCAGATTGCGCGAGAGATCGACGAAGAAAAGCGCCGCTAGACTGGACGCTTCGCCCTCTTAGCTCAGTCGGTAGAGCACCTCCATGGTAAGGAGGGGGTCGACGGTTCGAGTCCGTCAGAGGGCTTGGCTCAACCAAGCCGTTGGGGACCGTTCCGGTCACGGCTCGGCTGCCGAATGGTGAGTCGAATGGTGAGTCGAGCTACGCCGCGCTCGGCCGCCGCGAGCGCCTCGTCGAGCTCCGCGGGATCGCGGACGACGCGCATCCCGCGGCCGCCGCCGCCCGCGGATGCCTTGACGACGAGGGGAAGGCCGATCTCCTCCGGAGATCCTTCCGGAAGCGTGGTAACGCCCGCTTCGCGGGCGATGCGCTTCGCGGTGAGCTTGTCTCCTCCGAGCCGAAGCGCGTCAGAGGGCGGCCCGATCCACGTGAGCCCGGCGGCTTCGACGGCTTCCGCGAAGTCGGCGTTCCCGGCGAGAAACCCGTAGCCGGGGTGAACGGCGTCCGCGCCGACCTGCTTGGCCGCCCGGATGTGCTCCTCGGAGTGGAGGTAGCTCGAGATCACGACGAGGTCGTCGGCCGAGCGCGCGTGCAGCGATCCGGTGTCGTCCGGAGCGGCGACCGCGACGGTCCCGATCCCGAGCTCCCGGCAGGTGCTGAAGATGCGTACGGCGATCTCGCCGCGGTTCGCCACGAGCAGCTTGCGGATCGGCATGACGCTGAACTCTAGGGTGGCGTTACTTCTTGCAGGCCGCGACGAAGTTCAGCCTGCCGACGACCGGCTGGAGGACGTAGCAGCCGAGCTCCTCCGACACGAGGTCGGCGCGCGCGTTGTTCTGAAACGGGGCCCATGGTGGATCGTCTCGCATCATCTCGGCGTCGAGTGCTGCCCACCCGCGACGCCGCGCCTCTCCCTGGAGCCCGTTGATCCGGGCGATCGCAATGTTGTATCTCGGGCGATCGAAGTACGCGAAGTTCGAGTGTCCGGTCGGACGAATCGCTCGCCCGTCGAGGGTCGGTAGGAAGAAGCTGCTCCCGTCCGGGTAGTCCGTCCCCCAACCGATGAGCGCGACGTCGAAGGGCTCGCCTCGAGTGCCGATCCTCGCCTCGAGGGTACCAACGGTGAAGTACTTCACCTCGACGTCGATACCGAGCCGCTGGAGGTTGAACTGGAAGATCTGCGCGCGCACCGGAAACGACAACGCGTTGTACGTGTACAGGACGAGCTTCGTGGGTTTGAAGCGCGCTCTGGCGAGCATCGCGCACGCCCTGCGAGGCAGCGTGGGATGACCCCCCGGCGGGTAGATGCTCGCGGGACACGTCAGCGCAGGTGGGAGGTCTGATCGGTGCGTCTTCCGGCGAGAGCGTCTCCGGCCCGAACGAGCGCGGGGCGATCGATCGCCCAGTTGATCGCCTGCTTGAGCGGGATCTGGCTCGGCGATTCGAAGGCACGCCGGTCGTGATTGAAGACGAAGGCCTCCGTGCTGGACGTGGCGGTGAAGAAGAGCCGGCCGCCCGGCCTGTTGATGCCGAACCGCTCGACGTACTCGCGGGCGACTTCGGGGGAGGAGGCAGATAACCCCGTGCAGTAGTCCGCGTCGTTCTGCTCGACGGCCAGCCGGCACGCTTCGCGGCCCGTACCCACGGAGAACACGATGCGCCCGACGTGGGGCTTTCGCGGCCCGGGGTAGAAGCGATTGCGCTCGAGCACCAGCTGGCGTCCACGTACGCGAGACGCGATGTAGTAGGGGCCCGAGCCCGCAGGATCGTCGACCCCCTCCGGGTCGATCCGGGTGCCGGGCGGCAACGGACAGAAGAACGGCATCGACAGCCGTGCTGCGAGATCGCCGGCCCGACGGGTGGTTCGGATCCCAAGGGTGTACGGACCGACTGCCCTGACTCCGGCGATCGAACGAGCCTTTCCCTCGAGCACGGCCCTCGCCCCGACGATGTCCGTCAAGTAGAACGCCGCCGGCGACTGCATGCTGGGGTTCGCCAGTCGGTTGATCGCTGCGACGAAGCTTGCAGCGGTGATCCTGGCCCCTGTGTGGAAACGGTAGGTGCGTCGCAGCCTGATCGTCGCAGTGCGTCCGTCTCGGGAAAAACTCGGAAACGCCTTTGCGACCTCCGGGACTATGCGGGCGCCCTGGGGAGCCGGCCGGTCCGGATAGCCGTAAAGCCTCGCGCAGACCGCGTACATGAAGCTCCACGAGTTGGGCCGATACGCCAGCGCGGGGTCGACCGAGTCGACGTCGGTGCCCGTTCCCAGGAGACGAAGCGTGCCCCCCGACTGCGCATCGCTCGTCGACGCTACTCCGGCCAGTCCCGACAGGAGCAGCACAGCGGCGCCGGCGGACGTCGCCACCAACAGAATCCAGCGGCGCGCGCGCGGAAGGCCCATCGCCGCGATCGTAGGCTCGCCGACTCAGGACTGCAACAGCTCAGCCCCGCGCGTTGCCGGGACCGACCCAGACTGCGCCAAAGGCGGCGACGACGTCCGACGGCGTCGCGCCGAGCCGGGTCGTACCGACCTCACCGTCGGCGTCCATGCGCGACAAGGTGTCCTCGCGGCTGTTCGTGACCCACAGGCCGTCGGCGGAGACGGCGACGCCGCTGGGTCCGCGCCCCACCTCCGCGGTGTCGATGGTGTTTCCCGACTGCGGATCGAGCTCCCAAAGCGTGTCGCCCGAGCTCGTCGCGTACCAGACGGCTTCGTCGTCGACCGCGACCGAGCTCGTCTCGCCAAACCCCGGGGAATTCACCGGGGCGTCGGCGAGAGTGGCGCCCGTGACCGCGTCGATCTTGGTCACGCCCAGGCTTCCCGCCAGCCAGATCGCGTCGTCTTCGACCGTGAGCGACGAGACGCTCAAGCCTTCCGCCAGCTTCGTGGTGCGACCGGAGCCGGGATCGATCCGCCAGAGCGCGCCGACCGACGGGTCGACGGCCCAGACAGCCCCGCCACCCAGGGCCAGTCCCCTGAGCCCGGGAAGGCCGATGTTGTCGACCCGCCCTCCGAAGCCGATCCGTCGCCGGAGATCACCCAGCTCCGGCCCGATCTCGAGCACCTCGAGCCGGTCGCCGCGGTGCACGGCGAGCCACACCGCGCCTGCTCCCGCCGCGAGACCGAACGGCACGACGCCGAGCTCCACTCCGAACCGGTCGGCCACCCCGCGGGTCTCCGGGTCGATCTTCACGAGTGTGCTGCCGGTCGGGTCCACGATCCACACGAAGCCCTCGCCCGCCGCGATCAGTGGGGACTTGAAACCGACCTCGATGTCGTCGACGACCTGTGCGTCGGACGGGTCGACGACACCGACGGCCGTCGCTCCCATGGTGACGTCACCGCCGCGTCCGAGGACGACGACCGCGACAAGCGCCGTGGCGGCGGCGAGCAATGCCGCCACCGCCCCGAGAACGAGCTTCCGTCGAGGACGAGCCTGCGATCCCGTACGCAGGGGCGGGAACTGGGCCGGCAACCCGTCGACGACGAGTTGCGTGATCGGCTCCGGATGGTCGAAGTCCTTGAGCTCGTAGGTTCCGAGCGGCTTGAGCCGAACGCCGTCGGGCACGTTGTCCGCGATGAGGCCGCGGGCTGCCGACGAGAGCAGGATCTGACCGCCGTGGCCCGTGTCGCAGATCCGGGCGGCGCGCACTACGGGAATGCCGAGATAGCGGTCGCCCGCGAGTTCGGGCTCGCCCGCGTGGACTCCCATCCGGACGCGACCTCGACGTCCTGCGGCCACTCGTGCCCGGCGAGCGCACGCTGGGCCGCTGCCGCCGCCGCGACCGCATCCCTGATGCGGCGGAACGCACAGAAGAACGAGTCCGCCTGCGAATCGACGACGTGGCCCCCCTGCGCCTCGAAGGCGTCGCGGAGCAGGCGATGATGGTCGCGGATGATCTCGGCGTAGCCGGCGCCCACGCGCTTCTGGAGGCTCGTCGACCCCTCGATGTCCGTGAAGAGGAGGCTGACGGTGCCGGTGGGCAGGCTGGACACGCGACCATGATCCCGCGGGCATTCCCGACGCCGCAATGCATTGCGACGCGATCCCGGAGACGTCGTCGAGACGTCCCCCAGGGAGCCCGATGCGTCCCGTCTGTCGTGCAGCTGACGCCAGTGAGCGATGGGAGGGACAGGGAGTCGCACTAATCAGGAGCGCCAGGGATACGTCTGGCGCTTGGGTGCATCTAGCTCCTGAAAGGGCGTCTTTGGGGCTGGGCGAGTCGCGGTTGTGCGCCAGCTGTCCGCTGCTGCGAGTGCGTCACGGCGTAGCTGCGCCGCTGGCTGCTGGATGCTGTCGTCTGTCCCTGGGAGGCTCGCGCAGGCGTGCTGCGTCAGGGACTGCGCGACCCACTGTGGGGTATCTTGTGCTGTATGCCACGAACCCTGGAACTGAGCGAGGACGAGAGGAAGAGGCGCTCCGAGTCGATGAGCGAGCCGAATCGTTCGGGGCGGCGTGGGAGGCGGCGCGTGAAGACCGACGACGAGACCGCCCGCGCGAGCCTGCTGCAGATCATCCGCACCGGGACGCCGAGGCAGCGCCTGGACGCGACGAGGGAGCTGGCGGCCCTCGACGTGAGGAGCCCGGAGCGCCGCTTGCCCGACTTCGAGGACATGCTCCTCAGAGCTCGAAGGGCACCTCCACCCTCTCGCGAGGCGCGCCCGGGGATCGGGCCCGGTCGCGAGCCTGCCACAGGTCAGCCGCGGGCCATCTGGTCGATGCAAACAGTCACGGCGAGGATGAGCGCGTCCTCCTGGCCCGCTGCGATCTCGATGCCGTAGGTGTCCCTGACTCGGAACCAGCGCTTCGACACCTCGGCAACCTTGTCGCCGTCCCGCTCGATCTTGTACTCGTGGTCGACGATGTTGCCCTTGGCCTCCATGTCCTCACCGCCCTCGACCTCGATCGAGAAACGGTCGCGTAGCGGGCTGACTAGGGCCTTCTTGACCGTTGCGACCGTCGCCCCTCCGCGCTCGATCTCCATCTTGTCGCGGATCGTGAGCTTCTTCTCCTGGATCTTGAACAGCTCGGCACCCGAGGAGGCGTCCTCAAGCACGAGTGTGTCGCGAATGCGCAGCGCCTTCCCGTCGACCTTGAAGGCTCGCTCGCCCTCCTCGTTCTCGATCCAGAAGTCGTCGCCGATCGCGAACATCTTCTCGCGCATCCGGTACCTCGTCCCGTCAACGCCACCGCGCCCCCGCAACAGTCCCATGCAAGTCTCCTCTTCTCGGTAACCGAACCTTATGCCGGTCGGTTACGCGCTGACGCCGCGTATGACGCAGCGAAAGCCCGGTGTGTTGTCGACGAGTCGTTCGCTTGGCGCGTCCCGACGTGGGCGACATGCTCCGTCCTCACATCGCCCCTAACCGCGTCACTACTCCACGTTGCCTGTGAGTGGCGAAGGGCGCTATCCGCGGCCATGCCATTCCAGGGGCGGATCGAAGGCTCCCCCATCGGCCCCACACCGACGACAACCTTGCGGATCATGCCGGTGAACTCGTTGTCATACGCGTCTCCTCCGTGTGGTCGCGCAGGCGCTACTCCGCCCCCATCTCGCCGTTCCGCGTGTCCGCGAACGTGAAGGCACCGCTCTTCACGCCGACGTTCAGCTCGGGCTCAGCCCCGACGACGCGCGCCGGCCGTTATCGCCGCCGCAGCCCCGGCCGCGAGGAGCCCTCCCGCCACGAGGAGTCCTATACCGATCCAGAGGATCGTGTCGAGCTCCGCGCCAATGCTCATCTCCGAGGACACGCCGCGTGATGCGTCCTCGTTCATCAGGACGACGCGCCAGTCACCGTCCTTCGGCTCCCAGTCGAGCGTCTGCTCTCCCTGGCCCGTGACCGACTCAGCCCAGAACGTCTCGCTGCCCGGGGGCTCGGAGGGTGCGCTTCTTGCACGCCGCGAGTACTCCGGGTCTCCGCTCGAGTCGAGATCGTCCACGACGTCGTGCTCGACACCCTCGAGATAGCGGTCGACCTCGGCAGCGGGAGCGATCCCGACGAAAACCGCGCGATCGCTTTCGCTGCGGATGCGGACGGTGCCGAGGAAGGTGTCGAGCGCCCACTCGCCGCCACCGGTGTCGATGTCCGCGTCCTCGGAAACGACGGCGTAGGTCGGCGTCGCGAATTCCTGGCTCGGCGACATGAGGAAGCTATCGTCGTCGCGCTGCGTCTGGTCTACAGCAACGAGCGCACAACCGCCCGCGAGCAGGCCGAGCGCGATGACTCCAGCGACGACGCCGACCACGATGAGTACGACTCGGCCCGCTGTTCCTCCACTCCGCGGTGGCGTCGGAGGCTGGGCGACGGGCTGGGCGACGACGTCGTGCGCAGGCAAGGCCTCCTCGGCGCCTCCCTGATCGATCCGGAACGGCGGGTACTCGTCCCGCATGAGGAGCACGTACGCCGCGACCCGTGCCACCCAGCGGTCCAGCCCGAGCACGAAATCGAAGATCCCGCGTGGATAGCGCGTGGTGAACAGCAGCGCGATGCCTGCGAAGAAGACGAGCACGCCTATCAGACCGGTCTCGAACCCGATGCCCCATACCCTCTCGTCGACCTGGGACGCGGCGTAGCTCCCACCGCCGAGGAAAATGCCCACGACGATGTAGTGCGGGATCGCGAGCAGCCACCACTTGACGAGCACGAGCCCCCGCGACAGCTGCTCCGGATATGCGACGTCGAGTCGCGCCGGATAGTCGGGCACGTCGTCGAGCGTGAAAGGTGGATACCGATCGGTGCCTAGCGCGGCGTACGAGTAGAAGGCGACACGCCAGGTCCAGCGGAAGACGCCGAGGTTGAAGTCGAAGATGCCGCGCGGGTACCGCCCGGTGAAGAGGATCGCGAAGAACGCGACGATCGTCAGGACGAGGACGGTGAGCCACAGGAACGCGAGCACGATGTAGTGCGGAATCGCCAGCGCCCACTTGACGAGCCACAGCCAGCGGCTGACGTTCGCGTCGAGCTGGCCTTCGATGCGGACGGGATACGGACGCGGCTCGCTCATTGACTGCACTCTGACACTCCCAGCGTCACCCCGCGCAACGCGCTCGAAAGCGGGTTGGGGTAATGGGCGATGGGGAACGTGCGCAGCGTCGCGCTCGGCGGCATCGTCGTCATGCCGTGGTGCCCGTGACGTCGATGGTCGTGCCGGAGGTGATCGCCGCCGTGATGCGCACGACCGCCCGAAGCCAACCGAGATGCGCTTCCAGTGGCTCGTCGTCCGTCTAGACGCCATCGACGAGCACGAGCTGCGCGAGCTCGTCTTCGACGCCTGGCGCATCGTCGTGCCGAAGAAGCTGTCTGTGCTTTCCGACGACGAGCTCCAGCAGCGGGCAGCGAGCTAGCCGCTCGGCGAGGTCGTACTGCAGGCGTCGGGCGCCGCACGGCGTTCGACTCGATTTGCTGGCCGAGCCACGTTCCCGATCTCCAGCACCTGGATGCGACAGTGTGCCGCGATGACGCCCGAAGAGGTGAGGCTGGATCTGGCCGGACCGATGAGTTCTCGGTGGTTTGTCGGTCTCCATTGCGCGTGTGTCCGCAGCAGGGTGAGATGCGGCCGGAGCAGGCCGCCGAAAGGAGTCGTGACATGACGCGGTATCTGATCTCGTTCGATGACGGCGCAATGACGTTTCCCGAGGAGGATCTCCCCGAGGTGGCCGAGGCGGCGCACGCAGTGGTGCGCGACGCAAAGGACGCCGGGGTTTGGGTGTTCGGCGGCGGGCTGCACTCCCCCGAAGAGGTGAGCGTGGTGGCCACCGACGGGACGGTCACCGACGGCCCATATTCTCAGAGCAAGGCGTACATCGGCGGATTCTCGGTTGTCGACGTTCCCTCACGCGAGGAGGCGCTGGAGTGGGCTGGCAGAATCGCCGTCGCCTGCCGTTGTGCGCAGGAGGTGCGCGAATTCGGGCCCGGCTCTACGCTCTGATCAAGGCCACCGGCTCGCGTCGTCGTCCTAGTTCGGGCGGAACTTTCGGCCCACCTCTCGCGTGCGTGAGCCAGGGGCGTCAGCCGAGTTGCTCGGCCAGCCCGATGAGAATGCCCTCGGGGCCTCGGACGTAGCAGAGCCGATACACGTCTTCGTACTGAACCACTTCGTCGACGAGTTGCGCGCCGTGCTCGCGCAGGCGGGCCAGCGTCTCGTCGAGGTCGTCCACCGCGAACATGACGCGGAGGTAGCCCAGAGCGTTCACCGGGGCGTTCCGGTGATCGGCGACCACAGGCGGCGCGAGAAAGCGCGAGAGTTCGATCTTGCCGTGGCCGTCCGGCATACGCATCATGGCGATCTCGACGCGCTGGTCGCGCAGTCCGGTGACGCGCCCTGACCAGTCACCTTCGATCATGGCTCGCCCCTCGAGTTCGAGGCCAAGCTCGGTGAAGAACGAGATAGCGGCATCGAGCGACTCCACCACGATGCCGACGTTGTCCATCCGTCGAAGCGCCACGCGGCCATTGTCGCGGATCGCAAAGATCGGCCGCGCCCGCAGGGTACGTGGGGTCAGACGGCCGTCCTCTGGTTGCGCCAGCGTTCAGGAATGTCCCCCGATCGATCGAGCTGCGCGGCTGCTCGGAGCGCCTAGGCGCGCGGTGCGTACTCGACGCTGCCGAACGGCCAGTCGGATGCGAGCCACCGACTCGCGGCGCGCCAGAGCGCGGTGTCGAGTTCCGCGTGGCTCGCGCGTACCCAGGAGAGCGCGCGGGCGTCGTAGTCGCTGTCGGGCAGCGGGTAGATGTAGACGCACCCGATCACGTCGCGGCTCGCCGGCTCGAGCACCGTATACGTGAACCCCATCCGGTTGCGAAAGTCGTCGGCATGGCGCTGCAGGTCTGCCCGGTTCTCGTCCGCCGTCATCTCCCGCGGCCAGCTGCTGCCCTCCCACCCGGGCGTCGCGCGGATGTGCTCCCCCGACGAGGTCCACGCGTCGTAGTCCTTGTCGTTGTGCTCGGGGCCGAGTGGCTCGAGCACGAACTGCGGCGTCTCGAGCCGCCGAGGAACGTCGAAGTCGCGCGGGACGAACTCCTCCACGCGACCGATCGTAGAACCTTGGCTCGAGGGGCGCCGGGCAAGGGAATCGTCACCTGCGCGAGCCTGGGCAGTGCCTGGATGCCGGGCTGCTCGACGGCGCAAGGCGTCGAGCTATGCATGTCGACATCAACACCACCGGACAGGTACAACCCGCTGCGTGGTGCGGTCGGTCCGCCTCTCGAGCCCCGAACGCGTCCTGTTCCCCGAGGAGGGGATCACGAAGCGGGACCTGTTCGAGTACTACCAGGCGATCGCGCCCGTGCTCGTCCCGCACCTGCGCAACCGGCCGTTCACGATGAAGCGCTCGCCCTACGGAGTGGCCGGGGAGGTGTACTTCCAGAAGCAGGCGCCGAAGGGGATGCCCTCGTGGATCTCGACGCGCACCTACCGCACATACCCACGCGGGGGCGAGTCGCGGCTCGTCGACTTTCCGCTCGTCAATTCTCCGGAGGCGATGCTCTGGATGGTGCAGATGAACTGCATCGACATGAACGCGTGGTACTCGCGCGTCGACAAACCCGAGCGCCCGGACTTCGTGCTCTTCGACCTCGACCCGCCCGACGAGGGTTTCGCGCTCGCGATCCGCGTCGCTCACCTGATCCGCGAGGAGCTCGAGCGGGTCGACCTCGAGTCCTACGTCAAGACGAGCGGCGCGGACGGAATTCACGTGCTCGCCCCGATTGCGCGCCGCGCGACCTACGAGCAGACGTACGCGTTCGCGGAGCGCGTGGCACGCTCACTCGAGGAGCGCCACCCGGGGCTGGTGACGACCGAATGGCTGAAGCGCAAACGCGCGGGCGTGCTGGTCGACCACCGTCAGAACGCGCGCGGGAAGACGATCGCCTCGGTGTACTCGGTGCGGCCGAAGCCGGGCGCGCCGGTCTCGACGCCGCTTCGCTGGGACGAGCTGACGGAGGACGTGACGCCGCGCGGCTTCGGGATGCGCGAAGCGCTCGAGCGCGTCGAAGCGCACGGCGACCTGTTCGAGCCCGTGCTCGCGGGCGGTCAGCCACTCGGACGTGCCCTGAGGAAGCTGCGCTAACCGGGCACCAGGGACTCGGTGCGGCAAGGAATTCGACGCCCGCAGCTACGGCAGCCAGCCGTCGCGGTACGCCGTCCGCTCCTCTGGCCCGAAGTGGGCATAGGCCTCGTCCGGGTTCGACGTCTCCTCGAGGACGCTCGCGCCGTGCTTCGCCGCGACGTCGTTCACGGCGTAGACGACCTCGAAGCCGTCAGCTCGGCTGCCGGCCATGACGATCACGCAGGGCCCGTCGCCGGCGCCGATGAACGTGTGCTTCGTCCACGGCGGGCAGTGGACGAAGTCCCAGGCCCTCAGGGGGCGCTCCTCACCTTCGATCACGAGCACACACTCGCCGGAGACGACGAGGAAGTCCTCCTGGCCGCGCTCGCCGTGGTAGACACCCCGCTGACCGGGCCCTACGACTTGGATGCGGAAGCCGAGCTGCGTCCACTCCTGTCCGCCTTCGAAGTCGGTGTCCTGCCCGCGCTCCTCGCTTCGGATCCACGAAACGTCCCGCGCGTTGAGAACGAACCAGCCCTCGCCCTGGGGGATGAGCCCGGCATCGGTCGTCTTCAATTCCGCCTCGCGAACGGATTCCGTCATCGCTGGATGGTCGCATGAAACAGGAGCTTCCTGCGCAAGACCCGTACAAGACCGCGAGTCGACGTGGCACCGTCGGCGCATCGTCATCCCGGTAGCTAGCGTCCATCGGATGCGGGTCAGCGCTGAGGCCGCGCGGCGTTTTCTCGTCGCCCGGCAATTCCTCGCTCCGCCGCGATCTCTCCAGGGAGGCCCCGGCGCCGTGCTCGAGGTCTTCCGCAAGCTCGGGTCGATCCAGTTCGACCCGCTGGCGGTGGCCGGTCGTACCCACGACCTCGTGCTGCACGCTCGCGTGGCCGACTACGAGCCCGCCTGGTGCGACCTCCTTTATGAGCGCCGCGAGATCTTCGAGGCGTACAACAAGGGGCTCTCCCTCGTCCCGTCGAGCGAGTACCCCTGGTTCCGCGCAACCCTCTACGCGAACGTGCCGAGGGTCCTCGCGGAGAACACCGAGGTGGCCGAACGGGTGCTCGAGCGAATCCGCGCGGACGGCCCGTTGTCGGCGCTCGACTTCGAGCCCGAGCGCGGAGCGACGACCGACTGGTTCGGGATTCCGACGAACACCGTGCGCGCAGTGCTCCAGGCGTACGCCGTCACGGGCGTGCTCGGCCTCGCACGACGCGACGGCAACCGTCGCTACTACGACCTCCTCGAGCGGCTGCTCCCGGCAGACCTGCTCGCGCTCGACCTGCCGCTGCGAGAGCAGCTCCGGCACAGGCTCCTGTCGCGGTACCGCGCCCACGGTCTGCTCGGCGTCGGCGGCGGTGGAGACATCTTCGGCGGCCTCGGCACCGCGAAACCGAGCCCGAAGCACCCGGGGCGTACCGCGCTCCGCGAGGAGCTCGTCGAGCGCGGGGACCTCGTTCCCGTCGAGGTGGAGGGCGTGCGCGGCAAGCGCTTCGTCCTCCGCGAGGAGGTCGAGCTGCTGGGAGCGTCCCCGGAGCTGCCACCCTCCGTCGCGTTCTTGCCCCCGTTCGATGCCTTGGTCTGGGACCGTGGCCTCCTCGCGAGCCTGTTCGGTTTCGAGTACGTGTGGGAGCTCTTCCTGCCACCTGCCAAGCGCCGTTGGGGCTGGTACGTGCTACCGATCCTCTTCCGCGACCGTTTCGTGGGCCGGATCGAGCCGCGGATCGACCGGACCGACGGCCGCGTGAAGGTGCTCGATGTCTGGTGGGAAACCGGCTTCGCACCACGCCGCGCCGAGGGGTTCGTGGACGCGATGCGCGACGCCCTCCATGCCTATCTGCGCTTCGCCGACGCGACCCGCCTCGAGTGGCCACCCCACCTCGGAACGGAGAGACGCCTCTTCCTCACCCGACCGTGAATCGCGATCGCGGTCATCGCGCAAGCGCCTGGAACGTCGGCTGCGACGCAGTGAGCACCCTCGACGTGACCTCCGGCTGCGCCGCATGTCGGTCGAGGAGCTCGAGGAGATCCTCGACCGCTCTGGCGATGTCCTCGGCTGCGCCGTCGTGGTGTCCTTCGACGGTGACGAGGATCTCGGTCGTGTCCGCCCGCGCCGCGCTCTCGACGCTCTGGCGCCAGCACCAGCGGCGCGCGCTGACGAGGCCGGCGTCGTCCACGAAGATCACCTCTCCCGGCTCCGGCCGAGTGATCGACCCGTCGCCGCCGAGATCGGTGAACGACTCACCGCCCTCGGCGAAGCGCACCGTCGTTCCGCCGGTCACGGCACGCTGGTCGAAGACCGCGACTGGAAGCCCGTACTTCACGCTGACGAGGTTTGCGAGATCGACGAGGGTGTTGAGGCTCGGGATGTCGCCCTGCTTCGTCAGCCGACGCAGGAGCGACTCGGCCGCATTGCGGTAGCGGGTCGGCTCCACCCCGAACGCGCTGAACGCGCGCCGCCAGGCGGCCAGGCTGGGTATCTCGGCGAGAGGCGTCTCGCCGATCCGTTCCAGCGCGCGCTCTTGCTCGTCGCGGAAGCCCTGCTCGAGCTCCGGGGGCACGGCCCCGTTGACGACGCCACGTGCGCGGACGACCCCGCCGAAGACGCTCGGAAAGCGTTCGAGCACGGGCTCGGAGTACCGAAACACGCGAGCTAGTCGCGGTTCACGATGTCCGGCGAGAACGCAGGAAGGCAGACGGCGATGTACTCGGCGCCTTGTCCGGGAGTGGAGTAGCACACGCGCTCGCCACCGTGCGTGACGATGGCCTCGCCCGCCCGCACCTCGACGACTCCGCCATCGTGCTCCACGCGGAGAAGCCCGCGCAGAACGACCGTGTACTCGTCGAACTCGGGCGTCTGCGGCGGCTCCTCCCAACCGGGAGGGCTGACCATGCGCGCGATGCTCACGGCGTCGGTCCCCGAGTTGACCCGGCCGATGAACTCCTCGATCTGCTTCGGTGGATCGCCCGCTGCCGCAACGCGCGACGGCCCCGTGAGATGTCTCGGCATCGCGGAATTGTAGGCCCGAGAGAGAAGACGACGACCTACTGCAACACACCTTGCGTCAAGATGTGTGGATGGCCTCGTACACCCTCAATGAAGACGCCGTCGCGCACGCGCGAAAGCTCATCGACGCGAAGCAGTACGTGCTCGAGAGCACGTGGGGCGACGTCCAGCCGAGCGCCGAGGACGAGAACGCCTTCCTCGAGTCGCACTCGTGGGACGAGTATGCGCTCTGGCATCTCGGGCTCACCCACGGCGCGGCCGACGAGACGAAAGCGCGCCACGGGTTCGTCTACGGGGACTTCCGGCGCGTCCACCGGATGGGCTTGATCGCATGCCAGTACCGCGCGGCGGAGTGGCATCACAAGACGATCGAGCTCGCCGCTCACGACCTCTTGCAGCACCTCGACGACACGCGAGCCTGAGTGTTATGGCCGTCGAGCTGTACATGGTCGGCGTGATCGTCTCCGACATGGCGCGCGCGATCGAGTTCTATCGGCGGCTCGGTCTCGCGATCCCGCCCGGCAGCGAGACCGAGGAGCACGTCGAGGTGAAAATGGGCGAGCTGACGTTCTTCCTGAGCACCAAGCGGGCGAACGCGCGGTGGGATCCGGTCGCGCGAGAGCCCTCCGGGGGCTATCGGATCATTCTCGAGTTCTATCTCGATTCCCGGGAAGCGCTCGATGCCAAGCACCAGGAGCTGATCGGGTTCGGATACGACGAGCACTGCGCTCCGTACGACGTCACGCCTGAGCTTCGCTTTGCGATGGTGGACGATCCCGACGGGAACACCATTCTCCTGTCGGCATCCGCAGCGACCGGCGAGTGAGCAAGCGGCTGGCGACGCCGCCGAATCATCGGCTCGTCACGCCGACTCGCGCGCCGGCTCGAGGACGGCGCCACCGTCCGGCGTCGCGCGCATCGGCCTGCGCGCGGCGAGCACTGAGCCCGTCAGAACCAGCGCGAAGCCGACTCCCATGCCGATCGTGAACTGCTCGTCGAGGATCGCGACGCCAAGGATGGCTGCGACTGCCGGATTCACATAGATGAAGGCCGTCGCGCGGACTGGCCCGGCCTCCGCGATCAGCGCGAAGAAGACGAGGAAGGCGACCGCGGTGCACACGACTGCAAGCGCGACAACCGAGCCGATCACGCTCGCGCGTGGCATCTGTTCGGGCAGGCTGAACGCCGCAATCGGGACATAGACCATCGCCGTCAAGGCGAGCGACCCGGCGATCACGCCGAGCGCAGGCGCGTCCGAGAGATGACGCTGCAGGATCACCGGCCCCACGGCGTAGCAGATCGCGACCACCGCCATCGCGATGAGCGGCCCCACCGCGGCGCCCTCCGGATTCACTCCGAGAATCGCCACGACTCCGACCAGTCCGAGAAAGAGCCCGACCGCGCTCTGCGCTCCGAGTCGCTCGCGTGAGCCAGTGGTTCGTCCGATCACCGCCGCCACGAGGGGAACCGTGGCGAGCAGCAGTCCGGTGAGCGAGCTCGAGATGCTCTGCTCGGCGACGCCGAGAAGCATCCACGGGACTGCGATCTCGATCGCCGCGAAAAGAAGCAGCGGCCGCCAGTAGCGCAGGAGTGGGCGCAGCTCGCTTCGTGCCGCCGCGAGCGGCAGCAACAACAGCGCCGCGATGCCGGTCCGGGCGAGGACGAGCATCGCCGGGCTCAGCTCGCTCACCGCGACCTTTATCAGGAGATACGGGATCCCCCAGATCACGCACATCGCGGCGAAGAAAATCCACCCTCGCCTGCTCATGTCATGACCCTACGGATCCGGTCGCGCCCTGGACGTGCACGATTCCTGCTCGCGCCGATCAGCTGCTCGAATCCTCATGACGGGAGAGCGGGATACGCTGCGCGCATGGTGGCAACGGTCGTCGAGCTCTGGCGTTACCCGGTGAAGTCGCTGCTCGGCGAGCTGCTTGCCGAGGTCGAGCTGGAGCGGCGCGGCGTGGTCGGCGACCGGCTCTACGCGGTCACCGACCGGGCCGGAAAACTCGGAAGCGGGAAGACCAGCACGCGCTTTCGGCGGCTGGACGGACTCTTCGAGCTGCGCGCGCGGGTCGCGGACGGGCAGACGCTCGTGACCCTCCCCGACGGCCGCGAGCTTCCGGCCGAAGACCCGGAGCTCGACGCGTTCCTGAGCCACCGACACCAGGACGAGCTGCGAGTCGGGCGCGAGGGTGCGGTCTCCCATCACGACGCGTATCCGCTGCATCTGCTCACGACGTCGTCGGTCGAGTGGCTGGCCGAGCAACTCCCTGCTTCGCAGATCGACCGGCGCCGTTTCCGCCCGAACATACTCTTGAATGGCGAAGGCAGAGGGCTGGTCGAAGACGCCTGGGTGGGCCGGCGGTTCGCTCTCGGCGACGCCGTCGTCCGCGTCGTCGATCGGACCGACCGCTGCGTCATGACGACGAA
The DNA here is from genome assembly GCA_963830035.1 of uncultured Actinomycetes bacterium. Taxonomy (GTDB): domain Bacteria; phylum Actinomycetota; class Thermoleophilia; order Gaiellales; family Gaiellaceae; genus GMQP-bins7. Next base: position 47,566 of record CAWHKX010000007.1, on the reverse strand, counting down.
TCCCCAGTCCGAGCTCCCGAAGGATCCCGCCGTGCTCCGCGCCGTCACCGACTTGAACGACGCCTGCCTTGGCGTATTCGCCGCCGTCGAGCAGGCGGGCGTCGTGCGGGTCGGCGACGCGTTACGCGAGATCGCGTAGACGTAGGGGCCGGGCATGCCCGGCCCCTACGGACTCCTCGTCAGAGACCTGTGGCCTCGGCCGGATGCTCGACGCTGCGCGCACGCGGGGCTTCCCCGTCCTGCGGCGGCTCGATCGTGATGTTCGGGAGGATCCGGTCGAGCCAGCGTGGGATGTACCAGGACTTCTCACCGAGGAGGGTGAGGAACGCCGGCACGAGCGTCATCCGCACGAACAACGCATCGGTAAGGATCGCCACTGCGAGCAGGAGCCCGAACTCCTTCGGGATGCGATCCGCGCTCAGGATGAAGGCCGCGAAGACCGTGCCCATGATCAGCGCCGCGGCGACCACCACGCGTCCGATCGCCGAGATGCCGTGCTCCACCGCGGCACGCGTGTCGAGCCCGTGCACGTGCTCTTCCCGGATGCGGCTCATCAGGAAGACCATGTAGTCCATGGACAGGCCGAAGAGGATCGCGAACGTGATCGGCGGGACGAAGGTCTCGATCGGCCCCGTCTTGTCGAGGCCGGTCAACCCGAGCAGGTGGCCCTCCTGCACCACCAGGGTGAGGACCCCGAAGCCCACGAACGCGGACAGGATCGTCGTGACCGCCGCAGTAGCAGAGATGACGATCGACCGGAACGCCATCGCGAGCACGATCAACGTCACTCCGACGATGAAGAGCAGGAAGAGCGGCGTCCGCTCGAAGATCCGATCGGCGATGTCCTGGAACGCGGCCGTGAGACCGGAGACGTACGCGACAGCGTCTCCGTCCGCCGTGGCGGTCGGCACGACATCGCCACGCAACCGGTCGACGAGCAGATCGGTCGCCTCGTCCTGCGGCGCCGAGTCCGGGGTCACGAAGACGATCGCGACCGTTTTCTCGTCGTTGAACTGCGGCTCGCTCGCGGAGGCGACGCCGTCGAGTGACTGCACGCCGTCGAAGATTCGCTGCGGCGCCTGCTCGTCGCCGTTGACGTCCACGACGATCGGGATCGGGCTGTTGAAGCCGGCGCCGAAGCCCTCGGCCAGCAAATCGTACGCACGGCGGCTGGTCTGCGCGGTCGGCTGCGTGCCCTGGTCGGCGGCGCCCAGGCGCACGAGGAGCGACGTCCCACCCACCACGATGATGGCCACGAGCACGACCGGGAACACGACCTTGGCATTCGCGGTCACGAACCGGCCCCAGCGAGCCACGAGAGTCCGCTCGCGAGCCTCCTCCGAGTCGTCCAGCTTGGGGAGGAAGGGCACCTTCAGCCGGTCGATCCTGTGCCCGAGCAGCGCCAGCACGGAGAGCAGAAGCGAGTTCGCGATCAGGACGGTGGTCAGCACCCCCAGAGACGCGCCGATGCCGAGCTTCGTGATGAAGTCCATGCCGAAGAAGGCGAGGCCCGCCACCGAGATGGCCACCGTCAGCCCGGCGAAGATCACGGCGCGTCCGGCCGAAGAGCCCGCCTCAGCCGCGGCGTCTCGTGGGGAGAGCCCTTCGTGCAGGAGTTGCCTGAAGCGCGTGACGATGAAGAGCGAGTAGTCGATCCCGACCCCGAGGCCGATCATCGAGACCAGGATCGGGGTGATGGTGTTGACGGCCGTCAGGCCGGCCAGGATGAAGAGGAGCAGGAAGGCCGTCGCGAGTGCCACGATCGCGAGCGCGATCGGGATCAGCATCGCGACGAACGTCCGGAAGACGATGAGCAGGACGATGATCGCTGCCAGCAGGCCCAGGATCTCGGACGTTCCCTGCTCGACGGGCGGGAACTCCGCGTCACCGTTGTACTCCACGATCACGCCCACCGGCTCGACCGTCTCGCGGACTGCGTCCTGGACGGCGACGACGGCTTCGCGATCCTTGTCGAAGATGACGCGATCGAACTGCGCCTCGGAGTAGGCGATGCGCTCGTCCTCGGAAAACGTCCGCTCGCTGAAGGGATCGCTGACGCTGGTCAGGCCCGCCGTGTCCTCGGTCGGCTTGAACTCGGCCGACTGCAAGAGGGTGATCGCCTCGGAGACCGCGGCCTTGCGCTCGGGCGTGCTCAGAGTCTCGCCCTCCGGAGCGGCGAAGACGACGTTCAGCACGCCGCCCTGCTCGGAGGCGAACTCGTCCTCGATCAGGTCGGTGGCTCTCTGCGTCTCCGAGCCCGGAATCTCGAACTCGTCGCGAAGCTCACCGCCGACCGTCCCGACCAGGACGACCAGGAGCGCGATGATGCCGACCCAGCACAGCACGACCCGCCAGGGATGCGCCGCACACGCGCGCGCCCAGTTCGCGAGCCCGCCGGTCGAGAGACGCTGGTGCGCTGCCAGCCGTTCCGATCGCGGTTCGATCCCTCCGCCCTGCTCGCTCATGGCCCCTCCTTCGTCGCTCCGACTTCGATTTGTACTAAAGACAGACCGGGGTGCCGGAACTCATCGGTATCGAGGTGGTGATCAGACTGTCCGCGAGCGCGCGGCGACTTCGAAAGCGGGCGGTCGCCTCGGCGTGATCGACGATCGGCTCCGGGTAGTCGATGCGTGCGCGCTGGGCGCGCTCGAGCCTCCAGGGCTCATGCACTGCGCGATCGCCGATCTCGGCGAGCTCGGGCAGGTAACGGCGGACGTAGTCCCCGCGGGGGTCGAACCGTTTCGCTTGACGGATCGGGTTGAAGACGCGGTTCGGCCGTGTGTCGGCGCCGGTCCCGGCGACCCACTGCCAGTTCCCGCTGTTGTTGGCGACGTCACCGTCGACCAGCCAGTCGAGGTAGTGCGCCGCGCCCTCTCGCCAGTCCACGTACAGATCCTTGGTCAGAAACGAGGCCGTGATCATCCGCGCGCGGTTGTGGATGAAGCCCTCCTGCAAGAGCTGCCGCATTCCCGCGTCGACGATCGGATAGCCGGTCCTGCCCTCCTTCCACGCCTCTAGGCCCGCCTCGTCCCTCAGCCAGCGATCTCCGCGCGGGCGCATGTCGTCGTGCGAGGTCTCGGGCCGCGCGTCCAGGAGCTGGTGGTAGAAGTCCCGCCACGCGAGCTGACGCACGAACGACCCGCCTCCTGGCAGGTCCCCGGCGCGCTCCGCGACCTCGAGCGGCGAGAGGCAGCCGAAGTGGAGATACGGCGAGAGACGCGAGGTCGCGTCCGCGGCCAGATCGTCGTGGTGCTGGCGATAACGACCGAGGCCGGACCGCAGCCATGCGCTCAGGCGCCTGCGCGCGGCGGTCTCGCCGCCCGCCGGCAGCACGGGTGACCGTCTGCCAAGGGCCAGCTTTTCGACACCCGGCAGGCGACCGGGCCGCACGTTCGAGGGCAGCGCAAGGCGGCGAGGAGGCGGCTCCACAGGACGCCTCGGGACCTGGCGCCACGCCCGGTGGAAGGGAGTGAACACGCTGAAGTGCGTGCTCGAGCTCGTCGTGACGTCGCCGGCAGCGGCGATCGTGATGCCCGGGAAGAGGTGCAAGGCCATACGGTGCTCTGCGCAGGCGTCCTCGAGCCGTTGCCGGCGAGCGTGCGCGTACGCGCTGACGTCGTCACTCATGAAGATCGCCTCGGCGTTCACCTCGATGGCCGTCTTCACCGCCTCCGTGACGACGTCTCCGCTGTCGCAGCACGAGGCGTGCCCCTCGTTTGACGAGCGACGCATCGAGATCCTCGAGCGCATTGCGCAGGAACTCGACCCGGTTCGGTCGGGCGAAGTCCGTCTGCAAGATCCCGTCGTCCAGCACGAAGAGGGGCACGATCCGCTCGGCGTCGCGTACGGCGGCCGCAAGGGCCGGGTGATCGTGGACGCGCAGGTCGCGCGTGAAGAGAACGATCGCCGTCTGCACGATCACCCCGCTCCAGGTGGGCGGAGGCCCTCGAGCACCTGGTCTGCGAGCCGCGACGCGAAGTCCACGTTCAGCGCTTCGCCGCTCAGCAACAGGCGGTAGAAGACCGCGCCGTGCAGCGCGTCTACGGCGAGCTCGAGATCCGCATCGTCGCGAATCTCGCCACGCACCCGGCCACGTTCGAGCGCCGCCAGCATGGCCTCGCGGCGCGCCGGCACGACGTCGCGCTGGAACCCCTCGGCGAGATCGGCATCGTGCTGGATGTCCGCGACGAGGCCGGCGACGACATGGCCACCGGTCGGCTCGCGGAGAACGGCGATCAGCCAGCCGAGCAAGGCCCGCACATCCGAGCGCACCGTTCGCCCCGCCTTCGGCGTCGCGACAACCTCGGCGCTGGAGAGGTACGCCTCGAGCACGAGCGCCGCCCGGGAAGGCCACCAGCGATAGATCGTCTGCTTGCCGACGCCCGCTCGCGCGGCGATGCCCTCGATCGTCACAGCCGGGTATCCCCGCTCGACCAGGAGCTCGCGCGTGGCCGAGATGATCGCCTGGTGGGAGCGCTCGCTGCGGCGGCGGCCCCGCTCGCTCGTGGATGCAGGTGGTCGCATGCCGGCCAGCGTATCATCGAGACAAGACGTATCGTCTCGTGCTAGCCTTCCTCAAGCGAGACGTACCGTCTAGAAAAGAGGCAAGACGCATGCGAAACAACAAGCTCGCCTCCCTCCGCGGCCCACTCGTCCTCGCCGCACTCGTCGGCATACCGCTCGTCCTCTGGGTGCGCTCCGTTTCGCTGGAGGAGCGCTTCACCGGCCAGTTCGCGACCCTCACGAGCATCGCCGTCCTGCTCGCCTACGCCGGAACGTCCGCATTCGCCCTCAATATCGTGCTCGGCGCTCGGCTGCGGCCGGTCGAGACCCTGCTCGGGGGTCTCGACCGCATGTACAAGACACACCGCGTCCTCGGCCAGGCCGCGTTCGCGCTGTTGCTCGGGCACGTCGTCTTCATCCTCGCCGGACGGGCGACGATCTCGACGGACACCGCTCTCGATCTCCTCCTCCCCGGCGCAGGTTGGACGGTCTTCGCCGGTGTTCTCGCCTTCGGCGCGCTGACGCTGGCAATCGTCCTGACGCTGTTCGTCCGGCTCGGACACGAGGTGTTCGTGTACGTCCAACGCAGCTTCGGGTTCGTCTTCCTGATCGCGACCTACCACGTGTTCACCACGCCGGGGGCGAAGGAGGGCTCGCAGGCGTTGAACCTCTACCTGGCTGCGCTCGCGACCCTTGCTATCGGCGCGTTCGTCTACCGCTCGCTCCTCGGCAACCTGCTCGTGCGCCGCAGGAAGTACCGCGTCGTCACGGTCAACCGTCTGGACGAGTTCGTCACCGAGATCGTGATGGAGCCGAGCGGGAAGCCTCTCGTCTTTTCCCCCGGTCAGTTTCTCTTCGTCAACTTCCGCTCGCTCGCCCTGAGCGAGCAGTTCCATCCGCTCGAGCTCTCGGTGCGGCGCAGGACCTTCTCGATTCGCGCCGGCGAGATCGCCAACCAGTTCCACCCCTTCTCGATCACCTCCGGCCCGGAGGAGCGGTACCTACGGATAACGGTCAAGGCTGTGGGCGACTACACGCGCGCGCTCCGGCGGCTGGAGACCGGCGCGGTCGCCGTCGTCGAAGGCCCGTACGGCTCCTTCTCGCAGAGCGTCACGAATCCCCGGCAGATCTGGATGGCTGGCGGAATCGGCGTGACGCCGTTCCTCAGCATGGCACGCAGCCTGAACGGAACGGAGCGCGCGATCGACTTCTACTACTGCGTCGAGCACGAGCCGGAGGCGCACTTCCTCGAAGAGCTGCGCGCGATCGAGCGGGAACGAGACGATTTCCGTGTGACGCTCGTGGCGCGGGATGCCGACGGCTTCCTCACAGGCACCCGCGTCGCCGGGGAGCATGCAGATCTTGTCGCAGCAGACGTTCTCATCTGCGGTCCTCCAGCCATGATCGACAACCTTCGCGGGCAGTTGCACGCCGTCGGCGTCCCGGACCGTCGAATCCATGCGGAGGAGTTCGGGTTCGCCAAGCTCGGACGAACGAGCACGGCGAGCGCATGACCGCGATCGAGGAACGGCGCACCGCGACGAGCGTGCTCGTCATCGGCACGGGTGCAGCGGGTCTGCGCGCTGCGATCGAGCTCGCCGAGCAGGGAGTGCAGGTGTTGTGCGTGGGCAAGCGCCGCCGTGACGATGCGCACACCGTTCTCGCAGCAGGAGGCATCAACGCCGCGCTCGGGACGATCGACCCCGAGGACAGCTGGGAGCAGCACGCAGCAGACACGCTCGGGGAGGGCTACCGGCTCGGCGATCCGACGAGCATCGAGATCCTCTGCCGGGAGGCACCGCGTGCGATCGACGACCTCGTCCGCTGGGGTGCGAACCTCGCGCGCGAGGAGGACGGACGCCTGTCTCAGCGCTTCTTCGGCGCTCATACCTGGCGTCGAACGTGCTTCGCCGGCGACTACACCGGCCGCGAGATCCAGCTGACGCTCGGCAGGCGAGCGGCGGAGGTCGGAGTCGAGATCCGCGACGACGTGTACGTCAGTCGACTGCTCGTCCACGACGGTCGCATCTTCGGCGCCTACGGCTTCGACGTCGACGACGGCAGCCGCCTCCTGATCGTCGCGGATGCCGTTGTCCTCGCAGCCGGCGGCCACACACGCATCTGGCGGCGCTCCTCCTCGCGGCGGGACGAGAACACCGGCGACGCCATGCGCCTCGCCGCCGAAGCCGGCTGCCGCCTCAGAGACATGGAGCTCGTGCAGTTCCATCCCACCGGGATGGTGTTCCCCGAGGAATCGGCGGGCACCCTCGTCACCGAGGCGGTGCGAGGAGAAGGCGGCGTTCTCCGGAACGCCGCCGGCGAGCGCTTCATGGAGCGCTACGACTCCGAGCGACTCGAGCTCTCGGCACGCGACCGCGTGGCGCTCGCGAACTACACCGAGATCTCCGAAGGTCGCGGAACCGCACACGGAGGCGTGTTGCTCGACGTCTCCCACCTCCCGCGGGACGTGATCCTCGATCGGCTCCCGCGGATGTACCGCCAGTTCGTGGACCTCGCGATGCTCGACATCACGCAGACGCCGATGGAGGTGGCGCCGACCGCGCACTACTCGATGGGCGGGGTTCTGGTCGACGCCCGGACCCACGCGACGGAGGTCGAGGGCCTCTACGCGGTCGGCGAGTGCGCGACCGGCGTACATGGAGCGAATCGGCTCGGGGGGAACTCGCTCGCCGAGTGCCTGGTCTTCGGGCGCATCGTCGGCTCCGAGGCCGCGCGTTGGTCACGAGGGCTGGACGTGCACGTCCGCGACCGGGCCGCGATCGTCTCCGCGCGCGAGGAGGTGGACGAGCTGCTGGCCCGCCGCGGCGCCGAGTTCGCCCGTCCGCTACAGCGGGCCGTGCGAGACCTCATGTCCGAGTGCTGCGGTGTCGTCCGCTCCGAACACGGGTTGCAGGAGGGGCTGGCGCGACTGGCTGACGTAGAGGAGCGTGCGCGGGCTCTCGATGTACGGCCCGACATCGCCGGGTACGCCGATCTCGCCCACGCCTTCGACCTGCAGGGCTCGCTCCTTGCGGCACGGGCGACCCTCCAGTGCGCGCTCGAGCGCCGCGAGACGCGTGGCGCGCACAACCGGAGCGACTTCCCCGAGCTCGATCCCCACTCACAGCTCAATCTCGTGTGGGCACTCGACGGGACACTCGAGCGACATCGCGTCGCTCCGGATCCGCGCTGGCTCTCCGGTCGCTCGCAGAACGCGGACCTCGCGAGCCGCGAACGCCTACTCGAATAGCACGCGGGAGTTCCACAGCCGGATCACCGGCGTCTCGCGCTCGTACCCGAGGACGCTCAGGGATCCCGGGTCGAGGGCGAAGAGCCGTCCGGCCTGCGGCTCCAGGCCGAGCCAGCGGGCGGTGAGCACGCGCAGGAGATGCCCGTGAGAGAAGACGAGAGAGTCGCCGCTGACGGCGCGAATCTCCTCGAGCACGCGGTCGGCCCGCGTCGCCACCTCCTCCGCGAGCTCCCCTTCGGGAACGCCGTCCCGCCACAGGGTCCAGCCGGGAAGCTGTTCGCGGATCTCGAGCGTCTTGCGCCCCTCGTAGGCGCCGTAGTCCCACTCCATGAGCTCGTCCCGACGAACTGCGCGCTCTCCGAACCCCGCCAGCACGCATGTCTCCGTCGCCCGAGCGAGCGGGCTCGTGAGGACGAGCTCGAACTGCCGCGTCGCGAGCTCCGAGCCGAGCGCGCTCGCCCGCTGCCGCCCCGATTCCGTCAGCGGGACGTCGGTGCGTCCCGTGTGCTTTCCGCTCAGGCTCCACTCCGTCTCCGCGTGCCGAACGAGTACGACCTCGGGCATCGCGCTCGTCATCGCCGCAACGACAGAGGACCTGGAGCGGTCTCCCGACCGCCCCAGGTCCCGACCTCCTCGTTCAGTTGAGGCGTGTGATCCTGTTCCGCGGGCCCGGTGCGACGGGCGAGCTCGCGGCGAAATAGGCCGTCAGTGCATCGAGATCGACCTCGCCGCCCAGACGGTTCGTGCCGTCGCGCAGGACGACGAAGTTGTCGCCGCCCTCGGCCATGAAGCTGTTCACCGTCACCCGGTAGGTAGTGGTCGCACCGAGCGACTGCCCGTTCAGCCGGATGTCGGCGAGGCTCACGCGGTCGGTGGCCGGCTTCGCCGCATCCCACGTGTAGGTGAACCCGTTCGAGACCTGCAGGATCCGCGGCGCAACCGTGTTGCCCCCCGACCACTGTTGCTCGAGCAGCGTGTCGATCTGCTGCCCGGTCAAGGTCATCGTCACGAGGCTGTTCCCGAACGGCTGCACGGTGAAGGCCTCGCTGTAGGTGACCTGCCCGGCTTGCTCGCCACCCGAGATCTGCGAGGCGAGAAGATCGGTGCGGATCCCACCGGGGTTCATGAACGCGATCACCGCGCTGCCTTTGGCCGCGTCGCGGGTGGCAGCCAGCTGCGAGTCGGCGATCACGTCGCCGAGCGCGGACTCGCCGGCGGGAGTCGCCGTTCGCGTGATGTCACCCGAGATCGACCCGATGACGCGATTCGCCAGCGGAGCGGCCAGTCGCTGGTACTTCTGGACGATGGCCGTCTCCTCGGGGTCCTTCGCGATCGTCCGCGGAACCACGGTGTTCACGGCGCTCTTCGTCACCACCTCGCCGTTCGTCGACTCCACCGTCAGGTCGATGTCGGTGACCGCACGGCCGAACGAGCTCGCGCTGGTCACGAGCTTCGTGCCGATCGTGCAGATGTAGTAGGTGTGCGTGTGCCCGGAGACGACGACGTCGATGTCGCTCGACATGGCGTTGACGATGTCGATGATCGCTCCCGACATTCCCGTGCAGTCGCTGAGGCCACCCGTCTGCAGGCCGCCTTCATGGATGAGGACGACGATCGTGTTCACGCCTTGCTTCTTGAGCTCGGCGGCGTACTTGTTGGCGGTCGCGGCCTCGTCCAGGAACCGGAGCCCGGCGACGCCGCTCGGCGTGACGATCGACGGCGTTCCCTCCAGCGTCATGCCGATGAAGCCGACCTTAATTCCGCCCGTCGTGATCACCTTCGTCGCCGGGAAGAGCGGCTTCGCCGTCGGCGCCGTCGGCCGTTTGCGTGTGAAGGGACGGGGCGCGGTCACCTTTCTCTTGCACGCCACTGACCGCGGACTCGTCCTGCACGCTGCCCGCTTCGCCCTCAACCGCTGCTTGTAGCGCGCAACGGCCTTGTTGTACCCAGCACGCGCCTTGGTGTAGGCGGCGAGAGACCTGGTGTATGCAGCGCGCTGGGCGTCCGTGACCAGCACCTCGACGTTGGCCGACAAATAGTCGAAGTCCGCGCCCGCGAATGGGTCGCCATCCTGGCACCCGTCCATCGGATGACAGCCGCCGTTCTTCATGCGCAAGAGCTCGTTCTTGCCCTCGTCGAACTCGTGGTTGCCGATCGACGTCACCTGCAGACCCGCCTCGTTCAGCGACTCGATCGAGGGCTCGTCGTGGAACAGCGCCGAGGTGAGCGGCGAGGCGCCGATCAGGTCACCTGCGCCGACCACGATCGTGTTCGGATTCTGGGCCTTCAACGCGGCGATATGGGTCGCGAGGTACTCCGCGCCGCCTGCCGGCTGACCGAAGAACGTTCCGCCGGGCGGCTCGATGTTGCCGTGGTAGTCGTTGATCGCGAGCAACTGCACCGAGACCGGCGCTTGGGTCGCAGCTTGAGCGTCCACCCGTCCAAGCGCGCTAGGCGCAGCGACGGCGAGACATACCGCGAGCCCTATACCGGCGATGACCTTTTTCATCCGCCTACCCCCTCACTCGCTGGACGTGGAGAGGGGGACGCTAACGGATGGCAGGTGCCGGAAGCCGAGAGGAGGGCACGACGTCGCTAGCCGGGGCTCGAATAGACGCCGAGGCCGGTGTCGGGATCGAAGAAATGGAGCCGCTTGACGTCCACTTCGAGCTCCAGAGGCTGTCGCTCACGCGCGCCGGTCGTCCGGTCGAGGCGAGCGACGAACGAGACACCTGCACCGCGTGCACGGTCCGCCGCGAGCTTTGTCTCCGCGTCCTCGGGTGCGTCCGTCACCATCGCTTCGACGACTTCCTTCGAGCCCACTGGCTCGCCCGCGACGTTGAAGTGCGCGTAGACCTCGGAGCCCATGTCCTCTCGGATGTCGCACACGATGGACAGGCGACGGTCTTCGTGCGCCTCGCCGACCAGGGCAGCGTCCTCCATGTCCTCCGGACGTATCCCGATGATCACTCGGCGGCCCTCGAAGCGCGAGAGGTCGGGCCGAGACTCCCATGTGGACGGGTCGATGCGTAGGCGTTGGTCGGCGAAGTGCACCCAGACGTCGCCGTCAGAGCGCACGAGGTCGGCCATCACGATGTTCATGGCCGGAGATCCGATGAACTCGGCGACGAACAGGTTGCGGGGACGTTCGTAGAGCACCTGCGGGGCGTCAACCTGCTGAAGGAGACCGCCTCTCATGACGGCCACCCGATCGCCCATCGTCATCGCCTCGGTCTGATCGTGGGTGACGTACACCGTCGTCACGCTCAGGTCGCGCTGGAGGCGCGCGATCTCCGCACGCATCTCGACGCGAAGCTTTGCGTCGAGGTTCGAGAGCGGTTCGTCCATCAGGAATGCCTGCGGCTGGCGAACGATCGCGCGACCCATCGCCACGCGCTGACGCTGCCCGCCCGAGAGCGTCCGCGGCTTCTTCTTCAGCGCATCCGTGAGGCCGAGGACGACCGCTGCCTCCCGCACGCGGTCGTCGATCTCACGCTTCGAGACGCCGCGCATCTTGAGCGCAAAGCCCATGTTGTCGTGCGCGTTCATGTGCGGGTAGAGCGCGTAGTTCTGGAAGACCATCGCGATGTCGCGATCCTTGGGAGGGAGATCGTTCACGACGTCGCCCTCGATCTTCACCGTCGCCGGACGTGATCGACTCCAGACCCGCGATCATCCGCAACGCGGTGGTCTTGCCACAACCGGACGGCCCGACGAACACGACGAACTCGCCGTCGCCGACCTCGAGATCGAGGCTTGTCACCGCCTCCGTGCCGTCCGGATAGACCTTCGTCAGGTTCTCGAGCGTGATCTCCGCCAACCCCGCACGCCTCCCCGTCGATGCTTGTGACCCACGAGCAATCTACTAGCATCGAGCCGGTCGGATGGAGGCCCACGCCGCCCCGCGGAGGCAGAAGGGTACGCGCCGGTGGCGGCGCGCGCTCGAAGACCGCCGCGTGCTCGCGCCGCTCCTCATCGCCCCGGCGGTCATCTTCATGGTGGCCGTCGTCGGCGTGCCGTTCGTCTGGGCGATCTACCTCAGCCTGACCGACGCGATAGGCGGCTCGCTGAGCGGGAACTGGGTCGGCTTCGACAACTTCACCAACGCATGGGACGACCCGAATTTCCGGCGCGCGCTCCGCAACACGCTGACCTTCACGATCGCCTCCCAGATCGTCGTCGTGATCGGGGCGGCGATCCTCTCGAACTATCTCGTCCGCGACTTCCGGGGCAAGTGGTTCATCCGCTTCCTCGTCATCCTTCCGTGGGCCGCACCGGTCGTCCTCTCGACGATCATGTGGCTGTGGCTTCTGGACTCCCTCTTCAGCGTCATCAACTGGACGCTCGCACGGCTGCACATCGACAACGCGCTCGTCTGGTTCCTCGACGTCATCCATCTCGAGGAGGGCGCCCAAGCGCCGCTCCAGTGGCTCGGCCGCCCGAACCTCGCGGCGATTGCCATCACGTTCGTGCACGCGTGGCGGATCCTGCCGTTCGCGGTCGTGATCTTCATCGCCGGCCGTGCCTCGATCCCGAACGAGGTCGATGACGCCTCGAAGATCGACGGGGCGACGGGGATCAAGAAGTTGTGGTACGTCGACCTCCCGCTGCAGCTCCCGATCGCGCTCGTCGCAGTGCTCTTCGGCATCGTGTTCACCGCGGGCGACTTCGCTGTGGTGTACATCCTCACCGCGGGCGGGCCGTTCAATTCGACGCAGGTGCTGCCCACGTGGGCGTTCGCGGTCGGGATCAACTCCGGTTCCCTCGGAGAAGGAGCCGCGATTTCCCTGTACCTCTTCCCGCTCCTCATCGCGGTGACCGTCGCCATGCTCTTCTTCGCGCGCAGGGCCCAAGTGGCATGACAGGGCTCGCATGACCCGGCGCCAGAAAGGGCTTACCTACTTAGTCGTCGGGCCGTTCGCGATCGTGCTCGCGTTCCCCTTCTACTTCGCACTCGTGACGACGTTCAAGAGCAACCTCGACCTCTCGAACGTCGAGCGCTCGCCGTACCTCTATCACGATCCGGAGGGCAATCTCGGCTGGGACTTCTGGAACGACGCGACCCTCGACCACGTCCAGTTCATATTCGAGGACACGAACTACGCGACGTGGCTTCTCAACACGTTTCTCGTCGGCCTGGCGGTGGTGGGAATCACGTTACTCCTGGCGCTGCCAGCGGGCTATGCCCTCGCCCGGCTCGCGGGCGGCTGGGGCCAGACCGCCGGAGTCGGGATCTTCCTCGTCTACCTCATTCCGCCCACGCTTCTCTTCCTCCCGCTCTCGCGGATCGTCACCAACCTCGGCCTGAAGGACTCGCTATGGGCGCTGATCCTCGTGTACCCGTCTTTCACGATCCCGTTCGCGACGTGGCTCTTGATGGGGTTCTTCAAGACGATTCCGCAGGAGCTCGAAGACGCCGCGCTCGTGGACGGCTGCTCGCGGCTCAAGGCGCTCTACCGGATCGTCCTCCCGATCTCGCTGCCGGGCATCCTCACCGTCGTCATCTTCGCCTTCTCGCTGTGCGTCAACGAGTTCATCTATGCCTTCACCTTCATCTCCACGTCCGAGCAACGGACCGTGTCGGCCGGCATCCCGAATGACCTGATTCGCGGTGACATCTACTTCTGGCAGTCCCTCATGGCGGCGACGTTGATCCCCGCGATTCCGCTCGCGCTGCTCTACAACGCGTTCCTCGACCGCTTCATAAAGGGTTTCACCGGAGGAGCTTTTCGGTAACAATCGTCACGAAAGGAGGTACAAGGTGTCAGACACGCCTGAGGAGCTCGACGTCCAGAGCTCCGAGCTGACGCGCGGCGACCTGTTGAAGAGGGCCGGCGCCGCAGCTTTCGCGGTCAGCATGTTCGGCGCGCTACCGGACAAGGCCCTCGGCTTCTACGGGCCGCTCAAGTACCAGCACAAGCAACTCTCCGGCGAGCTCCGGATCATGACGTGGGCTCACTTCGTCCCGGCCTACGACACATGGCTCGACGGCACGTACGCCAAGCAGTGGGGCGAGGCGAACGACGTCGAAGTCAAGTTCGACCACATCAACAACGCCCTGCTCGTCGCGTCGGGGTCATCGGAGATCGCCGCCCAGAGCGGCCATGACCTCCACTGGTTCATCTCGCCGCCGTCGGCGTTCCAGAAGCAGGTCGTGCCCGTGAACGACCTCGTACAGGAGGTCACGAAGAAGTTCGGGCCGATGGCGAAGGTGGCCAAGAAGAGCACCTACAACCCGAAGACCAAGAAGTTCTTCGGTTTTCCCGAGACGTACGCACCCGACCCGGTGCAGTACCGGAAGAGCTACCTGCAGGAAGCCGGGGTCAGCCTGAATACCTGGGAGGACCTTCGCAAGGGTGCCGCGAAGCTCAAGGCCAACGGACATCCTGTCGGCCTCGGCATGTCGAACGAGATCGATTCGAACATGCTGCTCACGTCACTCCTCTACTGCTACGGCGGCTTCATCCAGAACGAGGAGAACAGGATCGTCCTCAACCAAGGTGCCAACCGCAAGGGCGCGATCGAGGCCCTGCAGGTGATGCGGGACATCTACACGAACGGCATGACCGACGAGGTCTTCGCGTGGACGGCGGCATCCAACAACAATGCCTTCGTTGCGGGCAGGCTCTCCGTGGCGCTGAACGCGATTTCGATCGTGCGCACTGCGGAGAAGTCCGGCAATGCGGCGCTCGCGGACGACACGTGGCTCGCGTCCATCCCACGCGGACCAGTGATGCGCCTCGGGAACGAGCACGTGATGGGCGTCTACGTGATCTGGAAGTTCTCGAAGAACAAGGAAGCGGCCAGGAAGTACCTCATCGACCAGCAACTCAACTACCGGCCGCACTTCCTTCGCAGCGAGTACTACAACTTCCCGCCGTGGACGGGATCGATCAAGGGCGGGTTCGAGACAATCCGCAAGATCGCTGCGACGGACACGCACAAGCCGAAGGGGAAGTACACCGTCCTGACGACGATCGCCGAGAAGTTCACGACGAACCCCGGCCACCCAGGCCACTCGAACGCGGTGATCGACGAGATCTTCACCACGTTCATGATCCCGCAGATGTTCGCCCAGGTCGCGCAGGGAAAGGCCAGCCCGGCCGATGCGGTCAAGGCGTTCGACACCAAGGCGAGGCAGATCTATCGGAAGTGGAGGGCCCAGGGGCTCGTATAGAACCGACTCCGTTCGCAACTTCATTCGAGGGCCCCGTGCGCCGGGGCCCTCGGCGTTCTCAAAGGGAGAGAAGTCCGCCCAACGTCTCGATCGCCTCGAGCAGAAGCCACGGAGGCACGCTGACGACCGCCCTCCGAGCGAGGGCTGCCGCAAGGCCCGGCAACGCGCCCGCCTCCTCCGCGTCGTCGATCGCCCGCTCGAGCCCGTCCTGGACTGCGCCCTCCGCATCGTCGCGGGACAGCCCGTGCTCGCTTGCAAAGGCGTCCAGCGACGCTTCGTCCCGAACGGCCAGGACGAGCTCCTCGCGCGAGACGTTGAGCTCGCACGCCGCGCCGTCGAACGCGGACAACACGATCTGCTCGAGCACCGCCTCGAGATCGCCGGGGTCGCGCCAGTTCCGCGACTCGCAGGGATCGGAGGCCGAAGTGGGCTCGTACGATGCGCCGCCGAGCGCGAGATAGGGAACGATGACCGCCGCCACCGCCGCGATCGCCACGAAGAGGGGAAGCGCCCGGCTCACGTCGGCGTCTCCCGCACGAGCACCGCCGGCAGGAGCGCACTGAGGGCGAGCGCGGCTGCGAGGAGGAAGGGGCCGGAGAACGCGCTGGTGACGGCGCGCTGAAGCTGGTCTCGAAGGGCCGATAGCAACGCGACGTACTCCTCGTCGTCGGAGCGCTCTTCGAACGCGGCCGCAACGTCCGGGAGCTCTCCCTCGTCTCCAGCCCTCCGGACTTCGTCGAGCACGTCCTGCGCCAGACGTAGCTTGTCGATGGCCGGAATGCCGCTGTCGAGCACCTCTGCCGCGCCGGCTCGCACCGCCTCTTCCTCGTTGCGATCGAGAGCCGCCGTCAACACCGGGGTGAGCAGGAGCAGCCCGAGCACGACGCCCGCGTGGCGCGCGGCCAGCGTCCAGGCGCCGTGGATGACCGGCCCCTCGCGTCCCCCCACGGCCCTCTCGGTGAGAACCGCGAGCGCGAGCCCGATCCCCGCCCCGACCAGGAGCTGAGGGGCGATCGTCCAGGGCCACCCTGCCCTGGGAAGAACGGCGAGTGCCGCGAGCCCTCCGCCGACGAGGATGATGCCCGCCGCGATCCAGACGGTGAGTCGCGCCGAGCGCGGTGCCAGCCGCGTCGCCACGAGCGCTGCTACGGGCATCACCGTGACGACCAGACCCGCCGCCGCAGGAGACATGCCCCAGCCCTCGACGAGGAGAAGCACGAGCAGGAAGAGCGCGGCGACGAGCCCGCCGGAGAGCAGAAGCACGGCGACGTTCGCGGTCAAGGCGGGCCGGCCGGGCCGGCTCCGCATCGGCGCGATGTCCAGCCCTCGAAGAGCCAGGAGAGGGACGAGCGCAAGTGGAACCTGCGCGATGAAGATCGACTGCCAGCCGAGCGCCTCGGTGAGGATCCCTCCCGCGGCCGGGCCGAGCGCCGCCCCGAAGATGCCCGCAGCAACCCACAGACGTACGCCTCGAGCGTCGCTTCCGTAGACCGAGGAGAGGAGGCCGAGCGCTGCCGTGACGAGCAACGCCGCGCCGACCGCCTGGACGCAGCGGGCGCCCACCAGGACTTCGAAGGAGGGCGCAAGCCCGCAGAGGAGGGAGGCTGTCGCGAAGACCACCGTGCCAGTGACGAAGGCTGCGCGGGGCGCCCGTCGCGCGATGAAGGCGGCCGGCAGCACAGCGAGCGCAAGCGCGAGGTTGAAGGACGTCAGCACCCAGGAGACGGTTGCAACATCCACGTCGAACTCACGCAGCACGTCGGGGAGCGCGAGCGTGACGATCGAGGAGTCCGCGAGCGCGACCCCGATCGCGAGACCGATGAGGCCTGGCCGCATGAACCGAGTCTAGGCCCGTCAACTGGCGCGAGCACGCGATCCGTTCCGCGACCGTTCGCGAAGTACCGGAGTGTGGCTCACGCACGCGAGAGGCAACGCCCCGTCGAGAGAACTCGTCCACCACCAGGAGGTTTTAGATGCGCAAGCTTTCACTTCTGATCACGGCACTCGCACTGGCGCTCTCCGTCTTCGCGCTCGCCGGTTGCGGCAGCGACGATGACGACGAGGCCGCCGGCGACTCGGTCACGGTCGAGCTGTCCGAAGAGGCCGGCTCTGGTCAGACCGGCACGGCGACGCTCACCGCAGACGGCGAAGAGACATCGGTGTCGATCGAGATCGACGGCGACCCGGTCTCCGCGTCGCAGCCGGCTCACATCCACGAGGGCAGCTGTGGCGACGACCTGAATCCGGAGCCCGCCTTCGCCCTGCCCAACGTCACCGACGGCAGCTCGGAAGCGAACGTCGACGTCTCGCTCGAGACGCTGCAGGACAGTGACTACGCGATCAACCTGCACATGTCGAACGAGGATCTCGAGACGTACACGTCCTGCGGGAACATCGACTGAGGCTCACCCTCTCGCGCAGCGTCCGGAACGGGCGATGCGCTGACCTGTAGAGGCCGGGCCTGCCCGGCCTCTACAGCGCAGCGACTACGAAGCGCCCGCCTTCCCGAGGATCGACACGATCTCCGTGTAACCGTGGTTCCGCGCGTGCGCGAGCGGTGTCACGCCGTCGCCGTCGGCGAGATCGACGTCGACCCCGCCGTCCACGAGCACGCGCACGGTTTCCGTGTGCCGTTCGTCTCCCCCTCCGAGGATGATCGCTTCGAGGAGGGCCGTCCAGCCGAGCCGATTGACGTGGTCGACGTCGATCTCGGTTTCGAGAAGACGCCGGACGATTCGCACGTAGCCGCGGTCCGCGGCGCGAATCAGCCCTGTGCCGTTGTAGCTGTCCTTCGCGTTCACGTCTGCACCGCCGTCGAGGGTGAGCTCGAGGAGCGCCGAGTCGTCTCCAACCTCGCTGGTGGCGATCAGATACGCGCTTTGCTCGGTCGAGTCCTTCGCGTTGACGTCTGCCCCCGCGTCGATGAGCAAGCGGGCGGCCTCCACGTGGTTTCCGTACGCCGCAGCGACGAGTGCAGTCGCGCCCGAGCCGTCTCGGGCCGCGATGCGCAGCTCCCCGCTCGAGGAGCGCGCGCACGTCGTCGGCGTCCCCGGAGCGCGCCGCTTCGATGAGCTCTCGGTCCTTCATCGGGTCAGCCTCCGAGGAAGACTCGCCGCCGCAGCCCGAAAGAAGGACCGCGGCGGCGAGCAGAGAGAGCGAGCGGGTCGAACCGGTCAGGCTGCCTCGAGCGCCACCTCGGGCGCAGGCTCTCCGTCCGGCTGCAGGTCACGCCCGCGGACGAGAAACACCGAGACGAGAACCCCGATCAGGCCGACTGCGGCTCCCACCCAGAACGCCGCCTGGAATCCGTCCGTGAGGGCCACCGCCTGCTGGCTGCCGTCGACGAGCGAGCTTTCCGTGGTCGAGATCGCGATCGTCGAGAGGAGCGCGATGCCCACGGCGCCCCCGATCTGCTGCGACGTGTTGAAGAGCCCGGATGCGAGACCTGCCTGATCCGGGCCCGTGCCCGCAAGCGCCGCGATCGAGATCGGAACGAAAGCGAAGGGCATGCCGAGCCCGATGATCAGGAAGCCGGGAAGGAGATCGGTCCAGTACGAGCCGCCGACCGAGACCTGCGTGAAGTAGACGAGCCCGACGGTCAGAAGCGACATGCCGAACACGAGTGCGGGCTTCACGCCCACGCGATTCACCGCCGCGGCCGCGACGTTGGCCCAGACCACCGCCGTGCCCGCGACTGCGAGGTAGGCGACCCCGGTCTGCATCGGCGAGTACCCGAGCACCTGCTGCATGTACAGGGTCAGCATCAAGAACATGGCGAAGAGCACGGTTCCCAGGGCGAAGCCGGCAACGTTCGCGGCAGCGAGCGTCTGGATGCGGAAGATCGAGAACGGAACCAGCGGATCCTTCGCGCGCGACTCCCAGAGCACGAACGCGGCGAGCAATCCCGCCGCAAGCGCGAAGACGGCGATCGTCGTCGCCGAGGTCCAGCCCCAGCCACGACCCTCGGTGATTGCGTACACGAGCGTGGTGAGCCCGCCGGTGACGAGCACCGCGCCCGGCGCGTCGAAGGTCTGCCCGTGCGCGTCACGGCTCTCGGTCAACAGGAGCGGGCTCAGCGCGAGCGCGATCGCGCCAACCGGCACGTTGATGAAGAAGATCCACTCCCAGGAGAGCGCAGAGGTCAGCACGCCTCCGAGCAGGACACCGGCTGCGGCTCCCACACCGCCGACCGCACCCCAGGCTCCGAGCGCGATGTTGCGCTCACGGCCTTCCTGGAACGTGCGGACGAGGATCGCGAGCGCGGCGGGGGTGACGGTCGCGGCGCCGAGGCCCTGGATGGCGCGCGCCCCGATCAGGGACGTGTCGCTCCAGGCGAGGCCGCAGAGCAGCGAGCCGATGGTGAAGATGATCGTCCCCGCGATGAACACGCGCCGGCGCCCGAGCAGATCCGCGGTGCGGCCGCCGAGCAGCAGGAACCCTCCGAACACGAGCGCGTAGGCGCTGATCACCCACTGCAGGTTTCCTTGCGAGAACCCCAGATCGGTCTGGATCGAGGGGAGTGCGACGTTCACGATGGCGATGTCGAGCACGACCATGAACTGCACCGCGCAGATGAGCGCGAGCGCGTACCACTTCCTACGGCCTTCGGCGATCATGCGGTTCTCCTAGCGTCCGGGTTCACGAGGCGGAGAGGCTACCTGAAGTTACTTGCAATTCGCAAGTTAAGCCTTTCATTTCGCAAGAACAGGCGCTACACTCCCCGCGTGGGCAAGAGCTACAACCAGTACTGCCCGGTCGCGCACGCGCTCGACGTCATCGGCGAGCGCTGGTCGCTGCTCATCGTCCGCGAGCTGATCGAGCACGAGCAGCTCCGCTACTCCGACCTCAACTGCAGGCTCATGGGGTGCGGCACGAACATCCTCGCCGCGCGCTTGAAGGACCTCGAGCGAAACGGCGTCGTTCGCCGACGGCGCCTGGACCCTCCGGCCGCCTCGACGGTCTACGAGCTGACCGAGTACGGGCAGGAGCTGCGTCCCGTGCTGCACGTGCTCGCGCACTGGGGGGCGCGCTCGCTAGGCCCCCCGTCGTCGGACGAGAATCTCGAGCCCGGCTGGCTCGCCGGTGCGATGAAGATTGCCTTCCCCTCGCATCCGACGGCAGCGCGGATCGAGTTTCGGGTCGGCGACGAGGTTGCCGGGTTCGCCGACGGAGAGGTGCGCGAAGGCTCCGTCGCGAGCCCTGACGCGGTGATCGAGGGCGACCCGACCGACTTCTTCCACTTCGTCGTGAACCGCGACATCGACTGTCTCGAAGTCCGTGGAGACACGCAGGTCGTGCACAACCTGCTCGCCGGGCTGCCGTACGCCGAGGCACCGCGAGACGCCGCCGCCGCGACGCGCTAGAAGAGCTAGGGCCGCTGGTAGGCGATCTGCAGCAGGTCGCCGCTCGAGAAGAACGCAACGCCTGACACGCGGCAGCGCACGCGGACGCGGAGCTCTCCGTCCCCGGTCGTACCGCTGACGTAACGCGAGAGCGTGCCGCCCGGCACGAGATTCGCGATCGAGACCTCGACCGTGCCTACCGCGCGGGAGTCGAGCTGCACCCAGCTCGTGTTGTTCCAGTTCCAGATCGAGACCGTCTGCGTGCACGAGCGCGAGTTCTTCCCCGCATAGCTGACCCGCAAGTTCGACAGGGAGTTGGTGACCCCGCTGAAGCTTCCGTACCAGTCGGTCGTCTTCTGGCCGGACGTGGTCGAGTTGATCTCGAAGTACGAGTCGTCGTTCGAGGCCAGGTCGGACGCGCTGCCGCCCAGAAGCGAGCCGGCGAGGAGCGTCGTCGCGCTCGGCGTCGCGGTCACAGGCGTAGGACCGGTGACTGTGATCGACAGGTCCTGCGCGTCGGTCTGCGAGGCGGTGTCCGTCACCCTGACCGTGAAGGACGACGCTCCGCCGCTCGTCGGCGTGCCGCTGATCACCCCGGTCGACGCGGCGAGGCTCAGCCCTGCCGGAAGCGAACCCGAGTCGAGCGACCACGTATAGCCGGGCGTGCCGCCGGTCGCCTGCAACGTCGCGCTGTACGCGGCGCCGACGGCGGCTCCGGGAAGCGTCGTCGTTGTCACGGTCGGCGGCGGAACCGGCTCCGGGTCGATCGTGACCGCGAGCTCCTGAGTGTCCGACTGCGACGGCGTTCCCGCGTCGTCGACCCGGACCGTGAACGTGAACGAACCGGCGCTCGTCGGCTGCCCGGCGAGCTCGCCCGTCGGGTCGAGCGTGAGGCCGGACGGCAGTGTGCCCTCGGACACCGACCACGTGTAGGGCGCAGTCCCGTCGACCGCGGCGAGCGTCTGACCGTACGTCGTACCGACCCTGCCGTCGGGCAGGCCGGTCGTCGTGATGGTCGGCGGGGATACCGGCGCCGGTGCGACGGTGATCGAAAGCGGCTGTGTGTCGCTCTGCATGGCGCTGTCGCTCACCTTGGCCGTGAAGGGCGCGGTGCCGGCAGCGGTCGGGGTACCGGTGATCGTGCCCGTCGAGGAGTTCGAGTGTCAGCCCGGCCGGGAGCGAGCCCGAGTCGAGGGACCATGCATAGGGCGGTGTGCCGCCACTCGCCTGCAGTGTCGTCGAGTACGAGACGCCGACGGTTCCACCCGGAACGCTCGCCGTCGTGATCGTGGGCACCGGAGGCGGAGGCGGAGTCGACCCGAAGGTGCAGCTCACGGCGTGCCCGTTCGTCAGGAGCGGCTGGTTGAACGAGATTTGTCGACCGACGACGCCGTCTCCACGCTCGACGCCCGCCGTCGCCGAGCCGCCCGAGTTCCACGCCGGATTCCCGGCCGGCTCGAAGCTCGTGTCCAGGTACTGGAACCGGACGTCGCCGTTCTCCTTGATGATCGCCTCGAACGTGACCGGTCCGCTCGTCGAGAGGAAGTTGAAGTGGGGGACGTTGAACCACTCGACGTAGAGCGTTCGGTTCGGCGCCGTGCCGCCGACCGCCGCATGCACAGAGCCGGTCGCGCCCGGGTAGAGATCGTCCCAGAACGGTGCGATCAGGCCGTTGGGTGCGGCGGTGGTCGGGATGGCGGCGTTCAGTGGGGTGGTCGCTCCCGCGTTCGATCCCAGGGTGAGGAACCCATTCGAGGAGACGTACGCGGTCGAGGACGTCTGCCCGAAGAACGAGATCGGGAAGCCGATGTTGAGCGTCGAGAACGCGTCGTCGCCGTCGGCTCCGACGAGTGGTGCGACCCCTGTCACGTCGACCCACGAAAACGGCGCGTCCTGGCAGGTGTAGTTCGGGTACGCGTTTCCGTTCGCAGTCCGGCTGGCCGTCGAACTTCCGATCGTCACGGTCGTCACGACGGTCAGGGCTCCCGGCCCGCTGACCGTGTAGCTCCCCGTGTACAGACCGCTATCCGGGCTCGCCGCCGTCAGAGCCACCGGCGTCCCGTTGACGGTGGCCGTGACATTGCCGATCCCGGCCGGAAGGGCGCAGTCGGCGCCCAGAACCTTGATCGGAATGACGTCGTTCACACCCGCAACGAAGCCGTTTGCGGGTGCGCTCAGCACGGCCTGCGCCTGGTTGTCACAGGCGAGCGCGTTACCGATGTTGAGCCGGCCGCCCGTCACCGTCTTCCCGGCGAGCGAGCCGGCCGGATCGACCGAGCCCATGAGGAGTGCCTTGATCCCGTAGAGCGTCGCTCCCGGGAACCGGTCCTCGACGAGAGCGGCCGCTCCCGCGACGTGCGGCGTGGCCATCGAGGTCCCGTCGAAGGATCCGTAGGTGTTCCCTGGCGTCGTCGAGAGGATGCCGACGCCCGGAGCTCCGAGATCGACGGTCTTGGCGCCGTAGCTCGAGAAGAAGGCCAGCCCGTCGTTGTGGTCCGTGGCCGAGACCGAGAGCACGGCGTCCGAGCCGTACGTGGCCGGATAGGTCGGCGTGGCGTCGTTGTTGAAGCCGTCGTTCCCGGCAGCGGCCACGAAGAGCATTCCTCGCGAGGCGCCGTACTCGATCGCGTCGAGCAACGCCTGGTCGTAGGGCCCACCACCCCACGAGTTGGAGGAGACATCGGCTCCGTGGTCGGCAGCGTAGAGCGTGGACGCGATCGCGTCGGCCGTCGTTCCCGACCCCGCTGAGTTCAGGAACTTGAGCGCCATGATCTTCACGTTCCAGTTGACGCCGACGACGCCGACGCCGTTGTTCCCTTCGGCGCCGATCGTGCCCGAGACATGCGTCCCGTGCCGGTTGTCGTCGAACGGGTCGTTGTCGTCGTTCACGAAGTCCCACCCGCTCCAGTCGTCGACGAGGCCGTTGCCGTCGTCGTCGCCCCCTCCGACCGGGTCGAGCGTGTTCACCCAGCGCTGATCGGCGAGGTCGGGATGGCCGAAGTCGACTCCCGTGTCTGTGACGGCGACGACGATGTTCGAGTCGCCGGTCGCGAGCTCCCACGCCTCGGGGGCGTCGATGTCCTTGTCGTTCGTCCCACCGGTCTGGCCCGTGTTGTGCAGGCCCCAGAGCTGGCCGAAAGACGGATCGTTCGGTGTCGCGGAGATCGAAACCACGTGGTTCGGCTGCGCGTAGGTCACCCGCGGGTCGCTCGAGAGAACCTTGACGGCGAGCGCCTCCTCGTCGTCCTTCACCTTGACGAGGACGGCGTCGATCTGGCCGAACCGCTTCTTCGAGGTCGCACCGGCGTCCTTCAGGATCGCGTTCTGCTCGGCCCGCGAGACACCCTCGGCGAAGCCGACGATCAGCTCGCCCTTGACCGCCTTCGGCGACTGCTGCGGGGCGGCGTCGAGCGAGGCGGCACCGCCGCCGCAAACGACGGCGGTTCCGAGAACGACGAGCGCGAGCAGGCGAGGAACCATGTGGCGAACCGCATCATCTGCCAAACCCCAGCACGTGTCTACCCCTGTCCGACAGCGCGTTGCGACAGCCTGTTACAAGGCGATTTCTCAGACCAGCCCGCCGCGGTAGCGCCACGGCCCCGGCTCGAACCTGATCCCGCGCTTGCGGCAGAACTCGCGCACCGACTCGAGGACGTCCCCTCCTCCGGATCCGTGCAACTCTCGCGCGTGAAGGTCGAGCACGGCAACTCCTTCGGAGACGTCGCCGTGTACCTCGAGCGTGAGAACGACCGCCTCCGGAGCGGCATCGGTGAAGGAGGGGACGAAGAGCACGCGCACGCCGTTCACCTCGAAGCCATCGCCTTCGCCCTCGGCGATCGCCGACACCTCGTGCCCACGAAGGACCAGGAGCTCGCGCAGCTCGCCGAGCATGCGCCGCGCGAGCTCGATCTGCCGTGTGCGGGACACCTTGTGGCTCGAGCTCCCGGTGACCTTGGCGGGCACGCCGATGGCGAACGCGCCCGCGGGGATGTCGCCCGTGACGTACGAGTTCGAGGCGACGATCGCCTCGGCGCCGATCCGGCAGCCGGCGTAGATCACCGCACCGAGGCCCACCTGCGCGCGGTCCTCCAGCACGACCGGCGCGAAGCGGTTCTCGAAGCCCTCGAGCAGCGAGTGGCCGACGTTGTGGGTGACGATCAGCGAGCGCATCGTCAGGAAGACCTCGCGGCCGATGAGCACCGGCCGGCACACGTTGACGAATGCCTCGTCCCCGACGAAGGCGAGATCGCCGACCGTGAGGACCGCCCACGGATCGCGATGACCGCCTCCTCCGAAGCGGATCGAGCGGCCCGCCCAGATGCCTGCGCCGAGGAACGCGCGCCGGCACTGCAGCTCGAGATCTGCGCCGAACTGGCTCGCCTCTCCAATTGCGACGACCTCCTCGCAGCGGATCGTCGCCCGCGGGCCGATCTCGACGCCGTCCTCGAGCACGATCTGCGGTGCGGCGATCAGCGACCCCTCGCCGAGGACGACTCCCTCGCCGATCTTGGCACCGTACTGCCGCAGGATCGCGATCTTCTCCTCGGGCGGCACGAGACGAAACGCGTCCGAGTCCGAGCGAAGCCGGTCGAAGAAGCTGGGATCGAGCGCGCCCGTGGCTGTCGTCGAGATCGAACGAAGCGGGCAGCGTCACGTTCGCGGTGGAGATCCCGGCGAGTGCCGAACCCGCCTCCGGGCGAGGCGGCCGCCTTCTGCGCGCGCGATCAGCTCCTCGACGTCCTTTTCCGTGATGAATCCTCGCTTCTCGATCGCCCCCAGATCGATGCCGTGGCGCTCCGCGAGCTCGACCGCCTTTCGCGTCGCCTTGCGATCCGTGCTCGAAGGCTTCGCTGCGGGCTTCTCGCGCTCCGCGTCCTGGTCGAGCGACGCCAGCTCGTCGGCGCTCTCGGCGACGTAGGCGACCGTCTTTCCGAGCTCCACCTCGACGCCGTCCTCGAACAGCTGCACGATCGTTCCGGCGCCCGGCGCCTCGATCTCGACCGTCGCCTTCGTCGTTTCCACGACGCAGACGGGCTGTCCCTGCTGCACTTCCGCGCGGTCTTCGACGAGCCATTCGGCGAGCAGCGCGAACTCGGTGTTCGCGTCCTCGCGCGTGAGAACGATCTCCAGCACCGAATTAGCTTCGCACGGCCTCGAGCGCGACGATCGCCTCGACCACGTCGTGGACGCTCGGAAGCATGGCGTCCTCGAGAGGGCGTGCCGACGGGATGATCCCGTCTCGTGCCGCCACCCGCTGCACCGGCCCTCGCAGATCGCTCCAGCAAACCTCCTGCACGCGGGCCGCGATCTCGGCGCCGAACCCACCCGTGAGCGTGCCTTCCTCGGCGGTCACGAGGGCACCCGTGCGCGCGACGGACTCGACGACGGGCTCGAGCTCGACCGGCAGGAGCTGCGAGAGCGCGACCACCTCGCAGAAGATCTCGTGCTCCAGGATCAGCTCCGTGACCGCCTCGAGCACGACGGGAACCATCCCGCCGTACGTGACGATCGTCGCTGTTCCCTCGCTGAAATCGGTGCCCGAGAACGTGAGCGCCGGATAGGGGCAATCGCTCTCCCGCACGGCGAGCTCACCGATGTGCCCTTGCTCGGGCCGGCGGTTCGGACGGCCGTACATGAGCTTGTTCTCGATCAGGAAGACCGGTCGCTCGTCCTCGACGGCCGAGACCACGAGCCCTCTGAGGTCGTGGCACTCGCTCGCAGCGACGACGACGATGTTGGGCACCCCGAGCAGGAGCTTTTCGAGAGACTGGCTGTGCGTCGGCCCGTAGCCTCGGCGTCCGCCCATGGGCGTGCGGACGACGAGCGGCACGGTGACCTGGTCGTCGTACATCTCGCGGAACTTGGCGATGCCGTTGACGATCTGATCGAGGCCGAGGGCGATGAAGTCTCCGAACATGATCTCGAGGATCGGGCGCTGTCCGCGGAGCGCCATCCCCGCTGCGACGCCGAAGAGCGACGCCTCGGAGATCGGGGTCGTCAGCACGCGACCGGGATAGGCATCGCTGAGACCCTGGCTCACCTTGAAGGCGCCGCCATAGGGATCGAGGATGTCCTCGCCGAGCAGGTAGACGTCGTCTCGCTCGGAAAAGACCTCGTGCAGCGCCTCGTTCAGGACCTGGACGCAGCGTTTCATGCGGCCTCGGGGGCCGCCACCTGGGCGTCCTCGGCGGCAGCGATCGTCTCGGCGAGGCGGCGCTCGCACCGCTCCTCGATGCGGCCTCGCTCGTCCGCGTCGAGCCGCGGGCCCGCGATCACGAGCGGGTCTTTCTCTCGGCGCTTTTCGATTTCGGCCGGATCGCGGTTGTCGTCGCCCTTCGAGTGCGGGCTGTATCTATAGGTGTCGAGGACGAGGAAGAACGGCTCCCCCGTCTCCCGGATTCGTGCCACTGCACGCCCCGCCGCCCCGTGGATCTCCTCGACGTCAGTCGTCGCGAGCTCCGCAGTCTCGCACGCCGAAGGCTTCTGCCCGCGCCGTGATCGAGCCTGCGAGCTCCAGCTCGATCGGTGTCGACTGCGCGTAGTGGTTGTTCTCGACGACGAAGAAGACGGGGAGCTTCCAGAGCGAGGCGATGTTCAGCGACTCGTACGTCACGCCCTCGCCGAGCGTGCCGTCGCCGAGGAAGACCGTCGATACCGCTCCCGTGCCTTTCTGCTTCTCGGCGAGCGCGATTCCCGTGGCCACCGGGACGATGCTTCCGAGGACGCCGTTGGAGTAGAAGTTGCCCTTGCACAGATGCTGGCTGCCGCCCTTGCCGCCGCAGACTCCCGGCGCCTTGCCCATGACCTCGCAGAGGAGGCCGAAGTCGTCGTCGGTGAACGCGAGGTAGTGGCCGTGGCAGCGGTGGTTCGAGAAGATGACGTCGCGCTCGGGCTCGAGGTGGTCGATGATCCCCACCGCGTTCGCCTCCTGGCCGATGTACGTGTGCGTCGTGCCGACGAGCTTGCCCTGCGCGAAGAGGTCGAGTAGCGACTCCTCGAAGCGGCGGATGAAGTACATCCGCTCGTAGAGCGAGGCAAGTGGCGCCATCAGAGGTAGCCGAGGTCGGCGAGCCGCCGAGTGACGGTCGCCTCCTCCTCCGCCGTCAGCTCGCGCGTCTCGGAGCTCTCGAGCTCCTGGAAGACCAGCTGCCTGAGGTCGGGCGGCACGTCGGCGGGACGGCTGGAGAGCTCCCGCGGGTCGAGCTCCAGGTTGTACGCCTCCTCCTCCCCGCTCTCGACGTGCAGGATCAGCTTCCACGGCGGCATGCGGACCGCGAGCTTCGTCAGTGCGCCCGCGTCCGTCCCTGCGATGACGGCGGGGCGATCACCGTCGACCCGCAACAACGACTCGCCGTCGATCTCGCGCGCGGGCACGTCCGCGAGCTCGAGCAGCGTGGGCATGAGGTCGATCGAGCGCACCTGTGACTCGACGACAGCCGGGTCGAGCCGGCCGGGGGCCGACAGGATGAGCGGGACGTGCACGATCTCGTCGTTCAGCGTCGCCCCGTGCATGTGGTAGACGCCCTTGACGTCCTCCTTGTCCGCGAAGCGCTCGCCCCAGGACTCCCCGTGGTCGGAGAGGAACGCGAACACCGTGCTCTCGCGGAGGCCGAGGCTCTCGAGCTCCTCGAGCATGGACGCGACGAGCGTCTCCGACTGGCGCTCGACCGCTCTGCGATAGCCCTCGCGCATGGCCTCGAGCGCGGAGGCGGAGTCCGACTGGATTCCGCCGATCACCTCCTGCTTCGCCGACAGCCAGTCCTTGCGCTCGGAGTGGAGGATGTCGTAGGGCATGTGCGTCGCCCAGTTGTGGAAGAAGAGCAGGAAGGGCTTCTCGCGCCTCTCGCGCAGCCAGGAGATTGCTCCGTCGAGCGTCTCACTCGTGCCCTGAACGTTCGCCTCGGGCAGGTCCTTGAAGAGGTAGTTCTTGTCGAAGACGAACGTCCCGACCTCGTAGCCGTGCGCGGCGAGCGCGCGGAAAAGCGTCTCCGTGGTGGGGTCGAGCTCCGCGTCCCAGTGCAGGTAGCCGTGATGGTGCGGGTACAAGCCCGTCACCATCGAGGTCATCGACGGCGCCGTCCACGGCGCGGCGCTGATGGCCTGGTCGAAGCGAATCCCGCCGGCTGCGAGCTCGTCGATCGTCTTCGTGTTGACGAAGCGGGCGCCGTAGCAGCCGAGGTGATCGGCACGCAGCGCGTCGGAGACGTAGACGACGACGTTCATGAGCGCGGCCCAGTGTATTGAGAGCCCCTAGCATCGCGGTCGTGTCCGAGCCGTTGCCCCTCTCGACCCTCCTGTCCCAGCTCCTCGTCGCGTACACGATCGAGCTCGACAACGAGTTCGAGCATCGCTTCTCGGAGACGGGCCAACGCGCCCGCATCGCGTCGGTCGTGATGTGGTCGAACTTCCTGCGTTTCGTCGGCGACCGAATCGAGGTCGGTGCGCTTCTCGAGGTAACGGGGCTGCCGAAGGCGCGGATGCTCTCGACGGTCGGCGGCATGGAGCGCTGGCGGTACGTCTTCGTGGCGCCGGCCTCGCTCCGCGGAGCACCGAAAGCCAAGCGGGAGGGATGGGGAAGTGGGCGTGCGCTGCGAAACGAGTGGGTCATCCGACCCACGTCCGCCGGGCGGAAGGCGCAGGA
The DNA here is from genome assembly GCA_963830035.1 of uncultured Actinomycetes bacterium. Lineage (GTDB taxonomy): Bacteria > Actinomycetota > Thermoleophilia > Gaiellales > Gaiellaceae > GMQP-bins7. The sequence continues at coordinate 18,653 of CAWHKX010000007.1, read as the reverse complement.
GATCTGGCCACCGCTCTTCGACGAGGTCGACGCCCGCTGGGCGAAGCGGTTCGGCGCGAACGCGGTCGGCGAGCTCAGGGACTCGCTTCGATCGATCATCGACCAACTCGAAATCGGCCTGCCCGAGTACCTGCCGATCGTCGCCAGCTCGGACGGGATGGTCGCGGGATTCTCGCCTCGCGAGAAAGGCAATGCGGTAGCGAGATCCATGACCACCTCGCCGCGCTCCTTTCCAAGGCCCTCCTCGCGTACACACTCGACTTCGAACGCGAGTCGGAGCTGTCGCTGCCGCTGAGCTCGAACTTCGTCCGTGTCCTCGACGAGGCTGGCGTGCACGTCGGAGAGTTGCCGCGCGCCGCCGGGGTTTCGAAGGAAGCGACGAGCATGGCGCTGAGGTTCCTGACGAAGGGCGGCTTGGTCCTCGTCGAAGGTGCCTCGGGTCCGACGAAGCGCGCTCGCCTGACCGCGAAGGGTCTCGAGGTGCAGAAGGATCTGCGCGGGCGGCACGAACAGGTGGAACGAGCGTGGCGAACGCGCTTCGCAGCAGGCGACGTCGGCCGGCTTCGATCGTCGCTCGAGAGCGTGCTCACGCACCCCGACCTGTCTCGAGGGCTGCATCCGCACCCCGGCGGCTGGCGCGCGAGCCAGCCGTACGTCGAGCGCACCGAGGCGATGGTGGCAGACCCGCGCTCGTCGCTGCCGCACTACCCGATGGTGCTGCACCGCGGCGGCTGGCCCGACGGCAGCTGAGCGCGCCCGATCCGCTGTGACGCCTGTGCCGACCCGCCGACCGCTGTACGCGCTCTATGTTGCGGATGCGATCTCGCTCGTCGGGAACGCGGTCGCTCTGCTCGCAGTGCCGTGGTTCGTCCTCGTCACGACGGGAAGCGCGGCGCTCACTGGGCTCGCGGTCTTCTTCAACTTCCTGCCGGCGGTACTCGCCGCGTTCTTCGGCGGTGTCATCGTCGACAGGCTCGGGTTCCGCACGACGAGCGTGGCGGCGGACCTCGCGAGCGCGGGTGCGGTTGCGGCGATCCCGTTGATCCACACCACTGTCGGGATCGAGCTCTGGCAGCTAATGGGGCTCGTCTTTCTCGGCGCCCTCTTGGACGCGCCGGGCGCGACGGCTCGCCAAGCCCTCTTCCCCGACGTCGTCGAGCTCGCCGGCGTCCGCATGGAGCGGGCGAGCGGGATCCGCGGCAGCATCCAGCAGGGGTCGCTGCTCGTCGGCGGTCCGCTCGGAGGCTTGCTCGTCGCGAGCCTCGGGGCTACCACGGCGCTCTGGCTGAATGCGGCGAGCTTCGTCGTCTCGGCGGCGATCGTGGCCGGCGCGATCCCGCGACCGCAGCGCGAGTGGGATCCCGAATCGGACACGGAGCCGTCGGGCCGATTCTTCGGAGAGCTCGCGGAGGGAATGCGGTTCATCTGGAATCACCGCCTGATCCGCGCGATCGTGCTCACCGTCCTCTTGACGAACTTCCTGGACGCACCGGACCCGGTCATCTTCCCGGTGCTCGCGCAGGAGGCGTACGACGGCGCACGGGACCTCGGGCTCATGTACGGCGTCGTGGGCGGCGCGGGACTCGTCGGGGCGCTCACCTACAGCGCGATCGGCCATCGGCTCCCCAGGAGGCTGACCTTCGTCGGCTGCTTCTCGGTGATACCTCTGATGTACCTCGTCCTCGCTACGTTGCCGCCTCTCGAGGCCACGCTCGCAGCGCTCGCGATTGTCGGCTTCGCGGCAGGTCCGCTCAACCCGCTCCTGCTCACGGTCGCGTCGGAGGTCGTGCCCGTGAAGCTGCGCGGACGTGTGTTCGGCGCGACGAGAGCCGGTGCGTGGGCCTCGATCCCGCTCGGAATCCTGCTCGGAGGGGTCGTGGTCGAGCAGATCGGCGTCGCATCGACGATGCTCGCCATCGGGCTCTGCTACCTGGCGGTCACGACCTACGGCTTCTTCAACCCCGCGTTCCGCGAGATGGATCGTCCGGCCGATCCCTCGCTAACGAGCGGCGAGCGCGGGGAACAGGCTCCGCCCGCGTAACCCGTCCGGCTGCTCGATCTCGAGGATCTCGAGCACGGTCGGGGCAATGTCGAGCAGATGAGCGTCGTGGCGCCCGCGAGCTTCGATGCCGGGCCCGGCGACGATGTAGAGGCCGTCCTGCGCGTGGTTCGCGTCGTCGGGGCCGGTGTCGTTCTCGAGCGTCTGGATCCCTTCGTCGCCGCCGATCGTGCCGACCGAGCGCCAGAGGAGGTCGCCGAAGACGACGATCAGGTCGGGCGCGACGCCCTTCGGCTCGCCGTACAGCTCCTCAGGCTTGTAGACCTTGGTCGGGATCGGGTTTCCCGCGTCGTCGGGGATCGCCGCAATGCGCCGTGCCAAATCGTTACGCACGGCCTCGTACTCGCTCCGGCGGGATCGACGCCCTCCGGCTCACGGCCTTCGACGTTCAGGAACACGCGGGCGTAGTAGCCGCCCTCCCCCCACGCTGTCGTCTTCGGCCAGTCCACGCCGACGTCTCGGAGCGAGGAGACGCCGTCGGGCTCGGAGAGCGTCGCCAGCAGGCCTTCGCCGCGCAGCCATTCGTTGATCCGGATGCCCCCGTCGAGCCGTTTCGCGCCGTGATCGGAGACGACGAAGACGACCGTGTCGTCGTCGGCATGCTCGATGAGCCCGGCGATCAACCCGTCGACGTGGCGGTGGTAGTCGAGGATCGCGTGCTCGTACTGGTTCCCCGGCTCGTGCTTGCGGTGCTCCGGGTCCATGTACTTCCAGAACCCGTGGTGCATCCGGTCCGGCCCCATCTCGACCATTGCGAAGAACGTCCACGGCTTCGTCTCCGCGAGGTGCTCGGCGAGCTGGAAGCGGCGGTCCGTCATCTCGTACACCTGTCGGAGCAGGTAGTCCTTGTCGTCCGTCCGGAAGTCCTTCGTATCGAAGATGTACTCGCCGACGACCTCTTCGATCTCGTCGCGGAGCGCGGCCGGGTACGTGTACTTGCTCTCGATCGACGGCGTGAGGAAGCAGCTGACCATCGCGCCGTTCAGCGGCTTCGGCGGGTACGTGCCGGGCACGCTCAAGACGACCGACGACCCACCGGCGCGCGTGACGAGATCCCAGAGCCGCGGCTCCCGGATCGCGTCGCTCATCGCGATGAAGCCACCCTCGTACGTATGGTCGGAGCGGTTGCGGAAGCCGTAGACGCCGAGGTCGCCGGGCGTCTTCGACGACATCATGCAAGACCAAGCCGGCACGGTGATGGGCGGGATCACCGAGGTCAGGCGACCGTACGAGCCGCGCTCCATGAGCCCCGAGAGCGTCGGCAGCTCGTCGCGCCAGCGCTCGAGCACGAGCGACGGCTCGGCGCAGTCGAGCCCGATCAGCATCACCTTCCGCGGCACGCGGGCAACGATAGCCCCGCGAGCCGCCACAATCCCTGGATGCACTCCGCGCCCGAGCCGACCATGGAGACCGTCGTCATGAAGTTCGGCGGCTCCTCGGTCGCCGACCCCGAGAAGATCCGGCACGTCGCCCGGCGGCTCGTCGAGGCGCGCGAGCGCGGAGTCCGGGTCGTGGGGACGATCTCGGCGATGGGCGAGACGACCGACACGCTGCTCGAGCTGGCCCGCTCGACGTCGCCCGACCCGAACCCACGCGAGCTCGACATGCTGCTGTCGACCGGCGAGCGGATCTCCTGTGCGCTCGTCGCGATGGCGGTGCACGACCTCGGCCACGAGGCCGTCTCGTTCACCGGCTCGCAGGCCGGGATCCTGACCGACCCGGTGCACACGAAGGCGAAGATCCGCGAGATCACCCCCGTACGGGTGCTGGAGGCGCTCGATCGCGGACGCATCGTGCTGGTCGCGGGATTCCAGGGCTTCTCGCGGGACACGATGGACGTGACGACGCTCGGGCGCGGCGGGACCGATGCGACCGCCGTCGCCCTCGCTGCGGCGCTCGGCGCCTCCTGCGAGATCTACTCCGATGTCGAAGGAGTCTTCACCGCAGACCCTCGCATCGTTCCGCAAGCACGCAAGCTTCCGGTGGTCTCCTACGAGGAGATGCTGGAGATGGCGGCATCCGGTGCGAAGGTGCTGATGCTGAGAGCCGTCGAGCTCGCCCGCGGGCAAGGCGTTCCTATCCACGCGCGCTCGACCTTCTCCAGCGAGGCTGGCACCCGGGTCGAGGATGTCGCGGGCATGGAGGCGGCCATCGTCTCGGCGGTCACGCACTCAGAGAACGAGGTCCTGTTCGCGCTTCGCGGCGTGCCCGACCGGCCAGGGTCCGCGGCCGCGATCATGGAGGCGGTCGCGGCCGAGCACGTCAGCGTGGACACCATCCTCCAGAACGTCGCCCACGGGCCGGCCGAGATCTCCTTCAGCGTGCCCCGAGACGACGTCGCGGCGACCCGGCGCGCGCTGGCGCGAGCCCAGGAGACGCTCGGCGCGATCGAGGTCGAGGAGATCGAGGACCTCGGCAAGGTGTCCCTCGTCGGCGCGGGAATGCGCTCGAACCCCGGGGTTGCCGCCCGCATGTTCCAGACACTGGCGGCCGAGGACATCAATCTCCGGTTGATCTCGACCTCCCCGATCAAGATCACCTGCCTCGTTGCCCGCGCCGAAGTCGAGCGCGCGGTTCGCGCGCTGCACGCGGCCTTCCTGGAAGCTCCGGGATGAGCCGCTCGATCGCAACGTGGGTCGTCCTCGTCCTAGCGGGACTGCTCCTGCTCCTCGCATCCGCGGCCGTGTGGGTCGATCGCGTGGTGCTGAACAACGAGGTCTTCGTCGATACGAGCACCGAGCTCATCGAGGACGACGAGATCCGAACGGCGGTCGCCACGAGAGCGGTCGATGAGCTCTTCACGTCCGTCGACGTCCAGGCAGAGCTCGAGGAGCAGCTCCCGGACGACTACCAGCGCCTCTCCGGTCCAGCTGCCGCCGCCCTGCGCGAGGCCTCCTACCGCCTGGTCGAGCGGGCGCTGGAGCAGCCCCGTCTGCAGCGGCTGTGGGCGTTGACGATCGACCAGTCGCACCAGACCCTGCTCGCCGTGCTCGAGGGCGGCGGCGACACGGTGTCGACCGACGAGGGAACGGTCACGCTGGATCTGGAGGTGATCGTCCTCGAAGCCGCAGATCGCATCGGCCTCCGCGACCAGATCGCAGACCAGATTCCCGAAGACGTCGGCCAGATCGAGATCCTGCGCTCGGACGAGCTCGAGGCGGCGCAGGACGGCGTCAACGTCCTCGAGACCCTGGCCTGGGTGCTCCCGCTGCTCGCGCTCGCCGCCTTCGCGCTCGCGGTCTGGATCGCCGGCGACCGGCGCCGTGCGGTGCGCAGGGTCGGGATCGTCGTCATCGTCGTCGGCGCGGTCGGTCTCGTCGCCGTCAGCGTCGGCGGGAACTACGTGGTGGACGAGCTCGTCGTGGAGACGGAGAACGAAGCGGCGGCCGCGAACGCCTGGGACATCCTCACCGACCTGCTCCGCCGGTCGTTCTCGTGGTTCATCGGGGTCGGGGTCCTGTTTCTCGTGGCCTCGTGGCTCGCGGGACCCGGCCGTCGCGCGATGGACGTGCGCCGCGGCCTCGCACCCGCCGTCCGCCAACGCGTCTGGGCCTACGCGGTGCTCGCAATCGTCACTCTGTTCCTGCTCGTCACCGGCCCCGTCGGCGACTTCGCGCGGTATCTCGTCGTCCTCACCCTCGCCGGGCTCGGCGTCCTCTGGATCGAGGCGATGCGCGCGCAGACCCTGCGCGAGTACCCGGACACGTCCGGATCCGAGCTCCTCGAGGAGACCCGCTCTCGGCTCACGAGCTGGTGGGCAACGCAGCGTGCACAGGTCGCGAGACCACAGAGCGCTAGCGCCCCGGAGCCGGGCGGCGCCTCGATCACGGCCCGGCTCGGGGAGCTCGCCGACCTGCACGCCCGCGGCGCTCTGACCGACGAGGAGTACGCCTCCGCGAAAACGCGAGTGCTCGCCGGCGAGTAGCGCGCCGGCAGGCGACGCCCCACAGGCGCCGAACTCTCCCGCGTGGACAATCGCTGGGCGCAGGCACTCGTCGCCGCCGCCATCTGGCTGGCCGTGGTGCTCGTATTTCGCTTCGCGCTGCGCTTCGCGTTCGAGCGGTACGAGCGACGCCTGGCCGAGCGGGATGCGGCGGTCGCAGCACGCCGGCGGACGACCTTCAGCTTTCTCCTGCGCGCAGCCGTCGCGATCGTGTCGCTGATCGGCATCTGGAGCGTCCTCTCGATCTTCCCCGCCACGACCGAGATCGCCCGCGCGTTTCTCGCCTCGGGTGCGGTACTCGCGCTGGTCGCCGGCCTGGCGCTCACGACCCCGCTCGGAAATCTTGGATCAGGCGTGCTGCTCGCTTTCGCCCAGCCGGTTCGTCTCGGCGACCGCATCACCGTCGACGAGCACACGGGGATCGTGGAGGAGATCTCCCTGAGCTACACGGCGCTCGCGTCCGACACGGGCCGCCGGATCTTCGTGCCCAATTCGAGGATGGTCTCGATGACCCTCGTGAACAACTCGGTCGACGATCCTCGCCGGCTGGTCACGGTTCGCGTTCCCGTGCGCATCGACGCGTCACTCGCGGAAGCGCGCCGTGTCACGACGGAGGCCGCGTCGCGGGTGCAGGAGGGCTACGAGCTCGACGTCGACGTTCAGATCGGTGAGCTGACGGAGCGGACGGCGTGGCTCCAGGTGGTCGTCTTCGCCCCGTTCGGCGCCGACGTCTCGGTCGTCGCGAGCGAGATCCGCGAGCAGACGCTCGCGGCGCTCGGTGACGCCGGGTACCTTCCCGCCGCGTAGTCGAAAGACCTGAGACGTGGGCGAGGCGATCGGCGACATGCTGCCTGGACGTGCTCGGCGGCGCTGCTCGCCTTGACCGCCAGTCGGCTCGCTTCCGACGTGTTCGGAGACATGGCCGACGTCTTCACAGCGGCGCTCGCAGTCGGCCGCGCCGGCAATGCACTCGCGCGCCGGCGTCGCCGCTCTCTCCTCATCTTCATAGTGCCCGGCATCTTGATCCTCGTACCCGGAGCCACAGGCTTCGAGAACTCGGCCGAACTCTTCGACGAGCGGCCCGTCTACGACGTGCGCTTCGTGCCCTCCGAGCGAATCACCTCGCTCGGCGAGTTCGTGCGGCGCGTTCGAATTGGGGCGACGTAGCCTTGGAGACACCGTTCGTCTCGACGGGGCAGCTTCCGCGCGCCGAGCTCGTGCGCGCGCTCGTCGCAGAGGCACACGAGCGCTTCCGGTCGAACACCGCCGGCAAGAACTCGAGCGTGTACCCAGCACTCGCGCGAGTGCGCGGCGAGCTCTTCGGGATCAGCGTCGCCGCGACGAACGGCAACGTCCATGCGGTCGGGGACGCTGAGGTCGAGTTCGCGGTCATGAGCGTGTCGAAGCCGTTCGTCTTCGCCCTCGTCTGTGAGGCGATCGGAGCAGAGCAGGCGCGAGCGCGGCTCGGCGTGAACGCCACCGGATTGCCGTTCAATGCGCGGGCAGCGGTGGAGCAGAGCGCCGACGGACGCACGAATCCAATGGTGAACCCGGGCGCGATCGCAACGACGAGCCTCGTGCCTGGGAGGAGCGGCGACGAGAAGTGGACATTCATCCACGACGGCCTTTCGCGTTTCGCAGGACGAAGGCTCTCGGTCGACGAGGAGGTGTACGCGTCCGCCTCGGCGACGAATGACGTAAACCAGGACCTCGCACGGCTACTGCAGCAGTCCGAACGGATCTACTGGAACCCGACCGAAGCGGTCGACCTGTACACGAGGCAGTGCTCGCTCGGGGTGAGTGCCAGGGACCTCGCCGTCATGGGCGCCACTCTGGCCGACGGCGGGGTGAATCCGGTCACGCACGAGCGCGTGGTCGAGGCAGAGACCTGCCGGTTCGCGCTGGCCGTGATGACGACGGCAGGTCTCTACGAAACCTCGGGCGACTGGCTTTACGACATCGGCTTGCCGGGGAAGAGCGGCATCGGCGGCGGAATCGTCACGGTCGCACCCGGCAAGGGAGGGCTCGGAACGTTCTCTCCACCGCTCGACGCTGCCGGCAACAGCGTCAGGGGTCAGCTCGCCGCGAAGTTCATCTCCCGGCACCTGGGAATGGATCTCTTCGCGTCGAAACCCCAAGCGTGAAACGCCTGACCACACTCGCGCTGCTTGCCGCGTCTGCCCTCGTCATCGCCCCCGCCGCGCATGCGGACCTCGGGGACGAGACCGCCCTGGCCGAGCGCTATGCACCGGTCGTGCGCGTCGTCGCTCAGGCGCAGGAGTGCGGGTACGGGGAGAGGTACGGCCCGATCGACGTCGACCTCCTGTTCGACGAGCCGACCGTGGCGTTGCGCGGGCCATGGAATGTCACCGACCTCGTGAAGATCGGACCTGCCGCCGGAGATCTCGACAATCGCTTCGACTACCACCTCGACTTCCCAGGCTCGACGCTCGAACCGGGGTGCGACTACGAGCGCTGGACGAAGCGGATCAGCGGAGAGAGCGACCCAGTGGTCTACGGACACGTCGCAAGCGACCCGGCGCATCCAGGGAGGCTCGGGCTCCAGTACTGGTTCTTCTACACCTACAACGAGTTCAACAACCTGCACGAAGGCGACTGGGAGATGATCCAGCTCAACTTCGACGCCGCCGATGCGGGCGAAGCGATCGACGAGGAGCCCGTCGCGGTCGGCTACAGCTCGCACGAAGGCGCCGAGCGCGCCGACTGGGGCGAGGACAAGCTCGAGCTGGTCGACGGCACGCATCCCGTCGTCTATCCGGGTTCCGGCTCGCACGCCAACAAGTACACCGAGGCGTTGTACATCGGAAGCTCCGCCGAGGCGGGTGTGGGTTGCGACGACACACGCGGACCTCATCTCGAGCTCCGCCCCAACGTGAAGACGATCCCGAGTGAGGCTGGCGCTTCCGCGGCGGCGTTTCCCTGGATCGTGTTCGAGGGGCGCTGGGGAGAGCTCCAGCCCGCCTTCTTCAACGGACCCACGGGGCCCAACCTCAAGAGACAGTGGACCGAGCCGATCGCCTGGTCGGAGGGGTGGAGGGACAGGAGCTATGCCGTGCCCACCGGGGGCGTGTTCGGCACGGGCGCGACCGACTTCTTCTGCAGTGCGGTCGCGAAAGGTTCGACAGCGCTCATCCAGCTCTTGCGCAACACGACGGCCGCCCTCCTCGTCCTCGGTGCGCTGATCGCGCTCGTGGTCTTCCTCGTGACCCGCACCACGTGGCGCCCGGTCGCGCCGCTTCGGCTCGCGCGACGTCGGAGCTGGGGTCAGATCCTCTCGTCCGCGGGTCGGATGTACGTACGACATGCGTCGCTGTTCCTCGGGATCGGCGCCGTTCTCATCCCGCTCGGGGTCGTCATCTCCGTCGCCCAGGCGCTCGTGCTCGGCGGGTTCGGGCTCGCGGGCGTCGACACGACGGGAGAGTCCGCCGGTTGGCTCGTGCTCCTGGTGGTGGGCATCGGCACCGTCCTCACGCTGCTCGGATTCGTGCTCGTACAGGCCGCAACCGTGTGCGCTCTCGTCGAGATCGACGGCGGGCGGGACGTCGGTGCACCGCGGGCATACCGGCTTGCTCTTCGGCGTTTCCGTCCGCTTCTCGGCGGGCTCGCTGCTGGTGTCGCGCTGTGGGTCGTGCTCTCGGCGACGGGAATCCTCGTTCCCGTCGCGATCTGGCTCGCGGTGAGCTGGCTGCTCCTGGCCCAGGTGGTCGAGCTCGAGGATCGTTCCGCGCTGCAGAGCCTTCGCCGCAGCTCCGCGCTCGTGTGGGGTCGCTGGATTCGGGTCGCCTTCATCGTCGGCATAGGCGCACTCCTCGCGCTCGCGGCCGGACCGTTGCTCGGCGCGCTCCTGATCTTCGTGACAGATGCGCCGCTCTCGCTTCTGAACATCGTCGCAGGCGTCGTGTACGCGCTCGCGTTGCCGTTCGTCGCACTGACGACGTCGTACGTCTACTTCGACGCGAGAGTCCGCGAGGAGCTCCCGGACGAGGCCGCGCCGAGTGAGTTGCCGGCCGAGATCGAGCTCGCGTGAATCGCCGCTAGACGCAGTCCTTCAGACCCTGCGCTTCAGGGAGGCTCTCGAGCTTCTTGAGCGTGTTGTTCTCGATCTGGCGAATGCGCTCGCGCGTGACTCCGAACGCGCGACCCACCTCCTCGAGCGTGCACGGCTGCGACCCGTCGAGGCCGTAGCGCAGCTCGATGACGCGGCGCTCCCGGTCGGGCAAGGCCGACAGCGCGACCTCGACGTCCTCTCGGCGGAGCGACAGGGAGGCGGTGTCGAACGGTGACTCGGCCGCCTCGTCGGGCACGAAGTCGCCCAAGGAGGAGTCCTCGTCCTCGCCGATCGGCTTCTCCAGAGAGATGGGAAGCTGCGACATGCGCAGGATCTCGCGCACCTCGTCGGGATGGATGTCGAGCTCCTCGGCGATCTCCTCGGGCTCGGGCTCGCGGCCGAGGCGCTGGACGAGCTGGCGCTCGATGTGCACGACCTTGTTCAGCTTCTCGACCATGTGCACGGGGATGCGGATCGTCCGCGCCTTGTCTGCAATCGCGCGTGTCACGGCCTGGCGGATCCACCACGTCGCGTAGGTCGAGAACTTGAAGCCCTTGCGGTAGTCGAACTTCTCCACCGCGCGGATGAGCCCGAGCGAGCCCTCCTGGATCAGATCGAGGAACGAGAGACCCCGTCCCAGGTACCCCTTGGCGATCGAGACCACGAGCCTCAGGTTGGCCTCGGTCATGTGCTGCTTCGCGCCCATGTCACCGCGCTCGATGCGCTTCGCCAGCGAGACCTCCTGGTCGGCGGTGAGGAGCGGCACCTTGCCGATCTCGCGCAGATAGAGCCTGAGCGAGTCGAGCGACGGCTCCACCGAGAGGTCGAGCTTCGGCGCGGTCTTCTCGTCCTCGGGCGGAGGCTCCTCCTGCGGGAGGGTCTTGTGCTCGACACCCTCGACGAGCTCGACCGAATGATCGATCAGGTAGGTGTAGAAGTCCTCGACCTGCTCCTTCGTGAGCTCGACCTCTTCGAGCCCGGCCACGATCTCGTCGTACGTGAGGAAGCCTCGTTCGAGCCCGTGCTCGATGAGGCGTTGGAGCTCCTCGACCTCCGGAAGAGCAATGTCGACGGACAGCATGGGTGGGGAACTCTCCTCTCGCGCTCGAACGGATGAACGAACTGCCCTGCCTCTCGAGCCGGTCCTGCTCGCCGCTCCGGCTCTGCCACCAGGCGCCGCATCCTAGTGCGACTTGGCCGATTCGCAAAGGTCCAATGCAGACACTTCGATGTCTGACACCCCTTTTCCACACTTCCGCCGGCGGAGTCGAGTCTGGTTTCAGACAGCGCGCAACTCGCCGACGAGCTCGCCGCGCGAGTTCTCGATCGGCACCTCTCCGAGCTCTCCCGACTCGACCCCGAGCCGACCCAGGAACGCCGCGAGCGCGCTTCGCACTGCCCGCTGGCTTCCGTCCTCGATCTTGAGCGCGATGCCGAGCCCGTCGGCCGAGACCGCACAGAGAAGCCCTTCCGCCCCACCCTTGGCAACCCACCCGCTCTGGGTCTGCATGAGCATGGTGTCGGCCGCGAGCGGGCCACGGATCAGCTCGGGATGCGCGCGCATCGCAGCCATCGCTCGCTCCCCGCCCTCCAGCTCGGCGAGCCGCGAGAACGCGTGCGCCATCCGCTCGAGCGAAAGGGCGAAGGTGGGAATGCCGCAGCCGTCGACACCGATCGGGATCTCCGCAGGATCCACATCCACCGCAGCGGAGATCTCGTCGAGCATGGCCTGCTGGCACGGATGCTCGAGTAGTCGGTACCCGTCGAGCGGCCATCCACGCGCACGACAGAGAGCCAACATCCCGGCGTGCTTTCCGGAGCAGTTGTGCTCGATCCGTGTCGGCCCGGCGTCGGCTCCACGAGTCCCGCACTCGAGATCGTCCTCCCCGGCCGGCGCCTTCGCGAGCAGGCTGCGGACGGCGTCGAGCTGCTCGGGGCGCGCGAGGTGGGACGCGCAGGCGATCGCGATCTCCGTGTCGTCGAGGTCACGCCGAGCCCGCAGGAGCGGGAGAGCCTGGACGGGCTTCGCCGAGCTCCGGAAATGCGTGACGAGCTCAGCGTTTCCGGCCGCAGCTACGATCGCACCGCCGGCCACCGCGACCGCATGCGCTCGATGGCGCGCCTCGACGACATCGCCCCGGATGGCTTCGACGAGGATCGGCTCCACGGGGCGGAGCGTAGTGGCGCGCAGGCTCTGACCCCAGCTCTTGCGAATGGTCGGCGAATGCCGTATGTTCCGCGATCATCGACCGTGTTCCTGACTATGACCTCGACGACGTCCTCGTCGTCGACGAGCCGCAGCAGCTGCGCGCGCTCGCGGATCCCTTCCGCGGACGGATCATCACGCTCCTGAGGGAGCGCGCCGCCAGTACCACCGAGCTCGCGAGCGTGCTGGAGACGCCGAAGGGAACGGTCGGGCATCACCTGAAGGTGCTCGAGAAGGCGGGTCTCGTCCGGGTCGTGCGAACGCGCAAGGTGCGGGCGCTCACCGAGATGTACTACGGACGGGTCGCGCGCCTTTTCGTGCTCAAGACCGACGACTCGATGCCCGACGACCTGAGGCGAAACGCGATCGCCGCGACGATGCTCCGCCAGGCGGCCGACGAGCTGATCGCAGCGGGGCTCGACAGGGAGACGTCGGCCATCCTGCATGCGCGCCTCGCCCCTGCCGATGTCGTGCGCTTCCAGAAGCGGCTGGCGCGCCTGCTGGCCGACTTCGAGAGCGCCGAGGATCCCGACGGCGAGATGCACGCCTTGACGTTCGCCCTCTTCGAGGCGACGACGATCCTCCCGCGGGGGACGGACGATGCCTAGGCTCTGGCCGTCCGGCGGCCTCTGGAGGCAACGCGACTTCCTGAAGCTGTGGTCGGCGGAGACGATCAGCCAGTTCGGGTCCGCGGTCGACGACCTCGCAATCGGCTTCGTCGCGATCATCGTGCTCGACGCGAGCGCCTTCGAAGTCGCCCTGCTCGGAACGCTCAACTTCCTGCCCTTCATCCTCTTCACGCTGCCCGCAGGAGTCTGGATCGACCGGCTGCGCAGGAGGCCGATCCTGATCATCGGCGACTTCGGGCGCGCAGCGCTTCTCGCCACGATCCCGATCGCGTACGTCGCCGACGCCCTGACGATGTGGCAGCTGTACATCGTCGTCTTCCTCACAGGGATCTGCACCGTGTTCTTCGACGTCGCCTACCAGTCGTACCTGCCCTCGCTCGTCGAACGGGACCAGATCATCGACGGCAACTCGAAGCTGGAGATCAGCCGCTCGGCCGCCCAGCTGGGAGGACCGGGCCTCGCCGGAGCGCTCGTCGAGATCCTCACGGCCCCCTATGCCGTGCTCGTGGATGCGATCAGCTTCCTGGGCTCCGGACTGTTCCTGCTCGGGATCCGAAAGCCCGAGGAGGTACCGGAACGAGCGACCGTCGACGGCCGCAAGACGAGCCTCTGGACCGAGCTCAAGGAAGGGCTCCGCTTTGTCCTCGGCAATCCCAACCTGCGCGCGCAGGCGGGGTGCACGGCGACGTCCAACCTCTTCTCGAGCCTCGCGTTCTCCATCCTCCTCGTCTTCTTGGTACGCGAGCTCGGCCTCTCGGCAGGCGTGATCGGCATCGTGTTCTCGATCGGAGCGGCCAGCACCTTCCTGGCCGCCTTCACCGCCACGAGGCTGTCACGGCGCTTCGGGATCGGGCCGACGACGATCGTCATGTCTGCGCTCTTCGGTCCCGCCACCCTCCTCGTGGCGTTCGCGCCCGAGGGCAACGCGGCGATTCCCGTCCTCATCGTGGCGCAGCTCGTGTTCTTCTACTCGGGAGTCGTCTACAACATCATCCAGGTGAGCTACCGGCAGGCGATCTGCCCGCCGCGGCTGCAGGGGCGCATGAACTCGGTCATGCGCTTCATCGTCTGGGGAACGATCCCGATCGGGACGCTCGTCGGCGGCGCGCTCGGAACGTGGATCGGGCTGCGTGAGACGATCGTCGTGGGAGCGATCGGCGGTGGGTTCGCCTTCCTCTGGATCCTCCTGTCGCCACAGCGCCATCTACGCGACATGCCGGAGCCGATCGAGGACGAGCCGCGGACGACCGAGCTCGGGGCGACGCTTCCCGGTATCGCCGATCCTCTGTCACCGCTCGACGATCCCGTCTGATGCGCGTGTGGCCGACCGGTGGCCTCTGGCGCAACCGCGACTTCCTCAAGCTCTGGTCGGCCGAGACGATCAGCCAGTTCGGGTCGCAGGTCGACGATCTCGCGCTCGGCCTCGTCGCGGTCCTCGTGCTCGAGGCCAGCGCGTTCGAGGTGGCGCTGTACGGGACGATCAACTTCCTCCCGTTCATCCTCTTCACGCTTCCCGCCGGCGTCTGGGTCGACCGCCTTCCGCGGCGTCCGATCCTCATCATCGGCGACCTCGGACGCTTTGTCGCGCTGGCGACGATTCCGCTCGCGTACTTCGCCGATGCGCTCACGCTCCCGCACCTGTACGCGGTCGCGTTCGTCACCGGCGTCTGCACCGTCTTCTTCGACGTCGCCTACCAGTCGTACCTGCCGTCCCTCGTCGACCGCAACTCGATCGGCGAGGGTAACTCCAAGCTCGAGGTCAGCCGCTCGGCCGCGCAGCTCGGCGGCCCGGGTATCGGCGGCGTGTTGGTGGAGCTGATCACCGCCCCGTACGCGGTATTGATGGACGCGTTCAGCTTCCTTGCCTCGGCGCTCTTCCTCCTCCGCATCCGCAAACCAGAGGAGCGCACACCGGTTGTCGCCGATGCGACAACAGGGAAGAAACCGAGCCTCTGGACGGAGCTGAAGGAGGGTCTCCGCTTCGTGCTCGGGAATCCGAACCTTCGCGCGCAAGCCGGTTGCACCGCCACCTCGAACCTCTTCTTCAGCGTCACCTTCTCGATCTTCCTCGTCTTCCTCGTGCGCGAGGTGGAGCTCTCGCCGGGAGTGATCGGTGTCCTCTTCTCGATCGGAAGCGTGGGCTCGCTCATCGCCGCCTTCACGACGACGCGGATCACCAAGCGGTTCGGCATCGGCCCGACGACGATCGCCGCCGCGTTCCTCAACCTGCCCGCGATGCTTCTCATCGCCCTCGCACCCGTCAGCTTCCCGATCCCGTTCGTCGCAGCCGGAGGGATCCTCCTCGGCTTCGTGATCGTCGTCTACAACATCACGCAGGTCACCTACCGACAGGCGATCTGCCCGCCGCGCCTGCAGGGCCGCATGAACTCCGTGATGCGCTTCCTCGTCTGGGGAACGATCCCGATCGGGACGCTCGCGGGCGGCGCGCTCGGCACCTGGATCGGCCTCCGCGAGACGATTGTCATCGGTGCGGTCGGCTCCGGGCTCTCCTTCCTCTGGATCTTGCTCTCGCCACAGCGGCACCTGCGCGAGATGCCCGAGCCGATCGAGGACGAGTCGAGGACGACGGAGGCGGGCGCGACCCTCCCCGGCGTCGCCGATCCGCTCTCACCGGTCGACGACCCGGCCTGACAGTGCGCGTCTGGCCGACCGGAGGGCTCTGGCGCCACCCGGATTTCCTGAGGCTGTGGTCGGCGCAGACGATCAGCCAGCTCGGCTCGCAGGTGACGTTCCTGGCGCTCCCGCTGGCCGCGATTCTCGTGCTCGACGCCACCACCTTCGAGGTCGCACTCGTCGGCTTCTTCGAGCTCGTCCCGTTTCTGCTCCTCGCTCTGCCCGCCGGCGTCTGGGTCGACCGCCTGCCGCGGCGGCCGGTGCTGATCCTCACCGACGTCGGTCGCGCGGTCGTCCTGCTCTCGGTGCCCGCCGCCTACTGGCTCGACGCGCTCGCGCTGCCGCATCTGTACGTCGCCGGACTCGTCACCGGCGCGCTCACGGTGTTCTTCGACATCGCCTACCTCTCCTATCTCCCAGTGCTCGTCGATCGGAGCCAACTCATGGAGGGAAACGCGAAGCTGGAGACGACGAGATCGGCCGCGCAGGTCGGCGGGCCCGGGCTCGCAGGGATTCTCGTCGGCACGCTCACCGCTCCGGTCGCGATCCTGGCGGACGCGCTCAGCTATGTCGTCTCGGCGCTGCTCCTCGCTCGCATCCGGCATCCGGAGCGAGCGACGCACCGCGAGCCGGGACCGAAGTCGAGCATGCGACGCGAGCTTCGCGAAGGCCTGTCGTTCGTCTTCCGCCAGCCCTACCTGCGCATCCTGGTGCTCGCGACCGGCAGCGCGAACTTCTTCTGGAACATCGGCTTCGGCGTGCTCATCGTCTACCTCGTCCGCACGCTCGACCTGTCGCCGGCGGTGCTCGGTCTCGTCCTGGCCGTCGGCCAGGTCGGAACCGTCGTCGGCGCGGTCTTCTCGGGCCGGCTCGCGCGTCGCTACGGCATCGGCCGCACCATCGTGTGGGCAGCGCTCCTCACCAACATCGGGATCGTGGCAGTGCCACTCGCGCCGCCGAGCCGCCCGGAGCCGGTTCTCATGCTCGGGTTCCTGCTTGGCGGGCTCTTCGGAAACGTCTTCAACGTCAATCAGCTCAGCCTGCGCCAATCGATCACGCCCGAGCGCCTGCAGGGTCGCATGAATTCCGTCGTCCGCTTCATGTACTGGGGGCCGCAGCCGGTCGGGATGGTGATCGGGGGCGCGCTCGGCTCGACCGTCGGTCTGCGAGAGACGCTCTGGTTCTCGGCCGCCGGCGCGGCGCTCGCGATGCTGCCGCTGGCGCTGAACCCGATTCGACGGCTCCATGGCATTCCAGACCTGCCCGACGAGCACGTTCAGAGCCCACCCGCGTCCGTCGGCCAAACTGTGATCGATGCCTGAGCTACCCGAGGTCGAAGCGTGGGTGCGCGAGCTCGCCCCGCTCGTGTCGGCGCAGCCGATCGAGCGCGCGGGTCCCGCACATGTCGCGACGCTGAAGACGATTCGCCCCCCGCTCTCGCTGCTCGAGGGTCAGCGCCTCGCCGGCGCCGAGCGCCGCGCCAAGAACCTCCTCTTCCCCACGGAGGACGGCGAGCTCGTCCTGCGCATCCACCTGATGAGCGCCGGGCGCATTCGCTACCTGAAGCCCGGCGCGAAAGGACCGAAGCGGCCGATGTTCCGGGTCGGGTTCACCGGCGGCGGAGAGCTCATCCTCACCGAGGGAGGCAAGAAGAAGCGTGCAGGCGTCTGGCTGACGACCCCCGAGCAGCTCGACCTGGATCTGGCTCACCTCGGCCCGGACGCGCTCGAGCTCGACGTGGCCGCGCTGGCCGACATCCTCAGCCGCGAACGCCGGCAGCTCCACCCGTTGTTGCGCGATCAGCGCGCGCTCGCGGGAATCGGCAGGGCGCATGCGAACGAGATCCTTCTTCGCGCCCGACTCAGCCCGTTCAAAGCCTCGACGGACCTCACCGAGGAAGAGACCGAACGCCTCGCCTCGGCCATGCACGAGGACCTCGAACGCGCGCTGGAGCTGCGCCTGCACGGCAAGGGCGACAAGGACGTCTACCTGATCCACAACCGCCTCGGAGAGCCGTGCCCGCAGTGCGCGAACCCGATCGCGCGCGTCGACTTCGAGGAGCACACGATCTTCTACTGCCCGCGCTGCCAGACGGGCGGGCGACTCCTCAAGGATCGGCGCCTCTCGCGTCTGCTCAAATAGCCCGATGAGCGACACCGTCAAGCTGAACGACGACCTCCAGGCCTCGCAGCCCGAGATCGGGCTCGCGCTCTCTCGCGCCGGAGTCACCGGGGTGCAGAAAGCAGTGCGGATCCGCCGCGGAGACGCGGAGACGGTGATGGCCGCGACGATCGACTGCACGGTCGACCTCGCCGCCGATCAGAAGGGCGTCCACATGTCGCGCTTCCCCGAGCTCTTCGAGAACGCGATCGACCTCGTTGTCGACGGCGAGGCGCTGCTCGTCGAGGTGCTCGCCGAGCAGATCGCGAGCCGCGTCGTCGAGCGCCAGCATGCCCTGCGGGCCGAAGTGTGGATCCGGGCGCAATGGCCCGTTCGCCGGCGAACGCCGGTGACGGGACTGAGAACTCAGGAGATGGTCATGCTCTGCGGCATCGCCGCCGCCTCCGGGCGCGGGACGCGGCGCGTCGTCGGCGTCGAGGCGCACGGGATCAATGCGTGTCCGTGCGCGCAGGGTCTCGTCCGAAATCGCGCGAACGAGCGACTCCTCGAAGCAGGGTTCGAGTCGAGCGACGTCGCGAAGATCCTCGACCTCGTCCCGATTGCCACCCACAACCAACGCGGCCGCGGCACGCTCTACGTGGGAACAGATCACGACCTCGACGCAGAGACGCTCATCGGCGTGGTCGAGCGCTCGATGAGCGCGCCGATCTACGACCTCCTGAAGCGGCCGGACGAGCTCTTCGTCGTCGAGCACGCGCACCTGCAGCCGCGGTTCGTCGAGGACTCGGTGCGCCACGCTCTCCGGGACGCGCTGGACGCCCTCCCCCAGCTCGAGGATCGCGACTTTCTCCTCTCGAAGCAGGTGAACTTCGAGACCATCCACATCCACGACGTCGTCGCCGAGCGCTTCGGCACGGTCGGGGAGCTTCGCGGCGAGTTGCAATCAGGGGAGCCGAGCCCGAGACAGACGACACTGGCGGACTGGCTCGAGC
>CAWHKX010000006.1:0-8452 GCA_963830035.1 uncultured Actinomycetes bacterium | reverse complement strand
AGCGAGTCGGCCGGATCGTCGCGATGGAAGACAACCTCGCCACGGGCGAACCTCCGCCGTCGCGCGATCGCGAGCAGTTGACGCACGTCCTCGGTCGGCAGACCCACAAGCAACGGCCACTCCATATGCGGGCCAGTCTGTCACCCGCCCCCAAGCGCTGGAAGGGGCCCTGCGGAGGCCCCTTCCAGTCGCGGCGACGTGCGGCGACGATCAGTACATGATGTGGTTCCCCGCTCGCCACTGCTGCCCCGACGAGTCCAGCTTCGGCGCGATCATCGGCCGGCTGACCTTCGGGCGGGGCTTGGGCCTGTTCGTGTCCGGCCGGTCGCCGATCGGCTGACACGCCGCTCGCACCTGCGGGCAGTGCTGCTGCGGCGCAGCCGCTGCATTGCCTCCGAGGCCGCCGGCGATCGCGAGACCTGCAACGAGTGTGATGAGCTTCCTGTACATCGCGTTCCTTTCGTTGGACTGGCTCGAGCGTCCTCAACCGCGGTGACCAACGGATGACGGCCAGATGACGCGAGCGGCGCGAAGTGCCCGAGTCGTCGTGACGACCGCGACGACGAAGTCCCGGCAGCCGACGCAGCGGCGGACGTGCTTGACGGCGGCAAGCACGTCCGCCTCTGACGCCTCCCCGTCGAGAACGACCGACAGGGTTTCCCGAACCCGCATGCATCGTCGCTCGCGCCACATGGGTCCGACCTCAGACGGCCGGTCTCGCGGGCGTTCGCACGGCGCCGACTTCGCGGCGGAGCAGCCGGTCGACGAGACGGGTTCGCCCGGATCTGCTCTCGACAACGGGGTCGATCGCTCCGCCATCGGCTCCCCGGAGCGCCTTGTATGCAGCCATCGCCCGTAACTGCCGCTCTTGGTCGCGTGCGGCGGCGATCTCGTACTTCATCCACGGATGGGTATCCATCGAAAGCCTCCTTGGTTGCTGGTCGTGTGCCTCGATGGGAGAATCGGACCGACCGATGACGAGCGGATGACGAGGCGATGACAGGAGAGGGGACGCTCGAGTTCCGCCTGTTCGGCCCGCTCGAGGCGCGCGTCGATGGGCGTTCGATTGCGCTCGGCGGGGTGCGACAGAAGGCGCTCGTGGCTCTCCTGCTCCTCCGCGCGAACGAAGTCGTCTCGCGCGATCGCTTGATCGAGGACCTCTGGCGCGACCATGCCCCGGAGACGGCGTCGAACGCGCTCGCCGCGCTCGTCACCCGGCTCCGCCGCGTGCTCCCTCCCGATGTCCTCGTAACGAAGCCGGGCGGCTACTCGATCGAGATCCAGCGTGAGGCCATCGACGTGGATCGCTTCGAGCTCCTCGTCGACCACGGTCGTCGAGCGCTCGAGGCCGGAAGGAACGAGGATGCATCGCACGAGCTGCGCGAGGCGCTCTCCCTGTGGCGCGGCTCACCTCTCGCGGACTTCACTTACGAGCCATTTGCCGGACCTGCCATCCTCCGGCTCGAGGAAGTCAAGATCACGGCTCTCGAGGCTCGTATCGACGCCGACCTCGCGCTGGGTAGGCACGGCGATCTCGTCGGAGAGCTCCAGTCGCTCGTGTCCGCCCATCCGCTCCGCGAGCGCCTGCGCGGCCAGCTGATGCTCGCGCTCTATCGCTCCGGTCGGCAGGCGGAGGCGCTCGCGACGTACCGCGAGACACGAGCGACGATGCTCGAGGAGCTCGGCATCGATCCGAGCCCGGAGCTGCAGGAGCTCGAGAGGGCGGTGCTCCGCCAGGATCCTTCGCTCGCAGCAACGTCGCCGAGCAAGCCGGAGAGCCAGGGTGCGCAGCCGATCCTGCCGGCAGCAGACCGGCACGGGCTCGCCGACGAGGTGCGACCCGTGACGATTCTCTTCGCGGACATCGTCGGCTCGACCGCACTCGGGGAGCGCCTCGCACCGGAGGAGACCAAGGCTCTCGTCGGCGAGTGCGTCACGATCATGAGCCGTGCCGTCGAGGAGTACGGCGGAACCGTGCAGGCGTACCAGGGCGACGGCATCTGCGCGTACTTCGGCGTGCCACGCGCGCACGAGAACGATCCGGAGCGCGCCGCTCTCGCCGGGCTCCGCATCCTCGCGCTGATGGACGAGTACACGGGCGACATCGAGCGCGCCTGGGGTATCGAGGGCTTCAGCGTCAGGGTCGGCATCAACAGCGGACGAGCTGCAGTCGGGCTGGTCGGTGCAGCCGAGCCGCAGGCGGTCGCGCTCGGTGACGCGACGAACGTGGCGGCACGGGTGCAGGCAGCGGCCGGCGCCGGGACCGTTCTCGTCGGAGAGGCAACCGCGCGTCGGCTCGCGCATCGATTCGTGCTCGAGCCGCTCGGAGAGATCGAGGTCAAGGGACGGGAGATGCCGGTCGCCGTCTCCCGACTCGTCGGGCCGTCGTCACGAGAGCCCGCTCCGTCGACGTCGCCGTGCGTGGGCCGAGATGCAGAGGTGGCCGCGTTGCGAACGGTCGTCGACGACCTCGCCGTGGGACGCGGCCGCGTCGTGATGCTCGTCGGAGCCGCCGGGATCGGAAAGACGCGCCTCCTTGAGGAGCTCCGCACGCTCTCCGCGGAGCGAGCGACATGGCTCGAAGGGCACTGCCTGTCGTACGGCGGTCTGCCTCCGTGGCCGTTCATGGAGATCCTGCTCGGGTGGCTCGCAGCCGAAGCTGGAGAGCCCGAGATCGCCGTGCGGACGAAAGCCCGAGCGCGCCTCGGCGCACTACTGGGCGACGAGCTCGACGACGTTCTCGCGTCCCTCGGCCATCTGCTTCGCCTCCGGGACACCGGAGGTGGCGACCCTGGGGGCGAGGACATGCCGCGTGCGTACATCCGCTGGCTCGAAGCGCTCGCTGCCGAGCGACCCGTGATCGTTGCGCTCGAGGATGTGCAGTGGGCCGACGTCCCCACCCGCGAGCTGGCGGAGGCCGTGCTCGAGCTCACGGATCGCGCCGGCGTTGCGCTCGTCGTCACGGACGAGCCGATCGCTGCCTCCGAGGGAGCCGCACTCCGCATGCGCGCGCTCGGCGACTACCCGCACCGGACCACCGAGATCGCCGTCGGACCGCTCGCGGATGTAGCCGCACGCGAGCTCCTTTCTCAGCTCCTCGGAGACGACGTGGACGAAGCCTCGCGCGTGCGGCTGATCCGCGAGTCCGAGGGAAACCCGCTCTACCTGGCCGAGCTCGCGCGCGCTCTCGAGGAGGGCTCGCTCGAGGCGCGCGGGCGAACCTGGACGATCACGATGCGCTCGCCCGAGCTCCTTCCCCCGAGCCTCGAGAACCTCCTCCTCGCACGCATCGACCGGCTCGCGAGCGGGCCGCGCCACCTGGCCCAGGTCGCGGCTGCCGTGGGGAGGACGTTCCCCGTCGCCGTGCTCGAGCGCGTCGCTGACGAGGACGTCTCCGCCGACCTGTCGTCGCTCTTCCGCACCGAGATCGTCCGCGAGCTCCACCGCTACCCGGAGTTCGAGTGCACCTTCACACACGGACTGCTCCAGGACGCAGCGCTCTCGACGCTGACGACGACCGGCCGTCGCGACCTGTACGCGCGCGTGGCCGCAGCATTCGAGGAGCTCTACGCCGACTCGCTCGACGAGCACGCCGAGCACCTCGCCCACTACCACGCGCAAGCCGGGAACCTGCCGCAAGCACTCGCGTACGCGGAGCGCGCTCGCGCCGCGTCAGGCTAGCGCTCGAGCCACCAGTTTTCCGAGTTCGCCAAAGGATTGAGTGACTGGACGACGTTCTTGATGTTGTCTCGGACCGCGGTCGTGTACAGGATCTGGAACAAGGGGAGGGCCGGCATGTCGCTCGCCATCTGGGCGTCGGCTCTGTTCATCACTCGAACCTGCTGGCGCGCATCGAGGATCCTGTCCGCCTGAGCGAGGTTGCTGGTGACGAGTCGTTGGCAGTAGCCGGTGTGGTTCGCGCTGCCACCGCATCCGAAGATGGAGTTCCCGGTCGGATTCGGAGTGGTTTCGAATCCGAAGAGCCCGACGTCGAAGTCCCCGCTCGACAGGATCGCCTCGAAGGACCCCGGGCCGGCAAATATCGGGTCAACCTCGATGCCAGATTGCCTGAGTTGCGCTTGCACGAGCGCCAAGATCCGCGCGCGGGATGCGTTGCCGGCGCGCGTTACGAAGCGAAGCGAGAGCCGCTCGCCGTCGCAGGAGAAGATGCTGTCGACACCTTTCCGGCAACCTGCCTGCTGGAGCATGCGGCGCGCGAGCGCCGGCCGAAAGCGATACCTGCGCCAGTGCGGTCGGTAATGCGGGCTCTGGGCCGAGAAGAGGAGACTCTGGAGCGGCCGCAGGTTCGGGTTGATCTCGCCAGGGCCCTCGCGGACGAGCGCGGCGCGGTCAATGGCGTACGCAAGGGCGCGGCGAACTGGCTTCCCCTGCTTCCCCCTGAGAGCAGGATGGCCGCCTGTGAGGCCGGTCCTGAAGAAGAAGGCCTGATACCCGGAGCTCGGTTCGGCAAGCACCTTCACGCCCGCGCGACGAAGCGCAAAGACGGTATCGGGAAAGATCCCGAAGGCAATGTCCCATTCACCGCTTCGGAACTGATCGACCGCGTTCTCGCCCACGGTTCCGAAACGGATGACAAGCCGTTCGAGATATGCGCGATGCGCACCCCAGTAGCGAGGATTGCGAATGAGCGTCAACTGGCGGCCTCGGTCCCAGCTCTCGAGCAGGAACGGTCCGCTCCCGATCGGCCGGCCCGTCTTCGGATCGTCTATCGAGTCTGCGTTCCAGATCGTCGTCAGGTCCCTGCCCGCGAGTGCATGCGCGGGGAGCACGTTGCCGAACAGGGCTGTTCGCCAGCCCGAGTAGCGGGCGCGTAGGACGACCCGAACCGTCTTCGCGTCGACCTTGCTGACGCTACGAACTCGGCGTAGGTCCTGTCTCTCGTCTTCCGACAGGTCCTTGCGCCTGGCTTTCCGAGCGTCATGGGTGAAGACGAAGTCCCGGGCCGTGACCGGCACGCCGTCGCTCCAGCGCGCCGCGGGACGGATGTGGTACGTGAGCGTGAACGGCGGTTTTCTCGTGAACGTGACGCGCGAGACGAGCCGCGGGCGGTACGTGTGCTGCGGACTGACGTCGAACGCGGGCAGCAGGATCAGCTGGGCGATGTGGCGAGTCGCCTCCGAGCTGCAGACGGCGCGGAGCACGTTGAGGCAAGGGGGCTCCGCCAGGTTGCCGAACACAACCGCTCCCCCGAAGCGCGGCGTCTGCGCGTCCCCGCCGGCCGCTCCCGAGACGGCGAGGAGCGAGACGGCGATCGCCGCTGCTAGCGCCCGCTTGCCAGCCACCAGTCCTCCACGCCCACGAACGTGTCCAGTTGCGCGGTCAGGCGGACGTTCCGGACCGCAGCCTTGTGTGCGACGACCAGCGGATTCTCGAACAGCGGGATCACCGGCACATCCCTGGCTAGTTGCGCATCGGCTCTGTTCAGCACAGCTGCCTGCCGAGCCGGACCGAGGATCCGCTGTGCCTGGTCGAGATCCCTCGTGACGAGCCGCTGGCAATAGCCCGAGTAGTTCTGGTCACCTCCGCACCCGTAGAGGTCCACCGTCCCGCCGGGGCTGTCTGGACCCGTGACCCACGAGAAGAGCGCGAGGTCGAAGGTTCCGTCCCGGAGGATCTGGTTGAACAGGACGTTGGTCGGTGCGTACGCGGGCACGATCTCGATCCCGACCTGCCGAAGCTGGGTTTGGACGAGCTCGAGTGTCTGCTTACGGCGCGCGTTTCCGCCGAGCGTCGCGAGTCGAAGCGACAGCCGTCGCCCGTCGCACTCGTACATCCTGTCCGATCCCATGAGGCAGCCTTCTGCCTCGAGCAGCCTCCTCGCCTCGGCACGGTCGCGCCGGTACCGCTGCCAGTTCGGCTGATAGTGAGTGCTGTAGGTCAGGAACACCGCGCTGTCGCTCAGCGAGTACCGAGGGTCGATCTGCATGTGCAGCGCCTGAGCGAGAGCGACGCGGTCGATGCCGTAGGCGAGCGCTTGCCGCACGCGCTTGCGCTCCAGCAAAGGATGCCCACCCTCGTCCAGCCGGATGTCGATGTGCTCCCAGTTCGCACTCCGACCGACGAGCGTCCTTATCCGAGGGAGGGCGCGGAGCTCGCGGACCTGCGCAGCGGAGAGCACGGGGCTGTGGAGAACGTCGATCTCACCCGCACGCATCCACCCGACCTGCTCGTCGCCGAACGCCGCGCAGGGATCGCAGAAGCGAACGACGAGCCGGTCGAGGTACGCGGGATGGCCCTTCCAGTAGCGAGCGTTGCGGACGAAACGGACCGCGCGTCCGCGCTCCCAGCTCTCGAGGAGGAAGGGGCCGCTTCCGATCGGGCGGCCGGTCTTCGGATCCTGGATTCCACTCAGCCAGACCTTCGAGAAGTCTTCGCCGCGGAGCGCATGCGCGGGCAGGATCCATTGGAAGAGGCCGCGCCATCCGGCGAGAGGGGAGCGGAGGGTGACTCGCACGGTCTTCGCATCGACCACGGTGACCTTGCGGACCACCGCGTACATCCGGGCGACCCCAGGGGAGAGCTCTTTCGTGAGCGAGCGAAGCGCGGTGTACGTGAACTCGAAGTCTCGTGCTGTGATCGATGCACCGTCGCTCCAGCGCGCCCTTGAACGAATGTAGTACGTCAGCGTGTACGGGGGCGTGCGGGTGTACGCCACGTGCGAGACGAGATCCGGACGGTACGCGTTGTCTGCGCCGACGCTGAACGGCCCACGAAGAGCGAGAGTCATGGCGACACTACTGCCGCACCGCTCCAGGTAGCCGTTGAGGCATGCGGGCTCGCGCAGGATGGCACCACCGACGACGACGGTGCCGCCGCGCTTCGGCGTCTGCTCCGGAGCGCCCGCAGTGGGCGCCGCAGCAACCGCTGCGACGGCGAGCAGCCCAACCAGTGCGATGAACGACCGTTCCAAGGCAGGTTCCTTCCCTCTGGACCGCCCGCCTCGTCGTCGTCTTGCGTACCGCCCCGCGACGATACTCCGCTCAGGACTCGTCGACAACGTCCGTCTCCGGCGCACGCACGGTGACCCAGACGTATCCCACGCCCGCGGCGATCCGCTGCGGCTCGTTGCCGATCTCGATCGTCGCGACGACCTCGCCCGATTCTGCGTCGATCCGGGTCACGGTGCCGTCGAGCTGGTTCGCAACCCAGACCGCGCCCTCGCCGTAGGCGATGTCGACCGGCCCGTCGCCGACCGGGACCTCCGTGAAGTCGGGAGTTGCGCCGCGAGACTCGATCTGGACGCGCGTGACCGTGTCGTCCTCGTAGTTCGCGACCCAGAACGAATCGGCGCTGGTCGCAATCGCACGCGGGTCCTGCCCGACGTTCAGCGGCCTCAGCTTCTTGATGACGAGCGGGTCGACCTCGGTCACCGTGTTGGTCTCGCTGTCGACGATCCACAGCGACCCGAGGCCGAAGACGACGTCCTCGAACTGGGGAAGGAGCGGGCTGGAGGTGGCGACGAGACCCGACTCGACTTCGACACTTCTTCCCGTTCGCGTCCGGAGATCGAAGCGTCCGACCTGCCCACCGCGACATACGAACCAGACGGCGCCGGCGCCGAGCGCGAGGCTCGCGTGCGGTGCTCCGCACGGACCGTCGAGTGCCGGGATCGGATTGGTCGGCGCCCCCTGGTCGGGGTTGATGCTCGTGAGATTCGCGGGCCCGCCGAGGGCGACCCACACTGTGTCGCGACCGGCGAGAATGTCGCTCGGATATCCGTCCACCGAGATCGTCGCCGTGGTCGCAGCGAGATCCGTCGGGTCGATGCGCTCGACCGTCTCGTCTTCCACGTTCGTCACCCACACAGCGCCAGCGCCGGTGCTGATCGCCTGCGGGTTCCTGCCCACCTGGATCTCCGCGACGAGCTTGTTCGAGGACGGGTCGATGACGCCGACGGAGTTCGGCGAGACCGACGAGAGCCCACCGGAGTCGCGGGTCAGGAGCAAGGCGGCGACGGCTGCGATCGCCATAAGCGCCACGGCGGCCGCAACGCCGATGCGCGTCCCCGAACGCGACGCCGCCGGCGCGGGAGCGTCACCCAGCCGAAGCGCGGAGCGCGTCGCCGCGAGGAGCTCGCCCGCCGAGCGGTACCGTCGGCCCGGCTCCTTGGCGAGTGCGCGGATCAGGACCGTGTCGAGCTCCTTGGGCAGTTCCGGACGAGCTTGGGTCGGTGGAGTCGGCTCCTCGTGCACGTGCGCCCACAGGAGGGCGACGTCGGTCGCGCGCGGGAAGGGCGACTGGCCGGTGAGGCACTCGTAGATCACGCAGCCGAGCGAGTAGACGTCGGAGCGCTCGTCCATGGGGTCGCCCGTGATCTGCTCCGGGGCGACGTACTCGAGCGTGCCGACGATCTCTCCCGCGACCGAGACTCCCGAGAGCGAGCCCGTCCGCTTGGTGAGCCCGAAGTCGCCGAGGTAGCAGTGCTCCCGAC
>CAWHKX010000005.1:0-14935 GCA_963830035.1 uncultured Actinomycetes bacterium | reverse complement strand
GAGCGCGGGGCGCGCACCGTCGACTAGGACAAAGCGCGCGATCAACCGACGACCTCGCTGTGGCCCGAGTAGTCTTGACGGGCCGTGATCGACGCGTAGCCTGCACCCGCCGATGAGCGACACGAGACGATGACCCGACCGGTCACGCTGTTCACGGGCCAGTGGGCGGACCTGCCGGTCGCCGATCTCGCGGCCGCCTGCGCCGGCTGGGGGTTCGACGGGCTCGAGCTGGCGTGCTGGGGCGACCACTTCGAGGTCGACCGCGCGCTGGCGGACGACGCCTACTGCGACGCGCAGAGGCAGCTCCTCGAGCGGCATGGACTCGGGTGCTGGGCGCTCGGTGCGCACCTCGTCGGCCAGGCTGTCTGCGATCGCATCGACGCGCGGCACCAGGCGATCCTGCCGCCGGACGTGTGGGGCGACGGCGAGGAGGAAGGCGTGAGGCGTCGCGCGTCCAAGCGGATGAAGGACACCGCACGGGCGGCCGCACGGTTCGGCGTGACGCAGGTGAACGGCTTCACGGGCTCGCCGATCTGGCACCTCCTGTACTCGTTTCCGCCGAACGACTTCACCGAGATCGAGCGCGGCTACGAGGCGTTCGCCGAGGCGTGGTCGCCCATCCTCGACGTCTTCGACGCCGAGGGCGTCCGCTTCGGCCTGGAGGTGCACCCGACGGAGATCGCGTACGACTTCGTGACGACGGAGAAGACACTCGCCGCCGTCGGCCGACGCCCCGCGTTCGGCATCAACCTCGACCCTTCCCATTTCGCACACCAGCACCTCGACACGGCCACGTTCGCGCTCGAGTTCGCCGACCGCATCTACCACGTGCACGTCAAGGACTCGAAGAAACGCCTCGACGGCCGCCGGTCGATCCTCGCCTCGCACCTGAACTTCGGAGAGGAGGCGCGCGGGTGGGACTTCGTGTCGCCGGGCCACGGCGACGTCGACTTCGAAGCGCTGTTCCGGGCACTCAACCGGATCGGCTACGCAGGACCGCTCTCCATCGAGTGGGAAGATTCTGGGATGGATCGCGAGTACGGCGCCCAAGACGCTCTCGCTTTCGTGCGCCGCACCGACTTCCGCGCGTCGAGCCTGGCCTTCGACGCCGCGATGCAGCGCGACGCCGCCGCCGAGTAGCGCCGACCCCGGAGGCACCGCGATCCGTGCGGACGCTCGGAGCAGTCACGGTTCCACGCAGTAACGTGACCAGGCGCGACCGGTGCGTGCAGTAATCCGCACTGAGGCATACCTCGTCCGCCGCCCCCGGCGGGCTCTCGTTCTACGATTTCGGCATGAGTCTGGCTCCGCCGGAGGGTTACGTCCCGGGCTACCGCTCGAGGGTCTCGCCGAGCTTGTATGAGGAGATCTTCCGGCGCGTGTATTCGGGCGAGAAGTGCAAGAAGATCGCTCCCGAGTACGGGGTGAGTGGGAGGACGCTGCAACGGATCGTGCGGCACATGGCGAAGGAGCTCGGGGTACCGATGAACGTCTGGTTCGAGATGAAGGCAAGACGCCGCAGAGAGGGCTGGGAGTTCATCTCGGTCACGAGTCAGCGGCGCATTTCTGCGCGTTTTGAGCGCGCGGCTGCTCACTCGTACGACTCGTTCGGATCACCTCTATACGCGCACAGACGTCTACACGAAGGGCGAGAGCGTGGGGGTCGGGCGTGGCGGCGCGCGTCCGTAAACAGACGTTTCGCGCGTGATTTAGACCCGCGCTAGCCTCCGCGACTAGAGCGTTTCGCTCAACCGAGCCGATTCCGACCCGAGGCTGTGACCAAACCCTCAAGCCTAGCCTGCGGGAGTAGAGGTAAGTGCCTCGCAACCGGTGCAGACAAGCGGAGAACGGAGGTCGGTGCAGGCTCTTCCGAAGTAGCGGGGAGTGGCCTAGTCTGGTTAGGTCGCGTGTTGCACATCAGTCGACTGAGGAGGACGGGTGGAGATGAATGACCGCATGAGCTCGGCCCCCGACATCGCGGCACGCCTGCTCGCGAACGTCGAGCAGGTCGTACGCGGGAAGACGGAGGAGATCAGGCTCGTCCTGACCGCGCTCGTCTGCGGCGGCCATGTCCTGCTCGAGGACGTTCCGGGCACCGCGAAGACCGTCCTTGCCCGCGCGATTGCCGGCAGCGTCGACGGAGCCGCGTTCTCGCGGATCCAGTGCACCCCCGACCTTCAGCCGACGGACGTCACCGGGCTCTCCGTCTTCAACCAGCGCGACCGCGACTTCGAGTTCCGTCCGGGACCGGTGTTCGCGAACGTCCTGCTCGTCGACGAGATCAACCGCGCCATGCCGAAGACGCAGTCCGCGCTCCTCGAGGCGATGGCCGAGCAGCAGGTGACGATCGACGGCATCACCCGTGCGCTGCCGGAGCCGTTCCTCGTGCTCGCAACTGAGAATCCGATCGAGCAGGAGGGCACGTTCCCGCTCCCCGAAGCGCAGCTCGACCGTTTCTTCCTGCGCACGGCGCTCGGCTATCCCTCGGAGGATGACGAGGTGGCGATCGTCGAGCAGCAGCTCAGCGTTCATCCGCTTCGCCTCCTGAAGCCGGTTCTCTCGCTCGCCGAGGTGCACGCGTTGCGCACCGCAGTGGAGGCCGTCTACATCGATCCGGTCATCCGCCGCTGGGTGATCCAGCTCGTCCGAGCGACACGGACGGCGGACGGCGTCGCGATCGGCGCGTCCGTCCGTGGAAGCCTCGCGCTCGAGCGCGCTGCCCGCGCGTGGGCGCTCCTCGTTGGGCGCGAGTACGTCACGCCCGTCGACGTCGAGGATCTCTTTCTCTCCGTCGTGATGCACCGCATTGTGTTTACGCCGAGCTTCGTCGCTGTGGCGCGCGAGATCGGCTGGCAGGCTGCGGCTGACCGCTTCCGCGAGCACTGCCTCGAGATCGCGCCGCGACCGGGCGCCGAGCTCGAGCCCGACGAGCCGACCCTCGCCGTGGCGCAGTGACCGCGACGTTTCCGCTCATCCCGCGCCGGCGGGTGCTCGGCCTTCCGTTCGGCGGCCTGCACAGCATGCGCCGCGGCCTGGGCTCGGACGTCGCGGGATCGCGCCCGTACCAACCCGGTGACGACGTCGACAAGATCGACTGGTACGCCTCGGCTCGGCTGTCGCTCGCGCGGGGGTCGGAGGAGTTCGTCGTCCGCGAGCACTACGCGGACGAGGCTCCCCGCGTGGTGGTTCTCGCCGATCGCCGCCCGTCGATGTCGCTCTTCCCGGAGGGCTGGCCCTGGCTCAGCAAACCCGAGGCGATCCGTAGCGCCGTCACGCTCATCGGTTCGAGTGCGACGGCGGCACGTGGCCTCCTCGGCTACTTCGACGAGGCCGAGGGCGACGCCTACTGGCATCCGCCGCGGAGCTCGCACGTCTATGGCGCTCCCGAGCTCGAGCGGAAGTTCGGCGCACCCGAGGACACGCTTCAACGCGGACTGCGGCACTTCGCCGAGCACAAGCGCGACCTTCCGGCCGGCACCTTCGTCTTCATCGTCTCTGACTTCCTCGTCGCCCCGACACGCGACGAGTGGCTCGACGCCCTCGAGCGGCGGTTCGAGCTCGTGCCCGTGATCGTCCAGGACCCGGTGTGGGAACAGAGCTTCCCCGACGTGAGCGGAATCGTCGTGCCGTTCGCCACCCCAGACGGATTGGGTGTAGCGCTCGCCGCCCTGACCGAGCGCGAGGTGCGCGAGCGGCGCAAGGCGAACGAGAGGCGCTGGGAGGAGCTGGTCCACGGGCTCCGCTCGCTCGACCTCGATCCCGTCGTCGTCGGCTCGCACGAGCCGCGGGCCGTCGTTTCCGCCTTCCTGAGTTGGGCCGATCAGCGCCTGTTCACCCGGGGGCGTGCGTGAGGCTCGCTGCCTGCGCTGTCCTCGTGGTGCTCGCCGCCGGCTGCGGAGGAGGAGACGACCCGAGGTCGCTCATCGCGGCGAACAAGACTGCCGTAGTCCGCGGCTCGTTGACTCCGAACGTCCATCTCTTCGCCGAGCCGATCGTCGCGCGGGTGGAGGTCATCCTCAACCGCACGAAGGCCGATCCCGGCTCAGTCCGTGTGAAGACCGACTTCGCGCCATACGAGCCGGTGAGCGAACCGCGCACCACGCGTACCGACATCGGCGACTTCACGCTCTTGCGGTACAGCGTGACGTTGAACTGCTTGAGCGAGCGCTGCATCCCACGGACGGCGTCCGGGGAGGCGACGGTCGGCCAGAGGCCGGGGCTACCACCGTTCCTCCCGGGAAAGCAGCGCGACGAGAATGTGAAGTACCAGTTCGAACCGGCGATCGTCTCGCTGGACGCGGAGCCGGAGGACACGACGCTCGGGCGCGTGGTCTGGTCGCCGCTGCGCTCGCTCTCACGGATCAACTGGGACGACTCGAGTGTCGTAGGCCAGGGATTCCCGTTCGTCGCCGAGGTAGCGCCTCCGCCCGAGCCCAGCTATCGCGTGCCGCCGGCTCTCCTCGGACTCGGGCTGCTCTTGCTCGCAGCGGCGCTTCTCGCCCTTCCGGTGTGGCTCGTGTGGCGTCGTCGCGCACGACGCGCACCTCCCAGAGCGGACGAGCGTCTCGCGCTGAGCCCGCTCGAACGCGCACTCGCACTCGTCGAGTGGGCGAGTCGTCGACCGTCCGTGGACGATCGACGCGAGGCTCTCGAGGCGCTCGCGTTCGAGCTCGACGCCGACGCGCGAGCGGCGCAGGCACGAGCGCAGGGCTGGTCGCCACCGATGCCCGAGCCGGAGGAGATGACGGAGCTCGTGACGTCGATCAGGGAGACCGATGCACCTGCGACCTGAACGGCCACGGGCGATCCCGGCCAGCGAGCCTGCGCGACTGACCAGTGCGAGCCGGCGCACGAACATGCTTCGCGCGAGCCTCGGGACTGGCCTCGTGCTCTTACTGGCTGCGGGCGTGGTCGTGGCACGCCAGTACGACGTCCGCCACGCGCCGCTCGTGGCGTCCGGCTCGAGCGGGATGGTCGTGCTCGACCTCTCGGCGAGCGTATTCGAGGGCGGTTTCGAGTCCACGGTGCGCAAGCTCGTCGAGACGGACGAGCGCTCCGGCCTCGTCGTCTTCTCGGATGCCGCGTACGAGCTCCTCCCACCAGGCTCCTCCGGTCGTGAGTTCCAGGCTCTCCTCCGCTTCTTCCGCTCCACGAGGACCGGCTTCCTGCCGCCGAACCCCTGGGATCGCTTCCGCGCCGGGACGCGGATCTCCGAGGGCATGAAGGTCGCACGTGAGGCGCTCCTGCGTGAGGGCGGTTCGGGAACGATCGTGCTCCTGTCCGACCTCGAGGTGCTCCCGGACGAGATCCAGCGACTCGTGGAGGTGTTTGCGGAGTTCCGGCGCGACGGCTTCGACGTGCGGATCGTCCCGCTCGCCCCGCGCGCGGAGCAGCGCGAGCTCATGGAGCTCCTCCTCGGCGGAGAGGCTCTCCTGCCGGAGCCCGTCAGCGGCGAGCAGGCCGTGAAGACCCGCGGTGAGGACAGCATGCTGACCGGCCTCCCGTGGGCTTTCCTGCTCGTCGGGCTCGCCCTCACGGTGGTGCTCGCGACCAACGAGCGCCTGCTCTCCCGCCTGGAGGTGAGGCGATGACGAAGCGCGACGGTGCGCTCGGAGTCGCTGCGATCGTCGCGATCCCGGCCGCGCTGGTCGTCGTCGTTCTCGCGATCGACGTGCTGCGGACCCCCGGCTGGATATCCGCGGACGACGGCCGCTTCCAAAGCACTCCACTCCGGGCGTCCGGGCTCTGGAACGAGCCGGGCGTCCTCGCGACGCGCGCGCGCCTTGCCGCACTCGGCCTCGAGGACGACCTCGCGTATCGAAGGACAGTGGCGGCCTTCTCGAAGCTCCAACCGGGGAAGGCCGTGGAGGGAATCGATTTCGAGCTAGAGAGCCGCTGGGCGAAGCTCCAGCTCGACCTGACGACGCAGAGCCGCGAGCACCCCGATCGGCAGCGACGTTCGAAGCTCCAGAACCTGCTGGGCGTGGTGCTGCTCGCGCGGTACCTGTACGCGGGGCCCGATCAGCGCAACATGCTCATGTCGAATGCCGTTGGCTCGTTCCGCACCGCCGCCGAGCTCGACCCGGAAAACGCCGACGCCAAGCTCAATCTCGAGCTCGCGATGCGTGCGTACGGGCAGATCCTCTTCCCGTCGGATGCTCCCGACACCGGTGGCGCGCGCGGGCGGGCGTCCGGCCAGGGTCGCGCGGGAAGCGGGTACTAGGCGTGGGCCTCAGCTTCCTGACGCCTGTCGCAGCGCTGTTCGGGCTCCTGGCGACGATCCCACTCGCGATGTTCGTCGGCCGTCGGCGTCGGGTGGAGCGTGTGCGCGTCGTGCTCGGGCTCGCTGGGAGCGGTCGGCGTTCGTGGCTTTCTCTAGCCGCGTGTCTTGGGGCGGTACCACTGCTAGTCGGCGTCGCCGCAGCACAGCCCGTCGTCACGAGCGCGCGGACCGTTCCCCAGCGCAGCGACGCGGAGGTCTTTGTGGTCATTGACACGTCGCGCTCGATGCTCGCGTCGGTGGCAAGCGGGGAGCCGACCCGCTTCGAGCGCGCGCAGCAGGACGCACTCGCACTCCAGGAGGAGCTCCCCGACATCCCGCTCGGCGTTGCGTCGATGACCGACCGCGTGCTCCCGCACCTCTTCCCGACGGTCGACCAGCGCAGCTATCGGGAGACTCTGACCGAGGCCATCGGGATCGAGCGGCCACCGCCCTCGACCTCGTTCGGCACCACCGTGACGACGCTCGACGCGCTCGGCGCGCTGCCGACGTTGTCGTTTTTCAACCCGGCCCGGAAGAAGCGGGCGCTCGTCGTCCTCACTGACGGCGAGAGCCAGCCGGTGTCGGGCTCCTTCTCGTCTGACTTCGCGCAGGCGCCGCGCATCGACGTCACGTTCGTGAAGGTGGGAGATGCGAGCGAGAGGATCTACGAGTCCGGTGAGGTCGAGGCGGGCTACGCGCCCGATCCCCGTGCGGCCGCGACGCTCGCGCAGGCGGCCGCGCTCGTGAGGGGCCGTGTCGTCGGAGAGGGGCAGGTCGCGGAGATGGCGGGTGCTCTACGCACGGTTCTGGCCACCGGCCCCACGCGGGACCGACGCATCGAGGGCAACCGCGAGGCGCTGATGCCGTACGTGGCGTTCCTGGCGATCCTCCCGCTCGGCTTCGTCCTGTACCGGCGGAACCTCTGAGAGCGGCTAAGGTTCCTCCGCCACGGGGCGTGGCGCAGCCTGGTTAGCGCGCTGGTCTGGGGGACTAGAGGCGGTCCGGCGCCGCGCCTCAAGGGCAGCCGACCTAGTGGTAGCCGGGTTGGGTGCACAATCACGGAGGACATCGAGCCGATGGACGACCGTGCGGAGAGGGTGGAAAGGTTCCGGCAGCACTTCACGAGCATGATGCTCGCGAAGAAGCCAGACACCTTCACTGAGTCCGTCGAGGCGCTCGAGGCGCTCCCGAGGTCCGATCCGCCCGCGATGGAGAGCCTGCGTAAGCCACTCACCGCACAACCGGCCGGGCCGGCGCCGAACATCGTGGCCGGTCTTCCGCAGGAAGGGCCGCTCCCAGGACGCGACCTCCCCGCGAGGGTACGGCCACCGTCGATCAGGTTCACCGTCTCCGAGGACGAACATGCGGCGCTCAGGGTGATCGCACAGGCCGAGGGGAAATCCATCGCCAGCTTCGCCCGAGAGGCCGTGCGTGCGTACATCCACTCGCGGTGAGCGAGTTCGACCCCATCGCGGTTAGAGGAGGAAGTGGCCGTCGAGGACGAGGAGGTCGAGGAGCTTCCGCGCACGATCCCAGTCGCCGTCTCGCGCCCGCGCTCCACACTCGGAGACGAGTCGGCGCACAAGATCGAGGCTGTCTTCCACGACGCGAGGAGGTGGGCGGCGCTGTGGTGCCGCGCCCGAAGACCGTCGAGGACGTTCAGGAACTCACGCTCGATGAACTCCTCATCTGGCTGGCGGCGATGTACGGGGATCGGCTCAAGAAGGCCGGTGAGTGCCTGCCAGGGCGGCGAGCAATGCGTCGATACAGCAATGCTCAATCTGGATCCCCCCGAACGAACGAATGCGGCGCGAGCCTGAGAAATACGTTCAGGGGGGTGGGTAGGCCTCAACGCCCTCTTACTGCGCGTGCGCGCGAAGAACAGCTCGGAGCCTCGCGCGAGCCGCAAAACGAGCTGGCCACTCCCTGGCGACGACGCGGTCGGAGCGGGAGGCATCCGGTGCGGTGCCGTCCCGCTCCGATGCACGAACGGTTACGGACAGGGCCCCTTCTGCAGGCGCGAATCGCCCTCGTCAGCCGCGAACGCCGTCCCGAACTCGTCCGCCGGCTGCGTCTCCGGGCGTAGATCCAGCAGCGTCCCGTCCGGGAGGGTCACCGACTTCTCGGAGCCAACGACGATGCACTCGCCGCTCGGCAGGATGATGTGCGCTCGGTTGTGAGCAGATGCCGCCGAGGCGAGCATGAGCGCGAGCGCCGTCGCGAGCACGAGCACTGCCGTGCTGATCCTCTTCATTTTGTTCCCCTTCCTTCGTTGTGGGTGGTCGTGTGAGACCTCTCGCCTCGTAGCTCCTCCTCTCGGGACGAGAGCGCCTTGACGACACGGATCGGGTCGAGCTCGGCCCGCTGGGCGGCGAGCGCGGCATCCCTACCCGAGGGAGCGTCGAAGACGAAGAAACAGATCTCGTCCTCGGGAACGTAGATCGAGCGGTCGAAGCGGACGGGCGCGTCGCCACCCGTCAGCTGCTCCGCGGCCGACCGTGCCCGCCGCTCGCGGGAGGCGCGCTCTCCCGCCAAGCCACGCGAGAGGTAGGTCTCGACCAGGTAGCTAGGCACGCCTTCGACGCTAGAGCCGGGCGCGCGGCGAGGAAAGGTAAGAACGTCCTGACTTTGCCCCGCGCGGACCGGGTAGTCAGCCCAACCGACGCGCGAGCTCGGTCCGCGAGCGCACTCCGAGCTTCGCGTAGACGCGCGTCAGGTGGCCGGCGACGGTCCGCTCGCCGAGAAACAGCTCGGCCGCTACCTCCCGATTCGTCCGCCCGGCGGCGACCAGGACGGCGACGCGCCGCTCGGCCGCCGTCAAGCCTTCCTCCCGGATGCGCCCGCCAATCCGTCCCAGCTCGGCACCCGCTTTCTCGACCCATGTGGCCGCTCCGAGTTGCTCGAAGCCGCCGAGCGCGGCGTGGATCGCCTCTCGAGCCGGGCGCTTCTGCCGTGCCCGCCTGAGGACGATGCCGAGCGCGAGCAGCGCGCGAGCCCGTCCGAAGGCATCGCCGACCCCGTCGTGCCGCGCGACCGCGTGCTCCAGGAGCGACACTGCCTCGTCGACATTGCCCCGCGCCGCAGCGACGAGCCCGCGACAGCGCGTTACGTGGGCGAGCACCCGCTCCCGGCCGAGCCGCGTCGCATCAGCTTCCCAGCGATCGATGACGCGCACCGCATCGTCGATCCGACCGAGCTCGAGCAGCGCCTCCGCGTAGTCGGCGGTCCACGGCCGCACGTCGGGCGCACCCCAGCCGAGCGCCGCTGCCTGCCGGTCGGCCTCGCCAAGGCGCTCCGCAGCCGTTGCCGCGTCTCCGCGCCAGAGCGCGATGAGTCCGGGGACGGCCTCGAGCAGGGGCGGATGGAATCCGATCTGCTCTTCACAGAGCTTCAGGGCTCGCTCCGACTCCTGCAGAGCAAGCTCAAGCTGCCCTCGATGCGCGGCCACCCACGAGCTCGGAATGTAGTCCTGGTTCCTCTCGACCCCGTACTGGATACTGAGGTCACGGGCGCCCGCAGCGTGCTCCGCCGCGAGTTGCCAGCGCCCAGCCCATAGCTCCAACCACGCGAGATCCCACAGTACGCGCGTTGTAAAGAGCTCGTCGCGCTCGTGCCACTCGTGGTACTCGTGCTCAAGCGTGGCGCGTCGCGCTTCGATGCTTCCCGAATCGACGAACCCCCCGTCGACGACGACGTTTGCCTCTCTCAGTAGGCGCGGATCGCCGGCGGCGCTTGCAAGGTCACGCAAGCGTGTGGCGTAATCGCGCGTCTCCGCGACGCCCACGATCCTGCCGAGCCCGTGGAGCTGCACGAGTGCGTCGAAGCGGAGGACGTCATCGTCGAGACGGTCGGCAAGCACGAGTGCGACACGGGTCCCCGCGAGCGCCGCCGCGAATCCCTTCCTGAAGCGTTCCGCCCCGGCAAGGCGGATGTGGATGCGCGCCTGAAGGGCCGGGCGCGACGACGCTTCGCGCAGCGCTTCCTCAAGAACCGGAACGGCGAGATCGTCGTGCTCGAACTGGGCGAGGAGGAGGAGGGCCTCGGCGCGCAGCGGGCCGCTCTTCGCCTCGGCGAGCAAATCGTTGGCAATCGCTCGCGCGCGTATCCACTCCCCCGCAGCGAGATGGGCACGAGCCGCGACGACCCCGCGTCGGTGGCGCGCGTCGGGCGCGTCCGAAGGAGTCAGCCGGAGCGCGTGCTCAGCGAGCTCGGCCGCGAAAGCAGACGCGCCGCGATCGGCCGCGAGACGCGCGGCGTCACCGAGCACGGCAGCGACGCTTGCGTCCGGCGACTCCGTCGACAGGGCGACGTGACGGGCACGGAGGAGCGGATCGTCAACGATGCCCGCAACACGCTCGTGAACGCCGCGCCGCTCCCCTCCTAGGTCCTGGTAGAGCACCGAGGACAGCAACGGGTGCGTGAAGCGAATCGTCCCGTTCTCGCGCTCGACCACGTTTGCGGCGAACGCGGGCGCGAGCACATCTACCGCAACGCCCGCCCTCTCGAGGACCGACTCCGAGGGCGTCCCCAGGGCGGAGGCGAGGGCGAGCGCCTGACGAGTGGCCGCGGGGAGCTCGTCGATCCTCGTCCGCACAAGCTCTTCGAGGGTCTCCGGAACCGGGAGCGGCTGAAGCGGGTCGACGTCCGCGTCGAGCACACGGGCCAGCTCGAGCGCGAAGAATGGATTCCCGCCCGACCGCTCGTAGATACGGAGCAACGTCTGCCGCGCGAAAGGCCTGTTCACGCGGTCGCGCAGGAACCCGTGGAGCGCGCCGACGCTGAGCGGGCCCACGACCAAATGCTGGACGCGCCCTGCACCCAGGGCTTGCTCGACCTCCGACCGCGGCGCCCCGTTGGCAGGTCGTCGTGCGAGTAGAAGGCTTACCGGGCTCGCGTCGAGCCGCCGCAGGGCGAACACGAGCGCCCGCGACGAGGACGGGTCGAGCCACTGAACGTCGTCAATGGCGACCAGAATCGGCCCACGTTCGCTCATAAGCTGCAAGACGTCCCGCACTGCAACGGCGAGCGTGCGGTGATCGACGGGATCACCCGACGCGTCCTCTCGGAGCAGCGCCACCTCGAGCGCGCGCCGTCTCGGCGTCAAGAGTGCAGGCAGCGCGTCGTCCACGGCCCCCTCAAGTAGATCCGCTAGCCCCACGTGTCCGAGGGCGCGCTCCGCCTCCGCCGGCCGCGACGGTAGAACCGTTAATCCCTGCGCGCGCGCATGCTCGACGCCGGCTCCCCAGAGTGTCGACTTCCCGATCCCCGCCTCGCCTTCGAGTCGGAGCATCGTCTGTCCCCGCCTCGCGTGGTCGACGAAGGCTTGGAGCGAGCTGAGCTCCTCCTCCCTGCCAACGATTTCGATCGTCATCCTCCTCGTAACAATGATGGCAGGGACGCGAAGGAGGCAAGCTCGAGCTGCCGGGCCGGTGATCGCCGGTTTCGTCGCAACGTCGCTGTCAGACAGATCAGCGCCGACTACCGCTACGAGTACAGCTACGCGATGTTCACGCCATAGACGACATCGAGTGACCGGAGCAGGTGGGCTGTGCTAACAGCCTCGACCCGTTCACCCAGGACACTCCCACGCATTTGGAAACGTGATGGAAACGAGAGGCGGCCAACCGCGGCGATTGGTAGCGAGCGGCGACCGTTCCGCGTGGTTCCTGCGTCGCGGGAGCGGTGATCGCTGCGCACTCGGTCGAGGCGCAGCTCGTGGAAACGAGTGGGAAACGAAGGTCCGTCCCGCCTCTCAAGCGCATTGAAGAAGCCCGACGCGATGAAGACCCGCAGCACGGGTCTTCATCTCGCCAGTGATCCGCGGGCTTGACGTTGCCAGCGCGCTAGCGAACGGCCGTCGAAACACCAACGGCAAGGTCAACCGCAGCAGCCGACAATGACTACAAGGAACCTGACGGCCTCGCGAGCTACCTGCCGTTCGATGAGAGGGAGCTCGAGTGCGTCGCAGGCATTCGTGGACGGATCTCTAATCCCCCGCCGGCAGCTCGCAGATCTACCCCGGCTATCGGGGAGCCTTGGGTCAGAAGCAGAGGGCGTGAGGCCAAGATCGGCGACGGCCCTGAGCGAGCTAGCCCGGACCACCAAGCGAAGTTAGGCGAGTTCGTCCAGCGTTGCGATCAGGAGCTGCGTGAACTCGCGATTCCGTGGCGGACCTTTCGCGGCGTGTGTGAGCGCGATGAGCGCTGAAACCATCGATTCCAGCCGCATCATCGGCACGACTGCAACAGCCTCACCAGGGCCGCCTGCATCGACGTACTTCTGAACAAGTTCATCACGGAGCGCGTGATCGATCGTCGTCGAGCTGCCGTCCCATGACAGGTCCCAGACCATCCCAGCAAGCTCAAGAGCAGGCCAGTCCCTGCGCGAGTACTGCCAATCGACAATGCCAGCAACGCTCCCATCGCGCACGAGGACGTTTCCCGTATGGAAGTCACCGTGGATCGCGCAGACGCGCAGATCGTCGGCGTCTGCGACCCACTCCCGCAATTCCTCGAGTGCCCGCGTCAATGCCGGCGGCTTTTCGACCAAGCTCCAGTCCCACCAGTCGTTCCTGTCCCAGTTCCGGTCACGCACCTAGGGCACGCCGGGACGCTGCTCGGTCACCGGCCACGCCAGAGCGTGTCGATGTAGACGCGCGAGCAACGCCGGCAGCTCTTGTCGAAAGAGCGCCTCGCGAGACCGCAGTTCCTCGCCTTCGATAAACGGAAAGACTGAAACGACGTGGCCGCCGTCCAGATAGAAGGTCGAGCCATCGAGCGCCGCGAGGGGCGCGACCACCTGCTCGATCTCGTTCGCCAGGAACCGAATGAGTGCATGCTCCCATCGAACACTCGCGGGATCGGCCGTTTCTACGCGCACGATGAACTCCCCTCCGCGGAAAACTCCGCCAGTCGCGTTAGAGGAAAGTCGCTTCCAACGCTGCGGAATAGCCACCCCATAGCGATCGGCGATGGCTTCGGGGACTGGTTCAAACTCCGACTCTGGCATCGGTTTCATCGGGTGCGGATCTTGACATTAATCGCACAAAGTCGGATACTTCGGGCGCATGACACTTGCCTGAGAACGCCTCGCCTTGGCGCGAGGGACGGTTTCTGCGGGGCCACAAGCTCTGCGAGCTTCGATGCGTCGCGTGACGCGCCGCGCGAGCGAGCCACCCTTCCACGAAAGGACGTTCAAGGTGTCTCTCAGTCAAGATATTTCTGGCACGCCTCACAGCCTGCGCTTGATTCTGGTACTCGGCGCTGTTTTCACGGCGCTGCTGCTCGCCTTCCAAGACAGCGTCTCCGCGAAGTCATCTCCGATCGTTGGCCGGTGGCAGATGGTTCGAACGTGTCAGAAAATGGTCGGGGCGCTCCAGGCTGTCGGTCTGCGACCGCTAGCGCCGGTTGTTGTCAGCGACTACTTCCCAAACCAAACACCCCAGCAACTCGCGAAGAAGAAGAGCCTCTGCCAGGGCGCGAAACCTCAGATCCACTCGCACTTCTTCACAGCCGGCGGCAAGTTCGGCTCAGTCGACCAACACGGCGAGCAGGTCGACGATGGCACCTATACGGTCAGCGGCTCGACTCTCATGATCGGTCCGGGATCGTTCCGCTTCCGAATACAGGGCAAGACGCTGATGCTCAAGCCTCTTCTGACCTCGGCGCTCAAGCAAGAAGCTCTAGCGGATCCACTGGGCTTCCACGCGGCTGGTTACATGGTCGCCGTTGCCGTACCGGGACATCCCTGGAACCGCGTTGCTTGCAGGACCTGGTGCTAACTCAGTGACCTGATGCGGCTCTGACACTGATGATCAGATGAAGGAACCGTAGCCGCCGATGACTCTGGAGTAGTCGCCACTCGCGTGCGCGAATGGCGACTACTCTGATTCGCTCGACCAGCTTGCGCGTTGCGCCATCGGCAGCCACCGATCTCGGATCGCCACTCCGATCTCGCCTGTTCACGACCATGACGCATTCGTGATCTCCGGAGACATCCGCCGGGGGTGGGCGGGCGTGCTCTCGATTGAAGCCAGAAACGCACGCTTCAGCGGTGGCTTACGAACGCGTTCGCCTTGGGGACTCGGCGGCTCCCGCACGGGTGTGCACCGGGGTGTGCACCACAAGAGCATTCGCGACGCTCACGCCACACCTGACCCGCATAGCTAAGCGAAATCGGCTCAACCGTGCGGGATCGGATGGGCGGTACTGGGCTCGAACCAGTGACCCCCAGCTTGTCGATTGTGCACGACCGGGGAATCTGGCTCAACTGAGGGGAATCGTATCGTTCACAAGCCCCTCCTGAGTAGCCTCGGGGCACCACGAGACACCTGGCGCGACAACAACGCATGCAGCCAGCGCATCCAACCCTGCTGCATGCCTGCAATCAGGCAACCATGGCGTCATGGTGGGCTGGTGCACGCCCGCGGGGCAGTCGCGGAGGGACCAGCAGCAAGCCTGGGTCCAGATTCGAGGCGTCGCGAACATCATGCGCAGAGGCTACGAGGGTGCGCAGTGGCGACCTTGTGTGCTCGAGCGGCGAGCCTCTCTGACTCTGCGGAACGCCTCCGCGAACGTGGCCAGGGTGGTCTCGTCGGGCACGCTCCCGCGCTCGGACGGGGAAGTCGAGGAGCTGCGCGCGGTCGCGGAAGCGATCACTGGCGACGTCGGCGAC
>CAWHKX010000004.1:0-1292867 GCA_963830035.1 uncultured Actinomycetes bacterium | reverse complement strand
TCGGCCAAAAATTTCGCGACTCTCTGTCCGGATCGATGTGCGTCCGGCTGCCGAGAAGGACCGCCATGCCTCCGTTAGCGCGAGCTCGCCGGCTCATAGCGCGTCCCGGCGACCGAGCGCTCCCGCCGCTCCCCGAGCAGAACGTACGTCGTCATTTCGCCTTTGCCTTTGACGACGACTCCCGTGCGCCGCTCGAAGATGAACTCGCCTTCGAGTCGACGATACGTTCGCTCGGTTACCTGGATCCCGCCGGGCGGGGCATGAGACTGCATCCTGCTCGCCGTG
Source organism: uncultured Actinomycetes bacterium (assembly GCA_963830035.1). Taxonomy (GTDB): domain Bacteria; phylum Actinomycetota; class Thermoleophilia; order Gaiellales; family Gaiellaceae; genus GMQP-bins7. The sequence continues at coordinate 1,292,582 of CAWHKX010000004.1, read as the reverse complement.
TTGACGGTGTCGCCCCAGATGTCGTAGCCGAACTTGGCCCGGCCGATGACGCCAGCGACGACCGGCCCTGAGTCGATGCCGACGCGGAGGCTCAAGCCGGACGCGACTGGTAGCTCGCTCAGCGCCTGCCTCATTGCGAGCGCCACGTGAGCGGCCGCCTCGGCGTGGTCGGCTCGTGGTGTTGGGATCCCGGCGGCGACGAGGTAGCCGTCACCGATCGTCTTGATCTTCTCGAGGCCGTGGTGAGCCACGAGCTCATCGAATGCCGAGAAGATCTCGTCCAGGAGGATCACGACGTCCTCCGCCGGCAGTCGTTCCGCGACAGAAGTGAAGCCCGTGATGTCGGCGAAGACGACCGAGACTTCCTCGCTGCGCTCTGCGATGACCTCCTGCGAGACCTTCAGCCGCTCAGCGATGGCCCGCGGGAAGATGCTCAGTAGAAGGGTCTCCGAGCGCTCCTGCTCCGCGGCCAGTAGCTCGTGCGCACGGTCGCGGGAGCGGACGAAGTATTGGAGAAGGGCGAACGTCGTGATCGACGGGCCGAAGATGTTGAGCGCGAAGAACGCCACGACCACCGAGGACGGAATCTCCTCCGACGGCCCCGGAAGTACGCCGTCGATGGCGGCCGAGAACGCGACTAAGGCAAGGAAGGCCGCGAACCAGGTGATCGCCTGGCGGGGCCCATAGAACACCAGCGCGCCGAGGGGCGCGACAAAAGCCCAGATCGCAACGGCGCCCGACTCCACAAATCCGCCGAGACTCCACTGGAGAAGGAAGGGCAAAACGAGGAACATCGCGACCTGGCTCGCGCGATACTCGCCGTAACGCTTCGTCCTCGCGAAGAAAGCGAGCCCCGCTAACGATGCGGCTTGATATGCGAATGGAATGAACGCCGAGCGCCAGAGTCCAAGAGCCGCATAGGTCCCGACCCAGACGAAGGACAGCGTTGTGATCAGAAGCGAAGAAAGGACGAGCGCCGACTTGCGCAAACGCTCTTCGGGGGTGTCCGACGGCAGAGAGCCGACGGCGGCGGCCCGGGCTACGGCTGTGCTTGCCCACTCGCGGACGCGCATGTGCATGACTCTAGGGCACGCGCGACGACGCATATTTGTGGCACCCAATTCACACTGACTCGCTCAACCATGCGGTTTCCGCGGAGCAACGACCACGTCTCCTACGTGTAGACGGCATGCGATTAGCTCGAGATACGACCTCCAGGTTATTTACCCAGTGAGGTCAGCTGAGGCCGACTTGGGCCGGATGAGGTTATGAGACGTTGCGCTCTAGATCAGCTGAAGTAAGTACGGCGGTGGTGCGCCACGCTCGCTCATCCGACATCAGCTCAGGTCATGCCAGGTGGGCAAAAGTTCAGCCAAACCTTTCGCGCCTCGTAAAGAACAAGCGGCCAGCTAAGGCCCGCTTCGCCGTGATGGGCCAGCGCGCCGAGCTACGCGGTCGCGGTGAGAAGTGCCTCGGCCTCGCGCGCATACCTCGTCGCACCGACCGAGCGGTAGAACGCGAGGGCTCGCTGAAGCTGCATGTCTGCCTCGGCGCGGCGGCCTTCCGCGACGAGTGTCTGCGCGGCGCGAAGGCGCAGCTCTGCCTCGTCGACAATAAACCCATCTTTACCCGCGATGTCGGCCGCGCCCACGAAGTCGCCGTCGAGCGCGGCGATTGCAGCCCTCACCCACGAGCGGTCCGCGCGGGTCGCGAGGATGTTGGGCAGCTCGCCCCGGACGCCGAGTTCGTCGGCGTGCAACGCGAGAGTTAGTGCACCGAACGTCGTCGCGCTCACTCTCATGAGATGGACGAGCTCGCGGGCGAACAGACGAGCCTCCTCGAGCTCGCCCGGGAAAGCGCGACGCGGATGTTGCAGCCGAGCGCCGGCTGAAGCGCCTGCGGCTCCTTCGCTTGGCGAGCGAGTTCTAGCGCTCGGCCAGCCAGCGGCACGGCGGTCTCCAAGTCGTCCCGAGCGACCCGGATGTCCGCCAGCCGCTCGCGTACGTAGCCCTCGTTGTAATGTGGCGAGCCGGCCTCACAGGCCGCGAGGAACTCGTGCGCCTCGGCCTCGAACTCGTCCCAGCGCCCGAGATCAGCAAGCGTGAGAATGAGCTGCCCTTCGATGTAGCGGCCAACCGGAGCGTTTCCCAGTCGCTCTGCTGCCTCCATGCCCTTGAGCTGAAACTCATACACCTTGGCAATGTTGCTCTCCATCGCAGCCCGATTGTTGTAAGCGCGAGCGAGATCCGGGTTGTTTGTGCGCGCAGCGATGTCGATCGCACGCTCGAGGTCGGCGATCCCGGCGTCATCGCCTGCGTTCGCGCGCGCGCTCCCGATGTTGATCAGCGCTGTCGGAATCAAGTCGTCCAGCCCGAGCGACTCCGCTATGGCCAGCGCTTCGCTACCCAAGTCGACAGCCTGCTCGGTTTCATCCGAGAGCATTGCGTACCGGGAGACCTCGAGTAGGACGCGTGCGAGCGACCGGCTCGGCTGCCGGTCGCGTACAAGATCCCGTCCGGACTCAAGCTCCGCTCGCCCGCGCTCGGTCTGGCCCTGATCCCACCATGCCTCCGCCAGAAGCGCGCAGGCCTCGGCCGCGAGCTCCGGCTCCCCCGCTGCGACGAGCGCGTCGCGCGCCTTCCCGAGGAGCGGGATGCGTCGCTCGTCCGCCGAGCGATGCAACGCCGCAGCCATACGGAAGAGCACACGAGGCCGCTCCTCCTCCGAGACCCCGAGCTCCAGCGCCTCCTCGAAGTAGCGCGCGGCGGGCGGAAACGCGTTCAGCGAGAAGGCCCGCTCGCCCGCGCGTTGGAGGGCGCTTGCCGCGCTTGCCGTTATGGCGCGCGGGTCGGTTCCCGTGGCGCGCGCGAGCTCAAGCGCCGACAGGTAGTGGTGCGCCAGAAGGTCGGCGTGGTCGTCGGGCCGGCCTAGCGACGCGATCCATTCGGCGGCGCTCAGGTGGCGCTCGATCCTCACCGCGCGCGTAATCGAGCTGTACGCGACATCACGGACGAGGACGTGCAGGAACGCGTACTCGCTCTCGCCTGCGACCGAAGATCGGCGCTCGCGGCGAACGAGCTCCCGCCGCTCGAGCGCGCGGAGCCGCTCCTCGACCTCGGAACGCTCGCATTCGCCAATCGCGGCGAGGGCTCCCGACCAGAAGACCTTCCCCACGACTGCGGCGGCTTGGAGAAGGCTCTTGTCAGCTGGATCGAGGGCGTCGAGGCGGGCAGCGATGATCCCCTGCACCGAGCCTGGAAGCTCGAGGTTAGTGCTCGTCCGCTCGGCAACCATGCGGGCGAACTCACCCGCGTAAAGTGGGTTGCCGCCCGCTCGCTCGAGGAGCGCCGATTGCACCTCGGCCGGCAGCACCGACTGCTGCAGGAGCGCGTGCACGACGCGTGCAGTTTCCTCGTCCGAAAGCCGCCGTAGCGAAACGGTCGTCGCGTTCGCCTTGCCGCCACCCCAAGCCGGACGTCGGGCAAGGAGTTCCGGCCGCGCGGTGCCAATGACGAAGACGGGAACGTCCCGCAGCCAGTCGACGAGATCGTCGACGAAGTCCAGAAGACCGTCGTCCGCCCAGTGGAGATCCTCGAAGACGAGTACGAGCGGGTGCTGCTCGGCGAGCGCCTCGAACAAGCGCCGCCAGGCCGCGAACGCCTCGGTCGTTCGGTCGCGTGTCTCGTCACCGCCGGAAAGTCCGACGAGTGCCCGAACGTGCGACCCGACCCAGGCTGCCTCGGCCGGATCCGACAGGAGTCTGGCGAGCGCACGTGTCAACTTGGCCGTCGCCTCTTCGGGCGAGTCAGTCTCGAGGATGCCGACCTGCGCCTTGATCATCTCGCCTAGCGCCCAGAAACTCACGCCCTCGCCATACGGGAGCGAGCGGCCCTGTCGCCACATGATTAGGCGGTCGCCGTGGTCGATCTCGGTGAAAAGCTCGGCGAGGAGCCTGCTCTTCCCGATCCCCGGCACGCCGACAAGGGTTACGAGCTGCGGGACGCGCTCCTCGGCGGCTCGCCTGAGCCCCGCGCGGAGAACCGCGAGCTCGTCGTGGCGACCGACGAGGGGCGCGTCCGCCGGACGGCTCAGGTCAACACCGAAACGCGAGCGCGCCTCCACGGCGACCCACACCGGGATCCGCTCCGCCTTTCCCTTCGCCTCGATGCGCTCGTGCTCGCGATATTCGATCATGCGCTCGGTGGCTCGATAAGTCTGCTCGCCCACGAGGATGCCGTCCACAGGCGCGGCTGACTGCAGGCGCGCGGCGGTGTTCACGACGTCGCCCGATGCCATGCCCTCACCCTGCTTCGGCTGGGCAGACAGCGAGATGAGCGCCTCGCCCGTGTTGACGCCGATGCGTACGTGGAGATCGCTTTCCTCAGCGACCCAGTCGCGTATTGCGAGGGCCGCGCGGACGGCGCGCTCGGGGTCGTCCTCGTGCGCAACGGGAGCGCCGAATAGCGCGACGACCGCGTCGCCGATGAACTTCTCGACCGTGCCCCCGAAGCGCTCGAGCTCCGCGCGCAACCGCTCCCAGTAGGGCGCGAGCATGGCGCGTACATCCTCGGGGTCTAGCTGCTCCGAGCGAGATGTGAAGCCGACGAGGTCGGCGAATAGCACCGTGACAACCTTCCGTTCCTCGAGTTGGGCAGCTGCAGTCGCGGCTAGCGCCGCCCCACACATTCCGCACAGCCGAAATCCATCGGGGTTTTCTTGGCCGCAGCTCGGACAGAGCATCGGCCGCAGCCTAGGCTTCTCCGGCAAGCGACGCTAGTCTCGAGAGCCTCCGTAGAGATCGCGCCGGCAGCCACGATCCCGCCGCGCGGGAGCAGCGTGGTCGGGCCCGGCGACATCTCCCGTGCTCGTACCCCCGCGCGACCGCGCAGACCTCGGTGACGTTTTCTCACGCTGGCGCCGGCTCGTCTGACGAGGGCTCGCCCGCGGCCCCTGAGCCGTGGCGAGCCCTGCTGGCTCAGCGCGGAGTGACGACGAGCGCGCTGCCCCCGCCGCGCCGCACGGGTTCTGCAGCCGCTAGCACACCACCGCCGTCGAGGAACTCGACGCCGCTGGCGGCCCCGATCTCGGCCGGCGTGCCGAAGGTGTGCCCGCGGGCGCGGAGCGCCGCGGCGTCCGGCCCGCTCGCGAACTCGGCCTCTACGGCGACCGCAGGAGTGTTCCGCTGGCTCGCCCGCGCGTCGGCGATCGCCTGCGGCAGCGTCAGGTTCAAATCGATCCGGTCGACCAGGATCTGCAGAACGGTCGTGATAATTGTGGAGCCGCCCGGCGAGCCCGCGCTGAAGAACGGCTTGCCGCTGCGAAGGACGATCGTGGGTGCCATCGAGCTACGCGGCCGCTTGTTCCCCTCAACCCGGTTCGCATGCGTGAGCGAGTCGAAGTTGAAATCGGTCAGCTCGTTGTTCAAGAGAAACCCGTAGCTCGGCACGACGAGCCCAGCGCCCCCGGTCGACTCGATCGTGAACGTGTAGGAAGCGACGTTCCCAGCCTTGTCCGCGACGGTGATGTGCGTCGTAGTCCCCGGCCGAGTCGACGTCACGGAGGCGGTCGCAACCGCCGCGCCCGGCGGCGTACCGGCCGCGACCGACCCGGCAGCCGCCCGCTCGCCGATCAATTCCCGCCGCTGCGCGGCGTACTCCTTCGACAGCAGCCCCTTCAATGGGACCTCGACGAACTCCGGGTCGCCGAGGTACGTGCCGCGGTCCACGAACGCGAACCGCGAGGCCTCGAGGAAGTAGTGCAGCGCCTGCTCGCGCGGCAGCGTCGAGAGCGAATACCCCTCGAGGATGTTGAGCGCTTCCCCGACGGTCGAGCCGCCGCTCGACGGCGGCCCCATGCCGAAGACATCCAGGCCGCGGTAGCGCACGCGCGTCGGAGCCCGCTGCGGAGCGGCATAGGCGGCGAGATCCGCCAACTCCATGACGCCTGGCCGGAACCGGTGATTCGCAGTCGATGCGACCTGAGGGCTCTTGACCGTCTGCACGATCGCGTTCGCCACCTCGCCCGAGTAGAACGCGCTCGGCCCGGTGGCCGCAATCAACTCGTAGGTCTTAGCGAGATCGGTGTTGCGAAGCCTCGTCCCGACGTCGCGTGGCGTCCCGTCCGCGTCCAGGTAAAGGGCGGCGGTCGCAGGGACGTCGTCGAAGTAGTCGCGGTTGCTGTTCACCTGGTCGAAGAACGTCTGGTCGATCACGAAGCCGTTGCGCGCGACTCGAATCGCGGGCGCAAGCGCCTGCGCGAGGGTGATCTTCTTGCTGCCGTAGCGCCGCAGCGTCTCCGACCAGCCTCGGACGGTGCCCGGCACACCGACGGAGAGGCCGCTATAGCGGGCGTCGTTGAATGCCAGCGCGCGGCCGTTCTCCATGAAGGAGTCCGGCTTCATCGCCGCCGGCGCCTTCTCACGCTGGTCGAGCGTGAAGACGTGCGGGTTCGCCTTAGGCTTCTTTGGCGCCTCGTAGTACACGAGGAAGCCGCCGCCGCCTATCCCACAAGAGAAGGGCTCCGTAACGCCGAGGACGGCGGCTGCGGCAACGGAGGCGTCCGCTGCGTTACCGCCCGCACGCAAGATCGTGAGCGCCGCCTCGCTCGCGAGCCTATCGACCGTGGCGGCGGCCCCGCCGGTGCCTGTCGAGGTCGGCGGCTCGGATCGGGTGGCGGCGCCGGCGATCGCGGCGAGCGCTGCTGTCGCGGCGGCGGCGATGGTGAGGAAACGAAGCGAGCGGCGGCGCATGGACCCTCCTCTTTCGAGCCCGCCATGTGCTGTTGGCACGACCCTACAGTGTCCGACTTGGTGGATTAGGGCGAGGATTAACACCCAGCCACAGTCGCTTGCCTGGGCGAGCGTGCGGGAATGTCGCTCGACCGCGCAGTAGTCTCAGCAGATGGTTGCTAACGCGAAGGTTCGCGCCAGCGTAGAGACGCTGAGCGCACGAGGAACTTCCGGATTTGCTTGCGAGGTGATCTCACGCCGATCTCAGGTAGCGAGCGCGAGGCAGTTCTGCGCTCCGGCTAGTCTCCCTAGATGAGCGATGACGAGAACAACGTGCCCGACGAGCTTGAGGAAAATTTAGACGATCTTGCCGAGGAGCTTCGTGACCCCGCCCGTGGTGATCGGACGATTGAGGATCAAGGAGAGGAAGGCAGGATCGTGGGCGAGAACGAACAGACCGACAGCGTCGCCGACCGCACCGATTAGTCCCAGGCGATCCCGCTCGATCAGCCCGAGACTAAAGCAACCTCCGGGTTATTCACCCTCCGACGTCAGGTGAGGTCGGCTTCGATCGGATTGGGTCGACTTCAGACTTATGAGACGTGCCTTTTAGGTCAGCTCGGACAATGCGGCGTCGTTGCGTCATCCTCAGTCAGCCGACGTCACGCTGAGGTCAGCTCAGGTGGGCAAAAGATTGGCCAAAAGTTCAGCCGACCCGGTGCGCGACGTCCGTACTGAACCCTAGCTAGTCGGGGATGATGGCTCGCGAACGTACGGGTCCCCCAAAGAGCTTGTCACTTCGCGCGCGACGCTCATGATCATCGAAACAACAACGGGAGTTTGGGCCTTCATTCGACGCTACCCCGTCGAGGGCGCCCAACGAACTGCCCGGATTCAACCCTATCGTCGGGCCTGTGTTTGTGCGCGGCGCACGTCCGGGGTGATTCACGAGGTTCCTCCACGCCGGCAAGGAATCGATGTCCGGTCGGTAAAAGCACCCGCAAGGCCGAGGATTCGTCGCGGAGCAAGATGGTGCTAGCGTCGCCTGCGCATGGACTTCCGCCTGCTGGGGCCTCTCGAGGTGGTGGAGAACCGAGCCGCGATCGACGTTGGCTCAGCCAAACCGCGGGCGCTCCTCGCGGTGCTCCTCCTCAACGCGAACCGCGTCGTTTCCCGCGACGACCTCGTCGACGCGCTGTGGGGAGAGCGAGTTGCCGAGACGGCGTCCAAAGCGCTGCAGGTGTATGTTTCGCAGCTTCGCAAGAGCCTTGGCCGCGACCGCATTGTCACGCGCGCTCTCGGCTACGAGCTTCGAGTCGAGCCCGGAGAGCTCGATCTGGAGCAGTTCACACTACTTGTCGATAACCCAGCAGGTTCTCGGAGGCTCTTCTGCTCCGGCGCGGAGCTCCGCTGGCGGACTTTGCGTACGAGCCCTTTGCCCAGTCCGAGATCGCACGGCTCGACGAGCTCCGGACTCGCCTGCCTCGAGCAGCGGATCGACGAAGATCCTCAGAGGCAGGACGACACGCGGCGCTCGTTGCCGAGCTCGGGGCGCTCGTGCGGAGAGCATCCGCTACGAGAACGACTGCGGGAGCAATACATGCTCGCGCTCTACCGGTCGGGGCGGCAAGCTGAGGCCCTGGACACGTACCAGGCCGGGCGCATGCTTCTCTTCAGACGAGTTCGGGTCTCGAGCCGGGCGCTCAGCTTGAAGGAGCTCCAGCGCGCGATCCTGGAGCATGACCCGAGACTCGCTTCGCCGCAGCCTTCACCCCACGAGCCGATCTCTCGACGGGCGGACGAGCCGGCTGCAGCCGCAAATGTCGCCGGCGACACCCGGGCGCGAGGTGCGAAAGACCGTGACGGTGCTGTTCTGCGACCTCACGGCGGTCGGATCCAGCAGCTCGATCCGGAGTCGCTGCGCGCCCTGACGGCTCGAGGGTTCGACGAGCTGCTCGCGGTGCTCGAACGCTACGGGGCCACCGTCGAGCGCTCGCTCGGCGGCGCTGCGGCCGCGATCTTCGGAATTCCACTCGTGCATGAGGACGATGCGCTGCGCGCTGTGCGCGCGGCGGCCGAGATGCGGCAACGACTTGCCGCCATACGCCCCGAGCTGGAAGAGCGCTGGGGCGCCTGGCTTGGCTCTGCGGATCGGGATCGGGACCGGCGAAGTCGTCGCCGGAGGTGAGCCCTATGCGATCGGCGAGCCTGTCCAAACCGCACTCGGCCTTCAGCGAGAGGCTCGACCTGATGAGCTGCTCGTGGACGAACGAACCCACCAGCTCGTCCGAGACGCCGTCGACGTGTGAAACATCGGACGAACGCATCCGCGTCACCCGGCTGCGCGCGATCCCGCCCGGCCACGGCCTCATTCCGTGGCTTCGAGTCGCCCATGGTCGGCCGCGACCGCGAACGGCGGCGGTTGGACGACGCATTCGAGCAGGCTGTTGGCGACCGCTCATGCCAACTTTTCACGATCCTCGGCCCAGCCGGAATAGGGAAGTCTCGCCTCGTCGAGGAGTTCGTTTCGGGCCTCGCCGCTAACGCGCTCGTCGCCCGTGGTCGGTGCCTTCCGTACGGAGAAGGCATCACGTACTGGCCGGTGCTCGAGGCCGTCCTCGACGCGACGCGTCTCGACGACGCAGCATCGAGCGAAGACAACCTGAAGCAGCTCGCCGCGCTCCTCGAAAGCGAGGAAGAAGGCGCGGTCGCGGCGGGACGACTCGCTGAGGTTCTGGGCCTCGTGGAGCAGACGAGCAGCGCGAGGAAACGTTCCGAGCGGTTTGCACGTTCGTCGAGGCGCTCGCTCGACGTCGTCCACTCGTACTTGTCTTCGACGACATCCACTGGGGTGAGGCGACATTCCTCGATCTCGTCGATCACGTCTCGGACTGGGTGCGGGACGCGCCGGTCCTGCTGGTCTGCATGGCACGACCCGAGTTGCTTGAACGTGCGGCCGCAGTGGGGCGGCGGAAAGCTCAATGCGACATCGGTTCTTCTCGAGCCACTCTCCGACGCCGATAGTGCGAAACTCCTCGATCACCTAGCTCGATCAACCGACCTCGCCGAGCCAGCGCGGCAGCGCATCGTCGAGACTTCGGGTGGGAACCCGCTTTTCGTCGAGGAGATGCTCGCGCTGCTGCTCGAGGACGGCCGAGATCGTTCGACCTTCGAGGTGCCAGCGACGATCCAGGCTCTCCTCGCCGCACGCCTCGACCGCCTTCCGGAGGAGCAGCGGTCCGCGATCGAGGCGGCATCGGTGGAAGGGAAGGTCTTCCATGAGGCGTCGGTGGCAGAGCTCTCCGCAATGGGAATCACTTAACGTCCACGAGACTCTGCTGGCGCTCGTTCGCCGCGACATGATCCGCCCAGACAGGCCGGTCTTCTCGGGCGAGCGCGCATACCGATTCCGACACCTGCTTATTCGTGATGCCGCGTACGAATCGATCCCCAAAGAAGCGCGAGCCACGTTGCACGAGCGGCACGCGAGACTGCTCGATGCGAGGTTCGGCGACCGAGCAATCGAGCTCGACGAGATCGTCGGCTATCACTACGAGCAGGCGTTCCAGTACCGAGCGGAACTCGGGTCAATCGACGACGAGACGCGAGACTTGGGCGCGCTGCAGCAGAGCGGCTGGGAACCGCAGGTCGCCGCGCATTCGTGCGAGGCGACGTCCCAGCCGGAGTGAATCTCGTCTCGCGAGCGGTGGCGCTCCTGGGTGCCGACGATCCGCTTCGCGTCGAACTCGTCCCCAACGTGCGCGTGGTCCAGGACGTGTCCGAGCTGGCCGAGCTGAGCTGGGCTGACCGTGTGCTTACAGAGGCGGTGGAGGCGGCAGCGACGACCGGCAACCGCCGCCTGGCGAGCCATGCGCTCGTCCAGCGCGGGCTCCTGCGCCTTTTCACGGAGGCTGACGTGACGTCGCAGGAGATCCTCCAGACCTCTCGGCAGGCGATCGATGCCTTCGAGGCCCTAGGAGACGAGTTAGGCCTCGCCCGCGCATGGCGACTCGCCGCGCAGGGCCACTACCTTGCCCGTGCCGCCGAAGCAAGTGCGGAAGCGGCCGAGCGTGCCCTCGAGCACGCGCGTCGAGCAGGCGACCGTTTCGAACAGGTCGAGGTCGTCGAGTGGCTACTCATCGCACTCCTCTTCGGGCCCTGCGAGGCTGCCGAGGGAAGTGATCGCTGCCAGCGACTTCTTCGCGACGTTGCGGGTCATCCGGAGCTCGAGGCTAGGGTCACGGCAGCACTCGCGTGGTTCGAAGCCGCCCAGGGACACGTCGAGTCGACACGAGAGCTACTCACCGAAGCTCGCGCGGCGATGGACGACCACGGCGAGATCATTAGCTTCGTCGTATTTAACAGCGGCAGCGCCCTCATGCTCGCCGACGATCTCGCTGAGGCAGAGGAGCTCCTGCGTGTCGGCTACCGAGAGTTCCGCACGATGGGTAGAAGCGGGCACTACGGCGCAATCGCCATGAGACTGGCGCAGCTGAGCAATGCGCGGGGACGCCTCGAAGAGGCGGAGGCGTATCTGGAGGAGGTCGCGGGGCTCCTTCGCGCGAACGACGTCTTTGACCAGAGCCACTGGCGGGCGGAGCGCGCGAAAATCTTGGCTCAACGAGGCGACTTCGCGGCGGGCGTAACTCTTGTGCGGCAAGCAACGGCGCTTGCCGAGGCGAGCGACTTCCTCGCCGCCCAGGCTGACGCGATGCTCGACGTCGGAGAGGTCCTTCGCTTGGCCGGCCGTCGCGAGGAAGCGGTGGCTGCGATCGTGGACGCGATCGAACTATACGAACGGAAGGGCAATGTTCTGGCCGCTGGCCAGGCACGTGACCTGCTACGAGAACTTCAGCGAGGCGGCGGCGACTAAGTGTGGATCCAGCATACGGAAGAGGCAGGGCGCGAAGGGGACGCGTAATCAGCCGATTTCGATACCGAACTTCGATATGCGCTCGCGCGCTCGGGCCGCGGCGGTGACGTCGCCCTTCGCTAGGCGGATCGACAGCCCGTCTCGTGCAGCCGCAGCGGCTTGCTCCATCCGGCCGGCAAGGGCGAGCATCTCGGCACGAAACGCGCGGACGAACGCCCGCCCCTCGGTGAAGTCGATCGCGTGAGATGAGTTCGAGCGCACTTCGGGCGCGCTTCTCGGCGTCGTCGAACTTCCCGCGCCGCGCGAGCACGCATCCCTCGATCGCCGAAGAAGACGAAATTCACGAGATCGTCGGCGGCGGTGGCTCCCGGGTGCGGTCGCACCAAACCTGCGCTTCGTCGTAGCGTCCCTGCTCGTAGAGAATCCTCGCGACGCTGGCGGTTCATCGCCCGCAACCCCGTCTCGGACTGCGAGCGGCCGCGCGTCGAGCAGCCCGAGCTCCACGTCCTGAGCGAAGTTGAGATCGCGCGGCTGCTGACCGCCTACCGCGAGCTCGAGGCAGACGCGGAGTAGGTCGACGACGCAGACTTTCAAGCACTTGCGGACCTGATGCTCGATGCATGCGCCTCGCTTGATGAGATGCAGCCAGAAGCGCCGTTCGACGGGGATCGCCGCGAGCTACTCGCGGCCTGGATCAGCGGGTCCACGGTTGGAGCGATTCGAGGTGCTCTCGGCGATGCGCCCCCGGTCGAAGCGCTGACCAAGTTCATCGAAGACTTTTTCGCCTACCGGCTTCCCTGGGGCTTCGCGAGTTATCTGAGAATCGCCGAACAGGCACTTGACATGGGGCGCGAGGCAGTCGGGCCCGGACCTCGGTTCTTTCCATCTATGGTGAAGTTTGGTGTTCCGTTCCCTGAGGCCCGTGGGCGATGGCCGCTGGTGTACCCGTACGCCGCGTAGCCATTGCGCTAGGCGAGGCCTTCCTTGTTGACCAAGCGAGCAGAACTTTTGCTGACTTCTTCGAGTGGATCGGCCGCGTCAATACCGAGGCACTTCACCGCGTCTATGGCTTAGCGGGGCCGGTGCTCGAAGACGTAGCGCGGGCTCTTCGTCGCGCCGGGCGGAATCCCCTCCTCGCGGATGGCAGGTCGATCGAAGAGCTCCTCCCGCTGGGCGCGGACATTCGAGGCACCGCGTTCGACAATCGTATGGCGGTGGCGCGGCGCGCCAAGGTTGGAGACAGAGTTGGGCTTGCTCGGGACTACGCAAACGTGGTCGACGACAACGCCGTCTTGGTGCACCTCGGAGCACAACAGCTCGGCTACCTACCCCGTCAAGTGGCGCAGCTGCTAGCGCCGGAGATGGATGCCGGCCGGGAGCTCGTTGCGACCGTGGCGGAGATTGAAGACGATGATGGGCTGCCGTCTGTCGGGGTCGTCATCGCGCCAACGTGATCCAGCGCTTCAACTTGAAGTTGGAGACCGTCGGCGAGCAGCACGAGCGTTGGCAGCCTCGACAGGGCCGGGATTCGAACCTGCGACCTCCGGGTTATGCGATCTGAGGTTCTGAGTTCCCGCCTCGAGCGGCGAGGGCGGCGCTGAGCGGCCCCCGCCACGCGCTCCTCTTAGATGTTCGTGGTTGTGCCAAATGTGTTGCTAGTCCAGCCCTTGCGTTGCCTTCGCCGCGACGTACGCTTCAACCCCCGATGACGTCAAGTTCCAACTCGCGCACGGGAGTCGCGGCGATTCTCGCGAGCACACTGATCTTCGCGGGACAGGCCGGGCAGCTCGCCTTCGGGAATACGCTGGAACCCGTCTGGGTCGCACTCGGCGTCCTCGGGATCGCGGCTCTTGCCGTAGCCATCTGGGGCCTTCGTCGCCTCGTCAGTACGAGGATCGGACGGATTGGGTGGCCCATCGCAGTCGCCGGGATCACGTTGCTCGGCCTCTTCGCCGTCCAGACGGTGATCACACTGGCCCTCACGGGCGACGTCCCTGAGAACTTCATCCTCTTCGCCATCGGCTTCTTCTCTTCTCTCTGCTGATCGCGCCGGGACTCCGCGGCACCCTCGGGCGCGCCTGGGTGCTGCCGCTCGTCGGAGCAGCGGGCATCCTCGTCGCCATCACCCTCAATGACGAGCCAATCGATCTGACTCACGACATCGGCCTTTTCGTGTTCGAGGGCGCGTGGGTAGCGCTCGGTATCGCGCTGCTGCGTGCAGAGCGCCGGCGGCAGCCGAACGTCGCCTCCGCTTTGGTCTGACGGCACGAGTAGTTAGGACAAGAAGGGCAGTACGGGTTCGCCCGAGCGGTGGAGGCTATTTGAGTGCGGCCTGCACTAGTCCGTCACTGATGCTGACGAGTCGAAAGCCGCCGTCTTCGAGCAGTTGCGTCCACTCGTCTTCGCCGCGCTCGCGCCCGTTGACGAGTGAGAGCATTACGAGGTCCAGTGCTTTTGAAGGGTGCGGAGCGTTCCCGGCAGGTACGACTGAATCTATGACGAATAGGCGTGCATGATGCGGTGCTGCTGCGCGAACCGTGCGGAGAATCCGTATCGCGGCGGCGTCGTCCCAGTCGTGGAGGACCTTGGCGAGTAAGTACACGTCACCACCTGTTGGCACCGCGTCGAAGAAGCTCCCAGATAGCACGCGGCAACGGTCACTTAAGCCCGCCGCTTTGACACGCGCGTCGGCTTCGACCGCGACTTCTGGGAGGTCGAACACGACGCCCCTCAGGTGTGGCTGTCGCTGGAGAAGCTCGATGACAAGCGTTCCGTTTCCGCCGCCGACATCGACCACAGTCTCGCCGTCCTGCCATGCGACTCCGCTGATGTGTTCGATGCGTCCTTCGGCACCTGCCTGCATCGCGCGATTGAATGTCGAGCCAATTTCGGGATTGCGCTCCAGCCAGGTCCACCAGTCAACTCCGTGGACACGCGAGAACATGTTCTCGCCTGTCCGAGCAGCAGGAAGAGCCTCTGCGAATGCGCGGTAGACACTCCCGTACACGATTGCGTAGTCACGCCAGCCCGAGTCATCGTCGCGTCGAAGTAACTGCGAAGCTGGGGTGTTCCTGAACTTGCCTGCAGCGTCTTGCTCGAACACACCGTAAGTCGCCAGCGCACGGAGAAACCGGTACAGCACATGCGGTACGACGTTCAGGCGCTCCGCTAAAACGTCGATGCTCTGCGCTCCTTCTCCAAGCGCGTCAGCGACACCAAGCTCCGTTACAACGTAGAGCAGCTGGGTACCGACGAACCCGCCGAGTAGATTCCCGAGCCGCTCGTCGCCGTCCATTTCGTCTAGGCCAGTCGCCTCCACTCAATGAACATAAACGAGCTTCGCGCGAAGCCGTCTTAACTCAAGAGTCATTCCGGACGCTGGCGCACTCGGGTCCGCCCTTCCTGCCTAAGTAGGTGGTAGGGCCAGAACATTCGCACGCGAGCTTGCTCTGATCCGGCACCTGAAGGCAAAAGTTGGGCAAAAGTTCTGCCAGCCGATCGCCGCATGAGAACGGAAAAGCCCCGTTTCCGGGGCTTTTCCAGTAGCGGGGGCAGGATTTGAACCTGCGACCTCCGGGTTATGAGCCCGGCGAGCTACCAGACTGCTCCACCCCGCGACGCGAGCGTCAGTATAGCCGCTTGACACGCTTTTCTCGTCTTCGCGCATGAGGCTCGGTGTCGAAGCGGCGCTCGTCGACGGGCGCCTCGTTCGAGGCGATCTCGAGCCTCGCCGATGGATGCGTCGCCGCCTACGGCTTGGCATCGCCCGCCGGGCACGGCATCGCCGTGCCCGGCTTCGTCGACCTGCAGGTGAACGGGTTCGGTGGCGTCGACTTGCTCGACGCCGACGCCTCGGGATACCGGCGCGCCGGACAGGCGCTGGTCGAAACCGGCGTCACGGCCTACCTTCCGACGTTCATCACCTCTCCCGAGGAACGGCTACTCGCAGCGCTTCGCGAGGTGCCTCCCGAGCCGAGCGGGCCGCGCGTTCTCGGCGTTCACCTCGAAGGCCCGTTCCTCTCTCCCCTCCGGCTCGGAGCACATCCCGGCTCGGATCGCAGAGATCCAGACGTCGCGCTGCTTGGGCGGCTGCTCGAAGCCGGACCGATCCGGATGGTCACGCTCGCGCCCGAGCTCCCGGGAGCAGCGGCGTTGATCGAGGAGCTCGTGCGACGAGAGGTCACGGTGTCGTGCGGCCACTCCGATGCCACCGCCGCCGAGGCCGAAGTCGCGTTCGACGCCGGCGCGCGGACCGTGACCCATCTCTTCAACGCGATGCGCCCCTTTCACCACCGCGACCCTGGGCTTGCGGGTGCGGCTCTCGCCCGAGAGGACATCGTCGTCCAAGCGATCCTAGACGGCGTCCACCTCGCGCCCGAGACCGCGAGCATCGTGTGGCGCGCGGCCGCAGGACGCCTTGCGCTCGTGACCGACGCGATGGCAGGCGCCGGGCTGGCGGATGGCTCCTATCGGCTCGGCGGCGTGAACGTGAAGATCACCGATCGTGTTCCGCGCGGGAATGATGGCGCCCTCGCCGGAAGCACCCTCACCATGATCGAAGCGGCCAGGAACCTGCACGAGCTGGGCGCGTCGTTCGAGGAGACGATCGCGGCTGCGACTGCGGTTCCGGCGCGCGTGCTACGACTCTCCGACGTCGGGCGACTCGAGATTGGCCCGCCCGCGGACGTCGTCGTCTTGAACGACTCCCTCGAGATCGAGCGCGTTCTGGTCGCCGGACAGCGACGCTCTCGGCTAACGACGGAGCGCTGGCTCGCGGGTCTGCGAAGCCACCTTGTCCAGGATTGCCTCGAGCAAGCGCCCCGACGAGAGGACGTGCTCACGCGCGAGCACCCGCGCGCCCTGCGGGCTGCGCGCGGTCATCGCTTCCCGGATGGCGCGGTGCTGGAGATCGTTCTTGCGGAAGAGCTCGTCGAGGTCGGCGCCCGTGGCCCATACGGGCTTGACGAGGAACGTGCGGCGCGCGGCCTTCGCCATCCGCTCGATGAGCGGAACCTGGGCGACGGCGTAGATCACGTCGTGGAACGAGTGGTTGGCGTGTAGCCACTCGCGCGCCAGCTCGAGGTCCTGCCTTCCCGCATGGCTCATCTCGACGAGATCGCGCGTGATGCCCGAGAAGCGGCGCTCCGCTGCCTCCAGCTCGGCCAGGTCGGCGGACGACATCTTCGGCGTTGCGATCTCTGTCGCCAGGCTCTCGAGCTCGGCTCGCACGAGGAACGCCTCGCGAAGCTCGTCCAGCGCGAGCATGCGCACGCGCACGCCCCGGTTGGGCTCGAAGCTGACCAGCCCCAGCGCGGCGAGGCGCCGCAAGGCCTCGCGCACCGGGGTCCGACTGACCTGGAACTGCTCGGAGAGGTGCTCCTGGCGCAAGACGCTGCCAGGCGGGATCTCGCCGGAGACGATCGCCTCCTCGAGCGCGAGGGCGAGGTCGTCGGCCTTCGTGCCGTCGGACACCTATGACCTCCCCAGGAGCCGCTCGTATGCAGGCAGCGTGAGGAACTCGGGGAAGTCCTCGGCAAGCGCGACCTGCTCGAAGAGCGCCCGCGCCTCCTCCACCACGCGCTCGGAAGGCAACTCTGCGACTACCTCCGCCACGATTCGCTCGACGTCCTCCCTCGCCACACGGTCGTGGCGCACCCACTGCCAGACCTGGGAGCGGGAGATCTCCGCGGTCGCGGCGTCCTCCATCAGATTGTCGATCGCGGCCGCTCCGACACCCGACAGCCAGGACGCGATGTAGCGGATCCCGACGGAGACGTTTGCGCGCACGCCCTCCTCGGTGATGTCACCCGGCGTCGCGACGACGTTCAGCAGGTCGGCGGCCTCCGTCGAGACATCCTCGCGCTGTCGCTCGAGCTGGTTCGGCTTCCCGCCGAGCGCCGCGTCGAAGACCTCTTCGGCGACCGGAACGAGATCCGGGTGCGCGACCCACGTGCCGTCGAAACCGTCTCCCGACTCTCGCATCTTGTCCTCGCGAACCTTCGTGAGCGCGATCTCGTTCACCTCGGCATCACGACGGCTCGGGATGAACGCGGCCATGCCACCGATCGCGTGCGCGCCGCGTGTGTGACACGTGCGGACGAGAAGCTCGGTGTACGCACGCATGAACGGCACGGTCATCGTCACCTGGAGACGATCCGGGAGCACGAAGTCGTCCCGGTCTCGGAACTTCTTGATCACCGAGAAGATGTAGTCCCAACGCCCTGCGTTCAGCCCGGCCGAGTGATCGCGCAGCTCGTACAGGATCTCCTCCATCTCGAACGCGGCGAGGATCGTCTCGATGAGAACCGTCGCCTTGATCGTACCCCTGCGGGAGCCCCAGTCGATCCTGCGAGAAGCGAAAGACATCGTTCCAGAGACGTGCCTCGAGGTGGCTCTCGAGCTTCGGGAGATAGAAGTACGGGCCGGTTCCACGCTCGAGCAGACGCGTCGCGTTCCGCGCGAAGTAGACGCCGAAGTCGAAAAGGCTGGCCGAGACGGGCTGGGAGTCCACCTCCACGTGCTGCTCGGTGAGATGCCAGCCGCGGGGGCGAACGAACAGCACCGCGACCTCGTCCTCCAGCGCATAGCTCTTCTCACCCGTCTCCACGGAGATCGTCCGCTCGATGGCGTCCGTGAGGTTCAGCTGGCCGCCGAGGACGTTCTCCCACGTCGGCGAGTTCGCATCCTCGAAGTCGGCCATGTAGACCTTCGCGCCGGAGTTGAGCGCGTTGATCACCATCTTGCGGTCGCCCGCCGGGCCGGTGATCTCGACCCGCCGATCCTGCAGATCGGCAGGAGCGGGTGCGACCTGCCAGTCGCCCTCCCGCACGGAGCGGGTCTCCTCGAGGAAGTCGGGCAGCTCGCCCGCCGAGATCCGCTTCTGGCGCTCGGCTCGAGCCTGGAGCAACTCGAGCCGCCTGCCACCGAACTCGCGCTCGAGCGCGTCGACGAGATCGAGCGCCTCGGGTGTCAGCACCCCGGCCTCGTCCGGGCCGTGGAGAACGACGCCCGAGCCCACTGCCGGTGTGCTCACGCCGGGAGCTTAGACTCGAACTGCGCTTCCTCGGTCGACCCCCTCAGCGCCAACGTGGAGCTCTCTCCACCGGTGATCGCCTCGAGCACCGAGTCGAAGTAGCCGGCGCCGACCTCGCGCTGATGCCTGGTCGCCGTGTAGCCGTGCTCCTCGGCTGCAAACTCGCGCTCCTGCAGCTCGACGTACGCGCTCATCCCCTCGTCCGCGTAGCCGCGCGCGAGGTCGAACATCGACGAGCAGACGGCATGGAAGCCGGCCAGGGTCACGAACTGGAAGCGGTAGCCCATGTCCGCGAGCTCCTGCTGGAAGGACGCGATCGTCTTGTCGTCCAGATGCTTCTTCCAGTTGAACGAGGGCGAGCAGTTGTACGCGAGGAGCTTGCCGGGATATTGCGCGTGCACGGCTTCGGCGAAGGCGGCGGCCTCGTCGAGGTCGGGCGTGGAGGTCTCGCACCAGAGCAGATCGGCGTACGGCGCATAGGCGAGCGCTCGCGCGATCGGCGCCTCGATGCCGGGCTCGATGCGGAAGAAGCCTTCCGGAGTGCGCTCCCCGGTGAGGAACTCGCGGTCGCGCTCGTCGACGTCGCTGGTGAGGAGCGTCGCGGACAGAGCGTCCGTGCGCGCGACGAGCACCGTCGGCACATCCAGAACGTCCGCCGCCAGTCTGGCGGAGACGAGGGTACGGACGAACTGGCTCGTGGGGATGAGCACCTTCCCGCCCAGATGGCCGCACTTCTTCTCGGAGGAGAGCTGGTCTTCGAAGTGCACGCCCGCCGCTCCGGCCTCGATGAACGACTTCATCAGCTCGAACGCGTTCAGCGGGCCGCCGAAGCCTGCCTCCGCGTCCGCGAGCACGGGCGCGAGCCAGTACGTCCCGTTCTTGCCCTCGGCCGCGTCGATCTGGTCGGCGCGGAGCAGCGCGTTGTTGATGCGCTTCACGAGCGCCGGTGCGCTGTTGGCCGGATACAGGCTCTGGTCCGGATAGGTGTGCGCGGAGAGATTCCCGTCCGCGGCCACCTGCCAGCCGGAGAGGTAGATCGCCTTCAGCCCCGCCTTCACCATCTGCACGGCCTGAGCGCCGGTGAGCGCGCCGAGGGCGGCGACGTAGGGCTCCGATTCCATGAGCTTCCAGAGGCGCTCCGCGCCAAGACGCGCGATCGTGTGCTCGACGCGGAAGCGGCCTTGTAGGCGCTCGACGTCGTCCTGCGAGTACGGCCGCTCGATACCCGTCCAACGGTCGTGACCGTTCGTCTCTGTGCCGCTCATCTCCCGCTCCTCCCTCGCCGAATTATTGGTCGGATCGTAGTTATCGGATCCTAAATGCGCAACAGGACGTCCATTATTCCGCGAATTTGGTGTGCTACCCAGCAACATCGGATCCCAAACTCGGATCCGAGAGCTATCGGGAGGGGTCGGCTACGATCGCGGGCGATGGCGACCCAGCCCGCGAGCGCGACCGATTTCGCCACCGCGATCCGGGACGCGTACGCCACCGGCGGCGCCGCGATCGAGCTCGGCGTCGGCGTGCACGAGGGCACGATCACGCCCGCGGCCGGCGTGCGCGTCCCGCTCAGGATGCTGAACCGACACGGCCTGATCGCGGGCGCGACCGGAACCGGGAAGACGAGAACGCTTCAGGTGATCGCCGAGCAGCTCTCGGCAGCCGGCGTGGCGGTCTTCGCCGCCGACGTGAAGGGCGACGTCTCGGGTGTCGCGCTCCCGGGATCCGACGACGGCCCTGCCAAGGAGCGCGCGCAGGAGCTCGGGATCGACTGGGCGCCTGCGGGCTTCCCGGTCGAGTTCCTCTCGCTCGGGGGCATCGGGCCGGGGATTCCGGTGCGCGCGACGGTGTCGGACTTCGGTCCGCTCCTCCTCGCCAAGGTCCTGGGCTCGAACCAGACCCAGGAGCAGAGCCTCGCACTCGTCTTCCACTACGCCGATGCCAAGGGTCTTCCGCTCCTCGATCTCTCGGACCTGCGCGCCCTGCTCACGTTTCTCGACTCCGATGCGGGCAAGGAAGAGCTCAAGGGCATCGGCGGTCTCTCCCCACAGACGGTCGGCGTCCTGCTGCGATCCCTCATCGGCCTCGAACAGGGTGGAGGGAACGATTTCTTCGGCGAGCCGCAGCTCGACATCGCCGACCTCCTGCGTACGGCGCCGGACGGACGCGGAGTCATCTCGTGCCTCGAGCTCCCGGCCGTGCAGGACCGTCCCAGGCTCTGGTCGACCGTGCTGATGTGGATCGTCGCCGAGCTCTTCGAGCAGCTTCCGGAGATCGGTGACCGCGACAAGCCGCGGCTTGTCTTCTTTCTCGACGAGGCCCACCTGCTGTTCGACGGCGCGAGCAAGGCGTTCGTCGAATCCGTCACGCAGACGGTGCGGCTGATCCGCTCGAAGGGCGTCGGGGTCTTCTTCGTGACGCAGACGCCGAAGGACATCCCGGCAGACGTGCTGGGTCAGCTCGGCAATCGCGTCCAGCACGCGCTGCGGGCCTTCACCCCCGACGACGCGAAGGCGCTGCGAGCGACCGTGCGCACCTTCCCCAAGTCGGACTTCTACGACCTCGAGGAGCTGCTCACGCAGATGGGGACGGGCGAGGCCGCCGTCACGATCCTGTCCGAATCGGGCGTGCCCACTCCGGTGGTGCACACGCGTATGCGCCCGCCGCACGCGCGCATGGGCCCCGCGGACGACGTGGACGGCACCGCGAAGAGCTCGCCGCTCTATCCGAAGTACGGCACACGTCTCGACAGCCAGAGCGCTCGCGAGATGCTCGCAGGGCGTCTCGAGCAGGCCTCGAGAGCTCCCGGTGGCGCACCACCCTCGGGCGAGCGCGGGAAGAAGGCGGCCGACGCCACGGGCGGAGGCGCTGACGCGATCGGGGACTTCCTCAAGTCCTCGACCGGGAGGTCGATCCAGCGCGAGCTCGTGCGCGGGCTCTTCGGCCTGTTGAAGAAGAGGGTTTAGGGTTACGTCGTGATCCTGCTCTCGTTCCTGATCGGGCTCGTCCTGGTCGCCGCCGCCGCCGCGTTCTGTGCCCTCCGCGGTCTGCGCATGTGGCGGCAGATGAAACGCACCTCGAAGTCGATGGGAGCCGAGCTCGACTCGCTCGAGATCCGAACCGCGCGAACCGAGACCCTGCTCGCGCTGGTCGAGACTCGCAGCGGCGAGCTCGAGGCCGCGCTCGAGCGACTGCGCGTCTCCCGTGCGCAGCTCGAAGTGCTGCGAGGCGCGCTCGAGTCGGCGCAGGCGCGAACCCGCTGGCTCCGCGCCTTTCTCCCGATCTAGCGACGAGATGCGCGTCGCCGCGGTCGACCTCGGGACGAACTCGACCCGCCTCCTCGTCGCAGATGTCGAAGGCGACCGGCTCGAGGAGGTCGTACGCCTGCTGACGATCACGAGGCTGGGCGAAGGAGTCGATCAGCGCCGGCGCCTGCTGCCCGTTCCCATCGCGCGCGTGCGCAACTGCCTCACGGAGTACCGCCGGGTGCTCGAGGAGCACGACGCCGAGCGCACGCTCGCCATCGCGACGAGCGCCGTGCGAGATGCGGAGAACGGCGAGGCATTCCTCGGCGAGATCGAGTGGAGCTACGGCTTTACGACGCGGCTGCTCGCAGGAGAGGAGGAGGCTGCAATGATGATCCGCGGCGTCTCGACGGGTCGCTCGGCTCTCAACGACGTGCTCGTGGTGGACATCGGCGGCGGCTCGACCGAGCTCGTCGTGTCGGACAACGGAACCGTCGCGTCCGCGACGAGCCTCGACATCGGCTGCGTGCGCCTTACCGAGCGCTTTCTCCCCTCGGATCCACCGTCGCGGCCCGAGCTCGCCGCCGCGAGCGCGTACGTGCGCTCGCTCCTCCCGCCGCTCGAGGCTGGCAGCGCGATCGGCGTCGCCGGAACGGTGACGACGCTGGCGACACTCGATCTCGGCGACGCCGAGTACGACCCATCCCGGACACACGGCCATCGGATGTCGCTCGCCTCGGTGGAGGAGCAGTTGCAGCGGCTCGCGGCCATGACGACGGAAGAGCGTGTCGCCCTCGCGGGAATCGAGCCAGGCCGCGCACCCGTGATCGTCGCGGGAGTGGTCGTCCTCCGCGAGGTGCTGACGGCCTACGGGCTCTCGGAGATCGAGGTGTCCGAACGCGACGTCCTACACGGCGCCGCGTTCGCAGCCGCCGAGCTGCCCGAACCAGAGGAGGGCGCAGCGCCGCCCGGCGCCTACACTTGCTGCTGACTTGCCGGTTCTCCGAGCTTCCTCACTCGGGCTGCGTCGGTCGCGCTCTGGCAAATCGCCACCGACGCCCTTCGAGATCGAGAGCGACGTAGGACGTGAAGCCGTGGCTCGCGATCGGCTCGACGATGGTGGCCCCGTTCTCGCTCGCACGCTCGAGATGCGCGTCGAGGTCGTCGACGAATACCCACGGCACATGCGTGACCTGTGCAGGATCGGCCGGCGGGCCGACGAGCGCGTCGATCATCAGCGAGCTGTTCCCGACGTGGAACTCGACCCAGGGAAAGCCGTACTCGTCGTCCGAAAGAGGGTCGTCTCCATCCGGGAGCGGATTAGGAGACTGGAAGCCGAACGCCTGTGCCAACCAGCGAGCGGCGGCGGCCGGTCGAGCGTAGTAGAGGGTGAGGGCGACGCGAGCGAGGTCCGATCGCTCGCGCGTCGAAACGTCACGTCTCTCCATCCACCCGCCGAACCACGGAGGAGCGACGTTGACGAACGACGTACCGCCCCGATCCTCACCGTCGGCCGGAATGGTTGCCCGTAGTTGAACGAGGGTGCCGGCGGAGGTCGGTTCGAAGCGGACGTCGACGGCCACGTCGTCCAGCGAGCTCTGCCACGCGAGGCGCCTCCCGGGCTCCCAGGCCGTGATACGGGCAAGCTCCAGACCCTCGCCGCTGGCAGTGTCGTAGACCTCCATGATCCGGCCCCCCAAGCCCGGCTCACACCGCATCTCGACGAGCCTGGCCGAGTCGTACGCGTTGATCGGTCCGCGAACCCACCAGAGATCGAGCTCGTCGGTGAACGCGGTGAACGTGGTGTGCGGATCCGCTGCCACCTCTACTTCGGATATCCGGGTTCGGCTCTCGGTCATCTCGCCGCTCTCCTCTCGACATGCTGCTTGAAGGATTCGAGTTGAACGTCGCTCGCCGCCTGGAGCTCGTCGAGCCAGACCTGAAGCGCCTTGATCGACTCCGGCCGCAACCAGAACACCCGTGCGCGGGCGTCGTGTGGGAGACGCTCGTCGACGACGACCCCCGCCTCCAGGAGAACCCGCAAGTGCCGGCTCATGGTCGGCGCCGACGTTCCGGCCGCGCGGGCGAGCTCGCCGGCGCGCTGCGGGCCCTCACTCAGCAGCTGGACGACCCTCTGACGCGTTGGGTCTGCAAGTGCAGTGAGCACCGAGGTCATCAGCATCGCGCAATATTTAGTTTATTTCACAAATATTGTCAATTGACACGTCGATGGATTGCGGCGCAGCCCCACGCGCTTGGCTACGCCGCGGGCGGAAGCTCGGGCGGCTGGTCGTCTTCGGCCAGACGTCGCCCGAGCACGCTTCGAGAGAGCACGCCGATCAGACGGCCACTCTCGACGACAGGCACTCGCTCCGCGTCCTGCTGCTCCAGAAAGTGGAATGCGTCCTCGAGCGGGACGTCAGGCCCGATGACGTGATCGGGCGCTTCGGCGATCTCGCCGAGCGACGTCGCGTTCGGATCGCGGCCGGCGGCCACCACCTCGCGGACGAGGGTCTTACGCGTGACCACGCCCACCAGCCGCTCCTCGTCGGTCACGTATATCGCGCGCACCTCCGGACGCTGCAGGAGCTCGCCTGCCGCCTGCGCCGACGCGTCCGCGGGGAGGCGTCCCGGATGGGACACCATCGCGTCGCGCACCAGATTCACGGGAAGATTCCTCTCGCCTCGAGTGCGTTCGAGACCTCGCGAATCCCCGAAACCAGCGCAGCCGTGCGTAACGAGACCTCCCGCTCCTCGGCGAGATCCCACACGCGGTCGAACGCGTCCGACAGCTTCTCCGCGAGCTTCGCGCGGATCTCGTCCCGCGTCCAGAACAGGCGACCGAGATCCTGCACCCATTCGAAGTAGGAGACGGTCACTCCGCCCGCGTTCGTGAGAATGTCGGGCAGGACCGGGATCTGCCGCTCGCCGAGGATCTGGTCGGCTTCGAGCGACGTGGGTCCGTTCGCGCCTTCCGCGATCATGCGCGCCTGTACGCGTGAGGCGTTCTCGCCCGTGATCTGGTCCTCGCGCGCGGCCAGGACGAGGATGTCGCAGTCGAGCTCGAGCAACTCCTCGTTCGTGACTCGAACCCCCGCCGTGCAGCCTTCGAGAGAGCCGTGGAGGTGCGCGTACTCCTCCAACGCAGGGATGTCGAGCCCGGCTTCCGAGTGAAGGCCCCCGGACACGTCCGAGATCGCGACGACCTTGGCTCCGAGCGCATGGAGCTCGTGTGCGGCGATCCCACCGACGTTGCCGAATCCCTGGACGACGCAGCGCTTCTCCGCGAGCTGCCAGCCGAGCTTCGCGCAGGCCCGCACGATGACCATCACGACGCCGACACCGGTCGCCTCGTGCCGGAAGACGGAGCCGCCGATCGAGATCGGCTTGCCGGTGACGATCTCGGGCACGGCGTAGCCACGCTGCATGGAGTACGTGTCCATCATCCAGGCCATCGTCTGCTCGTTCGTGGCCATGTCCGGCGCGGGGATGTCCTCCTGCGGACCGATCACCGGCAGGAGATCGGAGGTGAAGCGTCGCGTGAGCCGCTCGACCTCGGCCAGCGACATCGAACGCGGCTCGCAGCGGACTCCTCCCTTCGCACCTCCGTACGGGAGACGGAGCAGCGCGCACTTCCACGTCATCCACATGGCGAGCGCGGCGCACTCGCCGAGGGTCACCTCCAGGTCGTAGCGAATCCCGCCCTTCGTGGGCCCGAGAATGCTCGAGTGCTGCACGCGGTAGCCGGGGAAGACGACCCGGTGTCCCTCGTCCATCCGCACCGGGATCGAGACGATGATCGAGCGCTCCGGAAAGCGCAGGCGCTCCGCGATGTCGTCCGGAATCTCCGCAACCGGGACGGCGTGGTCGAACTGCGCCACAGCCATGCGGTACAGCGGCGTATCCCACTCGAGCGGGGCATGGGCAAGCGCTTCGGGCGGGCTCGCCACGGCGCGCGGAGCATACCCGCGCATCACGACTGCGAAGCGAGATCCGGGCTGCGAACCGACTTCGACGCCCGGGAACCTGCGGCGGCTGTCCGGTGTAGACGCTGCATCCAAATCAGGAGGAGGTCGCTCGTGAAGAAGTCACTACTCATCGTTGCTGCCTTCATGGCGCTTGCGTGTGCGAGTACAGCCTTCGCAGGGGGCTGGGCGACCGTGAAGCTCAGCTCGTCGCCGAAGGGCCTCGCCGCGAACGAGCCGTGGGTCGTCGACGTCAGCGTGCTCCAGCACGGCCTGGCCAGCCAGCCGCTCTGCTGCCTGAAGCCCACCGTGACGATTCGCAACGTCGCGTCGGTTCGTTCGACGAGTGCGATTGGCAAGAAGTCGCTGACCTTCAGGGCTAGGCCGACCGGCCGCCCTGGCGTCTACCGTGCGCGCGTCGTGTTTCCGAGCGCGGGCACCTGGCGGTACGAGGTCTTCGACGCCTTCACGGAGTACGGCGGCGCCCGCACGCACACGTTCAAGGCGGTGAAGATCCTGGCTCCGAGCACCAGCTAGGTATCTCCGATGCCGGGGGTGGGAGTCGAACCCACACGTCCCGCGAAGGGACACCTGCTTTTAAGGCACCGGGCGGCGTGACGCCACGAGACGCCCTCTGTCGCGGCGTGGCTTCCCGAAAGGGCTTGCGAGTAGGCGGCCCGAGTGGTCTATCCGCCCCGTGACGCCCGGCGCAAGGCCCCGCCTCCACCGTTCAGCATCGATCGGGTGAACCAAGCGCCCGTCCGGCCAGAAAACGAGCCCCTCCTCCCGGCAATCGGCCTCTCCGAAGAGGTCGCGCAGCTGCTCGATCCATGCCTCCTCGCCCGCCGCGTTGTGCTCCGGCTCGGGAGGCGTCTCCTGGAGGACGAGCCGCTCCGGCTTGCCCGCGTCCGTCACTCCCTCGAGCCAGACGTAGAGCATCTGCCCAGACTCAAGATCGACTCTGTACGAGCTGTCGTTCCCAAGGCCCCACGGCACCACATCGAAGGTGCCACGAAGCACGGTTCCTCCGTCGAGCTGAACGGCTGCGTCGCCGCATCCTCCTCAACCTCCTCCACGTGCAGCCTCTGGCCCGGCTCCAGCTCGATCCGCCGTACAAGGTCGGGGCTGTCCAGCACCTCGCCGGTTCGCACTCGGCGCGGCGCTCCTGTGCCGTATCCATCTTGCCCCTTCGGTCGATTGATCGTCGAAGCTACGCAGCGACCAACCCCAGGGCAATTGACGTGCAGCGCTGTCTGCTGGCGTGCCGAGCCGCCCAGACCGCAGCCCACGCCCATGCCATGGCGGGAGGTGACGTGTGATGAAAAGAGCGCTATTGCTGGAAAAATGGGAGCGGAGTCTACGGCTCGCGCTTTGCCAGGCTCGCAGCGACCTCCGCGAGGCCCGAGCCGAGGCGTGCCTTCGTGCTAGCGCTCGAGCCAGCGCAGCGCGGCCTCCTCGTACTCGGAGACCTCGTTTCGAGTAGAGATGGACGAGGTGGAGCGCGTCCTCGGGCGGGATCCCTTTCCGGCTCGGTGACCCACGTCCAGCCGAGGTAAGATTCATCCTGTGAAAATCGTGGCTCGACTGATAGCACGACGGCGACGATCGCGGTCGCGCTCCTCGCGTCTCGGAGCAGTCGGCGCGGCGCGCAGACCCGAGCGCGGCGGCACGCTCGTCATCGGGTCAGGTCGCAGGCGAGCCGCCGTGTCTCAACGTGTCCTCAGGTGCAACGTGCCGGCGGCGCTGGTGGAGCAGTCCTCGCGGGCGCCTTCAAGACCTGGCCGGACGCACCTGCGCGAACCTCGTCTCGACGCAGAGATCGTCAGGAAGCAGCCCGTCACGATCGTCTACCGCATACGTCAGGAGGCTCGCTGGAGCGACGGGGTGCCGGTCACCGCCCGGGACTTCGAGTTCACGCACCAGGTGCGCCTCGAGCATCCCCGCGTGAACGAGTGGCATCTCAACGTCCGTCGCGTGCGTGCCGTCGGCGCGAAGACGGTCGAGGTCGTGCTGCGCACGCGCTGGGCGACTGGCGGCTGCTCTTCGACCACGTCCTGCCGCGGCACGTGGCCGCCGGCCAGGAGTTCGAGAGTCTCTGGAAGGACGGGATCGACAACCCGAGGACGAGGCGGGCGATCGGCAGCGGGCCATTCCTCCTCGCGGGCTGGCAGCGCGGCAGGCAGCTGACGCTGGTCAGGAATCCGCGCTACTGGGGGCCGCACCCTGCCTACCTCGATCGAGTCGAGTTTCGCTTCTTTCCCCCGCAGGACCTGGCGGACCTGTTGCGCCGCGGGGAGATCGACATGATCGATACCGCTTCGCCGGTGGTGCAGGCCCAGGCGCTGGAGCTGCACCGGCAGCGGGCGCCGGGGATCAGAGTCGACAGCACTCTCGGCGGCTCCTGGGAGCAGTTCGCGATCCGCCAGGGCCCGTTAGGCCACCCCGCGCTCCGGAAGCGCCTCGTCCGGCAGGCGATCGCGTACGGGATCGACCGCGCCGTCATCGCCCGTGAGGCCGCAGCGCTGGACCTCGCAAGCGCCGCGGCGAGCAGGCCGCTCGACAGCGTCGTCTCACTGGCGCAGAACCCGTACCACGAGCGGAACTGGAGCGCGTATCGCCACCGGCCGGCCCGGGCGCGGCAGCTGCTCGAACGGGCGGGCTGCCGCCGCGGAGCCGACGGCATCCACGTCTGCGACGGCAACCGGCTCTCGCTCCGCTTCGCGACGACTGCGGGCGTACAGCGACGGGAGCACACGGTCAGGCTCGCGCAGGCTCAGCTGCGGGAGGTGGGGATCGAGGTCGTCCCTGTCTTCGGGCCGTCCTCAGCGATCCTCAACTCGGCGGGCAGCCTCATGGTGCGAGGGGACTTCGACGTCCTCCTCTTCGCGTGGTTCACGGGTCGTCGACGCAAGGCCCCGTGAACATCTTCGGATGCCAGCAGCCGCGGAACTACACGGGCTACTGCGACCGCCTGGTCACCCGCGACCTCGTCAACGCTTCGCAGACCCTCGACGACGCGAGGCGCGTCGGTCTCCTGAACAGGGTCGACGTGAGGCTGGCGAGGGCCGTGCCGGCTATCCCGCTCTTTCAGACCACGTTCCTTGACGCCCGCAAGACGAGTGTTCGGGGCGTGGTTCCGAACGGCTTCGGCTCCGATTTCTGGGACATCGGAGAACTGGTGGCTCGCGGCGGCCTCGAGCTGAGCCGCCACACGACCAGGGCGCATGAACGCAACGGCACCGAGCCTCGATGTGTGGACTGCGCCGTGCGCCGGTCGAGCTGACCGACGAGGAGCGCGAGACCTACTTGCGTTGGTGGCGGGCGAACTTCAGCCCAGCGGAGCTGGAGCGGCTGGCCAGATGCTAGCGGCCTGCCGCAGCTGACGGGGTACCAGGGCGGTACCATGAGGCCCTCGCACAGACTCGAGGCCCCACGGTGGCGAAGATGCCAGCTGCCCGCAAGCCCGCGTCGGAAAAGGCTTCTCAGATGCCGGGGGTGGGAGTCGAACCCACACGTCCCGCGAAGGGACACCTGCTTTTAAGGCAGGCGCGTCTCACCGTTTCCGCCACCCCGGCGGACGCAGTGTAGGAGACCGTCGTCCAGACCTCGGCACGCGAGCGCCTTGTGATGTGCGGCCGCACTCCGTAGGATCACGAGCCGTGCGCTTCGGACTCTGGCTCCTCCTAGCGGTCACGCTGATCACGCTCTCGGCGTGCGGCGGTGAGGACGATGAGGAGACTTCCGACCCCGTACCGCTGGAGCAACGAGTGGTCACCGCAGAGGACGCGCCGGGCTCGAAGCCCGATCCTGTCGAGACGCGTCAGTCGACGGTCGACTTCGACGAGTTCATCGTGGCGTTGGGCGACCTCGCGGTCGATCCGGATACGGAGGAGATGACCGACGTCTTCGAGAAAGCCGGCTTCGAGGGCGCGGTCATCGACACGCGTTTCTTCGGAGAGACGCACCGCCCCGAAGCTCCGCACATCGCCTCGTCGGTCATTCAGCTTCAGTCCGAAGAGGGCGCGACGAGCGCACTCGACTGGCTCGAGGCCGACAGGATGAAACCGTGCCCCGAGACCTGCGCCGTGCAGCTAAGCAAATTCGACGCCGGTGACCTCCCTGATGGGCGAGGCGTCCACGCGAGCGCGAGCGCCGAGGACATCGAGGCGGTCGGGAAGGCCGATGAGAGGCCCTTCGACGCGTACTGGATCGGCTTCACGGACGGGCCGTACGTCTACACGGTCGACCTCGCTGGTCCGCCTGGATCCGTGTCAGAGCAACAAGCTGTGGACATCGCGAGCGCGCTCCACCACCGGGTCGGCGACCTCTAGTCCTGAGGCGCGCGCTCGGACTGCTCAGTTGTTGCCGGGCAGGAGCGAGTCCGCCGGGAAGCGCTCGGGGCCCTTGAACTGGAAGCCGTCGAAGAACGACGAGAACGCCACTTCGTCGAAGGCCGTGCACTTCGCGAGATAGCCCTTCTCCTCGCTGCCGTCCGAGACCCAGGCGCCGAGTGCGATCTCGTCCGCGAGATTCGGGTACGGAGCGAGCAAGGTTCCTCGCTCGTGAGAGTCGTGGAACTCCCGCAGCTCGGCCACCACCGCGTCCGGAACCTCGTCGCCGTAGAAGATGAGGACGCCGCCGTGCTCGAGGTTGTGCACCACGCGGGCGAGCTGGAGCGGCTCCTCATAGGCGCCCCAGATCACAGTGCCGAGGTTCCCGGCGTCGTCGAAGCCGAAGTGCGGGCCGCTGGTGGGCGGATCGGTGTTCCAGTCGAACGTCTCGTCGGCCGCGAGCGTGTGCTGACCGCGCTGCGCCTTCACCGCTTGCAGCGTGCAGCCCGCTGCCTCGAGATCGGCCCGCACCTTGTCCGGGTTCGGGTCGTTGCCGCCGAAGCCGGCGAGAAAGACGGCCGCCGCAAGAGCCGCGAGTGCGATCACCGCGCCCACGCCGTACATGAGGAGGCGACGGTTCCGGTCGGAATCGTCGGGTCTCGTGGAGGCGCGCTGCTTCGGCGCCCGGACGCGGGGCTTGTCGGCCATGGCCGCGCGCGAATGTAGCAGGAGGGTCTCCCCGCGCCTCGCCGGGCCTGGTTGCGTCTGCGTTGCGCGCGCTCCGTCCGGCGCGCGCCCTAGCGTTTGTCGACCTCATGGTCGCGCTCGCCCTTCTCGGTGGGATCGTCGCAGGCGCTCTCGGCGTCCTCGTCCTCGTGCGCCCGGCCTTGCTGGAGCGTCGGCGGCGCGTGAACGAGGTAATCGAGGTTCGAAGCGAGCTGGCCGCAGTTCGCGCGGAGCTGACGGCCGAGCGCGGCGTCCTCGACGAGCGCCTCGCGGCCGCCGTCAAGACGCTCTCCTCGGAGGCGCTCGACGCGAACAGCACCCGTTTCCTCGAGCTCGCCGATTCCAAGCTCTCGGGATACGTACGCCCGCTCACGAGCTCGCTCGAGCAGATGGACAAGAAGCTCCAGAGCGTCGAGCGGGTACGTCAGGAGGCGTACGGCGCCCTGCGCGCGCAGGTGACGACCCTCTCCGAGCGCGCGGGGAGCCTGACCAACGCACTCCGCACTCCGCACGTGCGAGGGCGCTGGGGTGAGGCGCAGCTGCGGAACGTCGTGGAGTACGCCGGGATGGTCGAGTACTGCGACTACGTCTCCCAGGCGACGAAGTCCACGGAGGACGGTCTCCTGCGTCCGGATCTCGTCGTCCGCATTCCCGGCGGCAAGCACGTGGTGGTCGATGCAAAGGCTCCGCTGGCGGCGTATCTCGACGCGTTCGAGACCTCCGAGGACAGCGAGCGGGAGCGTCATCTCGGCGACCACGCGCGCCAGGTGCGCGAGCACGTGACGAAGCTCTCGGCCAAGGGCTACTGGCGCCAGTTCGAGCCTGCACCGGATCTCGTCGTCATGTTCCTGCCGGACGAGTCCTACCTGCGGGCGGCGCACGAGCACGATCCGACGCTGCAGGAGTACGCGTGGAGCTCGAACGTCGTGCTCGCGTCGCCGAGCACGCTGATGATCCTCCTGCGCACGGTTGCCGTGACCTGGCAGCAGGAGACGCTCGCCGAGAGCGCGCAGGAGGTGAGCGAGCTCGGACGCGAGCTGTACAAGCGCCTCGCGACCATGGGAGCGCATGTCGGACGGCTCGGCAAGTCGCTCGACGGGGCAGTGGACGCTTACAACAAGACAGTTGGCTCCCTCGAGCGCCAGGTGCTCGTCCAGGCTCGCCGCTTCGAGCGACATGGGATCACGGGGATCGAGTCGCCCGAGCTGCAGCCGATCCAGCGTCAGACTCGGCCGCTGGCCGCAGCGGAGCTGGTGGATCCGGACGAGATTCCGCTCGAGATCGTGGCTGCGGGCAACGACGCCGCCTGACCGAGATGCGCCACGGGAACATCGGCCGACGTCAGGACGTTTTCACGTCTAGCCCCGCGTTGCGGGGCTACCCTTTCGATATGGAGACAGACCTGTGAGCGACGTTCGCGACGTGATCATCATCGGCGGCGGCCCCGCCGGCTACACGGCTGCGCTGTACACCGCGAGGGCCAATCTGAGCCCGCTCGTGATCGAGGGCTTCAACTGGGGCGGTCAGCTGATGATCACGAGCGACGTCGAGAACTACCCCGGCTATGCGGACGGGATCCTCGGCCCCGCGATGATGGCCGACTTCCGCCGTCAGGCAGAGCGCTTCGGCGCCGAGTTCGTCACCGACGACGTCACGCGCGTGGACTTCTCCGAGCGTCCGTTCCGGGTCTACGTCGGAGACGACGAGCACCGCGCAGATGCCGTGATCGTGGCCACGGGGGCGAGCGCCAGGCAGATCGGACTGCCGTCGGAGCAGATCCTCCAGGGCCGTGGGGTCTCCTACTGCGCGACGTGCGACGGCGCGTTCTTCCGGGACAAGACCGTGGTGGTGGTGGGAGGAGGTGACTCCGCGATGGAGGAGGCAACCTTTCTGACGAGGTTTGCCGGCAAGGTCCTCGTCGTGCACCGGCGCACCGAGTTTCGCGCCTCGCCGATCATGGTCGATCGCGCGCGCTCGAACGAGAAGATCGAGTTCGTTCTGAACGCCGTCGTCGAGGAGGTCCTCGGCGAGGCAGAAGGACATGTGACCGGCGTCCGGATCAGGGACACGGAGACCGGCGAGACGCGTCTACTCGAGGCCGACGGCGTCTTCGTCGCAATCGGTCACGACCCGACCACCGCGCTCTTCCTCGACTGGCTCGACCACGACGAGCAGGGCTACCTCGTCACCGAGGCGGGCTCGACGCGAACCAACATCACGGGTGTCTTCGCCGCGGGCGACGTGCAGGATCACACCTATCGCCAGGCGGTCACCGCAGCCGGCTCGGGCACGATGGCCGCGCTCGACGCCCAGCGCTTCCTCGAGGAGCAGCAGCACCTTCCTGAAGTCGCCGTAAGCTCGGCGTAGCGCCAAGCGAATCCGACCGCAGCCGGCGCTACGCTCGCCCGCATGCGCACGCGCTGGATCGACCTCCTCGACCCCACCCACGAGGAGCTGCTGTCGGCGCTGCCGTCTGGCGTGGATCCCGACGTGCTGGAGACGTTGGCGGCGCCGCCCGGCGACGAGCACACCCGGCCATTCCTGGAGAGCCACGGCGCATATGTGCTCGGAGTCTTCCTCGACGGCCAGCCGCTCGACGACAACCGGATCGTCTACCGCGAGGTCGATGTCGTGGCGACGCCGGACCTCGTCGTCACGGTCCGCAAGTCACCCGAGGCCGGTACGCCCTGGGATCCCGGGCCGCTCGAGCTCGCCGCGGCACGCGGCGTGTCCGTCGGCGAGCTTCTCTTTCGCCTCGTCGACGACGTGGCCGCGTCATTCCTCGACGTGGTGGTCGCGCTCGACGCACAGATAGACGAGCTCGAGGACCACATCGACGACTGGTCGAGCGACATCGTGCGACGACGAGTCGGACGCCTGAGGCACGATCTTCTGCATGCACGGCGGACCGTCGGCTCGATGCGGGGAGCAGTTCGCCGCATCGTCGACAAGCGCCTCGACATCGGGGACGAGCGGCTCTTCCCGGAAACGGTCGAGCGCATGGTCGCGAACACCTACGAGACCTTGATCGGTGCCGGTGAGGAGCTCGAGGTCGCCCGTGACCTGCTGTCGAGCGTCCGCGACTACCACCAGTCGGTCATCACCGAGAAGCAGAACGACATCATCAAGACGCTGACGGTGATCGCGTCTCTGGTGCTCGTGCCGACGCTGATCGTCGGCTTCTACGGCCAGAACTTCGTGCCCGTCTTCGACGAGGACTACTGGTCGCTCGCAGCGTCTCTCGGGTTGATTCTCGCGTCGACGGTCGCTCAGCTGGCGGTCTTCCGCTGGCGCCGCTGGATCTGACCGGGACACGCGTGGCGCCGTTCGAGCCCGATCTCTCCGCGTGGGATGCCTGGCGCCCGAGCGAGGTGGCTCATCACCTGCGAGACGTCGAAACGCCGTGGTACGTCACCGCCGGATGGGCCCTCGATCTCTTCCGCGGTGGTCAGACGCGCGACCACGACGACCTCGAGATCGCCGTGCCTGCGAGCGGCTTCACCGAGATTCAACGCGCGCTGTCCGACTTCGACCTCTACGTGATCGGCGACGGACGCGCTCACCCCTTGACCTCGGAAGCGCTTGCCGCACACCACCAGACCTGGGTGCGCGAGCGGGCGGCGGGCGTCTGGCGGCTCGACGTGATGCGCGAGCAGTGGGACCGGGAAACCTGGGTCTTTCGCCGAGATACGCGCATCCGACTGCCTGCCGACCGTGTGATCGCGCACACGGCCGACGGGATCCCGTATGCCCGGCCCGAAGTTGCGCTTCTCTACAAAGCGAAGAGTGCAAGACCCAAGGACGACGACGACTTCGCGGGGGTCCTTCCGCTGCTCGACCCCGCCGGGCGACGATGGCTCGCCGAGGCACTCGCGTTGATCCACCCCGGACATGGTTGGATCGAGAGCCTGAACCGCTAACGATCCGCGGCGATACGGCTCGAGGGGCATAGCGGCTCGAGCACGCACTCCTCACAGAGCGGGCGCCGCGCGTCGCAGATGCGGCGACCGTGCCAGATGAGGAGGTGCGGGAAGCGAGCCCAGTCGGCGCGCGGCACGATCCGCTGGAGGTCGCGCTCGATCTTCACCGGATCCTCCTGCCGAGTGAGCCCCAGGCGCTGCGAGAGGCGCCTGACATGCGTGTCGACGACGATCCCCTGAGCGTGGCCGAGCTCCGCCGCTACGACGTTCGCGGTCTTGCGAGCCACGCCTGGCAGCTTGACGAGATCGTCGAGCCGTCGTGGGACCTCGCCGTCGAACTCCTCGAGCAGCACCCGCATCGCGCCGCGAATCGACTTCGCCTTCTGCCGGAAGAAGCCGGTCGTGTAGATGTCGCGCTCGAGCTCCTCCTGCGGAACGGCGAGGTAGTCCTCCGGCCGGTGGTACTTCGCGAAGAGAGGCCCCGTCACACGGTTGACGTTGACGTCGGTCGTCTGAGCCGACAGCATCACCGAGACGAGGAGCTCGAGCGGGGAGCGGAAGCGCAGCGCGATCGTCGCGTCGGCGTGCTCTGCCGCGAGCCGCTCGACGATGGGCCCGATCCGCTCACGTCGCCGTCCGAGACCCCGGCGTCGAACCTCACGGACGTAGCTACGCGCCACGCCTCGGCTCGAGCAGCTCGATGTCGAAGAAGGCGGTTTCCAGCACAGGCAGCGCGCCCCGGGCGGCGACTACAGCACGAACGCGCACAGTCCGAGGCTAGACGAACGCTCGAGTGCAGAAGTGCGTCCAGGCAACAGACTGTTACTAACAGACTGCTACTTGGTCTCGGCCCTTCGCGCGCGAGGCAAGGCACGGCAGAGCGGAGATTTGTCGGGTCGCTTGCTGCGCTGTTTGGCGAGCGCGATGGTCATGCGCCGTCCCATATGCGCAGGCGGGGCCCGGCGCACACGAGGTCGAGAGCCGGACAGTCGGAGCACGCGAATTCGCTCGGTGTCGGGACGAACACGCCAGCGCGGATGCGGGCGATCGCGGCCGAGAGCTGGCCTTCGAGCTCGAGGAGGTCGTCAGTCGAGAACGTCGCGGAGACGACGTCGTCCGGACGCTCGAGGAACTGGTACGCGACCTCGACCTCCTCCGCGCCGTCGCGCAGGCACGCGAGCGCATACACGAGGCGCTGCACCCGATAGTCGGCCTCCACGATCTCGTGCGGGTCGGCGCCGTCCAGGGCGTTCGACTTGTAGTCGACGACCAGCGCGTTGCCGTTCTCGCGCCAGAGGACGTCCAGCCTGCCGTGCAGGAGCACGCCGTCGTGCTCGAACGCGAAAGGACGTTCCGGTCGTGCGCCCGAAAGCGTCGAGATCCGAAGCGCGAGCGGTGAGCGACAGTAGGCGTCGACGAGAACGGCGACGCGCTCGAGCTCCCCCTCGTTCACGGCCGGATACCACGCACGCACCGCGACCTCGAGCTCCGCTCGAGTAGGGGAAGCCGGCCGATCGAGGGGAATCTCCTCCAGCAGACGGTGGACAGCGTCACCGATCTCGGTTCCGGCGAGCCCGCTCTCCTCCGTCTCGGCGCTCCGGCGGGCGGCCACGGGCGGCAGGGCGAGGACGCGCTCGGCGAAGTATCTGTACGAGCACCGCTCGAAGAGCGCGAGGGCGCTGTACGAGAGGCGGCGTACGTCATGAAGCGGCGGTGACGGCGGCGGCGCGAGCGCGGACAGCTCGAGCCCGACTGGCGCAGGTCCGAGGGGAAGCTCACCGAACAGCGCGAGCTGTCCGTCCACGTCGTCGGCCGCGGCAGCGGGCTCGCGCGGCGGCACGACGGCAACGTCACCCGTCGAGCGGTGCATGCGAAGCAGAAAGCGAGCCTCGCCCCGCTCGAGCTCCGTCGGATCCTCGCCCGCTGTCGCGACCTCCTCACGTGCGTCCAGCCGGTCGAGCACCCACCCGATCGGCGTTTCGCGATCCGCAGCGCGCCCATCGTCGATGGCTCCGGAGACGATCAGCCGGTCGATCGCACGCGTCATGGCGACGTAGTAGAGGCGAAGCCGCTCTGCCCGTTCCTGCTCCTGCTCGGTCTCGCGAACCTGCTCGAAGTCGAAGACCGGCCGCCGCTCGCCATGGGTCGGGTGCACCATGCGGAACCCGAAGCGTCCGTCCGAGAGCGCGACGATCTCGCTCCCGCCACGAGCCCCGCCGACATCTCGGCCCGCGTCGGCGACGATG
Source organism: uncultured Actinomycetes bacterium (assembly GCA_963830035.1). Classification (GTDB taxonomy): domain Bacteria; phylum Actinomycetota; class Thermoleophilia; order Gaiellales; family Gaiellaceae; genus GMQP-bins7. The sequence continues at coordinate 1,255,516 of CAWHKX010000004.1, read as the reverse complement.
ACGACCTTGAACTCGAGGCCCTTGGCGCCGTGAATCGTCAGCAGTCTCACGGCGTCGGCTCCCTCCTCCTCCGCGACCGCCTCGAGCTCCCTCGCACCGACCGCGTCCTGCTCGCGAACGAACCGAATGAAGCCCGGAAGATCGGTGCCACGGATCGCCTCGTACTGGCGCGCGAGTCGGCCCAGCTTCCGCAGGTTCGCGAACCTCCGCGACCCATCCCAGCGAGCCAGCACCGCCAGGTCGTAGTCGTGCTCGGCGAGGATCTGCTCGCAGAGACGCTCGAGCCCGACCCGTGCGGAGGCCGAGACGAGCCGGTCGTAGCGCTGGAGGAACGCGCGGAGCAGCCTCTCGTCCGCGGCGGCCAGATTCTCGGGCAGTCCACGCTCGAGTGCCGTGAAGAGTGGCCGGCGGGTCGCGTTCCGGCGGATGAGAACCAGAGAGTCGTTGGAGATCCCGACCAGTGGCGACGCGAGGACGGTGGCGAGCGCCTTGTCGTCGTAGCGGTTGTGCAGAAGCCTCAGATAGGCAAGCAGGTCGACGACCTGCTGCTGCCCGAAGTACCCCCGCCCCGTAGCTCGAAAGGTCGGGAGACCCTCCAATCGAAGTGCTTCCTCGTATCTCTCGGCGTCGGTCCCGGCGGCGAAGAGGACGACGATCTCACCCGGAAGGGCGGCTCCGGAGTCGACGAGCTCGCGCACGCGCGCGGCGATCGCACGAGCCTCCCCGTGGCGCCAGTGCTCGCCTGTGCCGCGGAAGCTCGTCTTGTCGGTGACCATGAGCTCCACCGGGTGCCCGAACACCGGGTCGGCGAACTCCGCCGACGCGGCCAACGGCTGATACTCGTCGCCGAAAGCACCTGCGAACAGATAGTTGACGGCCGCGAGCACCTGTGGACGCGAGCGGTAGTTGGAGCGCAGCGTGAGCAGGTTGGAGGCGCGGGCACGGCGTTCGCGGAACACCTCGACATCGGCGTGTCGGAAGCCGTAGATCGACTGGAACTCGTCCCCGACCGTGAAGACCTCGGTCAGCTCCGGATGTGCGACGAGGTCGACGATCTCGCACTGGAGCCGGTTGGTGTCCTGGAACTCGTCCACCATCAGCAAGCGGAAGCGGAGCCGGACCGCGTCGCGCACCTCCTCCGAGTCGCGCAGGAGGTCGCGGGCGGCGAGCTGGAGGTCCTCGAAGTCGACCACCGACTCGCGGCGCTTCGCAGCCGCGTACTCCGCTGCGAAGCGCTCGAGCAAGTCCTGGAGGAGATCACGATCGTGCGCGGCCAGCTCCTCGAGAGCCGAGCGCTCCACTGCCTTCCGCGCGACCTCGTACGAGACCGCGCGCAATCCCCGGGCAGAGAACGCAGAGAGGTCGACGACACGCTCCGGCGGCGCGGCGTCGGTGGCCGTGCGCAGTGCCTCGGTCGCCGCCGCACGCTGGCTCGCCGTGGCAGAGGCGTCGTCGGCGAGGAGCGCGGCTTCTTCGCGAAACACCACGATCGCTTCCGCGAGCGCCGGGCGCTCTCCGAGCTCCAATACGAGGTCGCGGCCCGCCGAGCGCAACGTCTCGTACACCCCGGTAAGCATGCGCCGCAGCCCATCCGCGCGGTACGTCGCGAGCAGTTTCAGGCGCTCCTCGTGTCCACCCTCGCAGAACTCCTCGAGCGCGCGCTGGAACGCCTCCCCGCGCAAGACCGCAGCGCCCGCATCTTCGAGCTCGCGGAAGCGCGGGTCGAGGCCGACCGCGAAGGGATGCGTCTTCAGGAGTCGGTTGCAGAAGCCGTGAATGGTGGAGATCCACGCTCCGTCGAGCTCGCGCGCGAGGTCGGGCCGGTCGCGCTCGACGAACGCGGCTCGGATGCGCGAGCGCAGCTCCCCGGCCGCTTTGCGCGTATAGGTGATGACGAGTATCGAGTCGACGTCCAGACCGCGTTCGCAGACCGCTCGGACGTAGCGTTCGACGAGCACTGACGTCTTGCCGGTGCCTGCTCCCGCCGACACGAACACCGTGCCCGCGGCCTCGACCGCGGCGAGCTGCTCGTCGTTGAGGTCCGTCGTGCGCTCCGCGACCGTCGTCATGCGCGCGGCACCCGACAGATCGGCCACAGGTCGCACCACGCCGGGCAGCCGTCGCCTTTCGGATCGTGCTGCACGTCACCCGAGCGGATGCGCTTCGCATTCGCGCCGGCGCGTTCGCGGGCCGTCTCCACCTGAGTCCAGAAGGCGTCCTCGTCCAGGTAGTCGTCCTTCGCGAAGCCAGGCAGGTCGTCCCGCGCGGACGCGCGCAGCATCCCCCTCGTCGACCGCTTGCCCGAGAGAGCCCGATACAGGCCGCCGAGGGGTTCGACGCCGACGAGATCACGGAGCGCGAGCACGTACAGCGGGATCTGCAGGCGAAGATCGCGGTCGATGTCTCGCGCCGAGTGCGCGCCCTTGCCCGACTTGTAGTCCTGGACGATCCCACGCGCCGAGAACGGATCGATGTCGATCCGGTCGATCTTCCCCGAGAGGCGCAGCCCGTCGCCGAGATCGAGCCCGCGCTGAAGCTCGGGTGCTGCGCGCTCGGACCCGAACGCGACCTCGAGTCGGCGTGGCACGAACGTCATCTCCGACGCCGCTTCGTCGCGGAGAAACCCCTCGAGATCCGCAATGAGCGTCTGGCGAAGCTCGGCCGCCTGCAGCCGGGTGAGATCGAGTCGGACGCCCGATTCGAGCGCGTCGTCCAGGCATGTTCGTACAAGGGTGAATGCCGCGTCGAGGTTCTCGGGCGTCACGCGCTCGGAGTCCAGCTCCCTGGGCAGCGCAGCGTAGAAGCGGTTCAGCGTCGTGTGAACGACCTGTCCTCTGAGCATGGGGTCAGGCTCGGCGTCGATGGTCTTCGGGTCGATCACGCGCTCCACGAGCCACGCCGAGGAGCAGTCGGCGAAGCGCTCGAGCTCGGTCGCCGAGAACACGGCCCTGTTCGACATCGGCTCGAGAACGGCGGGGCTCCGGAGCGCGGTGGGACGGTCGAATGCATTGCGAGCGCGCTCGAGCCGGCGCGACCACCCGTTCGCCGATGCGAGCTCATCGGCGCCCGGGCCGTCGTCGATCGTCAGGCGCGCCAGCGCGCGCAACCGCTCCCGGTCGCTCGGAGCCGAGTCCAGCGTCCAGGTAAGGCTGGACAGCGGACGCCGACGAGTGGCGCGGGAGACCTCCGCGGGAGGGTAGAGCGCGCGAACGTCGTCCCAGAACGGGCTCGGCTCCCGCGGAACGCCTTCGTCGCTCGCGGCCTCGCGAACCAGAAAGAGCCGACGGGTCGCGCGCGTGCAGGCGGTGTAGAAGAGGTACCGGTCGCGAGCAACCGTGTTCGGCCGCTCGAGCCGGCCGCCGAGCTCTCGGCGAGAGTCGTCGTCCAGCAGCGGCGAGGGTCGGTCGCGCCGCGGCAGGCTCCCCTCCTCGAGACCGAGGAGGAAGACCGCGTCGAAAGCCCTCGTGCGTGCTCGGCCGTAGTCGAGGACGGCCACCCGCCCGGTCTCCCCGGCGGCGACCGGCCGCACTGCGGTCCGCTCGAGGGCGGCGATGACATCGTCCGGAGCGACTCCCCGCCCGTCGAGCCTCGCGAACTCCGCGATCTCGTCGAACGTACGCGCCGTCGCCCGGTAGGCGCGTGCATCTCCCCGCGCGTCGTCCCCCACGGGCGGCGCGTCGAGCCCCCAGGCGTTTCGGATCATCGTTCTGGCCAGCGTGCGAGCGGCGCTGACCGGATCCGTTTCTGCGCGCAATTCGACGAGTGCGGGGACGTGCGCACCGCGCAGCTTCTCGCTCTCCTCCTCGACCCGGGCCTGATCCACGATCGCGCGGCCGCGCAGGCGCCCTTCGACGAAGTCGACCGAGCGGCGCTCGAGCCCTGAGAAGGGCGACCGGAGAAAGGTGAAGAGCTCAGCTCGCTCACCGCCACGCCAGGCGTAGCGAAGCAGCGAGAGCAGTGCTCGACCAAGGGGAGTCTCGCCGAGCCGCAGCGGGTGCTCGAACGCATAGGGAATGCCGAGCGGCGCGAGAACGGCCTCGAAGGCCGCGCGCCAACGCTCGGGTGACTCGCAGACGATCCCGATTCGGTCCGGCGGCGTGTCGGCGCGAACGAGCCCGATGACCTCCGTGGCGACCAGCTCGACGGTTCCCCGAACCCCCGCTCCCTCGAGGAACTGCACCGACCCGTCGAGCGATCCCTCGAGAGGCCGCGCGTCGCCGAAGAGCTCGCGCTCGAGCTGCACGAGCGCGGAGGGCACGAGACGCTGCTCGGCGCGCGGCAGCTCCTCCACTCTTCCCGCAGCCAGGGCTGCCAGGTCGGTCACCGTTCCCTCGAGGGCGGCGAAGGCCGGCCTCGACGGCTCGTACGGGATCGAGACGGTCACGTCCGTCCGCGCGGAGAGCGCTTCGATCAGCGCCCACTCCGCACCGGTCAGGTCCTCGAAGCCGTATGCGAAGACGGGCTCCCGTCCCCAGGCCTCCAGGTCGCTCTGGATCCGATCGGCGGCGTTGCGGCGGAGGCCGTCTCGATCCCAGAGGCCGAGCCGGTCGAGCTCCGCGCGGTACCCCCGGGCGAGACGTCCGAGCTCTCCACCGACCGTGTCAGGATCGAGAAGCGCCGACTCGAGCTCACCGACTGCGGACAGGAGCACTTCGACGAAGCCGCTCGAGCTCGACGACGCGCTGAGCGTCTCGAGGGAAACGTCCGCAATCGCGCGCCGCGCCGCGAGCGCACACTGCGCATCGCTTGCGATCCCGCGCCTTTCGGGATCTCCGGCGACGATCTGCTCGAAGAGATCGTCGAACGTGCCGATGTGGCCGGCAAGCAGCGCCGGCCGTCGTCGCAGAAGGTCGCGCTCGACGCGCTCGACGTCCGCTCGATTGGGCACCACGAGCCAGGGATCGCGTTCGAGAACGTCGAGGTACCGCCCGAGGAGCAGGGCGACCTTGCCGGCATGCGCCGGCCCGACGACGAGCGAGAGACCCATCTGTCCATGGTAATCCCGGCTTCCGACGCTCTTTCGTACGGAACCGGCCCTTCTGAGGAAAGAGCGGGAAACGCCGTGACTGTCACTCGACTGCGACAGTCACCGCGCTTCGGTCTGGCTACGGAGCGGCGACCGCTTTCGGTCTCCGTCCGCGGCGAGCGACCGCGTGACCGGGCATGCCGCCCGCGCAGTCGTCGCAGAGATCCGCTTGCTTCGATCCGCGGCGAGCGTCCGTGAAGTTGAGACGCATGAGCGCCCCCCTTCCTTCGGCGACTTCCTTCGAGCACTTGTCGCAGACGAGGATTGTCTTTCGTGCCACGATTATTCCTCCTTAACGGCGTTTCGAGATCAGTACAGTACGAAATACGAAGACGAAATGCAAGGCTGAATGTCGCTGTGCATTTCGATCCAATAGACTGTGACCCATGAGCACGATCGTCGTTCTCGAGGGCGACCAGACGGGCCAGGAGCTGCTCGAGGAAGCCCTCCGCGTTCTCGCTCCCGATGTCGTCGGAACGACGCTGGAGTTCCCTCGCTTCGATCTGTCGCTCGAGAATCGGCGCGCGACCGAGAACCAGGTCGTCTACGAAGCTGCCACCGCGATCAAGGAGCACGGGTACGGGTTGAAAGCGGCCACGATCACGCCCGAGCGGGCCGGAGACGTCGGCTCGCCCAACCGCATGCTTCGCGAGGAGATCGGCGGCAAGGTCATCGTCAGAACTGGCCGGAGGATTCCCGGCGTCGTCCCGTTCGGCGGCGTCCACTCGCCGATCTCCGTGGTGCGAATGGCCGTCGGGGACGCCTACGGCGCCAAGGAATGGCGCGAAGGCGAAGGAGACGACGAAGTTGCGCTTCGGACCGAGCGCATCGAGAGGCGCGTGTGCCGCGCCGTCGCGGAGTTCGCCTTTCGGCAGGCGGAGCGCATGGATGCAAAGGTGTTCGGCGGGCCGAAGTACACCGTGAGCCCGGTGTACGAAGGGATGCTCAAGGAGGAGATGGACGCTGCGGCGGAGCGGCACCCCGACGTCACCTACGAGCCTCAACTCATCGACGCCACCTTCGCCCTGCTGATCTCGTCCAGCGGCGCGCCGATGGTGATTCCGGCCCTGAACCGCGACGGGGACATCCTCTCCGACCTCGTCCTCCCGCTGTTCGGCTCGATCGCCGGATCCGAGTCGCTGCTCGTGGCGTTCGGCGACGACTACGTGCCGAGCGCGCTGGTGGCGGAAGCGGCACACGGCACCGCGCCCGCGCTCGAGGGCAAGGACATCGCCAATCCGATGGCGATGATCCTCGCTGCGGCTGCGCTCCTCTCGCATGCCGAGAACGAGAAGCTGCAGACCGCGGGCCGAGCCATTCGCGAGGCCGCACTCGAGGCGGTGGCCGAGGGACTGCGCACTGCCGATCTCGGCGGTCACGCAGGGACGAAGGAGTACACCGACGAGGTGATCCGCCGCACGAAGCAGAAGCTGGAGATCTGGGCCGGCTTGTAGAGGTCAGGCATGCCCGACCCCGACCGGTTGCCCGAACAGGCGCGTCGTCCCTCCCAATAGAGTCTCCTCCGGCATGCGAGTCGCGGTTCCGAGGGAGACGGCTCCCGGCGAGCGTCGCGTTGCGCTCGTACCCGAGACGGTTTCCAAGCTCCGCGAGTCGGGCTTCGAGCTACGGGTCGAGCGTGGCGCAGGTGCTGCGGCGGGCTTCCTCGACGAGAGCTATGCGGAGGCCGGAGCCGATGTAGTGGAGTCTGGCGCGCTCTTCGACGGCGCGGGCGTGATCGTGCGCGTGGCGAAGCCCTCGCCACAGGAGGCCGACGAGCTGGCACGGGGCGTCGTGCTGATCGGATTCCTCCAGCCTTTGACGGACACCGCGGGAGTCGCTCGTCTGCGCGAGCGGGGTGTGGATGCATTCGCGATGGAGTCGATCCCCCGGATCACCCGAGCGCAGTCGATGGACGCGCTCTCCTCGCAGGCCACCGTTGCGGGCTACAAGGCGGTGGTGCTCGCCGCCGACAGGGTGCCCAAGCTCTTTCCGATGCTGATGACCGCGGCCGGCACCATCGCGCCGGTGCGCGCGCTCGTGATCGGCGCGGGGGTTGCGGGGCTGCAGGCAATCGCGACCGCGCGGCGACTCGGTGCCGTCGTCTCGGGCTTCGACGTTCGCCCGGCGGTGCAGGAGCAGGTCGAGAGCCTCGGAGCGTCGTTTCTCGACCTGGGCGTTCGGGCGGAGGAGACCGCTGGTGGCTATGCGACCGAGCTCACTCGAGAGCAGCAGGAGCGGCAGCAGGCAGCGCTCGAGGAGCGGATTCCCGACTTCGACGTGGTCATTACCACCGCTGCCGTTCCCGGTCGTCCTGCGCCCAAGCTCATCCCGGCCTCTGCCGTCGAGCGCATGCGCCCGGGCTCGGTCATAGTCGACCTCGCGGCGGAGACCGGCGGCAACTGCGAGCTGACCGTTCCGGGCGAGGTCGTCGAGCACGGTGGCGTCTCGATCGTGGGAACGACGAACCTCCCCTCGCTGATGGCGCATCACGCGAGCCAGCTCTACTCCCGCAACGTCGCCGCCCTGCTCCAGCACCTGGCGCCGAAGGGGGAGCTGGCGCTCGACTGGGAGGACGAGATCACGGCCGGGGCCTGCGTGACCCGCCGAGCGGGGACGAGCGCGTGACCGATCTCCCGCTCGTCATCGAGCTGACCATCCTCGTCCTCGCGGCCTTCCTCGGCTTCGAGGTCATCGCCAAGGTGCCGACGATGCTGCACACGCCGCTCATGTCCGGGGCGAACTTCATCCACGGAATCGTGATCGTCGGCGCGATCATCGTCCTCGGCACCGCTGAGGACACGTTCACGAAGGTCGTCGGCTTCGCGGCTCTGGTGCTCGCCACCGCGAACGTCGTCGGCGGCTGGTTCGTGACCGACCGGATGCTCGGGATGTTCAAGCGGCGTCCGGAGCCCAAGCAGGACCGCGAATGATCTCGGACCCCGACGTCGTCGGCCTTCTCTATCTGGTCACGATCGCATGCTTCGTCGTCTCCCTGAAGTTCCTCTCCTCGCCGCGGCACGCGCGCAAGGGGAACTGGATCGGCGGAGCCGGGATGCTGCTCGCCATCGTCACGACGCTCCTTCTCGAGGGTCTCGAGAACTGGCTCCTGATCCTGGTCGCACTCGCGATCGGCAGCGTCGTCGGCTTGATCGGCGCGCGCAGCGTCCGCATGACCGCCATGCCGCAGATGGTGGCGATCTTCAACGGAGTCGGTGGCGGCGCAGCGGCTCTGGTCGCGCTCTCCGAATGGCACAACGTCGCTGATCCGTTCCGCGAGGAGACGGTCTCGATCGTGCTCTCCGCGCTGATCGGCTCGATCTCGTTCGCCGGCTCGGCCGTCGCGTTCGCGAAACTGCAGGAGCTCATCAGCGGACGGCCGATCGTCTTCGCCGGCCAGAACATCGTGAACATCGCCGTCCTGGGGGGCGCTGCGGCGCTCGGCACGGCGGCCGTGGCGGGCCTGGAGGAGCAGTGGGTGCTCTACGCGCTGATCGGCCTGGCGCTCCTCTTCGGGGTCATGTTCGTCCTTCCCATCGGCGGCGCGGACATGCCCGTCGTCATCTCGCTCCTGAACGCGTTCACGGGTCTTGCAGCGTCCGCGACCGGATTCGTCCTCGACTCCACGGTGCTCATCGTGTCCGGGATGCTCGTGGGCGCCGCGGGGACGCTCCTCACCCTGTTGATGGCCAAGGCGATGAACCGTTCCGTGACGAACGTCCTCTTCGGCGCCTTCGGGCAGGTTCAGGTCGGAGCGGGCGTGGCGCGAACCGACGACGGACGAACGGTGCGCGCCACGTCGCCGGAGGATGTCGCAGTTCAGCTCTCGTTCGCCCGCAAGGTCATCGTCGCGCCCGGCTACGGCATGGCTGTCGCGCAGGCGCAGCACGACGTCCGGCAGCTCGCGGACGTCCTCGAGGACAAGGGCGTCGAGGTGAAGTACGCGATCCACCCCGTCGCGGGGCGCATGCCTGGCCACATGAACGTGCTCCTCGCAGAGGCGAACGTGCCGTACACGCAGCTGCACGAGATGGACGACATCAACCCCGACTTCGCGCAGACGGACGTCGTGCTCGTCATCGGCGCAAACGACGTCACCAACCCGGCCGCGCGAAGCGACCCGGGCAGCCCGATCTACGGCATGCCGATCCTCGACGTCGACAAGGCGGCGAGCATCGTCGTCCTCAAGCGCTCGATGAACCCGGGGTTTGCCGGGATCGACAACGAGCTCTATCTCGACGCGAAGACGACGATGCTGTTCGGGGACGCCAAGGACTCGGTGCTGAAGCTGATCTCGGCCGTCAAAGCTGCCTAGCGGGCGTCATCCGGTCGTCGCCCAGCAGCCGCGCAGGCTCGAAGAGCTCGAGCAGCGGGTCGCGGTCGCCGAGGATCGCGCGGGCGGCGAGTCTCCCGCAGGCGAAGCCGAGGACGTTTCCGTGGCCGGAGTAGCCGCCGGCGATCCAGAGGCCCTCCTCGCCTGGCACGCGACCGACCGCGGGCAGGAAGTCGAAGATCATCCCGAAGATGCCCGCCCAGCGGTAGTCGATGCGCAGCGGACGTCCGACGAGCGACGAGACGAACTCTTCGAGCGCCTGCTGCACCTTCGCCGTCAGAACCTCATCCGCCGTGAACTCCTCCTGGAGCGAGACGTCGCGGAAGCCCCCGGCGACGATGCGTCCATCCTCTGTTTGGTGCCAGTAGTCGTAGCCGTGCCGGCCGTAGTGCGGGACCGCGAACGATCGCTCGGCAATCGGCTCGGTGGCGATCACCTGACCTCTCGTCGGGACGATGAGACCTTCGAGCTTTCCCGCGAGGCCGCTCGGATAGCCGTCCGTCGCGATGACGACTGTCTCCGCGCCCGCTTCGTCGATCGAGGTAATACGTGTGTGCTCGTGAATCTCGACTCCGGCTCGAGCCGCGCGCGCGGCGAGGCGGCGGACGACGCGCGCGGGCTGGAGCACACCGTCCGGCGGATGGAAGATCGCCCCTGGATACCTGTCTCGCAAGGCACCGGGCAACTCGTCACGCCATTCAACGTCGAACCCGTCCGCACTTAGGGCCGAGTATTCCTCCTCGAGCTCCGCTCGCTCTTCCCCGTCTGCGGCGATCCGGAGGCTGCCAGTCGGACGAAACGCATCGCCTGCCAGCCGTGCGAGCTCCACGAGCTCGCGCTCGGTCCAGCGCCAGAGGGAAGCTGCACGCGCACTGCCGATCGCTTCGACCATGACCGGATATGCGGCCGCACCGCCACGTAGCGCGAACCCCCCATTTCGCCCGCTCGCGCCGCCGGCGATCTCACGCGCCTCGTACAACCGAACCTTCAGACCAGACTCCGCGAGCGCGAGCGCGCACGAGCAGCCCGTGACCCCGCCTCCGACGACCGCGACGTCGGGCGTCCCGTCGAGTCGTGCCGACGGGAGCCGATCGTGGGGCTCGTACAGCCAGTACGACCTCGTCGTCATGGCGTCTCCAGCAGCTCGACCGCGCCGGAGAGCCAGCGCCTCGGCTCGTCCGCGAACCACCGGTCGTCGGGCTCGAGCGCCTCGCCGATCCGCTGATAGCTGATCGCGTGATGCACGTGAGCGAGAGGGCGGGCAAGCTCATAGGCAGCGCGCAGCTCCTCGAGAGAAGCGTGGTCGGCCCAGGCACCCAGGTACGTCTCGAGCAGCGACGTGCGCGCGCTTTCGTCGTCCGTGCGCTGAAGGAAGGTCGGCAGGTCGAAAAGCGGGTGCGAGACGCATGCGTCGGACCAGTCGAAGATCCGCAGCTCGTCACCGTCGACCATCACGTTCCACGGATGCAGGTCGCCGTGGACGAGCGTTTGCGGCAGCGGCCCCTCGCCAAGCTCCTCGCAGCAGCTCTGGAGCTGCGCAACGGCTCGCTCGCTGTCCGCCATCCCGGCGGCCTCGAACGCGCCCTCGATCTCGATCGCGAGCGCCGCCAACCTGCGATCGCGTGCGCCGAGCTCGAAGAGCTCGCTCGTGCGAGCCGGCCACGCCCGGTGGATTTCCGCGGCCGCACGGAGCGCGTCGGACCACGTCTCGACGGCCAGGTCGCCGATGAGCGAACCGGGGAGCTCGCGCATCAGCATCCATCCGCGCGAGCGATCGACGGCGACGACCTCCGGAAGGAGTTTCGGATGCTCCGTCGCGAGCGCCTGAGTCAGTGCAGGCTCGTTAAAGAACGCCGAGAAGACGGCCTTCATGTAGACGCGCCCCTCGTCCGTCGCGCAGCGGAGAACGGACGAGAGCGACCACTGCTCGACGACCTCCACCGGTCCGGTCTGCTGCAAGTCGGCCCCGGCGACGCTCGCCTCCAACCACGCTGTCGCCGCGGTCAGCCATCCCGATCGTGCCCAAGGAGGCCGCTGCTCGGGAACCGGCGCGCCGCGGGCGATCGCGAGCCACTTCTCGACGTCCGGCACCAGTCCCTGTGGTGAGAGTCGCGTGGGGTCAGCGTCGGCAAGCGGGAGCCACTCGAGCCCTGCCGGCAACTCCCACTTCGCATCGGGCGCGTCGAACTCGTACAGGGCCATGCTGGCCTGGCCCGCGTCGTCAGCCTGCACGATCCGAGCAGGACGGAGGTAGGGAACGGTGAGCGAGTACACCGACCGCAATGCTTCGATGACACCGGCTGCTCCCGGCCGGCTCGTCACGCAAGGGAGCCGCTGCTCGTGCACGAGCAGCGCGGAGCGAGAGCCGTCCGGCACGAGCACATAGGTATCCCGCTCGCTCTCCATCGACGGCGGATCCGATCCTAGAGGCTCGATGCTAGAGAGACACGCGATACACGCCGTCTTCCAGAGCGACACTCCTCGACAGCTCGAGCTCGATTAGCGCTGCCGCGGCGGTTGCCGGATCCACGCCGGACGACCGCACGAGCTCGTCGGCCGTGAGCGCGCCGTCGCGCAGGCGCTCGAGCAAGCCTCGCGCTTCTGGCCCCAACCTGGCCGGAGTCGATACGGCGGGTGCAAGTTGGAACAGCTCCAGCACGTCCGCCGCGCACGTGACCGGGATGGCACCGAGACGTAGTAACGCGTTCGTTCCCGCAGAGAGAGCGCTCGTGATCTCGCCCGGTACGGCAAGCACGTCTCGCCCCTCCTCGAGCGCGAAGTCGGCCGTGATGAGAGCGCCGCTCCGCTCACGTGCCTCGACGACGACCGTCGCCTCACAGAGACCCGCGATGATCCGGTTCCGCGCGGGGAAGCGCCACGGTGCGGGCTCGACACCGGGCTCGTACTCGGAGACAATGAGTCCCTGCTCGCAGATGCGCCTCGCGAGCTCGGCGTGCGCCGCGGGATAGTCGCGATCGATCCCACACCCGAGGACTGCGACGGTGACTCCCGTCTCGAGCGCTCCGCGGTGCAACTCACCGTCGATTCCCCGCGCCATTCCGCTGACGACGACGAGCCCCGCGGCCGCCAGCTCGCGGCCGAGAGAGCGCGCTACCGACCGGCCGTAGGACGAGCACGCGCGAGCGCCGACAACGGCAACTGCATGCTGAGAGAGGACGTCGTCGCTCCCACGACCTCGAACGAAGAGCGCAGGCGGTGGATCGTGGATCGCCGCCAGTAGCCTCGGATACGCCGGATCACGCCGTCGAAGCCGGCGAGTCCCGATCATGCCGGCATCCGGTACGAGAGCGCCTCGGCGACGTGCGCGGGCTCGACCTCGTCGGCGCCCGCAAGTGCGGCGATCGTCCGCGCGACCCGTGCGACCCGAACCCGCCCGCGTCCGGAAAGCGGAAGCCTGTCGACCGCGCTCGACAGTAGCTCGGACGCAGGTTCGGTTCTGCGCGGGAGCGCGGCTCGTAGGCGGATCCGCGCGACCTCGACCCGCTCGCGGACGGGGGTGGAGCTCTCGCCGGGCGGAGCCGCGAGCTCGGCCGCCCGCGGCCGGGGCATCGCCACGGCGAGGTCGAAGCGGTCGAGCAGCGCCCGGGAGAGCTTCTCGCGGTACGCAGCAAGTCGTTGCGGCGTGCAGGCGCATTCGACCGCAGGATCACCACGGGCGCCGCACGGGCACATGTTCATCGTGCCGACCAGCTGAAAACGCGCAGGGAAGAGCGCATGCCCGCCGACGCGCGCGATCGCGACCACGCCGTCCTCGAGCGGCTGGCGAAGAGCCTCCAGCACCGACCGTGGAAACTCGGGCAGCTCGTCCAGCAGGAGAACGCCACGGTGCGCGAGCGAGACCTCTCCCGGGCGCGGCCCCGAGCCGCCTCCGACCACCGCCGGAGCCGACGCACCGTGATGCGGAGCCCGAAACGGAGGCACGGTGATGAGCGGACGCTCGGGAGGCAGAAGCCCGCACACCGAGTGGATGCGGGTCACCTCGAGCGCCTCAGCTCGGCCCAGCGGAGGAAGAATCCCGGGAAGCCTCCGGGCGAGCATCGTCTTTCCGGTTCCGGGAGGGCCGGTCAGAAGCAGGTTGTGATCTCCCGCGGCCGCGACCTCGAGCGCGCGACGAGCCCGTTCCTGCCCTCGCACGTCGGTCAGATCGGGAACGGTTGCTTGTTCGAGCGAATCGGCGAGGAGCGGGTCGAATCCCGGTGCGTCGATCTCACCGCGGAGATATGCGACGACCTCGCCGAGGTGGCGAACGGCGATGGGCTCCACTCCGGCGAGCGCGACCTCCGGCGCCGACTCGGCCGCGCAGACGACCCGCTCCAGCCCGGCTCGGCGGGCTCCTTCGGCGACCGCGAGTGCTCCGGCAACCGGTCTCACACGGCCGTCGAGCGCGAGCTCACCGACCGCGGCGAGCTCGGCGAGGCGCTCGGCTGGGATCTGTCTTGTCGCGGCGAGGACCGCCAACGAGATCGGCAGGTCGAACCCGGATCCCTCCTTGCGCAATGCCGCCGGCGCAAGGTTGACGGTGATCCGTCGGTTCAGCGGCCACTCGAGCGAAGCGGAGACCACCCCGCTCCGCACACGATGCTTCGCCTCCTGGCAAGCCCGGTCGGCGAGCCCGACGATCGCGAACCCGGGGACGCCCAGTTGGAGGTGCGCCTCGACCTCCACTTTTCGCGGCTCGAGCCCGACGAGAGCGTGGGTCACCGCACGTGCGAGCACTAGTGCTTCCCGCCGCAAGTACGGTGATGATTGGCCGGCGAGAACCGAGCAGGCCTAGGACGCAGGGAGGGCCGATGTTCGGGAACATCGGCCCGACTGAGGACGACGGCATGCGACGTGTTCGCAACCCCGCGGAGCGGGGGCGTACTTGCGGCGGGGAGCACGTAGCCACGATGACCACGGAGGCGTGACGCATGGGCCACGCCTCCGCGTCAAGTGTGTGTCAACTACCCGTGCAAGTTACCCCGCGAAGCAGGAGACATGCAGCGTGAAGTTGCTCGACTCGCCGCTGTCGTTGCCGCCCACGGCCACGTAGCCGTTCGGCTGATTCTGCGGATTGAAGAGGGGCCCGACCTCCTGGGTCACGAGCTTGAGGTCCTCTCCGTCGTCACCCCAGGACGTGCCCGCCGAGATCGCACGCTCGTTGGCCTCGCAGCGGCGCTCGACGCGAGCGGTGTTGAAGGTGCCGTCGATCGCTGTCGTCGACGACGCTGACCGCAGCGACTCGCACCGTGATCGCGCCGATGACACCCGCGGGACCCGCGGCGCCGGCGGCGCCGGTCGGGCCCGCCGGTCCCTGGGGCCCAGTCGGCCCAGCCGGAAGCTGCCCCGGCGCAAAGTCCGCACGCAAGAGCGAGCGGTTGGCGACCTTCGACGAGTTGACCGCGTTCGTCCTGATCTTCGGAGCAGTCACGGCTGCGAACTGCAGCTGCGCCGGACCGACGCTGTTCCTCGCGAGCTGGCTCACCGCCGCGACGCTCGTTCCTCCGAGCGCGACCAGCAGTGCCAGGCACGCGACCACCATTGCCGGCGACGGTCGCCGGCTCCAGAGCTTTCGCATGTTTCCTCCCTTTCAGGGTCTCTTGCCGGCCAGGCTACCCCTGGCCCCGGCCGATACCTCCGGGTCGCCGGAAGCCCTTACGCTTCTCTTACGCGCCGGAGGTCGTGGCGATCAGCACGGACTCGTAGTACTCCCCCGCGCGTCGGCCCGTCCGCCTGTTCACGTGCCTCTCGAGGCGTTCTTCGAGGTGGAGCCCGCTTCGCCGCAGAATCTCGGGGTAGAGATCGCGACGGTCGTTGACGACGATCATCACCGGTGCGCCCGGCGCCAGGGCCTCCGAGCAGCGGCGCAAGACCTGCGAGATTCCGGAGGCGTACTCCTCGATCGCCGCCCGGCTCGTGCCTTGCGCGGCCGCGCCCAGCTCGACTTCACGGCGATCGTCGAGGCCGAGCAACTCGTAGGCGTAGCGGTGCTGCTCGTGATAGTCGATCAGGCCGGGGTACGGCGGCGAGGTCAGAACCGCGTCGAAACGCCCGTCGAGCGTCAGGCCCCGGGCGTCGGCATGGAGGATTTCAGAGGAACGCCCGGAGGGCCGGATCCGCTCGAACGCTTTCAGGCGAGCGAGCGTGTCGAGCAGATAGCGGCCGAGGAACTTGTCGGCCTCCTCGACGGGACGGCATGTTCTGCGGTGCTTGTGACACCAATACGGCTCGTGTTGGGGTGCGCGCGGGAACTCGAGGTCGAAGTGGGTCGTCAGCCGAGCCGAGCGTGCGGCTCGGGCAAGCACGATGCGCAGGACGTCAGCGTGCTCGTAGTCGTCGACGATGCCTCGGAAGTGGCGGAGCTCGGACGCCGCGCGCGGCGAGTACCACTCGGCGAGATAGCCGCGTGCGCGACCAGATGATCGCCCTCGCCGCAGGTCGGCGTCTCGGAGCTCGCGCTCGAGCAGAGCCATGTCGTAGCGAGCCGTCTTCACCCGCATGAGCAGGCAATTGAATGACGCGACGTCCACGCCCACGGCGTCGTATCCCGACTCGAGCGCCTGCACGAGCGTCGTCCCCGAGCCCGCGAAGGGATCGAGCACGCGCCCGCCGTGAGACACATACCTGGCAAGCAGCGCCTCGACGAGCTGTGGAACGAACTTGCCGAGATAGGGGTGCAGCCGGTGGACGTGCTTCGTGCGTTCCCGTTCGGGGAGCTCCGCTTCCGACCAGGAGAGCTGGAGATCGTCGTCCAGCTCGCGGTAGAGCGCGGCCTGCGAAGGCGCCATGCTCCGTGGTTCGGACCGGAGCAGCGAGATCCTTCCGCTTGACTCAGCGAGGCCAGGTCAGGCGAGCGGAACGCGCTCGACCCGGCGACCCTGGACGCCAACAGCTTCGAGCTCGACTTCCAGCTCGGCGAGGTCCGGGTGGGTTGCGAGCCAGGCTCGGGCCGCCTGCGACACGCGGCGCGCCTTCTCGGCGTGGATCATCTCGAGCGGATGACCGAAGCGGTCGCCGCCCTTCTCCTTGACCTCGACGACGAGCAACCGACGACCCCTGCGCAGGACGAGATCGAGCTCGTAGCCTCCCGCGCGGGCGTTGGCGTCGAGCAGGCGGTAGCCGCGAAGCCGGTAGTGAAGGAGTGCGCGGCGCTCGCCGCGATTCACGCTGCCTCGTAGCAGCGTGCCTGGAAGGACCGGCGATGAAGAGCAGAAGCACCGAAGACCCGGACTGCGCGCGAGTGCGCCGGTGTGATGTAGCCGACGTGCGACATGAACCCGTAGCGCGGATAGACCGCGTCGAGCCTGCGCATCACGCGGTCGCGAACCACCTTCGCCACGATCGAGGCGGCTGCGATCGCGGCGCTTCTCGCGTCGCCGTCGACGAGCGCGCGATGAGGAGGCGCACTCGGCCCGAGCCGAAAGCCGTCGACGAGACAGGCGTCCGCGGGAGGATGGAGATCGGCGAGGACGGCTCGCAGCGCGCGGAGGTTCGAGCGGTGCAGCCCCGCGCGGTCGATCTCGAACGCCGAAACGACGCGCACGCTGATCTGCGACGCACAGCAGACGACTGCGTGGAAGAGTGTCTCGCGCTCCTCCGCGGAGACCTGCTTGGAGTCGTTCAGCGCGGCGAGCGGGCGAACCCGTACGCCACGCAGCAACTCGTAGTCGAGAAGCACCCCCGCGACCACGAGCGGCCCGGCGAGTGAGCCCCGGCCGGCCTCGTCCGCACCCGCGACGAAGCGAACGCCAAGACGTCGATCATGTGAGAGAAGCCGCTGTCCGCTCGATCTCGGCACGCTCGCCGAGGATAGACGCTAGCTCTGTCGGAGCTCCCGGACGCGCGCCTTCTTTCCCACTCTCTTTCGCAAGTAGTAGAGCTTCGCGCGCCGAACGTCGCCGACCGTCATCAGCTCGAGCTTCTCGATCTTGGGCGAGTGGAGCGGGAAGGTTCGCTCGACTCCGATACCGAACGACTGCTTTCGCACCGTGAACGTCTCGCGGAAGCCGGAGCCCTGGCGCTTGATGCAGATGCCCTCGAAGACCTGGATCCGCTGACGGTTGCCCTCGATCACCTTGAAGTGGACACGCATCGTGTCCCCCGCCTTGAAGCGAGGCAGGTCCGTGCGCAGATTGCGCTGCTCGAGGCTCTCGATCGTCGCGTTCATTGGTAAGAGGAGGCCGTGAAGCCGGGTCGGAATGCTAGCGGAAGCGAGTCCTGGCGGCGGAGCTATGCACGTCCACTCGACAACCAGTCGACTTCACACCCCGACCAGAGCGGAGGTTCGGGCACTCCATAAAGAGGTCTTGCCTGTCGCGATCGGGAATCCGCGCTAGCGGATGCCCGATCTAGCGGAAGGAGAGCCGGTTCGGCGGCCAGTACGTCATGAAGACCTTGCCGATCAGGTTCTCCTCGGGGACGAAGCCCCAGACGCGCGAGTCGCACGACTGGGAGCGGTTGTCCCCCATGACGAAGTAGTGGTCGAGCGGCACGCGGAACCGTTCCCCGGGGCCGATGTCCCGCCGATCCTGCTCGATGTAGGGCTCCTCGAGCCGCTGGCCGTCGATGTACACGAACGCCGCCCCTCGACGGATGCGGATCCCGACGGTCTCCCCGGGCAGCCCGATGATCCGCTTCACGAACGTTCCGCCCGCGCCGCACTTGGCCTTGGCCTGAGGCGGCGTCTCGAAGACGACGACGTCGCCCCGCTCGGGATCGCTGAAGCGGTAGACGAAACGGTTCGCGAGCACGCGATCGGAGAAGCGCGCCTCGCAACCGGTCGCCGGGCGGGCGCAGTGGAGGGTCGGCTCCATCGAGGACGAGGGGATCCGGTACGGGTTGACGACCCACGCCTTGATCGCGAGGACGATCGCGATCGCGCCGACGATCGTGACGATCCAGTCGACGGCGATGCGCAGTCGACGTGGAAGGCTCCCGGTGACCCGGTCCAGCGGGTGGTGGAACTCGTGCTTCGGAGGCTCGTCCTCGGTGCTCGGCCAGGAAAACGGGGGCGCCGGTGGCGGAGTCTCCCTCGGGGACACGGGGGATCCTTCCGGCATGGGCCAGCCGGATGCCCGAGAGCCGTCCGTCTCGGGCTCGGGCTCCGGTGGCGTCTCGACCGTCCAGCGGTCGCGCGGGTCGCTCACGTGGCGCTCCGCACCATCTCCTGGCGCCAGGAGGCGATGCGGCCGTGGTCCCCAGAAAGGAGGATCTCGGGAACCGGCCACCCACGGAAGTCGGCGGGGCGCGTGTAGTGCGGGTACTCGAGACCGCCGTTCAGCGCCGCCGAGAAGCTCTCCACCTCACCCGAGCCCTCGGTGAGCGCTCCCGGCAGCCGCCGGACGACCGCATCGAGCAGCGCCAGGGCGGGAATTTCGCCACCCGAGAGCACGTACGGGCCGATCGAGACCGCATCGGTGCAGAGGTGGTCGAGGATGCGCTGATCGAAGCCTTCGAAGCGCGCGGAGAGGAGCGTCAGCACGGGCTCTCGAGCGAGCTCTTCCACCAGGCCCTGGTCGAGCGGGCGACCCGCCGGGCTGAGCGCGACCACGCGGTGCTCCGGGAGGCCGCCGTACACAGAGTCGAAGGCAGCTGCCACCACGTCGACGCGTAGCACCATCCCCGGCCCGCCGCCGTACGGCTCGTCGTCGACCTGTCCCGCGCTGAGCGGCGTCGAGTCGCGGTAGTTGAACACGTTCAGCTCGAGCTCGTTCCCGAGCACGGCGGCCACGGGTCGCCGCTCCTTCAGCCACTCGAAGGCTCCCGGGATGAGCGTGAAGACATCAAGTCGCACAGGGCTGCGAGGTTACCGGTGGTCCGCGAAACCAGGGGCCACGACGACCCGGCGCTGCACGAGGTCAACATCGAGCACACACTCCTCGACGAGTGGTAGAAGGAGCCCGCTGTCCAGCTCGAGTGCATCGTTCGCGACTCCGGGCAACACGTCCAGGACCACGCCCAGCCGCTCAGCGTCCGCCTCGAAGACCTCGAGGCCGACGAGGTCGGCGACGTAGTACGAGCCCGGCTCCGGTGGAGGCAGCTCCCGGCGCAGGACGGTCAGCTCGCTGCCGCGCGACACCGGACGGTCGAGCTTGATCGCGGGGCGACCACGCCCGACCCGCCGCGAGAGGACGACGGCTGCCTCCTCACCGTCGACGCGCAGCGTTGCTCCGACGACGAAGCGGCTCGCATCCTCACTCGCCTCCTCGACGACGAAGGCGCCGTCGAGGCCGTGTGGTTTCCCGACGCGACCGACCCGGACGAACGCCTGGTCAGCCGGCAATCTCGAGCACGTAGCGCTCTTCGGCCCGCGCCCCCGCGGCCCGCACGATGCTGCGCAGGGCTCGCGCCATCCGCCCTTGCCTCCCGATCACCTTCCCGACGTCGTCCGCGGCGACGAAGAGCTTGAAGACGACGGCATCGTCACGCTCTTCGGTCTCGACCCGGACGGCGTCGGGCTCGTCGACGAGCCGCCGCGCGATCCACTCCAGGAGGTCCGCCACTAGGCGGTGATGCCTGCGACCTTGATCAATCGCGCGACAGGCTCGGACGGCTGCGCGCCCTTCGCGAGCCATTCCTTGACCTTCGCCTCGTCGAGGTCGATCGTGGAGGGTTCCGTCTGCGGGTTGTAGCGCCCGATGATCTCGATGAAGCGACCGTCCCGCGGCGAGCGCGAGTCGGCGACGACGACACGGTAGATCGGATTCTTCTTGGATCCCACGCGTGTCAACCTGAGCCTTACAGCCATTTGTCTCCTTGAAAGGGTTTTCTGTGAGCGGTAATAGTGCCGGTTTCAACGCTTGCCCGCGGGCGGCATCCCCGGAAGCGACGGCATCTTCCCCTTGCCCATCTGCTTCATCATCTTCGCCATCTGCTTGCGGGCGGCCATCAGCTTGTTCACCTCGTCGAGCGACGTGCCGCTCCCGGCTGCGATGCGACGCCGCCGCTGCGTGTTGATGAGGTGCGGCACTGCCCGTTCGTGGGGGGTCATCGAAAGCACGATCGCCTCGACGCGCGCAAGCTGGCTCTCGTCGACGTCGAGACCCTGGAGTTGCTTGCCGAGTCCGGGGACGAGCTTGAGGACGCCCTGCAGCGGCCCCATCTTGCGCAGCATGCGGTAGCTCGAGAGGAAGTCGTCGAACGTGAACTCCCCCGCGCGCATGCGGCGCTCCATCTCCTCCTGCTGGTCCACCTCGACCGCGGCCTCGGCCTTCTCGATCAACGTGAGGACGTCACCCATGCCGAGGATCCGCGACGCCATGCGATCCGGGTGGAAGTACTCGAGCTGGTCGAGCTTCTCGCCCACCGAGGCGAGCTTGACCGGCCGCCCGGTGACCGCCCTCACCGAGAGCGCCGCACCGCCGCGGGCATCGCCGTCGAGCTTCGTCAGGACGACCCCGTCGAACGCGATTCGCTCCTGGAACGCGAGCGCGACCGCCACCGCCTCCTGTCCGGTCATCGCATCGAGCACCATCAGGACGTTCGTCGGCTTCGTCTCGTCACGGACCCGCGCGAGCTCGTCCATCAGCTCCTCGTCGATCTGCAGCCGTCCTGCGGTGTCGAGAATCACGACGTCCAGCCCGTCGCGTCGGGCCTGGTCGAGCCCGTGCCGCGCTGCGGCGACGGCGTCCTTCGTGTCCAGCCGATATACCGGGATCTGAATCTGGCGGCCGAGCTGCTCCAGTTGCTCGATTGCAGCAGGACGTTGCAGATCGCAGGCGACGAGCGCCGGTCGCTTCCCCTCCTTCCGCAGGAGCAGGGCGAGCTTGGCGGCGGTCGTCGTCTTGCCCGATCCCTGCAGTCCCGCGAGCAGGATCACCGTCGGAGGGCGGCCGAACGCGAGGCGAGAGTCCCCCGAGCCCATCAACGCCGTCAGCTCCTCGTGGACGATCTTCACGACTTGCTGACCGGGGGACAGACTCTTCAGAACGTCCTGGCCGAGCGCGCGCTCCTTCAGGGACGCCGTGAAGTCCTTCGCGACCTCGAAGTTGACATCGGCCTCGAGCAGCGCGAGCCGGATCTCACGCATCGCTTTCGAGACCGACTCCTCATCGAGGCGGCCGCCTCGACCGAGGCCGCCGAGGGTGGCCTGGAGCTTGTCGGAAAGCGTGTCGAACATGGAGCGCCAGTGTAGAGCGAGCCTGGTCACCCGCTCCGCTGGCTCGTACACTCGAAGAGATGCCTGGAAGTGACGATTCGCGCAAGCGCCTGCCGCGCGGGACGGTCACGCTCCTCTTCTCCGATATCGAGGGATCGACCCGTCTCCTTCGTGCGCTCGGAGAGCGTTTCTCGCCGATTCGGAGCCGGATGCGAGAGCTCGTGCGAGCCGCTGCGGCCGCTCACGACGGGCATGAGGTCGACTGGGCGGGGGACGGCGCCTTCCTCGTCTTCTCCCGCGCACGCGACGCGGTGGAAGCCGCGGCCGAGATCCAGCAGGCGCTGGCCCGCGAGGCCTGGCCGGCGGAGGGGCCGCTACGCGTCAGGACCGGGATCCACACCGGTGAGCCCGAGCTCGGTGACGAGGGCTACGTCGGTATGGACGTCGTCATGGCCGCGCGCATCTGCGCGGCAGGGCACGGGGATCAGATCATCGTCTCGCGGGCGACCCGTGATGTCGCTGGCCTCGAGCCCTTTCCATCGGCGTCGTTTCGCTCGCTGGGCAGGCACCGCCTCAAGGACGTGCCGGACCCCGAGCATCTGTTCCAGCTCGTCGGCCCGGAGCTGCCCGACGACTTCCCGCCGCTCCGCACGCTCGGCGGCGCCACGCTTCCGGCGCTGCATCATCGCCTGATCGGCCGAGCGCACGACCTCACCGCCATCGGCGCTCTCCTCGATCGCACGGACATCAGGCTCGTCACCATCACCGGGCCCGGCGGGGCCGGGAAGAGCAGGCTCGCGCTCGAGGTCGCGGGTGCGGCGGCCGTCGAGCGTCCCGTGCACCTCGTCGGCTTGGCTCCCGTGTCCGATCCGGACCTCGTGCCCGGCGCGATCGCGCGCGCGATCGGCGTCACGGAGTCTCCCGACCAACCGCTGATCGACGCGGTCGGCGACGCCCTGGCCGGCACGGGCACGTTGCTCGTCCTCGACAACCTCGAGCACCTGCCCACGGCCGCCCGAGACATCGGTCGACTGCTCGACCGGGCGGGAGACGTGAAGCTCCTCACGACGAGTCGAGTCCCGCTTCGTCTCTCGGGAGAGCATGTCGTGCCCCTCGGCCCACTTCCGCTCGACGATGCGTCGGATCTCTTCGCCGAGCTGGCGGCGGCGCGCGGGAGTCCTCCTGCGAGAGGACGCCATGCCGTCCGTGCGGAGAATCTGCGAGCGGCTCGACGGACTGCCGCTGGCGATCGAGCTGGTCGCTGCACGCCTCGTGGTGCTTCCTCCCGCGCAGATCCTCGAAGCGCTCGACGAAGGGCTGGCATTGGAGATGGAGGGGCCGGTCGACCTTCCCGAGCGCCAACGCACGCTCCGCGCGACGATCGAGTGGAGCTACGGGCTCCTGAACGACCGGCAGCGCGCGCTGCACGAGGCGCTCGCCGTCTTCGTGGGCGGGTGCACGCTCGCCGACGCTCGTGCGATCGCCGGTCCCGAGCCGCGTTTCCTCGCCGATCTCGAGTCGCTCGTCTCCTGGAGCCTGCTCCGCAGCGATGTCGCAGACGGGGAGGTCCGGTTGTCGATGCTGGAGACGGTGCGCGAGCATGCCATCTCCAGACTCGACTCCGAGGGAAAGCTCGAGGAGCTCCGTGAGAAACACGCCGAACGATTCCTCGCGCTGGCGGCTACCGCCGAGTCCGAGCTTACGAGACTCGCTCACGCAGAGTGGCTGGAGCGACTGGAGCGCGAGCTCGACAACATCCGCGCGATGCTCGACTGGTGCCTGTCGTCGGGGCGCGTCGAGGATGCGCTCCGCGCGATCGCAGCGCTGGAGCGTTTTTGGCGCGGGCATGCGCACGTCAGTGAGGCGCGTCGCTGGCTATCGCTCGGCCTGGGTCTAGCCGACGGCTTGCCTGCTGAGGTGCGCGCGGCCGCCTCGCGCGCCGCTGCGCAGCAAGCGACGGCGCAGAGCGACTGGGATGCCGCAGCGTCCCTGCTCGAGGAGGCACGCGGGCTCTTTCGAGAGTGCGGCCGCGGCTCACGACGAGGTGATCGCACTCGCCTATCTCGGCTGGGTGGCGCTTCGGCGCGACGAGCCCGAGCACGCGGAGGAACTCTGCGAGGAGGCGCTGTCCCTTGCCCGCGCCCTCGACGACGCAGGCGCAACCGCGGCCGCGCTGATGACGCTCGGCGATGTGCGCTCCGCGCAGGGCGAACACCAGCTCGCGCTCTCACAGTACGACGAGGCCGTGACGCTACGACGTGGACTCGGCGATCCCCTGCTTGTGACGGACGCGATCTACAACCTCGGCATGGCTGCATTCCAGGGAGGCGACGCGGCGCGCGCGCGCGAGGCCTTCGAGGAGGCCCTCGCTCTCGCGCGGAACCTGGGCGAGTCACCTCACGTCGCGGCTGCACAGTTCATGCTCGCGGAGCTCGACGTGCTCGGGGGCAACTCTGCCGCTGCGGCAGATCGGGCTCGCGAGAGTCTGGCCGTCTACACGGCTCTCGGGGATGACCGCTCCTGCGCACGCTGTCTCGTGCTGCTGGCGGACGCAGCAGCTGCAGAGGAGTCCTTCGACGACGCAGCTCGGATGCTCGGAGCGGCGGACGCGCTGCGCGGAGACTTGCCAGTCGACATCTTCGAGCGTCCCGTGCTCGAGCAGTGCATTCCCCGGCTCGAGACGGAGCTCGGCTCGTCCCGGTTCTCCGAGTTGAGAGAGGAAGGTGCTCGTTCAGCTCACACTGTTGGCGCACGCGACATTGTTTCCGTCGGCGTCGAGGAGTAGTGTCGCGCGGTCAAGACAAGGAGGGGACGATGGATTCCGGAACGGAGCGGGACTTCAAGGGCACAGGCCCGACGCTCGAGGAAGCATTCCAAGATTGCGCCGCGCGCGCCTCGGAGTTCTTCAGGGGCGAAATCGAGCGCGAAGGGCTCGATCCTGACGATCCCGAGAACTACCTCGGGCGAAAGATCAAGAACACCTCGATCGAGCTCGAGGTCACGCACCACAATCAATGGGTGAGGGTCTACGAGGTGGTCTGCAAGGGCGGCGCCTAGAGCGGTCTCGAGCGCGAAATCCGCGGCTCGTTCATGGCCTTGAAGCCGCCGAGCTCGGCGACCGTCACGTCGGCAACGACACCGCTCAGCCCGAGGAACGCGAGCAGGCGGCTGCCCTTGAGGATCCCGAGCACGAGGAGTGCGAGCCCCGTCAGACCGACCGGGCCGAACGCAATCGTCAGGTCGCGGCTTTTGTCCATCGAGCGAATCTAACGCAGGCGCGGCCACGAGCCGCGCCCGCGCGCGAGTCAGACGGCCCAGCTCGCTACTGCGGCCGGGACGGAGACGGCGCCGATCCGGTCGATCATGCTCGGGTCGGCGGCGTAGAGGTTGTGCAGCTGCACGAGCTCGATCTCGGGCTTTCCCTCGAGATTCAGCTCGGTCGCGAGCGGGAGGAAGCGGTTCTCGAAGAAGCCACGGAAGGCCTGCTCCGTCTGCCACACGTCGCACACCTCGATGCCATTCTCGGTCACGGCCGCAACATGCAGCACGCTTCCGGCCGCAGGATTCGAGTCGAGCTCGAGCCCTACCATCACAGAGTCGTACTGAGCCGAGGTGACGCCCGGCCAGCGCATGAACATCGCGACAGCCATCCCAGCCTCCTTTCCCGGTCGCGGGCGGGATTTTGACGAAGCGTACGCGGTGCCCGAGCCTGACGCAACGTAGTTACCTCGAATGGGGGAACCCATGTGTTCCCCCATTAGCCCCCTCCGTATGTGCAGCCTGAGCGAGGAATCGTTGCGTGAAGCCTCCCGGCCGGCTAAGCCGGCCTCCGGCGAGACCGCCACGTCAACAAGGCTCTTAGGCGGAGATGAGGGCTCGGGCGTAGTCGTGCGCATCGAAGGGACGCAGATCATCGACTCCCTCGCCCACGCCGACGAGCTTCACCGGCAGCCCGAGCTCCACCGCTATCGCGATCGCCACTCCACCCCGAGCGCTCCCGTCGAGCTTCGTCAGCGCGACTCCCGTCACGCCCACCGCTTCGCCGAAGAGCCGTGCCTGCTGGAGGCCGTTCTGGCCGGTCGTCGCGTCGACCACTAGGAGCGTCTCGTGCGGAGCTCCCTCGATGCGGCCGGCGATAACGCGCCTGATCTTCTCGAGCTCGGCCATCAGGTTCGCCTGCGTGTGCAGGCGGCCTGCGGTGTCGACGATGACCACATCGCGCCCGCGCGCGCGGGCAGCCTCCACTGCGTCGTAGGCAACGGCCGCGGGGTCGGCACCCCGGGGCGCGCCGACGAAGTCGGCACCCGCCCGCTCGGCCCAGATCTCGAGCTGCTCCTCGGCAGCCGCGCGGAAGGTGTCCGCCGCTCCCACGAGCACGGAGCGATCGTGCTCGCGGAGCTTTTGCGCGAGCTTGCCGATCGTCGTCGTCTTTCCGGTTCCGTTGACGCCGACCACGAGCACGACGCTCGGACGGGCGTCGAGGGCGAGGATCGGAGGGCCCCCGAACAACGCTTCGGCTTCCTCTGCGAGAGCATCCTCGAGCTGACCCAGCTCCCCGCGCGCCTCCAGCCGGCTCACGAGCTCGGCGGTGGCGGGCACGCCCACGTCGCTACGGATCAGCGCCTCCTCCAGACGCTCCCAGGCCTCGTCGTCGCCCGTGTCGAACGCCGCGGACGCGAGCTCCGCGGTCAGCGCGCGGCGGCTCTTGGCGAGCGACTCGCGCATGCGTGCAAAGACGCCCGTTCGCTCCGGCTCGTCCGCCGCGGTCGGCTCGTCGCCGAGCAGCTCGGCCCAGGTACGGCTCATCGCTCGAGCTTACGCCGCCGACGCGGCGGCAGCCTGCTCGCGCTGAGGAAGGCGGCGTGACACGACCTGCGACACGCCGTCCGGCCCCATCGTGACGCCGTAGAGGACGTCCGCCGCCTCCATCGTCCGCTTCTGATGGGTGACGACGACGAACTGCGCGCGGTCGGAGTAGCGACGGAGGAGCTCGACGAAGCGCGCGATGTTGGTGTCGTCCAACGCTGCCTCGACCTCGTCGAGGAGATAGAACGCGCAGGGCCGCGCGAGGAAGAGCGCGAAGAGGAACGAGATCGCACCGAGCGCCTTCTCGCCGCCGGAGAGCAACGACAGCCGCGTGTTCCGCTTGCCGGCAGGACGAAGCTCGACCTCGACACCGTGCTCGGACTCCTCGTCGTCCGGCTCGACCAGCCGCAGCCGCCCCTCGCCGCCCGGGAAGAGCGTCGCGGCGACCTCTTCGAAGTTGCGAGCTACCGACGCAAACGTCTCGGCAAAGCGGCGCTCGACGGTCTCGGCCAGATCCGCCCGCAAGCGCTCGAGCTCGTCGAGGCTCCGCTCGAGGTCCTGGCGCTGCGTCTCCAGGTCGGTCAACCGCTCCTTCTCGATGTCGTACTCCTCGCGCGCGAGTGGATTCACCTGCCCGAGCGCCGTTCGCCGGTTCTCGAGCCGCTCGGCCCGGGCGGCCAGCTCGTCGCGATCGTCGCCCTCTGCAGGATCTGCCCCCGCAGCCTCGAGCCTTCTGCTCGCCTCCTGGGTCTCGGCGTCGAGATGCGCGAGGTCCACCTCGGCCATGGTGACCCGCTCCGTCGCCTCCTCGAGCTCCTGCCGAAGCCCCACCTCCGCCGCACCGAGCCGGCGAAGCTCGTCGCCGAGCTCGCCGGAGCGCACTGCTCCAGCCTCCACGCGCGCCCGAAGCGGGGCATCGAACCGCGCCGCCGCTGCGCGTGCGGCACCGAGCACCGTCGCAAGGCTCGTCGCGCACTCGTGGATTCGCGCCAGCAGGTCGCGATCGATCGAGCGCTCGAGCAGCTGGACGGGAACGTCGCCGAGAGCCGCCGAGGCGAATTCCGCCCGAGCGGCAGTCTCGTCGGCCTTGCGGATTGCGATCTCCGTACGCCGCCCGAGCTCCGCCGCCTCCGCTGCGACCTCGCGGCGTCTCGCTTCGAGCTCCAGCAAGACCGCTTCGGCGGTCTCGCCCGCGAACCACAGCTCGCGGCGGGCGGGGTCGTAGCCGAACCCTTCGGGAGTGACGGACGGTACGGAGGCGGCGAGCAGCTCGTCCTTGGAGACGACGGGAAACTCCGCGACAAGCTCTTGCGGCCTCGCTCCTGCCAGAACCGTGACGCTGCCAAGGCCCTCGGCGCGGACCTGCTCGAGCAGCTCGAGCGCGGCTCCGGGATCGGCCGCGAGAACCGCGGAGGCACGGGCACGCAAGGCCGCGGCGACCGCGCGCTCGGATCCCGGCTCCACCTCGAGCGCGTGCAGCAGCAGACGCTCTCCACGTTCGGCAAGGGCCCGCGCGGCCGGGGGAAGACCCTCTTGCTCCGCGAGAACGCGCTCGAGCGACCGAAGGCGCTCGCCCGCGAGCCGCGCCTGCTCGACGAGACCGTCTCGCTCGGCTGCAGCGCGTCGGGCGGCAGCAGCCGAATCGAGCGCTTCGCGTTCGAGCTCCCTCCTGCTGGCTGTCTCGCCGGCTGCCTCTGGTCCGAGCGCGGCAAGCTCTCGTCCGAGCCGGTCACGGAGCGTCACGGCGGACTCGTTTCGAAGCTCGAGGCGCTCGCTCCTGCCCTGCAGGCGATACAGAGCTGCCACCGCAGCCTCGCGGCGACCCGCAGCATCCGAGAGCTCGTCCTCGGCTCGCGTGCGATCGGTGAGCAACCCCTCGAGGCGCGACTGAGCCCCGCGCCGCGAGAGCGCCGCAGCATCGCGCCGAACCTCGACCTCGCTGCGCCGGTGCTCTGCATCGGCGACGTCGAGCTCCGCTACTCGTGCGTTCAAGGACGCGATCTCGACCACGAGTTTCTCGGCCCGTTCGGCCGCAGTCGCCTGGAGGGCGAGCGGCCGGAGTCGCTTCCGAACCTCGTCCTCGACGTCTCGCGCGCGGGCGACTTGCAGCGCGACCCGCGCGAGCTTCAGCTCTGCGCGGTGCCGCCGGCGCTTGAACTTGCCGAGCCCGGCCGCCTCCTCGACGAATGCGCGCCGATCCTCCGGTTTCGAGGCGAGCACCTGCTCGACCTTGCCCTGGCCGACGATCGAGTGCATCGCGGATCCGAGACCGACGTCGGCGAGGAGCTCCACGAGGTCGGTTCTGCGCACCGGCGTTCTGTTGACGAGGTACTGCCCCTCGCCGCCACGGACGAGCCGCCGCGCGATCGAGACCTCGCTGAAGTCGAGCTCGGGCCAGCTTCCGTCCTCGTTGTCGAACACGAGCTCGACCTCGCAGTGCTCGGCGGCCTTCCGATCGCGGCCACCCGCGAAGAGAACGTCGTCCGGTTTCTCGGCTCGGAGCTCGGACGGGGTCAGCGAGCCCGCTGCCCATACCACCGCGTCGGCGATGTTCGACTTCCCGGAGCCGTTCGGGCCGACGACGACCGCAACCCCTTGCTCGAGGTCGATCTCGAGCGGACCGGGGAAGGATTTGAAGCCGCGGATCTTGATCGACTTCAGGTGCACGGGCGTCATTCTCGCGACCCGCACGGACGTACCTGGAAGGCGGTACTCCGAGCGCAGCCGGAGTCACTGGCGCCAGCAGAATCTCGCGCGAGCGGACTCTGCTCCTGCGCACGAGACGACGTTACTTGAAGGCGGTACTCCGGGCGCGGCCGGGGAATCACTGGCGCGAGCAGAATCCGTGCGAGCGGATTCTGCTCTTGCGCACTAGATCTGATCGGGCGTGACGCCGAGGGCGTCGAGCGCCTGCCGGGCAGCCTCCTGCTCGGCGGCCTTCTTCGTCGATCCCCTGCCGACGCCGAGCTGCACGCCGGCGACATGGGCGGCACAGACGAAGCGGCGGTCGTGCGGCGGCCCTTCGACCTCGAGCACCGTGTAGTGCACCTGGCGACCCGAGCGCGCAAGCGCCTCCTGGAGCTCCGTCTTGTAGTCGACATGGCTCGAGCGCGCGTACTCGATCTTCTCGGAGAACGCGGCCACGATCGCGGGCTCGATCGTCTCGAAGCCGTGCTCGAGATAGAGCGCGGCCATCGCCGCCTCGAGGACCGCGGCGAGCACGTTTCTGCTCCGGGAGATGCGCTGCAGCTCATCCGGAGCGACGGCGCCGGCGTACTCGGAAAGACGCTCTCCCAGACCGAGCTCCTTGGCGATCACGGCACACGTTTGCCGGGAGACCACGTGTGCGCGGATCTTCGCGAGCCTTCCCTCCGCCGCGTCCTCGAAGCGGTCGAAGACTGCGCGCGCAATCGCGAGCTCGAGGACGCTGTCGCCGAGGAACTCGAGTCGCTCGTACGACTCGGCGCGATCCTCCGCCCAGGAGGCGTGCGTGAAGACCTGCTCGAGCCGGCCCTTCGGGAGCTCCGCGATCAGGCGCCCGAGCTCGGCCGACCCCCCGTCGTCGGGCAGGCTCCCGCTTCCCGAGCTACTCCTGGTGCGCGATGACGTAGTCGATCGCCTTGCCCACGGTCGTGAGCCCACGGGCGTCGTCGTCGGGAATCTTCAGCCCGAATTGATCCTCGAGGTCCATTACGACCTCCACGAGATCGAGCGAGTCGGCACCCAGGTCCTCCTCGAAAGACGCCTCTTCGGTTATCTCGCTTTCCTCGATACCGAGCTTCTCGGAGAGCGCGCCCTTCACCTGCTCGAGAATCTCCTCACGCGAGTGTGCCACCTGAAAACCTCACCTCTCTGCCGTCGGGGTCGTAGAGCGCGCCGATGCTAACACGCCAAGGCGCTCTTGAACGCGCTCGACGACGGAGTGCTCGACACCGCGCGCCGCAAGCCGGATCGCGTTCGCGATCGCAACGCGCGAGCTGGAGCCGTGCGCGATTACGACCAGCCCGCGCAGGCCGAGCAGATAGGCGCCTCCGTAGGTCTCGGGGTCGAACGTCTTGCGAATCCGCCGCGCCGACGGCCGGATCAGAAGCCCGCCGATTCGCCCGCGCGTCGACGTGCTCACCTCCTCGCGGAGGACGTCGAGCACGCTCCTGATCGTTCCTTCGAGTGCCTTCAGCGCGACGTTGCCGGTGAAGCCGTCCGTCACGACGACATCGGAGTCACCTTCCAGGAGGCTGCGGCTCTCCGTGTTGCCGTCGAAGCTGAGCGAGCTCGCCCGAAGCAGGGCGTTCGCGTCGAGCGTCAGCTGATTCCCTTTCTCGTCCTCCTCTCCGATCGACAACAGTCGCACGATCGGGTCGTCGACGCCGAGAATCTCGTGCGCGAACACGACGCCCATGTGGGCGAACTGGACGAGGTCCTCCGGCCGTGCATCGGCGTTCGCGCCGGCGTCGATCAAGACCGTCGGGCCCGCGACGCGCAGGAATGACGACGGCGATGGCCGGACGGCGAACTCCCGGCAAGCGGCGAATGTGGAGGAGTGATGCCGCAAGCATCGCCCCGGTCGAGCCCGCGGACACGACCGCGTCCGCCTCACCGGCTGCGACGCTCCGCACCGCCGCCACGAGGGACGAGTCCGGCTTGGCCCGCACCGACTGCACCGGATGGTCGTCCATCTCGATCACGTCGGGGGTCTGCACGAACGGGATGCCGCTCGTCTCCAGGCCGAGAGATCCGTACAGCACGGGCTCGATCTCGGCCGAGGCAGCGGCGGCGGCTCCCGCGACGATCTCGGCGGGCGCACGGTCGCCGCCCATCGCGTCGACGGCCACTCGAGTCATGGGCGGAGTATCTCGCTGAACCGACTAGAGACGGAGCGGCTCGACGTCCCGGCCGTTGTACGTCTTGCAGTTCGGGCAGACGCGATGCGGAAGCTTCGGCTGCCTACAGTTCGGGCAGACCTGGACGCGGGCGATGGAGATCCCGTGCTGCGCACGGCGCTTGTCGCGCCGGGATTTGGACGTTTTTCGCTTGGGGACGGCCATGAGCGGGTGAGGAGTATACAGGCGGTACGCCTCCACGACCCCCATGCAAGCGCTCCGTGAGGTCGCCGTAAGCGTTGCGTAAGCGTCTGCCACCAGCGATTCAGCGCGGAGTCGAAAGGGTAGACACGGGACGCAACCGGGAAGAACGCAACGGGAGGGAAAGGAGCTCTAATGCGCAGAACGACACATCACCGAGGCTTGCATCGCACGTACCTCGGCATCCTCGGCGGAGCGACGCTCGTCGCACTCATCGGCGCCGCATTTGCCGCCGCGCTCGTCGGCACATCGTCGGCGGCGACGACCGTCGCACCGAACAACACCGCGGAGCCTCGAATCACGGGAACGCCTCGCGTCGGCCAGGTTCAACGAGCCAATCGTGGATCGTGGTCCGGCACGGCACCCATCAGCTACGAGTACCGCTGGTACCGGTGCGACGGCGCAGGCGCGCCTGATGCTTCCGACTGCACGCGGATCTCGAACGCGAGCGACAACACCTACGTCGCACGTCAGGGCGACTCCGGCTTCAGGCTTCGCGTCCAGGTCATCGGTCGAAACGCCGACGGACAGGACACGGCGACGTCGAATCCGACGGCGGTGATCAGCTCGGCAGGCCCGACCAACAAGACCGAGCCCTCGATCAGCGGCCAGGCCACCGTCGGCAGCACCCTGCAGGCAAATCGCGGTGAGTGGTCGGGTCAACAACCCATCACCTACAGCTACGCCTGGCAGCGTTGCAACGCGCAGGGTGACAACTGCAGCGAGATCCAGGGTGCCAACGACACCGAGTACGAGGTTCGGAGTGGCGACAGCGGCCGGACACTCCGTGTGCGGGTGACCGCGAGGAACGACCGCGGCCAGAACTCCGCGATCTCGAACCCGACCGGCGTCGTGGGTGGCGGCACGCAGCCTCCGCCCTCCGGAGGCCTTCCGGTCGGCGAGCTCAAGGCTGCCGGCGACCGGCTCGTCGTGGCGTCGGTCAACTTCAGCCCGAACCCGGTGACGAGCCGCACCGCACCGATTACGGCGCGCGTCAAGATCACGGCGCGCGGAGGCCGGCCTGTCAGCGGCGCATCGGTGTTCATGCGCGCAACGCCGCGAGTCGTGGAAGGCCAGACGCAGACCACGGGCGGGGACGGATTCGTGACACTCACGCTCGTCCCGAACGACACGTTCCCGCAGCCGCGGAGCGGCTTCAACGTGCAGTTCTTCATCAAGGCCTCCAGGCCGGGCGACCCGGGGCTCGGCGGAATCGCCGGCTACCGGCTCGTGCAGGTTCGGCTGGCGGGCTGAGCCGAACCGCAGTCCAGACGATAGCGCGAAGGGCGGCCCATGTGCCGCCCTTCGCATTTCTAAAGCGTTTCGGTACGGGTCTGTAAGCGGTCCGCAAGTAATTACAGCCACGAGCTCCCGGATGCGTCTAAATCGAAGCACGCACGTAAGCGAACGGAGGGAGTGACGGCATGTTTCCTTTCGGCGACTGCGGAGATTCCACGAAGCGTCCGGGCGTCGTTCGCGGTCTCTTGCGCTCGCGCTCGTTTCACTGACATTGGCCTCGGCGGCCGGGAGGCGGCACCGATGCGCGGCCGACAAATCTCGCCGAGCCCGACATCGACGGGCGGGCAGAGCAAGGCAGGACGCTCTCGGCCTCGCGAGGACGGTGGACCGGAACCGGGTCGATCTCCTACGCGTTCCGCTGGGTGCGCTGCGGAGCGAACGGCGGGCGGCCCGACGGAAGCGACTGCGGCTTCATCCTCGGCGCCACGCGCTCCAGCTACGCAGGTGGCCGCGCCGATGTCGGCTCCCGGCTGCGCGTCCGCGTGACGGCGTCGAACGCGAGGGCGACGCAGACGGTCGCGTCGAACCCGACTGCGGTCGTGGTCGGCGCCCCGGTGAACACGTCCATCCCGCTCGTGTCCGGAACGGCGCTCGTGGGATCGTTGGCCACGGTGCAGCCCGGGAAGCTGGACAGGTCGCCAGCCGATCTCGTTCTCGTTCTCGCTGGCTGCGCTGCAACAGCGGCAGGCGGCGAGTGTGCCGCGATCGGCGCGCTCGGGCCGGAGCTACCGGTTCGCGGCCAGTGACGTCAACCACAAGATCCGCGTGAACGTCACGGCCAGAAACGCCATCGGCTCGACGACCGTGCTCTCCGGCGAGTCCGGCAGTAGTGGGCGTTCCGCTTCCCGCCGGGGCGATCAGGCTCGCGAACGGGAGAGATCTCGATCCCGGCGACCAGCGTGTCGGCAGACCAGCGCCTGATCGTGTCACGGGTCGCGTTCGCGCCGAACCCCGTGATCACGCGCGCCCGGCCGCTCACCGTCCGCGTTCGCGTCGTGGATACGAGGAACTACGTCGTCCGGGACGCCGTCGTCTTCGTCCGCGCGACGCCGCGGGTCACCACCGGAGGCCGGCTGCTGACGGCGACCGACGGCTGGGTGACGTTCCGGCTTCAACCACTCGCCGGATTCCCGCTGAAGAAACAGGGGAACGTGCAGTTCTTCGTCAAGGCCTACCGGTCCGGCGACGCCGCCCTCGGAGGCGTTGCGGGGTACCGCCTCGTTCAGGTGCGAACGGCCCGCGTCTAGGGCTGCACGGACCGGCTGTAGGGGCGAGTCATGTCTCCTCCCTACAGCCGGTCTCTCAACTCCTCGAGAGGTGCCCAGCGCGGGTCCACGTCGCGCTCCGTGTGCTCGTGCGGCTCGGCGTTCAGGTCTTTCCCACACACGGGGCAGAGGCCGGCGCAGTCGGATCGACAGAGGATCTGCTCGGGAAGCGCAAGACCGATCGCGTCGCGGGCCCACGCTCCGACCTCGAGCCGGTCCTCCACGACGTAGTCCGAGCGCAGGACGTCTGCGGCCGGCGCCGCGGGATCGTAGAACTCCCGAGCCAACGCGTCGACCTCGACCTCGGCGAACCCGAGGCAACGCATGCAGGGCCCGGTGAGGCGGGTGTGCAACCGCAGATCGAACACGGCGGCGCCCGACGCCTGCGTGATCTCGACGTCGACCGGAGCGGTCTCGGGATGCGACTCGTAGCGCTGTCCCCCGAGCAGGAACGGGTCGAGCTCGACATCGACCCGTTCGCGTGCGGACCTCGCCCGGTCGCAGACCGAGTCGTCGGAGATCGATGGAGCTCACAGCCGGAGCGTAGCGCCGCGGAGAGCCGTGAAAGACGAAAGCGGGTGACAGTCACCGTGCCGGTGGCAGTCACCCGTCCGCATTAGACGGTCTGGTCGATTGCTAGTCTTCGATCATGGACGCTGATCGCTGGATGGGCCTCGATCTTCGCCATCTGGTGGCGCTCAAGACGATCTCGGACGTGGGCTCGTTCGGTCGAGCCGCCGAGAGCCTCGGCTATACGCAGTCGGCCATCTCACAGCAGATCGCAACGCTGGAACGGATCGTCGGCCTTCGCCTCATCGAGCGGCCCGGCGGCCCCCGGCCCATCTCGCTGACCGAGGCCGGGCAGATCCTCCTCCGACACGCGGAGGCGATCCACGCGCGCTTGCTCGCGGCGAAGGCGGACATGCTCGCGCTGGAGGCAGGCGACACCGGACGGCTGCGCGTCGGAACCTTTCAGAGCGTCGGCGCGCGCGTTCTTCCGACGCTGCTGCGTCGATTCACCGAGACGCATCCTGGCGTGGAGATCGTGCTCCGAGAATCAGTGAACGAGGAAGAGCTCCTCGAGATGGTCGAGCGCGGCGAGCTCGACATCACGTTCTGGACGCTGCCGGTGGAGACTGGCCCGTACGAGTGGAGTGAGCTTCTCACCGATCCCTACGTCCTCGTCGTCCCGGCTGGATCTCCGCTCGCAGCGCTCACGCGCACTCCTACGCTCAAGGAGATCTCGCTCCAGCCGCTCGTGGGCTTCAGCTACTGCGCCGCGATGAACCACGTGGAGTCGCAGCTCGCCGCCAGCGGACGCGCGCCGAACGTGGTCTTTCGCTCCGACAACAACGGGACCGTCCAGGGTCTGGTCGGCGCGGGGGTCGGAGTCAGCGTGTCGCCGCTGCTCACGGTGGACGAGGACGACCCGAACGTCGTGGTCATCGACCTGCTCGGCCGGATCCCGCCGCGGGTGATCGGCCTGGTCTGGCATCGCGACCGGCACCGCAGCCCGGCGGCGGAGGCATTCGTGGAGACCGCGGGTGTCGTGTGCCGCGAGCTCTCAGCCGAGCCCGCGGCGGCCTGAGCGCGCACTACGGCCCGAGGTGCGCTGGATGGCCACCGAGCTGAGCGCGACGCAAGGTGCCAGCGGTCGGGCGCCGGCTCCGCACCCCACCGATCCGGTGCGATCGCCGCCGAGCGTGTCAGAGCGGCGAGCGGCCCTCGTTCTGAAACGAGCTCAGCGCCGAACCGGATGCCGAAGCGTCTGCGGCCCGCGAGGCCGACAAGATCCGCACCACCGCCTCAGGGGCTAGTGCTCCGCGAAGCGATCGAGCTCTTCGGGCTCGAACGGCTCGGGGCCGATCCCGGCGACCACCGTCTCCTGTGAGCGTTCGTGGAGCCGTTCCCGACCGCGCTTGACCGCCCCGAGGAACTTGTCGAGGTTCACCTCGAGCGTGGAGAGGATCGAGTCCGCCCAGTCCTCCATCTCGAGTCGGGTCTCGCGCGCCTTCCGCTTCGCGTCGTCGACGATGTCGTCGGCCTGGCGCTCGGCCAGCTTGACGATCTCGGTCTGCGAGGCCTCGCGAACCGCCTGCTCACGGGCCTCCTGGACGATGCGGTCGCACTCGCGCTTCGCCTCGGCGAGCATCTCCTGGCGCTCCTTCACGATCCAGCGAGCCTGCTTGATCTCCTCCGGAATGGTCGCGCGCATCTGGTCGAGGATCTCGTAGATCTCCTCGCGGTCGAGGCGGACCTGGTCGGTCAGCGGCACGGCCTTCGCGTTGTGCACGAGGTCGTCGAGCTTGTCGATGAGAACGAGTACGTCCATGGGGCGGAAAGTCTACTCCTGGGGTGAGACGGGGGCGCCCGGGCGACCGTCCGGGTAGAGCTCGCGGAAGCGCCGCGCGACCGCTTTCGGCACCAGCTCGTCGACCTTCCCGCCGAACGAGGCGATCTCCTTCACACCGCTCGAGGAGACGAAGCTGAAGAGCGGGCTCGCCATCACGTACACGGTCTCGATCTCGGGTGCGAGCTGGCGGTTCAGGTGGTTCATCTGGAACTCCCACTCGAAGTCCGAGATGACGCGCAGCCCTTTGACCATCGTCTGAGCGCTGTGCCTCCGGGCGAAGTCGACCACGAGCTCCGAGAAGACGTCGACGAGGACGTTGTCGAGCTCGCCGAGCGCACCCTCGAGGAACGCCACACGCTCCTCGACCGAGAAGAGCGTCTGCTTGTGGAGCGGGTCACGGATGACGCCGACGACGATGCGGTCGAAGATCGACGACGCGCGGCGGATGACATCGACGTGCCCGTTCGTGACGGGGTCGTACGAGCCTGGGCAGATTGCGCTGATCATCGGGAGAAGAGCGTGATGCGTGCGGAACCGTAGCGGCGGGTCGTGACGAGTGCGAGGGGAAGCTCCGGCTCGACGCGGGACGACGTTTCGACCACCACCAGCCCGGAGCTCGCGAGGGCGGCGGACAGTAGCTCGCCGAGCAGCAGCTCCTGCTGCTCCCAGTCCTCGTAGGGAGCGTCCACGAGAATCAGGTCGTAACGCCGGTCGCGGCTCGCCTCCTCGCGTAACGCGCTACGTGCGTCCTGACAGAGCACGATCGCTCCGGTCAGACGGAGCTTTTCCAGGTTCCGCTGTATCACTCGGCAGGCGGCCCTGTCGCGCTCGACGAAAACGCATCGCGTTGCGCCGCGGGAGAGCGCCTCGAGGCCCATCGCCCCCGAGCCCGCGAAAACGTCGAGCACGTGCGCGTCGTCGACCGGGCCGACGAGCGCGAAGGCGGCTTCCCGTACGCGATCGCCCGTCGGGCGAGTGACGACGCCCTTCGGCGCCTCGATTCGGTGGCCCTTTCGGGAGCCGGCGACGATCCTCACGACTCTCCGAGATGCTCGGCCTCGCCGAGGAGGCGGTCCGCCTCGTCCGCCAGCGGCCCGACGTCGTCGAGCCCGCGCGCTGCCTCCCGCGCGCGCTCGAGCAGTGCACGGTCGCGGCGCAACCGCACGAAGCGAAGATCCGAGAGACCCGACTGGCGGGCGCCCAGCAGCTGGCCCTCCCCGCGAATCTCC
The DNA here is from genome assembly GCA_963830035.1 of uncultured Actinomycetes bacterium. Lineage (GTDB taxonomy): Bacteria > Actinomycetota > Thermoleophilia > Gaiellales > Gaiellaceae > GMQP-bins7. Next base: position 1,218,030 of record CAWHKX010000004.1, on the reverse strand, counting down.
AGGTCTCGCTCCGCGAGCTCGAACCCGTCGTTCGATGCGACGAGCGCCTCGAGACGTTCGATCGCGACCTCGGTCAGCTCCTCGCGCGACCTGGAGACCAGGAGGCAGTAGGACTGCTCGGCGCCCCGCCCCACACGCCCGCGCAGCTGGTGGAGCTGTGCGAGCCCGAAGCGGTCGGCCTCCTGCACGATCATGATCGTCGCATTCGGGACGTCGACGCCCACCTCGATCACGGTGGTCGCGACGAGCACGTCGAGCTCTCCGGCCTTGAAGCCGGCCATGACGCGACGCCGGTCGCCGGGCTTGAGGCGCCCGTGCAGGCAGCCGACCCTGTAGCCGCGGAGCTCGGCGCCGCGGAGCCGTTCCGCCTCGGCCTCCGCTGCTCGGGCGATGCTCGTGGCCGACTCCTCGATGAGCGGACACACCACATAGGCCTGCCGCCCTTCGTCGAGATGACGCCGGAGCCGCTGGTACGCCTCCGAGCTTCGCTCCTCGGTCACCCAACCCGTAATGACCGGTTTCCGATCCGCGGGTGGAAGCGCCAGCTCGCTGGTCTCGAGATCGCCGAAAACCGTGAGCGCGAGCGTGCGCGGGATGGGAGTGGCGGTCAGGTGGAGAACGTGCGGGCTCCGCCCCTCCACGAGCGCCGTCCGCTGCGCCACTCCGAAGCGGTGCTGCTCGTCGATCACCGCAACAGCCAGGTCTCGGAAGTCGACCTCCTCCTGAATGAGTGCGTGGGTCCCCACGACGAGCGGCGCATCGCCCGATGCGATCAGCTGACGTACGGCCCGGCGCTCGCGCGCACCCGAGGAGCTCGTGAGCAGTGAAACGCGAACGCCGAGCGGAGTGCAGAGCTCGTCGATCGTGAGGAAGTGCTGCTCGGCCAATGTCTCCGTCGGGGCCATCAGGGCGCCCTGACGGCCGGCCTCGACCGCGCGCAGGAGCGCGTGCAGCGCGACGACCGTCTTCCCGGAGCCCACCTCCCCCTGGAGCAAGCGCTGCATAGGAAGTGAGCGCTCGAGGTCGGCGTCGATCTCCGAGATCGCCCGCTCCTGGTCGGGCGTCAGCGTGAACGGAAGCGATGCGCGATAGCGCTCGATCAGCTCCGCGGGCCGTGGCAGCGGGACGGCCGAGGATCGGGCCCGCGCAGCCGCGGTGCGGGCTAGGGCAACCTGCAGCACGAGCAGCTCCTCGAAAGCGAGCCGCACGCGTCCAGTCTCCGCCTCCGCGAGCGAGCGTGGCCGATGCAGGGCGGCCAAGGCGTCCGCGCGCAGAGGAAGACCTTCACGGGCAAGGAGCGCCGCGGGCAGCGGCTCGCCGGCGTCGCGCACGTGCTGGAGCGCCTGCGCGCGAAGCTCGCGCAGCTTCTTCTGCGAGACGTCCTCGCTCGCGGGATAGACGGGCGCGAAGTCGGCCGTCTCGGCCTCACCGTCGAGGTCATACGAGGAGACAGCGAAGCCGAACCTGTTCGGGCGCCCTCGCAGCCGGATTCGCGTGCCCGGCGTGAGGCGCTGCTCGAGCCACGGCTGGTTGAACCAGGTCGCCTTGATCTCCCCGCTCGGGTCGGCGACCTGCGCCGTGAGGATCTTGAGCCGTCCACGCCGACGGCTCGAAAGCGAACGCACCTCCACCTCGATAGCAGCCTCCGCATCGCCGAAGAGCTCGCTGATGCGCATCGTGGGGACCGGCTCTTCGTAGCGCGTGGGCCGCTGCCAGAGCAGATCGCCGACTCGGTCGATGCCGATACGGGCGAGCCGTCGCGCGAGTGCCGGGCCGACTCCGTTCAGGCTTTCGATCGGGGCTTCGAGACGCTCCGGCCCGGGGACGCTTCGTGTGCGGGGCCAGGCGGCGGGGGCACGCCCGCCGGCGAAGGCCGTGTTCCGGACCGCGCTTAGATCAGGCTTCAGCCTGACCTCGGTCCGAGGTTGCGGAACATCCCGAGACCGGGGTCAGGCTGAAGCCTGACCCCCTGCGTATGCCTCATTCGTCCTGGAACCAGAAGAACCCCACGGCGCCGGGGCCGGTGTGCGTGCTGACGACGGCGCCGAGCGTCGCCGTGAACTCGATCTCGGCCTGCGGACGAACACGCCGGACGAGCTCGCTCAGAGTTTCCACCCACTCCGGAGCGTCCGCGTGGGCGATCGCAACCCGCAGTCCCGGGCGATCCTCGGTCGCTTCGGTGAAGCGCCGCTCGAACTCGGCAATCGCCTTCTTGGGCCCTCGCACGCGTGCCACCGCGACGACCTCGCCGTCGTTCACGCTCAGGATGGGGCGGACGTTCAGCAGCGAGCCCGCGAGCGCCGCCGCTCGGCCAATTCGACCACCGCGTTGCAGGTACTCCAGCGTCTCCAGCGTGAAGACGACGGTGTTGTCGCGCTGGAAGCGCTCGATCAACGCTGCCAGTTCGACGTCGGTGGTGCCGCGCTCGAGGCGGCGCTGGATCGCATGAGCCAGCATCGCGATGGCGAGCGATGCCGTCTTGGAGTCGACCGCGCGAACCCGGTCACCGCCGAGCTCGGACGCGGCGAGCTCGGCGCTCTGGAACGTGCCCGACAGCTTGGCGGAGACATGCAGGGAGTAGATCCGCTCGTACCCGGCGAGGCTCTCGTACGTCTCGAGAAAGTCCTGCGGCGTCGGCTGCGACGTCGCGGGCAGGGCCGGGGACGTGCGTAGCTTCGAATAGAACTCGGCGGGGCCGAGCTCCGTGTAGTCCTTGTACGTCTCGTCGCCGAAACGAACGTAGAGAGGGACGAAACGCATGTTGGGGAAGCGCGTCGGCGCGTCGGGGTAGTCCGATGTGGAGTCGAGGACGACGGCGGTGTTCTCGGCGGTGAGGTTCATGGCCTATCCTTCCATCGCGGCCCGCACCGCGCCGACGAGCACCTCGACGCCCTCGTCCTTGCGCACCAGCGACACGCCGAGGTCCCGTGCCGCGGCGGCTTCGTCCCTGCCGAGGGACGCGCTGAGGAAGACGATCGCTGCCTCGGGGCAGCGCTCGCGAAGCTCGGCCGCGACCTCGGAGCCGTCCACGTCGGGAAGCCGGTAGTCGATCACGACGACGTTCGCGGCGAGCTCCGCACAGGCGACGGCGGCAGCGCCGCCCATCGCCACCGAGCCCACGACCTCGAGCCCCTGGTAGCGATCGAGCAGGAACTCGAGAGACGCGCGATACACGTCGTTGTCCTCCACGAGCAGGACGCGAATCGTCCGCTCCACCCGTTCACTCCGCGACCAGGAGGAGGGGATAGTGCGGCTGGCCACCGTCGTGTGGCTCGATCTCCACATCCGGATGGTCGTGCTGGAGCGCTGCCACCAGCTCCTCGAGCGGAGGCGCGCCCTCCCCCGCGAGCAGGGCCAGCCACTCCCGCTCGCCCTCGAGAACGCGGTCGACGACGTCTTTGACGACCATGTCGAAATCGTCGTTCGCCACCACGGCGGCGTCGTTCACGAGCCCGAGGAACGCTCCCTTGTGAATCGTGATGCCGTCGAGCTTCGCGTCGCGCGAGGCGACGGTCACCTCGCCGGTGGCAACGGACGCGAGCGCTTCGAGCATCGCGGCCTTGTTCTCGGCAGGCGAGAGCGTGGGGATGTAGCGAGCGACCGCGGCGAAGCCGGCCTGCACCGACCGTGACGGAACGACGTGCACGGGCTTCGTGCTGAGCTCCGCCGCCTGCTCGGCCGTGAGGATGACGTTCGCGTTGTTCGGCAGGACGATCACCTCGGGAGCGGGCGTCGCCTCGATCGCCTCGAGGATCTCGGCCGCGGAGGGGTTCATCGTCTGGCCCCCCTCGATGACCCGCGTCGCCCCGTACTGCTCGAAGAGGCGGCGGTTGCCGCGGCCGGGGCAGACGGCGACGAGGCCGGTTTCGAGCGTGGTCAGCGCGGGCAGCGTCACCGCTGCGCCAGAGAGCCGCTCCTCCCGCTGGAACGTCTGCGCGTGCATGTTCGCGATCTCGATTCCTTCGACGACACCGACCGCGGTGCCCGCGGAGAGGGCGAGCCCGGGGTCGTCCGTATGGACATGCACCTTGAGCGCGGTCTCGTCGCCGACGACCAAGAGGGAGTCTCCGAGCGGTTCGAGCACACCCTCCAGAGCAGCCTGGTCGAGCCTCTCGCCTTCGACGACGAACACCGTGCAGTAGCGGAAAGCGGACAGCTCGAGGTGAATCGCGTCGAAGCCCAGAGCCTCGCTCGCGACCGGCGCATCCGGGATCGCCTCGCCGGCCATGCCGAGCGCGAGCCCGCGCGTGATCTCCACGAGCCCCGCACCGCCCGCATCGACCACTCCCGCGTCGCGGAGAACGTCCAGCATCTCGGGGGTGCGCGCGACGGCGTCCTCGCCACGGGCGAGCAGCGCTGCGAGGAACTTCGGAGGCGAGAGGCGCCGGTTCTCCTTCCGCTCTCCCTCCTCGGCCATCTCGCGGATGACGGTGAGCATCGTCCCCTCGACCGGGCGCTTGACAGCCCGGTAGGCGGCATCGCTCGCACCTCGGAACGCACGGCGAAGCCGCGGAGTGCTCACATCGTCCGAACGGGCGAGCACGTCGACGAAGCCGCGAACGATCTGCGAGAAGATCACGCCGGAGTTCCCGCGAGCGCCCATCAACGCCGCGCGTGAGACCTCCTTTGCGACCGCCTCGCTTCCGACTGCGCTCGAGTCGTCGAGCGTCTCGACGATCGACCGGAGCGTCAGCACCAGATTGGTGCCCGTGTCGCCGTCGGGCACCGGGTACACGTTCAGGTCGTCGATGCGCTGCCGGTGCGCCTCGAGGTTCTGGAGCGCAGCACGGGCGACCTCGCGCACGATCTCGAGCTGCATTCCTAGCGCCCACGGACCTTGTCGATGTGAACCTCGAGCGCTGCGATCGGCAGGCCGGTCATCCGCTCGAGCTCGTACAGCACGCGGGCGCGCACAGCGGTAGAGACCTCGGCCAGCTTGAGCCCGCGCTGGACGACGACGCTGAGCTCGATCGCGAGCCCGTCGTCGCGCCATTCCAGGTCGACTCCCTTCTTGCCCGAGCGAAAGCGCGACCAGATCCCCTGTCCGACGAGAGCGACCACGCCGTAGCTTTCGGCCGCCGAATAGCGGACGATCTCCGCAATCGCAGCCTCCGAGACGGAGACGTTGCCGAACTCGGTCGCCGCGAGGACATGGTGGCCGCGTTCCACGGCGCGAGCTTAGTGCTTGACCGTTCTAGAGCGCTTTTTGGACTTTGCCGGCCTTGAGGCAGCGCGTGCAGACGTAGGCGCGCGTCGGGTGACCGTCGAGCAGGACCCGGACGCGCTGCAGGTTGGGATTGAAGCGGCGACGCGTGGCCACCATCGAATGGCTGCGGTTGTTGCCGAAGCCGGGCTTCTTCCCACAGATCGCGCAGACCTTGGACATGCGGCCGAGGACTCTAGCTGTTTGGCGCAAGATCGGAATCCGCGAGTGCGGATTCCGATCGCGCGAAAATCCCTAAAGGCGTCCGCTTCGCGGCCGCTGCGCCGTCAACCCGGCCTTCATCGTCGCAGAAGGCGAGGCATGCCTTGCCCCTACCGGGATGCCGCTGCCCGGAGGTGGGAGAACACGTCGGCCATCTCGAGCGCGCTGCGGACGGCCTCGGCGCCCTTCTCGACGCGCGGCTCGGCCTGCTCGATGTGATCGAGCGTGAGAAGTCCGAAGGAGACGGGAACGCCGGTCTCGAGCGCGGCGAGCTGCAGCCCGCTCGCCGCCTCACTCGCGACATAGTCGAAGTGCGGCGTGTCTCCGCGGATGACGCAGCCGAGGGCGACGATGCAGGCGAAGCGCCGGGTCTTCGCAAGGGCGGTGGCGGCAACGGGCAGCTCGAAGGCGCCCGGGACCACCATGATGGTGATCGCATCGCGGCGGACTCCGGCAACCTCGAGCTCCTCGAGCGCACGGTCGAGGAGACGGGACGTGACGTTGCCGTTGAAGCGGGAGACGACGAGCCCGACGGCGCGCCGGCCGCCGTCGGGAACGCCCTCGAGCACGGCGTATCCCTCCGGGATCTCCAGCTCCCCGGCCGCATGCTCGAGCGACGGCGGAACGGCGATCGCCGTTCCGCTCTCGGCCTCCGCCGCCTCCGACTCGAGCAGCGCCGAATCGGCCAGGAGCTCCTGCGGCTCGGCGGGCTCCGGATCGGGCTCGGGCAGCTCGGGCGCAGGAAGCTGAAGCTCGGGCTCGGGCTCGGGCTCGGGCTCCGCGCTCTCCGCCTCGGGCGCCGGGGCTGCGATCGACCAGGTCTCGGCGGTGTCAGTCGGTCTTCCCGACGAGGACTCGTCTGCTCCACCCGCTGCGTCGCGGCCAGCGCCCGCGTCGTCGACGGAGCGTGGCCATTCGGAGAGGACGTTCTCGCTCGAGTCGTCGATGTCGGTGACCGTGTCGTCGTCTCGGCTCATGCGTCGCTCTCTGGTTCGAGGTCGGGCTCGAGGCGCGCGCCCTGGTGGTGCAGCTTCGTGATCGTGTGCCCCAGCTTCTCACGTTTCGCGGACAGGTAGCGGGCGTTCTCGACCTGCGGCTCGACCTCGATCGGCACCTGCTCGACGACGGTCAACCCGAAGCCGTCGAGTCCCGTGAGCTTGCGAGGGTTGTTCGTGAGGATCCTGATCGTCGTCAGCCCGAGATCGGCGAGGATCTGGTTTCCGATCCCCCATTCGCGTGCGTCGGCGGGGAACCCGAGCTCGAGATTCGCCTCGACCGTGTCCAGACCGCTCTCCTGCAGCTCATAGGCCTTGAGCTTGTTCAGAAGCCCGATCCCACGCCCTTCCTGGGCCATGTACAGGAGGACGCCTGCGCCTTCCGCCTCGATGCGCGCCAGCGCGAGCGAGAGCTGCTCGCCGCAGTCGCAGCGAAGCGAGTGGAAGACGTCGCCGGTGAGGCATTCCGAGTGCACCCGAACGAGCACGTTCTCGGCGCCCTCGAGGTCGCCCTTGACCAGCGCGACGTGTTGCTTGTCGGCGATCAGCTCGCGATACGCGATCGCCTGAAAGTCGCCGTGGTCGGTGGGCAGCCGAACCGACACCACCCGCTCGACGAGCTTCTCCCTGCGCCGCCGGTGCTCGATCAGATCGGCGACCGTGATCAGCTTCAGGTCGTGCTCCCGGCTGAAGACCGTCAGGTCGGGCACCCGGGCCATCGTGCCGTCCTCGTTCATGATCTCGCAGACGATCCCGGCCGGAATCAGGCCCGCGAGACGCGCGAGGTCGACCGCGGCCTCGGTTTGCCCGGATCGTTGCAGGACACCTCCCGGCTTCGCCCGCAGCGGGAAGACGTGCCCCGGCTGAACCAGATCGTGTGGGCTCGAGCCCGGGTCGATCGCGACCTGGATGGTGCGTGCCCGATCGGCGGCAGAGATTCCGGTCGACACTCCTTCACGTGCCTCGATCGAGACGGTGAAGGCCGTGCCGAGCGGCGTCTCGTTGTGCTCGGTCATGGGCCGCAGCGACAGCTCGTCACAGCGCTCGGGGGTCAGGCAGAGACAGATGAGCCCGCGTGCGTGGGTCGCCATGAAGTTGATCGCCTCGGGCGTGACGAATTGCGCGGCGATCGTCAGGTCGCCCTCGTTCTCGCGGTCGGCGTCGTCGACGACGATCACGAACTTGCCCGAGCGGAAATCCTCGATCGCGGCCTCGATCGTCGAGAACGGGGAGGTGGTCTCCGGGGCTTTTACGGCGCTCATTCCGGTGATCGTAGCCCTCGTGCCGCCAGGAGTCGCTCGACGTACTTTGCGAGCACGTCGGCCTCGAGGTTGACGTTCAGCCCCGGCCGGAGAGTCGAGAGCGTGGTCGCCTCGAGGGTGTGCGGGACGAGCGCGATCGCGAATCCCTTCGGGTCGACTTCGGCAATGGTCAGCGAGACGCCGTCGATCGTGACGGCGCCCTTCTCCACGCAGTAGCGCAGGACCTCCTGCGGCGCCTCGACGAAGACGCGCAGTCCCTCTCCCTCCGCCTCCACCGACTGCACGCGACCCACGGCGTCGACGTGACCCTGCACGTAGTGGCCGCCGAGCGGATCGCCTGCGCGGAGGGCCGGCTCGACGTTCACCGCATCGTTTGCAGCAAGACGGCCGAGGGTCGAGCGGTCGAGCGTCTCGGAAACGGCGTGCAGCGTGACGTGCGAGCCCTCGACGGACTCCGCGGTGAGGCAGACCCCACTGACCGAGATCGAGCCCCCGACCGAGAGCTGTACGGCCGTTTCCGGAGCTTCCACGACCAGAGCGAGACCAGCCGCGCCGCCCTCGGCCGAGACGACCCTGCCGAGCTCGCGCACGATGCCGGTGAACATGTGGAAAGACGGTAGCTCAGGGCTCGTGGACGTAACCCTGGATCACGACGTCGTCGCCGATCGGCCGCGATTCGAGACGGGTGAGCGGGATCGGCGCCGGGAGCCCGGCGAGCATCCCCGAACCGTCGCCCGAGAGCTTCGGCGCGACGAACACGAGCAGCTTGTCCACGAGATCCTGCTCCAGGAACGCGGCGGCGAGCGTCGGGCCGCCCTCGAGCAAGAGCGACTGGACGCCGTCGGCAGCGAGGGCCTCGAGCTCTTCCTGCAGCGGCCCGGAGCGCAGCTCCAGCTCCGAGTCTTCCGGCAGCGGCCCTCGTCCGAACGCCAACCGGCGCGGCTGACGGACGACGGGGACGCCGCGGGCATCCAGCCGTGGGTTCTCCCAGCGAACGGTTCCCATCCCGACGCCCACGGCGTCCGAGGCGGCACGCAGCACGTGCACGAGTCGGCGCGAGTCCTCTCCGCTGACCCAGCGCGAATCGGGCATCGCGATCCGCCCGTCCAGTGACACGGCGACCTTGTAGGTGACGTACGGCCTCATCTTGGTGACCCACGTCCGCCATTCCTCGATCTGTTGCCGACAGCGGAAGGCGATCTCGCCATCCGCGAGCTCGACCTGGATGCCTGCCTGCTCGAGCCGTGCCAGACCGCCGGTGTGATCGGGATGGGGGTCAAGCTGTCCTGCGACGACTCGCGCCACGCCCGCCTCGATCAGCGCATCGGCGCACGGCGGCGTGTCACCCTGATGCGCACAGGGCTCGAGCGTCACGTACATCGTGGCACCGCGGGCCCTCTCGCCTGCGTCCGCAAGCGCGTTGACCTCGGCATGCGCCCCACCCTTCAGCTCGTGCCAGCCCTCCCCCACGACCTCGCCCGCCGCGACCACGGTTGCTCCCACGACAGGATTTGGGTGCGTCGTTCCGCGCCCACGCTCTGCGAGCTCGAGCGCCCGTTCGAGAAGCTCGTCATCCACGACTTCGATCCTAGGTGGGACTCGTGCCCCGGGAACGCATTCGCGCGACGAAAAAGCCCGCCGTGCCGTGGACGTGCGGGAGCGTCTGCAGGAACTCGGGCCTCCCGGGATGCCGGAACTGCGGCCACGCCTCGGCGAGCGAGGGGTCGACCTCGAGCCCCGAGGCGTCGACCACGGCCTCCGACTCGGCGGTATTGACCGTGCACACCGAATACACGATCGTCCCTCCCGGCCTGACGCGCGCGGCAGCGGCCCGCAGGAGCTCGAGCTGGAGCTCGGGTAGCGCTGCGGCGCGCCAGCGCAAATCGGGACGCCGGTTGAGAACGCCGAGCCCCGAGCAGGGCGCATCCACGAGCGCTCGATCGAAGCCTTCGAGCTCGGGCGGCAGCTCGCGGCCGTCCGCGACCACGACCTGCACGTCGGACGCTCCGAGCCGATGCGCCGTCACCTCGAGCTCGTGGGCCCTGGCCTCGTTCACGTCCACCGCGACGACCTCTCCGGCAAGCATCGTCGCCTTGCCCCCCGGCGCGGCGCAGAGATCGAGCGTCCGCTCGCCCGCGCGCGCGCCGACCGCGAGCCCCACGAGCTGCGACGCGCGACTCTGCGGCCAGATGCGTCCCTCGGCCAGCGCATGCTGGTCGATCCGCTGGACGATCCAGGCGCCGGGGATATCGGGATCGGGCGTGCCCTCGATCTCGCCCTGGACGAGCCGCACAGCGACCTCGGCCGGCTCGTTCTGGGCGCGCATGAGCCCGAGAGCGCCGGCGGGGCCGAGGTCGCGCCACCACGTCTCCGCCACCCAGTCCGGATAGGAGAGCTTGAGCGCGGCCTCGCGCGCGCTCGCCTCCGGAAGCGCGTCCAACAGCTTGTCGATCCCATCGGCGAGCCGCCGCAGAACCGCGTTCGTGAACGCGACCGCTCGAAAGAGTCCCGCGGCCCGCACGAGCTCGACCGACTCGTTCACGGCGGCATAGCGCGGAACGCCGTCGACGAACGCCAGCTGATACACGCCGAGGCGCAGTGCCGCTCGAACCGGTGGGTCCAGACGGTGCACCTTGCGCCGCCCGAGCGTCTCGATCGCATGATCGACCGTACGTACCCGCTGCACTGCGCCGTACGCCAGGCGTTGCGCGAGCGCACGGTCTCGCTCGTCCAGGCCGGCTGCGGCGCTGCGGAACGCATGATCGGCGTACGCGTCGTCTTCGAAGACGCGCAGCAGAACCTGGAACGCAACCCGGCGAGCCGGGCTTATCTCAGCCCGCGCAGCCATGCGTCGTACGCCATTCTGCGGCCTCCGTCTGGCTGAACCTCGAGCGGCTCGAACGAGCCGTCGTCTGAGACACGGGCGCGCCAGATCGTGACGTCGCGGTGGTGGAGTCGCGCCCGCGCTCCGATGTGTGGGGAGAGCGCGCGCACATGGTTCACGAGGGCCTCCGGCGGTCGTGAGAGGTCGAGGGACACGGTCGCCGGCGACGATCTTGTCGGCGTAGGTGACACCCCGGTCGGGCTGCGGTCGACGGACGCGGTCGGGCTCCTCGAGGACGTCGGCCAGGAGCTCGACTGCGATCGGCGCGGCCTTCGCGAACACCGCGCCGGCATCGTCGGCGGGATCGATCGTGAGCGAGCGCTGCGCGGCGATCGGCCCCGCGTCGAGCTCCTTCACGAGCTCGATGATCGTGACGCCGGTCTCCTCGTCCCCGGCCATCAGCGCACGCTCGACGGGGGCCGCGCCACGCCAGCGTGGGAGGAGCGACGGATGCACGTTCAGCCACAGGCGCTCGGCCAGCAGGGACTCGGGAACGAGACGCCCATAGGCGACCGCGACGACGGTAGGCGCGCCCAGCTCCAAACCCGAATCGAGCCGATCGGGTTGCAACACCGGGATCCCGAGCGCGGCGGCCGCTTCCTTGGCCGGAGGCGGAGCGAGCTTGCGCCCGCGCCCTGCGGGCGCATCCGGTCGAGTGAGGAGAACGCTGATCTCATGCGTGACCGCGAGCCGCTCGAGGACGTCGGCCCCGAAGGGCGCGGTGGCCGCGACCGCGATCCTCAACGAGAACCGAGCACGGGCTGCGGCCTGAGCTTGCCCTGCGCGGCCCGCCGTGACTCGTCATCGGTGCGATCGAGGATGAGCACGCCGTCCAGGTGGTCGAGCTCGTGCTGCACGACCCTCGCCGCGGGCAGCTCGAGGTCGAGCTTTACCGGCTCGCCGTCTCCGTCGAGACCCTCGATGGTGACTGCCACCGAGCGCTCGACCGGCACGAGCACCTCCCGCAGCGACAGGCATCCCTCGTCGTCCGCCTCGACCTTGCCCGAACGCTTGGTGATGACCGGGTTCACGAGCACGCGATCCTCGCCCGCGTCCGTGAAGACGAACAGCCGTCTGAGAACTCCGACCTGCGTCGCCGCCAGCCCGACTCCCTGTGCCTCGTGCATCAGCGCGGTCATGCGCTCGGCCAGACGCCGGACGTCGTCGTCGACAGCCTCGATCTCCCGGGCTTTCATGCGGAGCACGGGGTCGCCGTACTGGCGGATCCGGGCAAGTGCGAGCATTCGCCGGGCTTCGAGCTCGAGCCCTCGCTCGTCCGCCTCGTGCTCGTGCTCCTCGTCGTGATCGTGATCGTGATCGTGCTCGTGGTCGCGCTCGGCCATGGCGGGCGAGTCTAGACGAGTCGTGGCGGGGTATCGATCATGGGCAGCGGAGACCGAGATCGCGGAGGATCGCCGGCCGCCGGCCGCCGAACCGCGACGGATGCGTGCGGCAGACGGCTGTCTGGGATCCGTAGGTCTGGACGAACCAGCCCTTCGAGCTCGGGTAGTAACCGAGGAGCGCTATCCGGCCAAGAGTGCCGGCCACCGCGAACCGCGTGAAGCCGGTGCTCGAGCCGGGCTGCACCGTCGAGACGACGATCCGGTCGAGACGGACGACGATCACCGGATTCTGGCGCTGGACATACGTCGTCAGCGCGAGCACGATCTCCGCCCGCTCACGAGGTGTCGCGCGTCTGGACGCGCTGGCGTCCGCGACGACCACGAGAGCGAGGGCGAAGACGACGAGAATCCGCACCTGCTTCGAGTCTAGAGCGACTGCGGATCGACGTCGACCACCACGGACAGCCGGTCGCGGCGCATCGCCGGCGCGGCCGCGGCGAGCAGCGACGCGGCACGGCTCGCGAACGCTCGTGGTGACGGCGTCTTCGCGATCAGCTGGGCCCGATGCCGGCCGCGCAGCCGCAAGAGCGGCGCCGGGCCGAGCAGGCGGGCGCCCCCATCGGTGAGCGCGTGCCGGAGCTCGCTCAGAGCCCGGAGAGGCGCCGCCGGCTCGGTGCCCGACACGACGATCGAGACGAGGTGGCTGAAGGGCGGATAGTCGAGCTCCTCCCGCCGCACGAGCTCTCGCGCGAGGAAACCCGCGACGTCGTGCCGGATGGCGAAGGCGAGGGGAATCGCGTCCGGCTGGAAGGTCTGTACGAGGACCTTCCCCGGTGCGTCACGCCCGCTCCGTCCCGCGAGCTGGGTGACGAGCTGAAACGTCCGCTCCTCGGCGCGGAAGTCCGGAAACGCGAGCCCGGTGTCCGCATCCACGACCGCTGCCACCGACACCCCGGGGAAATGGTGACCCTTGGCCACCATCTGCGTTCCGATCAGGACCGCGGCCCGGGCGTTGGTGAACCGCTCGAGCGCCTCCTGGAGCGCGCCCGGCTTCTCGGTCGTGTCGGCGTCCAGCCGAATCCGCTCGAGCCCCGGCACGCGGCGGGCGAGCTCGGCTTCGAGTCGCTGGGTTCCCGCCCCGATCCGAGCCAGCTCGACGGATCCGCACTCCGGGCACTTCTCAGGAAGCTCCTCGGAATACCCACAGTGGTGGCAGCGCAGGCGCCCGTCGCGATGGAGAGTCAGCGTCACGTCGCAACTCCGGCAGCGTCGTGACACTCCGCAGGCTCGACAGTGGATCGCCCCCGAGATCCCGCGACGGTTCAAGAGCAGCACCGCGCGGCCTCCCCGTTCCTCCACCGTGGCGAGCTCCGCGAGCAACGGCGCCGAGAGCGGATACCCCGCTTGCCGCCGAAGATCGATCAGCCGTACGGTCGGCATCGGGGCTCCGATGCGGGACGGGAGCTCGAGGCGCTCGAGGCGCGCCCAACTCTCGACCCTCGGCGTCGCGCTTCCGTACACCGCGACTGCACCTTCCAGCGCAGCGCGCTTGGCAGCCACCGTACGGGCGTCGTAGCGCGGATCCGACTCCTGCTTGAAGGAGGAGTCGTGCTCTTCGTCGACGACGATGAGCCCGAGCTCGCGCACGGGCGCGAAAACGGCGGAACGAGCCCCGATGACGACGCGCGCCTCGCCGCTCGCGATTCGCTCGCGCTCGTCCCGCCGCTCCGCATCGCCGAGCGCGGAATGCAGGACGGCGATGCCGTCGCCGAAGCGTGCTGCAAACCGACCGACGGTCTGCGGTGTGAGGGCGATCTCGGGGACGAGCACGATTGCTCCGAGCCCACGGGCGAGGGCGGCGGCACAGGCCTGGAGATAGACCTCCGTCTTGCCGCTTCCCGTCGGGCCGTGCAGGAGAACGTGATCTCCGCCGCCGGAGAACGCTGCCGTGATCTCGTCGATTGCTGCGCGCTGGGCCGCCGTGAGCTCTTCGGGCTCGGCCTCTCCCGCAAACGCATCCCGGGGCGTCGGCGCCCGTCGCTCTCCTCGCCTTGCTCGAGCGTGCGGTGCGACGAGCGCCAGCGCCCGCGCGGGAGTGGAGCCGTAGTACTCGGCGATCCACAGCGCGAGCTCGACGAGCGGCCCTGGGACTCGGTCGACGACGGGTCCTGCGGACGCAATCGCCACACCGGCAGGCGCTTCGACCCCCACGCCGACGACGACACCGCGCACGCGCCGTCCACCGAGCGAGACAGAGACCACCGCTCCTCGTTCCACCCCGTCCTCCACCTCGTACGTGAACGCGCGCGCGAGCGCGCGGGCGGTGACGAGCGGGTAGATCTCCGCGAGCGGCACCCACGCCAAGTTACAAGTTGCAACTTGGCGTCTCTGACGCGGACAGGACGCGATTCGCGGTGTAAGGTTTCCCTTACATGACTTGCTCGATGATCCGCCTCGACGGCGTCACCAAGCACTTCGGCCACGTCGCCGCCGTCGACGAGACGTCGTTCTGCGTCGAGCGTGGCGAGGTCGTGGCGCTCCTCGGCCCGTCGGGCTGCGGAAAGACGACCCTGCTGCGGCTCGTCGCCGGGTTCGAGCGTCCCGACACCGGTACGGTCGAGGTCGCCGGGCGCCAGGTCAGCGGCCGAGGCAGCTGGGTTCCACCGGAGAAGCGCCGCGTGGGAATGGTGTTCCAGGACTACGCGCTCTTCCCCCACCTGACGGTCGGCGAGAATGTCGGATTCGGCCTGCCGCGCCGCGCGAGGCCGGGCCGTGTCTCGGAGCTGCTCGCCATCGTCGGACTCGACGCTCTCGATGCGAGATACCCGCACCAGCTCTCGGGTGGCCAGCAGCAGCGGGTCGCCCTGGCGCGCGCGCTTGCTCCTGCGCCCGAGCTCGTGCTCCTCGACGAGCCGTGGTCGAACGTCGATCCGTCGCTGCGCGAGTCATTGCGTGCCGAGGTCACGGAGATCATCCGCCCGCTGGGCGTCACGGTCGTCCTCGTGACCCACGACAGGGAGGAGGCCTTCTCGGTCGCAGACCGGATCGCGCTCATGCGCGACGGCAAAGTCGTCCAGGAAGGAACCTCCGAGGAGCTCTACTTCTCGCCCGTGTCGCGCTGGGCGGCGGAGTTCGTAGGGGCAGCAAACGTCCTCACGGGGCCTGTGGTCAGCGGGCTGATCGAGACTTCGGTCGGTGCGTTCCCGGCCAACGGTGCCTCGGCGCACGAAGCTGCGCAGGTACTCCTGCGGCCAGAGCTGCTTCAGCTCGAGCTCGACCCCGCGGGGGCAGCGGAGGTCGTCGGCCGCGAGTTCCGCGGTCATGACGTCTTCTACCGCGTGCTGCTCGACGGCGTCGAGCTCGTTTCGCATCGCCCGTCCACGGAGTTCGTCCCACTCGGGTCGCGCGTCTCGATCCGCGTGCACGACGGTCGCGTTCCCGTTCTGGACTGAGCTCCAGTTGCTGTGTAAGGTATGCCTTACATTGTTGTTGAGGTAGCACTTACACCGAGAGGGAGAACATGCGCAGAAAGCTGACCGGAATCGCACTGGCCACGATGGCGGCGCTCGTCTTCGTGACCGGAGCGTCCACTGCGCCCGCGCAGTCGACGTCGCTGACCGTCTACTCGGGTCGTGACGCCGCTCTCGTCAAGCCGATCATGGATCGCTTCACCCGCGACACCGGCATCACCTTGAACGTCCGCTATGCCTCGTCCGCGTCCCTCGCCACGGCGCTCGTCGAAGAGGGAGGCAACAGCCCTGCAGACGTGTACTGGTCGCAGGAGCCGGGGACGCTGGGGCTCGTCGGCGCACGGGGCTTGCTCGCCCGGCTCCCGCAGAAGACCGTCGGGAGGGTTCCGTCCAGGTTCTCGACGCCCAGCCGCCGGTGGGTCGGGACGAGCGCGCGCTCGCGGGTGCTCGTCTACAACACGCAGGCGGTCACGCGCCAACAGCTTCCCGCGTCGGTCTGGGGGCTCACGAACGCACGCTGGAAAGGGAAGATCGGAGTCGCGCCCACGAACGCGTCTTTCCAGGCGTTCCTCGGCGCGACCATCAACCTCTTCGGCGAGAGCCGCGTGCGAACGTGGTTGCGCGGCCTCCAGGACAACGACGTGCGCTTCTATCCGAACAACACCTCCGTCGTGCAGGCGGTCGGACGTGGCGACATCGAGGCAGGCCTCGTCAACCACTACTACCTCTACAACGTCCTCGCCGACACGCCGAACCTGCCGATCGCCAACCACTGGTTCCGGGCGGGTGACCCGGGCAACCTCGTGCTCGCGGCCGGCGTCGGCATCGTCGCGTCCTCGAAGAAGAGCGCACCGGCGCAGCGGTTCGTCGACTTCCTCCACTCGAAGTGGGCGCAGCGCTTCATCGCGCGGGGCCCAGGTGCCGCCGAGTATCCCGTGATCAAGGGCGTTCCCCGGCGACCCGGACTGCCGGCGCTCACGGAGATTCGGGGCCCGAAGTACAACCTCGGTCGGCTCTCTGCGGATCTCGCACCGGCCGTACGGCTCCTGCTGGAGCTCGGCTACATCAAGTGAGCAGTCGCGCGACGGCCGCGGCCTCGCCGTCTCGCCGTCGCGCGCCGCTCCTCCTCGTCCTGGGCGCCGGCGCGGTCGCGATCGCAGCGACCCTACCGCTCGCGTACCTCGGACTGCGGGCGCTGTCAGCCGACGCCGACGCACGGGCGCTCGTCTCCGTGTCGACCGCAATCGAGCTCGTGATCGCCACCGCCCTGCTCTGCGCCGGGGTCGTCGCAGCCGCGCTGGCCATCGGCGTTCCGCTCGCCTGGCTCGTCGTTCGCACGGATCTGCCCGGCCGGAGGTTCTGGGGGCTCGCTGCCTCGCTCCCACTCGTCATCCCGAGCTTCGTGGCCGCGCTCGCGCTCCTCGGCGCGCTCGCTCCGCGCGGCCTGCTCCAGCAGACGCTCGAGCCGCTCGGCGTCGAGACCGTTCCCGAGCTGAACGGGTACTGGGGAGCTCTGCTCGCCCTGACGCTCGCGACCTACCCGTATGTGTTTCTCCTGGCCGCGGCGGGCCTGCGGAGCGTGGATCCCTCCGCGGAGGAGGCAGCACGCAGCCTCGGCTCCGGCAGGCTCGAGGTGCTCCTCCGCGTGACGCTTCCGTCGCTCCGGCCCTCGCTCGCGGCCGCGGCGCTGCTCGTCGCTCTGTACGTCCTGTCCGACTTCGGGGCGGTCTCGCTGATGGGCTACTCCACGCTCACAACCGGGATCTACGTGCGCTACGAGGCGCTCCTCGCGCTGGAGGCGGCGGCGATTCTCGCACTCGTGCTCGTCGCGCTCGCCGTCGTCGTCGTGCTCATGGCAGGACGGTTCAGGCTACGGGGCGCGATCCATCGGAGCACACCAGGGGCGGGACGCTCGGCCCAGGTCGTCCGACTCGGCCACTGGCGCTGGCCCGCGCTCGCGTTTGCAACCTCGATCGTCGGCGCCTTTTTGGTGCTGCCTCTCGGCGTCCTCGTCTGGTGGACCGCCGTCGCCGATCCGATCGCCGGACGGGGAGAAGTCACCTGGGAAGCGGCCCTCAATTCGGCGCTGGCGGCCGGTTCTGCGGCCGTGCTCGGCGTCCTTCTCGTCCTGCCCGCCGCACTGCTTGCGTGGCGCTACCCGTCGATCCTCTCGCGCTGGCTCGAGCGCCTGACGCTGTTCCCGAGCGCGCTCCCGGGCATCGCGGTCGCGCTCGCGCTGGTCTTTTTCGGCGCGCGCATCGGAGGCTTTCTCTACCAGAGCCTCGGCCTGCTCCTGTTCGCGTACCTCATTCGCTTCATGCCGTACGCGCTCGCGTCCACGCGCGCGTCACTCGATTCGGTGAGCCCACGGCTCGAAGAGGCCGCGCGGTCGCTCGGCCGGCGACCACTCGGTGCCACGACCGCTGTCGTCCTCCCGCTTGCGCGGTCCGGAATGCTGGCCGGCGCAGCGCTCGTCTTCCTCAGCACGGTGAAGGAGCTGCCGGCGACGCTGCTCCTGCGCCCGATCGGGTTCGACACGCTGGCGACGGATATCTGGGCGGGGACGGCGATCGGCGCCTACTCCACCGTGGCGCCATCGGCGCTCCTGCTCGTCGCGATCGCGGCGCCCCTCGTCTATGTCCTCTCCTGGCGAAATGCGTGGGAGCTGGGTGCCGCGGATTAGCGGGGCCGGCAGCTGCAACTAACATCCAGCTATGGCGCAGCCGCACGGCCACTCGGTCGACGAGTATCTCGAGACGATCTACTTCCTCGCCTTCCCGATCGGGGAGTACCGGCCGTCCACCGGCTCGACCGCGATCGCCGCGAGGGTCGCAGAGATGCTCGGGGTCTCGCGGGCATCGGCCGGGGAGATGCTGAAGCGGCTCGAGGCCGACGGCCTGGTCGAGCGCGGCGACCAGAAGGAGGCGATCCTCACCCCGACCGGGACGGAGCGCGCGAAGCGCGTCGTACGCAAGCACCGCATCATCGAGCGCTTCCTCACCGACTTCATGGGCTACACCGCCGGCGAGTCGCACGTCCACGCGGACGAGCTCGGCGACACCTTCACCGACGAGATGATCGAACGCATCAACGAGCGCCTCGGCCACCCGGACCGCTGTCCGCACGGCTGGCCGGTGGAGCCGGAGGTCGAGCAGGCGGAGAACAAGGAGCTCGTCCCACTCGGCGATCTCGAGCCGGGCCGCGACGCCGAGATCATGCGCCTCGCCGAGCACGACGGCGATCTCCTGCACTGGTTCTACGACGAGGGGCTCGTCCCCGGAACGCGCGTGTCCGTCATCGGCACGCAGCCGGCGGCAGGGCAGCTCACCGTCACAGTCGGAGGGGCCGAACGCGCGCTTTCGGAGAAGGCCGCGGACGGCATCTACGTGCGCGTCGCCGCGTAGCGGCCTTACGAATCGTTCAAACACCCTTCAAACACGGCTGCCAGCATGCGACCGCAGTTCGTTGTCGAACGTCACTGGGGAAGGAGCGTGGGAACGATGAGGACACACAGATACGTCGCTGCGGCAGCCACCGGCGCCGTTGCGTTGCTGATCGGAGGCGGCGCCGCGTTCGCGGGACAGGACGCGGCGGACAAGGGTGCCCGCTGCGAGGCACGTCTCGCGAAGATCGCCGAGAAGCAAGGGGTGACCGTCGCCGAGGTCGAGGCGCGAGTCTCAGAACGGCTCACGGCCAAGGTCGACGCCGCGCTGCAGTCCGGCCGGATCAACGCCGAGCGGGCCGCAATGCTGAAGGAGCGGATCGCCGAAGGCACTCTCTGCAAGGGTCACGCCCTCAGGGCGAAGCTCGGCAGGCACCGCCTGCTCGCAGCGGCCGCGGAGTTCCTCGGGCTCGATCGCGCCGAGCTCCGGGCGGCGCTTCCGGGAACCTCCCTCTCGGCACTCGCCGAGAAGCAGGGAAAGAGCGTGGCCGGCCTGAGGGCCGCGCTGCTCGCTCCCGTCGAAGCCAAGCTGGCGAAGGCCGTCGAGACGAACCGCATCTCGCAGGAACGTGCCGACCGGCTGCTCGACCGGCTCGAGAACCGCGTCGACCGGATCATCGTCAGGACGTTTCCGAGCAAATAGCTCTTAGGACCTTCTTAGAGAACTCATAGAAGCGTCTTACGAAATCGCGATTGGGTGGGAAAGGCATTCCCTCCGATTGCACCACCGAAGGCCCGCGACGCGGGCCTTCGGCCTTCAGTGCGCCCGAGTGACGCGGTCAGGCTCTAGCCTGACCCCGGTTTGAGCCTGCCGACCGCCTCCGAGATGACGCTCGCGCCCGCGGTGATCTCCGCCCGCGGCGTCGTGAAACGCTACGGCCGCACCGTCGCGCTCGCAGGGCTGGACGCCGACATCGGTCCTGGTATCACGGGCCTGCTCGGCTCGAACGGGGCCGGGAAGACCACGTTCATCTCGCTCGCGCTCGGGCTCCGTTCGCGGGACGGCGGCACGCTGAACGTTCTCGGGCACGATCCCGCGGTGGCGGGTATCCAGATGCGAGCGCGCATCGGCTACGCACCCGAGCACCACGATCTGCCGTCCGAGCTCGCCGCAACCGACCTCGTACGACATCTGGCGGAGATGCACCTCCTCCCGCACCGGGCGGCCGTGCAGCGGGCCAACGACGCACTCTGGCTCGTCGGTCTCGGTGAGGAGCGCTTCCGTCCGGTCGGCGCGATGTCGACCGGGCAGCGACAGCGAGTGAAGCTGGCAGCGGCGATCGCCCACGATCCCGAGCTGGTGCTCCTCGACGAGCCGACCGACGGACTCGACCCCGTGCAGCGGACGGAGATGCTCGATCTCATCCGTCGCATCGGCACCGAGTTCGGGATGCACATCGTCGTCTCGTCCCACCATCTCGAGGAGGTCGAGCGGATCTGTGACGCCGTGGTGATCGTCGAAGGAGGCGCGGTGGTGCACGCGGGCACGCTCGCGGACGTGCGCCGCGGACCCGAAGGGCTCGTGGTGGAGGTCGACGACCGCGTCGACGAGCTGAGGGCGATCCTCGCCCGGCGGGGGTACGAGGTGACAGTCGACGGAACCGTGCTCCACCTCGGCGCCGCTGACGGGATCCACGATGCGGTGCGTGATGCGGTGGCAGAGCTCGGAGTCGGGCTGCGACGGCTCGGGCCTCGTGGGCGCACACTCGAGGACGTCTACCTGGGGACGGGAACATGAGCGCCGAATCCGGGGGTGCGCGGCTCTTCGACCTCGGCTATCGCAGCTACGAGGGCCGACGGGAACGACCGGCTCGGGCGATCGCGACGCTGGCCCTCTTCACCGCACGGCGGGTGCTGGGGCTCGGGCGCGGTGGACGCCACAAGGTGCTGCCCGCGGTCACGCTCGCCATCGCCTTTCTTCCCGCTCTCGTCTCCGTGGCCTTCGCGGTGATCCTCGAGGACCTCCCCGTCGACGACCTGATCTCCTACGGCGACTACGCGTTCATCACCGGAAGCGCGCTCGCGCTCTTCACCGCGTTGATCGCTCCGGAGGCGCTCTGTCCCGACCGACGCTCGGGAATGCTCGGGCTCTATCTCGCCGGCCCTCTCGACCGCAACCGGTACCTCGTCGCCAAGGGCGTCGCCGTCTTCGCGGTCATGCTCCTGATCACCGTCGGGCCGCTGCTCTTCATGTTCGTCGCGTTCACGGTCGCCGGGCACGGGCCGAGCGCCGGCGAGACACCGGGGCTCCTGCTCCGGATCTTCGCCTCCGGTGGAGCGGCGGCACTGCTCTACGCCTCGCTCTCGATGGCGGTCTCGAGCTTCACCACCCGTCGCGCGGCGGCGGCCGTGGCGACCGTGCTCCTGCTCTTCGTGCCCGTCAGCGTGGTGCGGTCGGCGATCGAGAGCGCGGGCGCGCCGAACGCGCTCGATCTGCTCAGCTTCCCGTTCGTCGTCGCCGAGCTCTCGTACCGGATCTTCGGGGAGACGCCCGACGACGATGCTCCGGTCGAGGCGCTCTCCACCGCCGTTGTCGCCGGCGGTGTCGCCGCGACGATCGCCGCGGGAATTTTCGTGTGCTGGCTCCGGTATCGGCGACTGGAGGCGTTCCGCTGAGCGCCGCGGCTCCCGAGCCCCGGGTCGTCGCCGAGGGCGTTTCGAAATGGTTCGGGGCGCTCGTCGCCGTGTCGGACGTCAGCTTCGACGTCGGAGCCGGAGTCACCGCGCTGCTCGGGCCGAACGGCGCGGGCAAGTCCACGATGCTCCGCATGCTCTGCGGGCTCGCGCGCCCGTCCCAGGGCACCGTTCGAGTGCTCGGACGAGACCCTCGAACCGACACCGGAGTCACCCGCCTGGTCGGGCTGGTGCCGCAGCAAGAAAGTGTCTTCGAGTCGCTCACGGCGCGACGGTTCGTCGCCCTGGCCGCCACGTTGCACGGCCTCCACGAGCCCGAGGCAGCCGCTGCTCGCGCACTCGAGACGGTCGACCTCGACCCGACCGATGCGCGCAAGCTCCCCGCGTATTCGAAGGGGATGCGTCAGCGCGTGAAGGTCGCGCAGGCGATCGTCCACGACCCCGCGGTGCTCGTCCTGGACGAACCGCTGACGGGACTGGATCCTCGCCAGCGGGCGGACCTGGTTGCGCTGTTTCGACGCCTCGGGAGCGAAGGCCGGTGCGTGATCGTGTCGAGCCACGTGCTCGACGAGGTCGAGCGGCTCGGCTCGCGGATCCTCGTCATGTCGCAGGGCAGGCTCGCCGCAGCCGGTGATTTCCACGAGCTGCGCGCGCTCATGGACGACCGGCCGTTGCGAGTCCGCGTGCGCACGGACCGGCCGCGCGAGGTCGCGGGCGCGCTCCTCGAGGTCGGCGCCGCCGTCGGCGTGCGACTCGACGGCGACGATGCGTTCGAGCTCGACACGAACGACGCTCGTGCGCTCGCCCATGCACTCGCTCCGGTCGCACGTGATCGGAACGCGAGCCTGTACGAGGTTCGCCCGCTCGACGCCGACCTCGAGGGCGTCTTTCGCTACGTGGTGGAGAGATGAGCGCGCTCGACTCCACCTCGGCGGCCGCAGCTCGTCCGCGCGGCTCGCTGGTCGCCCTCTACCGGCTGCTGCTGCGAACGCAGATCACCGTTCCGCGCCTGCTCGGCATTGCCGCGCTCGGTGGTCTCTCCGTCGTCATCGGGATATTCGCCCGTTGGGACTCCGACCCGGCGCAAGCGGCAACGGACGGGGTGTCCTCCTACGGGTTGGGGCTCGTCGTGCCGCTCGCGGCTCTCTGGCTCGGCACGTCGGCAATCGGTGACCTCGTCGAAGATCGCCTCCTCGTCTACCTGTGGCTGAAACCCGTGCCGCGCTGGCAGCTTCCCGCCGCCGCCGTGCTCGCAACCGCCTCCGTCGTGGTACCGCTGGCAGCGCTGCCGGTCGCCGCGACCGCGCTCGTGGCCGGGGCCGGTGAGATCGCGCTGCACGCACTACTTGCGGCGTCACTCGCGGGGCTCGCCTACGCCGGCGTATTCGTCGCCGCGGGGCTGTGGTTCAAACGCGCGGCCTGGTGGGGGCTCGCGTTCGTGCTGCTGTGGGAGAACGCCGTCGCCAACCTCGCCGAGGGCTCCGCCCGCTTGACCGTGGCCGGCTGGGCGAACTCGATCCTCGCGGCGGCTCCGGACGTGGAGGTGACGCTCACGGCGGGCTCGACCATCGCGGCGCTCGTCGTGCTCCCCGCCGTGGCGCTCGCGGGCTGGCTCGCCGCGACGTGGCGCTACCGGCGGGCGGATATCGACTAGTTTGCTGGCGCAGGTTCGGAATCCGCGAACGCGGATTCCGAACGCGCAAGATCCCTGAAGGCGTCCGCTTCGCGGCCGCATCGCATTGCGTGGCTCGCAAAGCCACGGCGCACTCCGGTCACTCGGTGGTCGGCTCCCGGCGCATCAGCTGCTGCACGAGATCGGTGAGCTCGACGCCGCCGAGCACGGCGCAGACGCCTTCCGTGATCGGAAGCTCGATCTCCAGGCGGTGCGAGAGATCGCGGAGGACCGGCGCCGTCGTCAGGCCCTCGACGACCATGCCGATCGCCGAACGGGCCTCCTCCGGAGAGGCACCCTGCGCGATCAGCTCTCCCGCGCGCCGGTTTCGGCCGCTCGGCGCCCAGCAGGTGACGATCAGGTCCCCCATTCCCGCGAGCCCCGCGAAGGTGTCGGGGCGCGCGCCCGCAGCCTCCGCCAGTCGTGCCATCTCGGCGAGCCCGCGTGCGACGAGAGCGGCCTTCGCATTGTCGCCCAGGCGGAGGCCGTCGGCCCCGCCCGCCGCGAGCGCGATCACGTTCTTCGCGGCAGCGCAGAGCTCCACGCCGGCGATGTCCTCGTTCACGTACACCCGGAAGATCGCGGAGTTGATCGCGAGCTGGAGCCGGACGGCCAGCGCGAGATCCGTGCTCGCGATGACCGCGGCAGCGGGGAGCCCGCGGGCGATCTCCTCGGCGATGTTCGGCCCCGAGAGCACGGCGACCGGCCGGTGCGTGACGAGCGTCGACAGCCGCTCCCCGGTCATCGGATCGAGGCCCTTCGTGAGGCTCAGGATCGGAGCATTCCCGGGGAGCGCGGGCACGACTTCGCCGTACACGCTCGAGGGGATTGCGACCACGATCAGCTCCGCCCGCCCGATGCCCGCCTCCTCGATCGTGGCGGCGGCGATCCCGCTGAGATCGGCGTCCTGCGCGTAGCGCGGATTGCGTCCCGTTTCCCGGAGCGTGGCTATCTGCTCTGGATCGCGTCCCGCGAGCGTCACATCGTGACCGCGATCGCGCAGCAGGCAGGCGAACGCCGTCCCCCACGACCCCGCCCCGACGACGACTACGCGCACGCAACCCCCACCTTGCAACAGACTGTTGCAAGGAGTCGCTGCTTCGGCCGCCGTCCGTGAGGGCTCATTCGGACGTCACGAAGTCGATCGAGACGGGGACGCCCTCGAGCCCGAAGCGCTGCCGGAGCTCGTTCTCCACCCAGAACCCGTAGTCGCGCGTGACCAGCCGGCGATCGTTCACGAAGATGCGGAAACGCGGCGGCCGCGAGCTCACCTGGGTTCCGTACAGGATGTTGAGCCGGCGGCCGCGACGGCCTGGGGGTTGGCGCGCTTCCCGAAGCTCCTGCAAGGCGCGGTTCAGCTCCGCGGTCGGGATCCTGCCCGCGTACTTCGAGAAGACCTCCTCCACGGTGTCCAGCAGCCGCCCGAGGCCCCTCCCCGTGGCCGAGGACACGGCGAGGATCGGAGGCCGCTGGCGTAGCCGCTTCGCGAGATGCGGCCTGACCTCCTCGATCCGGACGTCTCCCACGTCCCACTTGGACAGGACGACGACCGTCGCACACTGGGCCTTGCGTGCAGTGTCCGCGACGGACAGGTCCTGGTCGACCACACCCTCGCTCGCGTCCACGAGCACGAGGGCGACGTCCGCACGCTCCGCAGCTTCGAGCGCGCGCAGCTCCGAGTAGTACTCGATTCCCTGCCGCTGCTTGCGCTTGCGCCTGAGACCCGCCGTGTCGACGAGCACGAACGTCGTCTCGCCACGGCGAAGCACGGTGTCGATCGAGTCTCGCGTTGTCCCTGGCACCTCGGAGACGATCACGCGCTCACGGCCGAGGAGCGCGTTCAGGAGCGAGGACTTCCCCACGTTCGGACGACCGAGGATCGCCACCCGGATCGCCTCCTCGCCGACGGGTCGCTCGCCCTTGCCGGGGAGCCGCGCGACGATGTCGTCCAGAAGGTCGCCCGTGCCGTGCCCGTGCAGCGCGGAGAGCGGGATCGGGTCGCCGAGGCCGAGGCGATGGAACTCGAGTGCCTCTGCGTCGCGACGGGGATCGTCGAGCTTGTTCGCGATGACGAGCACATCGCGCCGCGACGAGCGGAGAATCTCCGCCAGCTCCTCGTCACCGGGAGTGACTCCCGCCTGCGCGTCGACGACGAAGAGGACGAGGTCCGCCTCCTCGACAGCCTCTCGCGCCTGAGCGGCTACCTGACGCCCGAAGGGACCTGTGTCCTCTCGGTCGACACCGCCCGTGTCGATCAGGCGGAACGTCGTCCCGGACCACTCACACGTCAGCTCCTTGCGATCCCGCGTCACGCCCGGGGTCTCGTGGACGACGGCGGCACGAGTCTCGGTGAGTCGGTTGACGAGCGTCGACTTGCCGACGTTGGGGAAGCCGACGATGGCGACGGTTCCCGCGATCTCGACGGGCTCGATCCCGCGCCCGTCGCTCGGACTCCGAGCCCTGGATGGAGCTCGCCGGGACCTGGTCATCGCGGCGGCGTCGCATCGCGAGGACGCCCGAGGTCGTGCATCTCCACGAGCCACTCCCAGAGCTCGCGCAGCTTGCGCTCGACCTCGAGCGACGCCTCCTTGTACCCCTTGCCTCCGCGCGGTAGCCCGTCGAAAGTCATCGGCTCTCCAAAGGCAACCGAGATCGGGGCGAAGTTCCAGTGCCAGCTCTGGCTCCCGTGGATGGCGACGGGGATCAGCGGAACGGACTCGTTGATCGCCACCATCGCGGCGCCGGGCTGCACTGCTCCGGGAACCTCGCGCTGCCGCGTGCCCTCGGCGAACATCCCGAGCGCGTGACCGTCGCGCACGATCTGACGCATCGTCCTCACCGCGTCGCGATCGGACTCGCCGCGGCGCACGGCGAACGCACCGAAGCTCCGCATGAGCTGGCCGAGCCCGGGGACGCGGTGGGCCTCGACCTTGGCCATGAAGTAGAGCGTGCGCGGGCTCGCCGCACCGAGCGCCGGAGGATCGAGCCAGCTGAAGTGGTTCGCGGCGACGACCAGCCCTCCCCGTGCGGGCATCCGTTCGGCGCCGTACACGCGAAGCGGAGCGACGAGCTTCACCGCGGTGCCGATCGTGAGCCGTCCGGCCGCCCAGACGGCGTCGGTCCCGTTCACCGGCTGGCCTCCACGAGCTCGGCGATGCGGAGCACGACCTCGTCGACCGTGAGGTCGGTGGTATCGAGGAGCACTGCGTCGGCGGCCGGCTGTGTGTTGACCGCGTCACGCTCGTCTCGCCGCCGCAGCTCGGTCGCCAGGGACTCTGCGCTCGTCGCGGGCCGGTCCGCCGAGCGACGCCGAACGCGCTCGGACTCGTCGGCGACGAGGAAGACCTTCACCTCCGCCTGCGGGGCGACGACCGAGCCGATGTCCCGTCCCTCGATCACGATGTCGCCGTTCGCGCCCAAGATGCGCTGCCTTGCCCGCATCACCTCGCGCACCTCCGGATGCCGGGCGACAGCCGGTACGAGACGGTCGATCTCGGCGGCGCGGATGCGGGTGGAGACGTCCTCCCCGGCGATCGCGACACGGCCGTCGAGGCCGAACGTGATCGGATGTTCCCTGGCAAGACGGGCGAGCGCCTCGCCATCCTCGAGATCGACCGCGTCCCTGGCAGCGAGCCAGGTCAGAGCGCGGTACATCGCCCCGGTATCGAGGTGGACGAAGCCGAGCCGGCGGGCGAGCTCGAGCGCCACCGTGCTCTTTCCCGAGCCTGCCGGGCCGTCGATCGCCACGATCATGGCGCGATTCATAGCGTGCCGAGCTGTTCGAGGACTCCGAAGAAGCCGGGGAAGCTCGTCTCGACCGCCTCCGCCCCCTGCAGCTGCACACCGTCGAGCGAGGAGACCCCTGCCACCGCTCCGAGCATTGCGAGCCGGTGATCGCCGCGGGCGTCGAAGTTTCCGCCGCGGAGGCGAGCGGGAACGCCCCGGATGCGGAAGCCGTCGGGGGTGGCGCGGATGTGCGCTCCGATCCGGCGAAGCTCTTCGACCACCGCTTCGATTCGATCCGACTCCTTCACGCGAAGCTCGGACGCGCCCGAGACGACGGTCTCGCCGCGAGCGTGGCCGGCAGCGAGAGCCAGCATCGGCAGCTCGTCGACGAGCGCTGGAACCTCGTCCGCCGTCACGGTCGCCCCCACCAGCTCCGACGAGCGCACCTGGACGTCACCTGCCGGCTCACCGCCAATCGGGCGCCGGTTGTAGATCGCAACCCGCGCGCCCATCCGCTCGAGCACGTCCAGCAGGCCGATGCGGCGAGGATTCAGCCCCACCCCGTGCACGGTGACGTCGGATCCCGGCACGGTGACGGCGGCGACGAGGAGCGCCGCCGCCGAGGAGAAGTCTCCGGGGATGTCCACGCTCTCCAGGACGAGCCTGTCGGCGCCTCGAATCGAGACGCTCTGCGGTCGACGGCGTACCGCTGCTCCGGCTCGCTCGAGCAGACGCTCGGTGTGATCGCGCGTCGGCAGAGGCTCGACGACGGTCGTCTCCCCGTCCGCGTAGAGGCCGGCCAGGAGGACGGCTGACTTCACCTGCGCCGAGGCCACGGGCAGCTCGTAGTCGATCGCCTGCAGCGGGCGGCCTTCGACCACGATCGGAGCGTGGCCGTCGAGGGTCTCGACACCGGCGCCCATGCGCCGAAGCGGCTCGGCGACCCGCTCCATCGGCCGGCGCGAGAGCGAGTCGTCGCCGACGAGCTCGAACCGGCCCTCCTGCCCGGCGACGAGGCCGGCCAGCAGCCGCATCAGGGTTCCCGCGTTTCCGCAGTCGATCGCCGCAGCCGGCTCGTGCACGCCTCGCAGACCGCGCCCGTGCACCGTCAGGGTGTCCACGTCGTGCTCCTCGACCTCGACTCCAAGGCCCCGAACGGCAGCGATCGCCGACTCGGTGTCGGCCGACCGACCGAAACCCTCGATGCGCGTCTCGCCCTCGCAGATCGCGCCGATGAGCACCGCGCGGTGCGAAATGGACTTGTCGCCCGGCACCGCGACATGCCCGACGAGCGCGGGTACCGGCTCGATGCGCATCAGGAATCGCTGCGGGAATCTGTGCGGGGGTCAGACCCGTGGGGTCCGACCCCCCGCGTCCTTTAGCCAACCGTCTTGCCCATCAACGCCACGACGGTTCGGACCTCGTCGGCGAAGCGGGCGAACTCTCCGACCCGGATCTGCTGCGGGCCGTCGCAGAGCGCGTCCTCCGGCTGCGGATGGACCTCGATCATCACACCGTCGGCGCCCGCGGCGACCGCTGCGCGCGCGAGCGGGAGCACGAGGTCGCTGCGTCCAGCGGCGTGCGAGGGGTCGACGATGACGGGAAGGTGCGTCTCGCGCTTGAGCACGGGCACGGCCGAGAGGTCGAGCGTGTAGCGCGTCGAGCGCTCGAACGTCTTGATGCCGCGCTCGCAGAGGATCACCCGGTCGTTCCCCTCCTTCGCGACGTACTCGGCGGCCATGAGCAGCTCCTCGACGGTCGCAGCCGGGGAGCGCTTGAGAAGCACCGGCGTGGGCACCCGCCCCACTTCCGCCAGAAGATTGAAGTTCTGCATGTTGCGCGCACCGATCTGGATGACGTCCGTGACGGAGGCGACCTCCTCGACGTCGCGCGGATCGAGGAGCTCAGTGACGATCGGAAGCCCGGTCTCCTCGCGCGCCTCGGCGAGGATCTCGAGCCCCCTGCTTCCGAGACCCTGAAAGGCGTACGGCGAAGTGCGCGGCTTGAACGCTCCCCCACGCAAGACGGTCGCGCCTGCCGCGGCGACCGCGCGTGCGGTCTCCAGCGTCTGCTCCCGCGTCTCGACCGTGCACGGCCCGGCGATGAGCCCGAAGAAGCCGTCCCCGATCCGCCGCCCGCGAACCTCGATGACCGTCGAGTCCGGGGTCAGCTCCCGCCCGACGAGGCGGTAGGCCAAGAGCTCGGTGGGTCCGGCGATCTCCATCTAGATGAGTCTACGCTGGCGGTTCCGGCACACGATCGCGAGAATGGCTCGGATGAGGATCTTCTCCGGCATCCGGGCCTCCGGCGACAAGACGCTCGGCAACTACAGCGGCGGCTACCGCCAGTACGCGGCTACCCAGGAGCAGGGCGACGCCGTGTTCTGCATCGTCGACCTGCACTCGATCACGACCGCGTACCAGCCGGAAGGGCTGCACGAGGCGACGCTGGCGGGCGCGGCGATGCTCTTCGCCACCGGCATCGATCCGGAGCGCTCGATCGTCTTCTGCCAGAGCCACGTCGCCGCGCATGCGGAGGCGGCCTGGCTGCTGAGCGCCGTGACGAGCTTCGGCGAGCTCCGGCGGATGACGCAGTTCAAGGACAAGTCCGAGGAGCAGGACTTCGTCTCGGCGGGGCTCTTCACCTATCCCGTGCTGATGGCCGGCGACATCCTGCTCTACCAGACCGACATCGTCCCGGTCGGCGACGACCAGCGCCAGCACGTCGAGCTGACCCGCGACATCGCCGAGCGCTTCAACGCTCGCTACGGGGAGACGTTCACGGTGCCGAAGGGCGTCTACCCGGAGGCAGGTGCACGGATCAAGAACCTCCAGGAGCCGGAGCGGCTGATGTCCACGTCGGCCGGAAATGCCCAGGGTGTCGTCCGAATCGTCGACGAGCCGGATCTGATCCGGAAGAAGTTCAAGACGGCGGTCACCGATTCGGGACGGGAGGTGCGCCACGAGCCCGAGACGAAGCCGGGCATCTCCAACCTCATCGAGATCATGTCCGTCGCCACGAGCGATTCGCCCGCGGCGATCGAAGCCCGCTACGACGGCTCGGGGTACGGGCCCTTCAAGGAGGACGTCGGCGAGGCGGTCGTGGCCCTGTTCGCTCCGATCCAGGAGCGCTATCGGGAGCTGCGAGCCGACGAGGACGGCCTCCGGCGCCTGCTCGCCGCCGGCGCGGAGAAGGCGCGCGAGGCGTCTGCATCAACGCTCGAGACGATGTACGGGCGCATGGGTTTCGTCAGGGGTCAGACCCCCGGGGTCTGAGCGCGCCGCAGCCCTGCCACCTCGTCGGAGGTCAGCTCGCGCCACTCCCCCACCCCGACTCCTCTCAGGTCGAGTCCCGCGTACCCGCTGCGGTGGAGACGCCGAACGGGATGACCGACGGCGTCGCACATCCGCTTCACCTGATGCTTGCGGCCCTCGTGCAGCGTCAGCTCGAGAACGGAAGTACGGGTGCCACGCTCGAGGATGCGCGCACCGGCAGGCGCCGTCACACCCTCGTCCAGGTCCACGCCTTCGCGCAGCGCTCGCAACGCGTCCTCGCTCGGCACGCCCTCGACGTCGGCCTCGTAGACCTTCTCCACCCCGTAGCGGGGATGCGCGAGTCGGTGTGCAAGCGGCCCGTCGTTCGTGAGCAAGAGCACGCCCGTCGTGTCCGCGTCGAGGCGGCCGACCGGAACGACGCGTGGCGTATGGGGCACGAGCGCGACGACCGTCCTGCGTCCCTGCGGATCCTTCGCGGTGGTGACAACGCCGGGGGGCTTGTGCAGGAGCACGTACGCGAGCGGCTGCGCGGCAACACGCTTACCGTCGACGTCGACGACGTCGCGTGACCCGACGGTGGTGTTGAGTTCACCCCGTACGCCGTTGACCGAAACGCGACCCGCCACGATCAGCTCGTCGGCCCGCCGCCGCGACGCGACACCGGCTCGAGCGAGAAACGCGTTCAGGCGCACCTGCTCATTCTGGCCCGCGACCGACGTTTTGACAGCGCCGTCCCGGCGCCCAGCGCCGCTTCAGGGATTTCGCGCGAGCAGAATCCGAGCTAGCGGATTCTGCTCTGCGCCAACTCGCTAGGCTGACGCCCGCTGTGAGTCAGATCGAAGCATGGATGGATCAGCTGGCCGAGCTCGCCGTCTTCGGCGCGAACGTCCAGGAGGGGCAGCTCGTCGCCGTGACCAGCTTCGTGGGCAAGGAGGAGGTCGCCCGGCGGATCGCCCGCGCGGCGTACCAACGGGGAGCGAAGTACGTCGACGTGGTGACCTTCGATCAGTGGGTCAAGCGAGAGCGAATCGCCCACGCGGCCGAGGACACGCTCGACTACGCGCCACCGTGGATGTCGCAACGGCTCCTGCACCTGTCCGACGAGCACGCGGCACGAATTACGTCTTTCCGGCCCGCACGCCCCGCATGCGCTCGAGGGGCTCGATCCCGCGCGAGCCGGGCGCGACCTGCTGCCGTACCTCCCCGAGACCGGCGAGGTGGTCAACCGGCGGACGACGAACTGGACGATCGTCCCGGTGCCCACGCCCGACTGGGCAACGCTCGTGTATCCGGACCTCGACCCCGACGAGGCGCTCGGCAAGCTGTGGGAGGCGGTAGCGCACGTCTGCAGGCTCGATGCCGAAGATCCGGGGAACGCGTGGGTCGAGCGAACCGCGACCTTGAAGTCGAACGCCGATCGTCTGACGAAGCGGCGCTTCGACGCCCTCCGGCTGCACGGACCCGGAACCGATCTCACCATCGGGCTCTTTTCCTCGTCTGCCTGGCAGGCGGGCGACTTCACGACCGTCGACGGCCTGCGTCATCTTCCGAACCTCCCCACCGAGGAGACCTTCACGACGCCGGATCCCGAGCGCGTGAACGGCTACGCCAGTGCGACGATGCCCCTCGAGCTCGCAGGCTCGGTGGTCTCGGGCATCCGCATCGAGTTCAAGGACGGCCGAGCGGTCGGAATCGATGCCGACCAGGGCGCCGAGGCGCTGCGCACTGCCGCAGCCTCGGACGACGGCGCCTCACGGCTCGGGGAGATCGCGCTCGTCGACGGCGAGGGCCGCATCGGGCCACTCGAGACGACGTTCTTCGACACGCTGATCGACGAGAACGCGGCCTCGCACATCGCTCTCGGGAACGGCTACGACCATCCGGTCGAGGATCCCGACGACAAGAAGCGGATGAACCAGAGCCGCGTCCACATCGACTTCATGATCGGAAGCCCGGAGCTCGACGTGGACGGGCTCACCGCTGACGGAACAGTCGTGCCCGTCCTCCGCGGAGGCGCCTGGCAGATCTAGAAAGCGGTTACGAGGCGCGCGCGGCCGAGACCTCGAGCAGCCGCTCTCGAATCTGGCCGCTGTCTGCACCGAGGTCGTCGAGTCGGGCAGCGCCGCGAGGCTGTCGAGGCCGAAGACCCGTTCGAACAACGGGGTCGTGCGATAGCGAACGGCGCCCCCGGGGCCGCTCTCCCGGCCGGCCTCGGAGATCAACCCGCGCTCGACGAGGCTCGCAACGGCCGAGTCGGCCGCGACGCCACGGATGCGAGCGACCTCGGGTCGAGAGCAGGGCCCGAGATACGCGACGACCGCCAGCGTCTCCAGCGCCGCCTGAGAGAGACCGCGCTCGACCGGGCGCTCGAAGAGGCGCGCGCAGGCGTCTGACGCCTCGCGGCTTGCCCGGAAGGCGTACCCTCCGGCGACCTGCTCGAGCACGATGCCGCTCCTCCGCTCGGCGAACCGCTCTTGAAGCAGCCCCAGGGCGGTTTCGATGCGCTCGGGATCGTCCTCGGTCGCCTCGGCGAGCTCCGCCACGGAGAGCGGTGCCGACGCGACGACGAGCAGCGCCTCGACGGTACGGGCCAGGTGGTCGACGGGATTGTTCGCGATCAGGCGGAGCGTGCTGTCCATGTGGTGATCCTTTCGTCGTCGGCGCGCGAGATCCTTATCGGGGCGAAGGGCGCGGCCTGACTGATCGCGATCTCCCCGCCCTTGCGGAGCTCCAGGAGCGCGAGGAACGCGACCGCCTGCTCGACGCGCGAGAGACCGGCGACCTCGCCGTCGAAGTCGAAGACACGCCTTCGCGAGAGCAGCGCGCGGAACCGGTCGAGGAACTGCGACACGGGCGGGAAGCGCAGGGCCATGTGGCTCAGCGAAACCGGGGGCGGTGGAACCGCGAGTGAACGCAGCGCCGCAGCCAGCGCGTTCGGATCCTGGGGAGCAAGCCGGCGCTCGGGCTGCGGCGCGAGCGGCGCCGGACCGAGCCGGAACCAGCGGTCGCGCTCGCCGGCGAGCCGCTCTGCGAGCCATACCGCCGCTTCCTTCATCCGGCGGTACTCGGCAAGGCGGCGCGCGAGCTCCTCGGCGGCCTCCTCCGGCTCCAGCGCATCGAGCTCGGCCGCCTCGTCCGGGAAGAGAAGACGTGCCTTCAGCTCCAGCAAGGCGGACACGAGGACGAGGAACTCGCCGCATGCTTCCAGGTCGATCTCGTCGCGCTCGGCGAGGCGCTCCACGAAGGCAAGGACGATTGCTGCGACGTCCACGTCACCCGGCTCGAGCTCCTCCCGGAGGAGCAGCGTCAGGAGCAGGTCGAAAGGTCCCTCGAACGCGTCGAGATCGAGGTCGAGCTCGCGCACCGGTGCGGCAGGCATCGCGAGGAGGCTAGCCACGCGGCCGGATGGGCCCAGCGGCCGCGAAGCGGACGCGTCAAGACGTTTCGCGCGCAGAGATCAGCGGAGCGCCTCGGCGAGGCGGCGCGCTTCCTCCAGGTCGAAGTCGCCCTCGAGGCGGTAGCCGACGCCCCCCTCTTCCCAGATCAGGACGTCGCGGGCAAGGCGCGCGCTCTCCTCGATGGGCTCGCCGAACTCGTCCACCAAAACGAGGAAATGCGTCTCCCCGCTCAGGAAGATGCCCGGCGACCCGTGCACGTCGACCTGATCGACCTGCGTATCCGGCGCGATCAGCTTCTTGAGCAGGATCTCCTGTTCGACCGGCGGAACGAGCGACGATTGCGCGACCAAGAGCCGGGGTCGCTCGGGAGAGCCGTAGACGAACCACACCGAGCCGCGGTCGTCGACGTACACGCGATCCGGATCGTTCTCGAGCTCGCGGAGGGAGAACGCGCTCGCCCGTTTCGCCTCTTCGAGCGTGACGGGCTCGCCGAGCACGAGCTCGAGGCTGGTCTCGACTGGGACCTCCGGCAACTCGTCGACGAGCTCGATCCTCTCCCCTCCGATCGAGAGGAAGCGGAAGAGCGCCGCTCGCGCGTCCGGAATCGCGAGCGTCGCCGCGAGCGCGGCAAGAACGACGAGGGCGACCGCGACGATCCAGCGGTGGCGCTCCACGCGCCGCGGCGCCCGCGGCTCGATCCGGGCGAGCACGCGCTGCGTCAGATCCGGCGGCTCGGGGACGTGGAGCTCCCGAGCGAGAACGCCGAGTGCCCGCTCGAGATCGCTCACAGATCCACCTCCGTCCTGAGCCGGGCGAGCGCTCGGGCGGTGCGGGACTTCACGGTGCCACGGCGGACGTCGAGGACGGTGGCGGTCTCTTCCTCGGAGAGCTCGAGCAGATAGCGGCAGGTCAAGATGTCGCGGTCCCGCTCGTCGAGCCGCTGCACCGCGGCGACCAGCGCCTGTCGCTGTTCGCGCCCGAGCGCAGCACCCTCGGGAGACGGGGCCGCGTCCCCCGAGGGCTCTGTCGTGGCCACACGGAGCTGCAAGGCGTAGGCCCTCCCGGCCGAGCGCCTGCGGTTGTGCGCCTCATTGGCGACGATACGCAGGAGCCAGGGCCGAAACGGCGAGCCCGCGCGAAAGCGCGGCAGCGCACGCCACGCCTTGACGAAACCGCTCTGCGCCGCATCCTCTGCGTCCGCGGCTGACCCGGTCAGCAGGTACGCGGTTCGAAAGGCGATGCCCTGATACATGATCACAAGCTCCTCGAAGGCGCGTTCGTCGCCGCGCCTGGCGCGTTCTGCAAGCACCCCGTCGTCAGGCGGCCCGCCCTCCACCGGCCTGTTCTACACCGAACACGCGGTGGAGGTTCCCGGGCCACACCGACCGACAGCTAGCTCGCGGGAGTCAGCCTCCGCTGGCGCAGGCCGGCAAACGCAGCAGCGGCGAGAAGAACCACCGTGCCGACGGCTCCGAGGGCCGGGAGGACGGGAAACGCCGACTCGCCACCGCCGGCTGCGGGTCTCACATCGACCGGCGCGTACGTGCTCGTCGTCGAAACGCCATATCCGGTGGACACGAGCCCGTCGTCGACCTCGTAGCTCCACGTACCCGCACCCGGAAAGACCACGGCTGCCTCGTACACACCGGTCGTGCCGGTTGGCTCCGCTCCGTAGGACGCGGTCTCGCCCGTCACCGGATTGCGGATGCTGATCGAGGGAGTCGCGCCGTCGGTGGGCGTCACTCCATGCCGAAGAACGGTGATCTGCGCATTCCACGTGTCGCCGGAACCGAGCCCGGCCGGAAGCGACCCGAGCTCGACCGTCGCCCAGCCGCCTGCGGTTGCGGTCGTCGAAGCGGCGAGCGCGAGGACGAGCGCCGAGAGTGTGATGAGGTAACGCATGACTCCTCCTTTGTCGTCTGCGGGAGATACACCGCAGGCGGGCGAAGAGGTCCCTAGATGCTCAGCGGTCGCGTGGAACGGCCATCGTCTCGACCTTGCGAGGCGGCGGGCCGGTTCCACGGTTCCACGTCCGCTGCCAGAAGACGAAGAAGGAGGCCGAGATGATGATCGCGAGCGTCGCGACGTAGGCGTTCAGGCGAACGCCACCGAGCTCATGGGAGGGATCGACCCGGAGCGTCTCGATCCACACCCGCCCGATGCTGTACAGGAGGACGTAGAGGGCGAACAGATTGCCGGGGCGCAGGCGGAATCGCCGCTCCACCAGGAGAAGCACCCCCGCCGCGGTGAAGCTCCAGAGCGCCTCGTACAGGAACGTCGGATGGAACGTCTCCTGCTCGACATGCTCGATCGGCCGGTTGGCGGGCGAGATCTCGAGGCCCCAGGGAAGGTCGGTAGGCCCGCCGAAGAGCTCCTGGTTCCACCAGTTCCCGAAACGCCCGATGCCCTGGGCGACGAGCAACCCGGGGGCGACACAGTCCATGAGCTTGGCGACGTCGGCTCCGGAGCGCTTGGCGACGATCGCGCCCACGATCACCCCGAGCCCGATCCCGCCCCAGACGCCGAGCCCGCCCTTCCAGATCGCGAACGGCTCCCCACCACTCGTCCGGCAGCTCGTCCCAGCTCGTGACGACGTGGTACAGGCGCGCGCCGATGATGCCCGCAGCGACCCCCCACACCGCGAGGCGGAAGATCAGATCCCAGTCCCCGCCCCGGCGTGTCCAGCGAATCCCGGTGATCACGACGGCCGCGGCAATGGCAACCAGGAGCGTCAGCCCGTAGAAGTGGATCGAGAGCGGCCCGAGCTCGACCGTGCTCGACTCGGGCGAGGGAATGGACAAGAGCGGAAGCATCCGCGGCATTCTGCCCACCTTCGCGACCAGGCACCGAGGCAACCACCACCAACCATGAGAGAGAACGTGCTCATTGCGAGCATCAGTCGAGCCGGAGGCCGGCTTCGCCGGCTGGGAGGCTTAGCGGCGCGAGCTCAGCACGTTGCTCGAGAAGGAGGGGGCTCGCGGGGGAACCATGGGTTCCTTCGCGCTTCTCAGTGGGTCAGATCCCGAATGACGCGGAGCGCCATCCGGGACCTGACCCGGTGCTACAGGAGAATCTGGAGTGCGAGCTCCACCGAGCAACCGCGCTCGAGCAAGCTGACAGCCTTGTGCAGGTCGACGTCATGGCTCGCTGCGAGCACGAGTGCGCTCTCGGGGTCGTACCCCGCGCGCTCGAGCCCTTCATGGCGCCATTGCTCGATCCGGTCAGCCTCGGAGACGTACATGACTTCGAGTTCAGCCGCAGACATTTCGTCGCCCTTCCCTTTCCGCAGTAGGGGATTGGTTTCCCTCGCGTATTCGTCCAATGAGACGTACCGGACGTCCCCTTTCTGGGGGGATTTGGTTCAGGGTCCGTAAAGCTTCGATGAACGACCCGGCTGGCCTGCGTCTGGAGGACTTCAACCTTGCGAGCGTGGAGTACGCCGAGAAGCACGCGACGGACGTGCGAGCCTCGCCACGCCGTACTAGGATCGCTCCGGTGGCCCTCGGCAAGAACGCCAAGATCGAGCTCTTGAAGCGCGTCCCGCTCTTCGCAGGGTGCTCGAACGCAGAGCTCCGCGAGATCGCGCTGAGCGCCGACGAGATCGATCTCCGCGACGGCCACGTGCTGACGCGAGAGGGCAAGCCGGGGCGTGAGTTCTTCGTGCTGATCCAGGGAACCGCGAGTGTCACGAAGGAGAACGACACGATCGCCGAGCTGAAGGGCGGCGACTGGTTCGGGGAGATCGCGCTGCTCACGCACACGCCCCGCACGGCCACCGTGACCGCGACGTCCCCGGTGCGCGTGCTCGTGGTCACCGATCGCGCGTTTCGCCGTGTCGTGGAGACGATGCCGAGGATTGCGCTCAAGGTCCTCGCGAGCATCGGGCAGCGGCTCGAGCACGACGCCAGAAGCTAGGCACGAGCTCAAGGCGCCCAGACGAGCTCAGACCAAGGCAGCCTCGCCGAGGAGCGCACGCGCCTCGGCGAAGAAGTCCGCGTCCGGCTTGACGCGGTAGTCCGGGCCGAGCGCGAGTGTCCGGGCACCGAGTGACGTTTCGAGGGCGACGTAGACGGGCGCGTCACCGGGGAAGTCCTTGACGAGGATCGCGAGCTCGCGGATGAGCCCGGCGGGCGCTTCCCGCGCATCGATTCGGAGCCGCACCTCGCGTCGGACCGGCGTCGACTCGAAGGCGGTCACCTCCAAGGCCACGAGCTTCGTCTCTCCCGCCTGCTTGTGGTCGACTCGACCTTTCACGATCAGCATGCGGTCCACTTCGAGATGCTCGCGTGCGGCGGCGTAGGTCGAGTTGAAGACGACGACCTCCGCGCTCCCCGTGGGGTCGTCGAGGGTCGCGAAGACCATGGGCTCGCCCCGCTTCGTCGTCAACTGCTTGAGGCCCGCGACGATGCCGCCCACGACGACGATTTCGCCGTCGCGGCGGCGCTCGACGTCGGCGAGCGTGCAGTCGGTCTTGCGCCTGAGCTCGCCTGCCACCTTCTCGAGCGGGTGCTCGGAGACGTAGAGCCCGAGCGTGTCCTTCTCCAGGCGAAGCAGCTCGCGCTCGTCGAACTCCCCGACGGGAATCGCGGGGTGATGCCGCTCCCCTGGAGCCTCCTCGGCTTCGCCGAAGCCGCCGTCGAAGATGGAGGCCTGCCCCGCGAGACGGTCGGCCGCGTGCTTGGAACCGAGGCCGAGCGCGCTGTCCAGCACGGCGAGCATCCCCAGCCGAGTTGCCCCCGTGGAATCGAGAGCGCCGCACTTCACGAGCGACTCGAGCGCGCGCCGGTTGACGGTCTGCGGATCGGCGCGCTCGGTGAGCTCCCAGATCGACGCGAACGGCCCGCCCTCCATCCGGGCCCGCACGATGGCCTCTGCAGCGGACTCCCCGACGTTCTTCACCGCGTTCAGCCCGAAGTGGATCGTCCCGTCGACGATCGCGAAGTCGTGCTGGGAGGAGTTCACGTCCGGTGGGCGGACGTCGATCCCCATCTCGCGGCAGGCGTTGACGTAGAAGGGCACGCGGTCCTTCGTGTTCATCACCGAGGAGATGAGCGCCGCCATGTATTCGCGCGCATGGTTCGCCTTCAGCCACGCCGTGCGGTAGGCGATCAGCGCGTAGCACGCGGCGTGCGCCTTGTTGAAGGAGTAGTCCTGTGACGACTCCATGTCCTTCCAGAGCTGCTGGGCGACCCCTGCGGCGACGTTGTTCTCCGCACATCCCTCCAGGAACTTGTCCTTGAGCGATGCCATCAGCGAATGGATCTTCTTGCCGATCGCCTTCCGAAGTGTCTCCGCTTCCGCCGGAGAGAACCCGCCCAGCTGCTTCGCGATCTCCATGTACTGCTCCTGGTAGATGCAGATCGCATAGCTCCCGCCGGTGATCGCCTCGAGCCGTGGGTCGGCAAAGGCGACCTGCTCCTTCCCGTGCTTACGCGCCGCGTAGGTCGGGATGTAGCCCATCGGGCCCGGCCGATAGAGCGCGACGAGCGCGATCAGATCCTCGAACTCCGTCGGCTTGACGAGGCGCAGGGCCTCGCGCATGCCGGACGACTCGAACTGGAAGACCCCCGTGGACTCGCCGCGGGCGAGCATCGCGTAGGTCGGGCGGTCGTCGAGCGGGAGCGTGCCGATGTCGACCCCGCCGATGAGGTCCACAGCCTTGTCGATCACGTCCAGGTTCCTCAGGCCGAGGAAGTCCATCTTCAGGAGCCCGAGCTCGACGACGTCGTGCATCCCGAGCTGGGTCACGATCTCCTGGTCGGAGCCCTTCTGCTGCAGGGGCACGAGCTCGATCAACGGCTGGGCGCCGATCACGACCCCGGCGGCATGGATGGAGTCGGCCCGCGTGAGCCCCTCGAGGGGTTGGGCGAGGTCGACGATCTCCTTGGCGACCGGGTCCGAGTCGACCGCCTGCCGCAGCTCGGAGCCGGGGCGAAGCGAGTCGGTGAGCGTCTGGCCGGGGCCCTCCGGAACGAGCTTCGCGATGCGGTCGACGACCCCGTAGGGAATGTCCAGCACCCGGCCCGCGTCTCGAATCGCGGCCCGCGCAGCCATCGTCGAGAAGGTGATGATCTGGGCGACCCGGTCGCGTCCGTACTTCTCGGCGACGTAGTTGATGACCTGATCCCGACCCGCGACCGAGAAGTCGATGTCCATGTCGGGCAGGTCCTTGCGCGCCGGGTTGAGGAAGCGCTCGAAGAGCAGCCCGTAGCGCATCGGGTCGACGTCGGTGATCTCGAGGCAGTAGGCGGCGAGCGATCCGGCCGAGGAACCACGACCGGGACCGACGCTGACCCCGTTCTGCTTGGCGAAGTGGATGAAGTCCCAGACGATGAGGAAGTAGTCCGCGAAGCCCATCTCACGGACCGTCTTCAGCTCGAAGCGAAGACGCTCGTGCAGCTCCGGCGTCGCCTTCCCGAAGCGCTTGAGCAGTCCCTTCTCGCAGAGCTCGACCAGGTAGTCGAAGGCGTCCCGACCCTCCGGCACCGGGTAGCGCGGGAGCAGGATCTTTCCGAGCTCGATCTCGACCGAGCAGCGCTCCGCCACTTCGAGCGTCCGCGCCAGCGCCTGCTCGTACCCGACGAAGTCGCCCGCCATCTCCTCGGGCGTCTTGAAGAAGAACTCGTTGGTGTCGAAGCGCCAGTGGGCGGGGTTCTTCAGCGTGTCGCCCGACTGGATGCAGAGGAGTGCCTCGTGGGCATAGGCGTCGGCTGCGTCGAGATAGTGAACGTCGCCGGTCGCAACGAGGGGGAGCCCCGTCTCCTCGGCGAGGGCGACCAGCTTGGGGTTGATGGCCTGCTGCTCCGCCAGGCCCGCGTTCTGCAGCTCGACGTAGGTGGAGTCGCGCCCGAAGACCTGCTGGAGACGGTCGAGGTCTTCGCGCGCGTCCTTCGGCCGCTCCTCGGCAAGCGCCCGGGAGACGCGGCCGGAGAGACACCCGGACAGTGCCACCAGCCCCTTTGCGTGGCCCTCGAGCAGCTCCCAGTCGACGCGCGGCTTGTAGTAGTACCCCTCGAGATAGCCGAGCGAGCAGAGCTTGATCAGGTTTGCGTACCCCTCGTTCGTCTCCGCGAGGAGCGTCAGGTGCGCATAGCCCTTGGTCTGCGCTCGACGGTCGTCCGCGACGTACACCTCGCAGCCGACGATCGGCTTGACGCCTTCCTTGCGGGCCTCCCGATAGAGCTCGACAGCACCTGCCAGCGAGCCGTGGTCGGTGAGCGCCACCGCCGGCATCTCCAGGCGCTTGGCCTTCTCGACGAGACCGGGGATCCGGCAGGCTCCGTCGAGGATGGAGTACTCGGAGTGAACGTGGAGATGGACGAACGGCGGCGCGGGGTCACTCACGGGAGGGCAAGCTTAGTACGGCCCTCGGCTATCCCCTTTTGCGCAAGAGTGGGATCCGCTCGCGCGGATTCCACTCGCGCGTCCTGGTCTACGACTGCGTCCGGAGTACCGCAATCGGCAGGCTACCTTTTGCGCAAGAGTGGGATCCGCTCGCGCGGATTCCACTCGCGCGTCCTGGTCTACGACTGCGTCCGGAGTACCGCAATCGGCAGGCTTCTTTAGTGTTTGCGCCGCTCTCTTGCAGAGGCTTACGCGGCGTCGCCCTGCCAGAACGCGTCGGCCAGGCGACGCCACTCGTCACGAAGATCCGCCCGGCCGGTCACCTGTTGGAGCTCCCAGTACACCCGGATGAGGGCTCCCAGGTCGGGCTCCGACCCCTCGGCGCGTCCTGCCTCGAGCACGCGCAGATACCACGACGCGGGCTCGATCCCGAGCTCGGCCGAGAGCGCGAGCGCGCGGTCGCGCAGGACTTCGGTGGACGTGCCGACGCGATCCATGCCCGAGTATCGGCACCCGCAACGGGCCGATTGAGGCGGTCCCCTCGGACGGGGGAAGCGCGTCCGGGCAAACTGGGCGGCGCCGACCAATGCGCCGTCCGACCGTCATCGTCCCGGGCCGCCTCATCGCGGGCCGCCACCCGTGTGCCTGGGGCCCGCAGGACGCTCCGGACGAGGTCGCACGGCTGCTCGACGCCCGCGTCACCCTCTTCGTCGATCTCACGCAGGAGGGCGAGCTCGAGCCGTACGCCTCGCTCGTTCCACCCGCCCGCCATGTCCGGATGCCGATCCGCGACTTCTCGGTACCCACCCCTGACGACCTCGTAGCGACGCTCGACGCGATCGATGCGGAGCTGGCCGCGGGAGGCCTCGTGTACGTGCATTGCTGGGCTGGCTGCGGCCGTACCGGCGTCGTCGTCGGCTGCTGGCTCGTCCGGCAAGGCCTCGCTCCCAAAGACGCGCTCGCGAGAATCGCGGAGACGCGCGGTCTCGGCTGCCCGCAGACGCTGGAGCAACGACTGCTCGTCCTCGGCTGGGAAGCGGGTCGGTAGCACCCGTGTGGGGAACCTCCCGCTTTCCCGCGCGCCTCCCCTGGTCCGCTTCGCCGACAGGTCACCAGCACTCGCGCGGGGAACCTCCCGGTTCCCCACCCCTCCACTGGTCCGCTTCGCGGACAGTCGCTACTCGCGACTCCCTGGAACGAGTGAGCGAGCCGACTCGCCCGCGCTCCGATACGCGTGGTGCATGTGCGCCGGATTCGTGGTCTCCGCGCTCGCTGCGTCGAGGGGACGCTTCCTCGCCGCGCGCCCGGCTCGGGTGTACCTGCGCAGGAGCGCCACCGTTGTCGTCGCCTGACCTCGGGACCCGAGGACTCGAAGAGCGCGTCCAGGCGCTCTCGACCTGGGCGGGCGAGATCGCCGAGCGCGTACGTGCCACCGAAGTCGCTACGGGCGACGAGAAGACGGCCAAGGAGCTTCGGCGAGCGCTGGAGTTGGTCGCGAAGCACGATCCCAAGCTCGAGAGCCGTCTGACCAACCGGATCGACGTCCTCGCCGATCGCCTCGACACCCTCGCGTCCGCGGTCTCGACGACCTCCTCGGAGCTCGCACGACGGGACGGCGAGATCGCGGCGCTGCGACGCGAGCACGAGCGAGACGCAGCGCGCCTGCAGGCCTTCGAGCAGGAGCGGACGCGAGGAGCTCCCAGCACCGAGCTCGCGGAGCTGCGAAAGGCGGTGGCGACGCTCTCGACCGCACAATCGCCTCGGGCGGCGGACGAACACGTTGCTCGTCTCGTCGGGAAGGTCGACTACCTGACCGAGCGCGTCGACACGCTGGCCAAGACCGTTGCTACGACGGCGGCGGGCCTGGCCGGACGCGAGGGAGACCTCGCCGCCCTCCGCCAGAGGCTCGACGAGCGCGCCGGGCGTCTCGAGCTCGGGCTCCGGGAGCTCGGGCAACGCCCTCCCGAGCGAGAGCCCGACCCACGGTTCGAGGAGCTCGCAGAAGAGCTTCGACAGTCCGTCGCAGACGTTGTCGAGAGCCAGTCAACCAGCGCGCATCGCCTCGACTCGCACGAGACGATCCTGGCGAGATCGGCTCTGGAGTCCAACCGGATCGCCGAGCTCGAGCGCGCTGTGCACGAGTCGATCGCCTCCCTGCGCGACGCCGTCGAACACGATCGGACGTCCGTCGCGGCGCGCCTTGCCGCGCTGACAGGTGATCGCGATCAGATCGCTGCAGAGCTCGCCCACGCCTCCGCGGTGGTGACGGAACGGCTCGAGAAGCTCACCGGTCGGATCGAGGAGGTCGAGCGCCGCGAGACGGCTGGCGCTTTCGAGGCGACGCTCGTGAAGCTCGAGGAGCGACTCCGGGCCGTCGAGCAGACGAGCGGCGCGACCGCAGCTGACGTCGCGCGCGTATCGGCGTCCTGGGTGGAAGAGCTCGCCAGGATCGCCGACAAGCTCGAGGAGTCGACCGTCGTCGCGGTGGAGGCCAGCTCGCGCGACTTCGAGACCGAGCGACTCCTGACCGATCTCGGCACACGACTCGATGCGATCGTGCACGAGCGCCAGACGGTCGCGGCGCAGATCGCGCAGGCTTCGGAGAACGAGGTTGCGGAGCTGCGAACGCTCATCGACGGCCTTCGGCCCCGCTTTGCTTCCGGCGAACCCGACCTCGAGTCCGATGCCGACCGAGGCGAGGGTCGCCTGCGGCTCGAGCTACGCGCACTCGAGCTTCGCTCCGAGCGCGCAGAAAAGGCGGCTCAGCAGAACCGTGACGCGGTGCTCGCCCAACTCGATCTCCTGGCGGGCCAGATCGAATCCCGTTTCCAGCAGCTCGAGTCGGAGCCCGACCCCTCCGCGGATCCCGAGGAGCCGGCCCACGCCGAGGTCGTCCCGCTCCGGGGCGCAGAGGTGTAAAAACCGGCTGATCCGGTCATAACGAGATGATGCGGCTCCTCGACTTGATGGTATTCCTCGGCGTGCGCAGCTCCTGGGCGCGCAGCCAGCTTGCGTATCGGCTGCTCCTGAGCATCTTCGCCGCCGACCGTGCGCGACGCTGATTCGGCCGCGCGCGAGGACCGGGGTCGGTGATCCGGACGCATCTCCGCCGGACTGAAAGCGCGAGCAGGAACCCGACCCCCCACGGCGAGCTGACGAGCAGGATCAACACGATCCAGCGCGGCATAGATTCGATGGTGGACGCCGGTTACGTCTCGATCACGTACGCCATCAAGATCGCGTCGACGAGCTCCTCGCCGCGGGCGTAGTGCTGCCTTCGGTAGCCCTCGCGCTCGAAGCCGAACGTCTCGTACAGGTGCAGCGCGGGCTCGTTCCAGGGGAAGACGTGCAGCTCGAGCTTCCAGACCCCGACCGTCCGCGCCCAGGCGACCGCTGCGGTGAGCAGCTTCGTCCCGATTCCCCGACGGCGATGGCTCTCGGCGACCATCAGTCCGAGGTCTGCGACGTGATGGCTCGCGGGGTGCGGATCGCGGGAGAGCGAGAGCCGTCCCACCACGTGCTCCCCGTCGGCAGCGACGATGACCGTAGC
Source organism: uncultured Actinomycetes bacterium (assembly GCA_963830035.1). Taxonomy (GTDB): domain Bacteria; phylum Actinomycetota; class Thermoleophilia; order Gaiellales; family Gaiellaceae; genus GMQP-bins7. Next base: position 1,173,610 of record CAWHKX010000004.1, on the reverse strand, counting down.
GTCCGGGTGGCGGAGGACGGTTTTCAGGTATCGGCGCTCGCTCGAGACCGACCGCCAGCTCTCCGTGGCGAGGATCCACCGTCCCTCTTCGCCACCTACCGCCTGTGCGAGCTCGACCAGCGCGGCCGCGTCACTCGGCTCGGCTCGCCGGATGCGAATCACGCGACGACCACTCCTGCACCGCCCCGCCGCGGGTCACCGGCTGCTGCGAGCGCACCGCTCGGTTTCAGCTCGACGGCTTGCACGCCGCCGAAGAAGAGGTTGCGACCAGCCCAACGAACCACGTCCCAGCCCTCCTCGAGCTCCGCAATCGTCTCCTCGGATCGGCCGCCCTCGACATGCAACGTCTCCCCCTCCACGTGCAGGCGCGGCGCCTCGATCGCGTCCTTCACGGGCGAGAGGCGACCGATGACCTGCCAGACGACCTGAGCGATCGCCCCGGCGAGTCGTACCGAGCCCGCGCTGCCGAGCAGGAGTCGTGCGCGGCCGTCCTGCAGGACGAGCGTCGGGGTCAACATGGTCGGCAGTCGCGTCCCCGCTGCGCGGGGCTCGTGCCCGATCACGTCCAGCTCGCCGAGCATGTTGTTCATCTGCGCGCCGCCGCGGAAGACACCGGCGCCCGACCCGAGCGTCGACGAGAGCGCAGCTGCCCCACCGAGCCCGTCGACCACGGAGATGTGGGTGGTTCCTGTGAGCCTGCCTGCGGCAGACGCCCGGTAAGCGTCCCGGAGCGCTCGCGCCATGTCTTCGGGGGACGGCTCCTCGATTGCGCCGAGGCGCTCGAGGATGGCGACGACGATCCCGCCGCCGCGCGACGGGGGCGGTGCGGCGAAGACCGGGTGCTCGAGCAGGGTCGTCTCGAGCGGCACGCGATCGATGACACGGTAGTCGGAGAGGTCGTTCGCATATTCCGGGAGGAGCTCGGCGACCGCAGCTGCTCGGACATCGCGAATCCGCTCGAGCGTGGCGCGGAGCTCGCCCGTCACGACCCGTTCCGGGTTCCCGTAGACGCGACGACCACCTTCGTCGCGGAGCAGAATCGAGGCGAGGATTCCGTGCAGGAACAGGCGCGGCTCGTCACACGCCACGCCGTGTCGCGCAAGTTCCAGCGCAGGCTCCACGAGATCCGGCCAGTCGAAGGTCGCGAAGCGGCGATGAGCCTCGTCGAGGCCGGCGACGAGCCCCGGCACCGCGATCGATCCCTCCCCCACGTGGAAGGCCTGCGTTCCTGCGTCCGCGAAATCGATCAGCACCTCGTCCATGACGCCGGGCTCGGCCGCCGGAACGGCGAAGAAGCAGTCGAGCAGAGCTGCCTCTCCATCCGGCCGGTGCACGAGGAGGAACCCACCACCCGCAGGGCCTGTCAGCGGGCCCTCCGTGACAAAGGCGGTGAAGGCTGCGGCGAGCAGCGCGTCGACCGCATTCCCGCCCTCGCGAAGCACCTTCGCACCTGCCTCGGCGGTCAGCGGGTGGCCGGCTGCGATCGCACCGCGCATCGTTCGAAGGTACCGGGGGTCAGAGCACGCCGCTGGCGCGCGTCGTCAGGCCGAGTTCAGGAACGCCGGCAGCTCGTCGTCGGAGCCCCTCGACGACGTTCCCTCGAACGTCGGACGAGCCAGTCGGCGACGAGCTCCTCCCAGGCCGGTGGCGACGACGGTCACCCAGACCTGCCCGGTAAGGCGGGGGTCGACGTTCGCGCCGAAGATGATGTTCGTGTCGTCGGTCGCGGTGGCACGTACGACCTCGGCGGCCTCGTTGACCTCGAAGAGCGAGAGATCGTCGCCGCCGGCGATCGAGAGCAGGATCCCGCGGGCGCTCACGATTTCACCGTCGATCAGCGGCGAGCCGAGCGCCCGCTCGGCCGCTTCCCGCGCCCGGTTCGGTCCGGTCGCATAGCCGATGCCCATGAGCGCCGAGCCTGCGTCCTGCATGACGGTGCGCACGTCGGCGAAGTCCAGGTTGATCAAGCCCGGTGTCGTGATCAGGTCGCAGATCCCCTGGACACCCTGGCGGAGGACGTCGTCGGCGATCCTGAACGCGTCGACCATCGACGTGGAGCGGTCGAGAACGTCGAGGAGCCGATCGTTCGGGATGACGATGACCGTGTCACAGGCGGCCCGCAGCTCCTCCACGCCGCGATCCGCGGCCGTACGGCGGCGCGTACCCTCGAACCGGAACGGCGTGGTGACGATCCCGACCGTGAGCGCGCCGATCTCGCGTGCGATGCGCGCCACCACCGGCGCGGCGCCCGTCCCGGTGCCGCCGCCCTCGCCCGCCGTGACGAAAACCATGTCGGAGCCCCGGAGCGTCGCTCGCAGCTCGTCGGCGCCGTCTTCGGCCGCGGCGCGGCCGACCATCGGGTCGGCGCCGGAACCGAGACCGTGGGTCACGCCCTCCCCGATGTGGATCTTGGTGGGAGCGTCCGAGACCGCAAGCGCCTGCATGTCCGTATTCACCGCGATGAAGTCGACCTGGGCGATCCCGGCGTCGATCATGCGGTGGAGTGCATTGAGGCCGGCGCCGCCGACGCCGACGACGCGAATCGCGGCCAGATAGGCGGTTCCCTTCGGCGGGGGGACTCGATGCAGGCGCGGTGCAGGCTCGAGGATCGTCTGGAAATAGCGCGCCGCGCGGGAGGCTGTTACCTCGCTCGTCTCCGTGGCGGGGGCCTTCGTGACGGTCGACGCCGCCCTGGGCGCCGGCGCGGCAGCCTTCTCCTCGACGTTCTCGACTTCGTCGACCTCCTCGAAGTCGTGAACGTGCTCGACCGTCGCTTCGAGCGCAGCCCGGGCGCGCGGGCTCAGCTCGTCCGCCTCCACGTCCACGGGCTGCTCTGGCGGCTCCGCTCCAGGCGCGTCCTGGGCACGCTGAGCGGCTTCGGTCTTGCGAAAGAGCTCCGCCAGCGGGCCCTCACGCATGCTCGCGCGCTTTCGCGCCATCGAGCACCTCCTTCGCGAGATCGCGGTACGCCTGGGCCGCCGGGCCCGTGGGGTCGTAGCGGAGCACGGAGCTTCCCTTCACCGGCGCCTCCGCGTAACGCACCGTCTTGCGGATCCGCGTCTCGAACACGAGGTCGCCGAAGTTCTCCTGCAGGATCTCGATCGCCTCACGCGCGTGCAACGTCCGCCCGTCGTACATGGTGGGGACGATTCCCTGCACGCGAACCGCGGGATTCAGGTTCTCGCGCACCATCGCGAGCGTGTTCTCGAGCTGCACGAGGCCACGCAGCGAGAGGTATTCGCACTGCACCGGCACGATCACCCCGTCGGCCGCGACGAACGCGTTGATCGTCAGCAGGCCGAGCGACGGCGGCGTGTCGAGAAGCACGTAGTCGTACTTTTCGCGCACCTCGACGAGCGCCTTCTCGAGCGCTCGCTCGCGCCCGATCAGGGCGGAGAGCGCGAGCTCGGCGCCGGCCAAATCGATGGAGGCGACGGCGATGTCGACCTCGACGGTATGGATGACATCGGAGATCGGAACCCGGTGCACGAGAACGTCGAACATCGATCGCTCGATCACGTCGGGGTTCATCCCCTGGCTCATGGTCAGGTTGCCCTGCGGATCGAGATCGATGATGAGGACGCGCTTGCCGGCTTCTTTCAGCGCTACTCCGAGATTCAACGTCGTCGTCGTCTTCGCGACCCCGCCCTTTTGGTTCGCGAACGCGATCACCGTCGCCATCGGGTGCTCCTCGCGTTCACCGGCGACCTCGGAGGTTGGAACCGCATGGAGCCGAGGAGCGAGCGGCGGCTCCGTCGCGAGCTCCGGCTCGTCGATCTCGTCGGGCTCGGGCGCGATCGGCTCCGGCGGCTGTGACCGCGCCAAGATTCGTGAAAGCCCCATGACCGCCTCACCTTCCCGCCTGCCGTCGAAACTCCTTCAATGCCGTCCACGCTAGCCACCGAAGCCCGCCTTCAGTCTTCGCCGTCCCAGTAGTCGAGCGAGTCGCCGAGGCGCGCGAGCAGGCCGAGACCCGTGAAGTACACCTTGCCCGAGCGCGGGTAGTAGCAGATGTCGTTCGAGTCTCGCGTGCCATACATGAGCAGGGCCAGGCCCTGCTCGCCGGCTCGGAATGCGTGACCCACACCGGTGCCCGCCGGCCTGGCGACGACGGAGCCCATGCGAACCGGATGCTCGGCGATTCCGTCGTCCTCCCACAGAAGCAGGTGGCCGTCACCCTCGAGCACCACGAAGATCTCCTCCTCGGCAGAGTGGCAGTGCGGAGGCGCGTTCAGCTTGCCCGGGAGCACGTCCGCGAGACGCAGGCCCGTTCGGGACGAGCCGGCCGCTCGGCCGAGATTCCGCACGCGGCGGCCGACGGTGGCGCCGTCGCGTTCGACGGCCTCGACATCTGCGACGTTGACGATCGTCGACGGCCGCGGTGACGTCTCGCCTATGTCTGCCGGTCCCGCCGCGGCCTCTCGCGCCCACGGGTGGTCGTCCTCGGCACCGACAGGCGCCCAGGTCTCGCCGAGCCAAGCCACGCCTGCCCGTGGCAGCCAGGTCACGCCGCTCGCGTACGTCCGCTGACCGAACGCGAGCACGTCGATCCCTTCCTCGCCCGCGCGCAGGGTGTGAGCGTTCTCGAGCGCGAGATGGACGAGGCAATCGCCCGCGCCGACGTCGTAGGCGACCGGATCTTCACCTTCCGATTGAACGGAGACGCCAGCCCCTCCGAGCACGTAGAAGATCTCCTCCTCGGCGCCCTCGAGATGCAGCGGAGTCGACCACATCCCCGGGTCGACCCGGATCCGCTTGACCCCGATCGTGTGCGACTCGCGTCCGGTCAAGCTCTGCCACGTGCCAGCGATGTGGCCTCGCTCACCGCGGGAGGTCTTGACGTCGTCCCAGTGCGAGATCACACGGCGATCATGTCATGCGCAGAAGCGTTCGGAGTCGCGCAGTCCAGCGCGGACCGCAGAGCGTCGATCGCATCCGCTCCGGCATCACCTCCCTCCGTGCTCGACCACGCTTCAGCCTCGTCGAGCAGGGCGCGCAACTCGGGCAGGAGAGCTCCGCGTCCGGCGCCCGATCGGTCGAGCGCCTCGATTCGCTCCAGCCGCTCCAGCACCGCTCGTGCCTCATCCATGTGCCCACGCTAGCCGGCTTCGCATCACGCGTGGGGAACGGCTTCGTGCCGACTTCGCGCCGGGCTCCGCCCTCGCACGAAGGCTGGTTCAGACGGCCTCGGCCCAGGCTGCCTGGCGCCGCGGAAGTCCCAGGAGCTCGCGGTCGAGCTCGTGCACGAGAGCACTTCGATCGGGCGCGCGCAGGGCCGCCACGAGTGCCCGTCTCGCCGCATCTGCGCTCGTCATGCTCGCGCCTTCGCCGCCCGCCAGCCCGACGAGATGTCCGTGCAGCTCCTCGCGCGCGGCGCCGTCGCCCTCCAGAAGGATCGCCGCGCGCAGCGGCCAGGTCTCGCCGAGGAGGGCGCCGAGCGCGGCACGCAACTGCTCGGCTCGGAACGGCTCGTTCTGGAAGAGCGAAAGCTCCCAGCGGTCGAGTGCCTCTGCGAGCTCGGGGTCGCCGTCGGCCTTACCGAGCGACGCGAGCACGTCGACGGCGACCGGTGTCCGGAACGCGTCCAGCCGAGACGGCTCCCCCGGTGGCTGTGTCGCGGCGATCGGGAGGACCGGGCGGACGCCGAAGGGCCTGCCATCGAGGGTCTCGAACAGCACCGGTCCCGCCGCGAGCGACGCGGAGGTGGTCAACCGGATCGCGCTGACCGCGTCCGCGACCTCGGCGGGTGAGTCGGGGGGATCGGCACCCGAATCGAGGTCGACGAAGAGCTCCAGGACGCAGCAACGATCGGGCTCGCGACCGAATCCCGCAGGGAGCAACCCGCGCGACTCGGGCCAGTGCGTCGAGAGCTCGCCCGCCTCGAAATGGCGGATCGAGAGCCCGGGCGCGAGATCGACCGGCCTGCCGACCGACAATCCGATCAGCGGCACCACCGCCCGGAACTGTCGACGCTCCCCGAAGAGCGTCGACTCGAGGATCCGGTACGCGTGCTCGAACGCCTCGTCGTCCCAGTCGAACCCGCCGCAGGACTCAGCGGTCGAGGTCACCAATCCGAGCAGCACCGTGCGAAACAGGGCATCGTCCTCGCTCGCCTGCGCGCCGGCATGGGCACGTGCGAAGATCGCAGCCGCAGGTTCCCGGGAGAGCTCGTCGAGGGCGAGGCGCGCGTCCTCCCGCGTCCGCAGAACCGCTTCGCGATCTTCGATGAACGAGCGCACGAGTGGGCGTAGCTCGTAGAGGGCGGGGCCCTGACCCTGGACGTGCTCCTCGAACGCGAACGGCAGCTCGGCGCCCTCCTCGAGCTCGCGCCCGAGGACGACGAACGCCCCCAGGACGAAGCCTCGCAAGAGCGGGTAGAGATGAGGCGCGCGCACGGGCACGTCTTCCCGGTACGCGACCGGGGCTGCCACTCCTCTCTGCAGAGCGTGTAACTCGGTGCTAGGACCGGAGCACGGCGCGACGCGGGCCGGCGAGGAACCCGGACTCGACCAGCAGCTCCATCGCCTCGGTCTCGACGACCGGCGCCCCGTCGAAGCGCTCGACGGCCAGACGCTTCGCTCCTCCCGACCTGACGTGCGCCACGAGCGCGGCGAGCGCCGGCCGCAGCCACTCGGGATCCGGATCCCGCAGCGGAACGAGCGAGCGACCGCCCCGCTCCACGAACAGCACCGCCTCCCCGTCCAGCAGGACGACTCGGGCACCCGCCACCCGCGCGGCTCGCGCACCCGCTCGGCGTGGCCACGGGACTGCGGCGCCGTACGGCTGGGCGGGATCAGCCGCCGCGAGGACGAGCACATCCCTTTCACCGACTGCGCCCGCCGCATCCGGCCGCAGCTCCCGCAGTCGCTCGACGGCTCCGGGCAGTGCGAACTGGGCACCGCCGAGACCCTCGACGAAGTACCCGCGCCGACAGACTCCGAGCGTCTCGAGAGCGCGCAACTCGCCGTACACCGCCCCGTACCCGCCCCTGATCCCCTCGCCGCGCACCCCGTCACGCGTGACGATTCCCTGCCGCTCGAGCAGGAGCTCGGCCAGCGCCCGGCGGTCGGGTCTCTCCGGGAAGAGAGAGGCCGCGAGCGACCACCTGCCCTGCGTCGGCGACGGCGCGCTCGTGCGCGAACGCAGGAAACGTCGCCTGCTCCGCTCGGGACGCGGTGCGTCGTAACGGCGCGAGGCGCGAAGCGGCGCCCACGAGTCGTTCGTCACCTGACCCGCCCAGACGAGATCCCAGAGAGCCGCCAGTGCGTCGCCTGGCTCGAGCTCGGTCCTGCCGACGAGATCTGCCCAGAAGAGCGCGCCTCCGCCGAGCGCGGCGCGAATCGCGTCCTGAGCCGACCCCTCCGGCGCTGCTTCGACGGCCGGTCGCCCGAGCAACTCGGCATCCTCGCGGAAGTACACCGCGACGCGATCCAGCCCGGCGCCGACCCACACCACGTCGCCCGAAGCGCAGAGCGCGTCGAGATCCGCGGGTCGGTACGAGGGCACGCGCCGCGGCAACACGTCGCTCTCCCAGAGCGAGACCGGCAGCGCGAGGCCCTGGAGCGGAACCAGGGCCTCGCGCAGCGTCTGCCGTCGCCCGATCCCGTGCCAGGCGGGGAGGAACCGGCCGAGGGCGGCCTGGTCGGCGGGCTCGACCTCACGGCGCAGGACGGCAAGGGTCGCGCGGCGAATGCGCCGCAGGACGTCGGGGTCGCACCACTCGCGCTCGCTGCCGCCCGGACGAAGCTCCCCGCGAACGAGCTTCTCGTCACGCTCGAGCTCAGCGAGCTGGCTTTCCGCAACCCCGAGCTCGATTCCGAACCGAGCCGCAGCCTCTGCGGTGGTGAACGGCCCGTGCGAGCGTGCGTAGCGCCGCAAGACAACCCCCAGTGCGTCGGGCACCGGCTCGAGGAACACGTTCGGGACGCCGCCGGGCGGCACCGCACCGAAGGCGTCCCGAACGAGACCGGCATCCTCGACGGCGGCCAACGGCTCCATGTCGCCGAGCCGAACCCTGATTGCCCGCCGTTCTCGCACGAGCGTCTCGGCGAAGCCGCGATCGTACTCGTCGTCGAACAGCGGCCCTGCGCGACGGAGAAGATCGTGCAGCTCGTCGGCGTTGCGAGGCGTTAGCAGCAAGGAACCCTCGACCTGCTCGATTGCGCCCGGATCGAGCAGCTCCCGCAGCTCCTCGACGCCCATCAGCTCGCGCAAGAGGCCGCGGTCGAGCGAGAGCGCCTGCGCGCGGCGTTCCTCCGGTGGGGTGTCGTCCTCGTACATGTACGTCGCGACGTAGTCGAAGAGGAGCGAGGAGGCGAACGGCGAGGCCGACGCCGTCTCCACCTCGACGAGATCGAGCTCGCGGGTCTGGATCCCCTTGAGGATCCCCCGCAGCGCGGGCAGGTCGAAGACGTCCTGCAGGCACTCGCGATACGTCTCGAGCACGATCGGGAACTGCGGGTACCGACGCGCGACCTGAAGCAGGTTCTGCGCCTTCAACCGCTGCTGCCAGAGCGGGGTCCGCTGGCCCGGACGGCGACGCGGGATGAGCAGCGCGCGCGAGGCGTTCTCCCGGAAGCGCGAGCCGAAGAGCGCCGACTGACCGAGCTCCGCGATCACGAGCTCCTCGATGTCGGCCGGGTCGAGCAGGAGGTCGTCCAGCGGAGGCGGCGCGTCGGCATCGGGGAAGTGGAGCGCAATGCCGTCGTCCGACCAGATCGACTGCGCGTCGATGCCCAGTGAGTCCCTGAGCCGCGCGGCGAGCGCCATCGCCCAGGGCGCGTGCACGCGTCCGCCGAACGGCGTCAGGACGCAAACGCGCCAGTCGCCGATCTCGTCGCGGAAGCGCTCGACCACGATCGAGCGATCGGAGGGGACGACGCCGGTCGCGGCCTCCTGCTCGCGCAGATACGTGACGAGATTTCGCGCCGCCCGGCTGTCGAGGTGATACTCGCCGCGGAGCACCGTCTCCGCCTTGGCGTCGGAGAGGGCGACGAGCTCGCGGGACGCGCGCCCGATCTTCTCCCCGAGCTCCGCCGGCCGCCCGACCCCTTCCCCCTTCCAGAACGGAGCCACGCCGGGGACGCCGGGCGCAGGAGAGACGAGCACGCGATCGCGCGTGATGTCCTCGATCCTCCAGGTCGACGCTCCGAGCACGAAGGTCTGCCCCTCGCGCGCCTCGTACACCATCTCCTCGTCCAGCTCGCCGACCCTTCCGCCGTCGCCCACGAGGTGGACGCCGAACAGTCCGCGGTCCGGGATCGTTCCGGCGTTGGTCACCGCCAGTCGTCGAGCGCCGGTGCGCCCGCGCACAACGCCTGCGGTTCGATCCCAGACGATCCTGGGCCGGAGCTCCGCGAACTCGTCCGACGGGTAGCGGCCGGCAAGCATGTCGAGGACATTCTCGAGTTGAGGCCGGGAGAGATCGGAGAACGGGTACGCGCGACGGACGAGCGCGTGCAGCTCGTCGACCGAGACCTCCTCGTCGGCGCAGATGGCGACAATCTGCTGGGAGAGCACGTCGAGCGTGTTCCGGGGAATCCGGGTCTCCTCGATCGCGCCCTCGCGCATCGCGCGCGCGACCACCGCGCACTCGAGCAGATCGGCTCGAAACTTCGGGAAGATCCGGCCCCGCGACACCGACTGCAGGTCATGCCCCGCGCGCCCCACGCGCTGGAGCCCGCGGGCGACCGACTTCGGGCTCTCGACCTGGATGACGAGGTCGACGGCGCCCATGTCGATACCGAGCTCGAGCGAGGAGGTGGCGACGAGACACGGGATCTGCCCGGCCTTCAGGAGCTCCTCGACGACGATGCGCTGCTCGCGCGCGAGCGAGCCGTGGTGCGCCCGCGCGATCTCCTCCTCGGCGAGCTCGTTCAGTCGCAGCGCGAGCCGTTCGGCGAGGCGGCGGTTGTTGACGAAGACGATCGTCGAGCGGTGCTGACGGACGAGCTCGAGGATCGCGGGATAGATCGACGGCCAGATGGAGCGACTGGATTGCTCCACGCCGCTCCCCATCTGGACGCCGTCGGCGAGCGGCGGCACCGAGAGATCCGCGGTGGAGCCGAGCTCGCGCATGTCCTCGAGCGGGATCACCACCTCGAGGTCGAGTTCCTTACGCGTCCCCGCGTCGACGAGCTCGATCTCCCGCTCCGAGCCTGCGACGAAACGGCCGATCTCGGCGAGCGGGCGCTGCGTCGCCGAGAGACCGATCCGCTGAAACGGTCGCTCGACGAGGCTTTCGAGCCGCTCCAGCGACAGCGCGAGATGCGCCCCGCGCTTCGTGCCCGCGACCGCATGCACCTCGTCGAGGATCACCGTCTCGATGCCGCGCAGCGTCTCGCGCGCCTGGGAGGTGAGGAGCAGGAAGAGCGACTCGGGAGTCGTGATGAGGATGTCCGGAGGCGTCTTCTGCATCCGCCGCCGCTCGTCGGCGGGGGTGTCACCGGTGCGGACGCCGACCGAGAGCCCGGAGGCGAGCCCCGCGAGCGGGCTGCGCAGGTTGCGCTCGATGTCGTAGTTCAGCGCCTTCAACGGCGAGATGTACAGGAGCCGGAGCCCCTCGCCGGGCGACGCGTTCAGCCGGTCGATCCCGATCAGGAACGCCGCGAGCGTCTTACCCGAGCCGGTCGGCGCCTGGATAAGGACGTTTCCACCCTGTGCAATCGCCGGCCACCCGAGCTCTTGCGCGGGAGTCGGGCCTGCGAACGCCCGCTCGAACCACTTCCTCGTTCCGGGCGAGAAAACGTCGAGCGCAGCCACTTTCCCAGGGTACCGGCGGGGTCTAGTATCGATTCGTGCCCGAGGCCCTCTACTTCACCGATTCGGACGAGGCGAACGCGCTGATCGCCGCGGAGCCGCTCGCGTTGCTGATCGGCTTCGCGCTCGATCAGCAGATCACGGTGCAGACGGCCTTCGCAGGCCCGCTCAAGCTGAAGCAACGCGTCGGTTCTCTCGATGCAGGCGCGATCGCCTCGATGGATCCCGAAGAGCTGGTGGGCGTGTTCCGCCAGCGCCCCGGCATCCACCGGTTCCCTGCGGCGATGGCGCGCCGCGTGCAGGACCTCTGCGCCTTCGTTGCCGAGAAGTACGACGGCGACGCGGAGCGGGTGTGGACCGAAGCCGCGGACGCGGCCGACCTGCGCCGCAGGATCGGCGCGCTGCCCGGGTTCGGGAAGATGAAGGTAACCGCCCTCGGGTCGGTGCTCGCACTCCGGTTCGACGTCGAGGTGGCATCCGAGCTCGTGCCGGACTTCCCGACTCTCGGCAACGTGGACTCCCGCGAGGCCCTGGCGGAGTATCAGGCCGCCAAGCGCGCCCATCGGGAGACTCAGCGGCAGTTGACCGAGAACAACCCGGCCTAGCCGAGTTCATCAGGACGATGACCACGCGGCTGCCTTGATCGCCAGATCGAGGTCGATCGCGTGGACAGAGCGTGGTGGAGAATGACGGGGTGGAAGCAGACCGCGCGCTCGAGCGAGGTCGCGGCGCCTACGCCGATCGGGTCTGGGCGGTCGCGTTCGACGCGCTTTCGGGCGCGAACCGGCAGCAGACGCTCGCGCCGGATGATCTCGAGCTCTTGGCGCGCTCGGCGTACATGCTCGGCCTCGACGACGAGTACCGTGCCGCGCTCGAGCAGGCCTACCACGCGTTTTTCGACGCAGGCGACGTGTCGCAAGCGGCGCGGTGCGCCTGGTGGATCGGACACAATCTCCTGTTCCTGGGGCAGTCCGCGCCCGCGCGCGGATGGTTCGCTCGCGGACAGCGACTCCTCGACGGCGAGGATCGCGACCGTGTCGAGCGCGGCTACCTCCTGATCCCGACCCTCCTCGCGCACTCCGCGAAGAGCGAGTACGCCGCTGCGGACGCGACCGCGGCCGAGATTGCAGTGATCGGAGAGCGGTTCGGCGACCCCGACCTCGTCGCGATCGCGCTCATGGAGCAGGGCCACACGCTCGTCAGGCAAGGGCGGACCGAGGAAGGTCTCCGGCTCGTCGACGAGACGATGGTGGCGGTCACCGCCGGTGAGCTCTCACCGATTGTCGCCGGGATCGTCTACTGCAACACGATCGCGTTCTGCCGCGACGCGTACGAGCTGCGGCGCGCGCGCGAGTGGACGGAGGCGCTGACGCGCTGGTGCGAGCAGCAGCCGGACATGGTCGCGCACAAGGGACTCTGCCTCGTGCATCGGGCGGAGATCATGACGCTCGGGGGCGCCTGGCCGGAGGCACTCGAAGAAGCGCGTCGCGTCGCGACCCAGTTCACGCAGGGAGTGCTGAACGAGCGGGCGCTCGGCCATGCCGAGTACCGGCAGGCGGAGGTGCATCGTCTGCAGGGGCGCTTTGACGAAGCTGAGGCCGCGTACCGTGAGGCAAGCCGCCTCGGCCGGGAGCCGCAACCCGGACTGGCGTTGATGAGGCTCGCCCAGGGCAAGGGCGACGCGGCGGCCGGGGCGATTCGGCGAGCTGTGAGCGAGACCACCCTGCCGCTCAGGCGGGTGGCGCTCCTTCCGGCATACGTCGAGATCCTCGTCGCGGCCGGCGAGCTTGCCGAGGTGCGCGCGGCTTGCGACGAGCTTGCTGAGATAGCCCAGCGACAGGGGAGCGAGGCGCTGATCGCTCTCGCTGCGCACGCAGAGGGCGCGGTTGCGTTAGCCGAAGGGGACGCGCGAGCCGCGCTTGCGTCGGCTCGTCAGGCCTGGCATGTGTGGCGGGAGCTGGGCGCACCCTACGACGCCGCACGCGCCCGTGTCCTCATCGCGCAGGCGTGCAAGGAACTCGGGGACGCGGACACGGCGGCACTCGAGCTGGACGCGTCCCGCGACGCGTTCTTTCGCCTGGGCGCGGCTCCCGACCTCGCGCGGCTCGACTCGCTCCGCAAGCGCGGGCGAGACGACCACGGGTTGACGGCGCGCGAGGTCGAAGTGCTTCGTTTGGTCGCGCGCGGGCTGAGCAACCGCCAGATCGCGAGCGCGCTCGTGATCAGCGAGCGGACCGTCGCCCGCCACGTTCAGAACATCTTCGCCAAGCTACGAGTCTCGTCGCGTGCCGCTGCGAGCGTCTTCGCAGCCGAGCACGACCTCCTTTGATGTCGGCGTGAAATGACCACTCCGCGCGAGCTGCTCAGTTGGTCAGATCGCCCGATGACGTCGCCTCGAATCGTCCCTAGCGTCCTTCTCGACATACGAGAGGAGGATCAAGATGTTCATCGTCGTCCACCACATGATCACCGACCCGGAGACGGCGCTCGCGCGGGGCCAGGACCTTCTCGCCGGCAATGGCGCTCCGAGAGGCGTGCAGGTCCGCGAGTTCTACCCCAGTCGCGACAAGGCCGACGTCTTCTGTCTCTGGGAGAGCGACTCGCTCGAGGAGGTTCGCGAGTACGTCGACGCGACGCTGGGCGACTCCAGCCGGAACGCGTACTTCGAAGTCGACGCCAAGATCGCTCGCGGGCTTCCTGAGCTAGTGCCGAGCCCAGCGTAGACGTCAATCGGCTCCGCTTCGCAAGCTGCGTCGGCGTGATCACGCAGCGTCTTGCGGAAGGCAACGATCGCGACCTGGCTTCAGCCCGGGTCGAAGTGAGGAGGCAACACCATGACGCAGCAGATCTCGTACGAGACATACAGCGGCGGCCCGGCGGCCAACTACGAGCGCTACTTCGTGCCAGCCATCGGCGCGCCGCTCGCCACCGACCTAATCGAGCTCGCCGAGCTTCGGCCCGGCGAACGTGTCCTCGACGTCGCCTGCGGCACAGGCGTTGTCACGAGGCTGCGCGGAACGCCGCGAAGCAGGCGGTCGCGGAGGGCGACTCGATCGTCCGAGTCTTTCGAATCTACGACGCCGCGCAGATCCGGAAACCCGAGTACGTTCGAGCGCATGAGGCGCACTTCCGGAAGACCGGGAAGGAGGCGCATCGAGTGGCGGGCGACAGATGGCGAGTCGCCTCGCGGCATGGTACGAACGCTGGACTCCCACCTAGGCTGAAAGGTCGCCAGCGGCGGGCGCGCTTTGGCTCGCCGAGTCACGGTTCGAGGAAAGTGTGACTCAGCGACGCTCAAGAGAGATCAACTGCCCATTGTCCCCTTGCCCACGATCGCAGCGCTAGACAGATGTGGCCGAGGCGATCGCCTTTACTACGTGCGCCGCGTCTCGTCCGACACCGGGGAGGAACCCGGACGACATCGCGTAGAGGAAGAAGAGCCCGACGAAGTACAACCCTGGCTCGCTGGTGACGACACCGCGGCGATGCGTCGGCTCGATCGGCTCGTCTTCATCGCCGAAGACAGGCAGGTCGATCCAGGAGAAGTCGGGCCGGAACCCCGTACACCAGATGACGTTCGCCGCTTCCAGGACGCGGCCGTCCTCGAGCAGCGGCAGCCCGTCTCGGACGCCGACGACGCGAGGGACGCGCTCGACGCTGGCAGCAACGAGATCCTTCGGCTTGACCCGAACGAGCGGCGCGCCGTGGGAGAGGAGCTTTGGGCGCATCCTGCGGCCGATCGGCGTGCGCACCGTGAGCAGGCGGTGACCGATGAAGCGAAACATCAAGGGCAGGAAGACGAACCGCGCCGGCGCGCGCTCGATGCGGAAGGGGACGTGACCGCTCTCCTTGCCCGCGAGCCAGGTCGGGTGCTGCTTGACGATTTCAATGGCAATTTCGGCGCCCGAGTTTCCGGCTCCGACGACGAGCACCGACCCTTCTTGGAGCTGCGCGGGGCTCTGGTACCCGCCGGAGTGGAGTTGGACGATGCCTGGGTCGAGCTGATCGGCGAATGAGGGCATCCGGGGGACCTGGTCGCTTCCCATCGCCACAACTACGTTGTCCGCCTCGAAGCGCCTGTCCCCCGCCTCGACCATGAAGCCGGTGCCGTTTCTCGACAGCCGGTCTACACGGATGCCGGTCCGATGGGGGAGTTCGAACTGTGCCGCGTACGCGGCCAGGTAGTCCGCTACCTCGTCCTTGGTGGAGAACACGCGCGCCGGACCGGGGAAGGCCATGCCCGGCAGGGCGTTGTAGCGGGCAGGCGTGAAGAGGCGAAGCGAGTCCCAGCGCCTGCGCCAAGAGTCGCCGACTCGCTCATTCGCCTCAAGGATCAGGAACGGAAGATCCCGCCGGGCGAGGTGGTAACCCACTGCGAGACCTGCTTGTCCGCCCCCCAAGACCAGCGTCTGCACGCGCTCTACGGGTGGATCCGTCGACGCATCGAACACAGCTGCCTCCTCCTGGTCGCTCTTGGGAAGGACGCTAGGAGCGAGGGCCGATGGGCGCTATTGGGAATTCTCCCAATGTGGTAAGCCCGTGCTCCATCGCGAAGAGAGCAGCGGCTGCACGCGTCGACACGCCGATTTTCCGATAGGCGTGCTCGATATGGCGGTCGGCCGTCTTGGCGGAGATCTGGAGCGCTCCTGCGATCTGTTTCGTCTGCAACCCACGCGCGAGAAGAGCGATGACCTCCGCCTCGCGCTCGGTCAGTCCGGCGGGCCGCTCGATTCGCGGGACAGGCTGTCCGGCCGCCTCGAGAACCGCAGCCGCAGCGGCGGCGTCGAGTCTCCCCGCTCGGACCTCCTCATTGAGATTCTCAGCGGCTTGCTCTGCTGCCAGGCGGGGCGGTGAGGCCGTGGCTCGGTCATTGCGTGATACACGTCCGCGGCGGCGAGCAACCGGGCAGGCGGTGTGAGCGATGCAGCGCCGACTCCCCGGTGGTAACCCGAGCCGTCGAGACGCTCGTGGTGGAACGTGGCGATCGGTCCAAGCGCAGTCAGAAACGGGGAGTGGGCGAGGACGCGCTCGGTGTAATACGCGTGCAGTCTCACCTTCTCCCACTCGTCCGGAGTCAGCGGTCCGGGCTTCTGCCAGATGCCGGTAGGCACCGCAACGCGCCCCACATCGTGGACAAGAGCTGCCCGACGCACCGCCGTCTGGGTATCAGCGGCGAGGCCCGAACACTTGGCTGCCGCCGTCGCCAGGTCTGCCACTCCGCTTGAGTGGCCAACAAGGAAGGGAGATGCGAGGTCGGCGAAGTCGCCTATTGCAGCAAGCGCTCGATCGATTTGATCGCCTTCCAGGGTCAGCCACGGGGTTGGCTCGCTGGCCAGTGTGTGCTCCCACGTCGAGGCATCAGTCTCGGGCGCAAAGAGCTCCGCCGCGTCATCCGCGAGTCGAGCGGCGATTGCGGGGTCGAATGCGTGTCCGGCGCGCTCGCGAAGTACTCCCGCTGCGAACTCGACACCGCCCAGCATGTGCTGGAAGGCAGCATCCCGGGCGACGTGGACGATGCGCACGGGCAACGGGATCTCGTCGCGCTGCGAATTGCCCGGTTGTCCCTTCCCATCCCACCGCTCTGAGGCGTAGTTGAAGAGCTCCCCCACAGTCGAGGGAACGCCCAGCCGGTCGATCAGCATCTGAGCCACTTCGCACAAAGCAGCGATCTGGACTTTGAAGAGCTTCGCCAACTTCGGGAGACCCTGCGCGAGCTCCGCGCCGCGCACGAGAGGCCCGTCCCCGGGTGGCGCGATTGCCCGCATGAGCCCCCTGACCATCTCCGGCCGCGACCCGAACCTCGCGGGCATCCCATACGTGGTGAGTGACTCGTGGCCGCCGAAGATCTCCGCAGCGACATCTGCATTGGCGGTACAGCCGACGTAGAAGAGGAGACACGCGTAGTAGGTCTGCGAGGCGGTTTCCGAGTCGACGCCCATCCCATCGGCAAGTCGCATAGCGAGCAACGTGCTCTGCAAGCCATGCTCGAGCGGCACCACGATGCCGAGGTCGGTCGCCAGCGAAAGCGAAGCGATCACCTCTGCTGTTCGAACCTGCTCCGCGGCCGCCAACGATGAGTCTGCCACGCCGCGACCGTCGCCGAGCTGACCTCGAGCAGGCAGATGCACGAGCAGAAACTGGGGCGGCCTTGCGGCCGCCCCAGTTTGCACTCCTAGCGGCATTTTGCCCGCGCGGCCCACTACACCATCGGGCAGCTCAACAGTTAGTCGCCCCGTAGCGAACGGCGACGGAACTCTCCGCCGATGCGATGCAGCCACGGATTGGCGCGGAACCGTGACTCCCTGACTCAGGTGAAAGTCCGCTCACACAGACGCAGGGCCCTGCCTCGAGCTCACATGCGCGGCGAGACGATCAAGGCGAGCTCGGTCGCCTGTCGCGCGACACGACCTCCCCCTCGTGGACCACGGCGTAGCTGCGGCTTTCAGCTCGGGGATGCGCGCCGCCAGTGTTGTCTCAAAACACTCGTTGCACCGTGTCGCTGAGGAAGAAACCGTTCTTCCAATCCCGGCCGTCAACCCGCTGCGCCGCAGAGTGCACTTGACTACGAACTGCCAACTGCCCCCGTAGCGCAGTACGGGGAATCCGCCTGCCAAACCTTCGCCTTGAACCGCTTGATCGGACCTGACGGCGGAAGCGACCAGACGGCACCATCCTTCCGCACGTAGCCATCGAGCAACCCAGGGTCACCGCCGCGGGCGATATCCCACGGATGACACACGCGATGTTTCCCGACGGGGTTTTGAATCCTTGTCTCTGCGTAGAAATGTTCCGTAGCAGCAGCCTGCGTTGATGCTCCCGCACCGACACCGGTGGCTCCAAGGCCAACGCAGGAAACAATGCCCGCGAGCCATCGGCAGGAATCGCGCGCTACTACCGCCGAGGGGCAATCTGTCCGGCTCCCAGCCCGGCTCGCCTGGGAGGGGGCGCCTCGCAATCCGCCATCAGCGAGAGCGTCTGGCATGTTCTGACTCCTTTCGTTACCGAAACATGACGAACGCCGGAGGTCACGGACACCCGCGAGCATCTGGCCCGTCGCTCCGACGTGCCCGATCCGAGCAGCGTCCTCTACTGGGCCCTGCTCAGCCCTATAGCCACGTTTCCCGGCGCCGCTCCCGTGTACGCGCAACGGAGTCGCGGTTCCTGGCGGAAGCGTGACCTGAGCCTTCCATCTCGTACGGAGGGCGCCTCAGCCGCGCAGGCTTTCACTTGGCGAAGCACGCATGCTGCCTGCGGTTGACTGAGCGGAACGAGTGGAGTCCGACGGGCGCTTCACGCGATCTGTCGCATGTGAAAGAGTCGTCCCGTCAAGTCCTGTGGGCCTTCGGGTTCGCAGGACTTGGCATTTGTGCGGCCGTCTCGGCTTGAAGCCCTCGCCTCCAGCTCCACTCGGTGGGGTCGGGGCGACGGCTGGGCGCCGGCACTCCTGAATAAACGGCTTCCCCAGATGTTGTTCGTCGCGGCTGTCATCGCACTCTGCGTGGCAGCCGGGAAACGCCGAATTCGTTGCTCGCGAAGAGGCGACTTGCGATCCTGGAGCGCGTCCAGGCCGATTGCGAACGCGACGATCAGCCGCCGATCCATGTCTTTGAGCTGCGGTTCGAGCTCGAGCACATAGCGGTCACGAAACTTCCCGAGCACACGTTTGTACGCACCAACCTGGTGGCCGCCGCGGCGAAGCACGAAGTTGAATGGCAGCCAGGCCAGAAGATCGAACCAGTCGGGCCCGAGCTGGGCAAACCGCCGTAGGAGCGCGATGATCCAACTGGCCTCGTGGGCTTCGAGCAGTTCCTCGCCCGCTGCATCGCGGACGTGCCAATGGCTACGCAGCAGCGACTTGCGGAAGTCCTTCTCAAGCATCCCGATCACCGCGCCGTCGGCGTCGAGCACTTCGTGTCGGCCACGGAACTCGAACGCCGACTTCGACTTGATCATGAACAAGTGCTGGTCGTCATCAGGCGTGAGTCGAAAGCGGATGTCCTCTTTGATCTTCATCTTTTTCTGCTTCACGTAGAGCAGCGGGCGCCCTTCTTCGCTCTCGCCGGAAGCGGCCACGCTAATCCGGTACTCGTTCGCGATTGGCTTGAAGACCTGCTGGATGAGTAGCCGATCGGACGCTTCAAGTCCGTTGAGCACTGCATCAGCGTTGGGGGCGGAGGACGTCACCATCGAACCCTAGACGCGATGTCCATTGCCCCGCTGGGGGCCCCTCCTCGTCGAACAGCGCGCCGAGATCCGGATGGTTGACTCCTATCGGCCCACGCTCGACCGGCGGTGTCTCCTCGCGAGGTCACTCGGTGCTGCCCAAGCAGAAGGCCGTCTAGGAAGTCGATCACTCGCTGCTCGTACTCGGCCGGGCGAGCTTCGATGCCGCCCGTGTGCTCCGCCCCCGGCACCTTCCAGATCCTCTTCGGCTCACGAGCTGCGGCGAAGTACTCCGGCTGCCTGACATCCTCGCCGCCCATCCCGGGCTCCGTGTAAATCAGGAACACGGAGCGCGGCGCGATCTCGTCGATGCGGTCGACGATACGCGGCGGCGGAGCATGGTTGGAAAACACGGTCGCGGCGGCTCGCATCATCAGGTTGGCCGGTTTGTAGAGGGCGCCCTCGAGGCCAGACAGCTCGGCGTCGCCGAGCGGAAAGCCTGCCCCCTCAGAGATGACCGCCCGGAACGCCGTGGACTTTGCGGCCGCCACGAGCAAGATCTCGCCACCTACCGACGAGCCGAATCCGCCGATCCGGTTCGGGTCGACGTCGGTGCGACCCTGGAGGTAGGTCGCGCCGGCGATCAGGTCACGGTCGCCTGCCCAGCGCACGAGGTCTCCCTCACTTCCGCCCTGGCCGCGCGGGTCGAGAAGAAGAACGCCATACCCGTGACTCGCGATCATCCGGGCCTCGTTGATGGCCGAGGAGCCGGGGAACACGACGACCGCAGCGCGGTTGCGGGACGGGACGTACCGAGCAGGCGAGAACGAGACCATCGCTCGTCGGCACCGACACTGTCTCGACCGGGATTCCGAGGTCCGCCGGCGGCCCGGTACGGCCGACATGCGTGTAGCCGTAGGAGAAACCGATTGGGAAGACGACGTAGGCGAAAATGACAGCGGCAGCGAGCGTGCCCAGCACGACCGTGGCCGCGCGACGGACGTATCTCTGCCGACGGCTCCCACCTGTCCGTCGGCTTCGCCACAGCGTCACGGGCCCCGTCGCGAGCAACACCGCACCTGCCGCTATCGCGAGCAAGCCGCTGTAATGAGCTCCCGATGCGCTGCCGTCGAGGAGGTAGTAGACACCGGGGAAGCCGATCGCGATCCCGAGTGCTCCGAATGTCATCGCCACGGCTGCCCGAACGCCGGCACGGAGCCGCGGGTAGATGACCCCAGCCGCAACGAGGATCGCGGCGGGGAGGAGCCCGCTCGCGAGGTGATCTCCCGCGGACGTCCCGGGCCGGGGCTGCAGGAAGTTCGCGTCGACGAAGTGCAGCGCCAGCACGGCGAACGAGGCGCGCGCGATGCGGACCTCGGTCAATCGCGCTGGCAATGCTGTGCTCCGAGCAGCCTCGTGTGAGACGGTCGTGGTCACGGTGTCACCGACAGGTGCTCGTCGAAGAATGCGATCACTCGTCGCTCGTACTCCTTGGGCTGCGTGGTGATGCCGGCGATGTGCTGCCCGTCCGGCACTTCCCAGATCTGCTTCGGCTCGCGGGCGGCCGCGTAGAAGCCCTTGTTCGGCTTCGTCTCCGAGCCGTTCTGCCCCTTCTCGCCGTAGACGAAAAAGACGGCGGTCGGGGAGATTTTGGCGACTTCGCTCTTCAGGCTTGGCGGCGGCAGCGTGCTCGTGAAGATGGCGGTTGCCAGCGTCACCGCGGCGTCGCCGAGGATCGCGGCCCGCAAGCCGTGATTGGCGTACCCGTCCCGGAAGGACTGGCCGCTCCCACCCTCGGAGACGATCGCCTTGAATGCGTCCGAGTGCGCCGCGGCGTGGATCAGCATCTCGCCGCCGACCGAAAGTCCGATGGCGCCGATCCTTTCCGGGTCGACATCCGAACGACGTTGAAGGAACGCGGCTGCCGCATGCAGGTCACGGTCGCCGACCCAACCGAAGGCGTTCGGGTCACCTTCGCTCGCGCCCTCGCCGCGGCGGTCGAAGAGGAGGACGCCGTAGCCGTGGCGCACGAGCATTCGCGTCTGCTTCTGCGGACCCGAGCGGCCGGGGACGACGATCACGGTCGCGCCGTTTCGCGACGGCACGAACCAGCCTTCGAGGCGGAGACCGTCGCTCGTCTCGAAGGCGACGTCTTCGTGTGGTGCGCCAAGCTCGGCCTGGGGCACCTCCGCGCGAAGGGTGTGCGTCACCACGTATGAGAGTGAAGTAGGGAAGAGGATCACCGCGATTACGGCCAGCACGCCCATGGCGATCAGCGCACGCCGCACGTACCGTCGTACGACGCTGTCCGTTCGCCGCCGGCTCCGCCACAGCGTCACGGTGCCGGCGCCGAGGAGTAGGAAGCCGGCGAACAGCGAGAAGAGTCCCGTGTAGTCATCGCCGGACGTGGCGCCTGCCATCCTGTAGTAGACGGCTTCGGTTCCGACGAGGACGCCGAAGTAGCCGACCAGCAGCGCGAGCGTGGCGCGGGCGCCCGCGCGAACACGGCCGTACATCAGCGCGGCGCCGGCAATGAGCACGAGCGGGACTAGGCCGCTGACCAGATGGTCGCTGGCCGACATCCCCGGCTCCGGTTGCAAGAAGGTGTCGTCGACGACGTGCAACCCAATCGCGCCGAAGGCAAGCGGGATGAGCACGTGTTCCTGCTGGAGGACATGCGCCATTCGAGCAAGTCGGTGGGCATGCGCTGGGGACGAAGCTGTGGCTGATGCAGTCATTGGGTCGGATACCTCCGAAACGCGTCGGCTGGCTTGGTGAGCTGTGGCGCCGCCCGCCTTGTCGCCAGTGGGCGGCGCCACACATCGGGTAGCTCGGGCACGGTCCGCACTACGTTCGGCAATACGCCTTGTCGATCAGCCGGTAGTAGAGGGGCAGTGCGTCTTTCGCGAGCGTGCTCGCGTCCTGATTGATCATCAGCACGGCCTGGCGCCGGCCGTCCTCGCTGAACGCGGTACTCACGTCGTAGCCTGCGAGCTCGCCGCTATGGCCCCATCCGGCGCACGAGACACCGACGGCGATTGAGGGACGGCCGATCCCGCTCCGTCCTATGCCGAGCCCGTATCCCGGGCCGGACGCGACGGGCTTGCCTGTCCGCTCGGACACCATCGCCTTCATCGCCTTCAGCTGTTCGGGCTCTAGCAGTCGCCCGACGAGCAGCGCGCGATAGAAGTCGGCGATGTCTCGCATGGTCGAGACGATCGCTCCCGATCCCGGCGCGAGCGAGGGGCTGAGACCGGTGACGTCGACCAATGGCTGCTCGCCGAACAGTCTGTAGCCGTGTGCATACGGGCTTGGCAGTCCGGGCTTGGTCGGATAGCTCGTCTGGTCGAGCCCGAGTGGCTGGAAGATCCGCCGCTTCAGCTCGATGCCGAGCGACTTGCCGGTGATCTTCTCGACGATCAGCTGGGCGACGACGTAGTTCGTGTTGGAGTACGACCAGCGGGTTCCGGGCGCGAACAGGGGCTTGAGCGAGACACCCATCCGGACGAGCTGCCTGGGGGCCCAGTAGTGGCCGAAGTTGCCGGTCAGATACGGCTTCAGGTAACGCGGGTTGCTCTCGAAGTCGGCGAGTCCGCTCGTGTGGTTGAGCAGCTGACGGATCGTAATCCGGCCTCCGTTGGGGACGACCCCGGGAAGCCGCCGCCCCACCGCGTCGTCGAGGCTGAGCTTGCCCTCTCCAACCAGCTGGAGGACGACGGTCGCGGTGTAGGTCTTGGTCAGGCTCGCGATCTTGAAGTGGCTGTCCGGTCTCATCGGTGTCGTCCCTGCGATGTCGCCCAGCCCCGCCGCGAGGCTGCGTAGTGCGCTCTCCGTTCCGGACGAACAGGATCGCCCCAGGTGCGCCTGCAGCGACAAGCGCGTCGAGATCCTTCTGCAGGCCAGACGCGTTGCTCTCAGTTTTGGCCGCAGGCCGAGCCAGAGCGGAACCAGCGACGAGTGCGGCTAGGGCGAGGCAGACGAGGATTGTTGCGGGGAGCGTGAACCGGGTCATGGGTGTTCCTCCGTGTCGGATCGCAGGATGGAGCGGCCGCACCAAAGTGATGCGGCCGCTCTGAGAGGCTCGAACTAGCCGGTCGGTGTGGGGGCCGGCGGCGCCGCGACCTTCTCAACCGAACTTCCGTGCTCGAAGCGCGGCAGCCACTCGAGCCACCTCGGCAGGTACCAGTTCCAGTCGCCTAGTAGCTTCATCGAGGCCGGGAGCAGGATCGCCCGAACGACGGTCGCGTCGATCAAGATCGCCGCAACGAGTCCGACGCCGAACTGCTTCAGGATCATGGCCTGCAGCGTCGCGAAGATCGCGAATACGCCGACCATGACGATCGCGGCGCTGGTTACGACCCCGGCGGTCGTCTTGATCCCGTGCGAGATCGCGTCGTCAGTCGTCATACCCCTGTCGTGGGCCTCGCGGATGCGGCTGAGGATGAACACGTGGTAGTCCATCGAGAGCCCGAAGAGGATCACGAAGAGCAGGAGGGGCAAGAACGGGTCGATCCCCCCGGTGAACTCGAAACCGAGGAGCTCCTTACCCCAGCCGTGCTGGAAGACGAGGACGAGGATGCCGTACGCCGCGCCGACCGAAAGCAGGTTGAGCAGGACCGCCTTGGTCGCGATCACCACGGAGCGGAAGGACACGAGCATCAGTCCGAACGCGAAGAGCAGCACGAATCCGAAGACGAGCGGCGCCACCGTCTTCATTTGATCTTTGAAGTCACGCGCGACAGCCGTCATGCCGGTGACCGCGACCTCGCTGTCGGGCAGCGCCCCGACCGTCGCGGGGATGATGTCGTCGCGCAGCGCCGTCAAGGCCTCGTTCGACGTCGAATCGGTGCCGTCCCCGTCGGTCGCGATCACGATGCTCGCCACCGTCTTTGCAGCGTTCGTGTCGATGTCGACGGGCTCGTGCATGACACCCGTTGCGAGCGCGCGCCGCTTGAGCTCGCCGACCGCCTCGCGCACTGCCGGCGCCTCGACGTTCGGGGCCTTGAGCACGACGAGCGAGGCGTTCTCCGTCCCGGGGAACGCCGCCTTGATGCGGTTGTACGTCCCCAGGAACTTCTGGGGGTAGGTATCGATGCTCGGCTGGGCCGTCTGGAGCTGAACGGCCGGCACCGCAAGCGCGACCAGCAGACCGCCGGCCAGCACCACCGACAAGACGGGACGCCGCAGCACGCGATCGACGATCGCGCCCCAGATCCGACCCTCGCCGTCGTCGCGGCGGAGGCGATGGACGAATGGCACGCGGCCGCGGTTAACCTTGTCGCCGAGCTTGGAGAGCAGCGCCGGCAACACGGTCAGCGAGCCGAGCATCGCGACCGCGACGACGGTCATCGTCGCCACTCCGAAGGATGCGAAGGTCGCGTCGGCGGTGAAGAACATGCCCGCCATGGCGACCAGGACGGTCGATCCGGAGACGAGCACGGACCGTCCGGAGGTGGCCGCCGCGGCCTCCAACGCCGCCTCTTCGCTGCGGCCGGCGGCGCGCTCCTCACGCTCGCGCTTCAAGTAGAACATCGTGTAGTCGACCCCGACCGCGAGTCCGATCAGAAGGATGATCGCC
This sequence comes from uncultured Actinomycetes bacterium, assembly GCA_963830035.1. Classification (GTDB taxonomy): domain Bacteria; phylum Actinomycetota; class Thermoleophilia; order Gaiellales; family Gaiellaceae; genus GMQP-bins7. The sequence goes on along the minus strand of CAWHKX010000004.1, from coordinate 1,149,111 downwards.
GAGACCGTGTCGGACATCGGCAACGCCTGGCTGATGAGTGCGACCGCACCGAGCGTGGCGAGCACCGCCGTCAGTCCCAGGAGGAGGGGGATACCGGCCGCGACGAGTGCGCCGAAGGCGACCAGGAGGATAATCAGTGTCAGCGGGATCGAGAACATTCCTGCGCGCTTCAGGTCGTCCTTGAACGACGCTTGGAGCGCCTTGCTGGTGCTCTCGCCGAACGAGCCCGACATAGAGCCCGGGATTCGCCTCTTGCACTTCGGCAACGCGGGCGACGATGGAATCGACCTTGTCCGCGGCGTCCTCGGAAGGCCCGCGGATCTCCATCGGCACGAGCGCCGAGTGCTTGTCGGCTGAGATGAACCCGCTGTTCTCGGCGTCGAAGGGCGACTTGACTTCTCCCACTGCGTCAAGCTTCGAGACCCCGGCAATGACTGCCTGCACCGCCGCCTTGAAGGCGGCATCGTCGGTCGTCAGGGAGTCGCTCTGGATCAGGACCTGTTCGCCGGCGGGCTGCTTGAAGTCCTCGTACAGGATCGCATCCGCCCGCCCCGACTCGCCCGGTCCGGACGTTTCGGTGACGATCGTCTTCATCGGCGAGGTCATGTTGATCGCGAACAGAACGACCACAAGTCCGAGCCAGCCGAAGATCGCCTTCTTCCGGTGTTGCGCGCTCCATCGGGCCATCCGGGCCGCCACGTTGCGCGAGGGGGTCTGAAACGACATAACAGCTCCTTTCCGACGCTTGCGCCTACCGTCGCAGCAGGCCGTGTCTGTCGGATCGAGGCGTTCCCTAGTTGCGCACCCTGGTCCGGGGCCGACGTGGTGCCGTGGCGTTAGCCGGGCGCCGTAATGTCCAGCGGCATGCGCGCGAGTTCGACTCGCGAGTGCACGTCGAGCTTCAAGAACACCTTGTGGAGGTGATACTCGACAGTCTTCGGACTGAGGAAGAGCTGCGCGGCGATGTCGCGGTTGCTGCCACCTTCTGCCGCCAGCTGTGCGACCCGCCGCTCTTGCGGTGTCAGCTGATCTACGGTGCTTGGGTCTCGTTTGCGCGCAGTCTCGCCGGTTGCGTGCAGTTCATCACGCGTCCGTCGCGCCCATAGCGCAGCGCCCATTCCCTCGAAGGTGTCGAGCGCAGTACGAAGCTGGATTCGCGCCTCCAGACGTCGTTTTGCGCGTCGAAGGAACTCGCCGTACACCAGATGTGACCGCGCGCGCTCGAACGGGGGCGCGCCTTCAGCAAGGAGCTCGACGCTCTCAAGGAAGCAGGCTTCCGCGTCTACACCGTCCGCCGCAGCAAGCGCGCGACAACGTGCGAGGACACCGCGGGCGGAGGGGCCCGGAGCCTGTACTGCCCAAGTAGCGAACCGATCCAGCGCTGACGCCGCCACCTCTGGTTGACCGCTTCGCACCGCTGCTTCTACGAAGTCGGGAGTAGTTCGAATTGCAACCGCGATCTGAGCCGTGTCTGAGCTGAGCATCTGGAGCTGCTCGAGCGCGGGCGCGAGGTTGCCGAGGCCGAGATCAAGTTCTGCGAGCGCGAGCCGCGCGCTTGCAGAGGCGGTACCGAGATTGTGAGCTAGTGCCCGAGGTATCGCGTCGGCAGCCAACGAACGACACTCGAGCTCGTTGCCCTGGAAGGCGGCGACGCGTGCGAGCAGCGCGAGGAAAACAGTTTCGAGATTTTCCTGTCCCAGCTCGCGTGCGATCGCGATTCCCTCGGTCGCACTCGCGGCAGCCTCCACCACCCTCTGCTGTACGGCGTCTGCGTGCGCGCAGAAGAAGAGGCTGATCGGAAGTTCGTGAAACGACCCGCTTGAGCGCGCGGCAGCAAGGGCTTCTTGGTAGAGCTTCCGCGCGCGCACTGGATCCCCGAGGTAGACGCAGGCGGCGGCGGCCACTCGGAGGAGCTGCGGTTGCTCGAATTGCTCGCCACGGCTTGCGGCCTCCGTCAATCGTTCTGCAGCAAGCGAGGAGCCGCCTTCGGCAAGCGCGTCGAGGCCGCCGAGCAACACACGGAGGAACTCCTCTTCGGGGGTTGCGCTCGACTCGAAACTTAGGACGGCCTTGCGCGCCCCGACAAACGCGCGCTCGGGCCAGCCGCCGAAAGCCGACACTTCGATCGCGGCAAAGATCATCGACGTCGCCACACGTGGATGGAATTCTGCGATCGCGATCGCGCCGTCCATCAGCGTTCTGTGAGCCTCGTCCGGGATGCCGCGGTGAAACTCGATAGCGGCTCGCACCACTTCGAGCTCCGCACGGTCGCGTGGATCCACGACTAGCGGTTGCCCACGCTCGGCCAGCGCCAGCGCAAGTTCCCGGCGACCCGAGTCAAGGGCGGCGCGTGACGCACGAGCCAAACGACGGCCTCTCTCCGGAGCCGTTTCCGAGAGCTCCGCTGCACGCTCGAACGCTGCAGCGGCGGCGGCATGAGCTCCACGGGCAAGCGCTTCATCACCCGCAGCCTCGAGCTCTAGAGCAACGCCATCGTCTTCCCCCTCGGTAGCCTCGGCGCGATGCCATGCTCGCCGCCCAGGATCTTCTTCGAGGACGGCAGCAAGCGCCGTGTGTGCTGCACGACGCGCCTCAAGAGCTCGCTGATCGGTAGACGGCCGATCGAATCAACGGATGGCGGAAGGCGACGGCCCCGTTGATACGAATCAGACCTTCGCGCGCCGCCTGCTCGAGTGTCGAGGTCCGAACCCATATATGCGGCCGCTCGGCGAAGACACGCCACATCGCTTACTTCGTCGGCCGCGGCAAGTAGCAGCACGCGGCGCGTCTGATCGGGGAGCCGTTCTACGCGAGCTCGAAACACGTCCTGGATCGAGCCGGCGGAAGCTGCTGGAACTGCCCTGCCGACTGCCCGACCGCGGCCGTGCCCGTGCAGGATAGGGAGCTCGAGCAATGCAAGCGGATTCCCGAGCGCGGTTCGAATCAGCGAATCCACCTCGGCGCCCCCGACCGCACCAGCCATGCGCAGCGCGACAAGCTCGCGCGCCTCATTATCCGAAAGCCCATTCAGCGTCAGCTCCGGAAAGCCCGGGGCCTCGAAGTGTGCTTGGTCGCCTTCCCGTGCCGCGATCAACATCGCGATCGGCTCCGCATGCAAGCGTCGAGCCGCGAAGAGGAGCGCGTCGGCCGACGAACGGTCAAGCCATTGCGCATCATCGATGAGACAGAGCAACGGGCGTTTGGTCGCAGCTTCCGCAAGCAGGCTCAGGAGCGCCAACGAGCTCAGGAACGCGTCGTCTGCCCGTTCAAACGTTATCCCGAACGCGCCTCGGAGGGCCGCCGCTTGGGGCCTCGGAAGGTTGTCGATAAGTGCGAGGCACGGCCTCACCAGCTGATGCAGCGCCGCGAACGGGATTTCGGCCTCCGACTGAACGCCGGTGCTGCGAAGAACATCCATCCCCCCGGCCTCCCCTTCTGCAAATGCCAGCAGCGCCGTCTTGCCGATCCCCGCCTCACCCCGGAGGACGAGGACGCCACTTCTGCCCTCGCGAGCGCCCGCAAGCAATAATTCGATGTTCTCCCGCTCGGCCCGACGTCCGACGATCACAACGACGATTGTCCCGTCCCGCCCGCTGTTTGCCTAGGGGTGCAACTAGGGCGTCGCCGGATACGAGCGGACGCCACTCCTCCTACCGTCAGAGCCATGAATCCGGATCCCCGTCTCGTGCTTGCTCTCCAGATGGCTGGGAGTGATTCGCCGCTCGCAGTCGAGTTGGACATCGGCCCGCAAATCATTCCACTCTTACTCGAGGCCGCGACCTGTTTCCTCGTCCTCGAATCAATCGCGAACGTCGCCAAGCATGCTCACGCGACCAACGTGAAGGTCAAAGTGTGGGTGGAAAACCAGCGGGTCGTAACGGAGATCGAAGACGACGGCATCGGCGGTGCAACGGGTCTTGGGAAACTAAGAGAGCGGGCTCGGGCAGCAGGCGGTACGATCGAAGTCGACAGTCCGCCTGGAATCGGAACGCTAATCCGAGCGGAGCTGCCATTCACCATTTCGCCACTCTCGCACGCGGAATTACCCAGTAGGTAGGTCTTTCTGTTGTCTGCCTAACCGGTCGCGTCGCGGCTGTGCAGAGTCCCAGACCTGGCCCCGCCTTCTCGACGAATCGCTCGCCGTCCTTGCGACGGAAGATCTCGAGTGAATCCGGGCGGGAAGTCGGGCGAGGGCATCGTCGGCGACGGCGTAGACGATCACAGCAAGGACGGCGACACGCTCGGGCTCGGGCGACAAGGTCGCCGTCGGACAGATCTGTTCCGCCCATAAGTCACGGAAACACGCAGAAGCGTAACGCGCCGCCACCGAGCCCGAACAGCTCCCAGCCGCCAGAACTCGCATCACAATGAAGCATCGTGCCGTCCTGAAAACGGGTTCTAACGGCGCGCTCACAAACGGCCGCTATCACTCGCGCATGCGCGTCCGTCTCTTGTTCAGCCTCGCTCTCGCGCTCGCCGCGATGGCGGCCGTCAGCGCAGGGAGTGCCGGCGTAGGCCGCGTTTCGCGCGCAGCCGAGCCTGCACCGGTCGCGTCGCTCGAGCCGCGCAACACGGAGGAGCTCTGGCACCGGCTCGTCGCCTCGCCGCCGCGCGCTACCCAGCAGCAGGCCGACTGCCGCCCGCTCCGCGGGGTCTTCTACGCGGCCACGGACTTCCTCCGGCTCGCGACGAAGCTCGCGGCCACACCGTCGCCGTGTGCCGACTACTACATCTCGGTTCCGCCGCTCGTCTCCGACAAGACGCTGCCGCGCCCGAACGCCGCGCCGCGCATCCGCGCTCTCGGGCCGAACTTCCACGCCATGGCCGAGATCCACTTCGCGACCTGGACGCGGTGGGTCGCGAGCACGGGCTCCAGCTGGCACACGGCAGGCGTCACCGCGCGGGCGCGGATGGCCGCCGCCGGCTTCGAGGTGGCACAGGGCGACACCTGGGTGTTCAACGAGCTGACCACCGCAGTCCGCCGCGGCACCGGGAACGCGAGGGCGAACGTCCGCGAGTTCCTGCGCGGCCTCTACGAGGGAGACGGCTCACGGCCGACCCGGGGAGCCGTCTTCGTCATCGGCTTCGGCCAGCGCTCGAGCGACGTGTCTCTCTACCAGACGAACCTCCAGAACTGGCTGGCGGACTCCGCGTTCTGGACGGACATGAGCACCTACGTCAGCGACTGGACGCAGGAGGCGTACGGCGACGTCCGCAGCTGGGCCGTCCCCGGTGCGCCGACATCCGTTCGCCGCGACTCCCTGAACGACTACCTCCAGCACAAGCTCGTCCTCGCAGGAGCCGGCCCGCCGGAGATCGAGACCGCGCGCGCGTACCTGCGGACGACTTACAGTCCGCTCGCGAACGCTGCGTGGGAACGGGACACCGGTTACGGCTGGACGATGGTGTCGGCCCAGCAGATGGCCGCATACGTCTCCGCGCAGGTTCACGCCCTGCGCTACTTCAGCGCTACGACCGGGCAGACACGGGATCACTGGGGGTTCGCGTGGGCGCCCAGGAACGCAGCAGGCATTCCTGCGGCCGAGTTCGCCGCGCAGACGGGTCTCGTCCTCGACCGGCTCGCAGCAGCGGTGCGCGACTCCGCGCGAACGCCGGATCCCGCCGATCCGGGAAGCGCCGCATGCGGTCCTCCGGGCCGGAACGTCTGCGTCGGCGACCTCGCTGGCGCGAGCCTGTCCGAGACGTGGAAGTCGTTCAGGGGCTGGACGCAGCCGGTGCTGGCGTTCGCGACGCCGGCGCAGACGATCTCCGCCGGGACGCCGTCGGCGGCGATGAGCCTGACGCTCGGCACCAGCTCGGGCGTCCCGCTGACAGCGTCGACTCAACTCACCGTGACCCTTGGCTCGAGCTCGCCGCAGGGCGAGTTCTCGACGAGCCCAGCAGGCCCGTGGGCCGGCACCCTGTCTCTCACGATCGCGGCGGGAACGAGCGCGAGTTCGGCCTTCCACTATCGAGACACGCGTGCGGGAAGCCACGTCCTGACTGCGTCCGCCTTCGGCGTCACGAGCGCCACGCAGGAGATAACGGTGACGCCCGGACAACTCGCCGCGCTCACGATCACGCCGGCTTCGGCGACCGTTCGAGCCCGCTCGACGCAGCGACTCACAGCTGGAGGCGCCGACGCCTATGGCAACGCAGTCCCGGTGTCCGCCGTCTGGTCGGTCCAGCCGGCGATCCTCGGCACCGTCGCGCCCGGCGCGGGCAGCGCGACGACGTTCACCGCCGGGCGTGCTCTCGGCCGAGGCAGCATCATCGCCTCGGTGGCGACCGGGGCGGGAACGCTCGCCGCGTCGGCCGGCGTCCGCGTGACTCCTCTACCCCTCAGGATCGCGTCGATCCGGTACGCGGGACGCAAGAGCGTCGTCCTGCTCGCCGCGACCGCCGTCGATCAAGCGGGGAGGCCGGTCTCGCAGGCGGTCCTCTTGGTCACCGTCCGGCGGAACGGGCGGACCCACGTCGCCACGCGCGCGACGACGGGTGCCGCCGGTCGAGCCGTCTTCCGCGTGCCGGCGCGCCGAGGCGGGTGCTTCACCACCCTCGTCAGGAGGGTCTCGGCCGCCGGCTTCATCTGGAACGGCCGCACGCCTCGAAACCGTCACTGCCGACCTCGGTGACGGCATGACTCGGCCCGACGCGGCCATCGAGCTGACCACGATCACCGACGGCGGCCAGCGCGCCGCCGACATCGCGCGCCTGCTGGCCGGCTTCCTCGCAGACGCGAAGTCGAGCCTCGACCTCGCGGTGTACGACGTCCGCTTCGAGACCGACGCCGGCGGACTCGTGCTCGCCTCACTCCTCTCCGCCGTCCAGCGAGGCGTCGAGGTACGGCTCCTCTACAACGTCGCTCATCCCGGCCCGATCCCGGTGCCGCCACCGCCCGAGACCGGGCCGGAGGCGATCGAGTCGCTGCCGATCGCCACGCGAGGAGTGGCGGGAATCCCCGACCTCATGCACCACAAGTACGTCGTGCGCGACCGCGAGGCCGTCTGGACGGGATCGACCAACTGGACGGACGACTCCTGGACGCGCCAGGAGAACGTCATCGCAACGGTGCGCTCGCCGAAGATCGCCTACGCGTACTCGCTCACCTTCGACCAGCTCTGGGCGACCGGCCGGGTCGAGAACACCGGAAGCGAGCCGCGACCAACGCAGGTGAACGGTGCGCAGGTACGCGCGTGGTTCTGCCCCGAGCATGGCGAGGCGCTCTCGCACCGGGTGGCCAAGCACATCGGGAAGGCACGCGCGCGAGTGCGCATCGCGTCGCCGGTGCTCACCTCGGGCCCCATCCTGGCCACGCTCGTCGAGGTCCTGAACGAGCGGCGGTGCGACGTCCGAGGGATCGTCGACGACACCCAGGTCGACCAGGTCTTCCACCAGTGGCGGACGAACGGGGTCAGCGAATGGAAGGTGCCTCTCCTGCAGCGTGTGCTCGACGGTGCCGAGTTCAGCGGCAAGGCTTCGATCCCCTGGACACCGGACTCGCTACACGACTTCATGCATGCGAAAGTCGTGGTCGCCGACGACACCACGTTCGTCGGGAGCTTCAACTTCTCGCGCTCGGGCGAGCGAAACGCCGAGAACGTGCTCGAGATCAGGGACGCTGCGATCGCGGATCGGATGGCGGTCTACGTGGACGAGATCCGAGCTCGCTACCCGCGCGCGACCATTCCCGGCGAAGGGAAGGGGTAGGGGTAGGGGCAGGGGCAGGCTCTACGACGGCGGGCGCTTCCGAACGGAATGCTTACCAACACGTCACATATCGCTCAAGGAACCACAACGCCGCAGTGTCTGACTTCGCGCGACATGCGAAATAGACCGTTCGTCCAGGGGAGGTCGTCGTGAGAGCACTGTTCCTGATCGCCGCAGCCGGAGTCCTGACCGTCGTGGCCGCGCTGCTCGGCCCCGCGGCGCTCGCAGGCGAGAAGCCGATGGGTGACGACGCCTCTCGCGCCGACCTGCGCGGAGTGAACTTCATCGAGAATTGCCGTTTCAGCCACCGCGCACCGGACGACCCCATCGTCTTCCCGGGCAAGGCGGGCGCCTCGCACGATCACACCTTCGTCGGCAACCGCTCGACGAACGCGTCCTCGAACTTCGGGTCGCTCCGCTCGAGCGGCACCACCTGCATGCGCCCGGCCGACACCGCGGCCTACTGGGTGCCCACGCTCTACCAGGGAGCAAACGCCGTTCTCCCTGAAGCGGCAACGATCTACTACCGACGCGGCACCCTCGCCGAGGTGCAGACGTTCCCGAACAACCTGCGCATCATCGCCGGAGACGCAACCGCTACGGCTCCGCAGGGCGGGCGCGTGACGTTCTGGAGCTGTGGCGCGATGTCGGGAGTGCCGCCGTCGAGCACGGTGCCGACGTGCCCGCAGTCCCGCGGATCGTTCCTCAGGCTGCACGTGCGCTTCCCGAGCTGCTGGGACGGCCGGCGCCTCGACAGCGCCGACCACAAGAGCCATATGGCCTACGCGATGGCTCGGCGCTGCCCGTCCACGCATCCGGTGTCAGTGGCGGCGATCACCCAGATCTACCGCTATCCGAGCCAAGGCGGCGAGGGCTTCACGCTCGCGTCCGGCAGCCAGTTCAGCGCGCATGCGGACTTCGTCAACGCGTGGCGGCCCGGTGAGCTCAGGAAGCTCGTCGACGAGTGCCTGAACGCCCTCGTGCATTGCGGACGCGGGACGAGGAGTGCGCGAGGCTAGCGAGCCCGCGCCCCGCCGGTGCCGGGGCGCGTCGCACAGGCTGAGGCGTCGGTGTTCCGCAGGCCGGCGCCTCACCCGCTCATGGCGACTCCGTGCCGCCGCAGCACCTCGAGGAGAAGCTCCGGGTCGAGACGGTGCGCTGTCGCGCAGCCCCGACCGGCGTCTCCGCGCAGGAGGGCGTTCAGGATCGCCTCCTCCGTCGCGTCGATGACCGCATCGAAGAGCGGGTCGATGCGCTCGTTCGAGAGCATGGTCAGCGCCCGTATGGGGTCGTCGCCCCGGGGTCGCGGTTCCCGGTCGCCCAGGCGAGGACGAGATCCCCGCTCGAGTTCTCCCCCACGCCGCCGGTGCGCCGCCGCGCGGTCCGTCCGGAAGAGCCGGCAGCGGAACGCGCTCCGGCCCGAGCTCCTCAGCTCGCCGTTCCCGTTCAGCCGGTGCGCGCCCGCGAAGACCGAATCCGCGCCCGGATCGCCCTCGTGCGGAAAGACGACCGTGATACCGGTTCGAACGTTCTCGCCCTCGATGAGCGTCGTCTGGCCGATGCGGGCACGCCCACGTCGGTGATCGCGTTCGCCGGTCCCGGCTCACCTTCGCCGACGACGATGCCGAGCTCCCGAGCGCGCACGCCTCAGGAGACGCCGGCGAGCAGGAACGCGCGCGATTCCTTCAGCATCTCGCGGGCGATCACGAGGCGCTGGATCTCGTTCGTGCCCTCGTAGATCTGCGTGATCTTGGCGTCGCGCATCATGCGCTCGACCGGGTACTCCTTGATGTAGCCGTAGCCACCGAGGATCTGCACCGCCTCCGTCGCGACCCACATCGCGGTATCCGTGCAGGAGAGCTTGGCCATGGCCGACGCCTTGGTCAGCTCCGCGTCGGTCGCGTCATCGTCGACCATGCGGCCGAAGCGATACAGGAGCCCGCGCGCGGCCTCGCAGGCGGTCTCCATGTCTGCGAGCTTGGCCGCGATGAGCTGGTGCTCGGCGATGGGCTTGCCCATCGTCTCTCGCGTCCTCGCGTACTCGAGCGCGTAATCGGTCGCGCCCTGCGCGATTCCGAGGCCCTGCGCTGCGACTCCCGGGCGCGAACGGTCGAGGACGCGCATCGCGATCTTGAAGCCCTCGCCCTCCTCGCCGAGCAGGTTCGTGGCTGGGATGCGCGCGTTCTCGAAGACGAGCTCGCCGGTCGTCGAGCCCGAGATGCCCAGCTTCGGCTCGAGCCGGGCAACCTCGAAGCCGGGGGTGTCCGACTCGACGACGAACGCGGAGATCCCCGAGTGGCCCGCGCTTGGATCCGTCTTTGCGAACACGGTGTACAGGCTCGCCACCGAGGCGTTGGTGATGAAGCGCTTGGAGCCCTCGAGGACGTACTCGTCGCCTTCCCGGCGAGCGGTCGTTCGCATCGCGGCGGAGTCCGAGCCGGAGCCCGCCTCGGTCAGCGCATAGGCGACGAGTTGCTCGCCCGATGCCAGCGCGCGGCAGGAAGTGCTCCTTCTGCTCCTCGCTGCCCGCGAGCTTGACCGCGAGCGAGCCGAGCTCCTGCACCGCGAGGATCAGCCCGCTCGTCGCGCAGACCTTCGAGACCTCCTCGATCGCGACGAGCGCAAGCAGGGTTCCCGTCCCCGTGCCCCCGTGCTCCTCGTCGAAGAGCAATCCGAAGATCCCGTGCTCGCGGAATAGCTCGACGACGTCCCAGGGGAACTCGTGCGAGGCGTCGATCTCGGCCGCGCGCGGCGCGATGCGCTCGCGCGCGATCGTCCGCACGAGATCGCGGATCTCGAGCTGGTCGTCAGACAGGTGTTCCCATGCCACCGCCAAGATTGTAGGGGCGGTCGATCCGGTTCCTGCTCGCACGCGGATACAGTCGCCGCCGTGATCCTCGAGAACGGGGTCGTCCGCACCATGGACTCGGCTCTTCCGCTCGCCCGAGCCCTGGCGATAGCGGGCGACCGAGTCGCGGGCGGCGTCGGTGTGCACGAGCGAGCGCTCCCCACGCCCGACGTCGTCGACCTCGCCGGTCGCTGTGTCGTTCCGGGCTTCACCGACTCGCACGTGCACTTCCCGACATGGTCGCTCGGGCTCCGCGACCTCTCACTCGACGGCGTCGGCTCGCTCGCTCAGGCGCTCGACTCAGTGAGCGCGCACGCGCCGCGGTCGGGTTGGATCCGGGGCCAGGGTTGGCGCTCGGCTGAGTGGGAGGCGCAACCGACCAGGGAGGCGTTGGACGAGGTCACGGGTGACCTTCCGGCCGCGCTCTGGGCGAAGGATCTGCACTCGCTGTGGCTGAACTCCGCGGCGCTTGCTCTCGCCGGAGGGGATCTCGAGATCGCCGGTGGAGTGGTCGAGCGTGACGCGAGCGGCGAGCCGACCGGAGTGCTGCGCGAGGAAGCTGCGTGGCGCTTCCGCGAGCGGTTCCCTTCGGTGTCCGAGGACGAGTGGCTCGAGGTGACACGCGCCGGCGTCAAGCTCGCGCACACCCGAGGCGTCACCGCCGTCCACGACAAGGACGGCTGGGTGGGCGCTCCCGAGATCTTCCAGCGGCTGCGCGAGAGCGGGGGACTGACGCTGCGTGTCTGGCAGTCGCTCCCGTACAAGAAGCTGCCTGAGCTCGAGTCGCTGGGAATCCGCTCCCGCTTCGGGGACGACTTCCTGCGACTCGGCTATCTGAAGGTGTTCATGGACGGCACGCTCGGCTCGCAGACCGCCTGGATGCTCGACGGCTCGGGCGTCCGGATCACGAGCGGTGAGGAGCTCGAGGAGATCGTGCGTGGCGCGGCGCGCGCGGGTTGGCCGGTTGGCGTGCACGCGATCGGCGACCGGGCGAACCGCGAGGCGCTCGACGCGTTCGCGTCGACAAGGGAGGAATGGGCGCCGCGCGGGCTGCGGCCGAGAATCGAGCACGCACAGTGTCTCGCGACCGAGGATCTCGGGCGCTTCGCCGAGCTCGGCGTCACGTGCTCGGTGCAGTTCTCGCACGCGCCGTCAGACCGCGACCTGGCGGAGCGCTTCTGGCGCGATCGGCTCGAAGGCACGTACGCCTTCCGGTCGCTCCTCGCGTCCGGCGCGGTTCTCGCCAACGGCTCGGACGCGCCGATCGAGGAGCTCGATCCGCTGGCGGGGATCAGGGCGGCGGTCACCAGAACCATCGACGAGCGAGCGGGCTGGCGCATGAACGAGGCCCTGACCGTCGAGGAAGCGCTGCATGCGACCACGGTTGCCCCTGCCTGGCTCGCAGGCGACGAGCGGACGCGAGGAAAGCTTGTGCCCGGCTACCTGGCCGACCTGGTCGTTCTCACCCGCGACCCCGTCGCGTGTCCACAGGAGGAGATCGAGTCCGTGGAAGTGGTCGCGACGATGGTGGGCGGTCGCTGGGTGCACAGCCCGCCGCCCTGGTGAGCGAGCGACGTTTCGGTCGTACAATTGGATCATGTCGGATCGCACCATGCTCCCCGTTCACGCGGCGCCCACCTGCTCCGTCGCAGGCGCGGCCGAGATCGTGGGCTCGAAGTGGACGGTGCTGATCGTCCACGACCTCTCGGAGGGCCCGAGGCGCTTCACGGAGCTCGAGCGCTCGTGTGCCGGTATCAGCCCGCGCACCCTCGCCGAGAGACTTCGCTGGCTCGAGTCCGAGGGGATCGTGCTCCGCGAGAGCTACCCGGAGTCGCCACCACGCGTGGAGTACGCGCTCACGCCGAAAGGCCAGGCGCTCTTGCCGGTCGTGCACGAGATGCGCCGCTTCGGCCACGAGTGGCTCGGCTGCGGCCTGCACGACACGTAGACCGCGGAAGGACTGGGTAGGTTGCGGCCGCGAAAGCGGTCGCCTTTAGGGATTCTTCGCGACCGGAAATTTGCGCTAGCGAGTTTCCGATCTTGCAGCGGGCAGGCTAGTCGGCAAGTCCCTTCGCCCGCAGCTCCTCGACCGCCCGCTCGGACTTCTCGAGGCCCGCCAACCCCATACCCGAGAGAATCCGCGCAGTCTTCGAGAACTGGATCTCGCGGTAGTCGACGAGCTGCCAGCGGTTTCCCCACGGATCGAGGAAGTCGTGCGTGCCGTGTACCTCGACTCCCGCCGAGCGGAGGCGCCGCACGGTCTCGTCGAGGTCGTCGACGACGAGCCCGATGTGGCGGTCGTGGTCGGCGACGTGCGTCACGCCCTTGGAGAACGCGACGAACTGATCGCCCATGTCGACGAAGGCCATTCCCGCGCTGCGGCCACGGAGCTGCATCCCGTCGAAGATGCGCGCGAAGAAGGCGACGGCCTCGTCCACGTCGCCGACCTCGACTGCGAGGTGGTTGATCCCGACGAGTCGCGGCATGAGCGCAGGGTAACCCGAGAAGGAGTGGGGTCAGACCCCCAAAAGGGGTCAGACCCTCGAGCCTACTCCGGCTCCGCCCAGACTCCCGCGAGCTCGACGATCGTCGCCGCAGCCGCGCCCATGTCCTGCACGCTCGCCCATTCGCGCACCGAGTGGTATTCCTGGCCCCCGGTGAAGAGATTCGGAGTCGGAAGTCCCATCGCCGAGAGCACCGCTCCGTCCGTCCCGCCGCGGGTGATTGCGAGCCTCGGCTCGACACCGGCGCGGCGAATCGCCTCGAGCGCCGCCTCGACCACGCGCGGCATCCGCTCGATGTAGGGCCGCATGTTGCGGTACGAGTCGCGCCGCTCGACCTCGACGTGAGCGCGCGGCTCGCGCTCGGTGATCCGGGCCGCGAGATCGCGCAGGAGCTGAACGTGCTCCTCGAGTAGCTCGTCGTCGTGGTCGCGCGCGATGAAGTCGACGATCGCCTCCTCTGCGCCTCCGGAGATGCGGTGTGGATGAACGTACCCCTCACGATCCTCCGTGGTCTCGGGCGACAGCCGGTCTGCAGGAAGCGAGCCGACCAGGTCGGCGGCGAGCTTGACGGCGTTCACGAGCTTTCCCTTCGCCGTTCCCGGGTGCACCGAGAGCCCGCGGATCGTCACGCGCACGGACGACGCCGAGAACGTCTCGGTCTCGAGCTCTCCGAGCGCCGACCCGTCGAGCGTGTACGCAACGTCCGCGCCGAAGGTCCCGAGGTCGAAGTCCTCGGCCCCCCGGCCGACCTCCTCGTCGACGGTGAACGCGACGCGGATGGGAGCTCGACTCCTGTCGGGATGCCGTACGAGATACGCGACCGCAGCCATGATCTCCGCAATCCCGGCCTTGTCGTCGGCTCCCAGCAACGTCGTTCCGTCGCTGGTGACGATGTCGTGACCGACGCGGGCGGCAAGCTCCGGAAGCTGCTCCGGGTTCAGAACCTGGCGTGCATCGCCGGGAAGCTCGATCGGCGCTCCGTCCCAGGCCTCGTGAACGATCGGGGACACCCCGGCGCCCGAGACGTCGGGTGTCGTGTCGACGTGGGCGATGAGCCCGACGACGGGAGCACCATTCGAGCCCGGGAGCCCCGAGAACACCGCTGAGCCCTCCGTCAGCTCCGCCTCGAGCCCGAGCTCGCGCAGCTCCTCGAGCAGCAGACGCGACAGGTCGAGCTGCTTCTCCGTGCTCGGCCGGTCCGGAACGCGATAGGCGCCCTGGGTGTCGATCCTGACGTAGCGCAGGAACCGCTCGAGCACGTCCCCGGCGAGCTCCTCGGCGAGCGGGCTCGTGAACGGCGCTCTAGCCAAGTCGTCCGAGGCGTTTGTACGTCTCGCGCACGGCCGCGACTCCGAGCACGAGGTACTCCGCGGGAAATTTCTCGTTCGGCGAGTGCGCGTTGCAGTCGTGGCTCGCGATGCCGGTCGAGATCGTCGGTATGCCTCGCGCGGTAAGGCTCGCCACGACCGGCACCGACCCGCCGACCCGAACGAGGAGGGAGGAGCGACCGAAGGCCTGCTCGAATGCTTCACGCGCGAGCCCGAGCGCAGGAGCGTCCGGCGAGACGAGCCCCGGCTCGGCAGAGGACTGGAGCTTCACCTCGACCTCGGCTCCTTCCGGCGCCGCCTCACGAAGGAGCCGCTCGAACGCGGCACTCACGTCGGCGACGTTCTGGCCCGGCGCGATCCTGATCGAGACGTTCGCCCTCGCCTCGACCGGCAAGACCGTCTTGACGAGATCCGGCGAGCCGCCTGCGATCCCGTGCACGTCGACGGACGGCTCCGCCCACGTGCGCACGTAGTACTCGTGGAGCGTTGCGGGATCGGAGGGCTTGGCTCCGACTTCGGCCAGCAGCTTGCCGCCCTCGGCGAGCGTCTGCCAGCCCTCCACCTCTTCCGGCGCGGGCGCGACGACGCCGACCCGCAGTGCTTCGGGTACGCGCCCGTCCTTCGCGACGACGGCGGAGAGTGACTGCATGAGCGCATGTAGCGCGTTCAGGGCGACGCCGCCGAACAGCCCCGAGTGCAGGTCGCGCTCTCCGGTGCGGACGGTGACGTGGAAGTAGCAGAGCCCACGGAGCGCGGTGTTGAACGTCGGCACTCCGAGCTCCTCGAGGCCTCCGTCGAACACGATCGCGGCGTCCGCCCCGCGCTCGTCCGCCGCGACCCACTCGATGATCGACTGACCGCCGACCTCCTCCTCCGAGTCGAGCGCGAAGCGGACGTTCACCGGCAGCTCACCGGCGACTGCAAGCTCGCGCGCGGCCTCGACGAGGATGAGCAGCTGAGCCTTGTCGTCTGCGACACCGCGCGCGTAGAGCCAGCCGTCGCGCTCGGTGAGCTCGAACGGCGGCGACTCCCAGAGATCCAACGGATCCGGCGGCTGCACGTCGAAGTGCGCGTAGCAGAGGACGGTCGGCGCGGACTCCGCCCGCTCGGAGGCGGCGACCTCGCCGATGACGAGCGGCCGGCCGCCGTTCCAGGGAACGACGTCGACAGAGCCTCCGGCGTCGCGAATCTTCTCCGCCACCCACCCCGCCGCGGCTACGACATCGCCCGCATGAGCAGGATCAGCGCTGACCGAGGGGATGGCGATCAGCTCGGCGAGCTGGTCTCGCAGCTCCTCGTAGGTCGCGCTCACGGGCGCGCAGTCTAGACGGGAGGCTGCGGAGGACGATCGAAGAACGGGTTCCGGTAGAGCAAGGGCGTATTCGGGAAACCGATCAGGCGACGTCGCGGACGCTCTGGGTGTCGGCGAGCAGCCGCAGCTTCTTCAAGCCCTGATGCTCGATTTGCCGGATGCGCTCCCGGGTCACGTTGAACGCGCGCCCCACTTCGTCGAGCGTTCGCGGCTGCTGGCCGTCGAGGCCGTAGCGCAGCTCGAGAACCTTGCGCTCGCGCTCGGACAGATGATCGAGTATCCCCCGCAGGGCCTCGCGTTGGAGGGCGGTCTCCGCCAGCTCGTCCGGAAGCGGCGTCGAGTCGTCGGCGAGGAAGTGCCCGAACTCGGATTCGTCGTCGTCGCCGACGGGCTTTTCGAGCGAGACCGGCGTCTGCGCGCTTCGCCTGATCTGTTCCACCTCGGCGGGCGTCATCTCGACGTCGCGAGCGACCTCCTCGATGGTCGGCTCCCGGCCGCGCTCGGCCCGCAGCTTCCGCTCCGAGCGGAGAATCCGGTTGAGCTTCTCGACGACGTGGACGGGCATCCGGATCGTCCGCCCCTTGTCCGCGATCGCGCGGGCGACCGCCTGCCGGATCCACCACGTCGCATACGTCGAGAACTTGAACCCCTTCCGGTGGTCGAACTTCTCGGCGGCGCGGACGAGCCCGATCGTCCCCTCCTGGATGAGATCGAGAAACGGCAGGCCTTGATTGCGGTAGCGCTTGGCGATCGAGACCACCAGTCGCAAGTTGGCTTCCACCATCGCCTGCTTCGCGGAGTGGTCGCCGCGCTCGATGCGCTTGGCAAGCTCGACTTCCTGAGCGGCGGTCAGGAGTGGCACGCGCCCGATGTCCTTCAGAAAGAGCTGGAGCGCGTCCGTCGTGATCTCGGCGTCGGCCGCTTCGGGCTCGCTCTCGACCTCTTCCTCGACATGGACGACCGTGATCTGCGCCTCGTCGAGCGCCGCGTAGACCTCGTCGAGCTGACTCGGCTCGAGGTCGAGCTCGTCGAGCGCGAGGGCGACCTCGTCAGCGTCGAGCCGACCGGTCTGAAGCCCCGTCTCGAGCAGCCGCTGCGCCTCGTCGGTGGCGAGGACGTCCTCGACGGGTGTCCGAATCGCCGTGCCCTCCGGTTTCCCTGCCACCAGTCCGCCCCTTTGCTCGTCGGCGGTCACACCGTAGTCACAGGGGAGGTCGGCGTCAAAGCGCAAAACCACACGTGGTGACAGTCACTTCTTCGACCTTGCGCGGCGGATGGTCTCGAGATAGCGAGCAGCCTCATTCGCGAGGGACGATCCCGGTTGGGTGCGCGTCGCGAGACGGAACTGCCGCGCTGCGGCGTCCACGCGCCCGGTCCAGAGCAGGAGGACTCCCAGATGGAAGCGCACCGTCGCGTCGCGCGGGAACTTGCGGGTGAGCGGGCCGAGCTGGCCGAACGCGCGCTCGGGAGCGCCCTTGTCGAACTGCCCCACCGCCGCAGCTACCTGCGCCTCCGCATTCGACGGAGCGCCCCGCGCGGCCCGTTGGAAGGCCTCGGCCGCCGACACCGGCCGGCCGACCCGCTGGAGGCCGACCCCGTAGAGAAGGAGCTCGCCGGTACCGCCTCGTGCCGCTCGCACGCGCAGCGCAGCGAGCTGGCGCTCGGGAGCGAGCTCGACGATCTCGGCCGGAGCGGTGAACGAGGGGATGAATGCCGGCAGGCCACGCGGCAGCCCGGGATGTAGCAGGTTGCCCGCGAGGACCGCGTACGGGGTGTCCGGCTCCGCCTCGATCGTCGCCCGCCACGCCGCCTCCGGGTCGCCGCTCCGCGCCCACAGGCGCGCCAGACCGAGGTGGAAGTGGACGACTGCGCTCTCGGGATAGAGCTTCGCGAGCTGCTCGACGCGAGCGAACGAGCCCTCGGGCCAGGAAGAGAAGGCCGTCCCGACCTTGGCCTCGAGGGAGCCGTGCTTCGCGAAGAGCGTCGCTGCTCCGTGCAGCTCTCCCTTCCGGTAGAGCGCGGTGCCGCGCGCGAGATCGCGTGCCTCGGCGTCGTCGCGGAAGCCGAGCGCCAGCGACAACGGTGGACGCCCAGGTCGTGGCTCGGCGTCGGCGGCGCCGGTGGTGGCCGACCCTCCATCCGAGGAGAGAACGGCAGCGGCGACGACCGCGACCGCCGCGGCGGCGGCAAGGCCGACGAACAGGACGATGCGACGGCGCGCGCTCACCGGGACGACGATAGCCGTGTGCAGCGCAGATCCGCACTCCGCGAGCACTCGCGTGGTCTCGCTACAGTTCGGAAAGTAATGGCGAGCTATCGACAGCTGCTGGCGCAGGTCAAGGAGCAGATCGAGGAGATCTCCACCAGCGCAGCGCAGGAGCTCTTGACGTCGCCTGAGCCTCCGCTCTTCGTCGACGTTCGCGAGCCGGACGAGTGGGAGGAGGGACACATCCCCGGGGCCGTATACGTCACCCGCGGTCGACTCGAGCAGCAGATCGAGGGCCTCGTGCCCGACAAGACCCGCCCACTCGTCGTCTACTGCTCGGCCGGGTCTCGTTCGGCGTTCGCCGCGAAGTCGCTCGGGGAGCTCGGGTACGACGACGTCGTCAACCTTGCCGGCGGCTTCACCGACTGGAAGCGCAACGGCTTCGAGGTGACCGTGCCGCGCGTGCTCTCGACCGAGCAGCGGGCCCGCTACAGCCGCCACCTGCTGATCCCCGAGGTCGGCGAAGAAGGCCAGCAACGACTGTTGGACGCCCGCGTGCTCCTCGTCGGGGCCGGAGGCCTTGGCTCGCCGACGTCGCTCTACCTCGCCGCGGCGGGCGTCGGCACTCTCGGGATCGTCGATGCCGACGTCGTGGACGAGTCGAACCTCCAGCGGCAGATCGTCCACTCGACCGACAGCCTCGGCGAGCCGAAGGTGCTCTCGGCCAAGCGTACGATCGAGGCCCTCAACCCGGACGTACGTGTCAAGACCTTCGAGGAACGTCTGACGTCCGAGAACATCGACCGCATCCTCGACGAGGGCTGGGACGTGATCGTGGACGGAGCGGACAACTTCCCGACCCGCTACCTCGTGAACGACGCCTCCGTCTGGCGCGGAATCCCCGTCGTCCACGGCTCGATCTTCCGCTTCGAGGGCCAGGCGACGGTCTTCTCGCCCGGAGCGGGGCCCTGCTACCGCTGCCTCTTTCCCCAGCCTCCGCCGCCCGAGCTGGCACCGAGCTGCGCCGAGGGCGGTGTCCTCGGCGTCCTGCCGGGAATCATCGGGTCGCTGCAGGCGAACGAGACGCTCAAGCTGATCCTCGGACGCGGTGAGTCGCTCGCAGGACGGCTCCTCCTGTTCGATGCGCTCGGCACGACTCTCGAAGAGGTGAACGTCCGGCGCGATCCGTTCTGCCCCGTCTGCGGCGAGAGCCCATCGATCACCGAATACGTCGACTACGTGGCGTTCTGCTCGGCGCCCGTGAGCCGGAGCTAGCGGTCTGATGGCAGCCGTGCGCATTCCCCCGACCCTGCGGGCAGACGTGGGCGGGCTCCGCGAGCTCGACGCCCGCGGAGACACCGTCGGAGCGGTGATCGACGACCTCGTCGAGCGCTACCCGCCACTCGGCGGCCAGCTCTACGCGGACGGAGAGCTCGCGTCGTTCGTGAACGTGTACCTGGGCGGAGAGGACATCCGCACCCTGGACGGCCTCGATACCCCGGTCGACGACGGCGAGACCGTGATCTTGCTGCCGGCCATGGCGGGAGGGTCGGGGGCTCGAGGGGAGTCGGACCCGTGCGGTCTGACCCCGGTGTAAGACGCCTTGGCGTCTGACCCCGGTGTGACGTCGACCGCGCCCTCGTTACTCGACCTGATCGGGTCGACGCCCCTCGTAGAGCTCGCCCGTCTCTCGCCGAAGCCGTCGGTTCGGGTGTACGCGAAGCTCGAGGGTCAGAATCCCACCGGCTCGATCAAGGATCGGGTGGCAAGGGCAATGCTGGACGCAGCCGAGGGCTCGGGCGAGCTCGAGCCCGGACGTGCGTTGCTCGAACCGACGAGCGGCAACACGGGCATCTCTCTGGCCCTGGTAGCAAAGCTGCGCGGCTATCCCCTCACGTGCGTCATGCCCGCGAACGTCACGGAAGAGCGCCGGCGACTCCTCGGTCTGTACGGCGCCCAGATCGTCGAATCGCCCGCGGAGGAGGGCTCGAACGGTGCAGTCCGGCTCGCCCTCGAGCTGGCGGAGCGCGATCCCTCGCTCTTCATGCCGTTCCAGTACGCGAACGCGGCGAACCCACAGGCGCACTTCGACGGCACCGGCGCGGAGATCGCGGCCGCGCTCGACCGCGTCGACGTGCTCGTGGCCGGGCTCGGAACCGGTGGCACATTGATGGGCGCCGGTGCTCGTCTCCGCGAGTCGTTTCCCGAGCTCGTGGTCGCCGCCGCCGAGCCCTTGCCGGGGGACGAGGTGATGGGCCTGCGCTCGCTCGCGGACGGCTACGTGCCGCCGATCCTGGACGTCACGAAGCTCGACCGGAAGCTCCTCGTCACGAACGCCGAGTCCGTCGCCGGGCTGCGCCTACTGCTCGAGCGGGAGGGAATCTTCGCGGGGGTGTCCTCCGGAGCCGTCATCCACGCGGCCTTGCGACTTGCGCGGGAGCTCGACGAGGGAATCGTCGTCTGCGTGCTCGCCGACGCGGGCTGGAAGTACCTCTCGGCCGATTTCTGGGCGTCCGACGACGTCGCCGCGGCGATGGAGCGTTCGGTCTGGTGGTAGTTCCGGAGGCGGTGGTCGGCGAGCTCGCCGAGCACGCACGTGCCGAGTCGCCGAACGAGGCGTGCGGGCTCGTCGCCTTCCGGGACGGTGTCGCAGAGCGGTACATCCCAGGCCGGAACGCCGCCGACTCCCCGTATCGCTTCGAGCTCGAGGTCGACCCGGAGTCCTGGTTCCTCGAGGACGAGGGGTACGAGCTCGCCGTGCTTCACTCGCACGTCTCTTCCCCCCCGCGCCCATCGCGGACCGATGTCGAGAACATCGGGCTCTGGGCGGGGCGCCCCTATCTGATCTACGCGCTGCGCACGAACGAGCTCGCCGGCTGGCGGATCGCGGACGGGGCGATCGAGCCGCTGAGTCTCGAAACGACGGCAGCTTGAGGTCGCGGACGCGCCGGCGACTCAGCCGACCTCGATGGTTCCGGTCATCTGTCCCGCGTGCGGATCGCAGACGAAGGTGTACGTCCCGGCCTCGAGCTCGAGCGTAAAGCTCTCGGTGCCCTCGCCGGCCACATCCGTGGTCACGTCGACATCACCGGGCCCTGTGAGGTGGAAGTTGTGGATGTCGGAGAGGTCTTCGACCTCCAGCTCGTAGCTTCCGGGCGCGACGGAGCTCTGGTCGACGCTGATGTCGAACCCGGGGCCGACTGTGCCCTTGATGGCGCTTCCGGCACCCGCGTCGGTCGTCGTGTCCGTATCGGTGGTCTCGGTCAACGTGGTCTCGTCGACCCCCTCCTCGTCGTCGGAGCCGCAGCCCACGGCGCCGAGCGCGAACACAGCGAGGACGGCGACCAGCGCAATGTGGAGAACCTTCATGCGATCTCCTCTCATCGGTGGCTCGAACCCGACGATACGTAACGAATGCCGATTCGGTTCGGTCTACCGTTCGCGGGATGGACGTCATGCAGATCGAAGCCGGGCTGTGGCGCTGGACCGGCCATCACGTGGAATGGAAGGAGGACGTCGGGTCCGTCTTCTGCGAGACCGAGGACGGCATCGTCCTCGTCGACCCGCTCGTGCCGCCCGAGGACATTGAACGATTCTGGCGCGCACTCGACCGAGATGTGCGCCGGGGCGGAGAGCGCGTGCACGTGCTGGTGACCGTCTTCTGGCACGTCCGCAGCACCGCGGCGTTCGTCGACCGCTATCGAGCACGTGTTTGGGCCGCGAGCACCTCCAGGGCCGCGGTGGAGCGCCGTTCTGGGATCGTGACCGACGTGTTTCGGCCCGGAGATCGACTCCCGGGAGGCATCGAGGCGTTCCGCTCGGCGCGGCGTACCGAGGTCGTCTTCTGGATCCCGCAGCACCGCGCCCTCGTACCGGGGGACGTCCTGGTCGGAGACGGAGCCGGTGGCGTCCGCATGTGCCCGGAGTCGTGGCTTCCGGAGAAGACAGGTCATCCGGAGCTCGCGGACTCGCTGCGCCCACTGCTCGATCTCCCCGTCCGGCGCATCCTCGTTTCACATGGAGACCCGGTGCTCGCAAGCGGCGCACGGAAGCTCGCCGCGGCCTTGGCCTGACCGTAGACTCGACGCGCGGTGCTCTGGCTCTGGATCCTGATCGGCGTGGTCGCCGTCGTCGCCCTCTTCGTCGTCGTCGGCTACAACCGACTCGTCCGGCTACGGAACGAGGTCGATACGGGCTGGTCGAACATCGACGTGCAGCTGCAGCGCCGCGCCGACCTCATCCCCAACCTGGTCGAGACCGTGCGCGCGTACGCGGCTCACGAGCGCGGTGTCTTCGAGCAGGTGACGCGAGCTCGAGCAGCGCTCCAGCAGGCCGGCACCCCGGGGACGGCCGCGGAGGCGAACGAGGGGCTCACGGTCGCGATCGGACGACTCTTCGCGGTCGCCGAGGCCTACCCGGAGCTGAGGGCCTCCGAGAACTTCCTCTCGCTCCAGGAGGACCTGACCGACACCGAGGACAAGATCTCCGCCGCACGCCGCTATTACAACGCGACCGTGATGCGCTTCAACACCGGAGTCCAGAGCTTTCCCTGGCTCCTGGTCGCGTCCGCGCTCGGGTTCGACGCCAGGGAGTTCTTCTCCGCCCGCGGGGATACCTCGCTGCCGCAGGTCTCGTTCGAGCCGACGTGACGCTCCAGCAGCAGATTCGGGCGAACCGGCTCAAGAGCACGATCGTCGTCTTCGGCTTCGTCCTGCTCCTGCTTCTCGTTGCCGGGCTGATCGGACTCGCATTCGACCTCTCGCTCGGCGTCGTCGCCCTCGCGGGCGCCGCGCTGTACGGGATCTTCGCGCTCGTCCGCTCGCGGAGCATGGTCGCCCGGCTGACGGGAGCGCAGGAGGTCGCTCCCGAAGCCGTGAGACCGCTGCGCCGGCTGGTCGAGAACGTCTCGATCGCCGCCGGTCTGCCGGTCACTCCCGAGGTGCGGATCGTGGAGGACGCAGCGCCGAACGCCTACGCGGCCGGCCTTCGTCCCCAGACGAGCTACATCGGGGTGACGACCGGGCTCCTGGCGACGATGCCGC
The DNA here is from genome assembly GCA_963830035.1 of uncultured Actinomycetes bacterium. GTDB lineage: Bacteria > Actinomycetota > Thermoleophilia > Gaiellales > Gaiellaceae > GMQP-bins7. The sequence continues at coordinate 1,126,161 of CAWHKX010000004.1, read as the reverse complement.
AGCGCGAGCTCGAAGCGGTTCTCGCCCACGAGGTCGCCCATATCCGGAACCGCGACACCTATCTCATGACGATGGCGCTCGTCTTCGCAGGCGTGATCGCCCTGATCGCGGACATCGGCTTCCGCTCGATCGCCTACGGCGGACGCAACCGCGGGGGAGGCATTTTCGTCCTCGTGCTCGCGCTCGTCGGGTTCCTCCTGGCTCCATATGCCGCACTGCTGCTGCGTCTGAGCCTTTCTCGCCGTCGGGAGTTCCTCGCGGATGCGGGCGCGGCCGAGATGTTGAACGACCCGGAGGCGATGGCCCTGGCCCTGCGCCGGCTGGAGCGCGACTCGACCACGGTCAAGTACGCGGAAGCGTCGACCGCGCACCTCTGGGTGGAGAGCCCGACCGACCGCGTCGAGTCGGAGCGATCCGGAGTGCTCGCGCTCTCCAGCCTCTTCAACACGCACCCGGCGATCGAGACGCGCATCTCGGCGCTCGAGGAGGCCGGAGGGTTTCGGCTCCCGGAGCAGCTGCCGGTCGACGAGCCCTTCGGTTTCGAGCACGGCCTCGTGGGCGGATGACCGGAAGCCGCCGCACTTCGCCGCGAAGCTGCGGCTCCCGGAACATGCCCGATTGGGTAAACACGCTTTAGCTCCGGGCCGATTCGGGTCGATAATGGTTCTGCCGTGAAAAAGATTCGCATCGGCCGCCGCCGCGCGCCCCGAGGAGAGCTGCCTTCATCGCCCCTCGAGCTCGCGCTCTGTCCCGCGCTCGCGGACGAGCGCTGGCAGATCCCCGACCGATTCAACTTCACCCGCGACGTCGTCGAGGCGCTCGCGAACGATCCCAAGCGGCAGGCGGTGACCGTGCTCGGAAAGGACGGCGTCATCGAGCCGCGGACGTTCCTCCAGCTGGCCGAGCGGAGCGCGCGCTGGAGCTCGCTCCTTCGCGAACGCGGTGTGCGGCCCGGCGACCGCGTCCTGGTACTCGTGGGGACGAACTTGGACTGGCTGGAGATCGTGCTCGCCTGCCTGAAGGTGGGCGCTGTGGTCGTCCCGGCGCCGGTGACGATGTCCGCGACGACCCTCGAAGCTCGAATGGCGGCAACGGCCGCGCGTCTCGTCGTCGCGGCGCGGGCGGCGGAGCCGGAAATCGTGCGAATGGGCGAGCGCCCGCACGTCCTCTACGTCGACGAGGCGCAACCGCTTCTGCTCGGCGCGCCGGAGCACGCGCCGACGCACGACTCGACCTCGCGCGACCTGGCCTTCGTCCTCACCAGCGCGGGAGCCTCCGGAGGTCCCCATCTCGTCGCCCACACGAACGCTTCTGCCTTCGCGGCCCGCGTAGCGGCCGAGTACTGGCTCGATGCGGGCCGCGGCGACGCCGTCTGGTGCACCGCGTCGGCCGGCTCACCGAGCACCGTCTGGCACAGTCTGCTCGGCCCGTGGTCACGCGGAGCCGAGACCCTGCTCCACGAGGGCGAGTTCGAGCCCCTGGAGCGCCTCGATCTCATCTACCGCCTCGGCACGACGATCCTCGCCCAGACCCCCGCCGAGTACGCCGCGCTCGCGCAGCACCCGGAGCTCGGCCGCTTCCGCCCGTCCCAGCTTCGCCGGCTCGTCTCCACCGGCGACTATCTCGATCCCGAGGTGAGCGCGGTCTTCGAGGAGACCTGGGGGCTGGTCATCCACGACGGCTACTCGCAGGCCGAGACCAATGTCATCGTCGGGAACGGTGCCGAGGCGGGCTTCAAGCCCGGGTCGCTCGGCCTGCCATTACCCGGACACCAGGTCGCGATCGTCGACGACAGCGGGAACGAGCTCCCGCCCGGAGCGGAAGGCGAACTCGCCATGCGCGGCCGCACGCCGACGCTCTTCGCCGGCTACTGGGAGGCCCCGGACGAGACGAAGGAGGCCTTCCGCGGAGACTGGTACGCGACCGGTGACATAGCGACGAGCGACGCGGACGGATTCCTGTGGTTCCTCGGACGCGCGAGCGACATGCTCACGAGTCGCGGAGCACGCTTCAGCCCCTTTGCCAGCGAGCGGGCGCTTCGCCAACACGACGCGGTTGCAGCGAGCGCGGTCGTCGGCGTGCGTGATCTCGAGCGTGGAGGGCAGTTCCTGAGGGCCTTCGTCGTGCTCGCGTCGGGTGTGGAGGGTTCGGACGGACTCGAGGCGGAGCTTCGTCAGGACGTCGGGCAGTCACTCGCCGAGCACGAGGTTCCGCGAGAGATCGAGTTCGTCGACGAGCTTCCGACCGCGCCGGGCGGGAAGATTCGTCGGCTCGAGCTACGAGAACGGCTCGTCGTCGGCCGACCGCTCTGGGAGATGCCACCGACGACCGAGCTCGAGCCGGACTTCCTCGAGCCGGCCGAGCCGCAACCCGCCTGGAACGAGGCCGCCGGAGGATGGACGCTGCCAGGCATCGCGGCCGAGCCGGTAATCGAGCCGTACGAGGGTGAGCTTCCCGACTACATCGTGATTCCCGAGTCCGAGCTCGAGGCCCCGCTCGCGCCCGAGCCCGAGCAGGTCGCTCCCATCGAGCAGCCCGAGACGCTTGCCGTCGCTTCACCCGAGCCGGTTACCGCGGCCGAGCCAGAGCCAGAGCCAGAGCCAGAGCCAGAGCCGGAGCCCGAGCCCGAGCCCGAGCCCGAGCCCGAGCCCGAGCCCATCGTCGACATGCCGTCAGAACCCGAACCGTTGAGCCTCACCGAGGCCGCACCGCACCCTGAGCCCATCGTCGAGGTGCTGTCCGAGCTCGAATCGGTGAGCGTCGCCGAGCCGGAGCCCGAGCCCGAGGTCGTGGTGCCCGAGCCCAAACCCGTCGTCGAGCGCACCCCCGAGCCAGCACCTGCTGCGCGCGTGTTCGAGCCGGCACCGGTCACCGAGCCCGCCCCCGAACCGGAACCGGAACCGGAGCCGGAGCCGGAGCCCGAACCAGAGCCAGCGGAGCCAGAACCTGTCACGGCGCTCGAGCCGAACCACGTTCCCGAGTTCGGCACGGAGTCCGAGGAAGACCGGATGCCGGAGCCGGTCGTCGCAAGCGAGCCACGACACGTGTCCGATGTCGCGACCGAGCCGGAGCCACTGCCCGACTTCGTGATCGAACCGAACCATGCTCTCGAGCAGGTCGCAGAGGCCCGTCCACAGCCGGTGTCCGCCCTCGAGCCCGAGCCCGATCCAGGCCCGCTGCCCGACTATGTCGTCGATCCCGCCGCGCCACCTCGCGAGCGGCCGGCACCGCCACCGGTTCCGCGTCCGGCCCCGATTCTCGGCATCGAGCCCGAAGAGGTCGTCGAGCCCGATCCCAAGCCGCTGATCGCGGGCCTCCCTTCGCTGCCCGACATCCAATCTCTCGTCAAGGAGAGCGGACAGGATGGTGCCGGATCGGACTCCGAGCGCGCCTCGAAAGAGCGGCGTCCGCGCCCCGCACCCGCGACCAGCCGCAAGAGCCGCCGAGAGCGGTCGGCGAAGGACCCCGGCGACGAACCCGAGGCCGTGAGCTGGATGGACGGCCTTTCGTCGAGACTCAGCGCCTACAGCCTCGCGGACGACGGACCAGCGCCCGCCTCCCAGGATGGCCAGGCGAAGCCCGAAGAGCCGGAGGACGAGAAGGCCGTCTAGCGTCCTGATGCTCGATCGGAAATTCCCGCGCCAATTTCCGATCCAGCATCTAGCCTGGCGCCGTGACCGATCAGGCCACGGTGAGCCTGTTGCGCTGGCTGCGCCGCCAACTTCGGCAGCCGAACGCACTGCGGGAGCACCTGGAGGCAGCCGTCGAGAACAACGATCCTGCGGAGGCCCGTCGCCTGGTGTCGCAAGTTCCCTTCACGGACGCACAGCACCGCCACGTCGAAGGTCTGATCGCTCGCTGGGAGCAGGAGGTCCGTGAGCTCCAGGGCTGAGAACGAAGCGCTCGTCCGCGCGGTGTTCGCCGCGTTCGCGCGCGGGGGAGGCGGCTTCGGGCTGCGGCGGCTCTTCGCGGAGGACGCCGTGTGGACGGTCCCGGGTCGCGGCGTGATGGCCGGTGTGTACCGCGGCCGGGAGCAGATCTTCGGCTTTCTCGGTCGACTGCCGAAGGAGACCGGCGGAACCTACGGATCCGAGCTCCGCGACGTCCTCGCGAGCGACGAGCGCGCCGCGGCGATGTACGTCGCACGCGGTACGCGACTCGGCCGCAGCCTCGAGCTCGAGCAGGTGCTGCTGTTTCGCATCGAGGACGGACTCGTGCGTGACGTTCTCGCGCTGCCGAGCGACCCGGAGGTGTTCGAGGAGTTCTGGGCGGCGAGCTGACCGGGCCGTAGACTCGCGTGGATGGCGCTCTCGGCCTCCTTCGTGCTGGAGTTGCAGCGCGCCCTGGGAGCGAAGCACGTGATCTCCGAGCCGGAGCAGCTCCGCGTCTACGAGTGCGACGGTCTCACGGGCCACCGAGCGATTCCCGAGCTCGTCGTCCTCCCGGGCTCCACCGAGGACGTGCAGGAGGTCGTGCGGGCGTGCGATCGGGAGCGGGTTCCGTTCGTCGCTCGTGGCGCCGGCACCGGGCTGTCGGGTGGTGCGACGCCGATGGCCGGAGGCGTCGTGGTGTCGCTAGCCCGCATGAACCGCATCCTGGAGATCGACCTCGCGAGCCAGCGTGTCGTCGTCGAGCCCGGCGTGGCGAACCTCGACGTCACACGCGCCGTGGCCGCGCAGGGGTTCTTCTACGCGCCCGATCCCTCGAGCCAGCAGGTGTGCACGATCGGCGGCAACGTCGCCGAGAACTCCGGCGGAGCGCATTGCCTGAAGCACGGCTTCACGGCGCATCACGTCACGGGTGTGACGCTCGTGCTACCCGACGGCGAGGCCCTCGAGCTCGGCGGCAAGGCGCTCGATCCGGATGGCCCCGATCTGCTCGGTGTCGTCGTCGGCTCGGAGGGCACGCTCGGCATCGTCACTCGCGTCACGCTTCGTCTCGTGCGGCTGCCGGAGGCAGTGCAGACGCTTCTGGCCGGATTCGAGACGACCGATGCGGCCGGCGCGGCGGTGTCCGGGATCATCGCCGGCGGGATCCTCCCCTCGGCCCTCGAGATGATGGACCGGCTCACCATCGAGGCCGCCGAGCTCGCCGTCGCGCCCGGGTATCCCGCGGGAGCGGGTGCGGTTCTGCTCGTCGAGCTCGACGGCGTGGCCGCTCAGGTCGACGAGGACGCTGCGGAAGTCGAGAGGATCTGCGCCGAGTGTGGCGCCTTCGAGATCCGCGCGGCGACGAACGACCTTGCGCGGGCGCTCCTCTGGAAGGGTCGCAGGTCGGCGTTCGCGGCCATGGGGCGCGTGGCGACCGACTACTACGTCCAGGACGGCGTCGTGCCGCGGACGCGTCTGCCCGAAGTCCTGCGCCGCATCGAGGAGCTCTCGGAGATCCACGGACTGCGGGTCGGGAACGTCTTTCACGCAGGGGACGGGAATCTGCATCCACTCGTCCTCTACGACGCCGAACAGGGCGAGACCGAGCAGGCGCGGCTTCTTGCCGAGGCGATTCTCGACGCCTGTCTCGATGCAGGTGGCTCTCTCACCGGTGAGCACGGCGTCGGGATGGACAAGGCCTGCTCGATGCCCAGGATGTTCTCCGAGCGCGATCTCGAGGTCTTCGGAAGGCTGCGCCGAGCCTTCGATCCACGGGGGCTCTGCAATCCCGGAAAGGTGGTTCCCACGCCGCGTTTGTGCGGCGAGGTGCCGGGCCCGCATCGCGTGCACCCGCTCGAGAGGATGGGCGTTGCCGAGCGTCTCTAGCCTCGAGGAAGCCGCAGAGGCGCTCGCGGTCGCCCACCGCGAGGGTCGACAGCTGACGATCGGCGAGGATCTGAGCACCGACGGGCTCGACCGCATTCTCGAGCACGAGGCAGGCGACCTGACGTGCACCGTGGAGGCGGGCGTCCGCCTGTCCGTCCTCCAGCGCACTCTGGGCGAGCACGGCCAGCGGCTCTCGCTCGATCCTCCCGGAGATCCGACCGTGGGGGCACTCCTCGCTCGAAACCTCTCGGGGCCGCTGCGCCACCGCTTCGGCGCACCGCGCGACCTCGTCCTCGGCGTCACCCTCGTGCTCGCAGACGGAACGATCGCGAGCGCCGGCGGGAAAGTGGTGAAGAACGTCGCGGGCTACGACCTGGCCCGTCTCGTGTGCGGCTCGGAGGGACGGCTCGCTCTGATCGCGCGCGTCAGCCTGCGGCTGCATCCGCTTCCGAAAGCCGCGAGGACGCTGGCGGTCGAGACCGACGACGCAGCAAGCTCTGCTTTCGAGCTCCTGCGCTCCCAGTTGCAACCGAGCGCGCTCGACATCCTTCATCCCGGCGGCGTCCTCGTCCTCTTCGAGGGCTCTCCTCGAGCCGTCGAGGCGCAGGTCGCAGCTGCGCAAGTCGCGGTCGGAGGCGTCGAGGTCGACGCCGAGGCGTGGGACACCTCGCGGAGGCGACAAGCCGAGTCGAGAGGGCGGTTCCGCTTCGATCCAGGCGCTCTGGGCGAGACCCTCGGAGAGCTGCGCGAGGCCGTTGTACGCCCCACCGCCGGGGTTGCCTACACGGCAGACGAGCTTCCAAGTAACAGTCTGTTACAAGGAGAGGCTCGGGCGCTCTTGATCGAGCGCATCAGGAACGAGCTCGATCCGAACGGAGTGCTCGCCGCGTGATCCGCGAGCTGACGGCGGATTGCGTCCACTGCGGCTTCTGCCTGCCCACGTGCCCGACCTACGCTCTCTGGAACGAGGAGATGGACTCGCCGCGCGGCCGGATCCACCTGATGGACGCACGCCTCGATGGGACGGTGACGTTGAACGACACGGTGACGATGCATTTCGACCGCTGCCTCGGCTGCATGGCCTGCCTGTCGTCGTGCCCCTCCGGGGTTCGCTACGACCGGCTGATCGAATCGACCCGCGCGGCCGTGGAGGACGAGTACGAGCGGCCGCTCGGCGACCGCATCCTGCGTGGACTGCTCTTTCGCGTGCTCCCCTATCCGGCTCGGATGCGGACGGCGCTCGCGCTCGCTCCGCTGGGGAAGAGCGTGCCGTTACCGAGACGATTTCGTCCACTCGTCGAGGTCGCTCCGCCCTGGCGCGGACACGGCGAGGTCCCGAGCGTCACGCAACCCGAAGGGGTTCGACGGGGGCGGGTGGGCCTTCTGACCGGATGCGTTCAGCGCGCGGTCTTCTCGGACGTGAACGCAGCAACTGCCCGCGTTCTCGCAGCCGACGGCTACGAGGTCGCGGCGCCGCCCCAGGGCTGTTGCGGCGCGCTCTCGATTCATGCCGGTCGCGCCGAGGAGGGCAAGGCGTTCGCGCGTGCGCTGATCACCGCGTTCGACGACGTGGAGGTGCTCGTCGTCAACTCGTCCGGGTGCGGCTCGCACCTGAAGGAGCTCGGGTGGCTGTTGGGCGACGAGCACGCGTCCGACTTCGCCGCAAAGGTCCGCGACGTCGGCGAGTTTCTCGCAGAGGTGCGGCCGAGAGCACGGCGGCACCCGTTGCCGATGAGGGTGGCGCTCCAGGACTCTTGCCACCTCCGCCATGCGCAGGGGCTTCCGCTGGCCTCGCAAGCCGCCCTCGGCCGCGTTCCCGCGTTGGAGGTGGTGGAGCCAGCCGAGCAGGACATCTGCTGCGGCTCCGCGGGGATCTACAACATCGTGCAGCCCGAGGCTGCCCGCGAGCTCGGCGACCGCAAGGCCGCGCATGTTCTGGCGACGGGTGCGCAGGCGTATGCGAGCGCAAATCCTGGATGCCTGGTGCAGGTGTCGCAGGCACTCCGCCGCGAGCGCCGTCCTCTCCCCGCGCTCCATCCGATCGAGCTCGTCGATGCGTCGATCCGGAACGTCGGCGCCGGCCGCTTGCTCACCCGGGCGCGGCGCTAGGTAGCTCGACCGGGCGCAGATCGTCGAGCCGGTCCACCTCAGCCAGCGACGGGAACAGGCGCCACCAGAGAACGGCGATCGCGATGGTCGCGACACCGCCGAAGAGGACCGCCGGAACGGCACCCACGAGCGCCGCTGCGACCCCGGACTCGAATGCCCCGAGCTCGTTCGAGGCACTGATGAAGACCATCTCGACGGCGTTCACGCGCCCGCGCAGCTCGTCGGGGGTCACCAGCGGCAGGATCGTCGAGCGGAGGACGACGCTGACCAGGTCGAGCGCCCCGCCGAGCGCGAGGGCGAGCATCGAGAGCCACATCACGCGTGAGAGGCCGAAGACGACCATGCATGCGCCGAACCCGGCGACGACCAGGAACATCGTGGGCCCTGCTCGCCGCCTCACCGGCCGGCGCGCGAGGAAAAGGGCTGCTGCGAACGATCCCACCGCCGGAGACGCGCGCAGCAACCCGAGCCCGGTCGGCCCGACCTCGAGGATGTCCTTCGCGAAGATGGGGAGAAGTGCGACTGCGCCGCCGAGCAGGACCGCGAAGAGATCGAGGGAGATCGCTCCGAGCAGGACCTTCGTCCGGCGGATGAGGCGCACGCCGGCCAGCACCTCCTCGAGACCCGCCGCGCCCGCAGCCACGGCGACGCGCCCGGCGCGGATCGCGAGCACGCATCCGAACGCAACGATCGAAAGGGCTATCCCGACGACATACACGAGCTCCGGCTGGAGTGCGAAGAGCAGGCCACCCACCGCCGGGCCGGCGACGAGCGAGAGCTGAAACGCGATGGAGCGCTGCGCGAGCGCGCTGACGAGAATCTCCCGGGGTACGAGTGAAGGCGTCAGAGCGCGCCCCGCGGGCGCTCCGATCGCGCTGCCGACTCCCATCACGAATGCAAGTGCGAAGAACGGCCACACCTCGTCGGCACCGGACAGCGTGATCGCGAGCAGCCCGAGCGCCACGCCGATGTCGACGGTGATCATGAAGAGGTAGAGGAGCCGGCGAGAGACGCGATCCGCGAGCTGGCCTGCAGGCAACGCCAGCAGTGGAAGGGGAAGGAACTCCGCGAGCCCGACCAGGCCAAGGTCGAGAGGATTCTCCCGAACGGAGTACACCTGCCAGCCGATCGCGACCGTCGCCATGTTCACGGCGAAGCTCGAGGCGACCAGCGCAACCCAGAAAAGCGCGAAGTCCCGGTGGCGGAACGCGGAGGTCTTGGACAGCTTCATGCGCAGGATCGGGAATTGCTTGCGCAGACCCTCACAGCCGACCTCTCGTGGTTTCTAGGCGGCTTCCGACTCGCCCGCGGGCTTCGGCTTGTCGCCGGCCCCGAACTCGATCTCCAGCTGCGAGATCCGCGAGCCCTCGACCTCGCTGACTCTCAGGCTGAGCCCGTCCACGGCGATCTCGTCCCCGACCTCCGGGGCACGCCCGAGAGCGCCGAACACGAGGCCCGCCATCGTGTGGTAGTCGTCCTGGTCGAGCTCGGTCCCGAACGCCTCGTTGAAGTCGTCGATGGTGTACGAGCCGTCGATCCGGATGTGCGTGTCGTCGAGCCGCTCGATCGAGGTGTCGGGAAGATCGAACTCGTCCTCGATCTCGCCGACGATCTCCTCGATGAGATCCTCAAGGGTGACGATACCCTCCACCACGCCGTACTCGTCGACGACGATCGCCATGTGCTGCTTCTCGCGCCGGAAGTCGGCGAGCAGGGCGGCGAGATCCTTCGTTTCCGGGACGACGAATGCCGGTCGCGCCACGGTCTCGAGGCGAACCGCGGCCAGCCCGAGGTCGTGCATCGCCGCGAAAAGGTCACGCACGTGCAGGATGCCGATGATCTCGTCGAGCGAGTTTCGGTAGACGGGGTAGCGCGTGTACGGCGAGTTGACCACGGTGGCGAGCACTTCCTCGGGAGCCATGTCCGCGGAGATCGCCACGACGTCCGGCCGGGGCACCATGACTGCGTCGACCTCCTTGGAGGCGAAGTCGAAGACCTTGTAGAGCATCTCCTCCTCCGCTTCGTGCAGCTCCCCCACGTCCTCGGCGGCGGCGACGCTGTGCCGGATGTCCTCGCGCGTGTACGCGATCATCCCCGCCGGAGCGGGTTTCACGCGAAGCGCGCGCAGCACCACGTTCGCCGACTTCTGGAGCAGCCAGACGAGTGGATGCGTGATCCTGGCGAGCCAGTCGAGCGGCACCGCGAGCGCGATCGCGAGCCTTTCCGCCTTTTGCAAGGCCACCGCTTTCGGGACGAGCTCGCCGAGGACGACGGAGAGGTAGGTCAGGATCGCGAACGCGATCAGGAACGAGACCGCGTTCGAGAGCGGCGGATCCATCAGCCCGGAGAGCAGAGGCTCTCCGATCGCGCCGAGCAGGATCGCCGAGATCGTGATCCCGACCTGAACGGTCGAGATGAAGCGCACCGGATCGTCCATCAGCCGGAGTGCGGTACGGGCACCGCGACCTCCGCGGAGCGCGCGCTCTTCCAGCCGGCTCCGCCGCGCGGTGATGAGCGCGTACTCCGCCGTCACGAAGATCGCGTTACCCAGCACCAGGAGGAACACGATCACGATGCGGAACGCGGTGCTCACGCACGCACCTGGCATAGGAACGCGCGGACGTTCGTGGTGGTCATGACCTTCCCGCCCCCGGAAGGGCGCAGGTACTAGGCGGGTGGTCGTCCACCATCGATCAGGCCGCAGTATAGGAAACCGTGCTGTCGTCCTCGTACTTGCGGGCGGCACCCTCGTTCACGAGCCGCTCCGCATGCGACAGCGTCTCGGCCACCGCGAAGCGGCGGCTGGCGGGCTTGAGATCGTCGCCGAAGAGCGCGAAGGACAGCTCATAGCCCGTCTTCGGCTCGGAGTCGAGCGCCCCGACCGCCTCCTGCAGTCGCAGGCGGTGATGCTCCTGGAGCTCGCGCGCACGGCCTGCCGGGTCCTCGATCGGATCGCCGTGACCGGGCAAGGCAACGCGAGGGTCGAGCTCCTCGATCCGCCGCAGCGCGCCCAGGTAGTCCCCGAGCGGGTCGGCACGGCTGGCCGGCCAGAGGCCGACCGTCGGGGTGATCCTCGGCAGGAGGTGATCGGCGGCGATGAGGACGCGATCCTTGACGAGACAGAGCTGGCCGTCGGCGTGCCCCGGAGCGGCGACGAGCTCCCAGCCGTGCAGCTGTTCCCCCGCCTCGACCAGCACGGGATCCGGCTGGTAGCGGATGAAGGGCCGGTAGAGCGAGCTCTGGCCGACGAGCTCGGCCGTCACGTCATCCGGCACGCCGTGCAGCTGGAACCAGTCGCGCAATCGCTCGGACCAGTTCGGATTGCCCCACACGAGCTCGCACTGCGCGTAGTCGAGCGTCCCCTGGTACACCGGCGCGCCGGTGAGCTCGTGCAGGTCGGCAGCCGCACCCACGTGGTCGGGATGGAAGTGGGTGACGAAAATCGCGACAACACGCCCACCGGCGCGCTCGAGCTCGGCTTGCCAGGCAACCTTTGCGTCCGGCGTGCCCACCCCGGTATCGACGACGATCCAGCCTTCTTCGCCCGCGAGCAGGTACGCATGCACGTGGCCGGGACGCGTCGGGAGCGGGAGTGTGACGCGCCGAATGCCGTCGGGAAGGTCCTGCACCAGGCCACCGTACTTCTCGGGGAGCCGTGGCCGAACCCATTTGGCGTGGTCGAACATATGTTCTATGCTTCGACCCATGCGGGCCGAATACCGGCTGGAACCGTGCAAGTCCGCGCTGAACGCCGTTCGCGGCATGCCGTTCAAGTGGTCGTTGAACCCGTACATGGGCTGTGCCCACCGCTGCACCTTCTGCTACGTCCGTCACTTCGAGCAACGAGCCGAGCGGCCCTCGGACAACCGCTATGGCCGCTCGATCCGGGTGAAGACGAACGTGGCCGACGTGCTCAGGAGGGAGCTCGGCCGGAGCTCATGGCAGCGCGAGACGGTCTCGATCGGCGCAGCGACCGATCCGTACCAGCCCGCCGAGGGACGTTTCAGGCTGACGCGTGCCTGCCTCGTGGAGCTGGCTACCGCGTGGACGCCGTTCTCGATCATCACCCGCGGCCCTCTGGTGGTGCGGGACATCGACGTCCTGCAGGAGGCGTCGGCGCGAGCCGAAGTCAGCGTGTACTTCTCCATCCCCACCCTCGACGAGCGGGTCTGGCGGACGACCGAGCCGGGCACGGCGCCGCCTCGCAGTCGCCTCGAAGCCGTGCGACGCCTCGCCGAGGCGGGCATCGACGTGGGAGTCGGCATGGCGCCCATCCTTCCCGGGCTCTCGGACCGGCCCGAGCAGCTCGAAGCGGTCGTTCGCGAGGCGCGGGCGGCAGGTGCGCGGAGCATCTGGGCGAACGTCCTCTACCTGCGTCCCGGAACACGTGAGCACTTCCTCGAGGCTCTCGCGGAGGACTGGCCCGACGAGGTCGAGCGTTACGAAGCCCTGTACGCGGCTCGGGCGTACCTGCCGGCATCGGTGACGAAGTCGATCACCGCACCTGTCAGACGAGCGACAGCGGTGACCCCCTCTCCTACTCGTCGACGTCCGGTCTCACGCCGACCGCAGCAGCTGGCTCTCACGGTCTAGGGAGGAGCGCGCCGAGCCGCCTCGTAGAATCGCCTGGTGGCCGATGAAATCACCTGTCTGATCGCCGATGACCACGAGGTCGTGCGCGAGGGTCTTCGCCTCGCGCTGTCCCGCTCGCCCCGGATTCGCGTCGTCGGCGAGGCGACCGACGGCGCGTCGGCCGTCGCGCTGACCGAGCGCCGGCGGCCCGACGTGGTGATCATGGATCTCCGCATGCCGGACATGGACGGCCTCGAGGCGACCGAGGTGATCGCCGAGCGCGTTCCCGAGACCGCGGTCTTGATCTTCACCGCCTACGGTGAGAAGTCGCTGCTCCAGCGCGGTCTCGAGTCGGGCGCGAAGGGCTACATCCTCAAGGAGACTCCCCACGAGACACTGCTCCGGGCGATCGAGAAGGTCGCCGCCGGGGAGACGTTCGTCGACCCGGGGCTCATGGCCGAGTTCGTATCCGGCAAGACCACCGCCGACCTCCTGACGCCGCGCGAGCGCGAGATCCTGCAGCTGCTCGCCGACGGCATGTCGAACGTGGACGTCGCGGACAAGCTCTTCATCAGCCAGGAGACCGTGAAGAGCCACGTGCGCCACATCCTCGCCAAGCTCGAGGCCGACACACGCACCCAGGCGGTGGCCATCGCGCTGCGCGAGGCGATGATCGATTGACGGACGACGTCGAGCGCGCGCTCCTCGCCGAGAGGATTCTCGCGGAGCAGGAGGAGCGTCGCCGTCTCGGCGAGTTGCTGCACGACGGCCCGGTTCAGCATCTCTCGGCGATCGCGCAGATCGTCGATGCCGCACTCGCAGCGTCGCGGGCAGGCGAACGCGAGCGAACCGAGGAAATCCTGGGTCGCGGGCTCGAGCTCGCGCGCGGTGCGGCACGCGAGCTGCGCGCGCTCTGCGAGGACCTCGAGCCGAAGGCACTCAGCGAGGTGGGGTTCGCAGCAGCAGTCGCGGCGCTAGGTCGGCGCTTCGCCACCAGGCACGACGTCGAGATCGACCTCGATGTCGAGCACGGCGACGCACTCGGCGAGCACGCGCAGACGGCCCTGTACCAGATCCTGCGGGAGGCGATCGAGCAGGCAGTTCGTCGCGGCGCACCCAGCCGGATCGATGTGGCCATCCGCGAGCTGCCCGGCGGAGGCGCCGAGCTCGTCGTCTCGGACGACGGCCCACCGGAACGCCGCAGCGCCGTGCTGGAGGCGCTCGCCGAGCGCGCCGCGACGCTGAACGCGCGCTTCAGCTCGGAGGTGCGGTATCCACGTGGGTCGACGATCCGCGTCGAGCTGCCGCCCTCGGCGGCACGTCGTTAGCATCCAGGACATGGACGAGAACGGCAGGGGCGGGTACCTCGTGTTTCGCTGGTCGCACGCGGGCTACACGCTCGAGGAGCGTCCCGGAGATCTCCCGGACGTCGGGTCCGAGGTCGAGGATGGAGACAAGCGCTTTCGCGTGGGCAAGATCGCGCCCTCTCCGCTTCCGGGCGACAAGCGCCGCTGTGCGTACCTCCTGCCGGCCTGACGACCGTTCAGCTACGCGATCGGCTCGTTCTGGACGTTGTGCTCGGTCGCGTAGGCGTCCGTCAGCGGGTTGATCTTCGCCGGATCCGGGAACGCGTAGTTGATCTCGACGAAGGCGTTCCACTTGTCCGGGAGCGCATCCTCCGGAAAGATCGCCTCCACCGGGCACTCCGGTTCGCAGGCACCGCAGTCGATGCACTCCTCCGGGTCGATGATCAGAATCCGTTCGAACTCGTGGATGCAGTCGACCGGGCAGACGTCGACGCACGAGCGGTCTTTGATGTCGATGCAGGGCTCGGCGATGATGTACGTCACGGCGTCGAGTCTAGTCGCTGCCTTGCGCAGCTCGGGATCTGCTCGCGCAGATTCCGAGCGCGCGAGAATCTCTGAAGGCGGCCGCTTTCGCGGCCGCGGCCGTGTCCGTGCTTACGTGACCCGAGTGAGCTCCGCGACGAGCTCGGGCGCCCGTTCCACGAGCGCCGACTTCACGATCACCTGGTCGAAGCCCGCGGTGTGCGCGCGCTGCAGGCCGGAGCGGTCGGTGTGGTTCGTGAACCCCATGATGGGCACGTCGGGCCATTCGTCGGCGACCTCCTCGGGCTCGATACGCGAGATGTCCGCGATCACGAGATCCGGTGGATCGACGCTGTTGACGGTGACGAAGTGATGCTCGGGCATGAGCCCCTCGAGCTTGCCTCGAAAGAAGAGGTCGACCCCCGCCAGCAGGATCGTCGCCACGGCCCGACACTAGCACTCGGTGCCCGCGGATAATCGACGGATGGGGCTCGAGCGGGGAATAGCGCTGATTCGGGCCGGCGAGTACTTCGAGGCGCACGAGGAGCTGGAGGACGAGTGGCGCGACGCGCCGGCGGCCGAGCGCGACTTCCTGCAAGGGCTCGTCCACGTCGCCGTAGCCTGGCTGCACGCCGGGCGGGGGAATCGTCCTGGCTGCGAGCGCCAGCTGGAGAAGGCGGCTCGTCGCCTGAGCGCCTACCGGCCGTCGCATCGGGGGGTCGACGTCGACGCCGTGCTCGACGGTGTCGAGCAGGCGCGGGACACCGTCACGCTCGGCTCGCTGTCTCTCCCGCCCCCGCCGGTCTGAGCCAAGTTACAAGTTGTAACTTGGCTCGGCGTTCCTGCGTCTGGGGCCGCTCAGAAGGCCGGCTCGAGACCGAGCCACTCCAGAAGGCGGTTCAGGTAGACGCGCAGCACGTAGAAGCGCTCGAAGAAGAGGAGCAGGCCGAGCGCGACCATGACCGCTCCCCCCGCGATCTGGATCGTCCGATAGTGATCTCGAATCCAGCGGAAGGCGCCCATCGCCCGGGAGAAGATCGCGCCTGCGAGGACGAACGGGACCGCGAGGCCGAGCGAATAGACGGCGAGCAAGAGCGCGCCTTCGAGAACCGTGTCCGACGACCCCGCCAGCACGAGAGTCGCCGCGAGCACGGGTCCGATGCACGGCGCCGCGCAGACGGCAAACGCGCCGCCGAGCAGGAAGCGCGAGCCGCGGCTCCGCGCCCCCTGCACGAGCCCCGCTCCGAGCAACCGCTCCGGCCAGGGCAGAAGGCCCATGAAGGCGAAGCCGAAGACGACCAGGACGAACCCTGCGACTTTCTCGAGCAGGAACTGATCCGAGAACAAACGCCCGCCCACGAGTGCGGCGCCGACTCCGAGCAGCACGAACACCGCCGTGAAGCCGAGGACGAAGGGCACGCTTGCGGCCACCACGCGTCTTGCGTTTCCGGGCTGGCCGAGCTTGTCCGCGTCGACCGCGGAGACTGCCGAGAGGTAACCCGGGACGAGCGGGAGCACGCACGGAGCGAGGAAGGACACGAACCCGGCCAGAAAGGCGATCGGAATCGCGGAGAGACTCATGGCGGAAGCACTCAGCCCTCGAACCGGGCGAGCTCCTCGTCGACCCGGCGTTCCAGATCCGGGTCGAGGGGGCGCTCGGCATCCGCCGGCCCGCGCCGACTGCTCCACCGCCGAACGAGGAGGACGACGGCGATCACACCTGCGACAAGCGCGCCGAGAGGAAGCAACCAGGCGAGGAGCCCGAAGCCGCTCCTCGGCGGCGTCGCGAGTACGCCCGAGCCGAACTCGTCGACCAGTGCATCCTTGATCTCCTGCTCGGTGTCCCCGGCGGCGATCCGCACACGGATGAACGCCTTCATGCGTTGGGCGACCGGAGCATCCGACTGATCGAGCGTGGTCTCGCACACGGGGCAGACGAGCTCGGCCTCGAGGTCGGCGGCGTTCGGTGGCCCGGCCGCCTGGGCGCCGGCGGCGAGGACGAGCACAGCGGAAAGGACGACGAGAAGCGCTCTCACGTCGTGAGCGCGCGATTCACCGCGGCGCGCAGACGCGCTCGGTCCTCCTTGGCGGTGATGCCTCCCACGAAGACGTCGAGCACCCTGCCGTCGCGGCCGATGACGAACGTCTCTGGAAACCCGGTCACGCCATAGCGGTCGGAGGCAACGTCACCGGGACCATCGAAGACGATCGGGAACGTCAGGCCGAACTTTCGCGTGAACCTCCGCGCGTCCTTGCGGAAGTCCTTCGCGTCGAGCCCGACCACGACGAGGCCCCGGGCGCGCTCCTCCCGCCAGACCTGCTCGAGGAACGGCGCCTCCTCCTTGCACGGCAAGCACCACGAGGCCCAGGCGTTCAGCACGACCGCCTTGCCGCGCAGAGACGAGAGCGTGAGGTCGCCGTCTCGATCGAGCCGCTCCAGCGTGAAGTCCGGCGCCTCCGGGCGCTCGCCGCGGGCGGCCGCCTCCGCGAGGTCGCCTCCCGCTTCGGTGACGAGCGACCAGACGAGGAGGAGAAAGAGCAGTGCGACGAGGCCCACGGCGACGCCCTGTGCGACGAGCCTTCCCCGATGCGCCACGGCTCCCCCTCTTTACTTCGAGACGATGAAGACCGGCGTCCCGACCTCCACGTGCTGGAACAGCCACTCCGCATCGGGAATTCGCATGCGAATGCAACCGTGCGAGGCCGAGTAGCCGATCGAGGCGGAATCCGGCGTGCCGTGGATCCCGACGTAGGGCGCCGAGATTCCCATCCAGCGGGTGCCCAGCGGATTCCCGGGCCCCGGAGGCACCGGGTCGGAGTCAGCGGCCCAGTCGGAAGGAGGCGGATACCACCAGGGGTTTCGCTGCATCGTCACGATCTCGAAGTTGCCGGTGGGAGTCGGATACGCGGCCTGCCCGGTGGCGACACCGAACGTTCGCGAGAGCTTCGCACCCAGGTAGTACCGAAGCATGTTCGAGCTGCGCAGGATGACGACGGCGGGCCCGAGCTTGTCCGCGGCGACGGTCGGCTTCAAGACGGCGAACGACAGCTGTATGGGAGGCCGCGAGTTGGTCTTCAGCGCTACGCGGATCGCGCGCGAGCCGGCGGTGCGCTCCAGGCGGCGACCGTCGACGGATCGGGTCGCACTCACGGTGGCTCCACGAAGGATGAGCTGCGCGCTCACGGGCGCCCGATCGACCTCCCGCCCGAGGCTCTCGACGTAGCCGCGGATGCGCTCTCGCGAGACCCAGACGTGGAGCGGGACCGAGGCTCCCGGCCTGGAGAAACGCGCACGGCTCACTGCCTTGTCGACTGCAGGCTTCGCGCCGAGCGCGCCCGGCGAGAGCCGCACCTTCCGGGTCGGCGACACGACGAGCACCAGCGGCCTCGCAAATGACTTCCTCACGAGGCTTGCCGCCTGATACGGCAGCAGGCCACCGACGTCGACCGCGCCGACTCTGACGCCTCCGGGGATCCCCACCTGGCGCGGCGGCGGAGCCGGCTGGGTCGGCGGTGGGACAGGTGGCGGCGTCGACGGCGGCTCGGTGGTGGTGGTCGTCGTGGTAGTGGTCGCGGTCGTCTGCGCGGGATTCGACTCCGCTCCCGCGGCGAGCGCGAACGCGGCCGAGAAGCCCACCAGGGCACAGGCTGCGAGCAGGCCCGCCGCAATGGTGCGTACGCCCGGTTTCATCTTTTCAGTGTAGATACGAATGTTGATGGATCGTTCGTCACGACCGCGTCGACGCCTGCCGCGACCACTCGGGAGAAGTCAACGGGCTCGTCGACGGTCCAGGCGACGACCGCGGCGCCGCGGGCGTGCGCGCGGCGTACCGTGCGAGGGCTTACGAGCTCGTGCTTGAGCAGGAGCACGGACGCCCGTGCGCGAGCGAGCAACGGTCCGACGAGCAGTGGCGTGAGGGGAAGGAGCGAGCGCAGGCTGCGACGCACCACCGGCCCTGAGCGCGCGCTCTTGCTGATTCCGAGCCGATCCTCCGGAAACGACGCTCCGACGCGAATGCGCGGCTCGAATCGCGCGATACGACGAAGCTGCGTGTAGTGAAAGGAGCTGATCAGACTTCGCTCCAGCAACCCGAACTGCCCCAGCGCTCGCACGACACCGTCGAGCGCGCTCGCCGACTTGAGATCGACGTGGACGCCGATCTCCGGCGCCTCGTCGGCAAAGAACGCGAGCGCCTGGTCGAGCGTGAGCAGGTCCGGGGCAAGCTCGCGAAGATCGGCGAGAAGCATCGACCCGATCGCCCCGGATGCCCCACCGTGAGTCACTTCGTGGAGATCGTCCGAGTGCACGATGACGAGCTGCCCGTCACGCAACGAGAGCACGTCGAACTCGATCAGATCCACGCCGACGGCATGAGCCGCGCGAAACGACGCGAGTGTGTTCTCCGGAGCGACCGCCGCCGCCCCGCGGTGGCCGATCAGGAGCGGTCGCCCCTCACGTCGCTCGAGCGAGATCACGGTGCTGGCCGCGTGGGCAGGTAGTCCTCGTCCAGACGTCCGCCTTCGGCTGCGTACGCGACGATCATCCGGTCGGTGATCCATTCCACGGGCGCACGGTCATCCGTCCACGGGCGTCCGGAGGCGTCGAGCGGGCGAGCATCCCGTGCGAGCAGCTCGCGCAGCGGCGCAAGGTCGGTGGGACCGCTCGTCAACCGGCGATCGAGCTCGTCCATGGCAATCGGCTCCGTCAGCCCGAGCACGAGGGTGTTGAAGCGCAGTGCCGGCCACTCGAGCACCTGGGGCAACTCGGCCGCCACCGTACGCCCGATGCCGTTCACGAGCCGGCGGTCGCCGGGCACGGCGGCAACGTTGAGCGCGACGATCCCCCCCGGCGCAAGCCGGTCGCGGACCAGGCGGAAGAATTCGCGGGTCGCGAGGTAGAAGGGCACGTACGGCTGGTGGTAGGCGTCCACGACGATGAGGTCGTACCGGCGATCGGTCCGACGCAGGAAGGGCCTGGCGTCCGCGTCGTGCACGGTCAGGCGCGTGTTGTCCTCGAGCCCGAAGTAGCGTCGACCGACGTGGCTGACGGCCGGATCGAGCTCGACGCCGTCGATCTCCGCAGCGGGGTAGTAGACGCCCAGCGCCCGCGCGGTCGTCCCGGCGGCGTTGCCGAGGATCGCCACCCGCTCGAGCGGGCGTCCCAGGAGCGGAGGCAGCGCGAGGAAGGCGTCCCACACGCCTCCGGTCAGCACGTTCTCGCCAGGCTGCCAGACCGAGTGCACGGCCACGCCCTCGTTCAGATGCAGCACTCGACGTCCGTCGGAGCGCTCGATGACCTGGATGTACTGGTGGTACGAGGTCTCCTCGTGCAGGAGCCCCGCCTCGGCCTTGACCGCGCCGGGAGGAAGGAGGACGAGCGCGGCGAGCAGACCCGCGACGACGAGGTAGCGAACCCCCAACAGGAAACACGAAGACGCAGCCAGGAGCGCCGCGATCACGAGAAACGTCCGCTGGGTCCCGATCGCCGGAATCAGGATCAGCGCCGGAAGGAAGGTTCCCAGGAGCGACCCTGCGGTCGAGAGCGCGTACAGCCGCCCGGCGACCGCCCCTGCTGTCTCGATGCTCGAGACAGCGAGCCGGATCGCGAACGGCGACACCATGCCGAGCAGGACGACGGGCGGTGCGAAGAGGAGCAGCACCGCGATGAAGCTTCCGATCACGGCCCCGGCAGAGGCATCGTCCAAGCCCTCGACCGTCAGATCGAGGAACGGCTCTGCGACGAAGGGAATGGCGGCGACGCACACCGCAGCGGCCAGCACGATCGACCCGAGGAGCGTCGCGCGTGGCCTGCGGTCGGCCAGACGTCCGCCGAGCCAGTACCCGACGGCAAGTGCCGCGAGGACGATCCCGATGAGGTTCGCCCACACGATGGTCGAGGAGCCGAAGTACGGCGCGAGCAAGCGGGACGCGGTGATCTCGGTCGCGAGCGCACCGATGCCGGCTCCGAAGACGAGCGCCCCGAGCGCGAGGCCGCCGGGCCCCCCGTTCTGGCCCTGCGCTGTCACTCGCCTACAACCCGAAGATCCGCTCGATCTCGCCGAGCGTCCGCGCAGCGAGCAACACCGCGGCTACGAGCGCGAGAGCGAGGACGAGCCAGAAGCGGACTCCCGCCCACCGCTTCTCACGATGCCAGCGCTGACGGGCTGCGCGGCGAGCGCGGTGGAGACGGTAGGCGCGGTCGACTGCGCCCGGGTCGATCGGCGGCGACTCCTCCTCCGAGGAGATCCTGGTCTCGACCTTGGCCACGGACGAAGTGTAGAAACTGGGCGGCGCGGCCGTTGTCACCGTCTCTGCGACGCGCAGGCCATATTCTTCCACCATGGAGGGAACCGAGGTGCCGCGCGGGCGTGGGCGCATGCCGTTCGCGAGCGCGAGCAGCATGCCCGGACTCGGAGGGAGACTCACTCTCCTCTTCGGCCTCCTGCTCGCCGTCTCGGCCCTCACGGGCTGGTACAGCGGCGAGGGCGAGGGCACGACGGTCTCGGTCCTCGGCTGGCACACGGGAACGATCGGGAAGGTCGTCCTCTTCCTCGGCCTCGCGGCCGTGCTCCTGGTCTGCCTTCGCGAGTTCGGTGTCAGCTTGCCCGACACCGTTCCGGAAAGCCTGGTCGCGATTGCGCTCGGCTCGATCGCGACGATCCTCGTGCTGGTCAGGCTCATCTCGATTCCCGACACGTTCTTCTTCGCGAGTCGCGGAGTCGGGATCTGGGTCAGCCTGCTCTGTGCCGTGGGCATCATCGTCGCGGGCCTGCTCGAGGCTTCCGAAGAGCTGTAGCCCGATGTCTCGCCCGTGTCTCAGGGTGAGGTGACGGTCACGGTCACGGTGCGCGCGGGCGGCTTCTGGGGAAGCGGTGTGAGAGTCCGCACGTTCGTCACCACCCCGCCCGGGTCGACCTGCTCGTCGAGGGTTTGCGCAAACGCGACTCCGAGGAGGAAGGCGGTCGCGAGCAGGAGTGCCGCGAGGAGCGTTCGCACGACGAACTTGCGGCGCTGCGGTCTGTCGCGGCGGTCTCGGCCCGTTCGCTCGAGCATCTAGGGCTCGTAGTCGAGCGCGCCGCGAGAGTAGAGATGGAAGGCCGCGCTCTCCACGATCGACAGTGTGGCGAGCCACGTTCGAGCTACAGCCCGTTCGGCAACCGCGGCGCGCGTCCAAGCGTCCGCCTGGCGGTACTCGGTGACGAGCTCGCGAATGGTGAACGTCGACCCCAGACGCTTCCGCAGCGCGTCCGTCACCGCATCGAGCTCGACATGCAGCCCGTCTTCTCTGGCCGGATCCCGCGCCGCTTCCCGAAAACGGCGGTAGCCGTCCTCCCAATCCCGCCTCGCGCTCTCGACGTCCGCCGTCACGGCGCGGATGCTAGAGGCTCGACGGTCGGTTACGGATCGCCGAGCGCTTCCGAGCAGCACCGATGTGTCGGCCAGAGTGGATCGACCTCCTCGAGGATCCGCTCGCCCAGGACGTAGCCGGGACGCGCGAGGGCGTACGCCGCGTGGGCATGGAGGCACTTCAGTCGACCCGGCGAGCGAGAGCCGGCGATCCCGAGCGCGAGCGACGCGCCCTCGTCTCTCCCTCTGCGGGCGCCGGCGAGCTCCAGGCGGAGCCGCCGCTGCTCCTCCGTCGCCTGCTCGAGCGAACGGGCGAGCTCGACGTCCTCGTCCTGCGCGAGACTCCAGCGCTCCACTCCTCCCGCCGCTTCGACACGCGCCAGCGCGGCCACGAGACGTGGGCACGTGAGGTAGTACGTCGTCGGGAAGGGGTTGCCGTCCGCGTCGTACGGATCTTGTTCCGTTACGGCCGGCCAGCCGTGAGGGCAGCGAACCGCCACGCGGCGGAGCGCGCGAGGCGGCCTTCCGAGTTGGCGCGCGACGATCGCCCGGTCATCCATCCCTCCGGACACTACGCTGGACGCGCCTCCACTCCGGAATGCCCTTGATGACGAAGAGCTGCTCGCCCGGGAGCACGTAGCCGATGCGCCTCGCCTCGCGCTGCGTCGCCTCCAGGCTCGTGAAGTTGACCAGGCGCCGTTCGAGCCCGGCCTTGGCGATGCGTAGGCGCTCGACCTCCACTCTTCGCGAAGCGAGGTCGTTGCGCGTCTCGAAGTACGACGCGAGCGGTTGGGAGTAGAGATAGACCGAGAGGCCGACGAGCGCGGTCAGCCAGAGCAGCCGCAGCCGCCGGCGCGACCGGGTCTTTCGTTTCTGCGATCGTCTCGGACGACCTTTCGCCGACACAGTCCCCGCCACGCCGCAAGCTTCCACGTCGACGCGCGAGCCCCTTCCTGAGCCTCTACGCGGCGTCGACCTTGATCACGTTGGTCGAGCCCGGAATGTTCACAGCGGTTCCTGCGGTGAGGACGACGCGGTCTCCCGCATCGACGATTCCGGCATCGCGAGCGGTCTCGATCGACCGCCGCCAGAGATCGTCGACGTCGCTCGACTCGGGAATCTCGAGCGGCGTGACGCCCCATTCGATCGCCATGTGCTGGAGCGAAGTCACGACGTGCGTCAGCGCGACGATCGGTCTGCGCGGGCGGAGTCGGGCAACGGCCGACGCCGTCCGTCCCGTGAAGGTGGGCACGAGGATCGCCTTTGCCCCGAGCGCTTCCGCCAGATCGCACGCTGCATTCGACATCGCGCGGCCGACCGTGGGAGCGTCGGCCGCGCCGGGCAGCTGGTGGCGATAGCCGAGGCTGGGCTCCACCGCGAGGGCGATCTGGGCCATGGTCTCCACCGCCTCCACCGGGTACTCGCCGATCGCGGTCTCCGCGGAGAGCATCACGGCAGAGGTTCCGTCGAGTATGGCGTTCGCGACGTCTGACGCCTCTGCACGGGTCGGCTCCGGACGATGCACCATCGACTCGAGCATCTGGGTCGCGGTGATCGCGGGCTTTCCGCGCTCGAGCGCTGCGAGAATGATCCGCTTCTGCAGGAGCGGCACGTCCGCAGCGCCGACCTCCACACCGAGGTCGCCGCGGGCGATCATCACCGCGTCGGCCTCGTCCAGGATCTCGTCGATCGCCGCGACCGCCTCCTGCAGCTCGATCTTCGCGATCACCCACGCCTGCGAGCCTGCCGTCTCGAGCTTCGCCCTGAGCGCAGCCACGTCTGCCCGCGAGCGAACGAACGACTGTGCGACGTAGTCGACCCCGAGCCCGAGTGCGAAGTCGAGGTCGCCGAGATCCTTCTCGGTGAGCGAGGGAACCGGCAGCGGTACTCCGGGAACGTTCACGCCCTTGTGGGGCTCGACGATGCCGCCCGTGATCACGCGGCACATCGCACGATTGCCCTCGACCCGCTCGACGCGGAGTCGCACGTGGCCGTCGTCGACGAGCACATCCTGCTCGGGAGCGAGCACCGAGCCGAGCACAGCCGGCGCCACGGGGAGATCGTCGGCTCTCGCCGAGCTCTCATCGGCGACGACGACGCTGTCGCCGACCTCGAGCTGGACCGGCTGGGAGAGCTCGCCGATCCGGAGCTTCGGCCCTTGCAGATCCGCGATCAGGGCAAGGGGCCTGCCGACGGCCTCCTGGGCGGCGCGCACGAGCCGCGCGCTCGTGCCGTGATCCGAATGGGAGCCGTGCGAGAAGTTGAGACGAGCGCCGTCCATCCCCGCTTCGATCAGCTTCGAGATCGCCTCGGAACCCGTCGAAGCGGGTCCGAGCGTCGCGACGATCTTCGTCCTGCGGTCGGAGGGAACCATCGCGCTCAGGCTACAAGCGCCGGACGACGCTCAACCATGCGCCTGTGGACAAATCGGCGCAAAGTTTCCTCTTTACGGGGACACGCACTGCAAAGACCACTCCACGTCGATTGGCGAGCGGGAGTCAGCCGCGCCGCCGCCGAAACGCTGCCCAGCCGGGGTACACGGCGTTCGCGCCGAGTTCCTCCTCGATCCGCAGCAGCTGGTTGTACTTCGCGACGCGGTCCGTGCGCGACGGCGCGCCCGTCTTGATCTGGCCGGCGTTGACGGCGACCGCGAGGTCGGCGATGGTCGTGTCCTCCGTCTCACCCGAGCGGTGGGAGATCACCGTCGCATACCCGGCCGCCTTGGCAACCTCGATCGTCTCCAGGGCCTCGGTCAGCGTCCCGATCTGGTTCACCTTGACGAGAATCGCGTTGCCGACGCCCTCTGCAATCCCCCGCCGCAGGAACTCGTCGTTCGTCACGAAGAGGTCGTCGCCGACGAGCTGGAGCACGCCGCCGAGCTTCTCGGTCAGCGCGCGCCAATCGCCCCAGGCGTTCTCGTCGAGGCCGTCTTCGACCGAGACGAGCGGGTAGCGCTCGGCCAGCGAGGTGTAGAAGTCGATCATCGCCTCGGGCTCGAGCGTGCGCCCCTCGCCCGGAAGCTCGTAGTTCCCGTCGTGGAAGATCTCGCTCGCAGCCGGGTCGAGCGCGATCCCGACGTGCTCGCGGTGCCCGGCGCGCTCGGCGGCCTCGAGGATCGCCTCGATCGCCTGCTCGGTCGACTCCAGGTCGGGCGCGAAGCCACCCTCGTCCCCCACCCCGGTCGCAAGACCGCGCTCGTGCAGCAC
This sequence comes from uncultured Actinomycetes bacterium, assembly GCA_963830035.1. GTDB lineage: Bacteria > Actinomycetota > Thermoleophilia > Gaiellales > Gaiellaceae > GMQP-bins7. Next base: position 1,101,342 of record CAWHKX010000004.1, on the reverse strand, counting down.
CGTCTTCAGGTGATGGAAGACCTCCGTCCCCATGCGCAGTCCCTCGCGGTACGTTTCGGCGCCGGCCGGGACGATCATGAACTCCTGCAGGTCCAGCCGGTTCTGGGCGTGCGCTCCTCCGTTGACGACGTTCATCAGTGGAACCGGCAGGGTCCGGGCGCTGTCGCCGCCGAGCCAGCGATAGAGAGGCAGCTCCGCCTCTGCCGCAGCGGCCTTTGCGGCGGCGAGCGAGCAGCCGAGGACGGCGTTCGCGCCGAGCCTGCGCTTCCCGGGCGTCCCGTCCAGGTCGAGGAGAACGCGATCGAGCACCGGTTGATCGGCGGCGTCGAGACCGAAGAGCGCTTCCGCAATTTCCCCGTTCACATTGGCAACCGCGGTCAGGACACCCTTGCCGAGGTATGCCGCCGAGTCGCCGTCCCGCAGCTCGACGGCCTCGTGCTCGCCGGTGGACGCGCCAGACGGCACTGCCGCGCGCCCGAGCCCGCCCGAGGCGAGGCGGATCTCGACCTCGACGGTCGGATTGCCGCGAGAGTCGAGAATCTGGCGGCCGTGGACATCGACGATGGCGCTCACTCCAACTCCTCCTTCGCACGCTCGTAGTACGCATCCTGGCGCTCGAGGTCGAGATGCGCCCACTCGGCGCCATCTTCGCGTGCCAGCTCCGATGCGCGCTCCACCCGCTCTCGGAAACGACCGGACGTTGCACGCAGAGCGAGCTCCGGATCCACGTTCAGCCGCCGTGCGATGTTGACCACCGTGAAGAGCACGTCTCCGACCTCGGAGAACACATGGGGGTCGGGTTCCGCCTCCGGTTGCGGCTCCCCGGTTCGCTCCACCTCACGAGCCAATTCGTCGAGCTCCTCGCTCACCTTGCGAAGCGGTCCGGCGGCGTCGGGCCAGTCGAAGCCGGAGGCCGCGGCGCGCCGCTGAACCTTGCGCGCCTCGAGGAGCGCGGGAAGCGACGCGGGGACGTCGTGGAAGATTCCTTCCCGCCCTTCGTGCTCCGACTTGATCTGCTCCCAGCGCTCGCGTACCCGTCCGGGCGTGGAGGCCTCGGCTTCCGCGAAGACGTGAGGGTGCCTCCGCACCAGCTTCTCCTGGATTCCGAGGGCCACGGACTCGAGATCGCCGGCGTCGCGCTCCTCGAGGAGGAGCGAGAGGAAGTAGACCTGGAAGAGCAGATCCCCGAGCTCGCCGTGCAGACCGGCATCGTCGCCCGAGACTGCGGCATCCGCGACCTCGTACGCCTCCTCGAGTGTGTGCGGAACGATGGTGAGCGTCGTCTGCTCCCGATCCCAGGGGCAGTCGCGGCGGAGCCTTCGGGTCAACTCCTGGAGGTCGAGAAGCGCCTCCGCGAGACTCACGTCCCCAACCCTAGCCTGCCGGCGCAAGATCGAAATCCGCTCGCGCGATCGGCGTCGAACCTCTAGCTCGGGTCGGTCTCGGTCTCGGTGGTCGTGGAGTCGGGAATGTCGGGAGGCTCATAGCCGGCCGCGTAACTGACCTTGTCCTTGTACTGCTCCTTCAGGCCCTCGACCCACTCGGTCGCGAACGTCGACTTCTTCTCCTGGAGCAGCGTCATGCGAATCGACGCGCGAACCTTGGCAATCGGCTGCGTGGTGGCCTCTTTCACCGGGCCGAGCGCCTCGATGACGTGGTAACCGTAGGTCGTCTTCACCGGCTTGGAGAGCGCGCCCTGCTCCAGCTCGAATGCGGCCTTGTCGAACTCGGGCACCGTCTGGCCCCGCGTGATCGACAGCTTGCCCGCGTTGTCCTTGACGCTGGGGTCGTCCGAGTTCTGCTTTGCGAGGGCGACGAAATCGCCGCCGCCTTGGAGCTCGCGGTAGATCCGGTTTGCCTCGACCTTGCTCTTCGCGAAGTCGACCTCGTCGCCGTTCTTCTCGGAGATCAGGATGTGCCTGACCTCCCGTGACTCCGGCGACCCGTACTGGGCCTGGTTCTGCCGGTAGTACTCGAGGATCTCGGCGTCCTCGACCTTCACGTCCTTGGTGATGGCCTCATAGAGCTTCTGCGCGACGAGTGAGTAACGGATCGTGTCGCGGAACGACTCCTCCGTGTACCCCTGCTCTGCGAGCGCCTTCACGAAGGCCTCGCGCTTGCCCTGGTAGCGACCCTTCAGGAACTCCTGGACATCCTTGTCCACCTCGCTCTCGGTCACCTGGAGACCGAGCTCCTCCGCCTCGAGCTCGAATTCCTCGCGCTGGACGAGCGATGCCACGTTTTGCGTCTGGAGATTCTGGTACTCCGGCGTGCCCACCTTGGGGAACTCCGTCTTCTGAACCGCATATGCCTTCTTCAGGCGCTCGTTCAGCTCCTCGAGCTCGGCGCGGGAGACCTCGGTGCCGTCGACGACAGCCACCGCTCCGTCCGGCACATCGTCACTGCCGCCGCCGCAGGCAGTGGCGAGCATCGCGAGAGCGAGGCCGAGGACGACGAGCAGGAGATGCAAGCGCTTCATGCGGGTTTTCTTATAGCCGAGGCGGTGTTAGGCAGACGTTGTGGAGTGTTCGGGAACGCAGTGCTAGTGGTTCATTCGCTGGTCATCGAAGCCAAGAAAAAGGCCGCGGCTCAGGCGGCCAAGCGAGCGTCGACTATAGCATCGGGCAGGCCCAGAGCCGCTTCCAGCGTCTCGACCCGGAGCGACACCTCGCGCTTTTCCGTCGAGTAGACGACGGTCGGGACGACGACTCTGAGCGCCTGGAACTCCACCGAGCCGAGGATCAGCGGACCGACGGTCGCGCGCCCCGCGCGGTAGACCAGATAGTCGGCTCCGAGCCGCGCGAGCTTCAACTTCGCCTCCTGGATCGCGAACAGGTTTTGAACAGGCCCGGGCACCGGGCCATACCGGTCCTCGGTGACGGACACGAGCTCCCGCAGCTCGTCCTCGTCCTCGACGAGCGCAATGCGACGGTGCAGGTCGATCTTGAGCGATTCCGCCGCAACGTACGACGCCGGGACATAGGCGTCGACCCGCGCGTCGACCCGCACCGGACGTGCTGCCACCCGGCGCTCGCCGGAAAGCTCTGCGACCGCCTCGTTCAGCATCTCGACGTACAGCTCGAACCCGAGCGCGGCCACGTGACCGGATTGCTCGGCGCCGAGTAGGTCGCCAGCACCCCGGATCTCGAGGTCACGCATCGCGATCTGGAACCCCGCCCCGAGTTCCGTATGGTCGGCGAGCGTCGCCAGCCGGGCTCTCGCCTCCGGACTGAGCTCCGACGCCTCCGGGTAGAAGAGGTACGCATAGGCGTGGACGTCCGAGCGGCCCACGCGCCCGCGGATCTGGTAGAGCTGGGCGAGCCCCAGCACGTCCGCCCGTTCGACGATCAGCGTGTTCGCCTGCGGGATGTCGATGCCGGATTCGATGATCGTGGTCGACACGAGCACGTCAGCGTCACCCGCCAGAAACGCGTGCATCCGCTCTTCGAGGTCGCGTTCGGACATCTGCCCGTGGGCGACGAGGAAGCGAAGCTCGGGGCAGAGCTGCTGCAGCTTCTCCGCCGCCTCGTCGATCGACTCCACCCGGTTGTGCAGATAGAACGCCTGCCCGCCGCGGGCGTGCTCGCGGTCGAGCGCGGCGCGGACGAGCTCCTCGTCGTACTCCCCGACGGTCGTCCGGATGGGATGGCGACCGGCGGGAGGCGTCTCGATGATCGAGATGTCACGCAGGCCCGAGAGCGACATGTGCAGGGTGCGTGGAATGGGCGTCGCCGAAAGCGCCAGCACGTCGACCTCGAGTCGAAGCGAGCGCAGGAGCTCCTTCTGCGCGACGCCGAAGCGCTGCTCCTCGTCGAGGATCACGAGCCCGAGCTCCTTGGGGATCACATCGCGTGAGAGGACCCGGTGCGTCCCGATCAGCACCTCGACCTTCCCCTCGCGGAACTCGTCCAGGATCCGCTTCTGGTCCGCGCGGGAGCGGAAGCGCGAGACCATCTCGACCCGCACGGGAAAGTCGCGGTACCGCTCACGGAAGGTGTTCCAGTGCTGCTCGGCCAGGATCGTGGTCGGGCAGAGGACGAGCGTCTGCTTCCCGTTCAGCGCGGCGGCAAAGGCGGCGCGCACCGCAACCTCGGTCTTTCCGAAGCCGACGTCGCCGCAGACGAGGCGATCCATCGGCGTCGGCGCCTCGAGGTCCTCCTTGACCGCCTCGATCGCTTGTAGCTGGTCGTCGGTCTCCCGGTACGGGAAGGAGGCCTCCAGGCGCTCGAGCCAGTCCTGATTCAGGTCGTATGCGATTCCGGGCGCCTGCTGGCGACGTGCGTAGAGCGCGAGCAGTTCGCCGGCAAGCTCGCGCACCGATTCACGCGCGCGGCTCTTGAGGTTCTGCCACGCCTTTCCGCCGAGCTTCGAGAGCGACGGAGCGCCGGCGTCCGCGCCGATGTACCGGCTGACCTTGGGGAGCTGCTCGTGCGGGACATAGAGGCGGTCCTCACCCCGGAACGCGAGGTAGAGGTAGTCGCGGGTGACCCCGGCGACCTCCTTCGTCTCGAAGCCGAGCAGCCGCCCGACGCCGTGATCCTCGTGCACGACGTAGTCGCCGGTGCGCAGGTCCGCGAAGGACTGCAACGCGCGACCGAGACGCGCGTCCGCCCGCGGCGGGCGCTTGCGAAACACCTGGACGTCGGGGAGCAGCGCGATGCCGAGGTCGCGCCAGACGAAGCCGCGGCGCGCCGGGCTGACGACGAACTGCAGCGTGGGCTCCTCGGGGAGCGAGCCCGTCTCGTCGACGACGTCCGCCTGCACCTTCCGCAGCAGCCGCTCGGTGCGCAGCGCCTCGCCCGCATGCGGGAACGCGACGACGACGCGTCGGCCCTGGCGCAGCATGCCGGCGAGCTCGTTCTCGGCCTCGGCGAGCCCGCGCGCGGCGATGGCCGGGCGCTGCGCCTCGAAGGAGTGCGCCTGGGCGTGAGGGAACGGGTCGAGGAGAGCAGCTTGGTCGAGCCGCAACGGCTCCAGGTTCTCCTCCTCCCACAGCCGCCGAACGTCCTCCGGCTGCCACACGAGGTCGGGAGGGTCCTCGAGCGGCGGAACGAGATCGTCGGGAATCGCGGCCTCATCTGCTTCGAGCACGTGCTCGAGGAGATCCTGTCGGCGCTCGGCAGCGGGATAGATCAACGCTCGGGTGACCGGGTGCAGAGCTCGCTGCGTGAAGGGCGAAAACGCGCGCATCTGCTCGATGTCGTCTCCGAAGAACTCGATGCGAAGCGGCTCGCGCCCGGTGCTCGGAAAGACGTCGACCAGCCCCCCGCGGATCGCGATCTGCCCGCGCTCGTCCACGCGCTCCGCCCGCTCGTACCCGGCCAGGGCAAGCGTTTCGACCAGCCGCTCGAGGCCGATTCCATCCTCGACGCCGAGCTCGATCGGGATGGGGCGATCGCCCTCGGGGGGCAGCCGCTCGGCGAGCGCGCGAGCAGACGCGCAGACGAGGCCCCCTCGGGCCAGGACGTCGAGCGCGCGAGCCCTCTCGCCGACGAGGTGCGCGGGCGGCTCGAGGCCGGAGTCGAGCCGAACGCCGCGGCTCGGAAGAAGCGCGACGCAGTCGGGATCGGCGTACCAGGAGACCGCTTCGGCCGCGTCTCGCGCCTGCTCGTCCTCGGGAAGCAGGCAGAGGAGGGGTCTGGCCAGCGCGCTATGGAGCGCTGCCAAGACGAGCGGAAGCCCTGGCTCCGACACGCGCGCGGCGACCGGGAACTCGTCCGCGAACGCGCGAAAACGCTCGCTTTCGGCGAGCTCGGCGACGAGTCCCTGCAGCGGCGAAACCGACTGGTCCATGCGTTCGGCGGGAACGGTGTCCCGTGCCGCCATCGTAGCCTGGCGCTTCCGTCCTACTTCGGAAAGGCCACCGCAGATCCAGACCAGTCCGCCCTGGTGTCACGCCGCGGTCACGCCCCTAACCACCCCCAGGGGCACTCCCGTGTCCCTACGGACACGCTAGCCAGAATTCCGTCACGCGTGCGTGACGCGATCGTGTCGATACCGTGTCAGTTGAAGCGCCGCTGAGCTGCATCCAGCCCTTCGGCGAGCACGCTCTCCACGGCGTCGGCCGCGGCAGACACGATCTTCTCCGCGTCGTCCTCGGCGGCAAAGGAGGACAACACGTAGTCGGCCACCGGTCGAGGATCACCACGCTCGGGCCGTCCGACGCCGACTCTCAGCCGTAGGAACTCCGTCGAGCCGAGGATCTGCGCAATCGAGCGCAGGCCGTTGTGCCCCGCGAGGCCGCCACCCGCTCGCGCCTGCAGCCGGCCCACCTCGAGATCGACGTCGTCGTGGACGACGAGGATGTCTTCCGGCGACACCTTGAAGAAGCGCGCGGCGGCGGAGATCGAGCGGCCCGAGTCGTTCATGTACGTCTCCGGCTCGAGCAGCGCGACGCGCGCGCCACCCACTCGGGTCTCAGCCAGTCGTCCACTGAACTTCGAGCGGAACGAGGCCCCGTGACGAAGCGCGAGCTCCTCGACGACCAGCCAGCCGACGTTGTGGCGATCCTGCGCGTGCTCACGGCCGGGGTTCCCGAGACCCGCGACGAGCAGGTCGAGCGTCGAGGCACGCTCGCCCCGACGAAACAGGCGCACGCGCTACCCCTCTTCGTCGGGAGAAGCGTCGGAGGCCTCGTCGGCCTCGCCCGCCTCTTCAGCGCCTTCGCCGGGCTCCTCGCCCTCTTCGCCTTCGGCCTCGGCCTCGGCCGCCGCAGCCGCCTCGGCCTCCTCGAGCTCCGCGAAGCCGCGCGACATCGCGACGGTGACGATCACCGTCTCGTGCAAGTCGTCGAGCAGGGTGACTCCTTCGGGAACCGAGACGTCCTCGAGTCGAAGGACATCGCCGATCTCCATGGCGGAGATGTCCACGTCGATGTGCTCGGGTACCTCCATGGGGAGCGCCTCCACCTGCAGCTCGCGCGAGACCAGCGAGACGACGCCGCCTTCCTTCGCTCCCTGCGCCTCACCGACGAGCTGGACGACGACGGATGCCTGGATGGGCTGATCGAGCCGCACCTCGCGCAGGTCGATGTGAGAGATCTTCCCGCGCACGGGATCCTGCTGGTACTCGGCGAGGATGGAGGGATGCACCGTCGTCTGACCCTCGAGCACCACGTCGAGGATCGCGTGCAGCCCCGACGGGCCCGTCATTGCCGTTCGCAGATCTCGCTCCGGGACGGAGATGGCGCGTGCATGACCTTTGCCGTACAGAACCCCCGGCACGATGCCGGCCTTTCGCAGGCGACGAGAGTGGCGCGAGCCGCGCTCCTCGCGTTCTTGAACCTCGAGCTTGAACCGGTCTCCGGACATCGGCGGCAGATTGTAGCCAAGCGAAGTCGGCCGGCTGCAGACCGGTTGCCGATGTAAGCGTGCGAAGCGAAGCCGGATAGCCGGTCGAGAGATCGATTCAGAGAGACGTACGCGAGCAATCCGTTCAGCCGAAGCCGCTTCGACGAAGGCGGTAGAGCACGTCAAGCTTCTCATGGCGAACCGGATTCGCGACGACCTCGTCCCAGTGATTCGGCCATTCGTGCTCCCGTGCCGTCTGCGACGAAATACTGCGGGTGCTTCTTCACGACCGGGTCGTCTCCGCGCAGACGAGTGCCGCGCTGAATCGCCCCGGGAATGCTCCGGGGGAGCAAATGGTTGCCAAGCAACGACAATCTCGTCGTCTTGGAAGCGGCGTCTGGGCATGTCAGAGCCCTTCGATGGTTGCGGGCTCGATCACTAGGCGGCCGCTGCCGTCCGTCGTCGTTACGTTGGCGTGGAACTGCGGACACATCCAGCCGATCTCGTCGTCCGGGACGACGATCAGGCTCGTGTAACGGGAGATGCCGAATACTTCACGCTCGGCGGCCCAGCCGCGCACGTCGGCCTGCGAGGGCTTGGTGTCGGAGACACCCGGGTGCGCGTGCCAGTCGCCCACCGGGACGAGCTCGGCGCGTTCGAGCCATTCGTCGAAATAGTCGTCCTCGATGACTGTGCGGCTCGAGAGCTCGACTCTTCCTCCCAGTGACGGGAGTCTCGCCCAGGCCCCGTCGCGGTGCACACGCGCAAGCTGTCGAACCGCGGGCCGTGGAGTGAGTACAGCTTGCCGGCGGTCTCGACGTCGCCCATGTGCCAGCGCGCGCGACTGATCTCTCTTCTGATCGCCTTGCCCACAGCATGTGAGAGGTGGACGGTGAATGTCGGCCGGCTCGAGCGGAGCTTGGGGAGTCCGTTTTTCCTCGAGCTCGGCGGCCGTCGTGAAACTTCGATGATGGGGCTGAAGGACCCGGGCGGATGACTCCCCCAGGTCGACGCCGCTACTCGGCTTGCAGACGCGAGAGCTCGCGCTTGTCACCGCATTTGTGAGCCAAAGCGATCCGCTCCTCGAGAGTGCTCACCATCCCTCGGTGTTCCCCTCCGGGTCGCGCCTCAGCTGCTGGGGTGGGGGCCCCGGCGCCAGCGGTCTGAGTGGGAGGAGGCTGCGCGACCGGAGAACGACTACCTGTCAGGGAGGGGAAAGTCAGGTGCTCGACGAGTGCCCGCCTGACTACGGCACTCGCCGAGCGATCTTCGGCTCGGGCGCGCTGCTCGAGCGCGGCTCCGAGGTCGTCGGGGACGACTGCGGAAATCTTCGTCACGGTTCCGCCTATCGGCTGGTTCAAGTCGGTGAATCGGGCCAGAGGCATCCCGATTCGCAAGGGTGACGCGGCCGGCGCGAGTGAGCGGTACTCGTACTCTCGCCGCCGCACACGGACGCGAGCCCTCCTGCAAGGAGTGCAGGCGTCCCGAGCGGCCTTCTCGCTCGGAATGCCTAAACCGCGCTCAAGGCCAGCTGGCCGTGGCTTGCGTTCGGAGCAGTCGGCGACGGCCGTAGGAGCGCGTCGTGCGGGCTTGTGCCAGAGTTTGGAACACTAGGTTAATGGGGCGGCTTGTGGGGCATATGGGTTTCAGAAAGAATCCAGAGCGTGTTGAGGAGCTATGAGTAACTGGTTCGATGTAGTTGAGGAGTACGTCTCCAATGATGCGCTGCGGAATCAGCTCCACCGAGCTCTCCGTACCTCGCTCGGAGACGACTTCGCGCCCGACTTGATCCACCCCATCGAGGACCCGTCGGGAATGCTCTTGATGAGCAGAGACGAAGAGCTGTTTCTGATTCGGTTCTTTGACCCGCCGCCCTCGGCGACGATCGTCTTCCTCGGCTCCCTGAGAGGCGGGGTCTACAGCGAAACTGTTACCAAGCATGACGAGACGCAGATCGTCGATGGGGAGTTCACGCACGAGCGCCTTGGTGCTTTCAACCCGCTGCGCATTCGGTACGCGGTAGAAAGCGATCTCAGCAAAGAGGTTGGATCTTTAGACCGATCCAGATTGCTTCGAGAGAAGCTGCTGAACTGGTCTAGAGAAGCCCGCGAAGTTTCCTAGCCAACCGGGTAGAAATACCGGGTAGAACGAACGGCCCAGCCGCTTGGCTGAGCCGTCCTCGCTAGAAGAGCTGGTTCTCCCCGCCGAAGATCGCCGAGACCGACTCGTCGGCGAAGACGTTGATGATCGTCTCGGCGAGGAGGCCCGAGACGCTCAGCACCGTCATCCCCGGTGGACGGCGAAGCGGGTCCACCGGAACCGTGTCCGTGACGACGATGCCACCGAGGTCGGCCGCCGCGAATCGCTCGAGAGCGTCGCCGGCAAAGAGCCCGTGGGTCGCAAACACCCACACGTCGCTGGCGCCCGCCTCCTTCAGCGCGCGGGCGCCCTCGAGCAGCGTGTTGCCGCTCGAGATGTTGTCGTCGCCGACGATCGCGACCTTCCCTTCCACGCGGCCGGTGATCTCGGTGACCGAGGCGACGTCATGCGAGGGCCGCGTCTTGTGCATGATCGCGAAGTCCGCCCCGACCATCTCGGCGAAGCGAACGGCGTGCTTCGCGCGTCCCGCGTCGGGCGCGACCGAGACGACCCGATCCCCGGTCAGACCCAGATCGCGGAAGTACTGAGCGAACAGCGGGAGCGCGGTCATGTGGTCGACGGGAATGGTGAAGAACCCCTGGATCTGACCCGCGTGCAGATCCATCGTCAGCAGCCGGTCGACGCCCGCCATCTGGAGCATGTCGGCCAGGAGTCGGCTCGAGATCGGCTCGCGCGGCTTCGCCTTGCGGTCCTGCCGCGAGTACGGGAACCAGGGAATGACGGCCGTGATGCGCTTGGCGGAAGCGAGCCTGGCCGCCTGGATCATGAAGAGGAGCTCCATGATGTTCTGGTCGACGGGCTGGCAGCCCGTCTGCACGAGGAACACGTCCGCGCCACGAATGGACTCGCAGTAGCGGCAGTACGTCTCGCCGTTGGCGAACGTGAGCAGCTCGACGTCGCCGAGCTCGACATTTAACTGCTCGGCGATCTTCGAGGCCAGCTCGGGATGCGACCGACCCGCGAACACCATCAACCGCTTCTGCGGGGTGAGAGGAATGGCGTGGCCGGTCGTCACCATGACCTCGGGTGCGTCGGCCGCAAGACCGGGAAGCGCCTGCTCAATCGTCCCGCTTTCCACCCCGCCCCTCCTTGTTCAGCTGCTTCGACCGGGCGATGGCGAGCGCGCCCGGAGGGACATCCTCGGTGATGACGGAGCCGGCTGCAATCCATGCGTCGTCGCCGACGGTGACCGGGGCGACGAACGTATTGTCGACGCCGGTCCTGACGTCGCTCCCGATCTGCGTGCGCGCCTTCGATCGCGTATGTGCCTGGTTCGCGGTGATGTTCCCGGCGGCGATGTTCGAATCCGCGCCGACGTCGGCGTCGCCGATGTACGAGAGATGCGGCACCTTCGTCCGCTCACCGATGAGGGAGTTCTTGATCTCCACGAACGTGCCGGCCTTCGCGCCCGCCTCGAGAATTGTGCCGGGGCGAAGGTAACAGAACGGGCCCACGAGAGCTCCCTTGCCCACGACCGCATCGTGGAGCACCGCATGCGGTCCGATCTCGGCGTCAGCGGCGACGCGAGACGCACCCTTGACGACGGTGAACGGATGGATCACCGCATCGGGCTCGAGGAGGGCGTCAGCGTCGATCCATGTCGTCGACGGATCGACGATCGTGACTCCTGCGAGCATGTGCGTCTCGTTGATCCGGTCACGAAGCGCAGCCGCCGCAACGGCGAGCTCCGACCGCGTGTTGACACCCTCGGTCTCCATCGGCTCTCCTCCCTTGTGCACAGAGACCCGAGCGCCGTCGGCGACGAGGAGCGAGACGGTGTCCGTCAGGTAGAGCTCGCCTTGAGCATTTCTCGGTGTCAGGCGCCCGAGAACGGGCCACAGTCGCGCGGCCTGGAAGACGTAGATCGACGAGTTCACCTCCCGTAACGCCAGCTCCTCGGGGGTCGCATCGGCCGCTTCGACGATCGCCGACAGCGCTCCCGATCCATTTCGGACGACCCGGCCGTATGCGCGCGGATCGCCAGGTTCGAACGAGAGGACGGTCGCGGCGGCGGCCTCGCGGTGGTGCGTCTCGAGAAGCTCCCGCAGGAGCCCGGACGTCAGGAGCGGCGTGTCGCCGGAGAGCACGAGGACGTCCTCGACACCTTCGAGCGCACGGTGCGCCGCTCGAACTGCATCTCCGGTTCCGAGTGGGCTCTCCTGCACGACGACCGGGACGTCGTCGAAGGCGTCGGCAGTCGTGGGCGCGGCGACGACGACGAGTGGATCGGCGTCGAGCTCACGCGCAGCCTGCAGAACCCAGTCCACCATCCGCCGGCCGAGCAGCGAGTGGAGATGCTTCGGGGTAGCAGAGCGCATGCGCGTGCCGCGGCCGGCCGCCATCACGACCGCACCGAGCTTCCTATCGTTCAGCCGGGACATCGAGGCTGGGGCGCCAGGATTCGAACCTGGGATCACGGGACCAAAACCCGTTGCCTTACCACTTGGCCACGCCCCAGAGCCCGCTCATCTTGCCAGCGCCACCGGGGTTCGAGGTTGACGGAGCGGTCGGCCGATCCAGCAGTGTCCGCGTCCCCCGAGCGAGGACGCCGCATCCGACGCAGCTTCCGCGGTGTCGAACAGCCCGTACACGACAGGGCCGGCGCCCGTCGCATCGGCGCGGAAGGCACCGAGTCTCTCCAGGTCGCGGGTCAGCGGCGACGAGGCGAGATCGTTCGGCGGGAGCGTCCCCAGATCCTGGGAGCCGGTCACTCCGTCGAGCGCACGGAGCAGCTGCGACCGGCGGTCGTCGAAGCCCGCGGCACCGTTACGTTCGTCGAAGCGGCGATAGACGGCCGCCGTCGACTCCTTGTGGCCATCGTTCGGCAGCACCAGCACCACGGCATAGCCCGAAGGCAGGTCGAGCGGACGGAGCTCCGACCCGTCACCGGTGCCGAGCTGAGGGCCGGAGGCGAGGAAGAACGGCACGTCCGCGCCCAGGGAAGCGGCAAGCGCGTGGAGCTCGTCGTTCGGGAGAGGCGTAGCAAGCGACGCGTTCGCCAGCATCAGCGCGGCCGCCGCATCGGAGCTTCCTCCGCCGAGGCCGGCGGCAACCGGGATTCGCTTCTCGATCCGTACGCGCCAGCGCGCCGGTACATCGGCCGCCTCTGCGAGCCGGATCAGCGCGATACGCACGATCGTGTCCTCGGCGAACCCCTCGACGGTCAGTGAGGCGGCCGGCTCGAGCACGACGTCGTCACAGAGGTCGATCGCCTGGAGAACCGTCGCGACCTCGTGCTTGCCATCCGGACGAAGCGGGCCGACCACCAGGGCAAGGTTGAGCTTCGCGGGCGCTTCCAGCCGCGTCATCGCAGCGCGTCGGCGAGAACGACGAAGTCCCGCGGGAACAGCTCTTCGGCGCGGGCCTCTGGCGGCTGGCCGAGCTCGGCGAGTGCTTGCTCGGTGTCTGCCCGGGTGGCGAGCCCGACGAGTGCGAGGGAGTTCGCGAGCGTCTTTCGCCGGTGGGCAAAGGCCGCGTTCACGATCGGGCGAACTCGGTCGAGGGGCTGTCCGTCGATTCGGTCGAACGCGATGAGTGCAGACTCGACACGCGGACGCGGTCTGAAGACAGTCGCCGGAACTGCGTGAAAGCCGACCTTCCGCGCCGCGAGCTGCACGAGCACGGACACGGCTCCGTAGGCCTTGGTCCTCGGTGCTGCGAAGAAACGTTCCCCGACCTCTCGCTGCACCATCACGCACCAGCGCTCGAGCGAGGGGATCCCGTCGAGACTCTCCACGAGAAGCGGGGTGGCGATGTTGTAGGGAAGGTTGGCGACCAGCTTCGTCGGCTGTGGCTCGAACGACGAGAGATCGAGCCTGAGCGCATCCCCGAACAGAAGGTCGACGTTGTCCCGTCCTTCGAGCGCAGACCGGAGGGGCACCTCCAGGGAGCGGTCGAGCTCGATCGCGTGGACGGCTTCAACCCGGTCTGCGAGATACCGGGTCAGGACCCCGATGCCAGGGCCGACCTCCAGCACCACGTCCTCCGGCTCGAGAGCAGCGAGCCGGCCGATGACACCGAGGATGTTCTCGTCGACGAGGAAGTGCTGGCCGAGCCCCTTCTTCGGCCGCGGCAGCACCGTCATGGAAGCCGGAAGGCGGCCGCGGCGTTGGCGTGTGTTGCCGCGGCGAGCTCGGCTCGCTCCTCACCGCGGACCTCGGCGAGCGCCGCGATCGTGTGGACGACGTGCGCCGGCTCGTTCCGCTGGCCGCGCACGGGTTGCGGGGAGAGATACGGGCTGTCGGTCTCCACGAGAATCCTGTCCCGAGGCACCGCCGCGGCGGCCTCGCGAAGCTCACCAGCCTTCGGATACGTGACGTTCCCCGCGAAGGAGACGTAGTACCTCGCGCTCGAGGGCTGCCGCCAGCAAGTCGGGTGAAGAGAAGCAGTGGAGGATCACCGTGCCTGGGAAGCCCTGGAGTGCCGACGCAGTGTCGGCCGCGGCTTCGCGGCTGTGGATGACGACCGCGAGATCGAGGTCGCGGGCGAGCACGAGCTGCTCGTCGAACAGCCGCCGCTGCTCGACCGGCGTCGCGTAGAGCTTGACGTTGTCGAGACCTGTCTCGCCGACCGCCACAGCCTTCGGATGTCGCAAGAAGGTCGCGAAGCTCGTCCAGCCGCGCTGCCTCCGCGCTCCCCGCCTGGTGCGGATCGACACCGAGGGAGGCGAAGACTCCGTCGTGCTCGTCCGCGAGCCTGAGTGCGGCGCGACTGGAGTCGATACCGGTTCCGATCGTGACGATTCGCGTCACGCCGCCCGCGGTTGCCCGTTCGACGGCAGCTGCCGGTTCCTCGCACGCGTCGAGGTGCGCGTGCGAGTCGGTCACGCCGCGCCGCGACCGCTCGCGTCGTCCTCCATGCGCTTCAGCTCCTCGGCGACCACCGCGTCAGCGTCCAACTTCGTGAACAGGGCCTGCGGCTCTCGGAGCGCCTGGCCCACCGGGAGCTGACTCGGCTCCCACGCCCCGACCCAGGTCTGGAAGTCGCCCGTGAGGACCTCGTGCTCACCGTCCTCCTCCGTGACGGTGCGAAATTCGAGCGGGCCCGCGATCACTCCGTCGTACCCCAACAGCTCGTGCAGGCGCTGCGAGGAGAAGGGCAGAAACGGCGTGAGCAGCACCTTCAGGCTGTCGATCGCCCTCAGCGCGACGTGCAGGATGGTTCCAGCACGAGCGCGATCGCTTTCCATCAGCGTCCAGGGCTCCTGCTCGGTGACGTACTGATTGCCGAGCCCGGCGAGGCGCATGATTTCCTGCAACGCGTTCTTGAACCGCGCTGCTTCGATCAGCGACCCGACGGTCTCGAACCCGGTTTCGATTGCGGCGAGCAGTCCGCTGTCGGCAGCGGAGAGCGCACCCGGTCGGGGCACTGTCCCGAAGTTCTTGTACGCACTCTGCAGCGTGCGATTGACGAGGTTGCCCCAGGTCGCCACGAGCTCGTCGTTGTTGCGGCGGACGAACTCCGACCAGGTGAAGTCCGTGTCCTGGGTCTCGGGACCTGCGATCGAGATGAAGTAGCGAAGCGCGTCAGGGTCGTATCGGCTCAGGAAGTCCCGCACCAGGATCTCGAGTCCCCGGCTCGAGCTGAACTTCTTGCCCTCCATCGTCAGGAACTCGCTGGAGACGATGTTGTCGGGGAGCTCCAGGTCTCCCTGGCCGGCTCCGACCTCCCCGTCATCGCCGTAGCCGAGCAGGGTGCTCGGCCAGATGACCGTGTGAAAGACGATGTTGTCCTTCCCCATGAAGTACGCGTGCTCCGCATCCGCGTTCTGCCACCACGCTCGCCAGGCGTCAGGCGTTCCTCGATCGACAGCCCATTCGATCGATGCGGAGAGATAGCCGATGACCGCGTCGAACCAGACATAGATCCGCTTGCCGCTCTCCTCGTCGTAGCCCTCGAGCGGAATCGGCACACCCCAGTCGAGGTCGCGCGTGATCGCGCGCGGCTTCAGCTCCTTCACGAAGTTGAGTGAGAACCGCCGGACGTTCGGCCGCCAGTGGCTCTGCGATTCGATCCACTCGGTGAGCTGATCCTTGAACGCCGGGAGGTCGAGGAAGAGATGCTTGGTCTTCCTGAAGACGGGGATCGCTCCGTCGATCCGCGAGCGCGGATCGATCAGATCGACGGGATCGAGCTGGTTTCCGCAGTTGTCACACTGGTCACCTCGAGCGCTCGCGAATCCGCAGATCGGGCAGGTGCCCTCGATGTAGCGGTCAGGAAGGGTGTGCCCGGTGGTGGCGGAGAACGCCCCGAGCGTCTCCTGCTCGACGAGGTAGCCCTTGCGCTGGAGGGTTCGAAAGAGGTCCTGGGTAACGCGGTAGTGGTTGGCCGTCGTCGTTCGCGTGAAGAGGTCATACGAGAGCCCGAGGTCGCGCAGATCCTCGCGAATGAGCCGATTGAACCGGTCCGCGGTCTCGCGCGGCGACTCCCCGGCCGCGTCCGCGGCGACCATGACCGGCGTTCCATGCTCGTCCGTCCCGCTGACCATGAGCACGTCGTTTCCACGCAGCCTGTGATAGCGGGCGAACGTGTCCGACGGAACGCCGAAGCCCGCCACGTGACCGATGTGACGCAGACCGCTCGCGTACGGCCACGCGACGGCGACCAGGATCTTCCGTCGGGCAGCTCGGCGGGCTCATCGGGGTCAATGATATGGAGTCGTTTTCTGCCACCCCGGCTTGGTCCGGTGGCCTGGAGCGCCAGGCCGACGAAGAGGACGAGCACGACGACCACGCTCGCGACGATCGCAAACGGGTGACGATCGTTGCCGTTGCGGGCCGTTTCCGCTTGCGGCAGTGCGACCGCCGGCGAAGACGCGAACCGGCCGTGACTGCGGCGCGTAGCGGGAACTGGGACGCCGTCTCTGCGCGGCCGCACCACGGCCGTCGCGCGTTCTCCGGTCGTGGCGGTTCGTCGGCGCGTGACGCGAGCGTGGTTCGCACCGGTCGCGTGCGCTGCCTTTGATCCGACTCCGACGCGTCCGACCACCGAACGAGACATCCGCTGGTCCTCGACCGACTGCACCTCCGCACGGCCGCGCGTGAACCCTGTGCGCAGGCGCTTGCGCTCCCCGTCGCTCGGAGCGTTCTCCTCGGGTCGCCTCGCAGTTTCGCGACCGCCGGCAACGAGCGGCTGCGCGCTCGACTGCGGGGCCGGATCCGGTGCCAGAGCGGAGGATGAGATCGCCGTTGGCGTCGGCAGTGGCGCAGCCTCGGGCGCCGGGGCCGGCGTCGCCTCTGCAACAGGAGGCGTGGGCGCGGGCGCGGAATCTGGAGGAACCGGTGCGGGCGGCGCCGCGGGCGCCGGCGGAGGGGCAGGGGCAGCCCGCGGCGGAAGCAGGGACAGCGGATCGACGTACGTCTCGTCGTCGCCGATGCGGATGCCCAAATGCACGTACGGCACCTCGTGCTCGGGAACCCCGGTTGGGCCCGCTTCTGCCAGCGGCGCACCCTCTGAGATGCGGTCGCCACGCTTGACGAGAAGCGGTCCGAGATGAGTCAAGGACGCCCGGTAGCCGTCCGTTTCGATCGTGACGGTGAGTCCGTGCGTCGGAACCTGTCCGGCGAACGCCACTTCGCCCGAAACCGGGGCGCGGATCGGGTGACCGCCGGCGAGAGCAACGTCGATGCCGCGATGCTGTCCGGCGGCGTACGGGTCGTCGCCGAGCGAGAAGTCACGGAGAACGGCGCCGTCCGCCGGCCATGCCCAGGCCTGGGCGCTCGAAGCGAGAGCAAGTGCGAGCCCGATCGTGGACAAGGTCACTCCCAGTACACGCGTTGTCCGGGAAGCGAACACGCCTCGACGGTAGCGGCCCCTGGGAGAAGGGGCAATGCAATTTCACAGAGTTGTCACAAGGAAGAGCGGTACAACGCGTTGCGAGGCGCGCCGGTGAGGCGGACGACGAGGTCCACCGCCTGGCGGTGCGAGATTCCGGCGGCGACGAGCTCCGCGACGGCTCCGACCGCATCGTCGTCGACCTCGCACTCTTCGCGCTCGGTTCCCGCGCCCAAGACCAACGTGATCTCCCCCTTCGGCGGCTCCGCGAAGCGCTCGGCGAGCTCGCCGAGCGTCCCTCTCGCGACCTCCTCGAAACGCTTCGTCAGCTCGCGGCAGACGGCGGCAGCCCGCTGCGGCATCTCTCCGGCGAGCACCGCCAGCGAAGCCGGCAGGCGGCGCGGCGACTCGAAGGCGACGACGGCGTGCGGCCAGCCGGCGAGCTGCTCCGTGAGCGCCTGCAGCTCGCGAACGCGTCGAGGCAGATATCCGACGAACTGGTAGCCCTCGTGCACGAACCCACTCGCGACGAGCGCCGTCTCGACAGCGGACGGCCCCGGCAACACCGTGACGGGAAATCCTGCCGATGCCGCAGCCGCGACGAGCAGTGCACCCGGATCGTTGACGCCCGGAAGACCTGCATCGGAGACGAGTGCCACGCGCTCTCCCCGCTCCAGGCGCGCCACGATCTCTCCCGTTCGCGCCGCCTCGTTGTGCCGGTGATAGCTCAGAAGCCGCGCAGAGATCCCGTGACGGTCGAGCAGGATGCGCGAACGACGCGTGTCCTCGCAGAGCACGAGATCCGCTTCTCGCAGCTCGGTGAGCACCCGAAGCGTGACGTCGTCGAGGTTGCCGATCGGGGTGGCGCACACCGCCAGCGGCATGGCCTACCAGGTTCCGTCGAGGGCGCCGAAGCCCACGAGCGCGGCTCCGACGAGGCCCGCCTCCGCTCCGAGCTCGGCAGGCTCGACGCGAATCGTCGCATCGGCAGGAGCCAGCGCCTCGCGACGAGCAGCGTCCTGCGCCGTTCCCAGGATGAGCTCGCCGGCCGCCTCTCCGAAGCCGCCTCCGATCAGGACGATCTCCGGATCGAAGAGATTTGCGAGGGATCCGATCGCAGCTCCGAGATATCCGCCCATCTCGGTCAGACGCTGGCGCGCTGCTTCGTCTCCCTCTCGAGCGCGTTCGACCAGCATGTGCGCGTCCGCATCGGGCCCCCAGAGGTCTTGCGCGGCCTGATCCGCGGCACTCCCCGAGCAAAGGGCCTCCACATGTCCGCGGCCGTGGCAACGTCCAGGGCACGGAGGCCCGTTCGCGACTACGACCATGTGACCGACCTCCGCCCAGCCACGATAGATCTGCTGGTCGAGGACGATGCCGCCACCGACCCCGGTCCCGAGAGTGAGCAGGACGAGATCCGAGGCTCCTCGCCCTGCGCCGAGCTTCCACTCCGCCAACGCAGCAGCGTTTGCGTCGTTCTCCACACCCACCGGAAGGCCGAACCGGTCGCGCGCGTGCGCGATCAGATCGAAGTCGTCGAACGGCAGGTTGCTGGCTCCCAACACCCGCCGTGTCCTGCGGTCGAGGTTCGCCGGGACGCCGAAGCCGATCGCGCCGATCGTGTCCGCCAGCACGGCCTGCACCGCCTCGTCGATGGCTCCGAGGACGTCCTCCTCCCGCGTTCCCGGGCTCAGCGCCTCGTAGCGCTCGTGCACCGATCCCTCCCGGTCGACGATCCCGGCGCGGATCTTCGTCCCGCCGACGTCGACTCCGATCACATAGGGGGCGCTCACGGGCGCGGGCTACCATAGCGCCCCGAATGGCCGAGGGAGACAAGCCCTACCGGCGGTATCGCGGTGGCCGCGTCAAGGGCAGAGTCCCTCTCGACAAGGGCCGACAGGACGCCGCCGTGGCAGACAGCGGCGAGAAGCCTCCTCGACGGCGGCGCTTCGGTCTCTGGATCGTGCTCGGGATCGTCGGACTGCTCGTGCTCGGAATCGTCTGGGGCTTGCTCGGCTACCTGTCGTTTGCGAGCGGCGTCGACGAGGCGAACGAGCGCCTCCCGCGTCGTGCCGAAGGCCGCCTGGCAGACCACGACGGATCCCTCCTCTCCGAACCGGCAACGATCCTCGTCATCGGAACCGACGGCGGCAAGGCCCCCGGACGCCAGGACGCGCGACGCTCGGACTCGCTCCTCCTCCTACGCACGGATCCGGGCAAGAACCGGCTTTCCTACCTTTCGATCCCGAGAGACCTGCTCGTCGACATCCCGGGCTACGGCTCGGGAAAGATCAATGCGGCGAACCAGCTGGGCGGGCCGGCCCTCACGCTCGCCACGGTGCGCGGGCTGACCGGGCTCCCGATCCACCACGTCGTCGTGTTCGACTTCGACGGGTTTCGCGAGCTCATCGACGCACTCGGTGGAATCGACGTGAACGTGCCGAAGGCGATCCTCTCGAACAAGTTCGACTGCCCCTACAAGCCCGCTCGCTGCCGCGAGTGGGAGGGTTGGCGCTTCCCTAAGGGGACGCAACACCTGGACGGGAGAAGGGCACTCGTCTACGCCCGGATTCGCTCCAACCAGAACAACGCTGCCGACAACGACCTCACCCGCGGCAGTCGCCAGCAGGTGGTCGCCGACGCCGTCGGCGACAAGCTCGCGAGCCTGGGCACCTTCGTCCGGCTGCCGTTCATCGGCGACTCGCTCGCCGCGCCGCTCGTGACCGATCTCTCCGCCTGGGAGATCGCTCAGCTCGGCTGGGCTCGCTTCCGGGCGGACTCGAGTCGCTCCCTCCATTGCCGGCTGGGCGGAGACCCGTCGTCATCCGGAGGCGAG
This sequence comes from uncultured Actinomycetes bacterium, assembly GCA_963830035.1. GTDB lineage: Bacteria > Actinomycetota > Thermoleophilia > Gaiellales > Gaiellaceae > GMQP-bins7. Next base: position 1,081,284 of record CAWHKX010000004.1, on the reverse strand, counting down.
TCCGTGCTGCTCGGGTCCGAGGACAATGTGGCCGCGATCTCGATGTTCCTCCGTCGCACCGCACCGCTTGCGCCTCCCAAGGGCTCGCTGTACGGCGCGGGTTGCACGAGGCGCTAGTCGCTCGGGGGCGGGGTCGTCTTCTTCTCGCTCGCGGGGGCTTTCTCCGCCGGCTTGTCCTTGTCCTTGGGCTTGTCCGCCGGGGCACTGTCGCCGTCTCGATCCTTGCGTGAGCCGCGGCCGTAGTCCGTCGAGTAGAAGCCCGAGCCCTTGAAGTGCACGGCAACCGGAAAAAGGATCTTCTCCACGGGCCCCTCCCCGCAGGTCACGCAGAGCTCGACCGGCGCGTCGGCCATCTTCTGGAAGACCTCGAACGTGTGCCCGTTCGGGCAACGGTACTCGTAGATCGGCATGCCGGAAAAGGCTAGACGACGTCCTGGACCGCGGACCTCTCGCGCTCGCCTTCGATGAGCTCGAGATAACACGGGGCGCTCTCGAACGCGGCCAGGCCCCTCGGGCGGCCGCGGCGTCGTTGGACGCGCCGACGGCGTGACCCGGCGGCCAGGGCTGCTGACGCGCCGACGACGCTGCCCAGGACGAACGTCCGAAACCAGCCGTGTCGTTTCTCGCCGTCCATGAGCAGATCTTACGATCCACGCGATGGTTGTCTGCACCATCGGCGATCTGACCTTGGACGTCCTCGTCCGGCTTGCCGACCCGCTCTCCGCCGAGGGCGACACGAACGCCGAGATCAGGATCACCCCCGGCGGGCAGGCCGCCAACGTCGCTGCATGGTGCTCGGTGCTCGGCGCTCGGTCGCGGTTCGTCGGCAAGCGCGGAGCCGACGAGGCCGGGAGCCTCGCGCTCGCCGGGCTCGAGGAGAGGGGCGTCGAGGTCCTCGGTCCCACCGAAGGCCGAAACGGGGTCATCTGCTCGCTCGTCTCGCCGGACGGCCGCCGCTCGATGGCAGCCGATCGCGGCGCAGCCGTCGCACTTCGTCCGGAGGAGATCAATCCGGTGTGGCTCGAGGGCTGCGACCATCTCTTCGTCTCCGGCTACGCGCTGTTGGTCGAGCCCGCCCGCAGCGCGGCCCTGCTCGCAGTCGAGCTCGGCCGCTCGCAAGGCGCGGTCGTCAGCGTCGATCTTGCGACCTGGAGCGCGATCCGCTCCGCCGGAGTCGCCGAGTTCCGACGAGCGGTGTCGACGATCGCGCCGGACGTCGTCTTCGCGAACGAGTCCGAAGCGCAGATGTTCGGCGAGCCGCTTGCCGGCTCGCACTGGATCCTCAAGCGGGGCGCGCGTGGCTGCGTCTTCGGGGACGAGGAGCGTCCGGCTCTGCCCGTCGACCGTGTCGTCGACACCACCGGAGCGGGAGACGCCCTCGCCGCCGGCTGGATCGTCGGCGGGCCCGACCTTGCGCTCGAGGCCGCCGCCCGCTGCGTTCAGAAGCTCGGGGCGCTGCCGTAGCGATGCCGTAGCCTGGCGACCGTGCGCCAGCTCGTCGAGATCTCCGAGGAGGTGCGTTCCGCGCTCGATGCCGGCGAGGCTGTCGTCGCGCTCGAGACAACGTTGGTCGCGCACGGCTTCCCTCCACCCGACGGCGTCGAGGTCGGACTCGCCAGCGACGCCGCCGTACGGGCTGCGGGGGCCGTGCCGGCGACGATCGGCGTGCTCGACGGTTGCATCCGCGTGGGCCTCGAGCCGAGCGAGCTCGAGCGGTTCACTCCCGAAGCACGCAAAACCGGCCCGCGCGATCTCGCGGCGTGCGCTGTCCAGGGCTCGATCGGAGCGACCACGGTAGGCGGCGCGCTCGCCGTCGCCGCCTGGGTCGGCATCCCGTTCCTGGGCACAGGGGGGATCGGTGGCGTGCACCGCGGCTTTCCGTCGCCGCCGGACGTGTCCGCCGACCTGCCCACGCTGGCCCGCACACCGGCGCTCGTCGTCTCCTCAGGCGTCAAGTCGCTCCTGGACGTGCCCGCCACCGTCGAGCTCCTGGAGACTCTTGCCGTGCCGGTGCTCGGCTATCGAACCGACACGCTGCCGCTCTTCTACTCGGCTGAAGGTGGGCCGGCCGTGCCTCACCGGGTTGCCGACGCGACGGAAGCGGCGCGCATCGCAGAGGCGCACTGGAGCCTCGGAGGCGCCGGCCTCCTGCTCGGAAACCCGCCTCCCGAGAGCCTCGACGTCGCTGATCTCATCGAATCGGCCGTGTCCGAGGCGGCGGCGGCGAGTGTGTCCGGACAGGCGGTGACCCCGTTCGTGCTGTCGTACCTTCACGAACACAGCGACGGTCGCACACGCGAGGTCAATCGCGCGCTGATCGTCGCGAATGCGCGGCTGGCCGGCGAGACCGCGGTAGCCTTCGCCGCCCTGTGAGCCTCTACGACGACGTCAAGGACCTCCAGCTCGAGATCGAGGAGTACTCGCTCGAGGGCCTGGAGCTCCAGGCCCGGAGCGACTTCCTCCGCAAGACGACCGTAATCCACCTGCACGGCGGAGGCGAGGAAGGGATCGGGGAGGACGTCACCTACGACGGTGAAGAGCACGATCGCTCGCAGAAGCTCGGCCCGGTGCTGCCGCTGGCCGGGTCGTGGACGCTCGACTCGTTCTCCCGACACCTGGCCACGCTCGACCTCTTCGAGCAGGAGCCCGAGCAGCACGCGTACCAGGACTACCGTCGGTGGGCCTACGAGAGCGCCGCGCTCGACCTTGCGCTCCGCCAGCAGGGCGTCTCACTCGGCGACGCGGTGCGCCGCGAGCCGCGACCGGTCGAGTTCGTCGTGTCGATGGGACTCGGATCTCCGCCCTCGACGGAGCGGTTTCACGCGTGGCTCCGCCTCTATCCGTCCTTGCGCTTCAAGCTGGACGCCAACGTCGAATGGAGCGGCGAGCTGATCGAGGAGCTCGCCGTCACCGGCGCGGTCGACTCGGTCGACTTCAAGGGGCAGTATCGAGGCACGACCGTCGACGCCCCGCCAGATGCCGATCTGTACCGACGTGTGGCCGAAGGGCTGCCCCACGCATGGCTCGAAGATCCGGGCCTCACTCCGGAGACCGAGGCCGTGCTCGAGCCGCACGTGGAACGCGTCACCTGGGACGCGATCGTCCACTCGGTCGAAGACATCGAGAGCCTGCGCTGGCCGCCGAAGACCGTGAACGTCAAGCCCTCCCGCTTCGGCTCCGTCGAACGGCTCTTCGCCGCGTACGACTACTGCGAGGCCCACGAGATCGGCGCGTACGGCGGAGGGCAGTGGGAGCTCGGCCCCGGCCGCTACCAGATTCAGCTGCTGGCCTCGATCTTCCATCCCGAGACGCCGAACGACGTGGCGCCCCGCGCGTTCAACCTGGAGCCGCAGCAGGGACTCCCCGCCAGCCCGCTCGAGGTCGAGCCGCGACAGACCGGCTTCCTGGCCCTGTAGGGGCCAGCCACGCCCGGGGCCTACGACAACGTGCCGAGGAAGTCGTCCACTGAGATCAGCGGGAGGGACTCGAGCTTCGCGCTCCCACGCGCCCCCAGCGCAACCGACACCTTGGCGATGGTCACGTCGTCGGGCGCCTCGACGATGTTGACGAAGTCGTACGAGCCGAGCGCGGCCCACTGGTGGAGAACCTTCGCGCCCATCTCCTCGACGTCGCGGTTGACCTCACGCAGACGGTCGGGGTTCGCGTGCAGCGTCTGGATTCCCTTCTCGGTCAGCGTGGTGAGCATCAGGTACGTCGGCATCTCGCTCCTCTCGTCGCTCTTCGCGCGAGCGTAACCGAGCTTCCTGGTCGACGTACAGGAGCGCCGCTCCGAGAAGCACGAGTGGCGACACCACGATCGAGGCTAGCGTCGCCGCAGCGATCCTCGTGTTCTCGGCGAACTCGCGCAGGACGAAGAAGAGGGATGCCTGGGTGAGGAAGACGACCAGCGCGAGCGTCGCGAGGCCTCCGAGCACATGGACGAAGTCCGCACGCGCCAACCTGAGACCACGCACGAGCGCCGCACGGACTCCGAGACCCTCCACCAGCGCGACCGGAACGGCGAGCCCGAAGAGAGACAGCCAGAGCAGCCCGGGGAGGATGAAGAGTGCCGCGAGGAACGGGAACGGAACGAAGACGAGGACACCGATCGCGTAGGCCACGAGCGAGCGTCGGCTGCGGAGCGACACGCCGGTCACGATCGAGCACGCGACGACGTAGCTGACCGTGACCAGGAGGGAGCCCGCGACGGCGACGACGATCTGCTCCGATCCCGGAGCCCGCCACACGAGCGCATTGACCACCGCAACGGGAATCCCGATCGCGAGCGACTGCCAGGGGTTTCGCCCGTAGGTGCGAATCGCCTCGCCGACGAGCTGGCCGACCGTTCGCACCTCGGGTGGCAGCGGAGGTGGCAGTTGTCGAGCGCGTGGACCTCGCTCCCCGCGCCATCGCGAGACTCTAGTCGGCTAACGGTGAACCACTGCAGCGCCGGGCAGGCGCGGAACGATCCCATCGAGCACCTCGAGTGCACGTCTCATCATCCAGAGCGCGCGGTTCCCCTCGCCGATGTCGTTCGAGATCACGCGCAGCTCGACGCCCGGAACACCGGCGAGCTGGCAGGCGCGGAGCACACCGAACCCCTCCATTCCCTCCGCACGGAATGTCTCGGTTGCCCGCAGGGAGCCGGTCACGAAGGCGCTTGTGGCGATCGGTAGCACCACGGCCTCGGGAAGTGCGGCCCGGACCTCGGCGATGAGCTCGGGATCGGCCTGGATGCGATCGACGACGGGGATCTCGGCACCGAGGTCGCAGTAGAACGCCTCCGAGCCGATGACGACCGACCCCGGCGTCAGACCCTTGCTGCCCGCGATGCCGATGTTGATCACCGCGCGTGGGCGACTCATGGCGAGCTCTCGCGACGTCGTTGCTGCGGCTTCCACCGGGCCGACGCCGCACACGAGCCCGGGATGACCGCACAGCTCGAGGTCGGTCGCGGCAACCAGCAGGATCTCGTTCTCCAGCAACACCGTCATCACATCCCCCCTCGACGATCGGACCCCAGGCTCACAGAGTAAGGCTTCTTCGCTCCAATCGGAAGACCGGATGGCGGTTTGCCTCCGAGAGCCACTCCTCAGCAGAGGACTCGGGCCGAACGTGAAAGAACGGGCGCGTGAAGCGACCGAGCTCGTAGTAGCGGCGAAGCACCGGGACTGCAGCCTCGGGCGAGAGCTCGTCGATGTCGAGACGCTCGTGCCGACGACCCCGTCTGAGCTCGACCCAGCCCGCCGCCCGGGCGTTCTTCACCCAGTTCCGGTCGCCGTACGGCGCGACGAGCCAACGCTCACCGCGGTCCTCGAGGATCGACACCGGCGTCGACCAGAGCTTCCCGGTCTTGCGCCCTGGAACGGTGAGCAGATGGGTTCGCGGCCCGGTCAACCCGAGCCGCGCGAGCGGGCGGACGAGCGCGTTCAGCCCGCGTCTCCACCAGCTCCTCCGATACGGCTTCGGCGTCCGCTGCACGACGCGAAGTAAACCGTCGCCACGCGCCGCGACCGCCCTGCTTCGAGAGCGGTCGCGGCCGTTGCGGGCCGATGACCCGATCAGTGAGCCAGCGTCCGGATCCGCGTGGAGCGCATGGCGACGAAGAGACCGATCGCGAGCAGGAGGCCGAGCCCGAATCCCACCCCCACCTGCGGCCACTCGACGTCGCGACCCGAGTTCTTGGCCGAAACGGGGTCGGTGCGGTCGACGAGCACCGTTCCCCTCGTGGAGTTTGCGTAGAACTGCGCCGCAGCCCTGCGGCTCCGCTCACTGGCGAGCGCGGCGTCGACCGAGTCGGAAGCCATCGCCCCGCGAGCGTCGAACGACTGAGCCTGAGCCTGCTCCTGCGCGCTCGCGACCGAGTCGGACGCGAGCATGCCGCGAGGATTGGGCTGATTGGCCCAGGCCGCCGGCACCAGCGCCAGACCGGCGAGAACGGTGATGACAGTGAGGGAGATCTTGCGGGTCATCGCTCCTCCTTCTGTTTCTGGTGACCCTCTTGGCCACCTGCACCGAGGCTAGGGCGACGTGGAGGCGGGCGAAACGGGGGAATCCCCTGTGTTTGACGACTCGACCACCTGACCGGAACCGGACGCAAGGACGCGAGCGAGCTCGGTCCGCGAACGCACGCCGAGCTTGCCGAAGACGCGCGAGAGGTGTCCCTCGACCGTTCGGTCGGAGAGGAAGAGCGCCGCCCCTACCTCGCGGTTCGTCTTACCCTCGGCGACGAGCGCGGCGACCCGCTCCTCCGCGGGTGTCATTGCTCCCGGCGTAGCGGCCCGACCGCTGATGCGCTGTAGCTCGATACGGGCGCGTTCCGACCAGATCGCCGCGCCGATCCGCTCGAACACTGCGAGGGCCTCGCCAAGGGTCTTGCGCGCCTCGCTGCGGCGCTTGGCTCGCCGCTGCACCACGCCAAGGGCGAGCAACGTTCGGGCGCGATCGAGGGGAATCTCCACCTGTCCATGCCACACGAGTGCGCCCTCGTAGGCGTCAAGCGCGTCGTCGAACGACCCGGACTGAGCGGCGAGTAGGCCGCGGCAGCGCGCGCACGAGGCAAGCGCCGATGCACGCTCGAGCCTTCGTGCGTTCCCTTCGTACCAGTCCAAGAGCTCGACCGCGTCGTCTCGTCGTCCGATCTCGATCAACGCCTCGATCTGGTCGATGACGAACCGGGTGGCTCCTGGCTCGACGATTCCCTCGCTGCGGACGAAGGCGACACGCGGCTCCAGCTCCGCAATAACGTCGCTCGGCGAGCCGAGCGAGAGGTGGAGGTGGCCGCGCGCCGCCGAGGCGATGAGCCCGACTTGACCGTCGGGAACCAGCTCGAGCGCGCGTCGGGTTGCCTGCCTCGCCCGCTCGGGACGACCGAGGTACGCCTGGGCGAGGCCTTCGAGCGCGAAGTTGTACGCGGCGAAGAGAGGCTCGCCGGACTGTTCGGCCGCCTCTCCCCCAGCGAGAGCCCGTTCGAGCGCCAGTTCGAGTTGCTCGCTAAGGACTTCCACCTCACCGAGCAAGAACAAGACGTACGGCCGCGAGCTCTCGTCCCCGAGCTCGTCCACCCGTCGCAGCAACTCGATCAGCGTGTCGCGTGAGCGATCATGGGAGTCGGTCCACATCCAGTACTCGGCGATGCCCACCAGCGGCTGATCGAGAACCCGGTGCTCGGACGCGGTCTGCTGGAGAGCCAACGCCCGGTCGAGCGTCGAGCTTGCCGCCGCCCGTCCCAACAGTGTCTCCGCTCCGAGCTGGGTTATGAGCAGGTCGGCGGCGAGCGCCTCGTCGTCAAGCTCCTGGGCGAGGGTGAAAGCGACCTCGACATGCCGGACGGCCGCGTCGAGCCGCTCGAATCTCCAGAAGCAGCATGAGGCAGCCCCCTCGTGAGCGCGCGCGAGAACCTCTCGGTCTCCCTCCGCCTCCTCCACGACCTGAAGGAAGAGCTCGGCGGCCTCGTGGGCAGCTTCGTAGGTCCGGATCTTGGCGAGAACCATCAGCGCTCTCGCTCGCTCGAGTCCGGGAGCCAACGGGTCGATCACCTCACGGACCTGTGCCTCTGCGCGCCGCGAGTCGCCGGACTCGAAGTGCAGATACGCCGCGTCAACTGCCCGCCGCCTTTGTTCCTCGGGCCGATCGTCAGGCGTCAGCTCTCCGGCGCGATCGAGCAGGAGCGCTGCAGGCCCAGGCGCCCCCCGCGCTCGCGCACGACGCGCCGCCTCGTCGACGATCGACGCAACCCTCTCGTCGGCCTCCACCACCGAGGCGGCCAGCTGCCATGCCCGAGCTTCGGGATCCTCGAGCAACTCCGCGAGCCGCGCGTGAGTCTCCGTGCGCCGCGCGGGCTCGACTGTCCGATACGCCCCAGCGGCCAGCACCGGGTGGGTGAAGTGGATTCTGTCGCGGTCGAGCTCGACGATGCGGGCCTCGAGCGCGGGGGTCAAGCCGGCGTCGCGACCCACGCCGGACGCCAGCTCCGTCACGCTGATCGTCGGGTGTGCGTGGGCTGCGGCGGCGAACAGGAAGCGACGGCTTGCCTCCGGCAACGCCAGCAGGCGCCCGAGGACGAGATCGTGCAGAGAATCAGGTACTGGCAAGGGTTGCCCGCCTTCGACAGAGACGGCAGTTCGCTGGAGCATCCGCACGATCTCGAGCGCGTAAAAGGGATTTCCGTCGGTGGCCTGATGCACCTCCGCGAGACGAGGGCGGGGGAGCGCGATACCGAGCTGCGCGAGCACCACATGGTGGAGCGCACCGACGTCGAGCGGACCCACATCGACGTTATGGAGCCGCACGGAGGGAAGCGCTCGCGTCAGCTCATCGATCACGAGGCTCTCGAGCAAGACGCGTCGCGAGAGAAGGATCCCGACGCGCTCGTTTCGAAGACGTCTTGCCGCGTAGGCGAGAGCAGCCGACGAAGCCGCGTCCAACCATTGCACGTCGTCGACGGCGACGATCAGCGCCCGTTGCTCGGCGAGAGCCCGCAGCGCGTTCAGAACTGCGACGCCCACGGCGTGTGGGTCGGGCGGCAGGCCCTCGTCGTCGTCCAACACCAGTGCGCGGGAGAGCGCTCGTCTCTGTCCGACGGGCAATGGAGCCAGCGCTTCGTCGAGAACCTGGTACAGCAGGTCGCCGATCCCAGAGAAGCTGAGCGCCGTCTCGCTCTCGGCAGGCACTGCCTGAAGCACCCGCGCGCCGCTCTCCTCGGCAGCGGCGACGCCTGCTCGCCAGATCGTCGTCTTTCCGGCGCCGGCATCGCCCTGGAGCACGAGCGCTGACACTCCGTCGGAGACGCTGGCGACGAAGTCACGGACGGACGCGAGCTCGACCTCTCGGCCGACGATGGCCGCAGGCATCACGCGCGATCGTACGCCGCCACGCGCCTCAACCCAAGAACTTCGTGCTCTTCATCTACGGCGCGCCGCCTGTGACCGAGTGCGCCGACTTCTTCGACGACGTTCCCCGAGCGCGGACACACAACCGGACTCGACGCATCACATCGACGACGTCGAGCCCGGTCGTGCAGACGCTCGGCTCAGCTCAGCACGAGGGAGAGACCGTCCGCGCCCGCCAGCTTGTAGGCGGCTACGGTGCCCCCGAAGATGACCGAGATCATCACCTGCGTCGTCCCCGCAGGCACCTTGCCGTTGCGGGATCGCAGCGCCATGTCCGTGCCGGCGATCGTCACCGCTGGGCCGATCCTGACCGTCGACAGAACCGCCCCGGACGCGTCCATGAACTGGGCGCGGACCTGCGTCCTGTTCTCGCCGTAGTTCCCGAGCCAGCCGCTGAGGGTCGCCTTCCGGCCGACCGCCGACCTGGGCAACGCGATCGTCTGCGTGCCGATGCTCGCCGGCGCAGTCACGGCTTCCGTGGTCGTGCCCCCGAAGAAGTAGTTCTTGCCCCGCTTCGCCGGCCCCTTCGACCTGGCCGAGAACCAGCCGTTGGGGAAGGTGTACGAGGCCGCCCCGAACTGGCCCGCGGCGATCGTCCAGCCGGGGACGAGACCGCTCGCGCCGACAGCGGTCACGCCCAACCCGGCATCCGCGCCGGGATTCTTGATCAGGTTCTTGCCGCAGACCGGACACCCGCCGGCCGCGGCGGCGGTCATCGACAACGCCAGCACGAGTACGCCGACTGCGCTCATGATCGCAGTGAGAAGCACCTTTCTCATCGACTTTCTCCTTTCGTGTGTGGTCCGACGCCCGACTCGACGGCGTCGAGGATTCGCTCGAAACGAACGCCCGCACGGGCGTACGCCTGCTCGACTAGTGATCGCGAGGATGCGTGGAAGACGCAGAACGCCGCCTCGTCTTCCGGAACGAGCGTCGAGTGCAGGTACCGCACCGTGCCGCCGGCGGCCGCGATCGCCTCGGCCGCGCTGCGGAGCGATTCCGCCGCAGCGCTGAAGCCGCTCTCGGTCACCCCCGGCCAGTAGTGCTCGACGAGAAACGTCGTCGTGTCTGCGCCCTCGGCATGCCCGTCATCCATTGACGTCGAGCGTAGGGAGGGCGAGCCTGCGCCCGCATCGGGAGAAGCCCTACAGTTTTGCCGGGTCCCGCCCGCGCTTGCGGCAGAGGACGGATCGTCGCAGACTGTGCGTCATGCGGACGATGGTCGGTCGCGAGCACGAGCTCGCGACGGTCGAGAAGCTCCTCGACTGCGGCCTCGAGCAGTACTCGGCGCTGCTCCTGTCAGGCGAGGCGGGCATCGGCAAGACGACCGTCTGGCAAGAAGCGGTACGCCTCGGCGAGGAGGCCGGCTTCCGCGTCCTTCGCTGTCGCCCTGTACAGGCGGAGGCCAAGCTCGGATTCGCCGCGCTCGCCGACCTCCTGTCCTCGCTGGACGAGGATGCGTTCGCCGCGCTCCCCGAGCCGCAACGGGACGCGGTCGATGCGGCGCTCTTGCGCGCTGCCCCGCGCGCCGGCGGGTCCGCGTCACGTGCTGTGGCCGCCGGCTTGCTCTCGGTCCTGCGCGGGATAACTCAAGAGTCTCCAGTGCTGGTCGCGATCGACGACGTGCAGTGGCTCGACCGGCCATCCGAGGGCGCGATCGCCTTCGCTCTACGCCGGCTCGACTCGGCCCTGCGGGTGGCGCTGGTCACGGCCGAGCGTATCGACGGCAAGGCGCCGACCGACCCGCTGGGCTTCGACGACCTCCCGGCGAGCCAGCGAGAGCGCGTCGTGCTGGGCCCACTCAGCCTGAGCGCTCTCTACCACGTCATCCACGCGAAGCTCGGCATCGTCGTTCCGCGTCCGACGCTGCAGCGGATCGCGGCGACCTCGGGCGGGAATCCACTCCTCGCGATCGAGCTCGCGCGGGCTCTCGCCGAGACCGGAGCGCGGCCGGGCCCCGGCGAGCCGCTCCCCGTGCCCGAAGAGACGGTGGACCTTCTCGCGTCACGCCTCGAGAAGCTGCCGGAAAGCTCGCGAGAGGCGATGCTCGCCACTGCTCTCCTCTCGAACCCGACGATCGACCTCCTGGAGCGAGCCCTCGGGCCGCCCGCTGGCCAGAACCTCGAGCGGGCGCGGGAAGCCGACCTCGTCGAGGTTCGGCGCGATCGCATTCGGTTCGCGCATCCGCTCATCGGAGCGGTGTTGGCGTCGTCCGTCCGCCCGGCACACCGTCGCGCGATGCATCGCCGGCTCGCGGAGGTCGCTCCCAGCGCCGAAGAGCGCGCTCGTCATCTGGCACTGGGGTCTGAAGGGCCCGACGAGGCGGTCGCCGCCAGCCTGGAGGGAGCCGCCGGTCTCGCCGAGCGCCGGGGTTCTCCTCTGGACGCCTCGGAGCTGCTCGAGCTCGCCTGGAGGCTCACGCCCGACGACGACGCTGGAGCCTCCGGCCGCCGCCGTTTCGAGCTGGCACTGGCACTCGTGCTGGCGGGCGACCATGGCGAGGCGATCGCGCTCCTCGACGGTCTCCTCGGCGAGAACACGACAGGGCCGCTTCGGGCCCGCGCGCTCGAGCTGCGAGGGCGCTTGCACTGGGAAACGGGAATCGCCCGAGAGGGCGAGGCCTGCTGCGAGGAGGCGCTCGAGCACGTCGGCCACGACGACGCCCTTCGCGCGCGGGTGCTCGTCACGCTAGCTCGGCTCACGCAGGGCGCGGAGCTCACGCTGCATCGTTCCCGAGCAGCCGTCGACTTTCTGGAGAGCCTCGACGACCCCGACCCGGGACTTCTCGCCGAAGCGCTCGTGCCGCTTGCGGGCGCCGAGTACACGCTCGGCAACGGCATCCGCTTCGACGTCGTCGAGCGCGCGCTCGAGCTCGAGCGCGTCTCGCCGACCCCGATCGTCGCCGACCGCATGAGCGCCGCTCACGGCACCTGGCTCAAGTACGACGGCGACTTCGACGGGGCCAGGCATTGGCTCGAGGTAACCCGCCAGTCGGCCCTCGACGAGGGCGACGAGGGCTCGCTGCCCTACGCGCTCAGCCACCTGCCGCAGCTCGACCTCTGGACCGGCGACTGGGCGCAGTCTGAAGCCCTCGCCCTCGAGCACCTGGAGCTCGCGGAGACGACCGGTCAGACGAACCAGCGACTGACGGCGATATTCAACCTCGCCTTCGTCCACGCTCACCAGGGGCGCGTCGACGAGACGCGCGAGCGCGTGGTGCAGGCACTCGTCGAGGCCGAACGGGCCGACCCTTGGAGCGTTTACCAGCAACTCTCCGTCCTCGGGTTCCTCGACCTCTCCGTCGGCTCGGCCGGGGAGGCGGTGCAGTCGCTCGCCCGCTCATACGAGATCTACGAGGCGAGCGGTGCCGGTGACACGCCGGCCGTCTTCGAGAACTATGCGGAGGCGCTCGTCGTGGCCGGCGACCTCGTCACCGCGAAGCACGTCGTCGACCTGTACGAACGGCGGGCACGGAAAGCCGGAAAGGCGATCACCCTTGCCCCAGCGCTTCGCTGCCGCGCCCTCGTCCTCGCGGCGGACGGAAAGCTCGACGAGTCGCGTGCGGCGCTCGAGGAAGCGCTCGTCCACCACGAGCGCGTCGACATGCCGTTCAGCCTCGCCCGCACGCGCCTCGTGCACGGGCAAGTGTTGCGCCGCCTCGGCGAGCGACGCGCGGCCCGCGATGCGCTCGAGCAGGCACGGTCGACCTTCGAGAAGCTCGGCGCGCCGTTGTGGACGGAGCGCGCTCGCGAGGAGCTGGCACGCATCCCCATCAAGCGAGCATCCGGATCGGCGCTCACCCCGGCCGAGTCGCGCGTCGCCGAGCTCGTCGTCGACGGTAAGACGAACCACGAGGTCGCGCAGGCGCTCTTCGTGAGCGAGAAGACCGTCGAGGCGAACCTCACCCGGATCTACCGCAAGCTCGACGTTCGGTCGCGCTCGGCACTCGCCGCTCGCATGCGCGAGCGCGAGGCGGGGGAACAGCGGGCAAAACTGTAGGGCTTCTCCCGACGGGCGGTGGCACCGACGCGCGGTGAGCAGTGGCTGCCGCACGATGCTGTTCTATGCCGTCGCGGGCTCCGCCGCTTCGGCCCGCGCGAAGGCGAGCTCCTCGCCATCCACCTCCACGCGCACGGTGTCGCCCTCCACAAAGTGGCCCTCGAGCAGCTCGAGGGCGAGCGGGTTCTCGAGCAGCCGCTGGATCGCGCGCTTGAGGGGGCGGGCGCCGTACGCCGGATCCCAGCCGGACTCGGCGAGATGCTCCTTCGCGGCGTCGGTCAGCTCGAGGTCGATCCTCCGCTCGGCGAGCCGTTCGCGGAGCCGGCCGAGCTGGAGCTCGACGATCTCCGTCAGCTGCTCGCGTGTCAAAGGTTCGAACACGACGATCTCGTCGATCCGGTTCAGGAACTCGGGTCGGAACTGCTCCTGCATCGCCTCCGGAGAGCGAATGTTCGAGGTCATGATCACCACGGTGTTGCGGAAGTCGACCGTTCGGCCCTGGCCGTCGGTCAGGCGGCCGTCGTCGAGCAGCTGCAACAGCGTGTTGAAGACCTCCGGATGCGCCTTCTCGATCTCGTCGAGCAGAAGCACGGCATACGGGCGGCGGCGTACGGCCTCGGTCAGCTGGCCGCCCTCCTCGTAGCCCACGTAGCCGGGTGGCGCGCCGACGAGCCGGGCGACCGTGTGCCGCTCCTGGTACTCGGACATGTCCAGCCTGACCATCGCCCGCTCGTCGTCGAACATGAACTCGGCCAACGCCCGGGCAAGCTCGGTCTTGCCGACGCCGGTCGGGCCGAGGAAGACGAAGGAGCCGATCGGCCGGTTCGGGTCCTGGAGCCCGGAGCGCGCGCGTCGAAGCGCGTTCGAGACGGCCTCGACGGCCTCTTCCTGGCCGACGACGCGCTGGTGGAGTCGCTCCTCCATGTGGATGAGCTTCTCGACCTCACCCTCGAGCAGGCGCGACACCGGAATCCCCGTCCACACGGCCACGACCTCCGCGATGTCGTCCTCGTCGACCTCCTCCTTCACCATCGGCGCCTCGCTCGGCTGCTCGCGCTCGGAGAGCTCCTTCTCGAGTGCGGGGAGGACGCCGTAGCGGATCTCGGCCACCCGAGCGAGATTTCCGAGACGTTCTTCGCGCTCCGCCTCCATGCGGAGCTCGTCGAGCTGCCGCTTGATCTCGGCGACGCGCTGGAGCCCTTCCTTCTCGCGCGACCAGCGAGCACCGAGCTCGTCACGGCGTGACTTCGCCTCGGCGAGCTCGCGCTCGACCGGTGCACGCACCTGCTCCGACTCGTTCGCCGTGGCAGCGAGCTCGATCTCGAGCTGGCGCGCGCGGCGTTCCGCCTCGTCCAGCTCGACCGGCGAGGAGTCGATCTGCATGCGCAGGCGCGACGCCGCCTCGTCGACGAGGTCGATCGCCTTGTCGGGCAGGAACCTGTCGCTCACGTAGCGATCGGAGAGCACCGCCGCAGCAACGAGCGCAGAGTCCCTGATCTCCACCCCGTGGTGCGCCTCGTAGGGCTCCTTGAGCCCGCGCAGGATGGCGATGGTGTCGGCAACGGACGGCTCGCCGACGAACACCGGCTGGAAGCGGCGCTCGAGCGCGGCGTCCCTCTCGATGTGCTTGCGGTACTCGTCCAGCGTCGTCGCGCCGACGGCACGCAGCTCCCCGCGCGCGAGCATCGGCTTCAACATGTTGGCCGCGTCCACGGCTCCCTCGCCGGCGCCCGCGCCGACGATCGTGTGCAGCTCGTCGATGAAGAGGACGATGTCGCCTGCTGCGTTCTGGATCTCCGCGAGCACGGCCTTCAGCCGCTCCTCGAACTCTCCGCGGTACTTCGCGCCCGCGAGCAGCGAGCCGACATCGAGCGCCCAGACCCGCTTGCCCTTCAACCCTTCGGGAACGTCGCCGGCCACGATTCGCTGCGCGAGCCCCTCGACGATCGCGGTCTTGCCGACACCGGGCTCGCCGATCAGGACGGGGTTGTTCTTCGTGCGCCGCGAGAGGACCTGGATCACGCGGCGCACCTCCTCGTCGCGGCCGATGACGGGGTCGAGCTTGCCCGCCTCGGCGTGCGCGGTCAGGTCACGCCCGTACTTCTCGAGTGCCTGATAGGTGCCTTCGGGATCCTGCGACGTCACCTTCTGGCCGCCGCGGACGTCCTGCAGAGCTTCGAGCAGCGCGTTCGCGCGCAACCAGGTCGAGCGCAAGCAGCAGGTGCTCGACCGAGGCGTACTCGTCGCCGAGCGCCCGCATCTCCTCGAAGGCGTTGTCCAGCACGCGCGAGAACGCAGCCGAGGCCTCGCGGCTGCGCGGCCGCATCACCCGAGACCGTGGGCAGGTTGCGCATCCGGGCCTCCGCCTCGGCGCGAAGCTCGGCTGCCCGTACCCGGCTGCGCTCGACAAGCGTCCGCGGGAGCTCCTGGTCGAGTAGAGCGATCGTAAGGTGATCCGGCGTGAGCTCTGGGTTGCCGTGGCGACGGGCAAGCTCCTGAGCGCCGGCAATGGCCTCCTGGGACTTGAGAGTCAGCTGCTGAAAGTCCATCACCGCCTCCTCGACGGCGCCTGAGCCGGTCGATAGACGACGAGCTCTCGCTTGTACGAGCGGTGGATCGAGGCGATCTCCTCCCGGAGCTCCCGCTCGATCCGCTCCATCCGCGCCCGGGTTCGGTTCAGCTCGTCCTGCATCCGCAACACCTGCTCGACCCCGGCCAGGTTGAGCCCGAGCTCGGTCGTCAGACGCTGGATCAGCCGCAGCCGTTCGAGGTCCTTCTCGGAGTAGAGCCGCGTGCCTCCAGGCGTTCGGCCGGGACGGACGAGACCCTTCGCCTCGTAGAGCCGTAGCGTCTGCGGGTGCATTGCCACGAGCTCGGCGGCGACGGAGATCATGTAGCGAGGTCGGTCCGGCATGGTCAGCTCGCCTCGCTGAAGCGCTCGCGCGGATTCTCCCGCGACACCTTCTGATAGCCCTCGAGCGCTTCTTTCTCGGCCTTCGTGAGCTTCTTCGGGATCGAGACCGTGACCCGGGCGAGCAGGTCGCCCCTCCCGTTCTTCTTCAACTGCGGCGCGCCGCGGCCCTTCACGCGGAGCAGCTTGCCGCTCTCCGTCCCGGACGGGACCTTGAGCGACACCGGGCCGTTCGGGGTCGGAATCTGCACCGATGCGCCGAGAGCTGCCTCGGCGTACGTCACCGGAACCTCGAGCACGAGATCTGAGCCGCGCCGCTCGTAGAGCGGCGACGGGTCGACCTCGACGACGACGTGCAGATCGCCTGCCGGGCCGCCGTTCAGCCCCGCCTCGCCCTTTCCCTTCAGCCGGACCCGCGTGCCACTCCTGGCGCCGGCCGGGATCTTGACCGCGTAGCGCTTCGTCCGGCGCTCCCGGCCCGAGCCCCGGCAGTTCTTGCACGGCTTCTCGACGATCGTCCCGTTGCCCTGGCACCGCGGGCACGGCTGCGAGAACGCAAAGAGGCCCTGTGAGTCCGAAACGACTCCGCGTCCTGAGCACTGCGGACAGACGACGGGAGAGGTTCCGGGCTCGGCGCCGGTTCCGTGGCAGACGGAGCAGACGCTGTCCACCTCGACCGGGATGCGTACCTGTACGCCGTCGAGGGAGTCCTCGAACGAGATGCGAACGCGTGTCTCGAGATCGTCGCCGCGCGTGGGCCGGCGTGCTCCTCCGCGGCGAGCACCGCCCCCGAACATCCCGCCGAAGAGATCGCTGAGATTCCCGAGGTCGAACTCCTCGAAGCGCGGGCCGGCCGCCCCGCCGCCGCCCGGAAATCCCCGCGCGCCTGCGTCGCCGAACCGGTCGTACGTGCTCCGTTTCTCGGGATCGGAGAGCACGTCGTAGGCGGTCTGCACCTCCTTGAACTTCTCCTCCGCCCCGTTGTCCCCCGGGTTCCTGTCCGGGTGGTACTCCCGCGCAAGTGAGCGATACGCCTTCTTGATGTCGTCGTCGGACGCCCCCTTGGGGACGCCGAGCACCTCGTAGGGGCTGGCCATGGCCGCTACTCCGCGACGATCACCCGAGCGGGACGGACGACCTTGCCGCCGATGCGGTAACCGCGCTGGACGACTTCGAGTACCGAGCCAGGCTCGACGTCCGCCTGAGGTTGCACGAGCATCGCTTCGTGAACATGCGGGTCGAACGGCCCGTCGGTCTCGATCTCCGTCAGGCCCTCCTTCTCGAGCGCCTTCCGCAGCGACTGCTCGACCAGCTTCACGCCGTCGACCAGCGCAGCCTCCTCGTGGCGGTCGGCCGCCTGCAGCGCACGCTCCAAGTCATCGAGCACCGGGAGGAGCTCGCGTACCAGCCGCTCGTGGGCGTGCGCGACCAGGTGCTCCTGGTCGCGGGCCGCCCGCTTGCGGTAGTTCTCGAAGTCCGCCTTCGAGCGCTGAAGGAGATCGAGGTATTCGTCTCGCTCCGCCAGGGCCTGCGCGAGGTCGTCCGGGGTCAGACCGGCGGGGTCTGACCGCTCCTTTTCGGCACCGGGCGCGTGTGTGTCCGGGGTCAGACCCGTGGGATCTGACCCCGGCGCATGTGTAGGCGCTTCATTGGGGATTCGCGTCACGAGGTCTTCGCCTCCTCCTCCTCGTCGATGACCTCGTAGTCGGCGTCCTCGACGACCTCATCCTCGTTGCTGCCACCGTTGTCCGACGGCTGGGACGTCTGTGCGGCCGACGCCTGCGCGTAGATCGCATCCGCGAGCGAGCGCGACGCTTCGTCGAGCGCCTGGGACTTCGCCTGGATCTCCGCGACGTCCGAGCCCTCGACCACCTGGCGGAGCTCCATGATCCGTCCCTCGATCGTCGAGGCCGTGGCCTCGTCGACCTTGTCGCGGTGCTCGGCGAGCGTGCGCTCGGCCTGATAGGCGAGCTGCTCCCCGGCGTTCCGCGCGTCCGCGAGCGCACGCAGCTGGTGCGCCTCGCCCGCGTGGGACTCGGCTTCGGAGATCATCCGCTCGACCTCGTCGCTCGACAGGCCCGAGCCGCCCTCGATGCGGATCTGCTGCTCGTTGCCGGTTCCGAGATCCTTGGCCGACACGTTGATGATGCCGTTCGCGTCGATGTCGAAGGACACCTCGATCTGCGGCATGCCGCGCATTGCGGGCGGGATGCCGACGAGCTGGAACTTGCCCAGCGTCTTGTTGAAGCTGATCATCTCCGACTCGCCCTGGCCCACGTGGATCTCGACCGAGGGCTG
Source organism: uncultured Actinomycetes bacterium (assembly GCA_963830035.1). Classification (GTDB taxonomy): domain Bacteria; phylum Actinomycetota; class Thermoleophilia; order Gaiellales; family Gaiellaceae; genus GMQP-bins7. The sequence continues at coordinate 1,063,185 of CAWHKX010000004.1, read as the reverse complement.
GTTGTCGTCCGCGGTCGTGAACGTCTCCGACTTGCGGGTCGGAATGGTCGTGTTCCGGTCGATCAGCTTCGTGAAAACGCCACCCTTGGTCTCGATCCCGAGCGAGAGCGGCGTCACATCGAGCAGGAGCACGTCCTTGACCTCGCCCTTGAGCACTCCGGCCTGGATCGCAGCACCGACCGCGACGACCTCGTCGGGGTTGACGCCCTTGTGCGGATCCTTGCCGATCAGACCCTTGACCTTCTCCTGCACGGCCGGCATACGCGTCATGCCGCCGACGAGGATCACGTGCTCGATGTCCGCGCGCGGTCAGCCCCGCGTCCGAGATCGCCTTCTTCGTCGGTTCCACGGTGCGCTCGAGCAGGTCGTGCGCGAGCTCGTTCAGCTTGGCGCGAGTGAGCTGGAGGTCGAGGTGCTTCGGGCCCTCGGGCGTCGCGGTGATGAAGGGCAGGTTGATCTGCGTCGTCATCGTCGAGGAGAGCTCGATCTTCGCCTTCTCCCCCGCCTCGTACAGGCGCTGAAGCGCCATCGGGTCCTGGCCGAGGTCGATGCCCTGGTCGCGCTTGAACTCCGAGATCATCCAGTCGACGACGGCCTTGTCGAAGTTGTCGCCGCCGAGATGGTTGTCCCCGTTCGTGGCCTTGACCTCGAAGACGCCGTCGCCGAGCTCGAGCACCGACACGTCGAACGTGCCGCCGCCCAGGTCGAAGACGAGAATCGTCTGCTCCGCACCTTCCTTGTCGAGGCCGTACGCGAGCGCGGCGGCGGTCGGCTCGTTGATGATGCGAAGCACGTTGAGGCCGGCGATCTTGCCCGCGTCCTTGGTCGCCTCGCGCTGCGCGTTGTTGAAGTACGCGGGAACGGTGACGACAGCATCCGTGACCGTCTCGCCGAGGTAGGCCTCGGCATCCGCCTTCAGCTTCTGGAGGATCATCGCCGAGATCTCCGGCGGCGCGTACTCCTTGCCCTCCGCCTTGACGCGTACGTCCTCGTTTCCGCCCTTGACGACCTCGTAGGGGACGATCGTCATCTCCTCCGAGACCTCCTCGTGCTTGCGGCCCATGAACCGCTTGATCGAGAAGATCGTGTTGGTCGGATTGGTGACCTGCTGGCGCTTCGCGGGGGCGCCTACCAGCCGCTGGCCGTCCCGTCCGAAGGCGACCACGGACGGCGTCGTGCGCCCGCCCTCGGCGTTCGGGATGACGGTGGGCTCTGATCCTTCGAGCACGGCCATGCAGGAGTTGGTCGTGCCGAGATCGATTCCGATCGTTTTGGCCATCTGCATTCTCCTCACTAGGGGAATTCGTTGATAGGAAATATGAGTCTGACCTTAGCAGGTTTGACATCTACCGGGTCACTCCGATCAGAATCCCTCCACAGACGATCAGCAGCGCGCCAGCGACAAGACGCGCTCCCACGCCTTCCACGCGCTTGAGCAGCAGAGCGGAGAACGCGACTCCCCACAGCGACTCGGTGGCGACGAGCGGCGAGACGACGGTGACCGGACCCCGGTAGTACGCCTCGAAGAGGCAGAGGTACGAGAGCCCGAAGAGAACGCCGGCGGGGGCGAACGCACGCAGGTCGCGAACGCGGACCGGCGCCCGACTCGCCAGAATGACCACCGCGATCAGCGCCCCTCCCGCTGCGAGAGTCGCGGTCGCAGCCGCTCCGGGCTCGACCTCGGAGTCGATGGCGAGCCACCGCACGAGGTTGTCGCGGACGGCGAAGACGATCGTTGCGGTCAGGGCGAGCGCCAGGCCGATGAGCCGCACGTGCGCGGGCCGGCCGCGCTCACCGACGAGCAGGAGCCCACCGGCGACGATCAGAATCGCTCCGCTGACGAGGCCGGCCTGCAACGCCTCGTCGAGGAAAACGAGCGCGATCGCGACCGAGAAGAGCGGCGCCGTCCCGACGACGACGGACGTCCGCGAGGGGCCGGCTTCTCGCACGGCAAGCGTGAAGAGGAGCTGAGACAGACCGGGACCGAGCAGACCTGCTAGCAGGAACGGCCAGACGTGGCTGACGTCGATCCCTTCGACGATCGTGAACGGAAGCGTGACTGTGAGCGCGACGAGCACGGTGAACATCGCTCCGGCCTCCGCCACCGCGCCACGGGCGAGCGCGAACCGGATGGCGACGGTCATCGCTCCGAACAGGAACGCAGACGCGATCGCGAGAAGAACGGCGTCCATCGCTCACCGCGTCCGGGGCAGAACCCGACGCAGGGCGCGTGCCGCAGCTGGCTCCGAGACCACGATGCCGGCCATCAGCACTCCGCACCCGAGCCAGCCCGCCCAACCCAGCACCTCGTCGGCGAGAAGCACGCCGAAGAGCGCCGCGAACGGCGCCTCCAGCGTGAAGAGCAGCGCGGCGCGGGCTGCGGTCGTTCGCGCCTGCACCCAGGTTGCGATGAGATACCCGAGCGCGCCCGCGAAGACGCCAGTGACGAGCAGCGCACTCCAAACCGTCCAGCCCCGTGGCACCTCGATTTCGCCGAGTGCGACGGAGATACCCGTGAACCCGACGAAGCACGTGGTCATCTGGAGAAAGGCGAGGGCACGCGGGTCGTAGCGCGGCGCGTATCGCTCCATCGCGACGATCTGCAGGGCTGCGGCGAGTGCGCTCACCAGGACGAGCGCGTTCCCGAGGGCCGAGCCGCCGGGCGCGCCGTTCAGAAGCAGAAGCCCCACCACCGCGCACGCGACCCCGAGCCAGACGACGCGAGGCACCCGCGTCCCGAAGAGGCCGAGCGCGATGAACGGCGTGAAGACGACGTACAGGCCGGTGATGAAGCCCGTGCTCGAGACCGTGGTGAGCTCCAGTCCCGCAGTCTGAAATCCATACGCGGCCGCGAGCAGCGCGCCCGCGCCAACCCCCGCGATCACGCCGCTTCGTGGCATCCCCCGTGCTTGACCCCACGCGAACGGCGCGAGCACCACCGCCGAGATGGCGAACCGAACCGCCAGGAACGTAAACAGCGGGTACAGAGCAAGAGCGTTCTGCACCTGCACGAAGGTGAACCCCCAGACCGCCGTGACGCCGACGAGGGCCAGCATCGGCAGCGTGCGGCTCTGTGTCACGCGGAAGCGAGAGATCGACGAGCCGCTGCAAGCCAACGCCGCCTGATCAGAGCCGAGAACGGCCCGACGACGCGCCAGTAGCGGCGGAAGGCGCGGCGAGCATCGCCGTCCAGCGCCGCGACCCTCGTCTCGGTGGAGAGACGCGTACGACCGTCGAGCAGCGGCTCGGCCAGGAAGTTGGCGACGATCCTCACGCTGCCCGGCGAGGCTTCCTCGAAGGGCCGGATCGCGGCGCGGAGCCTCCACGGCTTCCCCGAGGCGCCAACGACGACCTCGCCGGCTTGCCGAGCGAGTACGTCGAAGCCCGTGTCGAGGAAGAACGCCTCGATCGACCCCCGCGACTTCAATCCACGCAAACGGAGCAGGACGCGAACGAAACCCGGCGCGACCGGCGCGGCCAGCACCGCGTCAAGCGCCTCCTCTGGCGCGACGTCGAGGACGGTCTCGTGGAGCTCGCTCACGTCCCACTCGGTGAGGAACCGGTCGATCGCCGCCATGCCCCCGATTCTCGTGCAGGTCGCTCAACCTGTGGCGCGGCAGCAGCTGAGTAACGACGAAGGGCGCCCCGCAGGACGCCCCTCATGCGATCGAATTCGTGCTCCGCTACGCGCGGTCGGCCTCAGGCTTGTCGTCGTCACCGTCGAGAACGTCGCCGACCTTGTCCTTCGCGCCGTCCCAGGCGTCGTCGGCCGTGTCCTTGGCCTTGTCCCAAGTGCTGTCGGCCGTGTCCTTGGTCTCGCCCCAGGCGCCCTGCACCTTGCCTTCGGCCTCACGGCTCTCGTCACCTGTGACCTGGCCTTCGACTTCCTTGGCCTTGCCTTCGATGCGGTCCGAATCCACGGTGTCTCCTTTCGAGAGGTTTGTTCGCAGGCGAGCATCCCCACTTGCGAACCGCGGTAAACGGCGGCGCGTCTACGCTGTCTGCATGGAAGTGCTCGACACACTGGCGCGGCCGTTGCGCGATCTCCGGATCTCCGTGACCGACCGCTGCAACTTCCGCTGCGTCTACTGCATGCCGAAGGAGGTCTTCTCGCGGGATCACCACTTCCTCCCCCGCCGCGAGCTCCTGAGCTTCGAGGAGATCGAGCGCGTCGCTCGAGTCTTCGTCGGGCTCGGCGTTCACAAGCTGCGTATCACCGGTGGCGAGCCACTGCTCCGTCGCGATCTGGAGGTGCTGATCGAGCGCCTCGCTGCGATCGGCGACCTCGACCTCACGCTGACGACGAACGCGGCCTTGCTCGCACAGAAGGCGCGGGCGCTCGCGGACGCCGGCCTGACCCGCGTCACAGTGAGCCTCGACTCCCTCGACGACGAGGTCTTCCGGTCGATGAACGACGTCGACTTCCCTGTGGCTCGTGTGCTGGCCGGTATCGACGCAGCCGCCGAGGCGAGATTGCCCGTCAAGGTGAATGTCGTGGTCAAACGCGGCCTGAACGAAGGCTCCGTTCTCGAGATCGCTCGGCGCTTCCGCGGGACGGGGCACGCCGTGCGCTTCATCGAGTTCATGGACGTCGGCGCGACGAACGGCTGGCGCATGGACGAGGTCGTCCCGGCGGCGGACATCGTGGCTGCGATCGGCGCCGAGTTTCCACTCGAGCCCGTCGACGCCGCCTACCGCGGTGAGGTCGCGGAGCGCTATCGCTACCTCGACGGCGCGGGCGAGATCGGCGTCATCGCCTCGGTAACCCAGCCGTTCTGCGGCGACTGCACCCGGGCGCGGATCTCGGCGGACGGGAAGCTGTACACCTGTCTGTTCGCACTCCGCGGGCACGATCTGCGGGCGATCCTGCGCTCCGGGGCGAGCGAGTCCGAGGTCGAGGACGCGATCCGCGCAGTCTGGGAACGCCGCACCGATCGCTACTCAGAGCTCCGCACGGAAAAGACCGGTGCGCTACGCAAGGTCGAGATGTCGTACATCGGCGGCTGAGAAGGCATGGTGACTATCGCCGGCTGGTGAGAGTCATCCGCTCGAGACCGGCGGGGTCACAACCGCGCGGCGCCGCCGCAGGACCCCGCGCCCGGGCTCGAGCGAAGTGCCGCTCGCACGCACGATCAGCGCCACTGCGATGACGACCAGCGAACCGGCCACCGCCATCTGCACCGTGATCTCCTCTCCGAGCAACGCCCAGCCCAGGAGGACCGCGACGATCGGGTTGGCATATGCGTAGGTGGCGACGAGGGAGATCGGCGCGACACGCAGGAGCCACACGTAGGCGGTGAAGCCGACGAAGGTCCCGACGACGACGAGGTAGGCGAGAGCGAGCAGCGCGTCGCGGGAGAAGCGCACGTCTCCGAGCTCCCCGATCGCGATCGCAGTCCCCAGGAGGAGCGCGCCACCACAGAGCGAGGCGAGTCCGGCGGAGACCAACGGTCGCTTGGGCAGCGGCGCGCGGCGCGAGTACAACGACCCGGCCGCCCAGCAGAGCGCGCTCAGCACGATCACGAGTGCCCCGAGGCGGTCGACCGACCCCTCCCCGAACGGATCGAACAGGAAGGCGAGCCCGACGAACCCGAGTGCGAACCCCACGTAGGCCGATGTGTGCAGACGGCGGCCGAACGCGATGCGGTCGAGCAGCGCCATCCACAGCGGGATGCTTCCCACGAGGAGGGCGGCGACCCCGGCGGGGACGGTTTGCTGCGCCCAGGCGAGCGATCCGTGCCCGAACAGGAAGAGGAGACCTCCGAAGACGAATCCCGCGCCGACCTGCCTGCGCCCGATGGGGTCTGCTGTCCGGTCGCCACGCGGAAGTGCGACAGCGAGCAAGGCGGCTCCGGCAACGAGGTGCCGTGAGGCCATGGCCAGGTAGGGCGGCAGATCGCGTACCGCGATCGCGAGGGCGATGAACGTCGAGCCCCAGACGATGTAGACCGTCACCAGGGCAAGCCAGACCCGCGCGTCCCTCCGCGTCGCCATGCCGCAAGGATGACGTCCGCCGGTCGATCAGCTCAAGTCGAGTTCGCCGCTTGTTCGATCAGATCGCCTGATTCAGCAAACGCCGCGTCACGTTCTCGGCGTGCACGGGGATGCGCTCGTTAGAATCGAACCGCCGTGTCGAGTCTCGCCGCTGAGAGATCGTCGCGCCTGCCCCGCGGTTGGGCGCATCTCGCCTTCCAGTTCGTGATCTGGATGGGGTTCTACGTGCTCTACCAGGTGGCGCGCGGATCCGCGGACCGCAGCGTCGCGAACGCCTTCCAGAACGGTGAATGGGTGCTTCGTCAGGAACGCGAGCTCGGTGCGCTGTTCGAGCCTGCGGTGCAGCGGGTCGTCGACACGTCGTCCGTGCTCGTCACGCTGACCTCGTTCACGTACTGGCTCTCGCAGTTCGCGGTCGTGGGCATCACGCTCCTCTACGTCTACTTCCGGCACCACGAGCGCTTCGCCGCGTTTCGAAACTGGATCATCGCCGCCAACCTCGTCGGGCTCGTCGGGTACATCTTCGTGCCCACCGCCCCTCCACGGATGTTTCCGGAATGGGGCTTCGTCGACACGCTGGCGCAGTACTCGTCCGTCAACCATGCGACTCCGCTCATCGCGTGGGGAGCGAATCCGTACGCGGCGATGCCGAGCCTGCACGCGATGGACGCGTTCATCGTCGGCGTCGTGATGTTCGGGCTCGTTCGCTCGAAGCTCGCCAAGGCACTCTGGCTCGCGTGGCCCGCGTGGGTGGCGTTCGCGGTGATCTCGACCGGGAACCACTATTGGCTCGACGTGGTCGCAGGAGTCCTCCTGGCGATCGCCACCGGGTTCGCGCTCACGCGAGCGCGAAGGATTCGCCTCCTCCGCCCCGCATGAGCGACGACAGACCCGCGGGCGAGCCGGCGCGAGTCAGCCAGCTCGACCGGGTCAAGCAGGAGTACACGCAGTCGGCGCGCGAGATCCTCGCGCGCTCGATGCGCGGCGTTGCGAAGACGAAGCTCACGCCGGACATGCTCACCCTCGCGGGCGTGACGCTGTGTCTCGCCGGCGCGGTTCTGGTCGGCTTCGAGCAACACAACGAGAAGCTCTTCTTCTGGCTGGGCGGCGCCCTCTTCGTGGTCGGCTCGGTCGCCGACATCCTGGATGGAGCGCTCGCACGCGCCGCGAGCAAGGGAACCGTGTTCGGCGCGTTCCTCGATTCGACGTTCGACCGGCTGGGCGAGGCGGCAATGCTCGCTGCCATCGGGCTCGTCTTCATGCGCGACGGAAATGAAGTCGCACTCGTCGCGACGTTTGCAGCGGTCATCGGCTCGTTCCTCGTCTCGTACACCAGGGCGAAGGCCGAAGCGCTCGGGCTGCGAGGAGACGTCGGCTTCGGGTCCCGCGTCGAGCGCGTGGTCCTCATCTCGGTCGGCCTAGGCCTCGCCCCGTGGGGCTTGTTGCAATGGCCGATCTACCTCCTCGCCGCGATGGCGTGGCTCACCGTGCTCCAGCGGATGCTCTTCGTGCGACGTCAGCTGCGCGAGCTCGCCGAGCAACCCTAGAGCGTCCTTCTGTATAGTGCTAGCACTTTGGCTGCTAGCACATCTCCCCGCACAGGCATTCTCGTCAGAATGCCGCGTACGTTGAAGGAGGCTCTCGTGCGGGAGACCGCCCGCCGCGCCTCGAACGTCAACGACGTCGCCGTCGGTCTCCTCGCCGATTCATTCGGTGTCTCCCATGAGCCGAGCGGCCATCGCAGGAAAGTGCTAGCAGGAGGAAGCCCGGTGGTTCTGCTTCGCGTCCCACCGCTACTGAAGCAGGAGATCCAAGCCGAGGCTGCCCGTTCGGGCGCCAACGCCAACGACGTCATCCTCGCCGCGCTCGCGGAAGGGCTCGGCGTCCCCTCACAGAGCAATCGCAAGCGAAAGGAAACGATGGCCACCACGAACGGCTCGAAGAATGGCGCCCGCTCGAAGGACAAGGTGCGCGTCGCGATCATCGGCGTGGGCAACTGCGCCAACTCACTTCTCCAGGGAGTCGAGTACTACAAGGACGCGAAGCCCGAGGACTCCGTCCCCGGGCTCATGCACGTCGACCTGGGCGGGTACCACATCTCGGACATCGAGTTCACCGCCGCGTTCGATGTCGTCAAGGGCAAGGTCGGCGTCGACCTTGCCGACGCGATCTGGGCGAAGCCGAACGACACGATCAAGTTCGCCTCAGTCGCGAAGACCGGAATCACGGTGTCCCGCGGCATGACCCATGACGGCATCGGCAAGTACATGGCCCAGGTCGTCGAGAAGGCGCCGGGACAGACCGACGATGTCGTCCGCATTCTCAAGGAGACCGGTACGGACGTCGTCGTCAACTACCTTCCGGTCGGCTCGGAGTCCGCGGCGAAGTGGTACGCGGAGCAGATCCTGGAGGCTGGCGTCGCCATGGTGAACTGCATGCCCGTCTTCATCGCGCGCGAGCCGTACTGGCAGAAGCGCTTCGAGGACGCCGGCGTGCCGATCATCGGCGACGACATCAAGTCGCAGGTCGGCGCCACGATCACGCACCGTGTCCTCACCACGCTCTTCCAGGACCGCGGTGTCCACCTCGACCGCACGATGCAGCTCAACGTCGGCGGCAACTCGGATTTCCGCAACATGCTGGAACGAGAGCGACTCGAGTCGAAGAAGATCTCCAAGACGAACGCCGTCACGTCGATGCTCGACTACGACATCGGCGCCGACAACGTCCACGTCGGCCCTTCGGACTTCGTACCGTGGCTCACCGACCGCAAGTGGGCCTACATCCGCATGGAGGGCTCGTCGTTCGGTGACGTCCCGCTCAACGTCGAGCTCAAGCTCGAGGTCTGGGACTCGCCGAACTCGGCGGGCATCGTGATCGACGCCGTCCGGCTTGCGAAGCTCGCGCTCAACAATGGCATCTCGGGAGCCCTCGAAGCGCCGAGCGCCTACCTCATGAAGTCGCCCCCGAAGCAGATTCGAGACGACGAGGCGCACGAGCAGAGCGAGCGGTTCATCGTGAAGAACGCGGTTACGAAGACCAAGGTGTCTGCGAAGGCCTGACCCCACGTCACGGCGCGAACCCTCGACGACGGGGTCTGACCGAGGTCAGGCCCCGTCTGCTTTTCGGGGCGAAGCGTCATCCGCAACGAAGCCCATCCGCCGGTGGCTCTTGTCGCAGAAGGGCTTCGTCCGTGAGTGCCCACAGCGGCAGAGCACGATCGAGCTTCCCTCGGGAAGCTCGAACTCGTTCCCGTCTGCATCGATCACGCGCACTGGACCGTCCACCCTGTAAGGCCCGTTGGCGCGCGCCTTGATCGTGACGTCGCTCATGCAGCCAAGTTACAAGTTGTAACTTGCGGGCATGGGCCTTCGCATCTGCTTCGTCACGCCGTTTGCGTGGTCGCAGCCGCACGAGGTGAACGCGCACGTGGAGGGAACAGCCGCCGCGCTTCGGCGGCTCGGACACGAGGTGACGGTGTTGGCGCCGTCGTCGCGCGCGCGTGACCTGCTCGCCGGGCGGCGTGCGCTGCATCGGGGCACCGAGCAGGAGGTGATCGCAGTCGGCCCGTCGATCCCGATCTCCCGCCGGACGAGCATGGGCGTCCCCGTCGCCGTACGGGCGAACCTGCGACTGGCGCTGGCGGGCGGGCGCTTCGACGTGGTGCATGGGTTCGAGCCGGGACTTCCGAGCCTGTCCTACCTCGCGCTCACGTCCACGCATGCGCTGACAGCAGCAACGTTCTTCTCCTCCGACCGGCTCGCCTACCCGCCGCGCCGGTCGCGGCGTGATCGGCTCAGCGCCCGCGTCGACGCCCTCCTCGCTACTTCACGGGACACCGCCCAGGCTGCGGCAGAGCGCTTCGAGGGCGACTACACGCTGGTGCCCATCGGGGTGGACACGACCCTCTTTCGCCCCCGTGAGAAACGGCTCACGATCGCCGTCGAGCTCGAGCTCGCAGGGAGGGCCGTCACCCGCGCCGTGGCAGCGCAGCTACGTGAGCTCCCCGACTGGGAGCTGATCCTGCTGCACACGAAGCCGCTCGGATTCAGGCCCGCGATCCCACGCTCGGTGCGCAAACGGGCGCACGTACGCCTCGTGCGACGACCGGACCAGCGCGCGGCACTCCTCGGACATGCCTCGATCTTCGTCCCGGCTCCCGACGGCGAGCAGCGGCTGGCGCTCGAGGCTGCGGCCGCAGGAGTCGCGATCGTGGACGGAGACGATCCGGAGACCGTTGCCACAGAGGTCGCACGCGTCGCGTCCGAAACCGGCGAGCGCGCCCGGATGGCGAATGTAGGTCGAGACCGTGCCGAGCGCCAGAGCTTCGACCTCGTCGCGAAAGAGCTCGGCGGGCTCTACTCTCGTCTGTTGCGAAAGCGCCGCACGCCGAACGTCGACAGCGCGGACCCGCTGGCCGGCCGCGAGTGGATCGTCGTCGACCTCCACATGCACACCGACTGGTCGCACGACTGCTCGATCCCGGTCGCAGACCTCGTCGACCACGCGGAGGAGATCGGTCTCGGAGCGGTTGCAATCACCGATCACAACGCCTTCGGCGGGGCCTTGGAAGCCGTCGAGCTCGCACGAAGCCGGAAGCTGATCGTCATTCCAGGCGAGGAGGTCAAGACCGACGGCCAGGGCGAGGTGATCGGGCTCTTCCTCGAGGATGAGATCCCCCGTGGCATGGCGTTCGGAGACACCATCGACGCGATCCGCGAGCAGGGCGGGCTCGTGTACCTGCCGCACCCGTTCGACCGGCTGCACGCGATTCCCGATCCCGCAACTCTCCACCGTCATCTCGCCGAGATCGACGTCTTCGAGGTCTTCAACGCGCGGCTCCTGCGAGACTCGTTCAACGACGAGGCTCTCCGCTTCGCGCGCAAGTACCGACTCTTGCAGGGCGCCGGCTCCGACGCTCACGTCCTCCAGGGCATGGGAACCGGCGCTCTGCGGATGCGACGCTTCGATGGCGCGGAGGACTTCTTGCTCTCGCTGCGCACGGCCGAGGTGCTCCGCCGTCCGAAGTCGCTCGCGTACCTCCAGTCCCTGAAGTGGGTCGCGCAAGTCAAGGAAAAGGTCCTGTAAGAGAGAAGGTGCTCCGGACCCGTGCCAGCGGCCGTACCCACCGACGAGATCTACGAGCGCTACCTGAAGAAGGCGATTGCCGAGATCAACGAGCTCGGCGACGAGCTCGCGCGCACAGGTGACGAGCTCCGCGTCCCCGTGGTGGGATCGGGCCATCCGCTGGCGGACGTCTTCCTGCTGAAGTACGCGCCTCAGCCTCCGGAGATCCAGGAAGGTGTTGCCTTCTTCGGGCGCTCCGGGCAGGCCGTCTTGAAATCGCTGCAACGCTTGCACGTGGATCCGCTCGCCGTCTACGGGACGAACTGCCTCAAGTTCGGGACGGAGGACCCCGAGGACGCGGCCGCCTGGCTGACCCGCGAGATCCACATCGTGCAACCAAAGCTCCTGGTCGTGATGGGCGAACGGTCGAGTGAGTTCCTGAACGATCTTCGCTTCCCACTCTCCGACCGTCTCGACACCGACGCCGAAGGTGTGCTGCAGCGATTCACGCCGACGATGCAGGCGCTCGTCACGCCGGACGTCGACACGTCGCTCGACGACCAGCCCGGGAAGACGGGATTCTGGAACGCGTTCAAGGCGCTCGGCCCCTGGTGGTCGGAGCAGCCTCCGTATTGATCTCTCGCCGTCGCGCACTTGCGCTGGCGGCGCTGATCGTGGGGGTCGTCGTTTTCGGGGCGGTCGCATCGCGTCTGCCCGGGCTGTCGCAGGACGGGGCGATCCTGGTCGCAAGCCTGGTCGTCCTGCCGGTGCTGCTCGCGACTGTCTGGCTGGCGCTGCCGCTCGCCCAGGCGCGCGACTGGTTTCTCCTCGCCCCCACCGTGGTTGCCGGGCTCGCAGCGGCGGGCTTCTACATCCTCGGCTTCGACGAGCTTGCGAACGCGTCGAAGCTCGTCGCCTTCATCTTCTTCGGCTTCTGGTTCCTGTCGCTCTTCGCGGAGCTGTGGTGGCTCACCATCGTCGCGTTCCTCGTGCCGTGGGTCGACATCTGGTCGGTCGCGTTCGGCCCGACGAAGTACGTGACCGAGGAGAAGCCGGGAATCTTCGAGGGGATCTCCGTCGAGATCCATGTGCCGGGTGAGACTGCGACGGCCAACATCGGGCCACCCGACATCGTCTTCTTCGCGCTCTTCCTCGCCGCCGCGCAACGATTCGGGCTCCGGATCGGCCCGACGTGGTTCTCGATGACCGGCCTCCTCTCTCTCACGCTGCTCCTCGTCTACTTCTGGGACCGGTCGGGCCTGCCCGCGCTTCCCGCCGTCTGCTTCGGCTTCCTCCTCGCGAACGTCGATCTCCTCTTGAGCGACGCACGGGCCGCCTATGTAGGCCGGGGAGCGCAGGCCAAGTAACAGACTGTTACAAGGTGCGCTTTTCGAGGAGCGTGACGGACTCCACGTGCGGCGTGTGCGGGAACATGTCGAGCGGACGACAGCGGACGAGCTCGTAGCCGAACTCTTCGAGCAGAACCTTGGCGTCCGAGGCCAACGTCGTCGGATTGCAAGAGACGTAGACGATCCGGTCGGCACCCAGCTCACCGAGGCGCCGCAGCGCCTTGCCTGCGAGCCCCGCACGCGGAGGATCGACGACGACGACATCGGGCGACCCCGCTTCCCCGACGAGCTCCTCGACCGTCTGCCCCACGTTGCCTGCGAAGAATCTCGCATTCTCGATCTCGTTCAGCTCGGCGTTCTCGATCGCGCAGGCGACCGCCTCCTCGGAGATCTCGAGTCCCCAGACTGTCCTGGCAGCCGGAGCGAGTGAAAGTCCGATGGTTCCCGTGCCGCAGTACAGATCGAAGACGTTTTCGATTCCGGTCAGCCCCGCGAACTCGCCCGCAAGCGCATAGAGCCGCTCGGCCATCTCGGTGTTGGTCTGGAGAAAGGCGCCGGGGCGCACTCGCACCCGCAGCCCGAGGATTCGCTCCTCGATCGCGTCTTCTCCCCAGAGCAGCTTCGTTGGAACGTTGGTCTGCTCGGCCGGTGTGTCGTTTACCGCCCAGTGGACGGAGCGCACCTCGGGGAAGCGGCGGAGGACGTCGACGAAGTAGCCCGTCTCGAAGCGCTCGCCGGGCGCGGTCACGAGGACGACGAGCGCCTGGCCCGTGTTCCTCCCCTCGCGGAAGACGAGATGCCGGAGGTACCCATCGCCGGTCGCCTGGTCGTACGGCTCGAGCTTTTCCTCTCGCGCCCACGCGCGCACGGCCTCGCGTACCGAGTTGCCGAGATCGGTCGTGAGGAGACAGACGTCGATGCCGATGACCTCGTCCCAGCGACCGGCTCGATGGAACCCGAGATCGATTCCGTGCTCCGTCGCGGTGAAGGAGTACTCGAGCTTGTTTCGGTAGTGGTAGAGCGACGCCGCAGGCACGATCGGCTCGACCGTCGGGTTCGGCAACCTTCCGATGCGAATCAGCGAGTCGCGAACCTGCTGCTCCTTGGCGGCGGCCTGCGCCTCGTACGCCAGATCCTGGAAACGGCAACCGCCACAGCTGCCGAAGTGCGGGCACGGGGCCTCGATACGGGCAGAGCTGCCGTCCAGCACCTCCTGCACGTCGGCCTCGGCGAACCCTCGCTTCACCTTCGTCACCCTTGCACTGACCCGGTCGCCGGGTAGCGCGCCCCGTACGAACACGACGAAGCCGTTCAGACGGGCGACGCCATTCCCTCCGTACGCGAGGGAGTCGATGTGGAGCTCGAGCTCTTCCCCCCTTCTAACGGGCGCGGCCATGCCGGCCAGCGTAGCGTGGAACGATCGGCACGAATTCGTCACACGGCGACGTGCCCGTAAGGGACGGGTCCAGGGTCAGACCCTCGTTTTTTCTCCTACGGTCTCGCGCGCCGGATCGGGTCGACTAGGCGAGAACGGAGACGTACACCGTCCGCTCGCGCGGTCCGTCGAACTCGCAGAAGAAGATTCCCTGCCACGTCCCGAGCGCGAGGGTGCCGTCGTCGCGCAGGGGCACGACGATGCTCGACCCCATCAGCGACGCGCGAACGTGCGTGGGCGCATTCTCCTCGCCCGGCTCGTGGTGCTGCCACGCCCATCCGTTCTCGACCAGGCGTTCGAGCGCCATCTCGTGATCGCGAGCGACCGCGGGATCGGCATGCTCGTTGATGGTCACCCCCGCCGTCGTATGCGGGACGTAGACGAGGATTGCGGAGCCATTCCGTTCGGACACGCATTCCCGCACCTCACGCGTGATGTCGAGGAGCTGCGTCCGGCGCTCGGTCCGAAAGCTCAGCTCGTGCATCGTCGAGGGGGTCGCAAGACGGGGGTTCTACAACGCGCCGCCGGCTGCGGGCGGTGCGCCGGCCTCGAGCGCGTTGTCGCCACCGGATGAGCGATTCAGGTACTCCTCCACGTGCAGGAGGTTGTCGCGCCCGCGCTCGACGATCGCCAAAAGCTCGGTCATCGACGCGACTTCCTCGCGCTGCTCCTGAAGGAACCAGTGCAGGAACTGCTCGCCCACCAGCTCGCCTTCGGTGCGCGCAAGCTTGACGAGCTCGACGACTTGGTCAGTGACGCGTTTCTCCTGCGCGAGCGCGAGAGCGACGGGCGCCACCGGATCCGAGAAGTCCGTTTGCGGCGCGACGACCCCCGGCACCGTAACCCTCTCGTCCGAGTCCAGGAGGTACTGGACGATCATCATTGCGTGATTTCGCTCCTCCACCGCCTGGCGATAGAAGTGGGCAGCGAGGAGCGGTAGCGTCTCGCCGTCGTAGTACGCAGCGATCGCGATGTACTGCTGCGATGCGCCGAACTCGTGGCCTATCTGATCGTTGAGCGCGTCGACGAAGCTGGACACGGAGCGACTCTAGCGTGCCGGTCGCTGACGGGCGGGCGGCATGAAGCTGGCCTGCACCGCCTAGCATCAGCCCCGTGGCCGGAGTTCCCCAGAGCCTGAAGGGGCGAAGCTTCACTCGGATCGCCGCCTGGAGTCGCGACGAGCTCGAGACCCTTCTCGACCTCGCGGACGAGCTCAAGGTCGAGCGCACGCGCCGCCGCGAGCTTCGTGTCCTGCCGGGCCGGACGATCGGTCTCATCTTCCACAAGCCCTCTACGCGCACCCGGGTGGCCTTCGAGGTCGGGATCGCCGAGCTGGGCGGAATGGCGCTCTTCCTTCCCGCGGCCGAGCTCCAGCTCGCCCGTGGCGAGTCGTACCGTGACACGGCGCTCGTCCTATCCCGCTTTCTGTCCGCGCTGATGATCCGGACGTTCGATCAGGAGGAGGTCGAGGAGTTTGCCGAGCATGCGGCGATCCCGGTGATCAACGGTCTCACCGACGAGACACATCCCCTGCAAGCCCTCGCCGACGCGATGACGCTGCGAGAGCGCTTCGGGACGCTCTCAGGGGTTCGGCTTGCGTACGTCGGCGACGGAAACAACGTCTGCCACTCGCTGATGCGCATCGCGTCGCGCTTCGGGATGGTGTTCACGGCGGCGACACCGCCCGGGTACGAGCCCAACCCCACGTTCGTCGACGCCGCAACGCAGGACGCGCGCGCCAACGGAGGCAGCATCGAGCTCGGCACCGATCCGCGCGAGGCGGTGCGGGGCGCGAACGCCGTGTACACGGATGTCTGGACGAGCATGGGCCAGGACGACGATCGCGCACGACGACTCAGAGACCTGGAGCCGTACCGCATCGACGTAAAGCTCCTGAGTCTGGCCGCCGGCGACGCGATGGCGCTTCACTGCCTTCCCGCCCACGTCGGAGAGGAGATTGCCGCCGACGTTCTCTACGGCCCGCGCTGCCTCGCCTGGGAGCAGGCCGAGAACCGTCTGCACACCCAGAAGGCGCTCATGGCTCTCGTCATCAGATAGCGAAGTGACGTTCGAGGATCACGTTCGAGCTGCACTCGACGAGCTCCCATCCGAGCTCGCCCGAGCGCTGGAGAACGTCGCCGTGGTCGTCGAGGACGAGCATCCCGACGATCCGGATCTCTTCGGCCTCTACCACGGCGTGCCGTTGCCCGAGCGCGGCGACATGAGCGGCCAGCTTCCGGACAAGATCTCGATCTACCGGATCCCGCTGGAGGAAAGCTTTCCGGACTCCGGTGAGCTGCGTCACGAGATCAGAGTCACCGTTCTGCACGAGCTCGCGCACTACTTCGGGCTCGACGAGAATCGGATCGCAGAGCTCGGCTACGACTGAGGTTTGAACGCGTTTCCGCTCGGGAATGCAGCGGCCATGGCTGTCGTTTCAGCAACCATGACACCCGACCAGATTCACGACGAGATCGAACGCATCTCGGAGGAGCGCCAAGAGCTCTGGCACACACTCTCCGGCGGCCTCGATCCCGCAGTAAAGGAAGAGATCGCGGCCCTCGATGCCCGCTTGCAGGAGCTGTGGCAGCTTCTGCGCATGGAGAAGGCCCGGCTGCGCTTCGGTGAGCGTGAGGACATCGTTCGTCGCGCGCGTGCAGAAGAGCGCCTCGAGCGCGCTGCGTAGGGCGCGCTTGCAGGAGAACGACCGGCTCCCGCATATCATCGACGAGTGCCCCTTTTCGGTCGACGCGAGATAGCCGAGCCGGCTTCCGTCGATGCCGAGTACGACCGCCTGCGTGCGATCCGTCTTGCCGCAGAGGAAGAGCTCGGGAGACTTCGCAAGGAGCTCACCGATCGCGTGGCGTCCGTCGAGAAGAAGGAGCGTCAACTCGCCGACACGATCGCCAAGGCGAGCCGAGGAGGGATGTCCTCTCTCCCGGCCGGCGCGGACGAGGCTCTCGTCCATGCACAGGTCGGCCTTGCGGCCCGCGCTCAGGAGCTGAATCGCCGCGAGAACGAGCTCGCGGCGCGCGAGCGCACGATGATCAGGGAGGAGGCCGAGCTCGCTCGCAAGACCGGCGCTCCGGACGCGGAAGCCCGTCTGGCACAGATCGAGACGCGGCTCACGAAGCTCCAGCAGGCCGAGAAAGCCTTCGCGCGGACGCAGGCGGAGCTCGCCTCTCAGAGCGACGACCTCGCGCGTCGCGAGCTGGCCCTCCTCGAGCACGGGCGAGCGATCGAGCAGGCTGCCGGAACGAGCGGCGAGGGGACGACCGCGGTCGCCGCAGGGATGAGCCGCGCCGAGCTCGACGAGCTCGACGAGCGGCTGCGTCGTCTCGAGCAGCAGACGCGAACGGCTTCTGCGGAGCGCTCGTTCGGGGACGGTTTGCGCACCCTCGAGCGCCGAGGAGTCGACGGCTCCCAGGCGTGATCCGGAGTACGGGCGCCAATGCGAGGCGGGGTACACTTGGCCGCCTGGGGCGTTAGCTCAGCTGGGAGAGCGCCGGCTTTGCAAGCCGGAGGTCGCCGGTTCGATCCCGGCACGCTCCACTAGGTTTGATGCGGGTTTGCGCGACTTACCGCCTCCCCGGCGTGCCCCACTAGTGCCCTAAACCTTCGTCGAGCGACGTTAGCCACGCCTCGAAGCCAGCGTTCCACCGCTCGAGGTTGGCCTCGGTGCGCTCGTAGTCGGGTACCCACCCGGTAGCACGCTCGCGTCGCTCGTTAGCCACGATTGATTCGGTGAGTGCTCGTTTGCTCCGTTCGTACTCGTCCCGATATTCCGGTGCGATGCGATGCTCGAGCATGGCTTGAGTGGCGAGATCGCGTCGCATGCGAAGTCGCCATTCCCAATCCGGCATGCTCACCGCCCACCTCCCCTAGCCGCCACGGTCACAGCGCGAAGATCCTCCGGAGGGAACGCGACTGCCCCCACGGCGACGAGGCGCTGGGGCGCGATTCCCGGCCTCGACACGCCTGGTCAGCACACGTCGGTGACGAAGTACGACGTCGCCATCCACATGACGCAGTGACGAGGCGCTAGGCGTCGGCGCGCAAGATCAGCCACACGGGAGCGGCAAGGCTCAGCCCGAGCCCTTCGAGGGCGCTCGCGGGGTTGCCGCGCACGATCGTGAGCCAGCCGCGCGGGTCGAAGAGCAAGCCGTACTCACCCGGCTCGAAGTCGGCATAGGTGCTTCCGCGTCTCGCCTCCGCCGAACCCGACGTCGCCTCGATCGTCAGCATCGGCGACCCGTCCAGGCTCGCGGCCGCGAGGTGCGCGGGCCGCACGTTCAGGTGAACGTTGCCGAAGCGGTTGAAGTCGATCACCTCGCAGGCGATCTTGCCCGGCTCGACCTCCGGCTCGGCGACCGAGACCACCGCGAGCGTGCTCGGATCGAGCATGGTGCCGAGCTTCTCGATGGCCATTCCGGAAGCGAGGTGCGCGGTCGCAGGGCAGAGGGTGTCGGGAGCGCGAAACGAATCCGCGTGGGGCCGCCGAATAACGTCGTGAGACGTGAGCTCGACCGCCTTCGAGATCCCGCCCGCCGCCTGCCACGCGAGCGACAGGAGCCCGTTGTCGGGGCCGACGAAAGCGCGGCCGCTCGCCGTCTCGATCGCGATCTCCCGATCCTTACCGACGGTGGGATCCACGACGGCGAGGCTCACAGCGTTCTCCGGGATGTACGGCATCGAGTCCGCCAGCAGGAGGGCGCCCGAGGTGACCTCGAGCGGCCGGACGAGGTGCGAGAGGTCGACGATCGGGCACTGCGGAGCGATGCCGCTCATCACCGAGTGGCAAATCCCCACCCATTCGTTGCCGAGCCCGAAGTCGCTCAGGAAGATGATCGGCCGCGTCGAGGGCATGGGTGTCAAGCATGCTCGCGGTCGGCTTGCGATGCAAGGCGAGCTGCTTCTCGATCTGTGCACGACGGGATCAGGATGAGGCGCGCTTTTCGGAGAACGATTCCGCCGCGTTCCGGCCCCGCTGATTCGCCCGCGTAGCGTCCCGCACGCCCGCAGTATGGCCCGATCCGTTCTGGTGTTATTCCCGACTCATTGGCCCACGTAAGGGCGCCACCGCCTCCTCGGGGCCGCCAGGCCGACGAGGACAACGTCAGGCGAGAGGAGGCTCGCACATGCCGGAGTTCTATTCCTACGACCTGCTCGCAAATCGGTGGACCTGACGAGCCAGCGCGCATTACGCGCCCACCTCACTCGCCATCGCGCGTAGCGCGGCTCGAAGCCGGGCCATCTCGTCGGTCGCGTTGCGCCGCGCGTAGAGCGCGCATTCAACGTTGTCCTGCACCCACCACACCGTCGACTTCCCGGTTCCCGGCAGGCGCGAGAAGCCGCCTCCGTAGATCGGCCTTCGCCGAACCGAGCAGAACACATGACCCTCTTCATCGTCGCGGCCGGTGTTATTGACGGCCATGACGATGTCAGCGGCTCCGGCGCACCTCCTCGGGTCGGCTTCCGCGCTGAAGCCGCGCTCGCGAAGGGCGGCAACAACCTGCGCGGTTGAGATCGGTGTGCTTCTTCCACCGGGACAGTCTCTTGATGCCTCTGTTGCGCTCCCCGAGCACCCGATCCCCGTGAGGAGCAGGCAGGGGAGGAGCAGCGCACGGATGACAAGCACGACTCCACCTTCGGTTGTTAGTCACTAGCTGTCCACGCGTACCAGTCCGGCGGGTCCACGTCGGAACGCTAGCGCTCGGGCGTCATTCCCGAGCACAGGCGCACGCGAGTCAGACGTGCTCAGAGTCGCTTTTCATAGAGGACGTCACTATGGACGCGCAGATATCGCCGCCGTATCTCCTCCGGCTCGTCACCGGTGTAGTGAGCAAAAGCTTTTACGAGTCGGAGCTCGCCGTCGAACGGACGCAGGTCGTCGCGCTCGAGATAGACGTGTAAGTACGTCGATCTGGGTGAAGCCGTGGTGCTCGTACCAGCGCTGGACGTGCGCGTCGTCACGTGTCCACGCTTCAAGCCGAACGAGTCCGCCTTCGCGTGCCTGACGCTCGGCGGCCTCTAACAACGAGGATGCAATTCCCTGGCGTTGCCGATCGGGATGTACTGCGAGATGCCAGATCATCCCGCCGCGTCCTGGTCGGTCGGCAAGTCCGTCGCTGTCGCACTCAACGTCGAGAAGCCCAATGATCTCGCGCCCGTCCTCGGCCACGAGCTCGATAGCCGGCTTCTCGTAGCGCTCCTTCTCACGCTCGACCGAGTCGAAGAACGCGGTGTCAAGGAACGACAGCACGCGGCACCGCAGCCAGCCTTGCTCGTCGCGCTCGACATATGGGCGAATCACGATGCTCATGCCGCGAGTCTGGCCGGCCAGCGAAGGGCGATCAAGCCGCGAAGTGTATGGCGGACGGAAATGCCGATGCTTCAAGCGACATTCCGACCACTGGCCCTGGTACGGGGCCGCTTGAGGCACGCCCTCGTGCCCCATTCATGCCCCAAACGTCCTCAGACGCTCCAGATCGGGCATCCGCATGAACGCTGGGCCGCGATCGGCTCAGCGCCAGTAGTGACGCGGCGTTAAGGGCTGTGCGTCGTAGCCCGTCGTCGCGCGTCATTTCGCTCGGCACGGCTTTGCAAGCCGGAGGTCGCCGGTTCGATCCCGGCACGCTCCATCGAGAAAGGCCCTGCTGGCTTTTGCGCGAGCGGGTCGCTGCCCTCGATGACTATCAACGGGGCGTGCTTCGCGAGGCGCTGAAGGACCAACCTCGCCGGTAGTACCTAGTCCTCTCCGACCACGTCGCGGCTGAGTTGCTCGGTATCCGCGAGTCGACGTTCGACCTGTGCTACGTACTGCGGCGCACGACGGCAAGCACGGTCACTTCGTCGTGTTCTGCCGTGTACGCAGAGAAGACGGCCTCCCATAGCGCCTCGTCGAGTGTCTCGTCCTCGTGCCAGCGCGACATCACGAAGTTCTCGTCCCAGGCACCGACCGGGAGCTTCACCGATTCCGGGTTCTCTCGAATCCACACTTGGTCGAGGACGAACTTCATATATGCGCAGCCTGCTCCCCAAAAGCCGATGTTGTGGCAGCCCCCGGCCATGAGGTGCGAGGCGAACGCTTCCAGGATCTCCTTATCCTCGGAGTCGGTATCGAGGCCGCAGAACCCGACGAAGGGAGGTAGCCCCGACAGATCGGGTGACCACTCTTGAGGTCGTGCGCGATCGAGAGATAGAGATCTCTCCCCAGCCGCTCGTCGTGCCGGATGAACCGGACAGCATCCACCTGCGCTATCTACCAGGCGCGATCCTCAGGTTCCAAGTCCTGGGCACGTCGAGCGAGGTTGACCAACGGTTGACCAGCGTCCGCAGTCCCAGCGTTCATGCGGGTTCTCGACTGACCTCCTACTCACCGAGTAGGAGGTCACCCTCCCCCTCGCGAAGTGCTCGGGCGCTGGGGGCCTACTCGCGGGTTATGGCTCCAATAGCCGCGCTAGCCAGCGCCCGGTACTGAGCAACGCTCGTCGCGATGGCCCAGATCACCAAGGCCACCACTCCGGGGAAGAACCCAAAGCCGAAGAGGCTGTCTTCGCCCAATCCCGACAGAACCGCGGCGAACGCAACGAGAAATGAGACCGCGCCGATGAGTGCCACGACACCCATCCAGCGTGCGAAGACTCCGGTTCGGAGTGTCACAAGTCCCGAAGCCATGAGGAACGCGGCGAAGCCCATCGCAGAGAGCAGGAACGGCCCGGCGGAGGCGTGTGTAACGGCACGAGTCACGATGGGGTTCGCGTCGGCCCCCTCAGTGTTCGCGCTCGAGATCATGACGATCGCCATGGCCATGCCCGCCATGCCAGTTATGGCACCCGCAAACGCAGCCCGAGCGAGTTGCGCAGAACCGCCAGCTGGTGTTTCCGCACCTCCGAGCGCAGTTCGGATGGTCGCCGCGAAGTGCAGAAACACGAAGCCTGCGAGCAACATCGCGAACGCACCGATGCGGCTCTTCCACTGGTTGTCGTCCGCCCACTCCGTCCACTCCCGGTCGGATGCGCCGTAGTCGGGCGCGTCACCACCGCTCGCGAACCACCCGACGAGAAAGAGGACGGCGAAAACGACCCCGGACAGGGCCAGCAGTCGCTGGGTTGTAGTTGGGCGAGCGTCAGGCTGCTGCATCACCGCGCCAGTTGGGGCGGACGATTGGCGAGTCCTTCCTGAACCCGTAGATCGCGCAGTAGAAGCCGACGAACAGCTCCCAGATCGCCTCTGGGAGCACGAGAATCATCACGGTGCTCCGTTCCCACCATTCGAACATGATGCCGAGGTTCGAGAAGAAGACGATCGGGCCTCCGATCAGTCCTAGCCAGGCCATGCGCCGGGGGACGAGGCCCGACCTGTACATGAGATAACCGAGAATCAGCCCGTTTCCGAACGGAACGATGAGTCCGGGGCCAAACAGGAACGTCCAGTCCTTAAGCTCATACAGCAAGGTGGCCACGTCGGCGCTGCCAAAACCGTCCAGGCGCATAGTCACGAGGCCGAGCACGAAGATGATCCCGACTGCAATGAAGACGCTCTCGATGATTCGAGCCGCGACGAAGCCCAACGCGAGGCCTTCGTTTTGCCGCTTCGCGATCGGATAGAGGACGACGCCCGTCCCGACATTCGAGAGGACGAGGAAGAACTCAAGCACGATCGCGAAATAGAGCCAGCCCGTCCCCCCGTCGCCGCCGATGAACCCGGCCGGGTCGTCAAAAACGGACTCGAAGATGAGATACGCCGGAATCGACGTGAGGAACGTGATGATGAACAGCACTCCGAATATGCGGCCATGCCTCTGGTCGTCAGCCATCCCGAAGCTCCTCCTCCAAGTCGCCCACCGGTAGGCGGCGAAACTACAACCCGAGCGCCATGATTTCCACTAGCCGAACGTCTAAACGCTCCGTGCTTGACCCCGGCAGGCCCCCTCCCCCTCGCGAGATGCTCGGGCGTTGGGGCCTGCTTCCGGGAGGTTCCTACGCTGAGATCGCGGAGATCGCCGTACTCAGCATCGCAGCCTCAGCTTCCGACTCTGAGATGCGGCCGCCTCGGATCTCGGTACTGGCCGCGTGGACGATCGCTCGGAGCACCGCGAGATGCCAAACGACAGGGAGATCACGCCGGAAGACGCCGTTCGTCTGGCCGCGTTCGATCAGTGGCTCCAACTGGTCGAGCATCGGGCGGTGACGCCGGTGAAGCTCTTCCGCCGATAGACGGCCCATGTTGAGCGCGAGCAAGCCATGAAACTGGCCGAGCTGCCGCCAGGTCGCGCGGAGCACTCGCTCCAGTGCCTCCACAGGTTCGCCGCGGTGCGGCTCGGCACCCTTCATCGAATCGACAACGAGTGCGACCGCGTATTCCATCACGGCGTCAAGGAGATCAGTGCGGGTTGGGAAGTGAACGTAGATCGTCGCCCTGACGACGCCTGCGCGGCGAGCGATCTCCGACATGCTGCTGTCGGGATCGCTCGCCAGCGCTTCGAGACCGGCGTCGAGGATGGCGGCGACGCTGCGTTCAGCGTCCGCCCGGCGGCGCTTGGGCGCGGACGCCTCGGGAGATGTCGTCGACTTCGTCATCTAGTGCGTCGGCATCGCACTGGGGTTCAACCGGAGCTTCGGCACGAAGTGGTGTGCTCGCGGCAGCACGGCCAGAGCGACCAGGCTGCCGACACTAGCGAGCAGCGCGGCCGCGATGAACGCATGTGCGATGCCTGACGCGGCCTGCGGCCCTGCAATTGCGCCGCCTCCCGCCGCGATCGTCGCGAAGATCGCGATCCCGATGGTGCCCCCGATCTCATGACCGGTCGAGTTGAGGCCCGAGATCATCCCTGACTCCTCCTCGCGAGCGCCGGTCAGGATCGCGACGGAGACGGAGACAGAGGCCACGCCGAGGGCGACTCCGGCGATCAGCATGCCGGGAAGCACGTCACGCAGATAGCTCCCGCTTTCGCCCACACGGGCGAGAAGGGTCATGCCGACCGCACTAACCAGGAACGCTCCGGCGAGCGGGCCACGGACACCGTGCTTGCTGACGATGTGCCCTGCGGCGTGAGCGCCCGCTCCTGCCGCGAGAGCCAGAGGGACGAAGGCGAGGCCAGTGGAGAGCGGCCCCATGCCGAGCACGTTCTGTAGGTACAGGGAGATGAGCAGGAAGAGGCCGAAGATCAACCCGGCTGCGGCCAACATCAGGAAGAGTCCGCCGCCGACAGCCCGATCGGCGAGACGCTCGATGCGCAGAAGCGGGGCGTCGATGCGGCGCTCAAGAACTGCAAAAGCAGCGAGTCCGGCGAGGCCAGCGAAGCCGACCACGAGCGTCTGGGCAGAAATCCAGCCTGCACCTTCGCCCTGAGTGATCGCGAACACGATCGCGCCGAGGCTCGTGGTGGCAAGGAGAGCGCCGCGGAGGTCGAGACCGCTCCAGCGCGGCTTGTGGGTGTCGGCCGGGACGACCTTGAGTACAGCGATCGCGAGTGCGGCCGCGACCGGGAGGTTGACGTAGAAGATCATCCGCCAGTCGGCGAGTTCGGTGAGGACGCCACCGACGAGGACGCCGATCGCAGCACCTGCGCCGCCGACCGCAGCCCAGGCGGCGAGCGCCTTCGCCCGCTGCTTCCCTTGGAAGGCGGACATGATGATCGCGAGCGCGGCAGGAGAGAGGATCGCTGCGCCTAGACCCTGACCCGCCCGAGCGGCGAAGAGTGCCTCAGCAGTGCCTGCCATCGCGGACGCGAGGGAGGACACGGTGAAGATCGCGAGGCCGGTGAGGAACATCCGGCGTCGTCCAAGCAGGTCGGCGGCGCGGCCTCCGAAGAGGAGCAGGCTGCCGAAAACAAGCGTGTAGCTCGTGATCGTCCAGCTGATGTCCGAGCCAGACAGATGCAAGTCGCTGGCGAGGCTCGGCAGCGCGATGTTCACGGCGGTGATATCGAGGATGACCATCAGCTGTGCGACGAGGAGCACCAGCAGAAGTAGGCCGCTCTTCGTGCCCGAGTCCTCGTGGTGATGGTGAAGACCATGAGCCGTTCCTGGTGTGGCGGTGTGGGACTTCTTGTGGAACATCGCGACCGTCCTCTCTAAGTCAGACATCAGTGTCTGGAGTAGTAAAGCAGACAACGGTGTCTGATGTCAAGAAGGGGCGAAAGGAGGAAGGATGTCGTCATGGCCACATCACCCACTTCGTCGAACGCCGGAACCCCCGCACCGGGCAAGAGGGGTCGAATAGGCCTCGTGGTGTTTGGCTCAATCGCGTTCGGGGTCGTCCTCGGCCTCTTGCTCACGCTCGTCGTCTTCGCAGGCGGAGAGGAGTCAGAGATCACCGGAAGTGCGCTGCTCGCGCTCGGGGCCGGGTTCTTGCTGCTCGCGCTTGCGTCGAGCCGCTTCACCGATCAGCCGCAGCGATGGGCGCTCGCACCAGGCATCGCGGCGGCACTCGTTGGCCTGGCGATACTGCTACTCGCGCCAGGCAACCGCGCCCTCGGGCTTGCGGGCTGGGTCTGGCCGGTGCTCCTTGTGCTCCTCGTCGGCTGGTCGTTCTGGGGCGCACGCCGTTCGCTCCACAACTGGTCGCGTCGCGCACTGCTCTACCCGGCACTCTTCGTCCTTCTGCTCGTCGCGCTCGGCGGTGTCTACGAGACAGTCGCGGAGGCGACCTCAAGCAACGCTGCTCCGGCTGGTCGAGCGTATCTCGTGAACGGGCATCGTCTGTACTTGAACTGCACCGGTGACGGCACACCGACGGTCGTGCTCTTCAACGGACTCGGAGAGCGAACGCCGAGCTGGGCGTGGGTGCAGCGGACGCTCTCGTCCGAGACACGAGTGTGTGCGTTCGACCGCGCAGGACAAGGATGGAGCGGTGCAGCGCCAGGTCGCCAAGATGGCCACGAGTTGTCCTCCGACGCGCATGGCCTGCTCCAGGCTGCGGACATCCCGGGGCCGTATGTGGTTGCCGGGCACTCCACCGGCGGCACCTACGCGCTCGTGTACGCCGCGCAGTACCCACAGGAGGTCGCCGGGGTCGCCTTGATCGACTCAGCCACGCCGTATCAGTTCGATCTTCCGGACTATCCGACGTTCTACAAGGTATGGCGACGCGCCTCGGCGCTGCTGCCGACACTCTCTCGTGCCGGGTTCGGACGGCTCGTGCTCGATACCGGCTTCGCGACTCTGCCTCCCGACGCTCGTGACCAGTTACGAGCGTTCGCCTCGGAACCTCGCGAGCTGAGAGCCAACAACGACGAGTTCGCCGAGCTGCCGACGGTCTTCGATCAGGCGAAAGCGTTGACGCGCCTGGGCGAGAAACGTCTCGGTGTCGTCTCGGCCGGAGTCGGGCAACAGTCGGGCTGGGCCGCAGCTCAGGCGAAGCTCGCACAACTCTCTTCGAACAGCTTCCATCGAACGGCAGATGGCGCGACCCACGAAGCCCTGCTCGAAGATGAACGATTCGCAACGATTACGAGCCGAGCGATCGCTGATGTTGTTCGCGCCGTGCGATCGGATCGGTGAGATGACCGACCCGGCATCTCAACGAAGCCGACGCCGCATGGATCTAGCTCGTCTCGGCATCCCGAGTAGTTGAGCGTTGGTAGGACGTAGTTCGGCTAATGCGTCGCTCCAGCAAAGCGCTCGGGATAGCTCGCGAAGTGACCAGCACATGGCAAAGAGCAGAAGTAGTACACCGTCCCCTCGTGAGTGAGCCGTCCAGCTGCGCGGTCAGGATCGACGGCCATCCGGCAGACCGGGTCGATCGGCAGCTCGTCGGCTCCCACGTCGCTGGCCCGCAGCGCCGCGAAGATCTCGACCGGCTCGGCAACGTTGCGGAGGTCGTGCTTGCCGCGCGACTCGAACACGACGCCAGCGAGGTCGGGGACGAGCACCGCCGTCTGCCCGGTCATCAACACCTCGCCCCCGGCCGCAAGCGAGGAGACACGTGCGGCGAGGTTCACGGTCGCACCGAAATAGTCCCCTTCCCGTTCGACGGCGGTTCCATGATGGAGACCGACTCTCACGCCAAACATGCCGTTCTCGCCAAGCACGTCTCGGGTCATGCGGAGCCCGAGCAGAATCGCATCGCCGGGATCGGGGACACGCAGCATCACCGCATCACCGATCGACTTCACGCGGGTTCCACCCGCCGGTAGTTCGACATCCACGGCAGCGCAGAAGGCGTCCACGAGCGCCACCGCCTGCTGGTCTCCGTGCGCCTCGGTCAGCGCCGTGAAGCCGGCGATGTCCGCGAACAGGAATGTTGCTGGCGTGTCACTCATGGTGGCCTACGGTAACGCCGCCGGCCCGTTCATCGACGCTCGCTCGGCTCTCACCGGCCGAGACCCGGCCTCGGATGAGGCCTGTTCGAGCCGGAACGGTAGGGTGCTCGCGAGTCGTCGTCTCGCCGCCCAGCGGCGACGCGGCGCCCGAGGTTTGAGGCCATTCAGGCCGGGCACGCCCGTGACATGGAGCTGAATCCGATGGCGTAGTAGCCACGAGAGGCGGGACATGGTGGACGAGATGGAGACACGCCCAGGCGATCAATTCGACGTTGTGGTGATAGGTGCCGGCCAAGCAGGCCTCGCGATCGGGTACTTCTTGGCCCGGCAAGGGCGGCGCTTCACGATCCTCGAAGGCTCTGATTCGATCGGCGCTGCGTGGCGCGGTCGTTGGGACTCACTCGTGCTCTTCACGCCGCGTCGGTACGACAGCCTTCCTGGTCTCCCGTTCCCCGGCGACCCGGACGGATATCCCGGCCGCGACGAGGTGATCGACTATCTCGAAAACTACGCGTCGACCTTCGAACTGCCAGTCCAGCTGAGCAGCCCTGTCCAGTCGGTCGCATCCACGAGCGACGGCTTCGGCTTCAACCTCAACCTTGGTACACGGATGCTCGAGGCCGACCAGGTTGTGGTCGCGACCGGTCCCTTTCAGGTTCCGAATGTGCCTGCGTTTGCGGCGGACCTCGCGCCGAACGTCGCCCAAATGCACAGCACGGGCTACCGGCGTCCGAACGATGTTCCGAAAGGCACCGTCGTGGTCGTCGGCGGCGGCAACACCGGATTCCAGATCGCCAAGGAGCTCTCCGCGGCGCACTCCGTTCACCTGGCCATCGGATCTCGGCAGACCCCGCTGCCGCAGCGCCTGCTCGGGCGGGACCTCTTCTGGTGGCTGACGAAAACAGGACTCATCAAGAAGACGGTCGAGTCGCGCCTCGGGCGCCGCGCCCGAGATCGCGACACACTGATCGGCTCGAGCACGCGGGACGCGAAGCGTCACGGCGTAGAGGTCAAACCGCGGGTCGTGGGTGCCTCGGGCGGTGCGGTGACCTTCGAAGATGGCAGCGAGCTCGACATCGACGCCGTGATCTGGGCGACGGGCTACCGATCCGACCTACGGCTGGATCAACCTTCCCGTGTTCGATCAGAACGGCGCCGTGCTCCATCGACGAGGCGTCACGGACGTCCCCGGCCTGTTCTTCCTCGGGTTGACCTGGCAACACACTCGGGGATCGGCACTTCTCGGTTGGGTGAAGGACGATGCCGAGTTCATCTCTGAGCGAATCGCGGCTAACACGAACGAGCGCCGCAACCAGGTCAGGTCCGAAGCCGACGCTGCCACAACACCCCGAGGAGCGTGACTTCATGACCGAGAAGGCGCACGAAACGAGCGAACGCCAAGCCGACTTCCCTACCGACACGAGCGGACTCCCGCGTGCGGTCTCTCCGAGCGTCATAGAACTCGCAGACGGCGATACGGCGCAACTCCACATCGGGCCGGTCGTCAAGCGAGTAGGAGACGCCGATGTTCGAATGCTCGCGTACAACGGCTCGGTTCCCGGGCCGACGTTCAAGATTCCCGAAGGCGCGACCGTGACGATCCAGGTCAAGAACGAGGGTGACCTCGAGGCAACCGTGCACTGGCACGGCTTGCGACTCGAGAACCGCTACGACGGGACCCACGACACGCAAGCACCCATTCCCGTCGGAGGCACCTTCACGTACCAGGTGCACGTCCCCGATCCCGGTGTGTACTGGTACCACCCCCACATCCGCGAGGACTACGGCCAGGAGATGGGCCTGTACGGCAACATCCATGTCGTTCCGGCCGATCCTGAGTACTGGCCGCCCGTCAACCGCGAGCTGTTCCTGACACTCGATGACGTCCTCATCGAAGACGGGAAGATCGCCGGCTTCAGCGCCTCGGAGACGACACACGTCGCGATGGGCCGCTTCGGGAACGTCATGCTCGTCTCCGGCGAGCCGGAGCTCGAACTCACCGCGAAGCGTGGTGAGGTCGTGCGCTTCTACTTCACCAACACCGCCAACACGCGCGTGTTCAACGTGGCGCTGCAGGGAGCTCGCATGAAGCTCGTCGGCGGAGACAGCGGGCACTACGAGCACGAGAGCTTCGTCGAGGAAGTCCTGCTGTCGCCGTCCGAGCGGTTCGTCGTCGACGTCCTCTTCGAGCAGCCGGGCGAGTACGTGCTCGAGCACCGTACGCCTGCCCGCTCCTACCGGCTCGCCTCGATCGCAGTGGCGGATGACCCGGCCGAGCCCGCGCTCGCCGAAGGGTTCGTCGCTCTGCGAACCAACGACGACATGGCCGCCGAGCGCGAACGAGTCGCCCCACTGCTCCATGCAGCCCCGGACAAGACGCTCGCCTTCGTCGCCGAGATGGACTTCGAGGCCACTGAGGGCGCGGTCTACTCGTGTCCGATGCATCCGGACGTCGTCAGCGAGGAGCCGGGGCGCTGCCCGCAATGCGGGATGAAGCTCCTGCCGATGGAGGCACCGGAGACGACCTACGTGTGCCCGATGCACCCGGATGTGACGAGCGACTCACCCGATCGCTGCCCGGAGTGCGGCATGAAACTCGTTCCAGCGCATCTCGTCGACACATCGCAGCACGCTGGCCACGACATGCACGCGGCACCCGGCGAGCACCACGACCAGCACCCGGCACATGCGGAGGACGAGGGGCATGGTCACGCTGATCACGGGCACGAGCACGCTCAGGGCATCGAGTGGGAGGACGATATGGTCGAGGTGAACCGACTCACGACGCCGGCCAACATGCGCTGGAAGCTCGTCGATCGCGACACTGGCCTCGCAAACGCCGCCATCGACTGGAAGTTCCGGGTGGGAGACCAGGTCAAGATTCGCCTCGTCAACGAGATGGACTCCGATCATCCGATGCCGCACCCGTTTCACGTTCACGGCGCGGGGCGCTTCCTCGTGCTGGCACGCGACGGCGTCGAGGAGCCGAACCTCGTCTGGAAGGACACCGCTCTTGTACGCACGGGGGAAACGGTCGACATCCTCTTGGATGTCACGAACCCTGGGCGGTGGATGGCGCACTGTCACATCGCCGAGCACCACGAGAGCGGAATGATGTTCGGATTCGACGTCGAGGCATGATGCCCCGGGTCGTGCGGCTCCCGATCTCCCCGGTCTCGTGGCATCTCGCAGTGATCCGGGCGGTAGTCCGCACCGCCAGCTACGAGAGCCAGGGCGGCCGCACACCGGCCACGTCGTTAAGATTTCGAGCATCTCCGACTACATGTCGAATTGGCTGAGCACGCGGGTACCGCACACCACCCTGAGCAATCGCTCAGCCGGCTTGCCGCAAGCGCCACGAACCACTGCCTGACCGGCTGCATCATGGGTGAGTCCTAGGAATGACGATCGCCACTGCGCTCGGCTGGGGAGACATCGCGTCGATCGCCCTCGCAGTCGCTCTCGCGTTCTTTTTCGGATACCTGCTGACCTCGATCCCGCTCTATCGCGCTGGTCTTGCTGTGGCGGCGATTGTCCCGATCGCTCTAGCTGCGGACACGATCTCGATCGCGATCATGGAGTTGATCGACAACGCGACGATGCTCCTCGTGCCTGGTGCGATGGAGGCTGGACTCGGAGACGCGCGCTTCTGGCTTCCACTGCTGGGCGGCTTCGTGATTGCGTGGCCGTTCGCGTTCGCGGTCAACCGCGCGATGATCAGACGCGGGATGGGTCATGCAGTGGTTCACGAGTACCACTAGTTCGGCCTGGTCGACGTGTTTTTCGCTGATCGTCGCTTCGGCCCCCATGTTGAGTCGCCAAAGCCGCCGCAAACGGCGATAAGGTCAGTCAAGGACGTTCCCGCACGCTGGCCCACGCCGGTGTGACGCCGTTACGGGATCGAGTTGACCGCCCGAGGGGCGCGGTAGCCCGTGCAAATGCCGAGGGTAGCCTCCGAATGTGGACAGTTTCGCGGCCTGAGATCGAATCCGGAATCGTCCATCTAGCAGGGGGTTGGGTCTGACTGGGCGACGCAGGCGGCTGGGCATGGGCTTGATGTTCTATCCGCGCGGTGGTTCGGCGCAGGTTGTCCGCTATCTCTCCCGTGCTCTCGTGGAGTCCGGCTGGGACGTGGCGCTCGCCGCGGGTTCGCTCGGGTCGCCTGGGGAGCAGACGCACGCTGCCACCTTCTTTGAGGGGCTGGATGTCAAGGTGGCGGACTACACGCCCGCGCTCGAGCGCTTCGGGCGCGGTGAGGATCAGCTGGCGGGGCCGGTTCCGTTCCACGGCTCCTTCGAGGATCGGGAGGGCGCCCCCGACCCTGTGTTTGCTTCCCTAGGCCCGGAGCAGGCGGAGAGTCAGGTGTCGGTGTGGGAGGGCGTGCTCGAGCACGCAGGCTTCGGGAGCTCCGACCTGATCCAACTCCATCACCTGACGCCGATGCATGAGGCAGCCGCCCGGCTATGGCCCCAACGCAGCCTCGTCACTCATCTGCACGGCACCGAACTGAGGATGCTCGATCGCATCGCACGCCTCGACGCTGCGGCTGTCGCGCTGGGCACGAGCCTCGCGGGGCTTCCGGCCGCCGTCGCGTCAGGCGACGACGGACGATTGCCGGAACGGGAACGCGAACTGCTGCAACAGACCAACCTGAGCCGATACCGCTATGGGAAAGACTGGGCCGCCCGGCTCGAAGCGTCGGCCCGCCGAAGCCAGCGCATCATCTGCCTCTCCCCCTTCCAGGCGTCCGAGGCAGTTCGCCTTCTCGGCGTCCCAGACCACACGATCGAGGTGATGTCAAACGGCGTCGACACGGCTCTCTTCAGTCGCTCAGCTCTCACGAGCGAGCAGCGTCTCGACCTCCTGCGCCACTGGCTGGTCGAGGACCCCCAGGGCTGGGACGAAACGGGGCGCCCAGGGAGCATCCGCTACCCGCTGGAGGCGATGGATATGTTCATGGGGCCAGGGGGCGAGCCGCTTCCCCTTCTCCTGTACGTCGGCCGCTTCGTCGACTTCAAGCGCGTCCCGCTCCTCATACGAGCGTACGCCCGGGCACGCCCACGCTTCAAGACCCCGGCGCCGCTCCTGATCTGGGGAGGCTCGCCCGGAGAGTGGGAGGGCGAGCACCCGCACACGGTCGCGAAGAAACTGGCTGTGGATGGTGTCTTCTTCAGCGGGTGGCGAGGCCACGACGAACTTCCGCTGGGGCTGTCGTGCGCGGATCTGTTCGTCAGCCCGTCCGTCGACGAGCCGTTCGGACTGGTATTCCTCGAGGCGATGTCATGCGGTCTGCCGGTGATCACGACCTGCACCGGCGGCCCCCTCTCCTTCGTCAACACGGTCGCCGGGAAGCCGAACGGCTGGCTCGTGAAACCCGACGACGTCGACGCCCTAGCCGACGCGCTCGTCGAAGCCGTCAACGACGCCGGCGCCAGAAAGGAGCGGGCTGACCACGCGAGACAGCAGATCCGGGCCAGCCATTCCTGGCGGGCGCTGGCAGAACGCTTCGACTCCCTCTACACCGACATACTCGACCGATCCTCCTGAGCCATCACTCCCAGGTGGGCAACTCCCTCGAGGGCGCGCTCAGCGCGCCGCGCGCAAAGCAGCAACCGGCCGGAGAGTCCGGAAGAGGAGCATCACCGCCGCAAGTCCGACTGCCGTGTTCACGGCCGTCACGCCCACCTGCATGCTGAGGGAGAATGACACTGCTGCGGCCACCGAGACGACGCCCTGGAGCGCGTACGTTGCCAGTACCTGCTGAGATCCCGCCCCACCGGGAACCGGCACAGCCGTTGCAGCCCCGTTCAACACCACGACGAGAACCGCCGTCGCGACGCCCGCCTCGATGCGAAAGGCCATCATGACGAAGTACACGACGCCGATCCGGCAGGCCCACGCGGCGAGCTGGAAGGGAAGCACGGTGCGGAGGTAGAGCCAGGGGCTGCGCAGGACTGCGAGGCCTCTCGTCGCGGAAGAGAGCAACCGTCGAATCGCACTGCCGAACCGGCGAACCGTGAGCCCGGCTGAGATTGTGAGGGCTACCGCTACCGCGACGACGATCGGGAGGGCCGCCCACGGCCGGAAGTGCTGGAAGCGCTGGTAGGACGCCCGCCGCCCAGAGCGCGACGATCACGCATGCTCCGAGAATCGCGTCCAGCAGCATCACCACCGAGAGCGCGGCGGCGATTGTCGCGACGCTCGATGCGGGGATCTGAGAGCGCGCGAGCGCGATCTTCACTCCCTCTCCACCCCTGGCGGGAAGAAACGCGTTCGCTGCCACGCCCGCCGCGTACGCGCAGCCGACCGAGAAGAGTGGCACCGCCTGTCGCGGGTAGGCCGCGGCTAGCACGTTGCGCCACGCGAGCGCCCGAAACGCGAGCGTTGCGAGCTGCAGGGCGAGCGCGAGTGCGAGAAAGCGGCCGTCGAGCGCGGGAATCCGCTCAGCAGCCGCGACCGAGATCGTCGCCGATACTCGCGACCAGGGTCAGGTCGTCGCTCCGAGTACTCCGGCGCGCGAGATCCCGGCCGGATCGTCCGTGATCAGCCCGTGGACGCCGAGTCGGACGAGCTCCCGCGCACGCTCCGGCTGATTCACGGGCCAGGTCATCACGACATCAGCGATCGCATGCAGCGACGAGACGCTCTCTGCGTCGAGCAGACGCTCGTGTATCGAGACGCCGTCAATCCTGTGGCCCGCGTAACGACGCAGAAGGCGGCGAAACTGCCGGGCGTCTCCGACCGAGTGCACGCGGCGGACCGGGTGGCCCGCGAACGCGTCGAGCATGCTCCAGCGGCGGGCACAAATCGTGAATCGACGGCGACCGAAGTGCGGCTCGATAGCCTTTAGGACGAGAGTCGCGAGTCGCTCGTTTCGTCCTTTGAGGTCGAGCATGAGCTCTGTCTGGTCGGAGGTCGCAGCGAGCAGCTCGTGCAGCTGCAGTCGCGGCCGCCACGGCGCCACGACCTGCCAGCGATCCCACAGGACGGGCAGCGGGCCTGCCGTCTTCAGGTGACGGACCTCGAGCCTTCCGCGGTAGAGCCGGACGTCGGCTTCCGCGAGCGCCGCCGGAGGTGCTCAGCTGCCCACAGGTCGGCGAGGCGGTTGCCTGCGCGGTGTGCGACGAGGAACGGGTGCTGCCCGCCGGCGGAGAGCTTCGACGCGAGCTGCCGACCCACTTGGACGGAGTGTAGTTACGGGACCTCTCCGCTCGATCGCATACGCGGCCGCGAGTCCCACGAGCACAACGAGGAGTCCCGCCGCCACGTCGACGACGAAGTGGTTCGCCGTGGCTATCACCGCGAACCCCATCGCGAGCGGAGATGCGACGGCGAAGACGCGCACCGCGAGGTGTGTGGTCGTCGTGAGCAGGACGATGCCGACGAGAGCGTTCCAGCCGACGTGGAGACTCGGGACGGCCGCGTACTGGTTCGTCAGCCCCGGCGGCTGCAGCGCACGGTACGCCTGCGACTGCTCTGTAACCGTATCCACCAGACCGAGATCGAGCAGCCTCGGCGGCGCCACCGGAAAGAGCGCGAAGAAGAGAAATCCGATCGCGCCGGAGACGAAGAGTGCGTTGCGGAGGAGGTGGTAGCGCTCCGGTCGGTAGCGGTGGAGAGCGATCGCAGTGCCGATGATCACCGGCCAGTGGCCCCAGATGTAGATCCAGTTCGCGAGCATGACCGGGAAGTCACTCCCCGCGATCGAAGCCTGCACGTCTTCCTCCCAGCCGATATGCGCCCACTGCTCGACATCGACGATCCGCTCCGCGTTGGCGAACGCTTCTTCCGCGCTTCCCACCGTGAGGTTGCGGACGAGGAAGTAGGCGAGCATCGCGGCCGCGACGAGCGCCGCCTCACGGAGGAACCCTCGCCGGTTGGGTGTTGCGAACGACATCGGCCCAAGCGTCTCCGCAGACCCTGCGAGCCGCATCCGCGGGCCCGCTGAGGTCATGGTGGTAACTACGCACACCCCCCACACCCCCTCCTGGGCGCCTCCTCCCCTGCTCCCACGAGAGTCCGCGCGCCTCCTCGCGCGCACGCGCGCGCACGCGTAGTAGAGGAGAGGTGTCGAGGGTACCCCACCTCCTGAAGCGGGACGGAGGGACGGGGTCTGGATGCGGGTTCCGCCACGGACGACTCGCAGCTCGCGGATCGAGGTAGACCGACGTCACGAGTTCAGTTGACAGTGGCGAGCCGGTCCGCACGCTCACTGATGCCCTTGCATCTTCCGCACGGAAGCTGACTCCTCATAAGCGCTGCGGTAGAAACCACTCGCACAAGTGGGCGCGGGAGGGCGATCCGCGTGACGGCCGCCTCGGACACCCTCGTCGGGATCAGGCTGCGATCGCGACCTTCAGGGCCTTCGTCTCGGCTGCGCGCCCGAACGTGTCGTATGCGTCGATGATCGAGTCCAGCTTGAAGCGGTGGCTGACGAATTTCTCCGGTGCCATCCTCCCCTGGGCCACGAGCTTCAGCAACATCGACGTCGTAATGGCGCTGACCAAGCCGGTCGTGATCGCGGCGTCCATGATCCAGACGTCCTGCAGGCGCAGCTCCACCGAGGCGCCGTGCACGCCGACGTTCGCCACGGTCCCACCTGGGCGGATGATCTCGGTGCACATCTCGAATGTCCGCGGAATCCCTACCGCTTCGATCGCGACGTCCACGCCTAGACCGTCGGTCATCGCGACGACGTCCTCCTTCCAGCTCGACTCGCCGCTGTTCACGGCGTCGGTCGCGCCGAACGTCTTGGCCTGTTCGAGCCGGTTCTGGTCGCGGTCGATCGCGATCACGCGGGACGGCCCGTAGAGACCCGCGGTCATGATCGCGCTCAGCCCGACCGGGCCTGCGCCGATGACGGCAACGACGTCGCCGGGCTTCGTACGGCCGTTGCGAACACCGATCTCGAAGCCGGTCGACAGGATGTCGGAGAGCATCACCGCCGCCTCGTCGCTTACGCCCTCGGGCAGCTTGTGTAGCGAGCCGTCGGCAAGCGGCACACGCACGTACTCGGCCTGCGTGCCGTCAATCAGGTGGCCGAAGATCCAGCCGATCCCGGATGCCGAACAGCCTGCGGCATGGCACGTTGCAGAGGATGCGCATAAGAGGACATAACGCCTCCAAGATTTAGCTACAGCAACCATCCCCGAGGCCGGTGCAACCCGCGTCGGGAATCCCCCGCACTCCCAGTTCCCGCTTCTACGGAAAGGGCCGTGAGGTCGTCGCCGCGTTGAGCAGGGCAGCCTCGCCTCTTCAAGCGTCCTTTCGCTTGAGATCGTTCTGCCCTCTTGACTTAACTACTCCCCTCAGTCAGGCCTCGGAATCGGTTCGCGTGAGGTCGTCCCCGCGCCGAAAGAGCCACAGCCCAACCACTATTTCGGGGTTCCGCGACCCTACCGTTGTCGTGCGCGAACGGTCGCCC
This sequence comes from uncultured Actinomycetes bacterium, assembly GCA_963830035.1. Classification (GTDB taxonomy): domain Bacteria; phylum Actinomycetota; class Thermoleophilia; order Gaiellales; family Gaiellaceae; genus GMQP-bins7. Next base: position 1,026,649 of record CAWHKX010000004.1, on the reverse strand, counting down.
GCCATCAAGCCGAAGGACCGTTGCATGAGCGAGGGATTGGGCCCGAGTCTTGGAAGGGCGGCCAATCCGACGGCTTGTTAGCACGGCGAGCCGCTTGTAAGCTCAGTCAGTCGCTGGGCTAAGGGGGCCCAGCTTTGGGGAGGGGCAAGCGATGGCGAATGCGCAACGGCTTTCGCGGCGGACCTTCGTCGCGTGGGTTGGAGGAGCAAGCGCAGGCTTCTACCTGTTCGGGCGGCTCCCGGGCCTGAGCTCGCCCGTCGCGCTCGGCGCGATTCCGGGCGAGTCCCTCGATCCGCTGTCAGTCGCGAAGTACCAGACATCGCTGCTCATTCCGCCGGTGATGCCGAAGGCAGACACGATCGTTCGGCGCGGTCAGACGATCGACTGCTACGAGATCTCCATGAAGCAGTTCGCGCAGCAGATTCTGCCCGCACCGCTACCCGCGACGACCGTCTGGGGATACGGGGCCGTGAAGTCGGCGAGCCCGAGCGGCTTGCTCCTGCACAACGCGCCGTCGCTCACTATCGAAGCACACGCAGATCGGCCCGTGCGAGTGAAATGGATCAACGACCTCAAGGATGCGGACGGGGACTACCTGTCACATCTGCTTCCGGTCGACCAGACGCTGCACTGGGCCAACCCGCCGGGCGGCTCAGGGGCCGCGACACCCGCCCGACCTTCACCGAGACGCCCGGGCCGTACACGGGTCCGGTGCCGATCGTCACGCACGTGCACGGCGCAGTGGGCGTGGCCGACGACAGCGACGGCTACGCGGAGGCGTGGTACCTGCCTGCGGCCAGGAACATGCCCCCGGGCTACGCCAGGAACGGCACCTGGTTCCGCTTCTTCGCGGCCAAGGCAGCCGGGTCCTATGGCGTCGGCTGGCCGCCCGGCTCCGCCGTCTTCCAGTACCCGAACGAGAACCGGGCCTCGACGATCTGGTACCACGACCACGCGCTCGGCATGACGCGCCTCAACGTCTACGCAGGCCCGGCGGGCTTCTACATCGTCCGCGGCGGGCCGGCTGGCGACGACGCCGTGCTGGACTCGCGATCCACGTCGAAGGCTGTGCTGCCAGGCCCCGCACCTGCCGCCGACGACCCGCCCAACAAGACGTACTACGAGATTCCGATCGCGATCCAGGATCGCGCCTTCAATAGGGACGGGTCGCTCTTCTATCCCGACTCACGAGAGTTCTTCGACGGCGCCACCGCAGACGATCCGGGCTTCATCCCGGACACCGACCTGTCGCCGATCTGGAATCCCGAGTTCTTCGGGAACATGATCATGGTCAACGGCAACACGTGGCCGTTCCTGACGTCGAGCAGCGCCGGTACCGCTTCCGCTTCCTGAACGGCTGCCAGTCGCGCTTCCTCATCCTCGACTTCAACGCCATCCCCGGAGTCGAGGTCTGGCAGATCGGCAACGAAGGCGGTTTCTTGGCCGCGCCGGTCAATCTCACTGCGACGACGGCAACCGCCTGCTGATGGGCCTCGCCGAGCGCGCCGACGTGATCGTCGACTTCACGAACGCCCCCGTGGGCAACCACGTTCTCCACAACGTCGGGCCGGACGAGCCGTTCGGCGGCGGCGAGCCCGATGACGATTTCGACATGGCCGATCCGGACTCAACCGGCCAGGTCATGCAGTTCCGCGTGGTTCCGGCGGTCGCTTCCGATCCGACCACGCCGCCGCAGTTCCTCGTCCTCCCCGCGATAACACCGCTCCCGGCGCCTGAGAGGACGCGCGCCCTCGCGCTCGTGGAGGAGATGTCCATGTACTGGGACGGTCCTGCGGCGGCGATGTTGGGCACCGTGGACTCGGACGGAAACGCCGAGCACAAGATGTGGGCCGATCCGGTCACCGAGAACCCGGAGGTTGGCGACACCGAGGTCTGGGAGCTCTACAACACGACCGCCGACGCCCACCCGATGCACATTCACGAGGTCGTCTTCGAGGTCATGAATCGCGAGGGCCTCGTCCTCGACGAGCGACGGCGAAGTCGAGACGCCCATCCAGCTCGACGGCAACATCAGGCCTCGTGAGCCGTGGGAGACGGGCTTCAAGGACACCGTGATCGCGTATCCGGGTGAGGTTACGCGCGTGAAGGCACAGTTCAGCTCACCCGGTCAGTTCGTCTGGCACTGCCACATCGTCGAGCACGAGGACAACGAGATGATGCGGCCGTACCGGATCGGGCCCGAGCAGCCCGGTCAGCCCAAATAGAGCAGCTCGTCTTCGCCCCGAGCACGAAGTGTCGGCTCTCGATGCGGCGAGTTCAAGCGAGGCAACGTCTTCGTGTGCGAGCGTACTGTTGCCAGAGGTAGTCGGGGCGAGACCAGTACCACCGCAGCTTCTTGAGCGGTCGTTTCCTGGCGTCCGCTCCACTCGACCGAGGAGGCCTAGCGGGACCGTCGAGAGCCGACCATGGTGGCCACAACAAGCACGAAAAGGACGATCGCGATCGGCGTGAACACGGCCCGCTCCGACGAGCTTTGGGTGGCCAGGTTGAGGACAACCGTGAGCGCGGCGTAAATCGTCGTAAACCAGGCGAGGGCGGTCACGAGTCCTCCTGGAGCGTTCTTGAGCGGACCCTCGCGCACTCGCGCCAAGATGGCAGCGGCCATGACGAGCAGGATCGCGCACGAGACCGCCGCGACCACGCGTCCAGATGAGTCGAGCGCGCCATCCGTCTCGCCTCCTTGCGTATACGCGCCCCACGGTGCACCAACGACGAGTGCCACCTGAAATGCCGCGACGCCCGCCATCACCACGGCGGCAGCGCGGGCCGCGAGAACAGGGCGCATGAGCGCCGACTGTAACGCGCTCCGAATCCCGTAACGGTGGAGGGACGTCCGGCTGACCCGGCAATCACCGCGCTGAACTGAGGATGACCTCCGGCGCGGGCCTCCCCTTTCGTTGCCGCGCCCGCCTGGAGCAGGCTCGCTGCACCCGGTTACGTCAAGCGCAGGCTGCAACGCGTGTGAGGGGCGACCTGCGGGGGGCGCTCGTGTGATCGGAGCGCCCCCGCGCGATCCGTCCACCTCAGTCCAGGGGACGCTTGAGCAGCACAACCGGCCAGGCAATGAAGTCGCCGTACTTGAGCGACAGACCGACTGCTTCCCAGCCGTGCTTGCCGAGCTCGTTGAGTTGGTCGGGGACCCATGGTTCGTCGGCTTTCTTCAGCCCCTTGACCTCTTGAAGAGGAACGACCAGGTACTCCCACGTCTCGGCGCCCTCCGCCAGTTCTGACCGCGGTGCCTTGAAGATGGGCGAGAGCGTTGTCATGTCACACCTCCTTCCCTTTCGTGGTGGCTCACTTCTCTTCTCGCGCTCGACCGAAGGCGTACTTCGCGACTGCCCACGTGCCGATGCATGCGAACATCGCCACGGCGATCCCCGAGGGGATGGTCGTGCTGTTAGTTCCTGACCCGTTCGAGGAGACGAAGTCGGGTCCCCACACTGCGCTCACCGCGACGGCAATCCACATCGCGAAGATCGCGAGCGAGGCCCAAACCTCCCTGACCAGGAACATCGCAGACCAGCCGGGCTCGTGAACTGCCCCAGTCGGCGGGTGCGAAATGGTCGACATCTCACACCTCCTTCCTGCCACAGAGGTTCGCGCCTAGCAGACGCGGCTGCCATCCGCGAGAACCCCTACAAGCCTCTCGTAGTTCCCCGATGCGATCGCAAGCGTGTGCGCCCAGCGTCAGGACGGAGGACGATGCCAAACCCGATCCTCAGCCCTTTCATCGTCAGGCGTCACTACTTCGTGGGTCCCTTCGATATGGCGCGCGGACAACGAGATGATGCGGCCGTACCGGATAGGCCGCCGCAACCCGCTCAGCCTGACTGAACAAGCGAGCTCGAGCCCGTCCTCGGGTCGGAGGTCGCGTCCTTTCGCTAGCCGAGATACGTGGTTCCCCTGATACGCGACCGGCGCCGTCGCGCGATCCTGCGGGAATACACAAGGGAAGGAGGCACACGGTGACTCCGGTCTTCCTGATTTCGTCGGCGCTAGAGATCTTCTTGGTTCTCCTCGCGGGCGCCATCTTCTTGACGATGATCATCGCTGCCGTGGCGGCACTGGTCTGGTTCGTGGCGGGGTTGTTCTCCGCTACCCATCAGACACCGACAGGCGCGCGGTAACACGAGTGTGCGGAGACGCCGACCGGTCGCCGAGGGCACCGGTCGAGCGTCGATGTGCCCTTGTTGGGTTCGGGCTACGCTGGCGCTGTGGCGACTCTGAGGCTTCCTGACGAAGCACGGAAGCTGGTCGAGTCGAGCGCGCTCGGACACCTGGTCACGCTCAGCCCCGACGGCTCGCCACAGGTCAGTTGCATCTGGGTTGGGCTGGACGACGACGAGATCGTCTCTGGGCACTTGAACCCCGCCCAGCGCAAGCTGCAGAACATCGCCCGTGATCCGCGAGTCGCCCTCTCAATCGAGGGCACCGAGATCCAGCCGCCTGGCTTGATGCAGTACTTGGTCGTACACGGCCGTGCGCGGCTGGTCGAGGGTGGTGCTGCCGATCTCTTACAACGAGCTCGCCTACGTCTACCTCGGCCCCGACGTCAACGTTCCCGCCCATGGACAATCCCCCGCCCGGACAGGTCATCCGCATTGGCGTGGAGCGCGTCGGCGGCGTCGGGCCGTGGGCGACGTGACGATTCCGGTGAGGGTCTGAGTGGCTTCGCTGGCGCTCATCACAGGAGCCTCGTCCGGCATCGGAGAGGCCTATGCGCAGCGACTAGCGCGAGACGGATGGAACCTCGCTCTCGTCGCGCGACGTCGCGACCGGCTCGATGACCTTGCGCGTCGGCTCGACGAGCACGAGGTCAACGTGCGGGTGATTGCCGCAGACCTCGCAGACGAAACGCAGGTTGCGCCACTGCTCGCCGAGGTGGCAGAGATGGAGCTTGACCTCCTCGTCAACAACGCCGCACTCGCTCACTACATGCCCTTCGCGGAACTCCCGATGGAGACCGCCCAGACGCTGGTACGACTAAACGTGCTCACACCGGTCCTCCTGACTCGATCGGTCGTGCCAGGGATGATCGGACGAGGGACGGGTGCGATCGTCAATGTCGCCTCTCTACTCGCCTTCAGCGGCGGCTGGCAGGGACCCCAGCTTCCCCGTCGTGCCGTCTACGCCGCGAGCAAGTCGTTCCTGGTGACGTTCACGCAGGTGCTCGCGAGCGAGCTTCGCGATACCGGCGTCCGGGTTCAAGTCGTCTGCCCCGGCGTCGTTCGCACCGAGTTTCACTCGCGCCAGGGCATCGACCTCAGCGCCGTTCCGCGTATGGATCCCGCCGATGTCGTAACGGCGAGCCTGCACGACCTCGAACGCGGCATCGTCGTATCGATCCCCGGCGCCGAGCGACGAGTCGACTCTGGATGCGGTCATGTCGGCCCAGGGCGAGTTGCAGGGCGTTACCCGAGTGGTCGGGTTACCCGATCGCTACGCCAGTCCGTGAAGCGACGCTCCGCAGAACGGTTCCTCGAGGAGATGCGGAGCTACGCCCTCGCGGGGTCCCAGCCGGTCGTGAGGCCCTCGTCGAGAGCGTCCAGATCCGCCATCTGCGCGTCATTCAGCGCGAAGTCGAAGACCCTGGCGGCGTTCTCGGCGATGCGATCCGCGTTCGACGAGCGCGGAAGAACGATGAAGCCCTTCTCCAGCGACCAGCGAATGAGTACCTGCGCAGATGTTCGCCCCACCTCGGCCGCGATCGACGCGACGGTGGAGTCGTCGAGCCTGCGGCCCTTCGTAAGTGGGCTGTAGGCCTCGAGGGCGATCCCCTCCCCGTCGCAGCGGCGAACCGTGTCCTCCCGCGAGCGGTAAAGGAAGGGACTCAATTCGATCTGGTTCACGGCGGGAGGCATGGAAGCCACCGCGATGAGCTCGTCGAGGTGGCGCACGAGGAAGTTCGAGACACCGATCGAGCGAGCGAGACCCTCGGCGTGGAGCTGCTCCAAGCACCCGCCAACTCTCGAGTCGTCAGCTCATGCGGCCAGTGGAGGAGATAGAGGTCGACGGCATCCATGCCGAGCCGCTCCAGCGATGCCTCGAGCGCTCGACGCGTCGTGGCCGCCCCCTGATCGGCGTTCGCGAGCTTCGTGGTGACCCAGATCGAATTGCGGTCGAGCCCGCTGGCCCGGATCGCCGCACCGACGTCCGCCTCGTTGCGATACACGGCCGCCGTGTCCACGTGCCGGTATCCGACGCCGAGTGCCGCCTCGACAGCGCGCTGCGTGTCTCTCCCGGGCGGGATCTGGAAGACGCCGAACCCGAGCTGCAGAATCGGACGACCGACATGTAGGGCGACCGTCCGTGGGCTCCGGGCGGATCAGGGTTTTCCCCGTTACTGCGTCGACGACGACGGCGGATAATCACGGCATCAATAGGAGGTGAGCGACATGACAGCGTTGCTAGAGACACCTTCGCCTGTGGTCGGCACCAGCTGGCGCGAGTGGGACGTGCGGGTGCGCGGCGACTTGGTGCAGGTGTTCATCCACGACGCCTCCACGGTCGAGAGCCACGACCTTTATCCCGACGACCCCCGGACTTGGGGCAACATCTCTCTCCGCGCCGAGCAGGCACGCGAGCTGGCGCTTGAGTTGCAGAACGCGGCCGAGCGGATCAGCGAAGAGGTCCTGGAGGAATGGGCCCTCGGCTAGCCGTCTCGGTCGTTCGCGCTCATAGACGAATCGGCTCCAGCCTCGGCTCGCGCGAAAGCTGGTCTACGCGTACCTTCCGAGGCGAACTCACCAAGGGGTGCAACGCGGCCAATTGCCAGTCGTCGGCGTCGACGCTTGCCCGCCGTGTATTCGACGATACCCTCGGCCCTTTCCTCGTCAAGCGTTACGACTTCGTGGGTCCCTTCGATATGGGGCGCGGACCTGTAGGACGTCTGCGTACACCTGCCAGACGAGACGCTCGATCGCCACGTCCGTCCGCGAGCGGCTGCCACGAGCTCCTCGTCCGCGAGCAAGTCGAGGCCGAGCCGCAAGAGTGGACCGAAGGCTAGGCCGCCGTCGCTGGTCTCGATCGTCCGAAAACAGCCTTCGCCAGAATCACCAGGCCGATCCCGGTCAAGAGCAATGCGACCCCGACCACGATGCTGAAGATCGCGAGCATCTCGGACATGAATCCCATATCGAGCGCCGTCGCGAGCGCGGTCTCCGTGACCCAGATGTTGCGGGCGCCGTTCGAGATCGGCTCGCCGCTCTCGTCCTTCGCCGCCGCGGCCTCGTCGTTCGTTCCGGCCGGATCACTCGGATCCTCGGCGGACTGGTAGCGGCCCATCTCGGCGTAGGTCAGCCCTCCCGTGCCCGAGAGCGTGTGCTCGCGCATGATCTCTGCCTGTGCGAGCGCCTTCCGGCCCGTATCGACCGGCTCCCCGGCCCACTGCTCGGCGTGCTCGGCGACCGCCGGGTCTTCGATCGACCCGAACGTGATCCCTTCACGCTCGATGTGGTCACGGGTAAACGCAAATCCCCAGATGCCGAGAACAACGACGGCGATGCCGAAGAAGATAAGGACGCCTCCTGAGATGTAACCGCCGATCCGCAACCCTCTTCCTTCGCTCATCGTCTTCCTCCTTCGCCGAGGGACACGAGCCCAGCGGGCCGTCACGTTAGAAGTCATCTGTCTGGCTCTGGCTCGAGGATAAGCAACTATGGCGGAGGCTGCCCTGGCGGGGCCATTTCGTCGGTCAGAGTGCACCTCCATTTCGCGAGAAACTCACACCGCAGTCAGACTGAGCGCATGAGACTGCGGATGGCTCTCGGCACTCTGGTGGGACTCGGTGTGGTCTACCGAGTGCTGCTCCGTGACCGCGTCCTCACCTGGGGAGCGACGCACGACGAGGCGACAGAAACGCATCCCGGCGACGAACTGCTCGAAGCAGCTGATGGTGTCGCGACGCGCGCAATCGAGATTGACGCACCCCCCAGTGCGATCTGGCCGTGGATAGCGCAGATGGGACCCGCGCCGCGCGGCGGCGCGTACACGTACGACTGGATCGAGAACCTCCTGGGCCTGAACATGCACAGCGTGGACCTCGTGTTGCCCGAGTTCCAGCATCCGCAGATCGGCGACACGATCGGCTACGGATCCAATCTGATGCACGTAGAACTCGTCGAGCCAGAGCACGTTCTCGCGTGGCGGTCCGAGGACGGCAACTGGGTCTGGACATTCATCATCAAATCGGACAACGGCTCGTCGCGGCTGATCAGTCGTAACCGCTTTCACCTACCGACCGTTGCTGCTCGTCTTGGTATGGCTCTCATGGAGCCCGCCTCGCTCATCATGGAACGGAAGATGCTGCGCGGGATCAAGAAGCGCGCCGAGACGCTGGATCGCCAGTGAAGATCAGCCGCTCAACGTCCATCCTCCGCGAGGTGTTCAAGCTCTGCGCCGCCGGCAGGACGCGACTATCCGAGAGACTCGTCCACATGGATCGGTCGGCGTGACGATGGCCTCTGTTGAAGCAGACCACATCCCGCCGCGCGCCGTCGACTAGTGGCGTCCGCACCAGCAATCGAGACCGCGGCGCTCGCGAAAACATACCGCGGTGGAGTCCGCGCTCTGGCCGGGCTCGACCTGCGGGTCGAGCGGGGCGAGATCTTCGCGTTTCTCGGCCCGAACGGCGCCGGCAAGAGCACCACGATCAGGCTTCTGCTCGACCTCATCCGCCCGACCGGCGGCAGGGCATGGATCCTCGGCCACGACTGCCGCACCGCGAGCGTCGAGGCGAGGCGTCACGTCGGGTATGTGCCGGGAGATCTGCGCCTCTTCGACCGACTGACGGGCCAGGAGCAGCTCGACTCGCTCGCTCGGCTTCGCGGGCCGGTCGACGCAGCCTGGCGTAACGCGTTGGTCGAACGGTTCGCGGTCGTGCTGGATCGGCCGATCCGGGAACTGTCGAGAGGCAATCGGCAGAAGCTCGGAATCGTGCAGGCATTCATGCATCGTCCGCCAGTGCTGGTACTCGACGAGCCGACGAGCGGGCTCGATCCGATCCTTCAGGTGGAGTTCCAGAAGCTGCTGCACGAGACGGTGGCGACCGGCGCCTCGGTGTTCCTGTCGTCACACTCACTCGACGAGGTGCAGCACGTCTCGGATCGTGTCGCGATCATCCGGCGCGGGAAGCTCATCGATATCGACTCGGTCGAACGGCTGCGGGGACGCTCCCTTCGGCACGTGACGATCACCTTCGCGGGGCAGGCTGACCAGGTTCCGTTTGCAGGTCTCGACGGAGTGCGCGTCGTCGAGACCGAGGGAAGTGTGCTCCGGCTCTCGGCGCCGGTCACAGCGATGGACGCCGTTGTCAAGGAGGCCGCGGAGCATCGACTCGTCGACCTCGTATCGGCGCCTGCCGACCTCGAGGAGATCTTCCTGGAGCTCTATAGGGAGGACAGCGATCGCGACTGAGGTCTTCCGGCGCGGCCTGAGCGATCACCGGCGGTCGCTCTTTGGCTGGTGTGGCGGCATCGCCGTTTACGTCCTCCTGCTGGCGGCCATCTTCCCGTCCATCAAGGGCTCGCCGGAACTCAGCGACCTGCTCGAGAACTACCCGGAGGCGCTGAAGTCGCTCTTCGGACTAACAGGCGCTGTCGACATCACGGGCGGAGCAGGGTTCGTGGACACGGAGCTGTTCAGCTTCATGCTGCCGCTGCTCGCGATCGTGCTTGCGATCGGCTCCGGAGCGCGGACGCTCGCCGGAGAGGAAGAGTCGGGTCGGATCGAGCTGGTACTCGCCTATCCGGTATCTCGTCGAGGTGCAGTGGCCGCCAAGGCTGCCGCGGTCGCCGTCGAAGTCACGGTGTTCTGCACGATCGCCTACGTGGCGCTCGCGCTCGCGAGCCAGGTCTTCGACCTCGGGCTGCCGCTGGGCCGTCTTGCGGGCGGGCTCCTCGGAGTCTTCTTCCTTGCGCTCTTGCACGGGTGGCTCGCGATCGCAACCGGCGCGGCCCGGCCGAGCCGTGCGCTCGCCATCGGCATACCGGCGGCAGCCGCTGCGGCGGGGTACCTCGTGGGTGGGCTGCACGAGCTGGCCGGATGGCTCGATCCTTTTCGCTTCGTCTCGAGCTTCTGGTGGGTCGGCCAGGCGCCGCTTTCGAACGGCGTCGACTATTCGCACCAGCTTGTCCTCGCGCTTGCTACGGCCGGTGCACTCGCTCTAGCGCTCGTGCTCATCGGACGCCGCGATCTCGACACGGCGTGACGCTGCACGTTTGACCAGCGGGAGGCCAGGCGACCCGCCGTCTGACCTGGGCGGCGTATGGCCGTAAGAAAGTTCACCGAGCCGGTAGCGCTTTCGTCCACTCGACCCGCTGACCTTCCGCTTCCGCGTACGGCCGTCGGGCTGAGCTTCGACCTACTCGCGCTCCGTGCTCGGTGCGTGGAGGAACCTATTGGGCAGAGACGGATGTCGTCAAGTTGCGGCCCACCCCGAATTGAGCAAATTGCGCCTTCTTCTCCGACCAGGAGCGGAAAGTCGCACCTGGGCTCTTCGTTGGCCGATACGCCGAACGAGAAGTCGCGAGGCAGGCGAGGGTTTGGCGTGGGAATGTCTCTTGCGCAGGAACTCTCAGCGTTAGAGTGGCCGCGGTTTGCCAATGAGGAGGCGACGCGATGAGCGAGACTCGACGAACGACGAGCGACGAAGCCAAGCGGGTGGGTGACGAGATCGGCGTGGACTGGAGCCGCTTCGATCTGGAGCAGTTCCGCTCCGGCATGGACGTCGAGTACGAGCACGGCTCGCATGATTCCCAGACGGACGTGACGCACGACGACCCTGTCCTGACTGGGAAGATCGCTCTGGCGCACATGAAGGAGTTCCCCGACTATTACGAGCGCCTGGAGCGCATGGAAGAAGACGCCACGCGGGACTGGGCTAGCAAGACCTCCTGAGCCCAACTCCCCCCGGCAAGTGGCGTTGCGCTGCACCCTGCGGGGTCGGAGCGACGAGACAGGGGACGGGTTACGTGTCTATGTGAGCACGCCGGCGATCGAGACCGTCGGTCTGACGAAGCTCTACGCTGACACTCGGGCCCTCGACGAGCTCGATCTACAGGTGCAGCAAGGCGAGGTATTCGGCTACTTCGGCTGGCGCGGCTTCGCTGCCTCGGCCTTTCTAAACGTGCACCTTGAGGATGCCGATTTCGAACGGCATGTCGACCGTCGGCATCCACCGGCGGCGTGACGACCGCTCGAATTGCTGCTCCTGCCGTTAGTGGAGCGTCCGTTCGACGAAGCTAAACGTTGCTGTTCAGCCCCCTCGCATGCCCCGCCAAAGAACCGCTTTGGTTTGCGCAAACCCAGTGTTGCGGCGAAGTACTCAGCGCGATCAGAGCCCGTGCTGATGCGCGTGCGTGGGCTCTCGAGAAAGCTGTGAGAAAGCGATCCAGAGGAGGTTTGACGATGACGATGAAGCGAATTCTGATCGCAACCGACGGTTCGGCGGCCGCGAAAGAAGCGGTCGAGCTCGGTGTCGAGCTTGCGCGTGACGAGGGCGCAGACGCGGTGTTCGTCCACGTCGTGCAGAGCGGGGACACGGCGACTATGAACGGCTTCGGCCTGATGGGCTACGTGCCCTACGAGCCAACCGCCATGGACGAGGCGGTGCTCGAGTACGCGCATGCAGTTGCCGAGAGCGAGGGCGTGCGTTCGACAACCGCGCTCCTGCGCGGCGACGCCGTCGTCGAGATTACGCGGCATGCCGACGCGATCGGTGCAGACCTGATCGTCGTTGGATCCAGGGGGCACGGCGCGTTCACGTCCGCGCTTCTGGGCAGCGTCTCGCGAGGACTCCTCGGTCTGTCGAAGCGGCCTGTCCTCGTCGTCCGTGCTGCGGCGGTGCGAGAGCCGGCCTTCGCGTGATGACGCATCGAGTCCAGGAGGTATTGAGATGACCATCTTCGTGGCAACGCTCGCCCTCGCGCTCGCGACCATCGCCGTGGTTCTCGTGCGCAAGCGCCGCGGTCGGTAGTCGAGCGTCACAGCACCACGAGCATCTGAACCATGCCGTGACGCACTCGAACGTAGGGGCGTGCGATCGTGACCGCCATAACCTGCCATCGACGGCCACGCCTCCGGCCCGCCGGTGGTGAGCACCGCCGGGACAATCTGAGTACCACTTCCACCAGCCCGAAAGCAGAGCCGTCACCGCACCCTGATCGGCGTCTCGAAGTAGCGACGAGTGACTCCTTGCGCTGGCGGGTCACGGTGGTGGTCGAAGACCGCCGCCGGTGAACGGGTGATGTGTTCGTCCTGGGTTGGGCGGCTCGAGGGTCGAGAAGCGTCCTCGCGCTTCAGCGCTTTGCGTGTCAGATTTGTGTCAGATCAGGGTGACTATCGCCGGTGCCTCGTGACGAATGCGATAGCTCTCAGTCGCGTATCCGACTCACATCAACCGGCGATGACCACGGTTGACCACCGCGGGACAGAATTTGCAAGCCGGAGGTCACCGGTTCGATCCCGGTACGCTCCATCGAGAAAGACCCTGCTAGCTTTTGCGCGAGCGGGTCGCTGCCCTCGATGACTATCAACGGGGCGTGCTTCGCGAGGCGCTGCAGGACCAACCTGAGGTCAACCCGCACGCTCCAGTGCCGCGCTGGGGCTGGGGCGAGGCGCCGCCGTTTCGAGGCTGACGGGACGCAGTCGCCCCGCGTGCGAGACGCGCAATCCCCAGCCTGCACACATCAAGTTTCAGGATTCGGAGCGCCGAAACTCGCTTCTGGTTCAGCGATGGCCCAGGCCCGGCCGCTGTCAGTGCTCCCGAGGATCCGGTAGTCGCTTCAGATCGACGCCGGCTCCTGGAATCACGATAGTCCGGCTCATGCCGATCGGTTACCTGATTACGACGGGGCTCATTGCGTCGTGCACGTTCTTCGCCCTGGCGCCACCGATGCCGCGCGAGTCTAGCCCGTCGAACAAGAGCTCCTGGTTGGGCTTCCTGATCAACGAGCTGCCGTTCGTCGCTTTCTACTGGCTCCTCGCCTCGACAGCGCTGGCGATCGCCCAAAGGGACATCGCCTCACCGGTCGGGTGGATCGCCCTCGGTCTGGCGGCCCTCGCGACCGTAGGGCTCGTGATGGTCGCCTGGCGGGGGTTGCAGGCGGGGCCCGCGGTCGACCACGCCTTGAGCGAGGGCCTCGGTTCGGAGTGGCGCACCGATCTCGACCCAGGGCTGGCCGCGCGCCTGCGCCGGCGCCTTCCGCTCGCCCGCATCCTCTTCGGGCCCTTCTTCTTCCGCCGTCGTGATGTCGAGCGAATTACGAACATCAGCTACGGCGACGCGGGCAGGCTGAATCTGCTCGACATCTACCGCCATCGCTCGCGTCCCTCGCGTGGTCCGACGCTCGTCTACTTGCACGGGGGAGCGTTCCGCAGCGGTAGGAAGAGCCGCGAAGCCCGTCCCCTCCTGTATCGGCTCGCGAGCCAGGGCTGGGTATGCATCAGCGCGAACTACCGCCTCAGCCCGGCCGCGCAGTTCCCCGATCACGTGATCGACGTCAAGAGGGTGATCGCCTGGGTGCGCGAACACGGCCATAAGTACGGTGCCGACCCGGCTTTCTTGTTCGTGGCCGGTAGCTCCGCGGGCGGCAACCTGGCCTCGATGGCCGCCCTCACGCCGAACGACCCGGCGTTTCAGCCTGGCTTCGAGCGTGCGAACACCTCGGTCACGGCCGCCATTTCCCTCTACGGCTACTACGGCCGACACGGCTCCAGCGCACCGCCGTCCTCGTCCCCCCTTGAGCACCTCCGAACGGATGCACCGCCGTTCTTCGTGACGCATGGCGATAAGGACACGGTCGTGCTCGTGGAGGATGCGCGGTTCTTCGTCGAGCAGCTGCGAAACAGCTCGTCGGGTCCGGTCGTGTACGCGGAGCTCCCCGGGGCGCAGCACACGTTCGACCTCTTCCATTCCATTCGCTTCGAATCGGTCGTCGATGCGATCGAGGCCTTCGCCTCATGGGTGAGGTCTCGTGATCATCGTGGAGAATGACGGCGAACCGAGATGACAAGGTCGTTTGCGGACGGTCTCGTATACGCGCCGCTGTCGTGGGCAGTGTGCGGAATGTCTCGGCGACCACCCCGCCCGCAGAGACTCTCGACCACACGGCCGATTCCTAGACTTGCCCGACATGGGCGGCGGCGAAGAGTGGACGGTGGCGGCTCATCTCCGTTCCTGTGACCCGGCAGTCACTCGACTCTATGACCGCTTCGTCGAGCTCGTCCAGGCGTGTGGCGAATTCGAGGTGGCGGTGTCGAAGACTGCGATCTCGTTCAAGGGAACACGCCGCGGATTCGCTGGCGCCAAGCCCAAGAAGCGCTGGCTAGCCGGATACCTCGACCTCCAACGACAGCTCACCGATCCTCGGATCCGGTCAGCCTCTCCCTACACGAAGCGCCTTTTCGTACACCAGTTCCGTGTCAAAGCGCTCGATGAGCTCGACGAAGACTTCGCCGGCTGGGTACGAGAGGCCTACGACGTGGGACAGGGACTCCATCTCGAATCCTCCTAGAGCGTCCGAGCATCGACCAGCCGCCAAGCGGGAGTAAGTCGCTCGCCTGCCCCAGCGTTCGGGAATGTCCCCTGAAGAAGTGAGGCTGGACCTTGCCACGCCGATGAGTTCTTGGTGGTTTGTGAGTCTCTACGGCGATACGGCCGGAGCGGCAGTCGGACAAGGAGTGATGAGATGACCGGACTGGATGCCGTGGAGAAGCAAGTCGAGGCGTTCAACGCTCGCGACCTCGATGCGTTCGTGGCCTGCTATACCCGGGAAGCCGTAATCAAGGATGCCGACGGCGGGGGGCAGATGAGCGGGCGGGACGGTACACAATGAACGCCCCCGCCTCGATCACCATCACGCCAGTCTTCGTCGCCGACCTTTCCGTCGAGGGCGAGCGGATGCCGGTCTACGTGCACGTCATCGACCATCCCGATGCGCGCGTCCTGGTCGACACCGGCATGACGGAGCTGCACCCGGCGATGGCCGACATGGATCCCCGCCTCCGGCCGCTGAGCGCGCAGGACTTCGACCTCGCAGGCATCGACATCGTCGTCAACACACACCTGCACGCCGACCACTGCGGCGGCAACCACCTCTTCGCCGGCAAGCCGATCTACGTCCAGCGTCGGGAGCTCGACGACGCGCGCAGCGAGGACGACTACACCATTCGCGAGTGGGTCGCGGCGCCCGGCGTGCGCTACGTGCCGGTCGACGGCGAACACGAGCTGCTGCCCGGGCTCCGACTCGTCCCGGCGCCGGGCCACACACCCGGCATGCAGATGGTCGTCGTCGAGACGGGCGGGCGCCCGGTCATCGTCGGCGGCGACGTGGCGGTGTGGTTCGGCGAGTTCGACGAGCCGCCCACCGAAGGCCGGCAGCGGGTCCTTGCGCTCGACCCCGAGCTCGTCTGGCTCGCGCACGAGCACGAGCCCTGGCGGCCGCGCACCACGTAAGGCGCGCCGCGCAGCGCATATGGCGCGGTGATGACCTGCAAGTGGGTCCTCTCGAACACAACGATCGGGACGGCGGATCGCTGGCAGAAGCGGACGGGCAACGAAATCGAGCCTCCGTGGCACTAGGTTCGCCGTGGAGTGTGCGTTGCGGTGCCCGAGTGTGCGGGAATGTCGCTGGAGTTGACGCGATGGCACTCAGCAAGACCGAGCACTAGCGCACGCCTAGGCTGTGCTGGGCGAGGCCAAGCTGCCGGCCGTCGGCCTCTGTTATCGCCGCACGCCGTTTATCAGGAGGTACCAGCGCGGCTTCCGGATCACACCGTCCTCATCGCGGTGTAGCTCCAGATCGGCGATCTCCTCGGCATCCATTGTCGCGCGGCCCGCGTCGTCGAGCGAGAGCCACGCGTCATGGATCGGCCCGTGACTGTCGCGCAGGTTCCGCCACATGGCTGCCGCGTCCTCACCGACATGAGGGGTCGAGAGCTCGTCGATCCGAAGGTCGAACCACGGTTCGAGCCGCCGCTGGACGTATGTTGCGACGCCCCACTGAGACGGCGAACCGACCGTTCCACCCATCCACTGCTCGAACGAATCATCATCGTCCTCCTCGGACAGCCAGGACGTAAGTCCGAGCCGTCCGCGCGGACGCGTCACGCGCGCGAGTTCCGACGCGACTGCGGCGTGGTCGGGCGCGAAGATGACGCCGATCGACGAGGACACGATGTCGAAGCTCTCATCCTCATACGGGAGCGCCTCGCAGTCGGCGACCTCGAGCGTGAGCTCAAGGCCCGCTTCCGCTGCGCGCCGCTTGCTGTCTCGATCAGTACGGGTGCAAGGTCGGATCCGGTCACAACGGCCCCAGCCTGTGCCGCTCGAAAGGCGACGTCTCCAGCGCCGCAGGCCAGATCCAGCCACCGCTCGCCTGGCTGCGGCTCGAGCGATGCGACCAAAGCGTCGTGCATGTCGGCGATCGTTGCGGCTGCGCGCTCGAACGGGGCGGATCCCCATACACGCGCGTGCCGCTCCTTGTCGCTCTCCATCGTGCGTCCCTCGGTCGAGGTACAGCGGACGGCAGCGTAACGGGTCTGGGTCCGGCGTTCGATTCGCCTAACGACCCAGTGACAGGGCCGCGCGATGCCCGAGTGTGCGGGAATGTCCCTTGAGCGAGGCCGCCTGCGCCGCGTGACTGGCGCATCGCTGCGGCCTTAGGACTCGGTCGTGCCCAGAACGATCTCGTCGCCAGACGCTGGATCTGAGGACGACAGCCGTGATCGCCGACGGCCCTGGACGGATGTCGATCGGCACTTGGTGCGTCCCGAGCCAGCTCTCGATGTGGTGGGGATCGCCGCTCACGCGTATTTCCGCGACGCTGACCTCGCCGGCGGCCCGGACGGTGCGGGCGCGGCCTGGAAGCCGCGTTCCTGGTGCCCACTCGATGAAGAACGGCAGCGCCGGCTCGGCGGCAGCCTCGTCGACGCCCGCCAATCGCCAGCTCACGAGCTCTCCGTCCCGGCCCGTTCGTGAACCTTCCTCGATGGTTAGGCCCAGCCGCGAAGCGACTTCGTCTAGCTCGTCTGTCCGAACCGCCCAGCCGAGCGGGCGGCGCGGCCACGGTCGCTGAGGATAGGGGTCGATGGCGTGCGCCAGCGTGCGGGAATGTCGCCTGAGCGCGGAGACGGAAGGGCGGGCAGCGGCCGAGTTCCACTCAGGTCTCCCGGCGCCTCATAATTGCGTTGACATCGGTTCTCTGGCGGGCGTTGTTGGTCACTGCTGCGTCCTTGGGTCGTGCGTAGGGTCGGCGTACATGGGCGGGCAACCGTGATCGACGGCTTCGGGGCGAAGTTCGTAGTGCCAGGATTCGTTGCTGTAGATCTGGCACAGCCCGTACTTCGCGCCGTGCTCGGACAGCCACGCTGCGGCATCGGAGCGCCCAATGTCGACCGCCTCGCCCGACACGTGAGCAGACGTCTTGGGGGTGGCCACCCATCGAGCAGCTTCCTCTCTTGAGCCGTACTTCAGGATCGCCTGCTGGAGTAGTCGCTTCTGGTACTCCGCCGAACGCCAGCCGCTATCGACGAAGAACTCGACCCCGTCGTACGCGGCATGAGTTGCGGCTTGGCGCAGGGCACCGAGAAGAGCTGCGATCAAGGTTGGCTACACCCGGGACCCCGTCATCGAAGACCGTCGTGCCGTCGGGGACGGCACCGTCATCCTCGCGAAGCGGACCACGGTGCTCGCTGCGAAGATCAGGAAGCTCGCTGCGAGGGGCGCCGATCGGTGGTGTGGCCGTCGAGGACGAGGGCACTGTTGCGGACGGGAGCACCGTCGTGGAGGAGGACACGGTCGAGGACGAGGACGCCTGCAATTCGTGGCCGAGGGCTGCAGCGATCATCGCGATGACGACTAGCAGGCCAGCGGCACGGATCCTGCGAATCCGAATCCGACGGGGCGTTGTTCGTGCCCGTTTGCTGTAGGCCACGCCTCCAGTCAAGGCGGCGCGCGCGTTGCCAGCACGTATGTGGTTTTCGATACGCCGACGATAGGCGCCGGCTCTAGCATCGGAGCATGCGTGTGTTGATCGTCGAGGACGAGCCCTACATGGCTGAAGCCATCCGCGATGGCCTACGCCTGGAAGCGATCGCGGCAGACATCGCAGGTGACGGCGACACCGCTCTGGAGCTGCTGAGCGTCAATGCCTACAACATCGCCGTCCTCGATCGAGACATTCCCGGACCTACCGGCGACGAGATCGCCAAACGCATCGTCGCCTCCGGCAGCGGCATGCCTGTCCTCATGCTCACCGCCGCCGACCGTCTCGACGACAAGGCCTCTGGGTTCGAGCTCGGCGCCGATGACTACCTCACGAAGCCGTTCGAACTCCAAGAACTCGTGCTCCGGCTCAGAGCGCTCGACCGCAGGCGCGCCCACAACAGGCCGCCTGTGCGAGAGATCGCAGGTTTGCGCGTGGATCCGTTCCGCCGAGAGGTCTACCGCGACGACCGCTACGTCGCGCTGACCCGGAAGCAGTTCGCAGTGCTCGAAGTCCTCGTCGCTGCCGAAGGCGGTGTCGTCAGCGCCGAAGAACTCCTGGCGCGAGCGTGGGATGAGAACGCAGACCCGTTCACCAACGCCGTGCGCATTACGGTCTCCCAACTGCGTAAACGCCTCGGCGAACCCTGGATCATCGCCACGGTGGCCGGCGTTGGCTACCGCATCGACACGCAGCCAGACACGGGACGCGAGGGACAAGACCGTGGATAGAGCCTCCTGGTTTGAGCGTTCGCCTCAAGCTCACCCTCAGCTACGCCGGCTTCCTCATGCTGGCAGGTTTCTTGATGCTCGCGGCCGCGTGGTTCGCAGGCCAACCAGGGCAATCGGTCGATTTCCTGCTGCGATACGTACCCGACGATGTGATCAGCACGCTCGGTGCCTTAGTCCCCGGGAACCAACTCGTTCCTCCTGCGCGCTTTCGCTCCGGCCGCGGCCATCGTTCTGGCGTTCCTCTTGGTGTTCGGTCTCTTGGGGGGATGGATTCTCGCTGGCCGCATGCTCGCCCCCCTGACTCGCATCACGGACGCCACACGCACGGCCGCGAACGGAACGCTTTCGCATCGAATCCAGTTAGACGGCCGCAGAGACGAGTTCCGTGAACTCGCCGACGCCTTCGATGCCATGCTCGCGCGGCTCGAGGCGCACGTCGCCGAACAGCAGCGATTCGCGGCCAACGCCTCCCACGAACTGCGCACCCCGCTAGCGATCACGCAGACCCTTCTCGACGTTGCCCGCAACGATCAGAACCGCGACACCGGCGAACTCGTCGACCGCCTCCATGCCGTCAACACCCGAGCGATCGACCTCACCGAAGCAATGCTCCTGCTCAGCCGCGCCGACCAACGCTCCTTTCCCCGAGAACACGTCGACCTGTCCCTCATAGCGGAAGAAGCCACCGAAACGCTCCTCCCCCTCGCAGAACACAGCGGCCTCACCATCGAGACCTCCGGCGACACGACCCCCACCATCGGCTCACACGCGCTCCTGCTGCAGATGAGTACGAACCTCGTACACAACGCGATCGTCCACAACCTTCCTGAACAGGGCACCGTGTGGGTCACGACGAGCGCTCAGCCCAAGAGTGTGGTGCTCACCGTCGAGAACAGCGGTGAGAAGCTCACCCCACAGTTCGTTTCCACCCTTGCCGAGCCGTTTCAGCGCGGCACCAAACGCATCCGCAGTGACCACGCAGGTATCGGCCTCGGTCTGGCAATCGTCAAGAGCATCACCCAAGCACACGACGGAAACCTCACCCTCACGCCCCGCGCCGCAGGCGGGCTCCGCGTCACGGTGCAACTACCCGCCGCGCCACCACACAATGGAAGCTGACACGATGCGAGGTAGCCGTGCGCTGGGCCAGCGTTCATAAATGTCACCCGACGCTCTAACAGTCGACCGGCACGGGGACTTAGTCCTCGATCTGCGCCGATCCGTTCCGCTGCAACGCATCGAGTGCGGCTCGCATGGCCTCGAGCTTCTCGGGCGAATGACCGACCCAGTCGACAAGCTCGCGAACAACGCGCAGCGGCTCGCGGCTACGGAAGGACTGCGTTGGATTCCCCGGGAACTTCTTGTCGGTCAAGTTCGGGTCGTCCTCGAACGCCCCGGTTGGCTCGACGATGTAGATTCGCCCGCGGCCCTCACCGCTGGCGAGCTCGGCGCCCCAGACCGCGGCGTCGAGAGTGGCGCTGAAGTAAACGTAGTTCATCACGCGGCCGGTCTCGAAGTTCGATTCGCGGCCTGGGGCCAGCAGATCGCCCACCGCGAGTTCTGCCTTCGTACCGTGCAGATACACGCCCGCCTCGTACACCTCGAACGGCACCGGCTCACGCAAGGCGCTCATGCGACGATGCTAGCCGCACGCAACAGCGGCGCCTGCACCCCCGGATCCTTGACCGAAGCGGTTCACAGTCTCGTACGGGTGAACGACACATGCGTGACTCCGCTGGGCGAGGAGGTGGCCTCGATCTCGTAGTCCTTCTCGAGTCCCTCCAGTCCGTCCCAGAGGCGTACGCCGCGGCCGAGCAGGATCGGGACCACCACAACGTGCATGTGGTCGACGAGTCCGGCGGCAACGAAGTCGCGGATCGTGGTGGGACCTCCGCCGATGCGCACGTCCTTGCCGTCGGTGGCCTCGCGGGCGGTCTCGAGCGCTTCGGCCGGCGACGCGTCGATGAAGTGGAACGTCGTGCCGCCCTCCATCTCGATCGACGGGCGCGCGTGATGGGTGAGGACAAAGACAGGTGTGTGGAATGGCGGGTTGGGACCCCACCAGCCCTTCCACTTCGGGTCCTCGTGCCATCCGGGGTAGCCGAACTTCCCGGCCCCCATGATCTCGGCGCCGATCCCGACATCGTGCAGCCGCAAGAATGCGTCGTCGATGCCGCGCGTGCCGCCGCGCTCCCCGACCATCTGGCGCCACCATGGGGTCACGAACATCCACTCGTGCAGCCGTTCGCCGGCGTGGCCGAACGGCGCGTCGCGGCTCAGACCTTCGCCAGTGCCGAACCCGTCAAGTGAGATGGAGAAGAATTGGACGCGGGCGAATGACATGGCTGGTGCTCCTTCCGTCGTATTCGTCCATGTCTCCGTGACCGGTGAGAGACGCGGAACTCATCGCAGGCTGGAGTTCTCACGAGTCTAAAGTCGATCCAGGCCGACCTCGGCGGACCTACTCAGGTGACCTGTCGGGTGGCGATCGGAGGGTGCTCTTCGGCCCAGTAGGGTCATCGCCGCCTGGCCCTCCGGCTTTGTACGCCGCTGCCCTGGCCCCCGCCATGACCGCCCCTGCAAGGTCGTCTCGTATCGAGCGGTGGGCGGCCAGGGCTCGGCGTCGCAGCATGACCGCAACGGTCTCAATCTACGTCGGTCCCCACGGTTTACGGGGCCGCGGCAAGCACAGGCGCCACTAGGACGAAGATCACAGCGCCGATGGCGATCACGAGCAGTAATACCACGACCCAGCGAAGTGGGCCAGAAGCTCGCACAGTCGAGTCGAAAAGCTCGCTACTCAGGAAGCTTTGCCAGAACCACGGCGAGCTGGCCGGTGTTCGCACCGAACCCGAATAGCTGGCGCGGACACGCTCGTTGTAAAGCCTTTTCAGCGTGCTTGCGACCTTGCTCGAACGCCTTGAGGTGAGGGCAAAGACTTGTGTGCGGTTGTCGATCATGCGGAGTGTGTACCTGCTGCTGCACGTACCAAACATCGAGGGGATTCGGGCACCTCCCTGCAGCAAAGGTAATGGGCAAAATGGTGTGGCCCGGCTCAGAAAGCGCGCCCCAGTAGGCGCGACTCAGGGGGCGGTCGGGGGAGCGCACGTCAGGCAGTTGTAAGGCCCAGCAGTGGGCGCTAGGAACTATTGGTCAGCGGGTTGTCGTTTGGGCATTCGCTGCGGGGTGTAGCGTGTTCGACGACAAGCGAAGGGAGAGACGTGTCGTCCATCGACCGTAGTGACACCCGAGAAGACGGCGAGCGGAGCAGCTACGAGGCGACGGCCGAGGAACACCCTGACCACACTCCGTCGCAGGAGCCGGCGGAGCCCGAGGAAAGTGGGCGTCACACCGGCTCTACGGACAGGTCAGTTGATGTGGTTCGGGCGGCGAAGAACGAGATCCGTTTGCGCGAGTACAACGAGCGGATACAGGCTCACCACGAATGGGTGGGTTCGGCCTTCCCCGAGTGGGCCTGCGAGTGCGCTAACAAGCATTGTCCGGACCCGGTGCTCCTCTCTATCGAGGAGTACGAGGCGATCCGCGCCGAGCCCACGCACTTTCTCGTCTCGCCCAGTAGCGAGCACGTGAATCCTCAAATCGAGCGCGTCGTTCAACGCGAGGAGCGCTACTGGGTCTTGGAGAAGGTCGGCGTCGGAGCCGCAGTTGCCGAGGCTTTCGATCCTCGCTCTCCGTAGATTCGGAAGTCCAAGCCTCTGCCAGTTCGCGGCGGCGCTTCGCCGGCGTCAACCACCGGCGGCGTGAGGCTATGGACGAGCCACCGAGCGGCATCGGTTAGCCGTAATCCGGAGGCTTTCGGCCCCACATCCGTTCGTGCTCTTCGAATCTAGGTGTCCTTCCACTCGCTCCTGAGCGGACGCTTCTCTGGGGTTGGGAGGTAGCACTCATGGCGACTCTCGCTGCCGGTTCGATCCTGGGGATCAGCCTGCAACGAGAACGACGACGCAGGCCGCAACGCAAGAAGCGACGGTTCGTTTCGTCCGTTTAGCGTCCGCACACTGGGCGAGGTCATCCTCCCCGCCTGTGGTGGTGCGTTAACCGACTGTCCTAGGGGTCGCTCGTCTCGAGCGTACGGCGGCGCGCGAGGCGATCTCGTTGCTGTAACTGGCCCCGGTGTTTTCCGGTCCGGTTCGATCCCGCTACGCTCCACGTCCGCGTACCCGCATGCGCAACGCATGGCAATTGATATCCGTGCTGGGGTCGGTCCTCGCAGTAGCTCAACCGATGGGCTCCGAGGCGAGTGTGCCGCCGCGGTTCCCTGCTGCCGGAGAGCCATTGCGAACGTTGGTCGTTCGGGCGCAGCCGAGCTCGTCCGCGAGGATCGTTCGCACGCTACGCCGGTTCAGGCCGGATCGACAGTTTCAGATCATCCTCGCGTTGTCGTCGCGCCGCAGCGGGGACGGGGAGTTGTGGTTTCGACTCAGCCTTCCCGGCCCTCCAAACGGCGCTCGGGGATGGGTGCCGGCCAACGCCGTCGAACTTCGGCCGGCTCGCAATCGCATAGTGGTCAGTCTCGCGTCGCGGCGGATCGAGATCCGGAAGGTCGGTGGCCGGGCGGTCCTGCTCAGTGCTCGGGTCGCGATCGGGCGACCGGGGGCTGAAACACCCCTCGGCCGCAACTTCTACGTCCAGTCGGCGTTCATCCCAACCGATCCGTTCTACGGCACGTTCGCGCTCGAGACAAGCGCCTCGTCCCTACTCACGGACTGGCCAGACAAGGGCATCGTCGGCATCCACGGCACGAACCGGCCGGAGCTGCTGGGCCAAGCAGTGTCCCACGGGTGCATACGTGTCGACAACGACGTTGCGACGCGGCTCCGGCAATTGGCGCCGCTCGGCACGCCGATCGACATCATCCCCTGAGCGGAGCCGGCGCTAGCCGGTGACCCGCGTCGGTTTCGCCACCTGGACGCCCAGCACGGTGAGGCAAGCCGGCCGCTCTCTGCTCGCGAGCACTCGCTCGCCCGAGGCGAAGAACACGAGCCCCAGCCGCCCCGGGATCATCACCATGCGGGCCACGCCTTGCCGGTCCGTTCTCGCCCGGAGCCGAACTCCAGCGCCGCGCGCACGAACGACGTGCCCTAGTACGGGCCTGCCGAGCCGGTTCCGGGCAACCAAGCGCACCATCGACGATCGTCCGGCTTCGAGGAGTGATGGGCTTGCAGTAAGCGTGCGGCAGACGTTCGTGGGAGCCGGCGGCGTGAAACGACCCACGACACGCACGAGCGCAGCTGCGACGTTGTTGCGGTAATTCGACTCGATCTCCTCGGAGCCGATACGGACGATGTTGACGACCACGCCCACCTCGGTCGCCTCCGTCACGGCGACCACGGTCGCCGACGCACCCGGTGCCAGTCGCCCCAGATTGCACGCGAACGGTCTGCACGTGCCCTGCGACGGCGTGAGGGAGACGACTCTCGTCCTGAACGACCGTGGGTCGTCGAGCTTGAGTCCGTTCACGTCTGCGGCCGCGACGGACGACCGGTTGGTGACCGTCATCGTCCACGTGATCCGCCCGCCGACGGACACGACCGTCGGCTCGGCCGCCTTGGTGACGGCGAGATCGAGGAGCGGCGCCGGCCCAGGTGGCTGGGGTGGCTGCGGTGGCTGCGGTGGCTGCGGTGGCTGCGGTGGCTTGCGGTGGCTCGGGCGGGGCACCGATCCGCCGATTCGTGAACGTACAGACAACCACGTCGCCGCTGGCCACCGCGCCATCCACCTTCGTGCCGGGTACCGAGATCGAAACGACTCCGTTCCGCGTGCATTCGACGTTCGATTCGTAGTCGGCGAGGTTCGTGCCGGGCGCGGCCCTCTCGCTGACCGTTCCCTCCCCGACCCCCACGGCGATGGCGCCTGTCGTCGTCCCATTGCCGCCGGTCACGACGACGCTGTTGTTCAGTCGCAGCTCGAAGGCGCCGGGATCGGTGGAGGGCACCACGACCTTCCTCAGCTCGACGCTCGCCGTGCAGCGCTGCGAACTCGATGACGCGGTTTCCGTGCGGTTGGACAGGCTCCAGGCAAGCGTCGAGCTCTCCGCCTGGAAGGGCGTCTGGAACACGCCGACGAACCGGCCCGGCTCGAACACCGTCGGCTGCCCGCGGTCTTGGAGCCCGGGCTCGAAGCGGTTGAGATCACCGACTGGAATGGTGACCGGATTGTCCGTGCGGTTCCGGTAGCCCCAGACAGCAATGTCGGGGCTCCCCTCGTTGAACACGACGCATTCGAGCTCCGGGCTCACGACCCGGTCGTCTGACTCCTGCTCGGCGGTGTTGGTGACCACGCATTCGATGGCGGAGCCCCTTCGAACTTGCACGTCCACCGAGGGGTCGTTCGCGCCCCTGTCGCCCACCCCCGTGGGGCCCTCGTCACGGCAGACGATCGCCACCTCGTAGTCGGACAGAGAAGTCCCGAGCGCTCCGGACTCGCTCACCGTGTGCGTGCCTGGGGGGACCGCGATGGTGCCGGTCGTGGCGCCGTCCCCCACGGCGGCCGCGCCACCTGCGACCACGCCGTTGATCTTCAGGCTGAAACGACCCGGGTCGTTGGGCGGGACGAGTTTCTTGACGATCGTGATCGAGCCCCCGCAGCGCGACGAGCCGCTCGACGCCGTCTCCTCCTTTCCCGTGAGGTGCCATGTGAGAGTGTCGCCGTCAAATTCGACCTGGAATGCGTCCTCGACAGGTCCCGAGGAGAACGCACTCGGCTGCCCACGGTTCGACGGCCCCGGTGTGAAGCGGTTCTGACTCTCCGGCGGCTCGACGGTCGTCGGGTTCGGGTTCAGGTACCCAAAGTGCGCCAGGAACTTACCGCTGCCTCGGTCCTCGACGCATTCGAGCACCGGCGTGATCGCTGCGGGCTGGGGAGGCAAGGGAGGCTCACAACCGTTCTGGTAGATCGCCTGACCCTCCGGACTCCAGTTGTAGCCCACGAACGTCTGAGGCTGTCCCTTCTCGTCGATGTAGGGATACGGCGGGATGATGTCGCCCCAGTCTTTCGCCGGGTACACAGGCCCTGTGTGCTCGAGGTGTCCGCCGTTCAGATCCCCGTTATTCCCGATCGCCGGTTCGTTCGAGGTAAATGGATTCGTGCTCGAGCTCGTCGCGTGGCAGATGCGGACCTTCCTCTCGGGTTCGGGCGGCGTCGCGCAGTCCGCGTTCAGGATCGCCTGTCCTTCCTCGCCCCAGTTCCGGCCAGGGAAGGACGACGAGTCGCCCGGTCTCGGGTTCTCGATCACGAAGGGCGGGACGATGTCTCGGTCGTGCTTGCCGTGCCCTTGCTGGCCGTCGCCGTAGAAGTCGGTCTCGGGCGCCTGCTGCGCCTCGTACTGTCCTCCTCCTACCGCATGGCATAGCTTCACCGTGTCCTGGTGGTCGCCGTCCCCGCTCTGCGCCAGCACGGCTGGGACACCGGCGAGCATCGTCGTGACCAGACCGGCGACGACGAGAGCCAGCGGGCGCGCCCGATGGGGGCGGTTCCTGTCCAGGACTCGACGTTAGCACCGGCGCAAACGCGCGCCTATGCCCGTTTCGGGTGTGGAGGGGGCCCCGCTCGGGCGGAGTCGCCACCTCGTCTACGCGCCGACGCTTGGATGACACGCCGCACCTGACTTCGACCGATCGGAGCCTCGTTTCCGAGGTGCGCGAAAGGGTACGCCTCTGTTCGCAGTGAGCCACGTGTGCTCGTCTCAGATTTGTGTCAGATCAGGGTGACCACCGTCGGAGAGAGCTTGGAAGACGCGCTGCTCCTCCGTCGGAGAGAAGGTCGTAGCTCCAGGCGATCGTTGCCCGGAGCGTCTGCTGTCGCGCCTCGGCGTCCCTGCCGCCTTTCAGCAGGTCAAGGCGCTCCGAGATTCGCTTCAGGATCTGCGCGGGAGAGAGTGCTCGCGTGCGGGCGGCAGCGAGCTCGACCGCGAGCGGAAGGTCGTCGAGGCGTGAGCAGAGCTCCGCGATCTCGTCCGTTCGCTTCAAGCCGAGAGCGCTCGCAGAAGAGCGCGACGGCCTCCGCGGAGGCGAGCGGAGGCACTGAGTACTCAACCTCCCCCTGCACGCGCAGAAGCTCACGGCTCGTCACCAGCAGCGCGAGGTTGGGGCAGGCCGCGACGAGAGCCGATAGGTCGGGCGCAGCCTCGATCACCTGCTCCATGTTGTCGAGGAGGAGGAGGATCTCCCGCTCGCCGATGTGTGCAGGTAGGCCGTCCTTCGCTCCGAGCGTCTGCGCGATCTGCTCCGTGACGAGCGTGGACTCGCGCAGGGCGGCGAGTCCGACCCAGAAGACACCCGCCTTGTAGGACGGGACGAGCTCGGCCGCAGCTTCGAGAGCGAGGCGAGTCTTCCCGGAGCCGCCTGGGCCGGTGAGCGTGAGTAGGCGTGCTCCATCACGGAGCTCACGCACAACGTGTTCCCGCTCTCGCTCGCGGCCGATGAACGAGCTCGCTGGCCGGGGAAGGTTTGTATTCGAGATCGTCTTGAGTGGCGGAAAGACCTCTCTCGCCGAGCTGGTGGATCGAGACCGTTTCCTCGATGTCCTTCAGGCGGTGCTCGCCCAAATCGGTGAACGACAGACCATCTACGAGTGCTCGCGTCGCCTGCGATAGCACCACCTGGCCTCCGTGCGCCGACGCCCCGACCCGTGCCGCGAAGTGCACGTCGTCGCCCACGTAGCCCTCGTCGGTGACGAGCGGGGTGCCCGTGTGCAGCCCGATGCGCAAGCTGATCGGCCCCGATAGGAGAGCATCCGTGATCGCTTGGGCTGCAGCAGCGGCTCCCGGAGCGGATGGGAACGCAACGAAGAAGGCGTCCCCCTGCGTGTCTACTTCGACGCCGCCCCTGGCAGCGCACGCCTCGCGGACAACGCGGCGATGCTCGGCTAGCGCGTCCGCATACGCATCTGCGCCGAGCTCGTGCAGCAGCTTCGTCGATCCCTCAACGTCAGTGAAGAGGAAGGTGACGGTGCCGGTCGGGAGATCGGATCGCACGCCGTGTGATCATCCGCCGCAGCGGAGCTCGCGTCTAGCTCGCCACCCTCCCCTCGCGAGGTGCTCGGGCCGTGGGGGCTGCTGGCCGGACTCGCCGGTCGCTCTCGGATAGCCCAGGATGCTGGTGTCGCCGAGATGTCCCACACCCGGGAACGACTGCGCCGCTTCCTGATACGTGCCATGTCGCGCACGCACTGCGGCGTCTACCGTGCCAGCGGAGGCCGCCTCCTAGGCCGCGTGGCCGGAATGCCGGTGCTCCTCCTGACGACGACTGGGCGGGAGTCAGGCAAACACCGCACGGCCGCGCTCACGTACTTCCGCGACGGCGAAGACCTCGTCGTGATCGGCTCCTTCGGCGGCTCCGACCTGCCGCCCGCTTGGTGGCTCAACCTTCAGCGCGATCCTCGGGCGAGCGTGCTGATCGGTGGGACGACCTCAAGGGTGATGGCGAGGGCCGCGACCGCCGAGGAGCACGACCGGCTCTGGCCCCTCGTGACGACGACACACCCCGGGTACGCCCGCTACCAGGAGCGCACGGCGAGACCAATACCCGCTACTCCGTCGGTTGCCACGCGGGGTATGCATCCGCCCCATTCGTGAGTTCGCGGCGATTGCCTCCGTCTGCGTCGATTACTGCGATTCCGCTGCGGGACGGCCCCTCGAGGCGTGTGAAGAACGCGAATGCGATCTGCTGGCTGCCCGGCGACCACGATGGGTGGAAATTGAAGAACCGTTTTGTGAGTCGGCGTTCCCGGAACCCTTTGGCGGTCATCACGTTGATGTCGTTGCGGACGTCGTCGGTCTCGAACGCGATGTGCCTGCCGTCGGGCGACCAGGCCAGACCCGGCTCCGCTGCGGACAGTCGCGCGAGGAGTCGGCGAGGGCCCCCACTGGCAGGGACTCGGTAGATCGAGCCAGCGTAGAACGCGTACGCGAGGAACCTTCCGTCCGGCGACCAAGCGACCGACTCCGCGTCATCTTGATTCCGGGTAAGCCGTCGCTGTCGGCGCCCATCGGACCGCATCACGTAGATGTCCCCCTCATCATCGTCGCGATCGCTGCGGAATGCGATGAGATCGCCACGCGGCGACCAGAGTGGGTCGTAGGCGAACCTCTCCTTCGTCATCCTCTGCGGAGCCGCATCTCCGCGGACGATGTAAACGGCGCTCGCGTTCACGGTCGAGGAGGGATTACGTGCATACGCGATGCTCTGCCCGTCCGGGGAGAAGGAGGGGCCGGGAAAGCTTTCGGCACCCGACGGCGCTGCCGACGACAAGCGCCGACGGTGGCTCCCGTCGCTGTCCATGATCCACAATGCCCCCCGCCCGTAGAACGCCAGGCGCCGTCCATCGGGTGACCACGTTGCGGGCGCCGAACAGTCTGCGCCCCACCCCGTAAGGCGTCGCTGCCGACTCCCATCTCGATTCATCGTGTAGACGGCGCAATCCGTCCTGCCGCGCAGGTCTCGAATGAAGGCGATCTGTCCACGGTCAACGCTCCGGTAGATGTTCGAGTCCGCGCGCGCGGAGCCGACGATGAACGCCATCACTAGCAGCAGCGCCATCAACAGTCTGACCATCCGACGAGGATCATCTCAACCGCGTCGGCGGATGCTCAAGACGGGCACCACGAGCGCACGCTCCACCCCCGCGTGCGGCGATCGGCGGCGTGTGCCCTCGCCCGGAACGAGCGCAACGCGACCGCGAGCTTCGAATCCTGACCCCTTTTCCGTTCTGGAACAATCGGAGCAAACTCGCATTACTACTGGATGTGCGCCGCGGCCTGTCCTCCCTGAACAGGCAGTACAGGGCACAGAACGACGACCCCGCACGCGCTGTCGTGGTGGCGTGAGGGACCAGCTCTGCGTGGGAATGACAGGGCCGATGCACGCTGCTACGCCGTGCGACACGGTGCCCCGAGCCCCGTCGTACAGCCGCCCCCACCCCCGGCACCTCGGCACCCCCGCGCGAGCGACGCGCGGCCCGGGCCCCTGACTGGAGCATCCCCTCCCGACGCGCGCTGCCCACGCCTGATCTGTCCCCGGACAGAATTTGCAAGCCGGAGGTCGCCGGTTCGATCCCGGCACGCTCCACTGAAGAAAGGCCCGCTACGGGCACCGCAGACGGTCTGATCGGCCTCTGGTCAACTGGTTGGTCAACGGCGCTGTTGCCGAACCCGATGGAAGCCAGCGAGTTCCGCACCTTCTCGCGCTCTTCGGCATCGCGGAACGGCCGTGCGTAGTGCTCCGAGTCGACAGCCGGGCTGTGCCCAGTAATGGCCGCTGCCACCACCACGGGTACCCGTGCGTGAGCCGTCCCCCACGAACGATGCTCCCCCTCGGGGCCTGGTCGCAGGACCACCCCTCGCGTGGCAGTCGAGCCTGCTCGCAGGTACGCGACGATGCCTGTTGGAACGCCGTAGGATCATGCCTACATGCCCTACGCCCGGATCGGCGAGTTGGACATGTACTACGAGGAGGTCGGGGATGCGAACGCGCCGCCGCTCGTCCTGCTGCACGGCGCGGGCGGGACCATCGACGATCCGATAGGCGGCTGGGCTGGTCTGGCACCGTCTTTCGCCGAGCGCCACCGCGTCGTCTCGGTTGAACACCGCGGCCACGGGCGGACGAACAACCCGGACGGCTACATGACCTTCGAGCAGATCGGCGAGGACATCGCCAGGCTCGTCACGCAACTCGGACTTGGCACAGTCCACATCGCCGGGATCAGCGATGGTGGCGTCGTCGCGCTCGACTGCGCGCTCCGGCACCCCAAGCTCACGCACACGATCACGGTGCTCGGGGGCAACTACACGACGAACGACGACATCCGAGCAATTGCCGTCTCGATGGACCCGGACGCGATCGAACAGGCGTCGCCCGAGGCCGCTGCCGAGTTCGGGCGCCGCCATGACCAGGGCAAGAAGCCGGGTGCGTGGAAGGACCTCATGCGTCAGATCATCGACAACAACACGAAGAACCCGTCTTGGACCGAGGACGATCTGCGACTGATCTCGTGCCCGACGTTGCTCGTCGCCGGTGAGAACGACCCGTTCGCGACCCTCGACCAGATGGCAACGATGAAGCGTTCGATCCCCGGCGCGGAGTGGCTGATAGTCAACAACTCTGGACACCCGGTGCATTTCGAGCACCCCGAGATCATCGGGCCGAGGCTGCTCGACTTTTTCGACCGGAACGCCTGAGTGAGCGCACGCGGCACGCTAACTCCGCGGTCTCTGACGAAACACAGAGGTCGGACAATGGCCTCGCAGTAGGGCGGCGACGATATTCCGTGAGTGATCGCCGCGCATCAGGCGCGACACCGACCCTCTTGACCAACTCGTACCTAGCCCTCCCCCTCGCGAGACGTTCGGGCGCTGGGGCCTGGTTCGGGACTCCTCTTAGGTCATCGCCGCAGGAAAACGTTCAGCACGATCGTCCCGACGATCGAGACGAGGAGCATGAGTCCTATCGGGACGAATACCGTCACGTTGTCGGACTTCCACGAGAGCGTCCCAGGGACGCGATCGACGCCGAGCTTGGCGAGGCCGAGTGCACCCATGCCGACGATCGCGAGGACGACCGCACTTACGAGCAGAACCTTGCCCGCCGTCTCCACGAGACGAGGCTACCCGGCTCGCGTTGCGTTGAACCGACATTCCCCTCGAAACTCGTCCCCTCCCCGTTGCGGAGTGCTCGGGCGTCGGTGCCTGCTCGCAGGCTACTGCGTCGTCAGCACAGGCGACGACCCGGTCATGTCGGTTGGGCCTGCGAGATGTACCGAGCTGGTGGCCGAGCCTTCACTTCCCATGAAGATGGGCGTACTAGAGCCTGCGTGGCAGACCAAGCCAAGCTGGTACCTCGTCACGACCGAAGACCGGATGATCCCGCCATCTGCCCAGCGCGAGATGTCTGCGCGAGCGGGTTCGACCGTGATCGAGGTCGCGGGCAGCCATGCGATCTACGTCTCGCAGCCAGCAGCCGTGGCCGAACTCATCCAGACGGCGGTCAACGCGACGATCCCGGCTGCGGTCGGCGCGTAGCTGCTTTCGCCCCGCTGTTCTTAAGGGTCGGGGGCAAGCGCCCCCGACCCTCGGGCACGTAGAGCGGGTTTCTGGTGCGACCTCCGCCTATGCATGCCGGAGGTCACCCCACTCACCCCTCCGAACTTGCACTGCGTCCGGACCTGCTCCCGGGGCAGGCCGCCGATCATTCAATAGCGGGCCGTGCAATGGCGGGCAGCTCGCGGCCTGCAAGAAGCCAGCCGGCCGCGGTAGCCGTCAATGGGACGCCGACGATGATGAGGACGAGGGGGACCGCCGGTACCCGACCGAGGTAGCCGAGGTCGTCGTAATACGTCGCCACCAGAACCAGGTAGGCGCCGGCGACGCCGAGCAGTGCGCCGAGGAGCGCGAGCGCGCCGGCGGTTGCGGCCGTCAATGTCCGGCGAGTCCTGCCCGTGGCTCCGGTCGCGGTCAGGGTGCGTAGGTCACCCGCACTCTCGCTGCGGATCAACCCGACCGTCATGGCGAGGATCGCAAGCGCGAGGAGGGCGCCTGCGGCGGTTGCGATGGCGATGGGCGTCGCGAGGGAGGTGCGCTCTCGCTGTGTCTCGATCTCGAGGCCGGCTTCCGCCGCGAGCTCGCGGGCGGTGCCGATCTGTTCGCTCGTCAGTTGGCTGCTCGACTTGATGAGCCAGCCGTTCGGGACCTGCTTCCAGCCGTGGCGTCGAATGCCGTTGAGAGTGACGAACGAGGACGGCACGCGGTCGGTGTCCCCCTCTCCAGCGCCGAAGACCTCCAGGCTGTCGATCCTCTGGACGTTCTCGATGGCGGATTCGCGGGGGCGACCGCGGCTCCCCGCCCGGATGTCCAGGATGACGAACTCGCCGGTGGGTACGGTCGCGTCGGCCAGGAAGTCCGCGCTCGGGTCGACGATGGCGGGGTCGATTCCGAGGTACTTGAGCACTGCAGGCGTGGCGACATAGAGACCGGATCCCTGTGTCCAGCTCTTGGGCTCGGTCTGCTTCGAAAAACGGACGGCGAAGAGGGCGCTGTCACCCTCGAAAGTCACCATGGGCGGATCGCCGGGCTGGTAGGCCTTCCGGAGCGGGATAATGGCGGCCTCACCGAGACCGGCCGCGATTTGGCGGACGCGCGCAGCGCTCCGTGCGAGCTGGGTGGGCGTTTGGAGTGGGAGCGGGATGAGCTCCGCTTCGTGCGTAGGGCCTGTGTACACACGGATTTGGCTGTCGGACAGGTTGGGGAGCTCGGCGGTCATCCGGTCGTCTTCCTTCTTCTCCTCGGCTGCCGCGGTCACTGTCACCGCTGCTGCGATGCCGAGGGCGAGGGTGATCGCCGCGAGTGCTGCCCCAGATCGGGCCTGGTAGCGGGCGAGGTCACGGAGCGCCAGGCGCGTGCCGATCGGGGCGTGTCCGGCAGCTCGGGAGACGACGCGGATCGCGAGCGGCCCTAGGAGCAAGATGCCGAGGATCGTCACCACGATCCCGGCGATGATGAGCGGCACTCGGTCTCGGTCGGACAGTGCGAGAGCGCCGATACCGACCGCGATCAGCGCCGCGGCCACGATAGCCGAGTGGCGTGCGGGCCTCGGCTGAGGCGGGCGCCCTGAAAGCGCCAGCATGGTTGGTAGGCGCGCGACCGTTCGCCCCGGCCACCACGCGGCTGCCGTAGCCGCGAGGATGGCGAGGAGGAGAACCATCGCGAGCAGCGTCCATGGAAGGCTGAGCCGGTCGATGCGATGGCCCATCGCGGATTCGAGAGTCGGTGCGAAGATAAGCCAGAGCGCAGCGCCAGCGATCGTGCCGAGAATCGCGGCGATGACTCCGACGAGGGCGCCGTTCGTCACCAGCACGAGCCGGAGGTGGGCTTGAGTAGCCCCGATTGCCGCGAGCATGCCGAGCTGCCGGAGCCGACGCTGAGCGACGACAGCGAAGCCCGCGGCGGCAACCAGCGAGGCAAGGAGCAGGAAGACGGAGGCGACAGAAAACAGTGCGAACGAGTCAGCAGTCTCGATCTCGCCGCGGATCCCCAGTCCCCTGAGGCCCGAACGGCTGTCCTCCTTCTCCAAGGAGTCTGCGAAGGCGTGGAGCTCTTGTTCGCTCGCGTCGACCAGGACGATGACGTTCTGCGGCGCCACGGTTGACAAGGGGGAGACGAGAGCGAACTCGTCACTGAGATCGAGTGGGTTCTCGACGATGCCGACGACGGTCCGACGCCGCCCGTCGAGATCGAGCGTCGCCCCCAGCTCCACGTTTAGGAGCTCGGCCACACCCTCGGTGAGGGCGACCTGGCCGGGCCCAGCCGGGTAGCTGCCACGGCGGAGCGCGAGGAGATCGCCGCCGTAGCGCCCATCCGCGTCCTGCGAGCGGAAATCCACCGTCTCGACGCCGCCGGGCACGGGCACATTGCGGTGGCCGATGACGTCCGCCGTCCCGAACGACTCCTCGGCCGATTCCAGCGCTGTCTCGAGCGCCTGCGGATCGGAGCCATCGAACCTGAGCAGCCCGCTGGCCGAGCCGAACTCGCCGTCGAACACAGGACTGGTGTTGTAGACGACGGTGATGCTGCCGATCGCGGCCGTGACCGCGAATGTGAGGAGTGCGACGACCAGGATTTGCTGCCGCCACTCGCGGCGGAACAAGCGCCAGCCCCACCGGACAACCGCGCGGCGGGCGGCGAAGCCGCCGCCGTTTGCGGGTCTGCGCAGTGCCGAGTCGTGCGATAGCGTCGTCATCGCCGTTCGGCAGCCGCGAGGAGCGACTCCGGGCCTGGCGGCGCGACAGTCTGGTCGATGACCTGGCCGTCGCGAAGGAACACGACGCGGTCGGCCCACGAGGCGAGTTTTGCCTCGTGGGTGACGACGACGCCGGCGACACCTCGCTGTGTGGCGGCCCGCAGCAGGCGCATGACCGCCTCACCGTTCACGGAGTCGAGAGCGCCAGTCGGCTCGTCGGCGAGGAGCAGTCCCCGCTCGCCGACGATCGCCCGAGCAATGGCGACCCGCTGACGCTCACCGCCCGAAAGCTCGTCCGGGTAGCGATCGGCGTGCTCGGCGACATCGAGCTCCTCCAGCGCCGCCAGTCCCGTGGCTCGTGCGGCTCCGGCGCGGACGCCGTCGAGCTCGAGGGGCAGGGTGACGTTCTCGCTGGCGGTGAGCCCGGGAAGCAGGTTGAAGTCCTGGAACACGTAGCCGATCGAACGGCGTCGCATCTTCGCCCGGTCCGAGCGCGAAACGGTTGCAAGGTCGACGCCGTCCACGAGCACGTGGCCGCTCGATGCCTCCTCGAGGCTTCCGGCGATCGTCAGGAGCGTGCTCTTACCGGAGCCGCTTGGGCCCATTATGGCCACCAGCTCGCCGCGCTCGACGGCGAGGTCAACCTCACGAAGGGCGCGCACCTCGGTCGGCCCGGAGCCGTAGGTCTTCGATACCTGGCGAAGTTCGAGCGCGGTGGTCATTGCGAAACCTCCATCGGAAGAGTTGGTGCGAGAGGCATGTCGGCCACCTCGGCCGGCGCAGGGGGCGGCAGTTGCTTCAAGCGGACGTCCGCGGCGTCGAGCCAGCGGACGATCGCCTCGAGCCGGAAGAGCTCGGCGTCGGCGACGAGTGCCAGCGGCACGTCGTTCTCGGCCGCAGCAGCCTTGACCTGGGTGTAGCGCTGCATGACTTCGATCGCGTGCCTGCGGTGCACCTGCAAGATCACGAAAACGTCGATCCCCGGAACTTGGAGGGCCACCAGCACCTTGATCACGAGCTCGTCACGCGGGGGAGGGACGAGCTCGGGTGGCGTGCGAAGCCAGTCGCCGAGTTCGTCGGCGCCCGCGGAGGTGATCCGGTAGCGCTTCTGCGAGCGCTCCCCCGCTTCGTCGGTCTCGACGAGCCCGTCTCGCTCGAGGCGCTGCAGCGTCGTGTACACCTGGCCGACGTTGAGCGGCCACACCTCGCCCGTCCGTGCCTCGAACTCGTTCTGCAGCCGTAGGCCGTACTTCGGCCCTTCACTCAGCAGGGCAAGGAGAGCATGTGGGACGCTCATGAATTGTTCGTCACGACAAACATACTGAGTATCTATACCAGGTATATGGTGCCTACACAAGCCTGATGCCCGGTCGTTCAAGCGCGCTGCGAGACCGCGAGACAACCGCGCGTGCTTGCGAAGCTGGTGACCGGTATCGACTACCTCGTCCCTGCTCTCGACATCGGGGTCATCTTCTTCTGGGTGCCAGGCGTGATCCTGTTCCTGTTCGGATACCCCTTGATCTTCGGCTGGTGGTCGATGCTCCTTCTTCCGATCACCCTGGCCGTCTTCGGCTTCTTGCAGCGGTGGCAGGCCCGCCACGTCTTTCGCACTCTCGACATCAACCCCCAGTCGGACAAGCGCGGCTTCCTCGGCTATCTGCTCGCGTATCAGGTGCTGACCTCGGCAGCCGCACTACGCGGCTACGCCCAGTACTTCGTCGGGTCGAGCCGCCGCTGGAAGTAGTGCACGTCAAGACGAGGGGTCGTCCCGACCGTGCCCCCTCTCGCGAAAGCGCCCGAGCGATGTGGCCTCCTCGTGCTCGCTCGACGCACGGCCGTCGCGCTTCACGAGAGCGTCGTTGTAGGCTCACGTCATGTTCGGCTCCGTCGCACGGACATCGTCCGTGAAGCAGCGAAGGCTGTCGCTCGTACGCCTGAATCTGGAGCCGGCGAAACTCGAAGCGGGGAACAAGGCGATCGCGCCCGGCGTCGTCGACGTCTCCGGTAGTGCGAAGTGTGTCTGGCGGTGACGCCGGCACGGCACTGCACGCGATCCGTCGGGCCACGGGTCCTCTGAGTTGGCGACCGGCGAAGTTCACCGTACGCGGCTCGCGCACGAGCGCACCTATCTCGCATGGTGGCGTACCGGGCTGGCCGGGATCGCGGCGGGATTCGCTGTCGGTCGTGTCCTACCCGAGGTCGTCGACGGCACGAACTGGCCGTATGTCGCACTGGGAGCCGCGCTTGCAGGCTCCGGGCTGGCGGCCATGGTGTACGGAATCGTGCACTATCGAGAGCTGCAGGCCGCGCTGCGGGAGGACCGGGACCCGCGCACCGGTGAGGGGTTCCTGCTGGCCCTCGCCGCGGTCGGGATCGCGGTAGGCGCCGCGTCCGTCCTGCTCGTCCTCCTCGCACCCTGATCACGAGCACAGCGTCTTCCCGATGCCGATGAGGGCCGCAGTGTTACGACCACGACCAGCTCAGTGGCCCAAGCGAGGAGGGGGTGCCACGACCTCGAGACCGTACTTTCCGTAGAGCGCGCCGACCCGGGTCATGTCCGGCGTGCCCGGAGGCATCTGCGACATCACCTCCGCGAGATCGGCGAAGAACCTCTCCAACCCCGCCGGGCCGGGAACCCGAGGAGCTTCAAGGTGCGAGGCGCGACGGAAGCGCAGTCGCCGGTTGGCCCGGCACGCTCCCCCTACTGAAGGAATTGATCGACCACCTGCTTGGGCGCGCGCAGCAGCCAGGCGTCTTCGATCCGCTCGGCCAGCTCCTCGCGTCCGATGTGCTCGAAGCGGATCAGCACCGCCGGATAGCTCGCGTAGTGCGCGGTGGTGAAGTACGCATCCGGATTCGACTCGAGCAGCAGCTCCTTTTCGTCGGGGTCGACCCGGACGCAAAGCGCGCCCGGCTCGCTCGGGCTCATCCAGGCGAAGAGCTTGCGCCGCACTCGGAGACCCGGTTGCCCGTATGACGTCGACTCTTCGACCTCCGGATAAGCAAGCCCGAGTTCGCGAACCGTCTCCCAGTCGGCCACGGACAGAGGCTAGCCTGCGCGCGGTTCGCGAGCAGTTGCCGAAGGGCAGAGCTACCCGAGGCCAGCCTCGGCAAGCGGGCGCCGACCCCACGCGAAGCGCGTGTCGTACCAGCCGGACATGGGCGTGAGCGTCGTGCCTCGGTCGGACGAGTGCACCATCCAGCCACTTCCGACGTAGATGCCCATGTGTCCAACCTCGGCGGGCTTCGAGCGGATGCCGTTCGTCCCGAAGAAGACGACGTCGCCGGGTTGCAGGTTCGA
This sequence comes from uncultured Actinomycetes bacterium, assembly GCA_963830035.1. Lineage (GTDB taxonomy): Bacteria > Actinomycetota > Thermoleophilia > Gaiellales > Gaiellaceae > GMQP-bins7. The sequence continues at coordinate 988,863 of CAWHKX010000004.1, read as the reverse complement.
GCGGGAGATACGGGCAGATCGCGGCGCCTCGCCGCTCATGTCGTAGGTCGTCCTTCCTTTCAGCGTCGCCGCAAGCCCTGGCGCCCCCACGAACGGCTCGAGCTTGTACACGCGCCACACGAAGCCGCTGCAGTCGAAGCCGCCAGGGAGAAGGCGTCCGGAGAGCTGTTGCGGACGCTCCGAGGTCCCGGCCCAGACATAAGGAGAGCCAACCAGGCGAAGCGCTCTCCGCAGTACGTTCTGTTGCCAGGCCGAGAGCTGGGGAAAGCTGAAGGTCTCGAGCGCGGCGCGCACGGCATCGAGCTGGTAGTCGGAGAGAGTCAGGATCCGCGCGATCGAGTACGCCGCTTCCGCTCGTGTCGCGGGCTGGGAGAGCTGAAGCTCGAGCTCCTCCTGCGTCTTGAGGTGGTTGATCCGGAGCCCGAGCAGGCGCGCCACGGTCTCGGTGCCCAGCCAGGCTCTAGGGAGGAGCCCCGCCGCGTCAGCTCCGAGCCTGAGCTCGCGCGCCTCGGGACGCAATCCGAGCGCGGTGACCAGCTTCGCGTCGAGCTCACGCACGGTCACCGGACGGTCGGTTTCCGGGTCGGTCACCTCCATGCCCAGCGAGGCGAGAACCGTTGCGAGCTCGACCGACGTGAGTGGGTCGTCAGGGCGGAAGTCGGTGGCGCTCGTGCCCATCAGGCCGGCCTCGACGACCTGCTGGATCTGCGGCGCTGCCCAGGAGCGAGGAGATGGCGTCGACTGCGCGCCGGCACTGCCGACGGCAGCGGCGAACGCCAGGACGGTGAGGACGACGACGCGGCGCATCTCTACGAGGTATCGGCCCACCGGAACGAGGTCAAGACCCTCTTACGAAATCCTGAACGGTGCTTCGCGGGCGACGGTCGAGGCTACCCTGCGTCGCATGCGGCGTCTGTCGTTCGTTCTCGTCGTGTGCGCGCTCTTCGTCGTGGGGTGCGGGGAGGGCTCCGGTGAGGAGTCGGCGTCCCCAACCCCTCCGAACACGGACGCCGTCTCTCCCGAGAGTGCCGCGCGTCCGAAGGCGCCCCCGATCGCCGGAACCACCCTCGACGGCGCCGGGGCCTCCCTTGCCGGACTCCGGGATCGGCACGTATTCGTGAACGTCTGGTCGTCGTGGTGAAGCACGTGTCAGAGCGAGGCGGTCGCCTACGCCGAGTTCCAACGAGATCACCCTGAGCTCGCGTTTCTCGGACTCGATGTCGCGGATACGCCGGACGAGGGTCGGGAGTTCGTCGAGCGGTACGGGTGGTCCTGGCCGTCGATCTCCGATCCGGACCGCGCTCTCGCCCGAAGGCTCGGCGCGGACTACCAGCCCCACGTATTCGTCGTGGACGCGCAGGGGCGAGTCGTCACGAGCTACGAAGGCCGTGGCGACGCCGCGACCTGGGAGTCGCTGGCGGCGCAGCTTCCGTAAGCTCTCGAACATGAGCGTGACCGGGTACGAGGACTGCCTTCCCGGCACCTGGCTCGCCACGCGTCTCGCCGTCGACCCGTTCCTGATCGACGCGATGCGACGGGATGGCGAGCTCATCGCAGTCCGCGAGCCCGGCTCCACGGCGTGGCTCTATCCCGGCTGGCAGTTCGACGACCGCAATCCACGGCCCGTCATCGCCCGAATCGTGAGGGCCGCTCGAGAGAAAGGGCTCGACGAAGCTCGGTTGTACGCGATTCTCTCCGCACCGCTCGGTCTGGGGGGCGAGCGACGCGTGTACGAGCTTCTCCTGGAGGGACGCGAGGACGAGGTCGTCGAGCTCGTGCGCGCCGGCTAGAGCGGCCCTTCTAGTTCGCCAGTGCCTCGGCCGCCCGCACGATGTCGACGTCGCCGCTGACCGTCTTGACGTGAATCGGGACGACGGTTCCTCCGGGCTCCTGCTCGGTGGAACCTGCGGCGGGCGCCTGGTCGGCGAGCCCCAACTCGGACTCGAGATCTCCGGACACCGAGACGGCGTCGATCCAGACGCTTGTTCCGCTGGCCACGCCGATGCGCGCGTCACCCGAGACGGTCTGGAGATGGAGCTCTCCTGCTTCGATCGCACCGATCTTTGCGTCGCCCGAGACGGACCGAACGTTCAGCGGAGCGAGAACCCGGCGAATCTCGAGATCACCGGACACGGTCACGATCGTGCCTTCTGCATGGATCGTTCCGACCGAGATGTCTCCACTAGCAGTCTTGAGCTGAAAGCTCTTCGTCACATCGTGCAGCCTCAAATCGCCGGACGCGCTCTTCGCCTTGACCTCTCCGAGCTCGCCTTCGACTTTGAGGTTGGTCGAGCCTCCGGCGAGATCGAGGTCGGACCCGGGTGGGCAGACGATGCGCACTTCGACGTCGCCGCCCCAGTTGATCTGGATGGGCCCCCAGCGGAACTTCTCCTTCTGCTCGATGGTGATGACGTGACCACCGCGGTGCTCGTCGGCGCGGATAACGAGATCCTCGAACGCCTCCGCGCCACGCCGGCCCTTCGCGACGAGCTCCACCACGGTGCGGGGCTCGTCGGCCGTCGTGACACGGACGCGTCCACTCGGGAGTCGGATCTGCAGCGAGACGCTCCCGGGAGTGTCGAATTCGGGCATCGTCGACTAGCCCTGGGTGGCGGCGCCGTTGGGGGTTCGGCGGAGGCGAGTCCCGGTGGTGCGCTTCCTCGCCTTGCGAACGCGATCGCCGGAGTCGAGAAGGGTCGCGTAGTCGAACGGGATCGGGGCAAGAAACATGATTCTCCTTTCAACCCTGGGCGTAGCCCTGGATGCGGTTTCTGCCGCGTCGATGATGTGAGCGCGAATCGAGCACGCGCGCGAGAGCACGGACGAGCCAAGCATTGGTAGAGACGCCTTCCTGTGCTGCAGCCTCCTCGATGCTGTTCTTCAGCGATTCGGGGAGCCGCAGTGAGATGCGGCCGCTGAGCTCCTCCCCGGAAGAGAGGTGGACAGAGTCCGAGGAGTCCTCCATGACGACGACGAGCTCGGGCTCGCGGCCGGCAAGCCGCACCTCGACTCGGCCTGCACCGAGCTGGCCACCGATCTCGAGGGCGGCTTCGCCGAGAAGGTCGAGGAGCCGGAGGTGCAGCGTCGAGGCGAGCGCCTCACTCAGCCGTTGCGCGGCCCGTGCGGTCGCCTCGTCGCCGAGACCGGCGGTGGCGGCGAGGTCTCCCTGGATCGCCTGGATGTGACTGTCCAGCTGCATGATGACATCATAGTGACATCATTGACGCTGTCTGTCAAGTGCAGTTCTGCATCGCCGAGACATCCAGCGGGATTTCGCTTCTTACCGTGCCTTTCCCCTTTAAGCGCCACAAGAGTGCGACAATTCGCCCACAAAGGGCGCCAGGCACCCAGCGGGCGCACAGACGTCGGACTTGTCCGGCTAGGCCAGCTGCCAGACGTCGCCGCGGATGATCGGCGTCTCCGCGCCGTCCGCGCCGAGCCCGGAGACTTCGATGTCCGGTCCACCGATCATGAAGTCCGTGTGCACGCCGGAGACGTTGATCCCGCGTGCGAGCAGGTCTTCGGGTGAGAGCTCCGTGTCCCCGCTCAGCGCTTTCGGGAACCCGGCGCCGAACGCGATGTGGCAGGTGGCGTTCTCATCGAAGAGCGTGTCGTGGAAGATCAGGCCGGTCTTCTTCACCGCCGAGGCCCCGTCGACCAACGCGACCTCTCCGAGAAACGGTGCCTGCTCGTCCACCCCGAGCTGATGGCGAATGATGTCGGCGCCGGAGGATGCCTGCGCGTCGACGATCTTCCCGCCTTCCAGGCGTACCTCGAGATCGTCCACGCGGGTGCCGGCAGCGAGCAATGGCGCGGTCGAACGGACGACACCCTCCGCACGGCGCCAGTCCGGGCTCGTGAACACCTCTTCGGTCGGCATGTTCGGGATGTGCTCGATGCCCGCCTCGGTCTGCATCCGCGCGCAGGTCCAGTGCGCCTCGGGAACGAGCCCGACGGTGAGATCGGTTCCAGGGCCTCTGAAGCGGATGGCGTCGAAAGACCGGCCGTTCAGGCCGTCCGCTCGAGCCTGCAGGCGCGAGGCGTGGTCGTTCCATGCCTCGACAGGATCGTCCTCGTCCAGGCGCGTCGCCGTCGCGACGGCGCTCCACAGCCGCTCGATGTCGGGCTCGCCGAAGACCTGGCTCGCCCAGCCCGGATTGGGGGCGGACACGATCGTCCAGTTGATGCGACGCGCGGTGATCAACCTCAGCGAGGCTGCCCTGAGCTCCTTCGGCTCCGATCGGCCGACCAGCGCGGGGTCGAGATTCCCGAGCAGGTCGGGATCAGGATTGCCCGTGAGCGAGATGAGCGCCGGCCGCTCGTCGTACGCACGCTTGTAGAGGTCGAGGAGGTGCGGTGCCGACCAGCCAATCTCCTCCTCCGGGCCCAGCTCGATGGCCGCATGGCGGACATGGAGGTCGCCGTAGAGGACGATGACGTGCTTTGCGCCCGCACGATACGACTCCCGGGCAATCGCGCGTGCGATCTCGGCGTGCTCGACGTAGCCCGTGACGATGACGTCCTGACCTTCCTGGACATTCGCCCCCACGCGGACTGCCAGCTCCGCGTATCGCCGCAGACGTTCCTCGGGTGTCAGAGTGCTAGTCGCCCCAGTCGAAGTCGCGCGGGCGGCCGGTCCAGAGCGTCTCGTCGAGGGCCGCGCCCTCGACGTTCTCGGCGGTCTCCTCGCCGGGCCACGGGAGCCGCTCGGAGCTCATCTCAGCAGCGGGCTCACCGTCCATCGTCTCTTCGATGCGAGCCTGCTCTTCGCTCTTGAAGAGGGGGTGGTTCTCGAGCGGATCGCCGTTCAGGTACGAGTCGATCGGCATGTCTCCGTCGAGTCCGGAGTTCCGTTCCTTGAGATCGAGATGCTCCCGAATCGCCTCGGCGAACAGGGATTCCGTCTCGACGACTGATTCTTCGAGATCCGACATGGGCTCCTTCTGAGGGGTCGGAGTCTACCGAAGACCTTCCGCGGGACGCTTGGAAGGATCCTCTTCGGGGTATGGTGGGCGTGTGCCGATCGTCCGCATCTTCACGTTCGTCCTGTTCCTGTACCGGCTCTATCACCGCCTTCCGAAGTCGCAGCGACGACAGCTGTTCGATGCGGTCGAGCGCTACGGGCCGCGCGTCGGATCGGCGGCCAGACGACGCGTGCGCCCTCGTCCCTAGTCGCTGGCGCCGAGCGCCTCTCGGACGATACGGTCCTGCTCTCGCTGGTGCAGCGTCGGATAGCCCTCGCTCGGGCTCGCGCGCCACGAGCGGCCCGCATACGTGACGTGCTCCACTGCCGACGCATGAGCTGCTGCTTCCTCGAGGCGGTGGCGGATCGAACGCCAGGCTCCCATGTTCTGAGGCTCCTCCTGTGCCCACACGATCTCTCGAAGCTCTGGGTAGGACTCGACGACCCGGGCGAGCGCCTCGACCGGGAACGGGTAGAGGAGCTCGATCCTCGCGAGCGCGATGGTCGAAGCAAGCGCGCGCGCCTCGTGTGCAGCCAGGTCGTAAAAGATCTTCCCGCTGCAGAGCACGAGGCGATGGACCGACTCGAGCTCGCTCCGCGTCGGGTCGTCGATCACGGGCTGGAACGAACCCGCGGAAAGGTCCTCTGCCGTCGAGGTCGCCTGGCGCAGGCGGAGGAGACCCTTCGGCGTCATGACGACCAGCGGTCGGGCGGTCGCATCGAGCGCCTGGCGACGGAGCAGGTGGAAGAACTGGGCAGCGGTCGTGCAGTTCGCGACGCGGATGTTCTCCTGCGCTGCGAGCTGAAGGAAACGCTCGAGACGAGCGCTCGAATGCTCGGGACCGTTTCCCTCGTAGCCATGCGGAAGCAGGAGGCCGAGCCTCGACGTCTGGCCCCACTTCGAGCGGCCCGAGACGATGAACTGATCCACGACGATCTGGGCACCGTTGACGAAGTCGCCGAACTGCGCCTCCCAGAGCACCAAGGCATCCGGCGCGGCGATGGAGTAGCCGTGCTCGAACGCCACGGCCGCGTATTCGGAGAGCGGCGAGTTGTAGATCTCGAAGGCCGCGTGCGACTCGGGAAGCGCCTGCAACGGCGTGAACGTCTCTCCCGTGACGGGGTCGTGCAGGACCGCATGCCGGTGTGAGAACGTTCCGCGCTCCGTGTCCTGGCCCGAGAGCCGGATCGGGATGCCCTCCTCGAGCAGGGACGCAAACGCGAGCGCCTCGGCTTGACCCCAGTCGATCCCTCCCTCGCTGAATCCTTCGCGCCGTCGCTCGAGTTGTTTCGCGAGCTTGGGGTTCACCCGGAAGCCGGCGGGAACCTGAAGCAGCTGCTCGTTCAGGGCCTGCAGGCGCTCGCCCGGAACGGCCGTGACCACGGTGTCTCCCGTGTCCCGCGGGATGCGGGGCTCCCGTGGCGGCTCGGGATCGGCGAAGGACGCACGGAGCTGATCGTGTGTTTCCCGGAGCAGCTCCAGCGGACGGGCGAGGAGCTGCTCCGCGTCCTTCGCGGTGAGGAGCGCCTCGTCGACGAGCCGGGCTGCGTACGTCTCGCGCACCGGGGGCTGAGCATCGATCTGCTCGGCCATCAGCGGCTGCGTGTACGCCGGTTCGTCCTGCTCGTTGTGTCCGAATCGGCGGTAGCCGACGAGGTCGATCACCATGTCGTGGCCGAACTCCTCGCGGTAGGCGAGCGCGAGCCGCACCGCCGACAGCGCAGCCTCGGGATCGTCCGCGTTGACATGGACGATCGGAACGTCGAACCCCTTGGCCAGGTCGCTGGAGTAGCGCGTCGAACGGCCCTCGGCGGGGTCGGTCGTGAAGCCGATCTGGTTGTTCGCGATCACGTGGAGCGTTCCGCCCGTCGAATAGCCGTCGATCGAGTGCAGGTTGAAGGTCTCGGCGACCACGCCCTGTCCGGCGAAAGAGGCGTCTCCGTGAATGAGGATGGCAAGCGCAACCGAGGGGTCGTGGATGCCGGCGCCGCCCGAGCGATCGGTCTGCTCGGCTCGCGCCAGGCCTTCGATGACGGGGTCGACAGCCTCGAGATGGCTCGGGTTGGCGGCGAGCGTCACCTGCACGTCGCCTGACCGCGTGGGGCGCGACTCGGAGGCGGCCAGGTGATACTTGACGTCGCCCGTCCCTCCCTCCGGGTCGGAGACGAGGGCGTCGAACGTTCGCTCGCCTTCGAACTCGCGGAGGATGGACGCGTACGAGCGTCCGACGGTATGCGCCAGCACGTTGAGACGACCTCGATGGGCGATTCCGACCACGACCTCGTGGGCGCCCGCGCCCGCGGCGAGCTCGATGGCCTCGTCAAGCATGGGCACGAGCGCGTCGAGCCCTTCGATCGAGAACTGCTTTTGCCCGATGAACGCGCGGCGCAGGAACGTCTCGAAGGCCTCGACCTGAGCCAGCCGCTCGAGGAGGGCGAGCCGGTCCTCCGCGGCGAGCGGCTGCCGGAAGCGGCCCGACTCGATCGCACGGCGTAGCCAGACGCGCTCGGCGTGGTCCGAGATGTGCTCGATCTCGTAGGCGATCGTGCCCATGTAGACCTCTTGCAGCCGGGGGAGCGCGTCGAGCAGGGTTTCCCCTTCGACGGAGAGCCGCAGGAGCCCGGCGGGGATCTTCGCCTGGAGCTCGGGCGTCAGCGGGGGGCTGAGGCTCTCGGGCTCGAGGGCAGGATCGCCGGGCGGCTCCGAACCGAGCGGGTCGAGCTGAGCTGCGAGATGCCCGTGCATGCGAATCGCCTTCACCAGAGCCATCGCAGCTGCGACCGCGGCGAGAAGATCTCCGCCCGAGGGCACCTCTGGCGGAGCCGGCAGGGTTTCCATCGTCTCGGTTTCGGGATGGTGCTCGAGCGTGGTCGGGGCCGTGACACCTCTCTCCACGCCGTTCCCGCCCTGCGAGCGCATCTCGATCAGCTTGGAGAGACCGGGCAATGCCGACAGGACGCCGTTGTCCGCGCTTTCGAAGAGTTGGCGCCACGCCGGATCGACGGCCTCCGGGTTCTCGAGGTACTGCTCGAGCAGCGTCCCGACGTAGCCGGCGTTCAGATCGCCAGGCATGGCTTAGTAGAGCGCGTGGTCAGTTGTGATCGAGACGATCATGCCCACGAAGAAGGCGAGTGTGGCCACGATCACCGCGACACCGGCGAGCGTGCGGTGTGCCACGGTCATCCTGGCAGCGACCAGCGCGAGGAGGATCGCCACCGGCGCAAGGAGACCGGGCTGACGCGCGATTGCGAGCCCGGACAGCGCGAACGAGAACGCGCAGAAGAGCCCGGCGACGTTGTCCGCACGCTGCTGGTGGACCGAGCCGTCACTCACGTGTGGACTCCAATACGTGGCCTCCGCGAGGGCTGCGAGCGCGGCCGCAGCGCACGCGGGCCCGTCGGTCGACGGGCGCGACGATCACGCCGGTCGTCCCAGGCGCATGGCGTGAGCGGGACGAACGCATCTCCCCGGCCGAGGTCGTCGTCCGGTCGCGGCTCCGACCGAATCGCCCACCAGACTACGACGGCGAGATAGACGATCGGGATCTTGAGCACGACGAGCATGAAGACGGCTTCCCATGCAGAAACGGACACGATGCAACAGAGTTTACGCCACGTCCCTCGTTCCCCCTGCGGTCAGGTCCTTACACGGTCCTCACACTCGTCCCGCTACCGTGCGGAAGCCTTCGTGCCGCAGAAACTGCCGACTTCGCAACGCCGGAAGGTAAAGGAGACTCAGTGAGACGCACCGTCCGCCTCGTCATTGCCCTGTGCGTGTTTGCAGCGATCGCCGCCCCGGCGACCCTGGCTGCGGAGCGCATGTGGGTCGGGTTCCACGACGACCCGAGCTTCCGCTGGGTCAACGATCGTGCGGGACGGATCCAGGGCTCCTCGCGAGACGGGGCGACCATCATGCGCCTACTTGTGCAGTGGAACCTCGCTGCGCCGCAGCGCCCCTCCAACGCGGCGAATCCGTTCGACCCGGCGTACGTCTTCGACGACGTGGACGAGGCGCTCCGAAGCGCGCAGGAGACGGACATGGAGGTCATGCTCACGATCTCCGGCAGCCCGCGCTGGGCAAACGGCGGCAAGAACCCCAATGCCATGCCGCAGCGACTCTCCGACTTCACTGCGTTTGCGCGCGCGATCGCGACGCGCTACTCCGGTCGCTTCGACGGCTATCCGTACGTTCGGTTCTACTCCGTCTGGAACGAGCCGAACCTCAATCTCTTCCTGACCCCGCAGTTCAACGCAGCCGGGAAGTCCGTGGCGCCGGCGAACTACGCGAAGCTGTATGCCGCGGCCTACGCGGGCTTGAAGGCCGGCAACCCGATGTCCCAGGTCGCCATCGGCGAGACGTCCGCGCGTGGACGCGACAGGCGAGTGCCCGGCGTCTCCGACACGCACTCCCCGGGCAAGTTCGCAGAGCTCGTCGCCAAGGCGAACCCGAGGCTCAAGTTCGACGCGTGGTCCCACCACCCGTATCCGTTCAATCCCAACTCGAAGCCGAGCCAGGTCGTGAAGTGGCCGAACGTGTCGCTCGCGTCTCTCCCCCGCTTCAACGCGAGCCTGAAGGTGTGGTTCAAGCGCAAGTCCGCGCCGATCTGGATCACCGAGTACGGCCATCAGACCAAGCCCGAGGATGCGTTCGGTGTCGCGTATCCGATCCAGGCCGCGTACATCCGGCAGTCGATCGCGATGGCGACGAAGTACCCGTTCGTCGGGATGTTCATCTGGTTCGTCTACCAGGACGACCAGGGACAGCCCTGGGAGTCCGGCCTGTATCGGGCAGGAGGCGCGCCGAAGGGGTCTTCACCCGCACGGTTCGGCGCCAGCGCGCGGCCGCTCGATGCACGAAACGGGGTCTACAGCTTCCGCGCCGGCACGACGACACCGCTCGTCTCGCTCTATACGCGGCGCTACTGCGTCGGCGACACGGCGGGTGAGTCGATCGGGATGACCTGGCGCATCTTCCGCGCAGGGCGGCTGATCGCAGTCGGCCAGCAGACCTCTGCGCTGCGCGTCGACTGCACGATCCGGGCGCGCCTTCGCTTCCGCACGCCCATGGCGAAGGGCGTTACCTACACCGCGACCTTCGCCCTGAACGACAAGAACGGCGTCGTTCTCAGTCGCCGCCTGACGCTCCGCGGTACGTAGCGCGTAGAGCCGGCACGCCCGGCTCTACGCGCTCCATTCGAGGACCTGCATACCTTCCCACCACTGGGGAGAACCAGGCTCCTTGCCGTCGATCGCGAGGATTCGCCGCGCGCGTGGCTGGTCGGCGAGGTAGTCGTCCATTGCGCGACCAACCTGCTCCCAATCAGTGTCGTCCACGATAAGGAGGGCGCCCGGCGTGAGAAACGGCTCGGCGATGCGGAGCCCGTCCAGCTGAGCCTCGTACGTGTGGAGCGCGTCGTAGTACCAGGCGCCCACCGACACTCCGTCCAGCTTCCCGCCGCCGACGAGCTCGAAGACATCGCCGACCAGGAGCTCCGGCCGAGGCACGCCGAAACGCTCCAGGTTTCGCTCCACCGTCTCCAGGCTGGCGTCACGGAAGTCGAAGCTGTCGATTCCGATGAAGCGACGGCCCTCGTTGCCGAGCATGGCCGAGATCAGGCTCGCGCCGTGGAAGACGCCGACCTCCACATAAGCCTCGTCCGGCCCGAGGCAGGACGCTACGAGGTTGAGCAGCGCGAAGTTGTTCTCTCGCGCGAGGTTCTCGATCTGGTCGGCGATCGGAGCGAAGCGACGGTCGCGCGGATGCTCGGAGGCCGGGAAGTCCTCGAAGAGGAGCGGAAGCTCGCGCAGGAAGCGGTCGGCGTCCATCGCTCTACAGGTGGCTGGTGACGCCGGCCAGGCTCTGGTCTTCGGCGGGCGGCTCGTACCACGACAGTGCGTACTTCCCGTCGTCCAGGTCGCGCGCGAGCTTCGAGAGCCTGAGCGGACGGAAGGTGTCGCACATGACCGCCAGCTCCGTCGTCTCGGTGACGCCGAGCGCCTTCTCGGCGAGCCCTGGTTGCGGTCCGTGCGGAAGCCCCGAGGGATGGAGCGTGATCGCGCCCACGGAGATCCCCTTGCGCGAGCCGAAGTTCCCGGAGACGTAGTAGATCATCTCCTCCGACTGCAGGTTCGAATGGTGGTAGGGAAGCGGCACTGCGTCCGGGTCGAAGTCGAGCTTCCGCGGGCAGAACGAGCAGATGACGAAGTTCGGGCCCTGGAAGGTCTGGTGCGAGGGCGGCGGCTGGTGGATCCGCCCGGTGATCGGCTCGAAGTCGTGGATCGAGAAGGCCCACGGGTAGAGGTAGCCGTCCCAGCCGACGACGTCGAAGGGGTGGTAGTCGAGGACGTACTCCTGGTACCCGCCGCGAACGCGGACTTTCACGAGGAAGTCTCCCCGCTCCCGGTGCGTCTTCAGCTCCGACGGCGGGTGAATGTCGCGGTGATAGTACGGGGCGCCTTCGAGGATCTGGCCGTACTGGTTCCGGTAGCGCCGCGGGATCTCGATCAGGCCCGGCGTCTCGAAGACGAGATGCCGCTGCGGGCCGGCGGGAACGAAGCGGTAGGTCGTGCCGCGCGGGATGACGAGGTAGTCCCCGTCCTTGTAGTGCACGTCGCCGAACGTCGTCTCCAGCGTTCCCTGACCCTCGTGGACGAAGATGACCTCGTCGCCCTCGCCGTTTCGGAAGAAGTAGTCCATGGACGAGTCCGGCCGGCAGAGCGAGATCTCGACGTCCTGGTTCCACATCAGCGTACGGCGGCCCGAAATCTCGTCGCCGTCGGGCTCGACGTCGTATGTCGTCATGAGCCGGTGCGCATGGGTGTCCGGAACCCACTCCTCTCGCTCGATGGGGGTGAATTCGCCGAGCTCCTTCACGCGGCAGGGAGACTGCAGGTGATAGAGGATCGACTCGTTGCCCGTGAACCCCTCGAGGCCCATGACCTCCTCGGTGAGCAGTGTTCCGTTCTCCCGGAAGACGATGTGGCGCTTACGGGGAACGTCGCCGCGACGCTGGTAGAAAGGCATGGCCGTCCCTTCGGTCTCGGTGGTCGGTTGAAGCTACCGCGAGGGTACGTCACGAGGCGTGGCAAGCGGCGCCGTCCACTTCGAGGCCGCTTGCCGGTGTCGTCCGACTGCGCTCAGGTGGTAGGCATGGCCGCCGACTCGTCGGTCTGCCAGAGACCGAACTCGTTGCCCTCGGGATCCTTGTTGATCGAGAACCAGCCCATGCCCGGCACCGGCATCGCGTCGCCGGCCTCGCCTCCGAGCTCCTTCACACGGGCTGCGCCGTCGTTGATGTCGTCGACGTCGAAGTACACGCGAGCTCCGCGCGTCGAGCCTTCGGCCTCGTAGATCGCGCCGCCGGTCGTGTCGGAGAACCGCGTCGTGTGGTACTCGGAGGGCGAGCCCTCGTACGCCTGCCACTCCCAGCCGAAGAGCGAGCCCCAGAACTCGCGCGCCTTGGCCGTGTCACCTGCCGGAATTTCGAGGTGAACCATCTGTCCGGGCATGTGCCCCTCCTTCGGGTCGCTGTCACTCGCTATGACGAACGAATGTCTACCCGGTCGACAGCGGCTTGCGCGCCAGCAGGTGGAGAAAGAGTGGTAGCCGCTTCCAGCGCCGGCTCCGCGGCCGGATGATCGCCGACTCGGGAACCACGTCTCCCGCAAGCGCTCGATCAATGGGTGTCCGAGCCCAGGCGATCCACTGGATGCCCGTGGCGCGCCGTTGCCTATCCTGGCCGGGATGCTCGGGTTGCCCGCACTTGCGCTCGACCCGGACGAGGGAGAGCGCCTGGTATTCGGCGGCGTCACGATCCTTGTCCGAACTCCATCCGAAGCGAGCGGCGGCGCCTTCACGCTGTTCGAGGAGATTGCGCCGATGGCCGACACGCCGCTGCATGTACACGCTAACGAGGACGAGCTCTTCTACGTGCTCGAAGGCGAGCATGTGTTCACAGTGGGCGACGACGAGTTCGCCACGCGCCCCGGCGGGCTCGTCCTCGCGCCTCGCGGAGTTCCGCACGCGCAGCGACGTGTCGTTTCGGGAGAGGGACGGTTGCTGGTTCTCACCGCACCGGGCGGCCTCGAAGGGTTCTTCCGGCAGCTGGCGGAAGCAGCAAGGGCCGGAACACTCGGACCCGATGTCTACGCTGCCGCATCGGAGGCGTACGGGATCACCTGGGTCGGATGAAGATGGAGCCAGCCGGGCTCGAACCGGCGACCTTCTGGCTGCCAGCCAGACGCTCTCCCAACTGAGCTATGGCCCCAAGAGGAGCCGCCAGTTTAGCGCTGTGCAGCTCAGGCTGGGTCAGGCTTCAGCCTGAGCTCGGCCTGGAGGCGCCGTTCGCCTTCAACGTGACGGCGGGGTCAGGCTGAAGCCTGACCCCAGGGTCCTTGGTAGGAGCGCGCGTCGTTCATCGGCTGGCGCCGAGGGCCGCGGCTAGCCTGCCACGGCCTGGACCTCGACCGACGGCACGTCGCTCCACAGATCCTCGAGCCGGTAGAAGCTGCGTGTCTCCGGCGTGAAGATGTGCAGCACGAAGTCGTTGTAGTCACCGACGATCCAGCTCGCCTCGGGCAGCCCGGCGCTGGCACGCGCGATCAGCTTCTGCTCCTTCTTCAGTGTGCCCGCAACCTCGTCGTAGATCGCCTTCGTCTGCCGCGGATTGCGACCGGTGGCGATCACGAAGAAGTCCGTGAAGTCACAGACGCCCCGCATGTCGAGGATGGTGACGTCGGTCGCCAGCTTCTCCTGACAGAGAGCGGCGGTACGGCGTGCTTGCTCGAGTGGGTTCAGTCGGTGTACGCCTTTCTTGCCTCGTGGCTCAGTCTACTCGGCGGACTTGTAGAGACCGAGGCGGTGGATCGCTTCGGCGACCTTCGGAGGAACGAGCTCGTAGATCGAGTCCCCGTGCGCAAGGCGCTGACGTACGAGTGACGAGGAAACCGGAACCGGCTCCAGATGGAAGTACGAGATGCGGTCGGGTGCTGGGAGTCGAGCGTGCGCCTCGCGCACACGGTCGTCGGGGACGCCCGGCCGCATCGCGACGCCGAGCCGAGCGAGCTCGAGAACCCGCTCCGGGCGCTTCCATTGCCAGAAGTCGGCGAACTGGTCGCCGCCGATGATGAACACCGCGTCGCGTGGCCTTCGCGCCTCCAGGAAGTCGACGGTGCGGTCATGAGAATCGAGCTCGACGTCGGTGCCCGGGACATCTTCGAAAGCCAGCTGAGCGAGCTCCAGGCGCGTGCCGCCCGAGGCGATCGTCTCCTTGTGCCCCGGATCGTCGACGACGAGGACGAGTAGCTGCTCCAGGGCCAGCTCGTGAATGGCGGCGCGCCCGAGTGCCACGTGCCCGACGTGCGGCGGGTCGAAAGCGCCGCCGAGAATTCCGAGGGCTCCACTCACTGCCATTCGAGCGTCTCGCCCTCGAGCTCGACTTCGGCACCGCGCTTGACTCCGGCCCGACGCAGCGCCTCCTCGAGCTCGACCGTCGGTGGAGGGGTGCCGACGACGCGGTAGCCGCGATCCGTGCGGAGGATGCGGAATCGGGGCCCGCGTGACGGCTTCGGTCGATACTCCAGGAAGTCGGGCAACGAGGAGTCGACGACCGGCGCGACGCTTTCCTCAGAGCAGAGCTCGAAGAGTGCGCCTTTGAGCTCCTCGATACCCGACCCCGTCGCGCACGACGTGGCGACGACTCGCGCGATGCGCTCGTCACGAACCTCGAATGACGGCACACTCGGCAACAGATCGATCTTGTTCAGCACGATGAGCTGCTGTCGCCGGTCGAGCCCGGCGCCGTAGGCGGCGAGCTCGCGATCGACGGTGAGGAACCGCTCCTCCAGATCGCTCTCCGAGGCGTCGAGCACATGAATGAGCAACCGCGCGCGCTCGAGGTGGGCCAGAAACTCGTGCCCGAGGCCGGCTCCGTCCGCCGCACCTTCGATCAGGCCAGGCACGTCGGCGATCGTGAGCTGCCTCTCCGGGCCGTCAACGATGCCCAAGACCGGCTCGAGGGTCGTGAACGGGTAGTCCGCGACCTTCGGCTTCGCGTTCGAGATGCGCCGGAGCAGCGAGGACTTGCCCGCGTTGGGCAGTCCCGCCAACGCAGCGTCGACGACGAGCTTCAGGCGCAAAACGATCTCCACCTCGTCTCCCGGCAGCCCGGTCTCCGCAAAGCGTGGAGTCTGCCGGGTCGGCGTCGCGAAACGCGCGTTTCCGCGTCCCCCCTGCCCGCCGCGCGCGGCGACGAAACGCGTGTTCGGAAGGGTGAGATCAGCCACGAGCCCTCCCTCGGAGTCGAGGATCTGCGTGCCGACGGGAACGTGAACCTCGACAGTCTCGCCGTCTGCGCCGTGCTTTCGACTGCCCGTGCCGTTGCCGCCCTTGCCCGCACGGAGAACCTTTACGCGACCGAACGCCGAGAGGTCACGAAGCGCGGGATTCGAGATGACGACCACGTTGCCGCCCCGGCCTCCGTCGCCACCGTCCGGCCCACCTCTGGGCACGTACTTCTCGCGTCGAAAGCTGAGCCCCCCGTGTCCGCCCTGCCCGGCCTCGACATGGAGCGACGCCTTGTCGTGAAACACGCGACCAGCCTAGAGAGTCGCCCGGAACCGCAGGCGCCGCACGGCTACCTGAAGGTCCCGGTTAGGAGTCTGCGGTGACCGAGATGAAGCGCTTCTCGCCCGAGCGGCCGAACTCGACCGTGCCCGCGCGCAGCGCGAAGATCGTGTCGTCGCGGCCGAGACCCGTGCCCGGACCGGGCCGGAACTTCGTGCCGCGCTGGCGAACGATGATCATCCCGGCCTTGACCGGCTGGCCGGCGAAGATCTTCACGCCGAGACGCTTCGACTCGGAGTCGCGACCGTTCCGCGAAGAACCGAGACCTTTCTTGTGAGCCATCAGGAATCGTCCTCCTTGGCTGCGATCGCGGACTCGAGAGCTGCGATCGCGCCCTTTCGCTTGCTTTGTGCCTGCTCGTACTCGAGGGCGGCAGCGAGCATCGGCGCGTTCCAGTCCGGCGCAGCTTCCTTGATCTCCGCGACCGTCATGTCTTCGTAACCCGTGGGCATGCCCTTGACGCGTTCGGGCGACTCTTCCGCGGCAGCGGCCTTGGGCTCGGCCTTTGCGTCCGCCTTGACCTCTGCCTTCTGCTCCTCGCGCTTCTTCGTCCCACCGATCGCCTCGATCTCGATCTGGGTGAGCGACGCCCGGAAGCCCGTGTGTCGCCGGTACCCCGTGCGCTTCTTGTACTTCCCGATGCGGATCTTCGGCCCTTTCACGGCGCCGAGGACCTTGGCCGTCACCTTGACATCGCTCGGCTCCAGCACCGGCGTTCCGTCACCACCGACGAGGAGGACTGCAGGCGTGAACGTTGCGCCGTCGTCCTCCGCGATCCGATCCACGAGCAGACGCTCGCCCTCGCGAACGCGATACTGCTTTCCGGCAACCTTGATGATCGCGTAGGTCACGTCTGTCTCCGTGCGTAGGAAACGCGGGCGGGTGCGCCCGCGAACCGCAGCATGATAGCGACTAGCGGTCTCTCCGGGAGAGACGCTAACGACCTCGTGAGCGCGAGTCGAAGTCCTCGATCCACTCGGACATCGGCACGTATTCGGCAGGAGCGGCTTCGTCGGCCACCGCCACAGCGACATGGGCGGTCTCCGCCGGCCCGGCCGCCGCGACCGCGACGCCGTGGGTCTCGGTCTCGGGCTCGGGCTCGGGCTCTACGACCTCCCGGTCGGCCGCCGCGCCGTTGGTCGCGGGCTTCTTCCGCTTGCGGCCTCCACGGGTGCCCCTTCGCGAACGCTTGCGCTTCGGCTGGCCATCCGCTGCGGCCTCGACGTGCACGTCCGCCTCTCCTTCCGCTCCTGCCGCGATCTCCGGCTCGGGCTCGGGCTCGGCCTCGGCCTCGCGTTCGACCGAGGGAACGTGGATTCTCGGCGTGGGCCTGCGTCCGACCGGCGTCGGCTCGACCCCATCGCCCTCGGTCCCGGCGTCGGCGGCCGTCGGCTTGCGGCCTCGCCCGCCCCGCGTTCCGCGGCGGGTGCGCTTCTTCTTCGGCGCCTCGCCGTCAGCGGTTGCCGAGGCAGCAGCCGCCGCCTCGTCGGGCTCGTCGTCCGTCGCGACGCCGGGCTCCACCACGAGCTCGGCGTCGACCTCGGGCTCGGGCTCGGCGTCGGTTTCGAGCGTGGTCGGCGCACCGCCGGATTCTCCCTTTGCAGGCGCCTTCTTTCGGCTCGGCGCGCGCGTGGGCTTCTCCGCCTCGGCCTCGAACGTGATCGGCGTCGCGGCGTCCGCGGAGTCCGTGAGGGATGCGTACGCCACACCATCGAGAACGCGACCGACGGTGACCGCGACCTTCTTGCCGACGAGCTTGGCCGCGCCGGATACGACGATCTCGGAACCGTCCACCTTTCCGACGCCGGCAGCCGGATCGTAGAGCCCGACCTCGACGAGCTTCAGCTCGAGCGACGCGCCCTCCTCGAGGGTCGACACGGGCTGGAGCGTCTCGAGCTTCCCCTGCGCCAAGACCTCGAATTGATCGAGATGGACGTGGCCGTTCTCGGTGGCCGCGGCAACGAGGAAGAAGCGACGTCGCGCAGCCGCCTCCACTTCCTGGAGCCGGCGTCCGCCGGGACCGGCGAGCAGAGCAAGAACTCGTGGGTGGACGCCGATGCGGAATGCCTGTACCCGGGAGCCCTTGGCGAGCTCGCGGAGCTTTCGCTCGATCTCGAGCGCATGGGTCGCTTCCGACACCACGAAGCCGTCGCCCGCGCATACGACGCACTTGGTGGTGAGAATCTCCCGCGGACCGTCCGTGACGTTCTGGCGGGTCATCTCGACCAGTCCGAGGGGCGAGATCTCGACGACGTAGGTCTTCGTGCGGTCGCGCTCGAGCTCGCTGCGCAGAGCGTCCTCCACCGTCGAGCGGTTCTTCGGGTTCGCCATGTCGATGAAGTCGATGACGATGATCCCGCCGATGTCGCGCAGGCGGAGCTGGCGCACGACCTCCTTCACGGCCTCGAGGTTGTTCTTCACGATCGTGTCCTCGAGCCTGCCGCCCGCTGACTTGCCGCGCGAGCCGACGAAGCGGCCGGTGTTTACGTCGATGACGGTGAACGCCTCCGCATAGTCGAAGACGAGGTACCCGCCCGAGGGCAGGTCGACCCTGCGGGCGAGCGTGGAGCGAATCTCCTGCTCGACTCCCGAGGACTCGAAGAGCGGCGTCTTCTCCCGATACCGGTGGACGCGCTCGATCATGTGCGGCGAGGTCTTCTTCAGGTAGCTGACGATTCGGCGGTGGGTGCGATCGTCGTCGATCTGCGCCCCGACGAAGTCGCCGGCGAAGAGATCGCGCACGATGCGCAGCGGGAGCTCGGCCTCCTCGTAGACGAGCTCGGGCGCCGTCGAGTGCTCTGCTTTGGCCTGGATCGTCTTCCAGAGGCGCTGGAGGAACACGAGGTCGCGCTCGATGTCCTCCGCGGACGCACCTTCGGCGGCGGTGCGCACGATGATGCCGCCACCCTTCGCGTCGAGCTCTCTGACGATCTCCTTGAGGCGGGTGCGCTCCTGGTCGTCGAGCCGACGCGATACTCCCATCCCTTCGCCGTACGGCACGTAGACGAGGAAGCGTCCGGGGAGCGAGAGCTCGGTCGTCAGGCGAGCGCCCTTCGACTTCATCGGATCCTTCACCGCCTGCACGAGCACGGTCTGGCCGCGCTTGATCAGATCCTGGATCTTTCGCGCCCCCTTGCGACCTTCGAGCTCGGGGCCCACGATCTCGTCGACGTACAAAAACCCGTTCTTCTCGAGGCCGATCTCGACGAACGCGGCCTCCATCCCGGGAAGGACGTTGTCGACCACTCCCAGATAGATGTTCCCGGCGATCGAGCGCCGCTCGGGTCGTTCCAAGTACACCTCGGCGACGCGGTCGTCCTCCAGCACGGCGACGCGCTGCTCGCCGACGTCGACCGAGATCAAGAGCTCGCGCTTCGCCGCAGGTAGCGGCGCTCGCCTGGTGGGCGTCCGGCGACGCGTCGCGCGCTGCGACTTGCGCTCTGCGGGCGCTCGACCCGCCTTGCGCTCGCCCGGTTTCCGTTCCGACTTGCCCTGCGCGGGCTCTTCCGGCTGACCCTGCGCCGCCACCGCGTCCGCGGCGACGTCGGTCGTCGTCCCGGGCTTCTTTCGTCCGCGCCCTCCGCGGCTGCCGCGACGGCGCTTCTTCTTCGCGGCCCCCGGGGCGTCTTCGGATCCGACGACCTCCGGATCCTGCTGCGCCTCGACTACCTCAGGCGGTGTCTCTTCCTCTCGGGCCGCGGCTTCCTGCGCTGCAGCTTCCTGCTCCTTCTTTCCAAAGCGAAACCAACGTAGTGGCAAAGTGTGAATCTCCTCGTGTGATCGCGCGCGATCGGGCGAACGCCGACGGCGTTTCCGGGGTCGCGCTGCGGATGTGTAAATCCATGGTCATTGGACCTGATCGGCAGTGTAGCTGTCGGCCTGTACGAGAGCTCTCGACTGGAGCCCTCAGGCCGCTGCTGGGCGGAGGCGCGACCGGCGAGCCCTGACGGCTCGGAGACGTTGCGAGAGTCGCGCCCACGCCCACGGCTCGACCTCTCCGTATCGCTTTTCCGTCTGGCCTCGCGTCGACTCGAGGTACTCGAACCACGCGTCGGCTTCCTCGAGCTGAAGCAGCTCTTCGGCCAACTCGGTGTCCGGCATCGTCCCTCCCATGGTCGGTCCGGGCGCATGCTAGGTCCCGGACCGGACGGACCCGAAGAGCGGCGTCAGGAGGTGCTTCGGCCGCGAGCCTGGATCTGCCGAAGAAGCTCCGCGAGCGCCCAGGTCCCGCCGGCCGCGACCGCCGCGTTGGCCAACGGCGCCGGCAGCACCCGCCCTGCCGCGCGAGCAGCCGCGCGCAGGGCGAAGCTCGCGGCGAGGGTCGCCCCGGCGACGGCAGCGGGAGGAAGCTCCGACCTCCCTTTCGATCCCTCGCTTGCCCGGAGAGACGACAGCATCCGTAGCTGCGCCAGCGTGATCAGCGGTCGGGCCGGGGCCTTCTTGCGAGCGCCCATCAGTCCCAGCAGGGCAGTGCGAGCAAGCGCGGTGGCGAAAGCGCTCGACTCGGCGGGGCGCTCCAGCAGGGGGACACGGCCGGCAAGAGCTTCGGGACTGGCGACCGAGCGGGCGATCATCGTCGCGATGTCCGCGACGGGGAACCCCTCCCCCGCTCGACACTCGATGACGAAGGGCGAGAGGACGAACGGTGCACGCCAGTTCTCCTGCGGCCAGAGCTGGACGAAGACGACCGGCGTCCCGACGGCGTCCGCGGCACGCACGAGAGCATCCTCGGCCTCGCCGGGGTCCCCTGCGATCACCCGAACGACCACCTCGGCGCCCACGATGCCGGGAGGGTCTCTGACGACGACGGCGCCGGGCTCCGCGCCCCTACCGAGCTCGCGCGCGAGCTGGTCGGCGAGCATCCCGCTGATGACGACCGAGCCGACAGGAACTTCGGCCTTCTTCTCCTGCATGGTTCGCAGCGCCTCCCGTGCCTCGAGCGCCACGGCGGTGAGCTCGGCCCGGTTCACGAGAGCGATCTCCGCATCGGAGCTCCGCGGGCATGGATTCCCTGCAGGACGCCGATCATCAGCAGGTTCACGACCATCGAGCTTCCTCCCACGGTGACGAACGGCAGCGGGATCCCCGTCACCGGCGCGACACCCATGGTCATGCCGACGTTGACGAAGACCTGGAACACGAGGGCGAAGACGAGCCCGCCTGCGACGACCGCGCCGTACAGGTCGCCCGCGACGGTGATCACCCTGAGCCCTCGCCACACGACCAGCAGGTAGAGCAGGAGCAAGATCGAGGAGCCGACGAAGCCGCGCTGCTCGGCGAGTGAGGCGAAGGCGAAGTCGGTCGAGTTCTCGGGGAGGTAGCCGAGACGTGTCTGGCTCGCGTCGGTCGTCCCCCGGCCGGTCAGTCCTCCTGCGCCCACCGCCGTGATCGACTGGTTCATGTTCCAGTTGAGACCACCCGGATCGCGATCTCGGTCGACGAGCCCGGTCAGTCGGTCGGTCTGATAGGGCTTCAGCACCTCGATCCCCGCCGACGGTAGGAACCAGAGCACGGAGAGGATTACGAGCATCACGACCACGACCAGCGTGAGGAGCTGCCGCCAGCGCACGCCGACGAAGAAGAGCAGCGCGAAGAGCGCAGCCGCGTAGACGAGCGCGGTTCCGAGATCCGGCTGGAGGAACACGAGCAGGATCGGGGCCGCCCCGAGGCCGATCGCGTAGAGGATCGTGCGCCAACGCGTCACCCGGCCGGCGCGCTCGACGAGGAAGCCGGCGAGAGCGAGGACGAACAGCACCTTCCCGAGCTCCGACGGCTGGAACTGGATGAAGCCGAGGTCGATCCAGCGCTTGGAGCCTCGAATGGTCTCGGCGACGAGAAAGACGAGCAGCATCAGGGCAAGCGTCGACGCGTAGAGCACGCGCCAGTGCCGCCGGGCGAGATCGATGGGGACGATGGTGGCGACAACGAGCGCAACGAGCCCGATGCCGGCCGCGATCGCCTGGCGCATCAGGTAGTAGCTCTCGTCCCCCGGTACGGCGAAGCGGGTGATCCCGGCCACCACCCAGAGGCCGTACGCGACCAGGGCGACCGCGGTGGCGAGGAGGATCCAGTCGAGTCTCCGCGCGAACGCAAGCGGGTGGGACTCGGCGCGGAAGCCGGCGGCGCGGACCCGGGGGCGAGTTGCAGCCTCGATCATCAATCGGTCTCGCGCAGCACGGTCGACGGCGCCTTCTGGTTGAAGAACGTCTCGAACACCCGAAGAGCGGCGGGCGCCGCGGCGGTCGAACCATGGCCGCCGTTCTCGATCATCGCGCAGACCACGATCTTGGCGTCGTCCGATGGGCCCCATCCACACCACCACGACTGATCCTCGAGATGGTCGCTCGGATAGCCGGGAAGCTGCACGACCTTCTCTGCGGTTCCCGTCTTGCCCGAGATCGGCACCGCGTAGTTCGCGAAGACACCGGAGGACGTTCCACTTGCCGAATGGGTGGCCAGATAGAGGCCGTCACGCACGGCGCTGAGCGCGCCCGCGTCGATACCGGATCCGCGCCGAGGCTGAGGCGCAAAGCGCCGCAGGACGACGCGGGGCGAGCCTTTCGCGCCCGGCTGCTCGACTCCCGAGACGACGTGGGGCGTGACGACGTCCCCACCGTTGGCGAGCATCGCGTAGAACGCCGCCATCTGGAGCGGCGTCACGAGCAGGTCCTTCTGCCCGATCGAGAGCTGGATCGAGTCGCCCGGGTTCCAGGCACGATCCCAGTCGCTCTCGAAGGTCTTCCAGCGCCAGTCGGGAGTCGGGAGCAATCCCGCCTCCTCGCCGCCGATGTCGAGCCCGGTGGGAGCGCCGAAGCCGAAGCGGCGGGCCCACTGCTGCATCCGTGTCCGCCCGTCCTTCCCACGCTGATAGAAGCGATCTCCGATCTCGTAGAAGTAGGTGTCGCAGGACTCGGCGAGCGCCTCGGCGAGCGTCATCGGGCGATCGACGTACGGATTCCAGTTCTGGAATCGCTGCCGGTCGAGCCCGTAGTACGCAACCGGTGAGCACTGCAACGACTCGTAGGCCGAGAAGACGTGCTCCTGCATGCCCGCGAGCGCGGTGACCGGCTTCCACGTCGAGCCGGGCGGGTAGAGACCCGCAAGTGCGCGGTTCAGGCCCGGGGAGTTCGCGCGTTCTGCCGCCTCCGCCACCAGGAGCGGCTCGAGCTTCTTCGGGTCGACTCGCCCGACGTAGACCGACGGCTTGTACGTCGGCGCCGAGGCCATCGCGAGAACCGCACCGTCGCGTGGGTCGAGCGCGACGATCGCTCCGCCGTTCGCAGCCCAGTTGTCGGTCTGGTGCGCGAGGTCGATGCCGTAGCGAAGAGCCTCCTCGGCCGCACGCTGCAGCCGGATGTCGAGGGTCAGCTTCAGCGCGTAGCCCGCGCGGGGCTCGCGGCGGAGCTCGAGGTCGCTCACCTGGTTCCCGAGCGAATCGACGCGTATCTGGGCCCGGCCGTCCTCGCCGCGGAGATACGTGTCGAACGCGGCCTCGATCCCGGCCTTGCCGATGCGGTCTCCCGCGCGATAGCCGTCGCGCCGGAGCGCCTTCAGCTCCTCCGGCGAGATCTCCCCGACATGGCCGAGGATGTGAGCTGCGAGGGTGTTGTACTCGTAGTCGCGAAGGTAGATCTGCGCGATCTCGACGCCCGGGAACTCCGCCTGGTGCTCGTACAGGTAGTTCACCTGCTCCTCGCCCACCGACGTCTTCACGGTGAGCGGAGTCAGTGGATCGACACGGCCTTCCTCCACCTCACGCACCAGCGCCTTCGCGGGGACCTTGAGCACTCGCGCAAGCCGCAGTGCGATCTCGCGCCTTCCCTCCTTGGGCATGTCTCCGATCCACAGGCGGACCGCGGTGCCGGCGACGTTCGAGACGATGGCGCGACCCTGACGATCCAGGATCGGCCCGCGGGGCGCCTCGACGCGAACGAGACGAAGCTGATTGTTCTGCGCCGCGTTCAGGTACTCGTCGCCGGAGAGCACCTGCAGCGACCACAGTCGCAGGAAGAGCACCGCGAACACAATCAGCGCGACCCCGCCGAGCACGCCGACCCTCAGCGCCAGAGCCGGGGTGAGCCGGTGCGGCTCGCGCACCCTGGGATCGGGTGGGAGGAAGCGCTCGGAGGGAGAGCGGCGCTCGTTGTAGCCACCGTCAGACAAGGATTTCGACCTCCGGCGACCGTTCGAGCCTGTCGGGCTCCCGGACGCTCGCCCGGACGAGCGCGTACACGGGCAGCGCCAGCACGAGATTCAGAAGAAGCGTGGGCGCGAGCGAGGTGACGAGCGCATGCCGTGCGACCACGTCGGCGCCCAGCATGTAGTGCAGCACGAAGGCGAACGCCCCGGCGAGCACCGTGATCACCCCGACCGCGAGCAGCGGGGCGACGCGACGGCCGTGGCCGGTGGTCTCGACGTAGCGGCCGGCCCAGAAACCGGCGAGCGTGAGAACCAGCGACGTGATCCCGAGCGTCTCGAGCGTCAGGAGATCGACGACGAGACCCCCGGCGAAGCCGAACACCGCGCCGGGGATCGATCCCCGCAGCAATCCAACCGAGATCACGACGATGAGCAGAAGGTCGGGCGCTCCGCCGCCCATGACGAGCGACGAGACGATGACCGCCTGCAGCATCGCCGCGACGAACACGACCGTGGAGGCACGGGCGATTGCCCCGCCGGTCACGAGCGACGCTCCGTCGGCACGAGCACGACGACGGCATCGAGCGAGCCGAAGTCGACGTATGGGTCGACCTGCACCTGCTGGAAGAGATCGGTGTCCGTCTGGCCGACGCTCGAGACCTCGCCGATCGGAATCCCCTTCGGGTAGAGCGAGCTCAGACCGCTCGCGCGCCAGCCCGCGGTCACGACGTCGTCCCCCACCTTGATCACGTCCTGCTTGCGGACGCGGTCGAGAACGAGCGTCTCGCGTGTGCCGCGCGCATGGCGGACGATGCCCTCCGCACGCGTCGGCAGGTTGACGGCGGACACGGCAGCTCCCTGGTCGGTGAGAAGCTGCACGCGTGCCGTCCCAGGCGTGATGCGTGTGACCAGGCCGACGAGGCCGTCGGCTGTGACGACGGGATCGTTGAGGCGAACGCCGTTTCGCGAACCCGCCGCAATGACGATCGCCTGCGTGAAGGCTCCGTCGGGCCGGCCGATGACCTCGGCCGAGATCGGCTGAAAGTCGTCTGGGAAGCGCGGGCCGTCGATGTAGTCCTGGAGCGCTCGTAGGTACTCGTTTTCCTGAAGCGCGAAATCGTTCTGGATCGCACGCTGGCGGAGCTCCCGATTCTCGATGCGCAGCCGTTCGGCCTCGGAGCGTGCGCTCAGGAGGCTGTCGGCCCACTCGTAGCTGTCGCGAAACGGCTGCGCGAGGCGCTCGAACCCGACTGCGAACGGCTTGAGGACGGTCGCGCCGGCCGAATGGACCCCGCTCAGCTGGCCGTCCTCTCCGGAGCGGAAGGACATGGTGATCAGAATCAACGAGAGCAGCACGAGGCAGCCCACGGCGATGCGCCGGCGAAGCGGGCCCCCGCCACGTGAGCCGAGTGTTGTCGTCGGAGTGCGCCGGACTGTCACGCCCAGCGCCGCCGATCGGGCGCTGCGTCCCCTTGGCACGACCGCCGAGTGTAGCTAGATGCCTGGCCGGAACTCGCGCAGCACACACACGCCGCTCACGGCGACGCAGCGGTCCGGGCTCCCTGTGGATCGATGTGCACGAACTCGGCGCGCCTCCACCCGTCCGATCTGGACATGCCCCAGGGTCAGACCCTGTTCGTTCTGCGCTCACGGGCTGCCGGGGCGATCGGGTCGAAAGACGCGTCCCCACGGGACGCGCTCGGGACGGATGCGATCCTTCGTGCCTCGTTCTAGCGGAGCATGCCGTTTCGGCGTGCGCGGCTGCGGTTCGCCCGGTGAATGACGTCGAACTCCTCGAGGCTGCGCCCGGAGCCGACAGCGACGCAGGTCAGCGGGCTCTCCGCGAGGTGGACGGGCATTTGCGTCTCGTGCCGGACGCGCTCGTCGAGTCCCTGCAGGAGGGCTCCCCCGCCGGCGAGGACGATGCCGCGGTCCATGATGTCCGCCGCGAGCTCGGGCGGCGTCTTGTCCAGCGTCGACTTCATCGCGTCGATGATCTGCGATACAGGCTCTTCGAGCGCCCTGCGGATCTCCTCGGAGGAGATGATCACGGTCTTGGGCAGGCCGGTGAGCATGTCGCGGCCGCGAACCTCGGCCTGCAGCTCTTCCTTGAGCCGGAACGCCGAGCCGATCTCGAGCTTGATCTCCTCGGCCGTCTGTGTGCCGACAAGGAGCTTGTACTCCTTCTTGATGTGGTTGACGATCGCCTCGTCCATCTCGTCGCCGCCCACGCGCATGCTCTGGGAGACGACGATGCCGCCGAGCGAGATGATCGCGACCTCGGTGGTTCCTCCGCCGATGTCGACGATCATGTTTCCGGTCGGCTCGGCAACGGGGAGGCCGGCCCCGATCGCGGCGGCCATCGGCTCCTCGATCAGATACGCCTGGCGCGCCCCGGCGGAGAGCGTCGCCTCCTCGACGGCACGCTTCTCGACCCCGGTCACGCCCGAGGGAACGCACACCACGACGCGAGGATGGGCGAAGCGGTGCTGGTGCACCTTCTGGATGAAGTGGCGGAGCATCTGCTCGGTGACGTCGAAGTCGGCGATGACGCCGTCCTTCAATGGTCGGATCGCCGAGATCGTCCCCGGTGTCCTGCCGAGCATGCGCTTCGCCTCCACCCCGACCGCGTGCACCTCGCCCGTTCGCTGATCGATCGCCACCACCGACGGCTCGGAGAGCACGATTCCGCGCCCCCGGACGTACACGAGTGTGTTGGCGGTGCCGAGGTCGACGGCCATGTCGCGGCCGCCGAAGCCGGTAAGGGACTTGAACCAGGCCATGGGAGGGCGAGTGTACCTATGCCTTTTCCAGCAGATTTGGAGCGTGCAGCTCGAGCAGCGAGAGAGAAGCGCTCCCGGGAGCCCCACGACGTTCAGGTAGTCGCCCTCGATCCGCTCGACGAGCCGTCCGCCCAGCCCCTGGATCGCGTACCCGCCCGCCCTGCCCTCCCACTCCCCACTCTCCAGGTACGTCGCGAGGAGCTGGGAGGTGAGAGGCCTGAACGTGACGGTGGTGACCTCGTGCACGACGAGGTCGAGCTCGGGGCCGAGAAGGCACAGGCCGGACACGACCATGTGCGTCCGCCCGGAGAGGGCATGCAGCATCGTCGTGGCGCCCTCGACGTCAGCCGGCTTGCCGTGACTCCGTCCGTCGAGAACGACCGTCGTGTCGACGCCCAGTGTCACACGACCGTCCACGTGAACCGAACGCGCTTTCCCCTCCGCGTGCGCGCGCACGAGCTCGGCCGACTCGAGATCGGGCGAATCGCGCTCGACGTACGCCGGAGGCACCGCCTCGAACGGAATCCGGAGCTGCTCGAGGATCGCCCGACGCTGAGGACTGGTCGACGCGAGGATCAGGCGATCTTGCGTGCCGCCCACAGATCTTCCGCGGGCCACTTGCTCGCCCACTCCGGCGTGGCGGTGTCGTAGTACTCGTGCGTCCGCGCGCCTTCGGGCGCGTAGAGCTCCACGAGGCGCTCGACCTCGAAGCCCGCCGCGTGGAGCAGGTCGATGAGATCCCCGTGTCCGGTGTGGAACTCGACGCTGTCCTCGAACGGCCAGCTGAGTCGGTACATGTTCCGTTGTGCGCGCAGCAGCTGCTCCGTCGCCGGGCCTGGCTCGTCGGGAACGCACAGCATCGCAAGCGGACTGTTCCTGAGGAATACGAGTCGCCCTCCCGGCCGAAGCAGTCGCGCAGCCTCGGGCAGCCAGCGCGCCGGGTCGCACCAGATGCTCGCGCCGTACTCCGAGACGGCGAGATCGAACGTCGCGTCGGGCAGAGGAACGTCTTCAGCACTCGCCTCGACGAGCGGAAACTCGATCCCGGTCTCGGCCATGACACGACGTGCCGTGTCGAGCTGCGCTGGCGTCACGTCGACTCCGACCGGGCGGCCACCGCGCCGTGCAAGCCAGGCGGAGAAGTACGCCGTTCCGCAGCCGAGCTCGACGATGTCGAGCCCGTCCACGTCGCCGAGGACGCGCACGTCGTCCTCGCGCACGCCGAAGACACCCCAGGTGATCTCCGCGTCGCTCCCACGCGGCGCGAGCCTTCTCGTCGGTGTACTCCGCGTTGGTCTTCGTCCAGAGCGCGCGGTTCCGCGCGACGTAATCGGGCTCAGACAAGGCCGTCGGGAAAGAACAGCGCGAGCTCGCGTCGCGCACTCGCCTTCGAGTCCGAGCCGTGGACGATGTTCTCCGAAAGCTCGAGCGCGAAGTCGCCGCGGATCGTTCCGGGGGGCGAGTCGAGCGGGTTCGTCGCGCCCATCATGGTGCGCACGACGGAGATCGCCGACTCGCCGCTCACGGCGAGCGCAAGCACCCGGCCCGAGGTGATGAAATCGACGAGCCCCTTGAAAAACGGCTTTCCCGTGTGCTCCGCGTAGTGCTCGCGGGCCATCGGCTTCGTGACCTTCAGCAGCCGAGCGCCGCGCAGCTCGAGGCCTCGGCGATCGAAGCGCGCGATGATCTCGCCGGCAAGGCGCCGCTCCATGCCGTCGGGCTTGACCAGGACGAGCGTCGTTTCGCGAGCCATGCGGCGGCCGACTCTACTCGGACAGCTCGCGCCGTTGCTGCGGCAAGCCGCGCGTTCGCGAGACATCCTCGAGCGTCGGTAGGACGTGCTGTACCGGAGTCGCGCAGTGCGGGCACACCTGCCAGAGGGCGTCGAGCGGCTGGCCGCACGACGAACACGCCGCCTTGAGCCGGGTCGTGCACACGGGGCAGAGCAGGTACGTCGACTCCACGCGAGCACGGCACACCGGGCAACGCTGATCGAGCTGCGCGATTCGCTGCTCCATCGACTTGATCTCGAGCTCGCGCTCGTGGACGTCCTGCAGGTACTCCGGCGGGCGGAAGAACATGTAGATGATCGGCCCGACGAACGGCAGGCCGAGCCCGAGCAACGTTGCGAGTGCGACGAGCCACGGGTCGCCGATGCGGTGCCGCGCGTCCTTGAACGTCCAGAACGCCGTCGCGAGCCAGAGAACGACGACGAAGCCGATCCCGATATTGCGGAGCAGCGTCCAGTCCGGCGGCCAGTCGAAGATCGCGGCGGGCGGCATTGAAGCCATCCTCATAGCAGAACCTTGCCGACGAGATAGCCGAGCGCGAGCGACGCGCCGATGATCACGGCGACGACGAGCAGCGCGAAGACGAGGACGCCGAGCCGTTCCAAGACCCCGGCGAAACCGCGGGCGGCTCTCATCGCGCTTCCCCGGAGGCGAGGTCTCCGAGCAGGTACAGAGAGCCGGTCACCAGCACCGGCTCCCCGAGCTCGTGCGCGCGAGCGAGTGCGTCAGCGGGATCCTCCACCGCCTCGACCTGCTCGAAGTGCGCTCGCGCGAGACCGGCCAGGTCGGCCGCCGGCAGAGCCCGAGCCGACGACGATCTCGTCGCCACCAGGCGTGAGCCGGCACGGCGCAGCTCGCGGAGCATCTCGTCGGCGTTCTTGTCGGCCAGGAACGACACGACGAGCGTGTAGTCGCCGGCTGGGAGCCGCTCGGCGAGGTAGCGCACACCGTCGGGATTGTGCGCACCGTCCCGGATCTCGGTGTCACCGCGGCGCTCGAGCCGGCCTGGAAGCGTGACTTCCGGTTCCGCAGCGATGGAATGTCCGACGAATGCCTCGGCAGCCTCGCGTGCGCCGCCGAACCGGATCTCGCCATGGGGGACGAGATGCGCGAACGTCTCGTCGGGGAGAAAGACGATGCTGTCCTCCTGAGCCACCGCAAGCTTCTCGCGCGCGATCTCCTCGCGCGTGTCGCCGAGCACGTCCGTGTGCTCGAGCCCCACGTTCGTGAGGAGAACGACGCGTGTCCGCAGGACATTCGTCGCGTCGTGGCGTCCACCGAGCCCTGCTTCGACGACGGCCACGTCCACGTGTTCGGCAGCGAAGAGGGCGAGCGAAGCGGCTGTCACGACCTCGAACTGCGTCGCTTCGAGCCGCTCCGCGGCCGGCCGGACGAGGGCCAGCGCCTGCTCGAAGTTAGCCTCTACGCCGTTCAGACGAATGCGCTCGCTCCAACCGACGACGTGCGGTGAGATCGTCGATCCCACCGACAGCCCTTCGGAGAGGAGCAGCTGCTCGATCGTTATCGTCGCCGTCGACTTGCCGTTCGTACCGACGACGTGGATCGCGGGAAACGCGACCTGCGGGTCACCGAGTTCGGCGAGCAGCGCACGCATGCGCTCGAGCCCGAAGCCGTCGCGCGGCCACGGGCTCATCTCGTCCAGCCACTCGACGGCTGCCACGCAGCAATCGTACGGTTGCGTTTGTCGAGCGGCTGCCGGATCATCCCGTGTCTGAAGCGGCATGCGATCGGCCGCCGGTTCGTGTCGATGGCGCTAGCGATTCTTGCGGCTGTCGGATCGAAGTCGTTCGCGAGTACTGCGACGAACGCGGCTGACAGAGTCGACCTCGTCTACACGTCGACGCAGCCGGAGGCGCCGTACTCGTTCCAAAGCGGCCTCGTGTCACTCGACCTCGTTTCCGGCAGGCGGACATGGCTCGTCTCGGACGGCGAGGCCGAAGAACCCTCGCTCTCCGCCGACGGTCGAACGCTCGCTTTCGCCCGGGACGGGGTCTGGATCGCGCGTAGCGACGGCAGCGAAGCACGCCGGGTAGTCAACGACGAATTCGCATCATGGCCGGCGCTCTCTCCGGACGGCGAGCGCGTGTCGTACAGCGACGATGGCCTATGGGTCGTCGAAGTGGACAGCGGCGCGAAGCAGCGCGTCCACCCTCGTGGGGCTGTGTCGAACTGGTCGCCCGACGGGCGACGACTCGTCTTCGACGAACGCACGCGCATCTATGTGATCAATGCGGACGGCACCGGAGCTAGGCCGCTGACGAGCCCCGGGTCGAACGTCAACGATGACGATCCGGCTTGGTCGCCGGACGGACGCTCCATCGCGTTCATCCGAGATAGCGACGTACACGTCGTCTCGTCCGAAGGCGGAGCCCCGCAGCGGCTGACACGCACACGACAGTTCGAGTCCGTGTCGTGGTCCCCCGATTCGCGCAAGCTCGTGTTCGAGGGCTCGTTCGAGATCTACTCGATGAACGCAGATGGAACTGCCCAGCGACGGCTCACCCGCAACGACACCTACGAGGGACAGCCGATCTGGGCACCGAACGGTCGCGTGGTGTTCGAGTCGGCGCCGGACTCGGAGATCTTCGTTCGTCGGGGCACGCGCGCGATCCAGCTGACGGACAACGACGCGAGCGACGGCGCAGTCGCATGGTCGCCCAACGGGAGCCGCATGGCCTATTCGAGCGGCCAGAGCGGGCGCCACGCCGTCTATCTCATGCGACGTGACGGCGCTGGACAGCGTGAGCTCACGCGCACGACATCGCAGGTGCAGACACTCGAGTGGTCACCGTCCGGTGACCGCTTGCTCGCAGTAACGGGTGGCGGAGCGCTCCTCGTCGACACGAGCAGCGGAGCGCTCGCCTGCTAGCACGGAATGCGGACGCGGTGACCTGGAACCCGAATGGTCGTGAAATCGCATACATCGTCGAGAAGACGCTCTTCGTCGTGGGTGAAGACGGCCAGGGCCAAAGACGTGTATCGACGATCGCGGGATTCAACGGCGAACCGGACGGATGGCCGAGCGTCGACTGGTCGTCCCGAGGCCAGATCGCCTTCACCGTCGAAGGCCGGAGCGATCTAGCCCTCAGGATCGTGTCCGCATCGGGGACGGTCCTACATGACCTCAGCGGCACGCAGCCGAGCTGGTCCCCGGACGGCCGGTCTCTTGCGCATGTGTCCGGGGACGTCTGGGTGCTTCGTTCGCGCGACGGCAGGCGCCGCCAATTGAACCTCGGGCGGTACGCGTCCTCGCCGGCCTGGGCCCGTGACGGACGGAGCCTCGTCGTGCGACGTGAGGACGGCATCTGGAAGGTTCCGCTCGGCGGCGGTGAGCGCGTGCTCCTGGTCCGTGCCGCACAAGTCGGCGTGCTCGACGTTCGCTAGCCCTCGAGAGCAGCCAGCTCCCGGCGGTAGCGCTCGAGCTTCTCGCGCTCGGCGTCGACGACCTCGGATGGTGCGTTCGCCACGAACCGTTCGTTCGCGAGCATGTTCTCGGCGCGCGCGACCTCTTTGCGCAGCCGCTCGACTTCCGCGTCGCGACTGCCGTCGACCTTCACTCGCTCGGGACGGACCACCGCGGCGAAGATGCGCCGCCCGTCGTCGGAGTCGAGCTCGACCTCGACGCCGCTCCGCCGGAAGATCTGGGCCGCCTCCTGCACGCGGTCGAGCGCTCCCGCATCCGCGGCGAAGCGTGCGTCCGGTTCCAGCCAGGGCGAGATGATGAGGCGCGTCTCGCGGTCCGGAATCTGCGACCAGATCTCCTCCGTCACGTGCGGCAGCACCGGGTGGAGCAGCACCAGAAGCCGCTCCAGCGCCGCCAGCGCGGTCGCCGCTGCATCCGGGTCGTTCTCGTACAGGCGCGGCTTGATCGCTTCCGCGTACCAGTCGCAGAAGTCGTCGAAGGTGAGGTGGTACAGCGCGTCCGTCGACGCCGCGAACTCGTACCGCGCCCAGGAATCTTCGACCTCGACTCGCGTAGCGTCGATGCGCGCCAGGATCCAGCGCTCTTCGAGGTCGCGCGGGCGTGCCTCCGAGCCCGCCCCCTCGGCGTTCTGCAGGATCAAGCGCGAAACGTTCCAGAGCTTGTTCGCGAGCTTGCGACCTTCCTCGATCGTCCCGTACGAGAAGCGGACGTCCTGCGTCGAGGAGTTCTTGAGCAGGCCGTAGCGAGTTGCATCGGCACCGTACTTCTCGATCGGCTCCAGCGGATCGATCCCCGTCCCCAGGCTCTTCGACATTCGCCGCCCGTCGGGCGCGTTGATCGTCGAGTGGATGTTCACCGTGTGGAACGGGATATCGCCCATCAGCTCGAGCCCCGCCATGATCATCCGCGCTTCCCAGAGGAAGATGATTCCGCGATCGGTGGAGCTGACGTCGTTCGGATACCAGGCACGCAGTTCGGCCGTGTCCTCGGGCCAGCCGAGCGTCGCGAAGGGCCAGAGCTGCGAAGAGAACCAGGTGTCGAGCACGTCCGCGTCCTGGCGCAGGTCGCTCGAATCGCACTCGGCGCAGCCCTCCGGCTCCGACTCGACGACCGTCATGTGCCCGTCCGGGCAGTACCAGACCGGAATCCGGTGTCCCCACCAGAGCTGGCGGGACACGCACCAGGGACGTATGGATTCCATCCAGCGTAGGTAGACGTCCGTGTAGCGCTCGGGGCGGAAGCGGACTCGGCCCTGGCGCACAGCCTCGATCGCCGGCGTTGCCAGCTCCGTCATGTCGCACCACCACTGCAGCGTGATCAGCGGCTCGATCCGCGAGCCGCAGCGATCGCAGTGGCCCACCGAGTGCCGGTACGGCTCCGCCGACACGAGCAGATCCCGCTCTCGCAGGATCTCGACGATCCGGCGGTTGGCCTCGGCCTGGGTAAGCCCCGCGAATGCGCCCGCGTCCTCGTTCATGTTCCCGTCGAGCCCGATCACGGTGAGCTCCGGGAGCCCGTGCGTCTGCCCGATGTCGAAGTCCATCGGATCGTGGCCAGGGGTGATCTTGACCGCGCCGGTGCCGAACTCGGGATCGACACGATCGTCCGCGATGATCGGGACGCGCCGCTCGGCGACGGGCACGATCGCCTCCTTCCCGATGAGGTGGCGGTAGCGCTCGTCGTTCGGATGCACCGCGACGGCGACGTCCGCGAGCATGGTCGGCGGGCGCACCGTGGCAATCGTGAGCTCGCCTTCGCCCTCCGCAAGGGGATAGCGAATCGTGTACAGGGTGTCGTTCTCGTCGAGATGATTGACCTCGAGGTCGGAGATCGCGCTGGCGCAGCGCGGACACCAGTTGACGATTCGGTTCGCGCGATACAGGAGGCCCCGGTCGTGCAGGTGCACGAAGTACCTGAGCACCGCCCTGATGTACGCCTCGTCCATCGTGAAGCGCTCGCGCCGGTAGTCGAGCGACGCTCCGAGCCGGCGGAGCTGCCCCATGATCACGCCGCCGTAGTGGTCGAGCCACTGCCACGTCCGCTCGATGAACGCGTCACGTCCGAGCTCGTGCCTGCTGAGTCCCTCCTTCGCGAGCTCGCGCTCGACGACGTTTTGTGTCGCGATTCCCGCGTGGTCGTATCCGGGCTGCCAGAGCACCGAAAAGCCGCGCATGCGGTGCCAGCGGATGAGCAGGTCCTGGATCGACGCGTTCAGCGCGTGCCCCATGTGCAGATTGCCGGTCACGTTCGGCGGCGGGATCGCGATCACGAAGGTCTCGCCTTCGGAATCCGGCTCGGACTGGTACAGGCCCTCCGCCTCCCACGCCTGCTGCCAGCGCGCTTCGACGCCCTCGGGTGAGTAGAGCGGATCCATGGGGGACGAGTCTAGAAAGGTGTCGCGGCGCGAGCCTGCGTCTAGGTGCGGGCGGGCCGCGTGGCTACCGGGGACGGTGAGAAGCCTGTGTCCTCGTGGCGCATGAGCCGAGCGTACCAGCGCTCACAGGCTCAAGCCGCGCGCGCAGGTGGTGGCGGGCCAGGACGCGCGCTAGGAGAGCACGAGAATCGTGCTCGTGCCGTGCGCATAGAGTCGCCCTCCGGCATCCTCGATACGCGCCTCGGTGGTCGCGACCCTTCGTCCGGGATGGATCACGATCCCGCTGCAACGCACCGGGCCGGTCTCCACGGTCATCGCCCGCGTGAAGTTCGATTTGAACTCGAGCGTCGTCCAGCCGACGCCGGCCTCGATCGTCGTCACGAAGGCGAGCCCCATCGCCGAGTCCATGAGGGTCATCGCCAGCCCTGCGTGGACGATTCCGATCGGGTTGTAGTGGAACTCCGCCGGCTCGCACTCGAAGACCGCGCGCCCGCGACTCGCCTCCACGAGGCGAAAGTCGAGCGTCTCGGCAATCGGGGGCGGCGGCAGCTCGCCGGCGGCCATCATCTGCATCAGCTCGAGGCCCGAGCGCCCCGCCATCTGACCGGCAAGGGCGAGCGGGTCGTCCCAGGAGTACGTGCGCGTGCGCTCCTCGGCCACGCCCAGGACGCTATCTACCGACCGCGTAGCCCTGCATGCCGCGCGGGTTGGCCGCCGCCTTGAGGAGGCCGTCCGGCTCTCGCGCGACCGCCGTCACACGTCCGAGCGACCAGGGAGGCATGAGGGTGACTTCGTGGCCCCTCCGCTGCAGATCCGCCACCGTGCGGGAGCTCACGCGCGCCTCGAGGGCGAGCGACTTCGGCGCGAAACCCCGCGGATAGAAGGACGAGATCAAATGGTCGGTGTGGAACTCTGGTGCGTCGATGGCCGCCTGCAGGTCGAGTCCGAGGTCGACGTGGCGAAGGAATGCATGAATCGCCCACTGCTCCTGCTGGTCTCCACCCGGTGTGCCCCAGGCGAGATACGGCTTGCCGTCGCGAAGGGCGAGGCCCGGCGAGAGGGTCGTTCGCGGGCGCGCGCCCGGTCTCAGCGAGGACGGCAAGCCGTCCTCGAGCCAGAACATCTGCGCGCGCGTGCCGAGCGGCCAGCCGAGCGACGGGATGACCGGCGAGCTCTGCAGCCAGCCTCCGCTCGGCGTGGCGGAGAACACGTTGCCGAAGCGGTCGGCGACGTCGAGGTGGACGGTGCCGCGGCTCGGCTCGCCGGATCCGACGGTCGCCACCGCGTCGTGGATACGGGGCAGCCGCCCGAAGCCCGGCCGGTGCTCCTCTGACGCGTCCTCGCCGATCAGCGCACGCCGCTCATCGGAGTACTCGTCCGAGAGCAGGATGTCGAGCCTCACGTCGGCGTCGCCGTAGAGCGCGTCCCGATCTGCGAACGCGAGCTTGGCGCACTCGGTCACGACGTGCACGAACTCGGCCTCGGAGAGCGCGGCGAGGTCGAAGCTCTGGAGGAGCGCAAGCTGCTGCAGGGCAGCCGGCCCGGTGCCCCACGGGCCTGTCTTGCACACCGTCAGCCCGCGATAGTCAAAAGCTGCCGCGGCCTCGAATGTGGGCTGCCACGCGGCGAGATCATCTCCACTGAGGATCCCTCCCTCCGCGGTGGAGAAGCGGTCGATCTCCTCGGCGACGAAGCCTTCGTAGAAGGCGAGGCGCGCTCGCTCGATCTCCTCCTCGCGCGAGCCGCCACGGCTCTCTCGAACGATGCGGCGGTAGGTCGCGGCGAGTGCCGGGTTTCGGAAGAGCGCGCCGACCTCGGGTGCGGGCAGGTACAGGTCCCGCGACCCGGGCCAGGTCGCGAGCAGCTCCTGGGTCCTGTCGATCGTCACGCGGATTCCCCGAACGAGCGGAAAGCCGTGCTCCGCGTATCCGATCGCGAGCTCGAGCACGTCCTCGAGACGCCAGGTTCCGTGCTCGCGAAGAAGGAGCAGCCACGCGCCGAACGCTCCGGGAACGCAGGCGGCGAGGACTCCGGTTCCGGGAACGAGGTCGTGCCCGAGCTCCCGATATCGCTCGATCGTCGCCGCCCGAGGGGCGACGCCCTGGCCGCAGAGCACCTGCACCTCGTCACGATCGGCGGAGTAGAAGACGGCAGGCATCTCGCCGCCCGGCCCGTTCAGGTGCGGCTCGACCACCTGCAGCACGAACCCGGCCGCGCAGGCTGCGTCGAAGGCGTTCCCGCCCCGCTCGAGCACCGACATCCCGGCTCCGGACGCGAGCCAGTGCGTCGAGGCCACCATCCCGAAGGTGCCGCGAAGCTCAGGGCGCGTGGTGAACGTCAGGGACGCACCACGAAGTACGCGTTGAACGGATCGTGCTCGAGGAGATGGACCTCGACGGAGGAGAAGCCGGCTTCGGCAAGTAGCTCGCGGGCCTTCTGCTCGCCCCACATCGCCCCCAGGCCGGCGCCTCCCTGGGCGAGCGAGACGGTCATGCAATGCATGCACGAGATCATGTACAGGAGGGGCCCGCCCGGGTGGTCGATGTTCTCGTGGACGCTGCTCGAGCCCTGGATGTCCTGCATCAGATACGTGCCGTCCGGCTCGAGCGATCTCCGGATGCCCTTGAGGAGCGCGAGCGGTCGCGCCTGGTCGTGCACCGCATCGAACGTCGTCACATAGGCGAAAGCCTCGGGCTCTGCGTCGACGTCGAACGTGCTGAGGTCGCGCTGCTCGAAGCGAACGTTGTCGAGCCCGCGTTCGGCCACCTGCTCGGTCGCAAACGCGATCGCGTCCGGCGAGAGGTCGAGGCCCTGGAACGTGCTGTTCGGGAAGCGCTCCGCGAGCAGCAAGAGCGCCCGTCCGCGCCCGCAGCCGAGGTCGAGGAGGGAAGCGCCCTCTTCGAGACGCTCGGCCATGCCGGGGACGAGCGGAAGGATGTGCGAGAAGAGCACCGAGAGCACCGTCTGTGCGCTCTCCTCCGCCATCACCTCATGGAAACGGGAGTAGCGCTCGTACGGGACGCCGCCGCCGTTCCGGAAGCACGCGACGATGTCGTCCTCGACGGTCGAGAGGCTGGTGATCCACTGCGCCTCGACGGCGAGGTTGTCGGGAGACGCAGCCCGCGTCAGCCAGGCCG
Source organism: uncultured Actinomycetes bacterium (assembly GCA_963830035.1). GTDB lineage: Bacteria > Actinomycetota > Thermoleophilia > Gaiellales > Gaiellaceae > GMQP-bins7. The sequence goes on along the minus strand of CAWHKX010000004.1, from coordinate 951,608 downwards.
CGTGCTCGGCCGGGAGGCGGTATCTCGCCGTCTCGGGGTCGACCTCGACGATCCGTCCGGCCGTCAGCGCACCGAGCCACTCGCGCACGTAGCGCTCGTCGAGATCCGCGGCGTCGGCCAGCCCCTGGCTCGTCGCCTCCCCGAGATCGGCAAGCGCGTCGAAGAGACCGGTGCGGTGCCCCACGGAGATCATCACCGCGAGCGCGCCCGAGTTCAGCAGGTCGAGCATGCGCCCGGCGAACGCCTCGGCACGCTCAGCGTCGAACGTTGTCTCGACCACGGCACCCTCCTCCAGTCGGGGACGGACTCTAGTGTTCCACTCGATGCTGACCTGCGCGCGCTGTGGACAGGAGAACCCCGAGGGCTCGAGCTTCTGCAACGCGTGCGGCGCTCCGCTCGCCGAGCCCGGCCGCACCTCCGAGGAGCGCCGCGTCGTCTCGATCGTCTTCGTCGATCTCGTCGGGTTCACGGCGCGCTCCGAAACCCTCGATCCCGAGGACGTGCGCGCGATCCTGACGCCGTACTACGAGCGCGTCCGCTCCGAGCTCGAGCGCTTCGGCGGTGTGGTGGAGAAGTTCATCGGTGACGCGGTGATGGGCGTCTTCGGCGCCCCCAGAGCGTTCGGCGACGACCACGAGCGGGCCGTTCGCGCCGCGCTCGCGGTTCGAGACTGGGCCGGTGAGGACGCTCTCGAGGTGCGGATCGGGGTGAACACGGGCGAGGCGATCGTCGTCCTCGAGGCACGCGCCGGCCAGGGCGAGGCGATGATCGCGGGCGATGTCGTGAACACCGCGGCACGGCTTCAGTCCGCCGCTCCGGTCGGATCGGTGCTCGTGGGTGAAGAGACCTATCGCAGCACTCGAACGCTGATCGAGTACCAACCGGCTTTCGAGCCGATCAAGGCCAAAGGCAAGGCCGAGCCGGTACCGTGCGTGGATCGCGGTACGTGCGGCCGTAGCGGCGGGTGAGCGACCCCTGACGCCCGTCCCCATGGTTGGACGGGTGCGTCAGCTCGAGGTGCTCACGGGAATCTGGGAGCGCGTAGTCGCCGAAGGACGTCCCCACCTCGTGACGGTCTTCGGCCCTGCCGGAATCGGCAAGTCGCGCCTGTCGCAGGAACTCATGGAGCATGTGGGATCGCAGGACGCCCGCGTGCTCCGCGGACGATCGATGCCCTATGGCTCGTCGAGCCCGTACGGGCCCTTCGCCCAGCACGTGAAGCAGCTGGCGCAGGTCTACGACAGCGACGAGCTACCCGACGCCCGCTCCAAGCTCGACGCAACGGTGGCCGAGATCGTGGGCGCGGAGGCGGCGTCCGAGCATGCAGCGCACCTGGCGCTGCTCATCGGGCTCGGGGAGAACGGGGACGTCGGAGACCGAGAGACGCTGTTCTTCTCCGCACGCATCCTCGTCGAGTCGTTGGCCGCGGAGGGGCCGGCGTTGCTCCTGTTCGAGGACATCCACTGGGCGGACGCGAGCCTGCTCGACCTTCTCGAGACCCTCGCCGCGCGCGTTCGCGACGTCCCCGTGCTCTTCCTCGCGCTCGCGCGACCGGAGCTCTTGAACGAGCGCCCCGGGTGGGCCGGTGGCCTTCCCGCCTACACGGCGCTCCCTCTCGACCGCCTCACCGGCGACGACGCGCGCAGGCTCGCGAGCCTTCTGCTCACGAGGTTTCAGGCTCCGGAGGCCCCCGCCCAGACCGTTGCCGAGACCGCAGAGGGCAATCCGCTCTTCATCGAGGAGTTGGCGGCCGCGCTGGCGGAGAGGTCGACCGCCGATGCGCGGGAGCTCCCCACGAGCATTCGGGCGATAGTCGCCGCCCGCCTCGACGGGCTGCCCGCGAACGAGCGAAGCATCCTCGTCGACGCCTCCGTCGTCGGACGTGTCTTCTGGCGTGGAGCGCTCTCGCGCATCTCTCCGCACGAGGGGCTCTCAGGCCTGCTCGGATCTCTCGAGGAGAGAGACCTGATCCGCCGAGACGCCGTGTCACGCATCCGGGGAGATCAGCAGTTCGCCTTCAAGCACGCGTTGATCCAGGAGGTCGCCTACCAGGGTCTGCCCCGCGCGGCCCGCCGCGACCGGCACAAGACTGTCGCGAAGTTCCTCGAGGAGAGGACTGGCGAGATGGGACAGTCAGAGGAGGCTCTCGCGTACCACTGGCGCCAGGCCGGTGAGAACGAGCACGCGGTGACGCATCTGCTCGCAGCAGCCGACCAGGCGGGACGCGGTTGGGCGAAGGAACACGCGCTCGCGCTCTATACGCAGGCGCTCGAGCTCATCCCGGAAGACGACAAGCAACTCCGCCGCTCGATCAGGCTCCGACAGGCGGTCACCGTGCAAGCGCTGATGCACATCATCCATGCCGACGTCGACCTTCCGAAAGACTAGGAAGTCGTGACGGGATCGTCGATGAGCGGAAAGTCGCTCGGTGCGACGTCACCTGCGATCTCGTAGATCTCCTCGATGAAGTGGTCGCCGAGCAACTGCGAGTGCTCCCGAACCATCTTCTCGGTCGGCGCCGAGTAGACGCAGTAGGACTTCGGCGTTCCGTTCTCGTCCAGCACGACGTGGCTGTGCTCCCAGACGATCTCGGGAAAGCGGTGGTGCCCGATCGCTTTCGACCGCGTCGCGACCGTCGGAAGCTTGTCCATGTCCACCGTGTACGTGCGTTCGATCAGATATCTCGGCATGACGTGATCGTAACCTGATCGCGAGAAGTCGTCGTCGGTCCGGCTACCCAGATTGGCATGAACGGGTACCGATCTTAGGACGTCAGGCGGACTCTTCGGCGAGCTCTTCGAGCTCGTCTTCCACGCCTTCGGCGCTCGTCAAGAGGGTCGGCTTGAGACCCTTCGAGATGGTCTCCTTCGTGATCACGCACTTGGTCACGTCGGTGCGTGACGGAAGCTCGAACATGACGTCGAGGAGCGCCAGCTCGATGATCGACCGCAGCCCCCGCGCTCCCGTCTCGCGCGCGAGCGCACGATCGGCGATCTGCCAGAGCGCGTCGTCGGTAAAGACGAGCTCGATCGAGTCGTAGCCGAAGAAGCGCTGGTACTGCTTCGTGAGCGCGTTCCTCGGCTCGGTCAGGATCTCGACGAGATCCTCCTTCGTCAGCTGATGGACGGCAGAGATGACGGGGAGCCGCCCGACGAACTCGGGAATGAGGCCGAATGCCATCAGGTCTTCGGGCATGACCTGCGTCAGGAGCTCGGCGCTCTCCTGCGAGACGCGCGAGCGGATGTCGGCGCCGAATCCGACCGTGTTCTTCCCGATGCGGCGCTCGATGATCTTGTCGAGGCCCGCGAACGCTCCGCCGCAGATGAAGAGGATGTTCGTCGTGTCGATCGAGAGGAACTCCTGGTGCGGGTGCTTGCGCCCGCCCTGCGGCGGTACCGAAGCGACGGTTCCCTCGAGGATCTTTAGCAGCGCCTGCTGCACACCCTCGCCCGACACGTCGCGCGTGATCGACGGGTTGTCGGCCTTGCGCGCGATCTTGTCCACCTCGTCGATGTAGATGATCCCGGTCTCGGCCTTCTTGATGTCGAAGTCGGCGGCCTGGATCAGCTTCAAGAGGATGTTCTCGACGTCTTCGCCGACGTAGCCGGCCTCGGTCAGCGCTGTCGCGTCGGCGATCGCGAACGGGACGTTCAGGATGCGGGCGAGGGTCTGCGCGAGCAGCGTCTTGCCGCAGCCGGTCGGGCCGAGCAGGAGGATGTTCGACTTCGCAAGCTCGACCTCTGCGTCTTCGAGCCCCATGCGCACGCGCTTGTAGTGGTTGTAGACCGCGACCGCGAGCGTGCGCTTCGACTCCTCCTGGGAGACGACGTAGTCGTTCAGGACGGAGTAGATGTCGAGCGGCTTAGGGAGGTTGTCGAGATCGAGCTGGGCGGGAGCGGTGAGCTCCTCGTCGATGATCTCGTTGCAGAGATCGATGCACTCGTCGCAGATGTAGACGCCAGGACCAGCGATCAGCTTCTTGACCTGTCGCTGGCTCTTGCCGCAGAAACTGCAGAGGAGCTGCTCGTTGCCCTCGCTCGCCCTAGCCATCCCGTATCTCCTTTTACTCCGCTCGCCTCGTGGGCGCAAGCCCAGAATTCGCTAGCGCGGATTCTGTGCGCGCAGAATCCCTGGAGGCGTCCGCTTCGCGGCCGCGAGGGCGGAGCTGAGCTCCGGCCCCATCCCGTCGGCGAACAAGACCCCGATCCACGTTCAATGGTGCTCGATGACGCGGTCGATGACTCCGTACTCCTTGGCCTCCTGGGCGGTCATGTAGAAGTCGCGGTCCATGTCCTTCGAGACCTTCTCGATGTCCTGACCCGTGTCTCTCGACATGATCTCCTCCATTAGCCGCTTGAGGCTGATTACCTCCCGCGCCTGGATCTCGATCTCGGTCGGCTGGCCGTGGAAACCCGCCGAGCCCTGGTGGATGAGGATCTTCGAGTGCGGCAGCGCACTTCGCTTTCCCGGTGTCCCGCCCGCGAGCACGACCGCGCCCATGGACATCGCCATGCCCACGCAGGTCGTCTGCACGTCGCACTTGATGTAGCGCATCGTGTCGTAGATCGCGAGCCCGGCATACACGACTCCGCCGGGCGAGTTGATGTACATCGAGATGTCCTTGTCGGGATCCTCCGACTCGAGATGGAGGAGCTGGGCGACGACGAGGTTCGCGATCTGGTCGTCGATCGGCGTTCCGAGGAAGATGATCCGCTCGTTGAGCAGACGCGAGTAGATGTCGAACGAGCGCTCGCCGCGCGAGGTCTGCTCGATGACCATCGGAATCAACGGACTCATTCGTTCTCCTTGCTGCCGGGGATCCACAGCTTCGTCTCACCCTCGGGCTTTTCCTTGTCGGGGGTCCACAGCTTGTCTCTCGCGTCCGCGAGCTCGGGGGCGATCGGGGTCACATCTCGAGCGAGGCGATCGAGCGCAGCGCGCAGGCGGAGATCCTCACGGATCGACTCCTGCTGCCCGTGCGTCCACACGTCCTCGACCAGCGCATCTCCGTCCTCACCTGCCTGCGTCGCCTCTTCGCGAAGGTACGTCTTGACCTCGTCGTCCGAGACCTCGATCCCGGCTCGCTCCGCGAGAGCCTCGAGCGCAAGCTCGCGCGCGATCGAGACCGCAGCCTCGAGCACGAACTGGCGCTGGATCTCCTGGGGATTCGCGCCGCTCGCGGCGATGTACGCCTCGAGGGAGACGCCACGGCGCTCGAGCGAGCGAACGAACCCCGTGAGCAGGTCTTGGGCGCGCGAGGACACGAGCGCCGGCGCAGGTTGCACCTTCGCGTCCTCGACGAGCGCGTCCACGGCGGAAACTCGATAGGCCGCGTCGATCTCCTCGTCGAGCTGGGCGCGCAGCGTTGCCTCGATGCTCGCCCGCAGCTCGTCCAGGGTGTCGAACTCGCTCGAAGCCCGCGCGAGCTCGTCGTCGAGCGGCGGCAGGATCTTCTCCTGCACCTCGCGGACGGTGACTTCGACGGTTCCGCTCGAGCCGTCGCCCCGTTCGAAGGAGACATTCTTCTGGTCACCTGCGGACGAGCCCACGAGCGCCGCCTCGAGCTCACCCGTGAGCCTGCCCGCGCCGAGCTCCACCACCGTGTCACGCTGCGCTTCGCCGTCCGGATCGACGAGATCGACCACGAGCGTGTCTCCCTCGCGTGCGGGCCGGCCGTTCGCGGGAGCGAGCTCGGCGACCGATTCCTGCAGTGCCTCGAGCTCGGCGTCGATCGCCTCGGAGGGCACCTCTGCCTCGACGCGCGGCACCTGCAGCTGCGTCCAGTCACCGAGCTCGGGGAGCGCCTGCACCTCGACGGTCGCGGCGAAGCTCCAGCCGTCGTCGGCCGTCCCGGGAAGCTCGAACTCGTACTCGGGCTCGGCGACCGGGCGCACCCGGTTGCGAGAGGCGGCGCTCCAGAACCAGCCGCCGATGTGGCTGTCCACGGCCTCGCGGTAGATCCGGTCCTTGCCGAGGCGCGAGACGAGCACCTGCTGCGGGATCTTCCCCGAGCGGAAACCCGGGATCTTCACGCTCTCGGCCAGGTCGGAGAGCGCGTGCTCGACCGCGTGCTTGACCTGATCGGGAGAGACCTCGACCGTCAGGCGAACGCGATTCTCGCCGAGCTCCTGCACCTGGTTGGACACGGAGCCATTCAACCAGCCTGGGCTAGGGTCACGCGGATATGACCAACGCGGCCGCGAAGCGGACGCCTTCTGGGATGTTCGCGCGATCGAGGTTCGCGCGAGCGGACCTCGATCCTGCGCATGGCTGCTGAGCGATACGACGTGGTCGTCGTCGGCGTCGGCGGGATGGGGAGCGCGGCGCTCTATCACCTCGCCCGTCGCGGCAAGCGCGTGCTCGGCCTGGAGCGTTTCGACATCCCACACGAGCTCGGCTCCTCGCACGGGATCACGCGGATCATCCGGCTCGGGTACTTCGAGCACTCTGCCTACGTGCCACTGCTGCGGCGCGCCTACGAGCTCTGGCGCGAGCTCGAGACAGAGGCGGCGGAGCAGCTCCTGCACGTGACCGGAATCCTGGAAGCGGGCGAGCAGATCTACGAGGGCTCGCTGCGCTCCTGTCACGAGCACGATCTCCCGCACGAGGAGCTCGACGGCGCCGAGGTCGCGCGGCGCTTTCCGGGATACGGGCTGCCCGGCGACCTCCAGGTTCTCTTTCAGCCCGACGGCGGCTTCCTGCTCCCAGAGCGCTGCATCGTCGCGCACGTCGCCGGCGCGCTTGCGCACGGCGCAGTCGTGAGAGCGCGGGAGCGCGTGCACGAATGGACGGTCGGCGAGAACGGGGTTCGCGTCGTCACCGATGCCGGAGTTGTGCAGGCCGAGCGCCTGGTTCTCACCGCGGGGGCTTTCTCACAGGACGTCGCTCGCCTCCCGGCCGGATCCGTCGTCGCGGCTCGGCAGGCCCTGGCCTGGTTCCAACCCGTGCGGCCCGACCTCTTCACACCGGAGCGTTTCCCCGTCTTCAACCTCCAGCTCGGAGGCGATCACTTCTACGGCTTCCCCGCCTTCGGCATCCCCGGGTTCAAGCTCGGACGCTACGACTACGAGGGCGAACGCGGCGACCCTGACACGATCTCGCGTGAGCCCACGCCTTTGGACGAGGCGCCTCTACGGCGATTTGCGGAGCGCTACTTCCCGCAGGCTGCCGGCCCCACGATGACGCTCAAGACCTGTCTCTTCGAGCTGTCCCCCGACGAGAACTTCCTGATCGATCGCCACCCCGAGAGCGAGCTCGCGGTCGTCGGCGCAGGCTTCTCCGGTCACGGCTTCAAGTTCTGCTCGGTCGTCGGCGAGATCCTCGCCGATCTCGCACTGGGCGGCGAGACGCGCCATGACATCGAGTTCCTGCGCTTCGCACGGTTCCAAGGCAACGGCCAGGCGACTTCACACCCCGAAAATTCCGATCCCGGGCTCTCCATATAGGGGTCTTAGGTCGTTCGCGCGATCGGAAATCCGCGCGAGCGGATTTTCGATCTTGCGCACAATGCGGGCGGGAGGACTCGAACCTCCAAGGACCGAAGCCCAACGGGACCTAAACCCGTCGCGTCTGCCAGTTCCGCCACGCCCGCGAAGCGTTCTCAGTGTAGGGGCCGGGCAGGCCCGGCCCCTACGCCGCCCGACCGTCGCTCACTAGCGCCCGACGAGCAGCCCGACCGTCTCGCGCATCGTCTCGGCGACGAGCCCGAGCAGCACCACGATCGTCAGCACCGCGGCGGCGCCGAGCACCTCGCCGGTCGCCGAGAGCACGAGCAGCGCCGTGAAGCTGCCGAGTACGAGGAAGGCCGTCGAGAGCGGTCGCCGAGTGTAGGTGCCGAGCCCGAGCCCGACGAGAAACGCAGCCCCGAATACCACGATTCCGAGTGTCATGGCAGCGAGGGTAGGACCCGCGTCGGACGAACCGACCTTCGCCGAAGCAGACGGTCCCATGTGAGCGATTGGCACGAACTCGTGGCAGGTCGCACCGTCCGTTGCGGACGTGGCCAGGGTCAGACCCTCGTGGCTGCCGCCACAACGAGGTGCGCCGCACAGAGCGACCGCTCAAGCGTCGCTCGCCGAAAGCCGACTTCCTCGGGGAGATGTCGTATCCGAGGTGGACCATCCTCACGCGGGTGGCGTCGGTTGCCGGGCTGGCGACCTTCGCCATCGCCATCGTCGTCGCGCCTTCGGGCGGTGGGGTGGAGTCGTTCTTCAACACGTGGTTCTACGTCGGCCTGATGGTGCTCGCATGCGTCATCGTCGGATCGCGGGCGCTGCTCGTCCCGAGCGAGCGCTCGGCGTGGACGGCCTTCACGGCCGCGCTCGCGAGCTGGACGTTCGCCGAGATCTGGTGGGTCAGCGTGCATCCCGAGTCGTATCCGTCGGTCGCCGACGTCGGGTATCTCGGGTTCTACCCGCTCGTCTACGTCGGAATCGTGGCGTTGATCCGCACTCGCGCCCGTTCGATCGGCGGAACCTTGTGGCTCGACGGCGTGATGGCTTCCCTCGCCGCGGCCACCCTCGCGGCCGCGGTGCTCGTCGAGGTCGTCCTGCACTCGACCAAGGGCTCGACCTCGACGGTCGTCACCAACCTCGCATATCCGCTCGGGGATCTCCTCCTGCTCTCTGCGGTCTTCGGAGTGTTCTCCCTCACGCGCTGGAGACCGGGACGGCGCTGGCTGCTTCTCGGGCTGGGCGTGCTCGCCACCGCCACGGCCGACGCGATCTACCTCTTCCAGAGCGCGGCGGACACCTACGTCGAGGGGTCATGGCTCGACATCCTCTGGCCGGCAGCGCTGCTGCTGATCGCGTCGTCCGCCTGGGCGGTCGATCGGAGCCGTCCCGAGGTCGATGGCAAGACGCTCTTCGCCGTCCCTTCGGTCTGCGCGGTCCTCGCGATCGGCGTCCTGGTCTACGACCACTTCGATCAGGTCAACCTGCTCGCCGTCGGCCTCGCCACCGCGACGCTGCTCGCCGTCGTCGTGCGGCTCGCCATGACGTTCCGAGAGAATCGCCGGCTGTTCGAGCTCACCCGGCTCGAGTCGATGACGGACGCGCTGACCGGCCTCGGCAATCGTCGAAAGCTGCTCTCCGACCTCGAAGACCTCTTCGCGGAGCCCGAGATCCGACCGACCCTGCTGATGATCTTCGATCTCGACGGGTTCAAGGGCTACAACGACACGTTCGGCCACCCGGCTGGAGATGCTCTCCTCGCCCGCCTCGGCTCGAAGCTCGCCGCGGTGCCGACCGCCGGCGACTGCGCGTACCGGCTCGGTGGTGACGAGTTCTGCCTCGTCGTCCCCCTCGTGGAAGGCGAGGCGGAGCCTGTCATCGACCAGGCCTGCGCGGCGCTCTCGGAACGGGGAGTCGGATTCGAGATCGGAAGCTCCTTCGGCGCCGTCCTCCTTCCCGATGAGGCGCTCGACGCGAGCAACGCCCTGCACGTGGCGGACGAGCGCCTGTACGCCCAGAAGCATTCGAGGCGGATGGAAACCGATCGCACGATGGACGCGCTGCTCGAGGCGCTTTCGCTTCGCGAGCCCGATCTCCCCATGCACCTGGACAGCGTCGGATCCCTCGCCGTCGAGACGGGCCTCAAGCTCGGGCTGCGCCGAGACGAGCTCGACGAGCTCGTGCGCGCCGCGCAGCTGCACGATCTCGGCAAGCTCGCCGTTCCCGACGAGATCCTCCACAAGGCCGGCCCGCTCGACGAGCGTGAGTGGGCGTTCGTGCGTCAGCACCCCCTCGTCGGGGAGCGGATCCTCCGCGCCTCGCCCGCCTTCCGGAACGTGGCGACGATCGTGCGCTCGACCCACGAGCGCTGGGACGGCGCCGGATACCCCGACGGCTTCGCCGGTCACGAGATCCCGGTCGCGTCCCGAATCATCTCCGTCTGCGACGCCTTCACGGCGATGACCGCCGCCCGTCCGCACCGAGCCGCGCTCTCGACGGACGATGCTCTGGCGGAGCTGGAACGCGTCGCCGGAACCCAGTTCGACCCTGCGGTGGTCTCGGTGCTCGCCGCACACGTACGTGACGGCCTCGCTGCCGCGCATCCGGCCGAGCAACGTGCGGAGAACACCGCGTAGCTATCCCGCGCGCTACCGTGCCGAGACCGGCCCCGTAGCTCAGTGGATAGAGCGACAGACTTCGAATCTGTGCGCGGAGGTTCGACTCCTCCCGGGGCCACTGGTCGGACTGCGTCGCCTTGGATAGTCGTCGGCGTGCGGAGCTGTTCGAGGCGGACGCCGCCGCGAGCCCTGCGATTCCCCTCCGACGACGGCGGCTCTCATGGTCGAGCCTCGAAAACGGAAGCCGCCGCATGGCGGCGGCCTCGGCCTGACCGAAGCGCGCACGACGCGCGACGAGCGCCCCTACGCGTCGATCCGGACGGTGTGCTGTGCACGCCTCCAGGTGCTGCGGATCTCGGGCTTGACGAGGAGCGCGCCCGGCCAGACCCGCGACGTCCAGGCAGCGCCCGCCGATCCGCCTGCCGGCGGCAGCTTCCGCACCGCGCCGTCGAGCAGGAAGTGACGCTTCGTCGCTCGGCTGTGGCTCGCACGTCGCTGAGCACGCTCACGACTCGATCGCGGGCTCGTCGTCGGTGAGGAGCAGCTCCTCGCCGGGCGGCGAGCGGCGGGCAGCAGGAACGTGTCAGCACGGCGTTCGCGTTCGTCGTCGGCGCGCCGTTGTTGCAGCCCAGGGGCAAGCCATCGGCCGTCGTCGGCCCGAGACGTGAGGTACCGCCGAGCCACCTTGCGACGGGCGTCGCGCTCGTCCAGCGCCGGCACCGTCCAGAACGTCGGTGCCCGGCCACTCACACCAGTGATCTCCGCACCTGCGGCCGCGTTCGTGGGTGTCGGGCAGTTCTTCTCTAGGTGCAAAGTCTTCGTCTTCTTGATGAACGTCGCCTTGACGCAACCCGTATTTTCCGGGTCAAACACGCCCGGAACGAGCGCCGCAGATGCCGAGACGGTGAAGGCGAGCGCAATCACGAGGACGCCCGCGATTAGGAGCTTCTTCATTTGTTCCCCCTTTAGGTTCGTGCTTCAGTGCAAGACTTTTTCTCCGCAACCACCTGATTCCACACCCCCGAGCACCAGGTTTTACGGGGCGCTTACACATCGTCCCTCGTTCGAGGGAGCCTTTCGGTGCAAGAGGGTGAATGCCTGAATCCTCCACAGCCACATGACCTGCGGAGTCGAAACTCCCCGACGTCAGCCCCCGGAGAGGACGATGCGCAAGGTCGTGATCGCGATCGGTGTCCTCGCGGTCGCGGTCGCCGTGCCGGGCTTCCAGAGCGCGATCGCGTCTTCGGCGGCTTGCTTGCGAGTTGGGGCGGTTCGGCCTGCCGACCGACTAGTTTCGCGCCCAAACCCCGGTTATCTCCGCCACGTTCGTGGGTCGGACTGACCGTCAGTCAGCCCCGGCCCGCTTCGCTGCAGGTGCCGCCGAGTCCGAAGCGGCGCGTCCCGATGCCCGTCAAGAAGGGCTCGCTCTGGTGATGGTCAGACCGTCTCGGGAGCAACCCGTTCGCCGAGGCCAGCCAGCACCTTGACTGCAATCGAAGGACTGTCCTTCATGAGTTGGGAGAAACCCCCGCGCGTCATCACGAGAGCTCGGATCGGCGATGTCGTGACCACGGTGGCGGTGCGCGGCACGTCGGAGATGAGGGCGATCTCGCCTACCCACTCACCTGCCGCGAGGTCGCGAAGCTTCCCGCCGTCTTGAGATACGGACGCGGTGCCTTCGATCAAGACGAAGAACTCGCTCCCGAGTCGACCTTCCTCGATCATGGTCTTGCCCTCGGGCCACTCGATTTGATCGGCGAGGTTCGCGATCATGCGGAGTTCCTTCTTCGAGCAATGTGCGAAGAGCGGAACTCTGGAGATCAGTTCGACTTTTGCGTCCTTGTGGAGACGCACCGGGCGATCCTAACGGAGCAGGCCGTGAAGTGTGAATGATTCCGCGACGTAGCCCTCGCCCGCCTCGGGGACCGGCTAGAGAACACCGGGAACTACACCCGATGACGGATTGGTGTGGAGGTGAACGAGCTGGAGCACCTCGTCGAGCGAGTGGACCCTTGCTGCGGCTCGGAATGGGCATGAACTCAACCGACATTTAGCTCCGGGGCACGGTCCCAACGGCGAATACCGGCCACTCGCCGAGGCCTTTGAGCTCCTTTGTCCCCTTGGGCTCGAACTCGATTCTCGAGCCCGCAACCAGGTCGCGCACCGTGCCGGAGACGAGCACCTCACCCGGCTCGGCCTGCGCCGCGACGCGCGATCCGATAACCACGGCCAAGCCGGAAAGCTTGCCGTCGACGACGTCGCACTCGCCTGTGTGCACACCGACTCGGATGCCGAGGCCGAGGCTGGCGACCGCATCACGGATTGCACAGCCGCAGCGGATTGCCCGTGCCGGCCCGTCGAAGCCGGAGGCGAAGAAGCCGTCTCCGGCGGTATCAATCTCGTCACCCCGATACAGCGCGAGCTCGCGCCGGATCACCGCATTGTGCATCTCGAGCAGGTCGCGCCAGCGGCGGTCACCGAGCACAGCAGCCCGCTCCGTCGACCCGACGATGTCTGTGAAGAGCACAGTGGTCAGGACGCGGGCAGGCGCAGGCGGTGGCCGGATTCCGGTGAGGAACTCCTCCACGTCGTCGAGAATCTCGTCCTGCTCCCCGACGAAGGGGAGGTGGTCGTCGCCGGACAGCTCGATGAGGTTGGCCCGCGGCATGCGTTCTGCCATGTAACGGGCACCCTCGATCGGCAGCGACCGATCGCCGGTTCTATGGATGACGAGCGTCGGGACGTGAACCACCGAAAGAGCATGGCGAACGTCGATCTCGGAGTTCATGCGCGTCAGCGCGTAGGCGGCTCCGGGGCTGGCGCTCATCCTTAGGTACGTCGCCCACCAGTTCCGAAAGCGTTGGTCGTCGATCATGCTGGGAGCGCGCCTTTCGAGGCCGACAGGCCCTCCCCAATTCTTCCGGATGTCCTCCAGGAACGCCTCGTACTCCTCGGGCCTCTCGCCGAACGGATAGTCCTCTGCCCACAGTCGTCTCGCATAGGCGCCGTTCAACACCAGTGCGGCCGTGCGCTCGGGGTAAGTAGCTGCGAAGAGGAGGCACATCGGCCCTCCTTCGGAAACGCCCATCAGCGCGGCGCGCTCGGACCCGACGGCGTCCATGACGGCACGGACGTCGTCCATGCGCTGCTCGAGCGTAGGAAGCTCATGGAGGGCGACGCGGTCAGACAAGCCGGTGCCGCGCTTGTCGAACAGGATCAAGCGCGAGAAGGACGCCAGGCGTCGCAGAAACCGCGCAAAGAGAGGCTCCTCCCAGTAGTAGTCGAGATGGGAGACCCAGCCCATGACGAACACGAGATCGAGCGGACCCTCCCCCATGACCTGGTAGGCGATGTTGACGTCGCCACTCATGGCGTACCTGGTCTCCGGACTGCTCACGGCTTCCCAGTGTCCGGGATTCCGCCCTGGCGTGCTACCTCTAGCACCCGTCAGAGCCGGCCCGGCAGTCGTCTCTCACAGGACGATCAGCAAGGGCGACGGTCGGTGCGTTGGGCTCGAGCATGTGCCAGTTCAGCCCGCCCACTTCGAGTCGCGCTCCTCGATCTGCAGGGCGTCGTCCGGCAGCTCACGTTAGAAGTGGGGCCACGGCGGGGCCACCAGACCCACCGAGACGGGCCGAGACCGCAAGGCACACCCCTGGACGGAAACAACGAGGTCGCTGGGAATCGACAGGATACTCCACTCTTGGTGACTACAAAGCCGCTCAGAGTCGGGCTCGTCGTCGAGCCGACTGGCATCGACCACGCGTACAACCGCGGGGCCTACCTCGGGCTCGAGCGAGCCGTCCGAGAGCTGGGGATCAGAGGGCGAGTGCTGACACCGGCCCCGAAGGAAGGCCACGCCCCGAGCCTCTCACTTCTCGCGCGACAGAAGTACGACCTCGTCATCGGACCATCCTTCTTCTCCGCCCCCGCGATCGACAGAGTCGCCACCAGGTTTCCCGAAACGAGGTTCGCGATCCTCGACTTTGCGCAGGGAGATCTGGCCCATCGCCCGAAGAACGTCCTGGGCCTCGTGTTCAGCGAAGAGCAAGCCGGCTATCTGGCCGGCCACCTGGCTGCGCTCGTGCTGACGCTCTCTCCCGGGGAGGAGGTGATCAGCTCGGTCGGCGGCCAGCGAGTGCCGGCGGTCGAGCGGTTCATCGCCGGCTACCAGGCAGGTGCGAGAGGAGCCAATCCTCGCGTCACGACGTTGAACAGCTACACCGACGACTTCCTCGACCCCGTGAAAGGCAGGTCGGTCGCCCTGAGCCAGATCGCGAAGGGGTCGCGAGTCGTGTTCCAGGTCGCCAGCGCCTGCGGCCTCGGGGCGCTGGAGGCGGCAAGCGAGCGTGGAATCTGGGGGATCGGAGTCGACGTCGACCAATCCCATGTGGGCCGGCACATACTGACGAGCGCGGTGAAGAGGATGGACGTGGCCGTGTTCGACACGATCGAGGAGCTCGCGCGCGGGACGCTCGAGACCGGTCGCACCTCCCGCTTCTCCCTCCGGAACGGCGGCGTCGGCCTCGGCACAATCAGCGCGGCGATCCCCCGCTCGCTCAAGGCAGAGATCGAGAACGTCAGGGCCGAGATCGTCGCCGGGAAGATCACGATCGCGAGCTCAGTTACATGACGCTATCGCTCATGGCGCTCTCGCTCTGGATCGAAACCCAGACGTTCCCGCCCCAGGAGGCCACGTCGGTCGGCGCGTGGCCAACCGGAACGAGGCCCACCACCTGGCCGTCCTGTGGATCGATCTGGACGACGGTGCCGTCGGCGTTGTTGGCCGCGAACACTGCTCCATCCGTCGCGCACAGGCCCACGAGCCCTCCGCCGACCGGGGTCGTCTGAGTCACCGTTCCCGTGTCCGGGTTGATGCGCCAGACCTGGCCTCGCGAGTCGGACACCCAGACAGCCTGCTTCCCGGCGGTCAACGCGACGGGGTACCCGATGGGCACCTCGGTCGTGGATGTGTTCGTGTGCGGCTCGATGCGCAGGGCACGCTCGGCGGTCGTCACCACCCAGACTGCCTCCTCGCCGAGTGCCACGCCTATGGGTACAAGGCCGACGTCGATGGTCGCGAAGGGCTCGTTCGTCGCCGGGTCGATGCGGAGCACATGGCGAGTACCCGAGGCGATCCAGACGGACTCGTCATCGGCGGCGACCGCGTAGGTCGTGTCCCAGGCGAGTTCGCTCGAGCCCCTCAGGTCGATCGTCACAACGACGGCGTCGGCGCTGGGATCGATGCGCGAGAGTGTGCCGTCGCTCCCGTTCGCCACCCAGACCGCGTCGGTTGCGACAGCGAGATCTATCGCCGGTGCGCCGATTCCGATCGTCCTGATGACTTCGTGGCGATCTGGATCGATGCGGGAGACCGTTCCATCGTCTGCGTTGGCGACCCAGACCGAGCCGTGCCCGATCGCGAGGGCGACAGGCCTTCGGCCCACGAGCACGTGGCCGACGACCCGGGAGCGCCGCGGGTCGATAACAGCGACCGAGTCGGGAGGAACCGGCGCCTCGGTAGGCGACGACGCTCTGCGACGCTGTACGACAGAGGGTCTTTCGGCCCCGGGGAATACCGGCGAGTCGAGCAAAGGATCGTGGTTGAGGATGGCTCTCTCGAGGCGTTGGAGCTCGTCGTCCGGTTCGAGCCCGAGCTCCTCGTCCAGCAACCGCCGACCGGACCGGTACACGTCAAGGGCTTTAGCCTGCCGCCCTGACCGGTAGAGGGCGAGCATCAGCTGTCCGCGAAGGTGTTCGCGTAGCGGGTGCTCGCGAACGAGTGCTTCGAGCTCGGACACGAGTTGCGCGTGGCGCCCCAGCGCGAGATCGGCGTCGATGCGCTGCTCGACAGCGGCCAGCCGTTGCTCGTCGAGCCGGGCACCCGCGGCGTGTGCGAACGGCACGTCGAGCTCGGCAAGAGGTGTTCCGCGCCACAGCCCAAGCGCCTCCCGCAGCAGAGCGGACGCCTCCTCCGGGGGCGCATTCTGCGCCTCGGCCACCGACCGCTCGAAGCGCTCGAGGTCGAGCTCGCCGTGGTGCACGCGGATCAGGTAACCCGGCGTTTGCGTGACGATCACGTCACGTCCCAGGGCTTTCCGCAGCTGCGACACGTAAACCTGGATGGCGGTCGCCGCGGTGTCCGGCGGCTGGTCGCCCCAGAGCTCGTCGATGAGCCGATCACGGGACATCGCCTTGTTCGGGTTGAGCAGAAGGAAAGCGAGAAGGCTTCGCTGCTTCGAGCCTCCGAGCTTCACGTTCCCTCCATGGTCCACGACCTCGAGGGGCCCGAGAATGCGGAACTCCATGCGCTCGTGGCCCTCCTTTAGCGAGGCGTTAGGACCGATACCAGGGGCCTTTTAGTGCTTAGAGGTCTCCTGTGCAACGGCCGCATGAGGCGGCTGAGAACGAAGGGAGGCACGATGAACACGCGGTTCCACGACAATATCCGGCGCCTGGGAGTGCTGCTCGCAATCGCGACGGCGTTCACCGCGCTGGTGGCAGGGCCGGCGCTCGGCCAGAATCGCCCGGCCTCGAGCTACTACAAGCCTCAGGTCTTGCAGCGGATGAGCGATAGCTGGGCCGCTCGGGGAGGCGTCCTCACCAATGTGCCCGCGTCGAGTTACTACCTGCCACAGCAAATTGAGACGATGAGCCAGGGCTGGGCAGCGAGGGGAGGCCTCCTGCCTGCGAGTGCCAAAGTGACCACGGGCGGCGACGGCCTCGACTGGGGCGACTTCGGGATGGGCGCCGCGGCGATGCTGGGCCTCGTGCTTCTCGGAGGCGGCCTCGTCGTCGGCGCGCACTACATCCGGCGGGATGTGAGGGCCCAGCAGGCGGCCTAGCTCGCCGAATCGGCCGGGGCGTGCAGGTGACAGCGTTAGCCGCCCCGGCCGACGCCGTGGGTCACCCCACGAGCCCGAGTGTTCGAGAACGCATGCGACGCAACGAGTCTCGAGCCCGCGTCGCTCGCCGCTCTCAGGCGACGGACCCTCGATTGACCCAGTGTCGGGAATGTCGCCTGAGCAGTCCCTCAGGGATCGGCCCCGACGCCCTCGTAGCCACCGGCTGACTCCGCAGCGCGGGAGGCACCGGACGAGCTGCCCGGAACGCGACGGCGCTCGCCCCGGTAGGTCTGCGCGAGATCAACCACGCAACCGGGTTCTAGCCGCTGTACCGCGAGCAGCTCGACCGTCTCCGCGTCGATCGCGGGCGCTCGATCCTGGCCGGATTCGCCGCCGCGTTCGATGCGCCCGGCTGCGTCCTGCTCTGCTACGAGGATCTCGCGAAGTCGGGCGAGTGGTGCCACCGCCGCGTGTTCGCCGCGTGGTGGGAAGAGCGAACGGGGCAGGTCGTGCCCGAGCTGGGATCGGAGCAGCTCGAGTTCCGGCAGCCGGTCATCGGCTGAGTTGGCGCGACCCTGTCATGACGTGGCGGCCGGGACGACCGCGCTCATCACGCAGTTGCCCTTGCCCTTGGAGCCCTCGTAGCTGAACCCGAGCCGCTCGTACATGGTCCGGGTGGCGTTGTAGAGGAACGATGCCGAGGTTTTCTTGCCCTCGGGCAGGTCGTGCGGGTACGCCTCGACGAGGCCGCCTCCCGCCGCGGCGATCAGCGCCAGCGCACCCCGTACTGCGACCGCGGCCATTCCCGCGCGCCGGTATCCGCTGTCCACGAACAGGCACGTGATCCGGTAGTCCGGCATCCGGTCGACGCCCTTCTCCCACTCCTTGCGGTGGTGGATGTTCCATAGCTCTGGGACCGTCCCGAACTGGGCCCAGGCGACCGCGACATCACCGTCGAATACCAGCGCGGCGTGCGCACGGCCGGCCTCGACGAGACGCCGCTTGAACTCGCGATGGCCGAGCGCCTTGCGCTCCTCGTCGGAATCCGGGTGGCGGTGGAAGTACGTGCACCAGCAACCGCCCCACACACCGTTGTGCCGCTCGGCCAGATCCGCGAACGCATCCCACGTCCGCATGCTCAGGGGCTCGATCCGGTAGCCGTCCACCATCAGGGCGCCCATGCGCAGACGGTATCGGAGATGACTGTGCGGGCTGCAGGTTCGGGGCGCGGTCCGGTTTCCGGCGTGCTCCTGGGTCGCCGCTCGCCGCAAGACTGCGAGCGTGGACAGCGCCGAGCGAGCGGCGCTCAGGCGGGTGATCGACTGCGCCGTCCGCGCGCGCATCGACCAGGAGCCGCGCCCGATCCGCTCGGCATGCGGCGCGTCCCTTCGACACGGCGAGCTGCCGCCGCTGCCGTCAGCGGCTGTCTGCTCGCCGACGTCGGCGCCCGTCCGCACGACGCAGGTGATGTGTCAAGGTAGCGCGCCGTGGGATATCTCGAGGTACGCGGCACTGCTCTGCCCGAGCGTACGGGTCTCTTGAGCCGCGAAAAGACACAAGAGCTCTCGTTCTCTGACCAGGGGCCAGCGTGAGAGACTGTTCTCATGCGTGAGCTGCGCCCGGGTGTCTGGCATTGGCAATCGTCGCATCCCGGCTGGAGCGAGGAGGAGTGGTGGCCCGAGGACGTCTCGTCCTACGCGATCGAGCTCGGCGACGACTTCCTGTTGTTCGACCCGCTCTCCGTTCCCGACGAGCTTCGTGGGCGCGCGACCGCCGTCGTCCTGACGGCGCCCTACCACGAGCGCGATGCACGTCGGCTTGGCCTCCCCGTGCATACGCCGCCCGCGGACACCTGGCAGGACTGGGTCGAGAAGTTCGGCATCGACGCCGAGCGTGTGCGCGGCATGGAGAGTGAGGACCTTGCCTGGTTGCGCGCCGGTGAAGGCGAAGGACACTTCCACGGTCCCGGAGCGTGGCCGTTCGGTATCACCGCGTATGCGGGCCGCGAGGACAACGACCTCATTCTCTGGCTGCCGTCGATCAACGCCATCGTCACCGGCGACTCGCTCTCCGACTTCGGCGACGGACTGGACGTTCAGCTCGGCGGTCGAAAGCACGTGACGCGCGACGATGTCGTCCAACGCCTCCGCCCACTGCTCGATCTGCCGGTCGAGCTCGTCCTGCCCGCGCACGGCGAGCCGACGGATCGCGCAGCCCTCGAGCGCGTTCTTTCCTGAGCGGACACCCGGCGCGCGCCCGCGGTCAATGTCGATTCCGGCGGAATCACGCCGCCCACTCCTTCCCGTCGCCGGGTGCTCCCGGCTCGGTGCCCACACAGGGCGACCCCGACCCCTTCACGTGGATCGAACTCGTGCGGTGGTTTGACTTCCGCACCGACCCGGGTACGGTGAGAGCAGAGGGGAAGGACGCACGTAAGGGGGAGTGATGACAGGGGAACGAGTAACCGCGCCTGCGGGCAGGCTGGCTGGGCCCGCGTCCGACTGGGGAGTCGCTGCCGGGCTGATCGGCGGGACGCTGCTCGCGTACATCTGCGCCGGGTACGGCGTCTACGCGCTCGTCTCGGCGATCTTTTGACCCGCCGGAACGCAACCGGTTACGACATCCGGTCCGGGGGCCGCATCGTTTCGCATCAAGACGCGAGCACCGCCCAGGAGGCGGTTCTCCACTACGTACGCTCGCTCGGATCTCGAGAGGACGAGATCGCGAGACTCGGACCCGACGCGGTCGCGTGGAGAGGCGCGATTTTCACCGCGTCCGCGGCCGCCGAGGAACCATCGAGCGACGCCGCCTGACGTCGTTCTCAGTTGCAGGCGATGCCGTCCCCGTCCGGGTCGAGGCCGTGCGGATCGGAGCTGACGATCCTCACCTCGCCGCGGATCCCGAGAGCGCGAAGGTCGTCACAGCTCAAGTCCGGGGGCGGTGAAGGGATGCAGGCTCCGGAGTAACCGGGATCGCACGCGGCTGCCGGTGGCCGGAATTCGCGCGACTCGGGGGTGCCTTCGAACAGGTGCTCGACCCTCCCGGCGAAAAGGAGCCCCCAGGCCGGCCGGGTGTGAGGGGCTGTCCGCACCGATCAAGCAAATCAACGGTTGGCGCACAGCAATCGCGGGTACCGATCCGGCAGTGGCTCGCAAGCTCCTTGAGGTGTACCTGCAGGATCACCATGCAGCGTCCGCAGCCGGCCTGAATCTGGCGCGGCGGATGGCGCGGGAGAACGCGTCTACGCCCTTCGCCGCGGAGCTCACCCGCCTCGCAAACGAGATCGCCGACGACCGAGCGAAGATCGACGCGGTGCTCCGGAGCCTCGACGTGGAGCCGAGCCGCCTCAAGATCGGGCTTGCGCGGGCCGCCGAACGCGTATCTCGCCTCAAGTTGAATGGCCGCCTCCTCGGCTACTCGCCGCTCAGCAGGGTGCTCGAGCTCGAGACGCTGGGGTCCGGGATTCTCGCGAAGCGCGGCCTGTGGAGCGCGCTTGCCCAGACCGACAGGCGCCAAGACAGCCGAATCGGACTTCCCGAAGCTGATCGACCGCGCGAATGCGCAACTCGCCGTCGTCGAGCAACTGCGAGAACGAGCAGCTGCGATCGCGTTCCCCTCCGCGCCGCACTGAGCTCCGGCGCTACTCGATTCGGTCCCTGTAGCGACGGGCAGCCCGGCTCTCGCGCGCCCGCTGGCGCCAACGCTGCTTCGCCTCCCGCTGCAGCCGCTTGCTCGAGCGGATCTCGATCGCGCGCAGCTCGCGCTGGAGCTTGCGGTAGCTCTGGTAGCGCTCGGGGTCGAGCGCTCCACTGGCGAGCGCCTCCTGCACCGCGCAGCCCGGCTCGGTCTCGTGGCCGCAGTCGTTGAAGCGGCACCGCTCCTGCAGCTCCGCGATGTCGGAGAAGGCGCTGTCGACGTCGCCCTCCCAGACTTGCAGCTCGCGGAGCCCCGGGGTGTCCACGAGCAACGACCCGCCCGGCAGAACGAGCAACTGGCGGTGCCGGGTCGTGTGTCGCCCACGACCGTCGCGCCGTAGGTCACCGGTCGGCATCAGCCTGCGTCCGGCGAGCCGGTTGACGAGCGTGGACTTGCCCACGCCCGACGACCCGAGCAGGACGAACGTCCGCGCGGGCCGAAGCAGCGCCCGCAGCTCGTCGATTCCCTCCCCCGTGAGGTTCGAGACCGCGAACACCGGCACGCCGATCGCCACGGCCTCCGCCTCGGCGAGCTTCTCCATGTCGTCGCACACGTCGAGCTTCGTCAACACGAGCACGGGATCGGCACCGCTGTCCCATGCCGCGACGAGGTAGCGCTCGATGCGCCGCGGGTTGAAGTCCCTGTCGAGGCCGGAGACCAGCAGCACCGTGTCGACGTTCGCCACCAGGATGTGCTCCTCGGCCTTGAGCCACGGCGTCTTGCGCGAGACCTTCGAATGGCGCGGGAGGACCGCCTCGATCGCGGCGCCACCGCCGGCTGCGTCGCACACCGCGACCCAGTCGCCGACCGCGGGCATCGAGCCCCACAGCTCGCCGTCTCGCAGCCGCCCACGGGCATTCGCGAGCCGCTCGTCCCGCTCGCCGCGCACGAGGTATCCGCCGCGATGCTCCGCGACGATGCGAGCGGGCTCGAAGCCGCGCTCTGCAAACGGTATGAAGGCCGCCTCGAGCTCGTCGGTCCAGCCGAGAGCGGCCAGGGTTCCATCGGACAACGTGAAGCTCCTTCGCTCGGATGGGTGAACCAGGCCGCGGCTCGCGGCGTCCGGGATGGAGACTTAGAGGAAGGCAGCGAGCCGGAGGGAGATGTAACAGCTGACTTTCATGGTCTCCTCCTCTCGCTCGACGGAACCTGAGGAGGGTACTCGCCGCCGGCGATCGCGTCAACCGCTTGACCGCGTGGACTCACTTCCCGTTGAATTCAGATTGGGAGAGTGAGAATCGAGACCGCGGCAGCCCATGAGCAGGAGACGAACGGCGTCCCCACGGTCCAGCTCGAGGCCGTCCGCAAGAGCTTCGGCGACAACCTCGTGCTGGACGGCATCGACCTCAGCGTCGACCTGGGCGAGGTCCTCGCCGTCATCGGCCCGAGCGGCAGCGGCAAGAGCACCCTCCTGCGCTGCGTCAACCTGCTCGAGCCGATCCAGTCCGGCCGCGTCTTCTTCGAGGGCGAGGAGATCACGCGCAAGGGCGCCAACGTGTCGGCGATCCGCCAGCGGATCGGGATCGTCTTCCAGCAGTTCAACCTCTTTCCTCATCTGACGGCGATCGACAACCTCACGCTCGCTGCCCGGCGCATCCGCAAGATGCCCCGTGCCGAGGCCGAGCGGCGGGGACGAGAGCTGCTCGCGAGCGTCGGCCTCGCGGAGAAGGCGGATCAGCATCCCGCATCAGCTCTCCGGTGGCCAGCAGCAGCGGGTCGCGATCGCCCGGGCGCTGATGATGCAACCGCACGTGATGCTCTTCGACGAGGTCACGTCCGCGCTCGACCCGGAGCTCGTCGGCGAGGTGCTCGTCGTCATGCGCGATCTCGCCCGCGAGGGCATGACGATGCTCATCGTCACGCACGAGATGCAGTTCGCACGCGAGGTCGGCAGATCGCGTGATCTTCATGGACGGTGGCAAGATCGTCGAACAGGGCCACCCGAGAGACGTGCTCGACAACCCGAAGGAGGAGCGGACTCGACAGTTCCTGCGCAGGACACTTCAGCTCGACCATGCCTTGGACGAGCTCACCATCGACGAAGGAGGATGAACCGAATGAGACGACTTCTCGTCGTCATCACCGCCATCGTGCTGACAGGCGTAGGTCTCGCAGCTTGGGGCACGGTCGCTTCCGCCCGTGAGGCGGGACCGTCCGAGCTCGAGCGAGCCCAGCAGAAGCTTCCGCCCCTGCCGGCGAACATCAAGTCCAGGGGACGCTTCAACATCGCCGTCAAGTGCGACACACCGCCGTTCGGCTACATCGGCGCGCGCAGCCAGAACGCCGGCTTCGACGTCGAGATCGCCCGCTGGTTCTCGAAGCTTCGCCTTCGGCAAGGCGAATCGCGTCACCATGTCCTGCGTCACGACGCCTGCCCGCGAGCCGGCGCTGACGACGGATCGCGTCGACCTCGTCATCGCGACCTTCACCTACAACTCAGACCGAGAGACGCGCATCGACTTCTCGCGCGCGTACTACAAGGCGACCGGGCGTTTGCTCGTGCGGAATAACGGATCGCTGCAGTCTCTCGGGAACATGGCCGGAAAGACGATCGCGACCACCTCCGGATCCGTGTACGACCGGTGGATCAAGAACTGTTACAAGGACACGAACGTCATCGTGACCGACAGCTTCACGAATGCGCTCCTGGCATTCCGGGACGGCCGCGCGGACGGGCTGATGTTCGACGACACGATCGTCCTCGGGATCGCCGTCACCGATCCGACACTGAAGTTGACGAACGATCTCTTCCTGGCTCAGCCGTACGGGATCGGGATCAAGCAGGGCAACACGGCGCTCAAGGCGTGGGTGGACTCGCGCCTGAACGTCATGAAGAAGCGGGATCTGTTCCTCCCGATCCTCAAGAACACGGTGCCGCCGAGGCAGGTCGTGCCGTTCTCGAAGAACATCTTGAGGCCGAAGCAGACGTTCGCCTACAACCAGGGCGATATCACGACGGTGTGCTCGTAGCGAGCGCAGCGGTCGGAACGAGACGAGGAGCGGCCGCTGACGCGGCCGCTCCTTCATCTCCATGAGTTCGGTCCTGGCCGCGCTCGACCTCTCTCTCCCGGCGGATATCTGGGACTACCTGGTCAACGTCTGGGACTACGTCCAGACCTACAAGACCGAGCTCTGGGCAGGCCTCAAGAAAACGCTCCTCGTCTCCGCCATCGCGATCGTCGGCGCGTTCTTCATCGGGTTGATCCTCGGGGCGGCACGCGCCCACCGGATCCCCGTGATCAGCCAGCTGGCCGCGATCTACGTCGAGATCATCCGCAACACACCGATCCTCGTTCAGATCTTCTTCCTCTACTTCGGGCTGACCCAGGAGATCGGGACCGTGGCCGGGGGTCCGGCTGGAGGCGTTCACCGTCGCCTGGCTCTCGGTGATGATCTGGGGCGGCGCCTTCAACACGGAGAACTTCCGCGCGGGCTTCGAGGCCGTGCCGGCCCGCTATCGCGAAGCCGGGTTCGCGCTCGGCTTCTCACGGATCGCGACGTTCCTCAACGTCACGCTTCCCATCGGCGGCCGCATCGCCCTGCCGTCGTCGATCAACACGTACATCAGCGTTCTCAAGAACACCTCGCTCATGTACGTCATCAGCTACCCGGAGCTGACCACGACCGCGCTGCAGATCCAGGCGATTACCCTCGAGACGGTCGAGACGTTCACCGTCCTCGCAGCCACGTACCTGATCCTCGTCTGGACGATGTCGGCGCTGATCCGCCTCGTCGAGTCGCGGCTCGCCCTGCCGGAGGAGCGGTAGATGACCTTCCCCGACTGGGTTCGCGAAGTCGCCGACTACATGTTCTCGGAGGGCCTGCCGGGAACCCTCCAGATCGCGGCGATCGCGCTCGCCGGCAGCACGCTGATCGGGATCACCCTCGGGACGCTCCTCACCATCAAGTTCCTGCCGCTGCGCGGCGTCATCCGCGCCTACATCGAGGTCTGGCGTGGGCTCCCGATCCTGGTGACGATCTTCATCATCTACTTCGCGCTGCCCTCGGTCAGCGTGCACCTGCGCTTCGAGGCGCTCACCGCGGCGGCGATCGGGCTCACCCTCTGGGGAAGCGCACAGGTCGCCGAGGCCACGAGGGGCGCGGTGGAGTCGATCCCGCGTGAACAGCACGAGGCCGCGTCCGCGCTCGGCTTCGGCTGGGTGGGCCGGCACGCGTTCGTGATCCTCCCGCAGGCGCTCCGTCGGCTCCTGCCCCCGATCGTGAGCCTGCTCGTGAACATCATCCAGAACACGACGATCGCCCAGGTGATCGGGGCGACCGAGCTGCTCGAGTCCGGCGAGCGCCAGGTCGAGCGGCTGACCGCACCACCGCCGATCGGCCTCGGCGAGATCCATTCGTTCGAGATCTACGGCGCGGTGATGGTGGTCTTCTTCCTGATCTCGTTCCCGCTGACCCGGCTCGCCGCGTATCTCGAGAAGCGGCTCATCTGAGAACCACGGCTATCCTGTCCTCGAGCGCGGTGGCGGTAGCTCAGTTGGTAGAGCCCCGGGTTGTGGTCCCGGTGGTCGCGGGTTCGAGTCCCGTCCGCCACCTGCAACTTCCTTCACAATGGGCGCCGTGTCGTACGGCCGCGCCCTGCAGGTCACGCGCATCCTCGCACTCGTCCTGGCGGGGATCTACGCGATCGCCGCGCTCGGCGGGCTCCTGGCCGAGTTCGACACGACGCGTGACACGGTGCTGTGGGTCGGCTTCCTCGGCGGTGGCGCAGCGCTGATTCTCATCAGCCCGTTCTTCGCCGGAATCTCGCCTTACGTCTCCGCCGCGGCGGTCTCGATCGGGGCCGCGGCCGGTGGGCTGCCGCTCTTCTGGACGATCATCGTGCCGCTCGCGGCGGCCGTTCTGATCGCGATGAGCTTCGCGCTCGCCAAGCGGCCGGCACCCTCGGCGTAGGGCTACGGTTGCGCCACACGCGCCATGGCTGGTGGCTCGAGGAGGCCGGCGAGGTCGTGCCGAACCGCCCGCTCGAGGGCGATACGAGTGCCGACGTGATTATCGTCGGCGGTGGTTACCTGGGCCTCTGGACGGCGTGGCAGCTGCTCGAGCTGGAGCCGAGCCTCGACGTGCTCGTCCTCGAGGCCGAGGTGTGCGGCCACGGCCCGAGCGGGCGGAACGGCGGCTTCTGCGAGACGCTCTGGCCGGATGCCGCAATCCTCCGCGAGCGCGCGGGGGACGAGGCAGCCCACTCAGTTTGCCGCGCATCCGAGGAGGCTGTGCGCGGGATCGGCGCCTGGTGTGAGTCCCAGGGCGTGAACGCCTGGTACCGCGCCGCGCCCATGCTCCGGGTGGCGACCACGGAGTCGCAGCTCGGCTCGTGGGCCGAGGTCGTGCGAGCAGCGCGCGAGCTCGGAGCGGAAGAAGCTGTCGTCGCTCTGAGCGCCGACGAGATCCGCGCCAGCTGTGACTCACCGCTTTTCCTCGGTGGCGCCCGCTTCCGTCTGAACGCGACCGTCCAGCCCGCCCGATTGGCGCTCGGGCTAAGGGCGAAGCTTCTCGAGCGCGGGGTGCGAATCCACGAGCGCACGCTCGTGACGAAAGTCCATCGCGAAGGTGGCGTCGAGACCCGCACCGGCCGAGTCCGCGCCGGTTCCACGGTGCTGGCAGTCAACTCGCGAACATCCGCGTTCCCGGGCTATCGCCTCTCGCTCGCCGCCGCCTCCAGCCACATCGTGCTCACCGAGCCCGTCCCCGAGATCATCGAGGAGCTGGGCTGGACGGAAGGAGAGGCGATCGTGGACAGCCGAACGCTGGTGCACTACATGCGAACCACCCGCGACGGCCGGATCGCCTTCGGCTGGGGCGGGGGCACGATGGGAGTCGACGGGAGGGTGGCGAGGAGACAGGAGCTCGACCGGAGGGTCATCGCCCGCACCCGCGATTCGCTCGTGCGCTTCTTCCCGCAGCTCCGCAGCCGCAGCGTGACGCACGCCTGGGGCGGGCCGATCGACGTCTCCCCCACGCACCTCCCAATCTTCGGAAGCCGCGGTCGCGTCCACCACGGGTTCGGCTTCACCGGCAACGGCGTCGGCCCGTCGTACCTCGGCGGCGAGATCCTCGCCCGCCTCGCGCTCGACCGCCGAGACGAGCGAACCCGGCTCGCGATCGTGGAGCCGCACCGAAAGCTTTTCCCGCCCGAGCCGTTCCGCTACGTCGGCGGCTCGCTGATCAGGCGCGCGCTCCTCGCGAAGGACGCGGCCGAGGACGAAGGACGTGAGCCGGGCGCGGCGACCGCGTTCGTGGCGGGACTTCCCGGCCGGCTAGGGCTGCGTCTGCCGCGTTAGCTCGTAGCGCAGAAAAAGGTGCGAGCCGTTGGCGCGTGCGCTCAACAGCCTCCCGCCGACTCCTGCGTCGGGCAACAACCGAGCCTCCTCGATCAGCTGTAGCCGGTCGTCCGGCTGAGCACGCCCCGCCAGGAGCGGCGAGACGGTCAGGAAGAGCTCGTCGACCAGGCCGTCCGCGACCATCGCTCCGAACACGGTCGGGCCGCCTTCGGTGAGTACACGTGCATGGCCTCGCGCGCGCAACCAGGCGACTGCCTCTCTCGGATCGAGGTCCTCGCCGAGCGCGACTACCGTGCAGGCCGCCGGCAACTTGGCGCCGAGCACGGCCTTCCCCCACTTCGTGGTCAGGACGAGCGCGCCCTTCTCGAACACGGGATGGCCGACGTCGATCGAGCCGCTCCGCGTGAGGATCGCGACCTCGGGCTCGGGCGGAAGCTCCAGCCGGTCACGGAGCTCGAGCAGTGCTTCGCGGGTCGGAGGATGCGGGCCGCCCGGAGCCCAGAGCCCCTGCGGCGAGCCGTGCAACGTGCCCGAGCCGACCACGATGACCTCCGCGAACGCGCGGAGCAGGCCCATCAGGAATCGGTCGGCCTCGCTTCCCGCCGCGATGATCCTGTTCGACTGCGGCACCGACGAGATCGCGACAACGCCGTCGAGCGTCGAGACGAAGTTCGCGTACAGCCGTGGGGTCGCGAACCCGAGCGAGCCGCCGTACAGCAGCGCGAGCTCGTCCGGTAGGTCGAAGGACGGCAGGCCTTCGTCTTCGAAGAGGAGCTTCAGCACTACTTGCGGATACCGCTGCGAGCGAGATCCAGGAACTCGCGACGCAGGTCTGCGTTCTCCTCGTACGTGCCCCGCCAGAACGTGGTCACCGTGCGCGAGTGCTCCTCCCGTACGCCGCGCATCTGCGTGCACAGGTGCTCGGCCTCGAGATAGACCGCCACGCCGTGCGGCTCCATCAGGTCGAAGAGCGCGTCCGCGATCGAGCGCCCCATCCACTCCTGCACCGTGAAGCGCCGCGCGAAGAGGCGCACCAGCCGCGTGAGCTTGGAGAGCCCGATGATCTGCGCGTTCGGGATGTAGCCGAGATAGGCGGAGCCATGGAACGGCAGCGCATGGTGCTCGCAGAGCGCGTAGAAGGAGATGCCGCCCTCGACGACCTGGTTGTACTCGCTCTCCGCGCTCTCGTTCGGGAATGCGGTCAGGAGCTTCTCGTCGCCCTCGTACCCCGAGGTCGCGTCGAACATCGCCTTCAGGAACCGGTTGGGCGTCTCCCTCGTACCGGGCGTGTCGAGATCCATCCCGAACGCGCCGAAGATCTCGCTGACGTACGCCTCGAAGCGCTCCCAGTCGGCCGCGTCGATGTGCCGCGGTGAGACCTGCTCCCACTCCGTCGTCTCCTCGGGATCGGTCGCATGCCTGAGCGGGCCGGGGATCAGGCCTCCTCGGATGTCGATGACGTCTCCGTCGCCGTCGTTCGGCATGAATCTCCTTCCCAGTTGCGACCTGGACAATGACTGAAGGGGCGCGAGTCCGTAGATCGTGCCTGCGACGACGTCCCGCACGCCTCTAGAGCGGTGGCGTGAGCCGAGTGACGGCTCGCGGGCGGGGAACGTCGTCGTCGTCCAGTGTCTCGTCGACGCCGGCAAGGTCGACGTACTGCTCGACCGTGGTCATGGCTGCCTGAAGCTGCGCCTGCGTCATCCGGTACGGAGGCTCGAGACCGGCGGCGATCCGCTCGTCCCACGGCCGCGATACCTGATCCGGTGGCTCTGCGTAGCCTCGCTGGAACCCCTGGAAGAAGCGCTCCATCGCGCTCATCAGGATTCGGAATCGCGCATAGCGATGGTTGTTCCAGTGCGGTCTGGGCTCCGGCGGCGCTGTCTCGGGGCCGGAGAAGAGCTCGATCAGGCGTCCGCCCGCATAGTCGCCGCGCTCGATCAGTCGCTTCACCTTCTCGTCGTCCATTGCGAGGTTGAGCCCACCTTCGCCGCGGGACAGCTTGATGTGGATCACTCGCTCGCGATAGCCGGGCATGCGCGCCTGCGCGTTGTCCCGCCAGTTCTGCATCGCGTCCTTGATGGCGATGGCGAACTCGATCATCGACTGCGGTTCCTTCCAGCCCTCGCGAGCCCGCTCGTTTGCGGCGACCGGATCGACGATTGCCTGGCGCACGTCGTCGGGGTCGGGGTTCTCGTCGCGTCCGAATCCCGCGAGGTTGAGCGCGAAGGTCGGTCGGGTGGGCAGTGCGGCGTCGAAGAAGTGCACGGGGAAGTTCGACGAGATCCCCCCGTCCGAGAACAGAAGCCGCGTCAGGCGATGCGCGCCGTCGTCCCGGTAGCGAATCTGCCAGAGCGGCACCGTCGAGATGAGGACGGGGAAGCTCAGGCTCATCCGGGCGGCGACGATGATCGGAAGATCGGCTCCTCCCGGGAAGTAGAGCAGGCGCCGTCCGGGCGACTGCGCCTCGATCAGCGCGGCGTCCTCCTCAGCCGGCGCCTTCGCATGCCCGACCATGTGCTCGACGATCTCGGCCGGGAAGAACTGCCTCCACTCCTCCGGATCGAAGAGCAGGCTGCCGTCCTCCGAGCTCGGGCGCCAGCGGTCGCGCGTCGTGGGAAGGCGCATCGGCCGACCGAACGAGAGATTCGTGGTGATCGCCTGCAGGTCGATCGCGCGCTCGGTCGCGTTCCAGCCGAGGCGGTCGACCAGGGCGGAGCGCTCCGCGAGCTCGGCCTCGCTCTCGTCGCCGCGTAGCGGCGGCACACCCCACAGATCGGCGAAGGTCACCGGCGCGGTGCCCGCCGCCTGCTCACGCGTCGACGCACGACCCGAGAGATGCTGGATCAGTCGGTGCAGCCACACCGTGAGCACCGTGTCCTCGCCCACTTCCCGGGCCCAGGCGACAGAGGCCGAAGTCGTTTCGAGCCACGTCCGCGAACGCTTCGAGCACGTCACGAAGAACGCCGATGACGAGGATCCACGGTGCCAGCGCTATGAGCACGACGGCAAGCCACCACGGAACGACTTCCAGCGCCGCCAGCGCGATCGCGACCACGACGAGGCCGAGCGCGACGAGCGGGAAGCGCCAGAACGCCCGAACCGTCGCCAGGGCGCCGCGGAGCGGCCCGAAGCGCTGAAACGACAGCGCCGCCTGGAACAGCCTTCGCGTCGACGGCTCCGGCTGGAACATCGTCAGGATGAACGGCGCGCCGTCGACCGTGCTGGCGAGCTCTCGCGGAACCTCCGCCAGGCGTTCGAAACCCGCCGCTCGCTCGGCCGTACTCGGCTGCGGCGGCCGCGACCGCTGCGAGCGCGCCCGCGGACGCACCTCCGATGCTGCGGAACCGATAGCGCCTGGCAAGTCTGACGACCGCACCCGGATACACCACCCCGCTCGTGATCCCGCCCTTCATGACGATGTCGCACTCGAGCGGCGGCTTCCCCCACGGGTCCGAAGCGGTCGTGCTGGTCACGGCGATCTCCTTCCGACGGCACCCCGCACGCTACGCCCTCTCGCCTCGCGCGGCAACCACTCGTCCAAGGGGAGTCGCTTGACACTCGGCGGCGAGCGTTGAATCATCAGAACGTCGTCAGGAGGGCTCATGCCCACACGTTGCCCTGCGGCGCGGTTGACGTACGCGAGCGGCACCCCTGGAAGGGAGGGTCGCGCTCGTGGCCGCTAGGCCCCCGCTTTCGAGAACGGCTCTTGTCGTCGCAGCCCTCGTGCTCGGGGCGTTCGGCATCTTCGTCGTCTTTCTCGTTGGCCAGGTCGACGAGGACGATGTCGCCTGGTCTCGGCTCGCCTGGATCTTCGCCTCCGTCGAGGCGATCGCCTTCGGCGCCGCGGGCGCGCTCTTCGGGTCGAGCATCCAGCGCGAGCGGGCGGAGAAGGCAGAGGCGTCGGCACGCGAGAACGCCGAGGCGGCCGCGAACGGAAAGGCGCTCGCCGAAGTCATCAAGGCGGAGGACACGCCGCAGCCAGGCGGTGCCCCCGGGCTCGAGACGCTGGGATCCGGAGCCGGACGCGAGTCAGCGGCGAACGTCACCGCCCGCCACGCCGAGCTCGCCCGGAGGCTCTTTCCGTGAGCGCGCCCTGGCTGAGCCGCGGCACCGGTGCGCCCCGCACCCACGCGCTCGTGGTCGGCGTCAGCCAGTACCAGTTCCTGACCGACGACGGATCGCCCGGCCCGGACGGACGGGAGACGTTCGGGATGCGACAGGCCCGCACCCCCGCGACGTCGGCATTCCGCTTCGCTCGCTGGCTCGAGTCCACCTACCAGAGCTCGACGGCGCCCCTCGGCACGGTGCGGCTGCTCGTCTCACCGTCGGAGGTGGAGAAGCAGAACGTCCCGGAGCTCGGCGCGCTCCCCGCCGAGGTGCTGCCGGCGACGAGGGACAACGTCGCTCAGGCCGTGGCGGACTGGTTCCGAGACTGCTCGACCAACGCCGACAACGTCGCGATCCTCTATGCGAGCGGGCACGGCATCGAGATGGGGCCGGACGACGGCGGCATCGTCCTCCTCGAGGACTTCGCCAGGCTGCCGAACGTCCTCGACTTCTCGCTCGACATCGGAGCCGTTCGCAAGGGGATGGCGGGTCCGACGATGGCGCAGCGGCAGTTCTACTTCGTCGACGCCTGCCGGATACGGCCCGAGGCGGCAAGCCGCTTCCAGCGATTGGGCAACGGGGTGGGGCTCCCGAACCCGTTCGCGGGTGCACCACGCGTGTCGGCCGTCTACTTCGCGGCGACCCCCGACACGGAGGCGCTCGGAGAGCCAGGATCGGGCACGCTCTTCGTGCAGGCGCTGATCGAGTGCCTCGATACGTCGCTCGGCGTGTCCAGTCACGTCCAGGAGGACGGGTCGTGGGCGGTGACGTCCACGACGCTCGTCCAGGCGCTGCCGAAGCGGGTCCGGGAACTCGCCGCGGCGTTCGGCGCAGAGCAGTCCGCGACCACGGGAGGCCAGCTGGAGGATGTCGTCTTCCACACACTCGCCGGGAAGCCGGATGTTCCGATCACGATCAGGGTCCTGCCTGACGGCGCCGTCGCCTGTGCAAGGGCGCGCCTCTGGGATCCGCTCGCGACCGACGAGGTCTTCGACGGAGAGGCGTTTACGCCTACGATCACTCGGCAGGTGCCGGCCGGCGCGTACGCGCTCGCGGTGACCATCCAGCCGCCGACGCCGCCCTTCGCGGACGTCCCGCTCTTCCTCGTGCCGGCGCTCCCGCCCGCCTTCACCGCGACGGTCAAGGTCGAGACATGAGCACCGGTCGCCTGCGGGTGCACATCGAGACGCCCGACGCGTATTCCTACGACCAGCCGATCAGCGTGATCGACTCTACGACGCTCCAGCTCGTGCAGACGGCGACCTGCAACCAGGAGATCACCCTCCCGGCCGGCAAGTACCTCGTGAGCGCCGCTCTTGCCTCGGGCGGGCGGCCGCTGGGGGTGACCGAGGTGTCGGCGGGAGACCTCTCGGAGCTGACGCTGAGCGCGGTCGAAGAGCTCGCGGATGAACCGCCGCCGGCACCGGCGCCGCCGCCCGCCGGACTGGAAGGCCTCGGGCCCACCCGCGGAGATGGAGCGTCGCCGGCTGCCGCCTGGCATGTGCGATTTCACTCGCGCACGCCGGAGGGGACGTACGAGCCCGAGGACCCGCCGGTCTCGGTGGTGTCCCGCTCGGACACGCGTGTGGAGCTGGCCGTCTCGGCGTCCGGGGGCGGCCCGTTGTTCGCGCAGATCGCCGGCGCGAACGAGGTGCCGCTCAACGTCGCGTTGCCGATCTACGGACCGACCGTCTCGCAGTCGTGCCGGCTCAGCATCGAGCGCGGCGTCGCGACCACGACCGTCAACGTCTCGCTTCCGGACAACCCCAAGATCGACGCCATCGCCCGCTATCTGCAGAGCGGCCATCTCCACGAGGCGGCGCAGATCGCGGGAGACGCGGAGCGACTCCTGCAGGAGAAGATGGCAGACCCGTTCGGCGCAGCCCTGGGCGGCTACGCGCTCCTCCGGCTGGGGCAGCGCGACCGGCTCCACCACTGGCCGCGAAATCTCGCGGGCTCCTTCCCGTGGCTTCCGGACGGTGCGGTGATCGCGGGCGAGGAAAGCGCGCTCGAGGGCGACCACGCCCTGGCGATCGAGCAGGTCTGCGAGGCCGGGCGCCGCGGTCTCCCCGTGTTCTCGGCCGGGCTGTCGCTCCTGGCGTCTCGGCTCCGCGAGTACGCGGGCGCCCCGCAGAAGGCGTTCGGCGAGAACGGGGAGCTGGTCGTCGAGGCGGAGCGGCTGCTCGACTGGATCCTCGACGTGATGCCGTTCGCCGACTTCGACCGCGTGTCGCTCGCGTTCCGCGGCGGGCAGATCGACGATCCCGGCGGCTCCCAGACCGCGGTCTCCGACTTCAGCGCCGGAGACTGGCGCAGCGTCGCGGAGATGTAGACCGATGCTGCGGATCGACATGCTGCCCGGCGGAAACGGGGACGCCCTCTGGATCGAATACGGCGACGCGCCTCGCCGAATCCTCGTCGACGGTGGCACGAAAGGGACGTGGGACGACGCAGGCGGCCTGCGCGCGCGGATCGCAGCCCTCCCCGAGGACGAGCGTCACTTCGAACTGCTCGTGGTCACGCACATCGACGCGGACCACATCGACGGCGCGCTCGCGCTCCTGCTCGACACCCAGCTCGGCGTCACCTACGGCGACGTCTGGTTCAACGGCTGGCGCCACCTCCCCGACACGCTCGAGCCGTTGGGGCCGGTCGAGGGCGAGCTCCTTACGGACGCGATCGTGGGGCAGGGCCTTCCCTGGAACGAGGCGTTCGGCGGCGAGGCGGTCGTCGTCCCTTTGAACGGTGCACTGCCCTCGGCCACGCTCGCCGACGAGCTCGAGATCACCGTCGTCGGGCCGGGTCTGGAGGAGCTCGTCGAGCTGAAGCCGGTCTGGCGGGCCGCCGTCGAGGAGGCCGGTCTCGACCCCGACCTGCCACGTCCCGCCCCCTTGCCGGATTCGCTCCCGCCCGAGCTCGAGCGGCTCGGAACGACACCCGACGTGGCCGCGTTGGCCGCCTCGGCGTTCAAGCAGGACACGGCGGAGCCGAACGGGTCGAGCATCGTGCTCCTGCTCGAGCACGACGGCGCAAGCGCTCTGCTCACCGGCGATGCGTTTCCCTCGGTAGTGCTCGCGGGCGTGAACAGGCTCCTCGCCGACGACAACGACGCGCGGCTCGCGGTCGACGCCTTCAAGACCCCCCATCACGGAAGCAAGTTCAACCTCTCGCCCGCCCTCCTCGCTCAGCTGGACTGCAAGCGTCACCTGTTCTCGTCGAACGGCTCGAAGACGAGCCACCCACACCCGGAGGCAATCGGGCGCACGATCGCCGCGGCCGGGCCAGGGTCGACGATCTACTTCAACTACTCGACCCGGTTCAACGAGGACTGGGCAGAGACCGAGCTCATGGAGCAGCACGGGTACGAGGCCGTGTACCCGGAGGCGGGCGCTGCGGGTCTGACGGTAACGCTCGAAGGCGACTGACGTGCCGGACTACGACGCGTTCCGGATTCGCGTCGAGCGCCGTGCACCCGGCACGGAGACCTACGAAGTCCATGCCTCGAGCCCGGCCGGAGAGGCGACCGGAGGCTTCACCGTTCCCGTCTCCCGGCTCGAGCTGGAGAACCTCGTGCTCCGCATGGGTCGCGCCCGCACCGCGGTACGCGGCAGCGGCTCCCCGGAGCTCCAGCTGGTGCGCCGCTTCGGGGGCGACCTCTTCGGCTCGCTCATCGCCGGCCCCGTGCGCGATCTCTACCGCGACTCGTACTCGGGCGCGCAGCGCTCGCGCAAGGGCCTCAGGATCACGCTCGGCCTGACCGACACGCCCGAGCTGATGGATCTGCCCTGGGAGTACCTCTTCGAGGAGCCGGCCTTCCTCTCCATCTCCACCTGGACGCCCGTCGTCCGCTACCTGGAGCTGCCGCGCAGCCGGCCTCCGGTCGAAGTGACGTTGCCGCTCCGCATCCTCGCGATGGTGAGCTGCCCGACGGACGCGGTGCAGCTCGACGTCGCGCTCGAGCGGAGCAAACTCGAGGGCGCGCTCTCGGCGGCGGTCGCACGAGGAGCCGTCGAGATCCAGTGGCTCGAGCGCGCCACCCTCTCCGCGCTCCAGCGGGAGCTCCGGCGCGCCGACTTCCACGTCTTCCACTACATCGGGCACGGCGACTACGACGCCGGAATCGGTGACGGCGTGCTGCTGCTCGAGGACGAGCAGGGTGCGAGTCGCAGGGTGAGCGGCTCGCAGCTCGGAACGATGCTCGCCGACGAGACGACCCTGCGCCTGGCGGTCCTCAATGCCTGCGAGGGAGCCCGTACGTCCACGACCGATCCCTTCGCGGGCGTCGCCGCGAGCCTGGTGCAACGCGAGATCCCCGCGGTCGTCGCCATGCAGTTCGAGATCACCGACCGCGCGGCGATCACCTTCGCCGAGGAGTTCTACGCGGCCATCGCGGACGGCTACGCGGTGGACGCCTCGCTCGCCGAGGCGCGGAAGGCGATCTTCGCAAGCGGCAACGACATCGAATGGGCGACCCCGGTGCTCTTCATGCGCGTGCCCGACGGCCGCATCTTCGACATCCCCACCCCCGCACTGGCGCCCACGCCAAGCAACAACGGGCGCGACGAGGTGGCCCCGCCGCCGGAGCCGGTGTCTCTCACCACGAAGCCGATTCCATTGCTCTGGACGACCATCGCCCTCGCGGTGGGCGGTCTCTTCATCGTCGGCCTGCTCTACCCGTGGGACAAAGCCGGGCGGTCCTGGGTCGACCGCCAGTTCCACGTGAGCGCCGGCGGCACGGGGGACGTGCTGAGCGCGCTCGCACCCCTCGTGCTCATCGTCGGCACCCTCGCCGCGGTCCTGCTCGCCCACCGCTCCGTTCGCTGGCGCCCGTTTGCCGCGGGGCTGCTCATCGGCTTCGGCGTCGCGGGCGCGGCGAAGTACGGCGGCTTGCTCTTGAACCAGCTCGACAAGGGCGACTCGCGCGTGGGCCAGATCGTCGTTCTCGCTCTGGTCGCCGCGGCCGCATGTGCCCTCGTCGTCGTGGGCAGCAAGCTTGCGGGCCTCACGCAAGACCGGCACGTGACCGGACGCACCCGGCTCGTCGCTGCGGTGCTGGCGGTCCTGGGTGCGGTGCTCGTCGTCGTCGGCTCCGCCGTCGACTACAACGAGGTGAACTCCAAGTCCATCCTCGCCGACGACGGCTGGTTCGCGCTCGATCCTCTCGCGGGGGCTCTCGTCGGGCTCGGGGCCGTCTTCGTCGGACGGGGCAGCGGCCGGATCGGTGCCGGAATCCTCGTCGCGGCGGGCCTGGTGGGCCTTGCCCTCTGGCCTCGCTTCTTCGGTGTCCCGATGGCGCTCGACGACAACGTCGGATCGCCGGGCGCCGGCGGCTTCATCGGGCTCGCGGGCTCGGTGCTCCTCGTCGCCGCCGGCGTCGTGCTCGCCCTACCGCGCCGGGAGCCGGCTCACGAGATCGGAACCGACTTGACGTAAACAGCGACCAGAACTGCGGCAGAAGGGGGCACGTCATGGAAGAGCAGTTCGTCATCTTCGAGGTCACGTCGGGGGAGTCGACCAGTGATGACTTCGGCTTCGACACCGCAGCGGAGGAGCCGCCGGAGGTGGCGGTCCACCTCGAGACGCTGGGACCCGCCGCGGTCGCGGACGCGAAGGAGAACCCGCAGCAGATCATCGCCCGGGAGCTTCCGACGAAGCTCCTCGAGCCCGTCTCGGTCGAGGAGACTGCCCAACCGGCTGCCGCCGGTGTGTCCTGGGGCATCGAGGCGGTCGGGGCGACGCAAAGTCCCTTCACGGGCAGCGGCATCAAGGTCGCAGTGCTGGACACGGGCATCGACGCTGACCACCCGGCGTTCCAGGGTCTCCAGGTGACGCAGCGCGACTTCACCGGAGAGGGCGACGGCGACGAGCACGGGCACGGCACCCACTGCGCCGGGACGATCGCCGGTCGGGACGTCAGCGGCTTTCGGTTCGGAGTCGCCCCGGGCGTGACGGAGCTGTTCGCGGGCAAGGTGCTGGGCCGAGGACGGTGGCACGACGCTGGCGATCGCGCAGGGCGTCCACTGGGCCGTGGACTCGGGTGCGAACGTCATCTCGATGTCGCTGGGGATCGACTTCCCGGGCGCCGTCGAGCGGTTCGTGCAGCAGGGCATGCAGGTTCAGCCTGCAACGTCGCGGGCGCTCGAGGCGTATCGCGAGAACCTGCGCCTGTTCGAGGCCATCGCCGAGTACGTTCGCGCGAGCGCGGCCTTCGGCCGCTCTGCGCTGATCGTGGCCGCGACCGGGAACGAGAGCGAGCGAACCGCCCCCGACCCGTACACGATCGACGTGGCTCCCCCGGCCGCCGCCGAGGGGTTCATCGCCGTCGGCGCCGTGGGCCAGGGCAACGGGGGAGGACTCGGGATCGCACGCTTCTCGAACTCGGGCGCGCACGTCGTCGCTCCGGGAGTCGACATCCCGTCGGCCAAGCCGGGCGGCGGCTTCGTGAAGATGAGCGGGACGAGCATGGCCACTCCCCACGCCGCCGGAGTCGCCGCGCTCTGGGCCGAGAAGCTCGTCGGCTCCGGCGGCACGCTCGATCCACGCGACCTGACGGGGCGCCTCACCGGAACCAGCCGAGCTCTGGCAGGGCTCGTCGCGGACGACATGGGCTCCGGGCTGGTCGTCGCGCCATCCGCGTAGCCGGATCGAGCCCGATGGAAAGGCCCTGGTCGCCTGGGGCCTTTCCATCAACTCAGTCGGTCAGGGACGAAAGACTCCTGCGCCAGCGTTCCCTGAATGACATGAGAGGCACACGGTGGTACCTGGTGTGTCATCGTCAACGGGCGTAGTGCGGCAACAAACCCCGGCACGAGGGAGGGGGCACCGATGACCGAGACGGACATCTTCAAGCATTCGACTCCGGCGCTTTACGACCGGTACATGGGCCCCTTGCTTTTTGAGCCGTACGCCAGGCACGTCGCAGAGCGTGTGGCTTCGCTCCGACCGGAGCGCGTACTCGAGACGGCGGCGGGCACGGGCGTCGCCACTCGGGCGGTCATTGAAGCGTTACCGGACGCACAAATCGTCGCTACCGACATCAATCCCGGCGTTGTTGAGTTCGCAGCGCAGCATCTGCGCTCGGAGCGGGTGACGTTTCAGGCAGCAGACGCACAGCAGTTGCCGTTCGAGGACGGATCGTTCGATCTTGTGGTCTGTCTCTTCGGGGTGATGTTTTTTCCAGACAAGGTGCGCGCCAACGGGGAAGCGTGCCGGGTGCTCAAGAGCGGAGGCCGTTACGTGCTCGTGACATTCGATCGCCTCGACTTGAATCCGATCCCGAAGGCGGCGGGAGCGGCGGTCGCAACCCTGTTTCCCGACGATCCGCGATACATGGAACGTGGACCATTCAGCTACACCGACCCCGCGTCGGTCGAAGGCGATCTGCGGAAAGCTGGTTTCGACCAAATCGAGCTTGAGACGGTCGAGCAGACCACCCGTGTCATCGCGCGCGACGCCGCGCAAGGGATCGTGCTCGGATCACCTTTCAGGACGGAAATCGAGCGGCTCGATCCGTCGGCGCTTCAACGCGCGGTGACGGCCGTCGTCGAGGCTCTGCTTCCGTGGGACGGCGAGGACGCAGCAATGTCGGCGCACGTCGCGACCGCGACCGCTCCATAATCGGTCATTCGCCTGGGCGCGTCCTTTCGCTCGTGGAGTGTTCTGGCCCTTAGTTTCCATCTACTAGCCGCGGCTCAGCTCGACAAAGCGGCAGAGCGCGTTCGCCGGGCGTATGTGCTCCACGGTCGTGCACTCCGCCTCGAGCAGCCGCGGAGAGCAGTGGAGCTCGACGCGGCACTGGGCGCGCGAGGTGGCGACGTTGATCCTGTTCCGGTTGAAGACGAACGCAAGGCCGCGGGGTGCCTCCTCGCTCGACGAGCTCGCGAGCGAGACCTGCAACCGACGCCTCCTGCACCTGGAAACTTGTCGACCGTGCCGACCCTGACCCCTTCCGGCACCGTCTGGCGCAGCGCCCGCACCTGTGCGTTGTAGGGCGTGACGACCAGGATGTCGCGCTCGGTGAGCGGCCGCTCGCTGGGGTCAGACTCCACGGCTCCGACCCCCTCGATTTACGACGTCCCGAGCAGCTCCTCGATCGCCGTCGCTACCGCGCAGAGCGAGCTCAACCGCGTCGTCGAACGCCATAGCCCGGCCTTCTGCCCACACGGCATCGGCTTCCGCTCTCAACTGCGCGCGCGCCGGGCCGATGTAGCGATCCAGGAGCGCGACCCAGAACCGGATCGAGATCGCGATGCCGAGTGACTCCCAGAGCGCCTCGACCGACGCTGCCAGGCGCAGCGCGCGCTCGGGGTCGTTCCCGGCGACGGCCATCGCCACGCCCTGAACCTCGAAGCTCGTCTCGATGACGTCGCCGAGCGGAAGCGCGGCCTGCAAGCTCTGGCGGTAGCGCTTCTCGGCTTCCGCCGTGTCGCCGCGGATCAACGCGCAGTCGGCAAGGAAGTGATAGGCGAAGTGCTCGGTGCGCGGATCGTCGCCCGCTCGCTCGAGGATGTTCCGAGCCATCGGCTCGGCACGGTCGACGTCACCGAGCGCAACCAGCACCTGGCAGACGCCGACGAGCGCTCGGGTTACCCCCGCATCGTCGCTGAGCTCGCGGCGAAGCTCGAGGCTCTCCTCGAACGCCGCCAGCGCACCGACCTCGTCGCCGGCGTCGTAGATGAGGGGCCAGCCGAGCGAGTCGAGGGCCGAAGCGAGCTCTTCCCGGTCGCCGAGCTCACCCCAGAGCCCGATTGCCTCTTCGAGCTGTCCTCGCCCTCGCTCGGCGTCGCCGTGGCGGGCGACGAGCGAGCCCGACCCGACCAACGCTCGCGCTCGAGCACGATTCGTCGCAGGGGAGGCTGCGAGTGCGTCGGCCAACCTGCCGCACCCCTCGGCGAGAAGACCTCGTGAGAGCCAGAACCAGCCGAGCGCGCCGGCGAGGTCGAGCGCGCGATCCGGGTGGTTCGCCGAGAGCCAGTCGAGCGCGGATCGGAGGTCGTCGTGGTCGAGCTCGATTCGTGCCGACCACTCCGCCTCCGCCTCGAACCGGTGCTCGTACGCCTGCTCGGCGAGCGCGGAGAAGTACGTCGCGTGGCGCTGCCGCAGGTCCGCCTCGTCCGCGTGCTCCAGGCGCTCCCGTGCGTACTCGCGGATCGTCTCCAGTATCAGAAAGCGGTCCTCGGCGATCGGCTTCAGGAGACTCGAGTCGACGAGGGCTGCGAGACCGTCGAGATCGGCCTCGCACACGCCTTCGGCGGCCTCGAGCGGGAAGCTCCCCGCGAAGACCGAGAGCCGTTGTAGGAGCTCCTTTGCCGCCTCGTCGAGGAGGTCGTAGCTCCACTCGATTGTCGCGCGCAGAGTGCGCTGACGCTCGGGCGCGTCACGCGCCCCGCCCGTGAGGAGCGGGAGAGCCGAGTCGAGACGCTCGAGGAGCCGCTCGGGACCGAGCAGCTTCGTCCGAGCGGCGGCAAGCTCCACCGCAAGCGGCAGACCGTCGAGTCGGCGACAGATCTCGTCGATCGTGGAATCGGGCGCGACCTCCCGCCCGACTGCACGCGCCCGTTCGACGAAGAGGGCTGCTGCATCGCCCGCAGCAAGCGGGTCCAGCCGGTACTCGCGCTCCGCGGATACATGCAGAGGCGACCGGCTGGTGACGAGGGCGCGGAGACCACTCGAAGCGGCGAGGATCGCGCTGAGAGCCGGTGCGGCGTCGAGGAGGTGCTCGAAATTGTCGAGGAGGACGAGAAGCTCCCGGCCGCGGAGGAACCCGGCGAGGTCGTCGCGGGCGCCGACTGCCTGCGCGATTTCCGAGGACAGCAACTCGGGGTCGGAAAGGCCGGCAAGCGGCACCCAGAAGACTCCGTCTCGCAGCGTGCCCACGAGCTCGGCTGCGATCTGGAGCGCGAGACGTGTCTTTCCGGTGCCGCCGGGACCGGTGAGGGTGAGAAGGCGCGTGCCGTTCGAAAGCAGCCCGACGAGCTGTTCCAGCTCACGCTCGCGCCCGAGGAGCGGGCCCGCGGCGACCGGCAGGTTGGTGGCGTCGAGCGTTCGGAGCGGCGGGAAGTCGCCGTCGCCGAGCTGGTACAGGCGCTCGGCACCAGTCAGGTCCTTCAGACGGTGCTCTCCGAGCTCGCGAAGAGAGGCGTCGGCATCCAGGAGGCCGCGGGTCGTCTCGGAGAGCACGATCTGCCCCCCGTGGGCAGCCGCGGCGATCCGCGCCGCGCGATGGACGTCGATGCCGACGTACCCCTCGTCGGTCACGATCGGCTCGCCCGTGTGCAGACCCATTCGAACAATGATCGGGCCGTTTTCGAGGGCGTCCCGCGCTTCCGCGGCAGCCGCAACTGCATCGGCGGCGCTCGGAAACGCGATGAAGAAGGCATCCCCCTGAGTGTCGACCTCGACGCCCGAGTGCCTCGCGAATGCGTCCCGCAGTACCCGTCGGTGCTCGGCGAGCAGGTCGGCATAGGCTGCCCCGATGCTCCTGGAGGAGCCGCGTCGAGCCCTCGACATCGGTGAAGAGGAAGGTGACGGTTCCGCTCGGGAGGTCGCGCACGGCTCGATCCTAGAACTCGCTCCGCCGAGGTCGCTACCGCTGGAATCCGACTATCGTCGGAGGTACACCCACTGACGGGAGCGACATGGCAACGACCGCGCGCACGCCGAAGAGACTGTCCGACGAGGATCTCGCTCGCGTTCTCGAGCTCGCGAAGCAGTCCGACAGCGTCGAGCTGAAGCTGACCGTGCCCGCGTCAGATCAGCGGAAAGCGGTTGCGGCGCTGGAGCTGGATCCACTCGAGGCACAGATTCGCCAGGTGTTCTTCTTCGACACGCCGAAGCTCGCGCTCAACGCCGCGGGCGTGGTCGTGCGGGCCCGCAGGATCCAGGGGAAGGGCGGCGACTCGGTCGTCAAGCTGCGCCCGGTCGTTCCCGACGAGCTGCCGGAGAGCCTGCGCACGTCATCCAACCTGGTCGTCGAGGTCGACGCGATGCCCGGCGGCTACGTGTGCTCGGCCACGCTGAAGGGCAAGACCGACGCCCTCTCCGTGAGAAGAGCCGCTGCGGGAGAACTTCCGATCCGCAAGCTCTTCTCGAAGGAGCAGCGGGCGTTCTTCGCCGACAACGCCGTGCCCGGCGCCGAGCTGGACGAGCTCGCCGTGCTGGGGCCGATCTTCGTTCTCAAGCTGAACTTCAGGCCGGCCGAGCTCGACCGGCGGTTGGTCGCGGAGCTCTGGCTCTACCCCGACGGCTCGCGGATTCTCGAGCTCTCGACGAAGTGCACTGCCGCGGACGCGTTCCAGGTTGCGGCCGAGGCGCGCGCCTTTCTCGGCGGGAAGGGCATCGACCTCTCCGGAGAGCAGCAGACGAAGACGAAGACCGCGCTCGAGTTCTACTCGCAAGAGCTGGAGGCGAAGGACTAGAGCTCTGTGTGGCGGTCGATCTCGGCCAACTCGTCGTCGGTGAAGGCGAGGCGGTCGAGCGCGGCGACGTTGTCCTCGAGCTGGGCGACGCTCGACGCGCCGATCAACGCCGAGGTCACGCGCGGGTCGCGTAGCGTCCACGCGAGTGCCATCTGAGCGAGTGTCTGTCCGCGTCCCTCGGCGATCTCGTTCGAGCGCGCGGATCCGCTCCAACACGTCTCTCCGAGAGTCGGTCGGGCGAGAGCGAGCTCGACCGGCTGGCGCGCGAGCCCTCCGGGATCCCGTCGAGGTACTTGCTCGTGAGCAGCCCCTGCGCGAGCGGTGAGAAGACGATGCAGCCGACGCCGAGCTCACCGACGGCGTCGAGCAGGTCGGGCTCGATCCAGCGGTTCAGCATCGAGTAGGAAGGTTGGTGGATCAGCAGAGGAGTGCCGAGCTCGCGGAGGAGCTCGGCTGCCTCGCGGGTCTGCTCCGCCGAGTAGGAGGAGATCCCGGCGTACAGGGCCTTCCCCGCGCGAACTGCCGCGTCGAGCGCGCCCATCGTCTCGTCGACCGGAGTCTCCGGATCGAAGCGGTGCGAGTAGAAGATGTCGACGTAGTCGAGTCCCATGCGCGCGAGGCTCTGGTCGAGGCTCGCGAGCAGGTACTTGCGCGAGCTTCCCTCTCCGTACGGGCCCGGCCACATGTCCCACCCCGCCTTGGTGGAGACGATGAGCTCGTCGCGATACGGGTGGAGATCCTCGCGGAGCAGGCGTCCGAACGTCTCCTCCGCGGATCCGTACGGCGGTCCGTAGTTGTTCGCGAGGTCGAAGTGGGTGATCCCGAGGTCGAATGCGCGGCGCACGATCGCGCGGCTCCTCTCGAACGGATCGTCGGCGCCGAAGTTCCACCAGAGCCCGAGTGAGATCGCCGGGAGCTGAAGGCCGCTGCGGCCGCTGCGGCGGTAGAGCATGCGGTCGTAGCGCTTCTCGGCAGCGAGGTACGTCACTGCAGGAGGATATTTGCGCGCAGCTGGAGCGACGATAGGTTCCGCCGGCGATCAGCTCTCGCTCGACGAGGCCAAGAGGTTTCGGCCAAGCTCCGTCGAGGCGACGATCGCTGCGGCCTCCACCGGGCCCTCGCGCAGGTGGCTCGCACCTATCTGCCCGACGACCCCCTCCTCGGCGCCTGCACCCGCAAGTGCGAGCGGGAACCGCACGCCCAGGTTGCGCAACTCGTCCACTTGGTCGGTCAAGCGCGAAGTGACGGCAGCTGCGACAACGACGAGATCCGGCCGAAGCGCAGCGGCGGTGTCCTCGATGGTGTGGATCGGCGTGTCCGAGCCGAGGTAGGTGATGCGCCAGCCGTGCTCGCGCAGGGCCAGGCCGAACGCGATCAACGAGAGGTCGTGGTGCTCGCCCGGGGGGCACGCGAGGAGAGCGCGCCGGCCCATACCCCGATCCCAACCGCGCGCGAGGCCGAGCATCCGACCACGCAGAAGGTTGCTCGCGAAATGCTCCTGCCCGATCGTGACCTCTCCCCGCTGCCAGCGCTCACCGAGAGCGCCGAGAGCCGGGAGCACCGAGTCGCGCAAGACGCTGTCGAGCGTGAGCGACGACAGCAGGCGGTCGAGGATGGCGTGGGCTCCGACATCGTCGAAGGCGAGCAGAGCGTCGATGAGCGATTCGGCCGGAGGGAGATTCTTCCCGTCGTCGAGCGCGAGCTTCGCGGCCTCTCCGGCAGAGATGCCGCGGCTGAGCGCGGCTTTCATCGTGTGCACGCGCCGCTCGTCCTCGGCCGTGTAGAGGCGGTAGCCCCCGGATGAGCGTTCGGGCTCGAGCAGGGCATACCGGCGCTCCCAGGCGCGGAGGAGCTCGGGACTCACGCCTGTGCGGCGCCCGAGCTCGCCGATGCGGAGATCTGCAGCCATGCCGCAAGTGTACATACCTTTGACAAAGATTTGACAGAGTGTCGCCTGTGCTCTACGATCGTTCGACAAACCCTGAACAAGGAGGTTCGTACCGCATGAGAAAGCTCGATGTCCTGGCAGCTGTTCTGGTCATCGTCGGAGGCTTGAATTGGGGGCTGGTCGCGCTCGCCGAGTTCGACCTGGTTGCCGCCCTCTTCGGTCTCACGTTTGGCGAGACGAATGCCATCACGCGGGTTGTCTACGGCCTCGTCGGCCTGGGCGCCGCCTACCAGATCGCACAGCAGGCGGCCATCCGCCGCCGCTGGTCACCAACCACCGCTCTCACCGAAAGGAACTAAGACCATGAAGCGCATTGCACTCCTGCTCGTCCTCGCCGTTGCCGTTCCAGGCGCGGCACTCGCCGCGCCCGACCGGTCTGCGGCCCCGAAGGCGAACATCGTCGAGACGGCCTCCGCGGCCGGTCAGTTCACCACGCTCCTCAGCCTCGCAAAGCAGGCAGGCCTCGTCGGAGCGTTGTCCGGCCCCGGCAAGATCACGGTCTTCGCGCCCACCGACGCGGCGTTCAAGAAGGTGCCGAAGGCGAC
Organism: uncultured Actinomycetes bacterium; assembly: GCA_963830035.1. Lineage (GTDB taxonomy): Bacteria > Actinomycetota > Thermoleophilia > Gaiellales > Gaiellaceae > GMQP-bins7. Next base: position 906,679 of record CAWHKX010000004.1, on the reverse strand, counting down.
GCTCGCCAAGCTCGGCAAGGACAAGGCGCTCCTCAAGCGTGTCCTCCTCTATCACGTCGTCAAGGGACAGGTCCCTGCGGCAAAGGTCGTGACGCTCGAGTCGGCGAAGACGCTGGCCGGACCGTCCGTCAGCATCCGTGTCAGCGGACAGAACGTGTTCGTCGACAAGGCGAAGGTCACAAAGGTCGACATCCGAACGACGAACGGGATCATCCACGTCATCAACTCCGTGTTGATTCCCGCCGCCTAGGACGGCCCTGAGGGGCACGAACGCTCGAGAGCGTTCGTGCCCCTCACGCTGTCTCTAGCGAACTCACAACAGAAAGGTGGTCCTCGAGGTGACAACCTCACATCCACGCTCCCTGCCCCTCGGCATCGCTACCGAGTCGCGCGAAGGCCGGGCACGGCTACTTCTCTTCCTCGCCGCGGGGATCTCGTTCTTGCTTTCCGTCTCGCTCTGGTTCGCAGGAGACGAGCTCCAGGGAATCTTCGTCGGACTCTGGGTTCCCTCCATCCTGGCTCTGGGCGCGCTCGTCCTTCCACGAACCGAGCGGTCATGAACAACATCGCCCTGTTCGCCATCGGAACCGTCGTCACGCTGCTCGTCGTCGGTGCGATGCTCCTGCTCGTTTGGGGAGCGGTCCTGGACGGACGCTACGAGAACGAGCGGCAGGCCACGGAGCAGGCCGCCGCGCTCCTGCGAGCGACGCAGAAGCAGGCGCTACGCCCGGTCGATGCGGCGTAGGTGCCGGACACAGTCACGCAGGTAGCTCGCTCGTTTCCGGGGTGGCTACCTGCCTGACCGCGGCCCGAATGCCTTCTCGCCGTAGGATCGACAGTTCACGATCGAGGCGACGGTCGCGCCGCCCTTGCGCGCCGTCGCCACTGCGAGGTCGAGTCTCTCGAGACCCTGCTCCGAGTGTGCATCGGAGTTCAGCACCAGCTCGACGCCGGCTGCGAGCGCTTCTGCGACGTGCGTCGCCGAAAGGTCGAGGCGGTCGGGCAAGCCCGTTCACCTCCAGCGCCACCCCGGTCTCATTCGCGACGGCGAAGACCTCGTCCAGGTCGAGCGCGTTCTCGGGACGGTGATTGAGGATTCGCCCCTTCGGATGGCTGAGCGCGCGGACGGCGGGGTGCCGCATGGCCTCGGTGACCATCCGCGTCAGCTCGTCCGCCGGACGTCGCTGGCCGGCGTGGAGACTCAGCTGCACCCAGTCGAGCTGTTGGAGAACGCGGTCTTCGACGTCGAGCGTTCCGTCGGCCCGGATGTCGCATTCGACGCCTCTCAGGATGCGGAAAGGCGCCGCGAGCTCGTTCGCGGCGGCGATTTCTTCACCCTGGCGTAGAAGGTCGTCAGAGCTCAGCCCCGGAACCACCCGCACGTTCGGCGTGTGATCGCAGATCGCCAGGTACTCGTAACCCCGCGCCTGAGCGGCGAGCGCCATGGCATGCACCGTCGCCCTGCCGTCCGACCACGTCGTATGGCAGTGGAGGTCTCCCTTGATGTCCGCGCGCTCGACGAGGTCGGCGGGCACCGCGACGAAGGGCGCCTCGCGAAGCTCGGGCGGACAGTAGGGCTGCCCCAGCTGCGCGAAGAGGGCTGCCTCGTCCGGTGCATCTGGAAGCAGCTCGAGCGCCTCGACGTACTCCGCCGAGCCCGTGGCGCGCAAGAGCTCGGTGCCGAAGGTCTGCGGTGGCGCGACGACAACCCGCACCGGGACGCCTTCGACGGTCAGCCCGACGGCGTGCCGCTCGCCTCGCTCGAGCACGGCGACGATCGCCGGGAGCCGCTCGAAGCGGGCGAGGATCGGCGCGGGATCTTCGGCGGCGCAGACCACCGCGAGGTCGTGGACGAGCTCGCAGAAGCGGCGAGCCGGGCCGGCCACCTCGCCCTCCAGAGCAGCGGCGATCGCCTGCGTCAGGGGTCGACTGCGACTGAGCGTCAATCCGCGCGGAGCCTTCGGCCCACTCTCGAGCGCGGCCTTGATCTTCGCCTCGGTCGCGGCGCCCACGCCCGGAGCTTCGCTCAGCCGCCCGGCGGCGACCGCATCCTGGAATGCCGCAACGCTGTCGATGTCGAGTCCGCGGGCGATTCCCAGCATGCGCTTGGCGGAGAGCCCGAGCGACCGCCCGTAGCCCACCAGCTCCGGCTGTATCTCCGCCTCGAGCGCCTGCAGCTCGGCGATGTCGCCCGTCTCCACGAGCTCGCGAAGCTTGGCCTCGATGCCCGGGCCGATGCCGCGGAGCTCGCGGATCCGGCCCGTGCGCACGAGCTCGGAGACGGACGCAGGTGTCGAGCGAACGAGCTCGGACGCCCGCACGTACGCGCGCACGGCGAACGGATTCGTCTCCGCGAGCTCCAGAAGGGCGGCGAAGAACGAGAGCCGATCGGCGATCTCGGAGTTCGTCAGGTCTGTCCGGTCGGGCCTCACTTTCGGAAACGTCCCAGAAACGCCGCGTTAGGCTGACCGTCGATGATCGCGGTGCTAGGCGGACTCGGTGCCGCGGTCGCGTGGGCGACGACTCTGATCTGCGCAACGCGCGCGACCAGGCTCATCGGCGGCCCGTCGGTGTTGGCCTGGGTCATGCTCATCGGGCTCGTGGTAACGCTTCCGTGGGCCCTCTATGGCGGCGTGCCAGATGTCGACGGGACGGCGATGCAATGGCTGATCCTTGCAGGCGTGGGCAACTGCGCGGGGTTGTTGCTCGTGTACGCGGGAGTCAGGATCGGCAAGGTCGGAGTGGTGGCGCCGATCACCTCGACCGAGGGCGCGGTCGCTGCACTCCTCGCGATTGCTGCGGGGGAGCAGCTTGCCGCCGGAACAGGAGTCGCACTCGCAGTCGTGGCGGTCGGGATCGTTCTGGCCGGGGTGAGCAGGGATTCGTCGGGCTCCGACGCCTCGTCCACCGACGTTCGGGCCGCGCTCTTCGGCGCCGCCGCCGCCCTGTCGTTCGGAGTGAGCCTGTATGCCACGGGCCGTGTCGCCGCGGACCTGCCGGTCGCGTGGGCGATCCTTCCGCCTCGTATCGTCGGCGTCGTGGCGATCGCATTGCCACTGGCACTCGCCGCGCGTCTGACGCTCACGCGCCAGGCGTTGCCGTTCCTGCTCGTCGCGGGCGTCGCCGAGGTCGCCGGGTTCGTGTTCTTCGCGCTCGGCGCACGAGACGGGATCGCAGTCAGCGCGGTGCTCGCTTCGCAGTTCGGCGTCATCGCGGCGATCATGGCGGCCGTCCTCTTTCATGAACGCCTGACGCGGCTGCAGATCGGCGGGCTCGTGACCATCGCGGTCGGCGTCGCCGTCGTGAGCGCGCTTCAGGCGTAATCGTCGAAGCCCGACCGGGGTGGGGTCAGGCTTCACCCTGCGATCGAAAGGCCCGCCGCTCCGATCGCCTTCCGCGCGAGCGCATCGTCGTCCGGCCCCGGCAGGCCGCTGACGCCGACCGCACCCACCCGGCGTCCGTCCTCGAACGCGGCCACCCCGCCCTGGAAGAACGTGAAGAAGGGATCGAAGCTGGCGCGCTCGGCTGCGTCCTCGCGTGCCTTGTCGGCGAGCTCCGCCGTGGAGCGAGCGTCGCTGCGCGCCGCGGTGTAGGCCTTGCGCTGCGCGTTCAAGCGCGTGTCGGGAGCGGCACCGTCCATGGTCATCGCGGCGACGAGCTCGCCGTGGTCGTCCGCCACGAAGACCGAGACCGGAGCCGTCGCGTGCTCCACGACGAAGCGGACGAGAGTGAGCGCGTGCTCGTGCCTCATGACGTCATCTTGACCACTCGTCCGTTCGGCTGTCGTAGGCTCGACTCCGGCTCATGCGCGCCGTCGTGATCGAAAAGCCGAACGCCGTCGCACTCCGCGAGGTCGAGGCACCCACTCCCGGCTCGGGCGACGTTCGCGTCCGCAGCGTACGGGCCGGTGTCTGCCGCACCGATCTCGACATCGTGGCGGGAACTCTCGACCCGCGGTGGGTGCGCTTCCCGGTCGTTCCGGGCCACGAATGGAGCGGCGTGATCGAATCCGTGGGCGAGAGCGTGACCGGCCTCGAGCAGGGCGAGCGCGTCGTGTGCGAGGGCAACATCGCCTGTCTCAGCTGCACGCGCTGTCGCGCCGGAGACACGCATCTGTGCGCGAGCTACGACGCGGTCGGCTTCACGCGCAGCGGCGGCTACGGCGAGCTCGTCGTCGTCCCGGCGCGCGTGGTGCATCCGCTTCCCGAGCATGTGTCGTTCGACGCGGCGGTGCTCGTGGAGCCAGGCTCGGTCGTGCTGAAGGCGCTCGAGCGCGCGCGCATCGAGCCCGGCGAGACCGTCGGCGTGGTCGGCATCGGCGCAGTCGGGGCGATCGCCATCCGTCTCGCGCGCCTTCGCTCGCCCGCGACGATCATCGCCTACGGGCTGCGCGACGAGGAGCTCGAGCTGGCGCTCGCGCTGGGCGCCGACTCGGTCGTCAGCGTCTCCGAGGTCGACGCGGAGGGCGAGACGAGGAGGCTCACCGAGGGCGGACTCGACGTCGTCGTGGAGACGGCCGGGGCAGTCGCGGCGTTCGAGCTCTCGACCAGGCTCGCGCGTGAGGGCGGTCGCATCGTCGCACTCGGAATCGCAGGTCACGGGCACGAGTTGACACTGCCGGCCGATCGCATCGCCCTCCGCGATCTCTCCGTTCTCGGCAGCGTCGGGTACAGAACCGCAGACTGGGCCCGGATGCTCGCCCTGCTCCGAGAGCGACTCGTCGACCTCGACCCGATCGTCACGCATCGTTTCCCGCTCGAGCAGTTCGAGGACGCGTTTGCACTGATGGACGACCGCCGCGGCGTCGTTGCCAAGATCGTCCTGGAGCACGCCGTTTGATGCGGATCGCAAGCATCACCACCGCGGTCGTCGAGGCGAACTACGACTGGACGATCGTCCGCGTCGAGAGCGACGAGGGCACGTTCGGATGGGGCGAGGCCTTTTGCGCGCCGGGGCTCTCGCAGACGATCCACGAGCTCGCGTCGCTGCTCGAAGGCGAGGATGCGCGGCAGGTGGAGCCGCTCGTACGCAAGCTCCATCTGGCAACCGCTCACGTGTCCAGCGGCGGCACCGTGTACCACGCCATCTCGGGGATCGAGGCGGCTCTCTGGGATCTGGCAGCGCGCTCGCTCGAGGTGCCGCTCTGGCAGCTCTTCGGCGGTCGCTTTCGCGAGCGCGTGCGCATCTACGCGGACTGTCACGCAGGCGAGGCGCTGACGAGCTACGGCGCGACGCTCGTCTCGCGGCGGTTGCCGTGGATGGGAACGCCGCCGGACGAGCTCGACGACCTCGACCCGGAGGTGCACTGGGCTCCGGCGGAGGCGGCCGAGGTCTACACGCCCGACGCCTATGCCGCGCGTGCCCGGGAGATGGCCGATCGCGGCTTCACGGCCCTGAAGTTCGACCTCGATCTCCCGCTGCTGCCGCACGAGGATTTGTACGCCCGCACGATCTCGGCCGCGCAACTCGAGAGGCAGGTCGCGCTCGCGGAGGCCACCGTCGCGGCAGTGGCAGGTCGGGCGGACGTCGCGTTCGACCTGCACTGGCGCTACGCGCCGGCAGATGCGCTCCGGCTGGCGCGTGCCCTCGAGCACGTGCCGGTGCTCTGGCTCGAGGACCCGACCCCTCCGCAGGATCTCGAGTCGGTCGCGCGGATCTCGGAGCGGACGACGACCCCGATCTGCACCGGTGAGAACCTCTACCGGCTGGACGGCTTCGCGGCGCTGATCGACCGCGGAGGCGTGGACATCCTGGCGCCCGACATCCAGAAGGTCGGCGGGCTCAGTGACACGCGCCGGATCGCGGCGTACGCCGATGTCCACTCGCGGCCGCTCGCCCCGCACAACATCGCCGGGCCGATCGGAACACTTGCTTCGGCGCACGTCTGCGCCTCGATCCCGAACTTCCTCGCGCTCGAGTGGCACGCGGCGTCGGTGCCGTTCTTCGACGAGCTCGTAACGCTCGGCCGACCGATCATCGAAGACGGATACGTCGCGCTGCCCGACGGTCCAGGGGATCGGCGCGGAGCCCGACCTCGACGCGTGCCGGCGCTACGCGCGCCCGAGCGAGCCGTTCTTCGGCGAGCCGAGCGCCTAGCCGAGCGGATCGGGTGCGAGGCAGCGGAGCACCTCGAGGTCGCCTTCGACCCGAATGCCCTCGACGGCCGCCGGAACGGCGAAGGCTGCACCGGGACGCGCGGGAGCGCCGTCGATCGTGCCCTCTCCGCCGAGGACGAGCAAGACCGCGAACCGCCCGCTCGCCTCGAGAACCCGGTCCGCCCAGAAGAACGAGCGCGCCTCGTCCGGCAGGACACGCGCGGCTCGTGCGCGCTCAGATCGAGCGCCTGCACCGCGACCTCCCAGCCGAGGCCCAGATGGCTGTCCTCGGGCCGGACGGGAAAGCCGCGCCACTCGCAGAGAAGAGAGAAATCGGTCGGCTCCTGGAGCTCGGCGATGAGCAGCCCAGCCCCGAGCGCGTGCGGCACGCCGGCCGGGACATAGACGACGTCGCCCGCACGCACCGAGATCCTGTTCAGCGAGCCGAGAAGCCGGTCGACGTCCTGCTCGTCGATCCACTCGAGGTAGCGCTCGGGCTCGACCGGCTCGCGGAGCCCGACCCAGACCTCGGCCTCCTCTTCGCGCGTATCGAGAACGATCCATGCCTCCGTCTTCCCGAACGGCGAGTCGAAGGCCCTGAGCGCAAAGTCGCGATCGGGATGCGCATGGACGGGCAGCCGCTCGGCGGAATCGAGCAACTTCACGAGCAGCCCGGTCGACGTCCCGAAGCGGGCGACGTGCTCGTCACCCAGCCACGCCTTCGGATCCGCTTCCACTACGTCACGAAGGAGGCGGCCGTCGGCGAGGCGCGTCAACCCCTCCTCCGGATCGTCCCGGCCGGGATTCTTCGCAGGCGTCACGGAGCCGATCCAGTCCTCCGGAAAGGAGCCGTCCTCCTCGGGCTCGTCGCGCAACTGCCCGATGAGCGCGCCCCCGCGATAGAAGCGGTAGACCCGGGTCGGCAGCAGCAGCTCGGCGCGCACTACTCGACGGTGCCGGAGACCGTCATCAGCGCATAGCCAGATTCGAGCATCGCCTGTGCCCGTGCGGAGAAGGCTTCCTCGGGAGGCACGTCCCAGCCCAGCGAGTCCGCCAACCGGACGATCATGTTGAAGAGCGCGGCAACGTGAATCGCATCCACGAGCGCGGGCTCGCTCACGCCGGTCGCGAGGACTGCTTCCGCGTCGGCGCCGGTCAATTCATCCGGCTGCAGGGTGAGCTTCTCGAGAAACCCCAGCGTGGCGCGCAGGCGGTCGTCGACCGGCGCCGTTCGCCAGTCCCGCCGCACCGCTTCCCAGACCTCCTCGCCGAGCGCATACGACGCGACCGCGCCGTGGGAACCCGTTCAGAACGGGCACTGATTGAGCGAGGAGACGAAGGCGGCGAAGAGCTCGCGCTCGCCGGCAGTCCACCCGGACGGGCCGCGCATAGCGGCATCGAGGGCAGCGGAGTACGGGCGTCCGAAGAGCTCGGGCCGATAATGGAGAGTCTTGAGGACGTCGGGTGGCTCCGCGCCTCGCTGAGCCCGGATCAGGTCGAGCACTCGAGCCTCCGACGGATCGTGGCCGCTGTCCACGCAGGCGAGTCTCATCCCAGAGCCCGCAAGCCCGCGTCCAGCCGTTCGAGGCCCGCTGCGGCCGCTGCCGACACCGTCAGCTCGAAGATCTCGTCCTCCGAGTGCCCGGCGTCCTTCAGCGACTGGACGTCCTCGTCGCTGACCTCGTGAGGCGTGGCGACGAACCTTGTCGAGATACGCAGTCGAAATCCGGCGGAGCCTCGTGTTTCGGTAGGGCAGCGCGCAACTCGGCGATCAGGGCGTCGTAACGGGTCGCGGGCACTGCCACGGGCGCATACTGCACCATCGATGGCGGCTCGAGACACGCCGAAGTAGCATGAACGCGCGATGAGCGCGCCTGCCCTGGCCGGCCGGCCGTCACTTTCGATCCGAGGCAAGTCGTACCCGGTCTTGCTGCCGACGATTCGCGACCCGCGCCTGCACCTCGCCGCGGTCATCATCACGTTGCAGGTTCTCGGACAGACGTCGTTCGGCTTCAGCCTGTCGATCGCCCAGATCCTCGTCTCGCTCCTCACCGCTGCCGTTCTCGAGGTGGCCATCACGTTCCGAAGCCAGAGCGTGCTCATGTGGCCGGCGAGCGCGCTCCTGACGGGGAACGGCGTCGCCTTCGTCCTGCGCGTCCCGGGTACAGAGCACGGGGACTGGTGGAGCATGAACGGGTGGTGGATCTTCGCGGCGACGTCCGCGGTCGCGCTCCTCTCCAAGTACCTGATCCGCTTCCGGGGTCGTCACATCTTCAACCCGTCGAACTTCGGGCTCGTGCTGTGCTTCCTGCTGCTCGGCGTCACGCGCGCGGATCCACTCGCGCTGTGGTGGGGACCGCTCTCGCCCGCACTCGCGTTCGCGCTGGCGATCATCGTCGACCGGGGGCTTCTTGATCCTCCGGCGACTGCACCTCGTCGGGATCGCGGTCGGCTTCTGGCTGGCGTTCGCCGCGGGCATCGGCGTGCTCGCGGCCAGCGGGCACACGATGACGGCCGCCTGGCACGTCGGCCCGATCGAGGGCGCCGAGTTCTGGTGGCTGCTGGTCTCGTCCCCCGAGATCCTCGTCTTCCTCTTCTTCATGATCACCGACCCGAAGACGATCCCCGACAGTGCGGGCGGACGTCGCGCCTACGCGGTCGGAGTCGGCCTCCTCGCGACGGTGCTGATCGCTCCGCAGACGACGGAGTTCGGGACGAAGGTGGCGATCCTCGGCGCGCTCTTCCTCGTCTGTGCCACGCGCGGGGCGCCTCAGCTCGTGCTGGCTCGACGCGGCTGTCGGCTCCACGACGAGCGACTCGCGCCCTCGGCGGCTGGTCGTCGGGGCGGTCGCGCTCGCGGGAGCCCTTGCATTACGGGACTCGTTGTCGCTGCCGGCATCCCGGCGCGACCCGGATGCCCAGGCTCGCGTCAGCAGGGCTACCTCAGGCACTCCCCGAGATCACGGTGGCCGATTCGCGAGGGGTCGACGAGATCGACGAATCGACCGCTCGGAACATCGCGCGAGACGTCGTGATGGCTCTCCGCACCGAATCGGCCGCACTGCGCGGGCGCGACGAGGAGCTGGCGGCGACGGCAGCAAGCGGCGCTTGGCTCGCATCCCTCTGGCAGGCGATCCGAGCGCCGGGAACGCTCACCGCCGCACAGTACGACGTCGATCGCGTCGAGCTGCGCCTGCGACGAAGCGACGGCCAGGACGCTCCGTACGTCCTTGCGGAGGTCGAGGGGACGCAGACGACCGCGTCGTTCTCGGCAAGCGGTGCGACGAGCGTCGAACGGACCGAGCCCATGCCTTTCACGAGGACGCTCATGTTCGTGCTCGAAGGTGGGCCTACCGGATCAGGGACTCGCAGGGCGGTGTCCCGCTCGGAACGCGGGCTTCAGGGCCGTCGGTAGCGACCGGGCAGCTGGGCGGCACGTCGTTCGTCGACGTGGCCGAACAGGTTGGGCTCGACTTCCGCCACGGAGCGTTCAGATTCGGAATGTCGCTGGATACGACAGCGATGATGGGCGGAGGACTGTGCTGGCTCGACTACGACGGTGACGGCTGGCTCGACCTCTTCGTCGTCAACTCGCATGCGGACGTTGACATCGTCCCCTCGGAGACGAAGGGCGGCCTGCCTCGGAGCAGGCTCTACCGCAACATCGGTGGTCGCTTCGAGGACGTGAGCGCGGATGCCGGAGTCGACATCCCGGTGCGCGGGAACGGCTGTGTCGCAGCCGATCTCAATCAGGACGGCCATACGGATCTCTACGTGACGAGCGCCGGCTACAACGTCTCCACGGACGGTTGGGACGCGTTGCTCTGGAACAACGGAGATGGGACGTTCACGGAAGGTGCTGTGCGGGCCGGGATCATGGCCAGGGGATGGCACTCCGCGGCCGCGGTTGGTGACGTCAACGGGGACGGCCGGCCGGATCTCTTCGTCACGTCCTACAGCGACCCGAACTTCGTGGTCGATTCCGCGGCAGGCTTCCCGTCCAGCCACGCGCCCGTCCGGGATCTCCTCTATCTCAACCAGGGACCGGACGAAAGCGGGCGCTCGACTTTCCGTGAGGTGGCCCGGGCTGCGGGGATCGAGAAGACAGGGGTCAGCCACGGGCTCGGCTCCGTCTTCACCGACATGGACGGCGACGGTCGCCTCGACCTCTACGTCGCGAACGACACCGACCCGAACCAGCTGTACCGCAACACGGCGACGACCGCTGATCTCGGCTTCCGCTTCGAGGATGTCGCCAAGCGCCTCGCGGTCGACGACCCGAACGCGGGGATGGGCATCGCCGCCGCCGACTACAGCGGCGATGGGCGCGTCGACCTCTTCGTCACGAACTCACGCCACCAGCTGCACGCCGCCTACCGAAGCCCCCGCTCGACACGCGCCTCGGTACCTGGACGTTCGTCCGGACATCGCCGCCGTCATCGGCACCGACTCGACGGCATGGGGCGACTCATGGGCCGACCTCGACCTCGACGGAGACCTCGACCTCGTACTCGCGAACGGCGCGATTCCCGTCGTGAACCTCGCCAAGGACGCGCGGCGCGTTCAGATCCTCGAGAACGTCGCTGGGCCTGGCAAGGAGCGCTCGATTCGCGCTGGTCAAGGCAGCCGGGCTCGCTCGAACGCCTCGCGTCAACGGACGAGGCCTGGCGACGGCGGACTACGACAACGACGGCGACCTCGACGTCGCGGTCAACACGATCGGCGGCAAGCTCGTCCTGCTCCGAAACGACGCACCGAAGCGCCACTGGCTGGAGGTTCGGCTTCCGCAGGTTCGCGCCGGGAGCGGTCGTGACGGCGACGCTCGCCGACGGGCGGAAGCTCGTCCGCGAGGTGCAGGCGGGATCGAGCTACCTCTCGTCCGAGGATCCGCGCGTGCACTTCGGCCTCGGCAAGCACAGCGTCGGTCGCGCGGCTCACGATCCGGTTCCCCGACGGCACCACGACTCGTCTTCGAGAACGTCGCGGCCGACCGGATCGTCGACGTCGGCTAGCGACCGCGCGGCTCAGCGGCCCGAGCGCTCCTGCAGTCTGCGGGCGACCGTGTCGAGCGTCACTGCGAGCGAGCAGGATGATCGCCGGTGACGATGTAGATCGTTCCCGTCGAGTAGCCGCCGATGTTCAGGCCGTTCGCGACCGTCGCGATGACGAGCGAGCCGAGTAGGGCACCGCGCACCTCACCCCGGCCGCCGAAGAGGCTCACGCCGCCGATGACAGCGGCCGAGATCGAGTCGAGGAGCAGCGTTCCGCCGCCTGCGTTGCAGGTTCACCGACTGGAGCCGCGCGGCGAGGACGATCCCGCCGACGCCGGCCATGATCCCGGAGATCGTGAACACGAGGATCCGCACGCGCGCGACGTTGATGCCGGCGCGCCGCGCGGCCTCGGCGTTGCCGCCGACGGCGTAGACGTGGCGCCCGAACGTCGTGCGCTTCGCGAGGAACGTCAGTCCGACGAGGAAGACGAGCATGAGGAGCGCAGCCAGCGGGAGACCCTGCGACTGCGTGCAGTTCACCGTGAGCGGCGTGCCCTCCGGGCACGCCGCCGGCCTCGTCGCGTGGTTGCAGATCGCGACGTGCCGAAGCACGCGACAGCGACACCGGCGAGCTTGAGCGACCGGCATCCCGGCGTTGACGGACAGGCCCGCACGTCGCTGGCCGATCACGCCGCCCAGCGCGACGAGGGCGTACGCCCCGGTGATGACCGCGGCGATGAGCCAGCCGACGTTGGCGGAGAAGTAGTACGTCGCCGCGTAGTTGATCCAGTTCGTCCTCGATGATGATCACGCCGCGAACTGCGAGGACCTTGCAGGATCACTCCCTGCCAGATCAGGAGCCCTGCGAGCGTCACGACGAACGACGGCACGCCGATCTTCGCGACGACCGTTCCCTGCGCCGCGCCGATGAGCGCGACGACGCCGAGCGCGATGCAGGATCGCGAGCCATCCCGGGATAGTTGCGCCCGTCGGGGAGCTGCAGCGTGGCCGCGGTCACCGCGCGCGATGCCGCTCAGGTACGCCGATCGAGAGATCGATCTCGCCGAGCAGCAGCACGAAGACGACGCCGTACGCGATCATCGTCACCCCGGCCATCTGCAGGATGACGTTCACGAAGTTCCCGGCCGTGAAGAAGTTCGTCGCCGTGAAGCTGAAGTAGACGACGATCGCGATCTGCGCCGAGAACGACCGGCAGCACACCGAGATTGCCCGACTTGACGTTGCCGACCGCGCGCTGCCAGAGGCCCTGCCTGCTCGGTGTCGTCCTCCTTCGGGCAGCCCGATGCCGGGCGCGACGATGTCGGCGCCGGCGCTCACGCGACGCACCTCCGGCGCCGTCTCGGCGATGCCCGCGACCTTCGTCGGGATCCCTGCCGTGATCGCGTGCACGACCTCCTGCTGCGTCGTCTTCGCGCGCTCGTAGATGCCGACGTTGCGGCCGAGGCGCAGGACGGTGATCCGCGTCGCGGTCTCGAAGATGTCGTGGAGGTTGTGCGAGATGAGCACGACCGCGAGCCCCTGCTCGGCCAGCCGCCTGACGAGCTCCAGGACCTGCTCGGTCTGCGCGACGCCGAGCGCGGCGGTGGGCTCGTCGAGGATGACGAGCTTCGAGTTCCACATCACCGCGCGCGCGACGGCGACCGACTGGCGCTGGCCGCCCGAGAGCGTCGCGACCGCCTGGCGGATCGACTTGATCGTCGTGACGCGAAGTCCCTTGAGGGTCTCCGCCGGTCCGCTGCTCCATCGCCGGCTCCTTGAGCCGGAAGAGGAAGTCCCGGATCTCGCGGCCGAGATACATGTTCTGGACGACGTCGAGGTTGTCGCAGAGCGCGAGATCCTGGTAGACGACCTCGATCCCGAGCTTGGCCGCGTCCTTCGGCCCGTGGATCGTGACTCGCTCGCCGTCGAAGAGGATCTCGCCGGAGTCGTAGCCGTGGATGCCGGCGATGCACTTGATGAGCGTCGACTTGCCGGCGCCGTTGTCGCCGACGAGCGCCATGACCTCGCCGGAGCGCACCTCGAAGTCGACGTCCGTCAGCGCCTGCACCGAGCCGAACGTCTTCGAGAGGTCGCGGATCTCGAGGAGTGGTGTGTCGCTCACGGTGGCGGGTCCTACGACGAGACGAGCGGCGGAGGCGCGCAGTGCGCGCCCCCACCGCTCATGGTCATACGACTACTTGCAGTACTTCTTGTACTCCGCCGGAGCACACCTCGCTCCGCTTGAGGACACCGTCGCGGAACAGCCGCGTGTAGTTCGCCTTGGTGATCGACGTCACCGGGATGATGTACGCGAGCTGCTTCCTGCCCGTTCGGCTCTGTCCCGTTGCCCGGCGGCTTCTTGCCCTTGTACAGCGCGATCGCCGCTGCGGCAGCCGCATTCGCCTCGTCGGGCACGTACTTGTAGACGGTCATCGTCTGCCAGCCCGAGATGATGTTCTGCACGCCCTGCGACCGTCGCGTCCTGTCCCGACAGCGGGATGGGCTTGAGGCCCTTCGCCTTCAGCGTCGCGACGACGGCGCCGGCGATCTTGTCGTTCGCCGCGACGACGCCCTGGATGTTGTTGTTCGTCTGGACGAGCATCTGCTCGAAGATCGTCTGGGCCTTGTCCGCATCCCACAGGGCACGAACTTCGCCGGGCCCTTCTTGACCTTCTTGGTCCTGAAGAGCGGGTTCAGGATGTCGTCGTTGCCGCTCTTGAACCAGAACGCGTTCGCGTCGGTCGGGCCGCCCCAGAGCTGGGCGACGACGCTCGTCGGCTTGTACGTGCCCTTCTTCTTCATGGCGCCGAGGACGCCGAGCGCCTGCTGGCGACCAACGTTGTTCCCGTCGAACGAGACGTAGACCGAGCCGGTGCCGCCGACGATCTGGCGGTCGTAGTCGATCGTCTTGCCGCCGACTGCGGTGAACTTCTTCTGGATGGCGATCGAGGTGCCGGTGTCGAGTCGACGTGATGATGCCGACCTTCGCACCCGCCCTCGATGCACTGCTCGGCCTGCGCGAGCTGCTTCTGCGGCGACGTTCAGCGCGTTCACGACCGTCGCCGGCACGCCTCGCCTTCTTGAAGGCGTTGATGAACGCCGGCTTGTCGAACTGCTCCCACCGCACCGACGACTTCGTGTCCGGCAAGAGAACGCATACCAAGCCCGTCTGAGCCGTGCGCGCGGTCGCGCCGCTCGCGACGACGGCGACGGCGACGGCGGCCACGGCAACTCCGACGAGGAGTGTCGATGACCTCCTGAAACCTGACTTCACTGCACCCTCCTTGCTTGGTGAAATACCTGCGCGAGGGACTCTATTACGGAATCGCGACGAGGTCACTCGATCGTTAGCGCTCGAGCATCCGGTAGACGACGGTCTCCCGCGTCCGCTCGCGCCCGAGCGCACGATCGCGTCGCACACCTCGGCCGCGCGGTAGCCGTCCTCGAAGGTCGCGCCATGCGGTGCGACATCCGTGTCCTCGGCGATCGCCGCCAGGAAGTGGTGCAGCTCGTGGACGAACGTGTCGCCCCAGCCGACGATGTGGCCGGGCGGCCACCAGTGCTCCCAGAACGGATGGCTCGCCTCCGAGACCAGCACGGTCGTGAAGCCGCGGGTGCGCTCGTCGCCGGTCCGAAAGAACTGCAGCTCGTTCAGCCGCTCCATGTCGAACGCGAGCGACCCTTTCGTCCCGTTGATCTCCCACTGGAACGCGTTTCGGCGGCCGAGCGCGAGCCGCGTCGCCTCGAGCGTGCCGACCGCGCCGTTCGCGAACCTGACGGTCGCCTCGACCGCATCGTCGACCTCCCGATCCGGAATGAACGTGCTGAGGAATCCTCCGACCTCGTGAATCTCGCCGACGAGGTAGCGCGCGAGGTCGACGACGTGCGCCGCGAGGTCTCCGAGCGCTCCCGAGCCAGCCTCGGCGCGGTCGAATCGCCACACCTCGGCGTCGGTGTCGCCCCAGTCCTGGAGGTAACGCCCGCGGAAGTGACGGATCTCCCCCAGCTCGCCCGCGTCGATGAGCTCCCGCGCAAGGCGCACCGCAGGGACGAAGCGGTAGTTGAAGGCGCACAGGTGCTTCACGCCGGTCGCCGCGACCCGGCGCCAGATCTCGTAGCTCTCGTCCGCGTCTCGCCCGAGCGGCTTCTCGCAGACGACGTGCTTGCCCGCCTCGGCAGCGAGGATCGTCGGCTCCGCGTGGAGTGAGTTCGGGCCGAGGTTGTCGAGGAGCCCGATGGCGGGATCGGCGACGAGCTCCTGCCAGTCGGTCGTCCAGCGCTCGAAGCCGTAGCGCTCGGCAGCCTCGCTCACCGCGGTCTCGTTCCGCCCCGCGATCGAGACGAGTCGCGGCCGGAGCGGCGGCGGCCACGTCATGTACCCGATCTTGCGGAAGCCATTCGAGTGCGCCTTGCCCATGAAGGCGTACCCGAGCATCCCCACGCCTATCTCGTTGATGTCGCTTCGGATCACTCCGCGCGAGATACTAAGCGCCTCGTGAAGACCTCACTCGGGATATGGGCCCTCGGGTCGATGGTCACGCGCTTCGTCCCGGGCGGCTACCAGCCGCAGTGGGCGAGCGAGACGACCGCCGAGCGCGTGCGCCGCGCGGTCGACGGGCTGGGAGATCTCATCGACGACTACGAGTTCCACTATCCGCAGGAGCTCAACCCCGAGAACCTCGACGACGTGCGAGAAGCGCTCGACGGGCACGACATCTACTGCGTCGCGACGGGGCTCCACCTCGATCCTCGGTTCGGACGGGGTGGGCTCGTCTCGCCGGACCCGGCCACGCGCGCCGAGGCCGTGAAGCGAACGCTCGACGCGATCGACTTCTCGGGCGAGCTCGGCGCCCACTTCATCATCTGGCCGGGGATCGAGGGCTACAACTATCCGTTCCAGACCCCGTACGCGGAGTCGTGGGCATGGCTCGTGGACGGGATCGGCCAGGCCGCCGAGCGGTGCCGAGACCACGGCATCTCGCTCTTCCTCGAGCACAAGAACTCCGAGCCGGCGATGAAGATCCTGATGCGGAACATCGGAATGACGTTGCACGTGATCCACAAGCTCCGGGCCCAGGGACTGGACAACGTCAAGGTCAACATGGACTGGCAGCACTTGTTGATGAACGGGGAGAGCCTCGGCGAGTACGCGGCCATGCTCGCGGCGGAGGGCTTGCTCGGGCACCAGCACGCGAACTCCGGCTGGGGCACGTTCGACGACGACAACATGGTCGGCGCCACCGCGTTCATGGAGACGCTCGAGCTGGCCGTGGAGCTGCGCCGCGCCGGCTACGGCGAGAACGGCGAGCGGCTCGGGTTCGATCTCTACCCGTACACCGAGGACGCCGTCTCGGCCGTGAGACGCAGCGTCCTGCACTGGCGGTTCATCGACTCGGTCGCCGCAAAGATCGACGACGACGGCGCTGCGAGAGGCCCAGCAGCGCAAGGACGCGGTGCGGGCGTACGAGCTCGTGTACGCGGCGCTCGGCGGCGAGTGACACTCCTGGTCGGCCTCGACGTCGGCACGACCGGCGTCAAGGCGATCGCCATCACCCCGGAGGGTGAGGTCGTCTCCTCCGCAGAGGCGACGTATCCGCTCTCCACCCCGCAGCCGGGCTGGTCCGAGCAAGACCCCGACGACTGGCTGCGGGCGAGCGAGAGAGCGCTCGCTTCCCTCGGCGTCGACGTCGACCGAGTCGGGTTCTCCGGCCAGATGCACGGTCTGGTCTGCCTCGACGCGCAGGACCGCGTGCTCCGCCCGGCGATCCTCTGGAACGACCAGCGCACCGGGGCGGAGTGCGCAGAGATCGAGGAGCGTCGTCGGCCTCGAGCGCCTCGTCTCTCTCACCGGCAATCGCGCGCTCCCGGGCTTCACGGCCCCGAAGCTGCTCTGGCTGCGCCGCCACGAGCCCGACGTCTACTCGACGCATCCGCCGGATCGTGCTCCCGAAGGACTACGTGCGCCTGCGCCTGAACGGGGACTGGGCGATCGACGTCGCCGATGCGTCGGGAACGCTCCTCTTCGACGTCGCGCACCGGCGCTGGAGCGACGACGTGCTCGCCGCGCTCGAAGTGCCGCGACGACTGGCTGCCTCCGGTCGCACGAGTCCACGGAGATCGCCGGAGCGGGCGACCAGCAAGCGGCCGCACTCGGCGTCGGGGTGATCGAGCCGGGCATCGTCTCGGTCGTCCTCGGTACGTCGGGCGTCGTCCTCGCCACGCTTCCTGCGTTCGCGCACGATCGCGAGGCGCGCGTTCATGCCTTCTGCCACGCACTCCCGGACACGTGGGAGGCGATGGGTGTGATGCTCAACGCGGCTGGATCGCTGCAGTGGTTTCGTGATGCGCTCGCGCCGGATTCGTCCTTCGACGAGTTGACGGCAAACGCCCAACGCTGGGCCGCTGGGGTCGAGGGGCTGACATTCCTTCCATATCTCCAGGGCGAGAGGACACCGCACGCGGATCCGGACGCGCGTGGCTCGTTCACCGGGCTCTCCCTGCGGCACGACCGAGGGCGCGCTGGTCCGCGCAGTGCTCGAAGGTGTCGCGTACGGCTTGCGCGACTCGCTGGAGCTGTTGCGGGAGCTCGGCGTCACGCCCGAGAAGGGACGCGTCTCGGGTGGTGGCGCGCGAAGCCGCCTCTGGCTCGAGATCGTTGCCTCGGTGCTCGGCCTTCCGCTCGAGCTCACGGTCGTCGAGGAAGGTTCGGCGTATGGTGCGGCAATGCTCGCGGGAGTTGCGGACGGACACTTCGCAAACGCGCACGAGGCTGTCACCGCCTGCGTCCGAATGCGCGAGACCGTCGAACCGAACGCCGACTGGGCCCCGGCGTACGACGAGGGTTACGCTCGCTTTCGCGCGCTGTATCCCGCCCTACGAGGAGTGGAGGACCGATGACGGATCTGCAGGGAAAGGTCGCCTTCGTCACCGGCGCGAGCCGTGGCATCGGCGCCGCGGTCGCGCGGGCGCTTTCGAACGAGGGGGTCGCGGTGGCGCTCGCTTCCCGAAGCGGCGACGACCTCGGGCTCGAGGACGCGCTCGGCCTGTCCTGCGACGTCCGCCACCTCGATCAGCTCGAAAGCGCCGTCGCGAAGACGGTGGAGCGCTTCGGTCGCCTCGACATCTGCGTCGCGAACGCCGGTGTCGGCTCGTACCACTCTCTCGCGGACACGCCCGTCGAGCACATCGAGGAGATGATCGACGTCAACCTGAAAGGGACGATCTATGCGATCCGCGCCTGCATTCCCCACCTGATCGCGAGCCCGGAGGGCGACATCGTCACCATCGCCTCGGAGGCGGGCCGCCGCGGGCTTCCGGGCGAGGCCGTCTACTGCGCCTCCAAGTTCGGCCAGGTCGGTCTCACGCGTGCGCTCGACCACGAGCTGCGCGAGCACGGCATCCGCTGCACGAACGTCTGCCCCGGAGGCGTCGCGACGGACTTCGCGCTCGCGGAGGGTTACGGGCGATCGCCCGAGGTTCTGGAGGGAATGATGTCGGGCGATGACGTGGCAGACGTTGTCCTCTTCCTCCTCACGCGCCCGCGGAGTCACCGCATCCTCGAGACCGCGCTACGGCCGATGACGGAGGCGTCATGGGGTTGATGCGTCTGGGCATCGTGTCGACCGCGCACATCAACCGGCTGGTGATCCCGGGCGCCCAGGCGTCCGACAAGGTCGAGCTGATCGCGGTCGCGAGCCGCGAGCAGTCGCGTGCCGAGGAGTACGCGCGGCAGTGGGGGATCGAGCGCGCCTACGGCTCCTACGAGACGCTGCTCGAGGACTCGGACATCGACGCCGTCTACATCTCGCTGCCGAACACCATGCACTGCGAGTGGTCGATCCGAGCCGTCGAGGCGGGCAAGCACGTCCTCTGCGAGAAGCCGCTCAGCCGGCACCCCGACGAAGTCGAGCAGGCCTTCGACGCGGCCGAGCGCAGCGGCCGCCTGCTCACGGAGGCGTTCATGTACCGGCACAACCCGCAGACGAAGCGGCTCGTACGAGCTCGTCCAGGGCGGCGCGATCGGCGAGCTGCGAGTCGTGCGCTCCGCTTTCAGCTACTCCCTCTACGACGAGGACAACATTCGCCTGCGCACCGACGTCGAGGGCGGCAGCCTGATGGACGTCGGCTGCTACTGCGTCAGTGGATCGCGGCTCATCGCGGGCGAGCCCGAGAGCGTGTTCGGCCAGGCGTACGTCGGGCCGAGCGGAACCGACTGGGTCTTCACGGGCACGATGCGGTTCCCCGGGGACGTCTTCGCGCAGTTCGACTGCGGCACGTCTCTCGCCGAGCGCGACGAGCTCGAGGCGATCGGGACCGAGGGCTCGCTGTTCCTCGACGATCCGTGGCATTGCCGAAATCCGGTGATCGAGCTGCGCCGCGACGCTGGCGTCGAGCGCATCGAGCTCGACCCCGTCGACTCGTACCGACTCGAGCTCGAGAACCTGAGCGACGCGGTCAACGGCGAGGCTCCGCTCCTGCTCGGCCGAGAGGACGCCGTCGCCCAGGCGCGGACGCTCGAGGCTCTGCACCGCTCTGCCGAGACTGGCACGAACGTCGCTCTCCGCTGACTCGCGGCAGGCGGAAGTGAACGGATTCGGCGAGGAGGTGAGGATCGTGTCGAGCCTCACTCGGAGCGGGTCGTCGATCGGCCAGAGCGAGTCGATCGTGAACGCGATCAGGATGCGGCTCGAGGACGCCGGGAATCGGGTGGGTGGCACGCCGATCGTGTACGAGGATCTGGACGGGGGCAGCGAGGAGCGGGGCTCCTGGGATGCCCGGCGCGAGCAGGCCAACGCTCGCTATGCAGCGGCCAGAGCCGACGTCCTCGCCTACATCGGCACCCTCGACACGGACGCGGCCCCGTACTCGATCCCCATCACCAACGCGGCGGATCTGTTGATGATCTCGCCCTGCAATACCTACCCCGGACTGACCAAGCCGTTCGAGCCGGGAGAGCCCGACAAGCACTACCCGACAGGCCGCCGCAACTACCTGCGCACCGCGCTGAGCGACGATCTGCAAGGCGTGTTCGCGGCGCAATGGGCGGCCGAGCTCGGCGCGCGGCGGGTCTTCGTCCTTCACGACAGCGAGCCCTGCGGTCGCGGAGTCGCGCTGCCCTTTGCCGACGCATGCCGGCAGCTCGGCCTCGAGCTCGTCGAGGCGCCGGTAGGGATCGAGCCAAAGCAGTCGGAGTACGAGGCGCTTGCCCGAGCGATCGCCGAGAGCGGGGCCGACCTCGTCTTCTACGGCGGCATCATCCAGAACGGGGCCGGGCCACTGTGGCGCGACGTGCGCGCCAGGACGCCGTCGATCACGATGATGGGTCCCGACACGCTGTTCGAGCACGCGTTCATCCAGGCCGCCGGCGCGCACGCCGAGGGCACCCTCGTCACCTTCGGGGGCGTTCCGCCGGCGCTGCTCGAGGGGAAAGGTCGCGCGTTCTACGAGCGCTACGTCGAGCGCTTCGGACACGAGCCCGAGTGCTACGCGGCTTCCGCCTACGACACGACCGGGGTGATCCTGCAGGCAATAGAGCGCGTCGGTCGCGCCGACCGCGCGGCCATCACGCAGGCCGCCTTCGCGACGCGCGACTTCGACGGCGTGCTCGGCCGCTGGAGCTTCGACGCGAACGGAGACATCGACTTGCGGCGCTGCACGCGGCTCACGATTCGAAACAGGCGCTTCGAGCCGCTGACAGTCCTATCGATCGACTAGTCCGCCGCTCGCTCCGCATGATCTCTGCGTCGGCGCGACGCCTCTACCGTGAAAGTGCCAGCACCATCTCGTGCTGGCGCACGTCCACGCGTCCGCCCAGCTCGAGAAGCGCCCCGCCGGCGAGGTGATCCTCCGGAAGATTGAGCACGCCGAGCGTTTCGCCGAGCGTACGAGCGCCGGAGAGGAGCTCGCGAAGCGCGCCAGCCGTTCTGCCCGCGAGCTGGACGACGCCGACGCGGTCGCCGGACACACGCACGACGGCGGCTGCGTCCTGCACCATCAGGCCCAGCATCCCTTCGTCGATCTCGAACGAGGCGTCGGCGCGCTGCCACGGCTCTCGCTCGTCGCGGTGCTCGCGGATCCAGGCGTGAGCGTCGGCGGCCGGGCACTCAGACGGCTCACCCGCCGCGCCGGGAAGCGACCACACCTCGAGCTCGCGCACGTGCGTATAGCCGAGCTGCTCGTAGAGCGCGACCGCCTGGATGTTCTCGACGATGACCTCGAGCCAGACGCGCTCGACATCGCGCGCGCGAACCGTCTCGTGGATCGCCTCCATCAGCAGACGCCCGATGCCGCGGCGGCGTTCGCTCGGGACTATCGCCGAGGCCGCCGATCCAGGCCTCCGACCCTCGCAGGCCGAGATTGACGAGACCGACGTACTCGTCATTCCGGACGGCCACGAGCGAGGCCTCTCGATCGAGGTCATAAGCCACAGTCATCGAGCGGAATGCCTCGGGAGTGATCGTGACCGGCACGAGATATCCGGCGTAGGACGCGGTGAAGAGCTCCGCCAGCTGATCGTCGGTCAAGGTGGTTGCGGACCGGAGCTCGAGATCGTTCATCCCGCCGAACCTACAGTGGGTCAACGAGCGCGGTGCTCGTCGCCGTTGCTCGACGGCAGTGGTTCCGGCTCGAAGAGCCCGGTAGGCGAGTACGACTGCCTGGACCCGGCCTGAGACCAACCCCCGTCTCCGCGTAGATCGATGGTCACCGCGAAAGGAGAGTCTCTCCACCGGTTGACGACACCGGCCAAGTGCGCGAAGGCCTGCGGACATTCCGGTCAGAAGGCCGCCGAGAAGCCGCAAGTTGCAGGGGATTCGACGTGCTCGATGCGGACTTGGTAGGGCGGCACTAGGCTTCGCGTCCGATGGAGGGCAGGCCGCCTCAGAAGCACCTCGCGCTCATTCTCGCGCGCGAGCTCGCGTCGCAGCTCGCGACGGCGACGTTCATCGCGGACGCGACCGGCAACCTCGTGTTCTACAACGAGCCGGCCGAGGAGATCCTCGGGCAGACGTTCTCCGAGGCCGGGGCGATGAACGCAGAGAGCTGGGCTTCCGTGTTTCGCCTCGAAGACGTCGACGGCGCGCCCCTCCCGATGGAACGGATGCCCGCGGCAATCGCGCTCATGGAGCGGCGACCGGCGCACGGCAAGCTCTGGATGACCGGGCTCGACGGCCAGCGCAGGTTGCTCTCCGTGACTGCCGTGCCCCTCTTTGCGTCGCCGACCGAGTTCGTGGGCATGGTCGCAGTCTTCTGGCAGTCGGGCCCAGACGGCGACTGAGGTGGCGCTCAGTGCGAGAGTCTGGGGGTGTCGCGGGTCACTCCCGACTCCGGGCGCTGCGACCGTGCGCTTCGGGGGCAACACGCCGTGCATCGAGGTCCGGACGGGCGACGGCGGTCTCCTCATCCTCGACGCCGGCACGGGAATCAAGCAGCTCGGCGCCGAGCTCGAGCAAGACGGCCCCCTCCATATCCTGCTCACGCACCTGCACCTGGATCACGTGGAAGGCTTGCGGTTCTTCGCACCGTTCTGGCGTCCCGGCAGCGAGCTGCACATCTGGGGGCCACCGTCGCCGCTGCACACGCTCGAGCAGCGAATCGCACGGGTGTTCTCGCCGCCGCTCTTTCCCATCGAGCTCGGCGATACTCCGGCGAACGTCATCTTCCATGACGTCCCTCACGAGACCTGGGAGATCGAAGGCGTTCAGATCGACGCGCACAGCGTGTCCCATCCGGGGCCGACTCTCGGCTACCGACTGTCGCTGAACGGGAACTCGGTGGCCTACATCCCGGATCACGAGCCGGTTCTCGGCGTCGAGCTCTCGGACCTCGAGCCGGAGTGGATCTCCGGACACGCAATCGCCGAGGGCGTCGACGTGCTCTTCCACGACTGCCAGTTCAGCGAGGCCGAATACCCCTCGCGTGTCGGCTGGGGTCATTCGAGCGTGGCGCAGGCAGTCGGCTTCGCGCAGAGCTCCATGGCCCGTCGTCTGGTGCTCTTCCATCACGATCCGGGTCGCTCGGACGAAAGCGTGGACAAGCTCGTCGAGCGCGCCTGCGAGCTCTGGGACGGTGCCTCGGGAGACCCGCCGGTGGCAGCACGCGAAGGCATGACCATCGACCTCCCGTAGCCGTGAGCGAATCGCCCACCATCGCGAACGAGAGTGTTGCGCTCACTTCGGCCACGAAGATGCCGATTGTCGGGCTCGGTACGTGGCAGTTACGGGGCAGCAGTGCCATCGACGCGATCGTCCGCGCGCTCGAGGTCGGCTACCGACACATCGATACCGCGAGCGCCTATGGCAACGAGGAACAGGTGGGGCAAGCTGTGGCGCAAAGTGGCATTCGCCGTGAGGACATCTTCGTCACGACGAAGCTGCCGCCCGGCCGCGCAGGGCGTGAGCGCGAGACGCTCGAGTCGAGTCTCGCTGCGCTGGCATTCGGTTACGTCGATCTGTGGCTCATCCACTGGCCACCGAGCGGGAGCGCGCGACCGGACGTGTGGGAGCGGCTTCTCGAGTTGCAGGCGGAAGGACTGACGCGGGAGGTCGGCGTCAGCAACTACTCCCTCTCGCAGATCGACGAGCTCGAGCGAGCGACAGGTCACCTACCGGCGGTCAACCAGATCGAGTGGAGCCCCGCGCTCTTCGATGCGGACGTGCTCGAGGCACACCGGCGCCGTGGTGTGCAGGTCGAGGGTTATAGCCCGCTCCTGAACATCGACTTGCGCGACCCGCGGCTCGTACGGATTGCGGAGAGTCACAGCGTGACCTCGGCACAGGTGGTCCTCCGCTGGCACATCGAGCACCGAATCGTGGCCATCCCAAGGTCGTCGAACAAGGAACGGATCGCCGAGAACGCAGACATCTTCGGCTTCGCGCTGTCGGCGCCCGAGGTCGAGATCCTCGACAGCTTCGCCAGCGGGCGGCGCACGAGGTAGGGTCGATTTGCCTCGGGATCCTGTTGCCTGACGCGCGGAGACCGAGCGCTGCCGTTTGGAAGGATGCCTGCCACGTCGTCAGATCGCCCCGAGTTCTCGAGCATGGCAGACGACTACGCGCGGTACGCGCTCTCGCAGCGCGCCGCCTTCGAGGCGACCCACCCGGCCGTGCTGGCCGCGGCGCGGCTGTTTGCAGACGAGCCGGTGCTCCGCGTGGTCGATCTCGGCGCCGCCGACGGGGTGAACTCCCACGGCCTGATCCGCGATCTCGTGCGGGAGCGCGCTGGACGCCCGCTGGTCTACTCGCTCGTCGATCTGCCGACGAACGCGTGGGGCGTCGCCGCCGACCACCTGCAGCACGCGTTCGGTGAAGCGGCGGGCACGCCACGGGTCGTCGTGATCCCGGCGGCCGGCGACGTCGGGCCGGGTGTCGCCGATGCCGGCTCGGGGGCCCACTACGCCTCGCCGGAGTCCCACGGCGAGGCGTGCCGCCGAGCCGTCGAGCACAGCCCGCCCCCCGCCACGGTGATCAGCATGGCGGGCATCCCCCTCCAGCAGGCGCCTTGCCTGCCATCGGGCAGCGTGCACGTCGCGGTCACCGGGACGGCGATGCACTGGATCGCCGGTGCGGCGGGTCTGGCCTCGACCGGCTCCGTCTTTCCGGGCTACCCGGACCACCTGGACGAGGGCGAGCGGCGTGCCTGGCGCGTGGCCGCCGCTCGGCAGTGGGAGCGGCTGCTCGAAATGCGCACGATGGAGCTGGCGCCGGGTGGTTGGTTCATCGCCGCGCTCCCGGCGTCCCCCGCTCCGTGCCCCGAGAGGACGGGGCTGTACGTGGAGATCATCGGGGACATGAACCGCGTGCTCGCCGACTGGTGCCATGCCGGGCGCATCGGCGCCGAGACCGTCGCGGCGGTCGTCGTACCGGTGTGGATGCGCACGCTCGACGAGATCCGAGCCCCATTCAATGGAAGCAGCGGGAGCATCGCGGGCTTGCAGCTCGAGAGCGCCGAGCTCTTCCGCCTCGACAATCCCTACTGGCACGACGATCCCACGGTGTTCGCGCGGCGCTACGTCCGGAGCGTGACCGCATGGGGCGGGCCGCTCCTCCTCCGCGCCTTCGCTCGCGAGGGCGAGGACCGCGCCCCCGGTCTCCTCGCCGCTTTCCTCGAAGCGCTCGAGGAGCGCGTCGCAGATGCCCCCAACCGCTATCGCTGGGACTACATCGAAGCGCTTCTCATCTGCCGCAAGGAAGACGGCACCGGGCGCGACCGGACGCGCCCGTGAAATCGGCCGCTGACGTGGCCATGCTCGGGCAGGACGCCGCTTCGATATGACGGGCGGGCACCGCGGTTACCGACTACGAGCTGCCGACTCCGCGCGCACAGGAGTAGGCGACATCGTCGTACCAGGCTGGGCCGACCGTGCGCGCGGCGCGCAGGTAGATGCCGACGTACGCGGCGCCGGCCGGCGCAGTCCCGCTCGCCCGCAGGCGCTTCCAGCCCAGCATGCCGCAGCGAAGCGGCGCCGAGTGCGCCCCACCGACGACGCGTCCGTCGCTCGCAAACCAGCGCAGCGCGATGCCCACGTGGCCGCAGCGTGAGCCTGCTCGCGCAAACGCGATCACGGTAGAGCGGTCGCCCGGCCGGACCCCCGGATCGGACGGGGCGATCGCGAAGGCGGCGTCAGGCGCCGTTCCCGCGGCCGCGCCATCGATCCGGGCCGAAGCGCGGCCCGTCCGCGCCATCCGTCCATCGCGCGAGAAGGCGGCGCCGCGTGCCGGCCGAATCCGCCAGAGAGCCGGCACCGGACGCCCACGTTCGTCCCGGACGGCCTGCTCGAAACCGTTGTTGAACCCATCCGACCGGCCGTCGGAGAAGATCGTGCGCACCGCTGCGGCTGCGGGCTTCGCCTCACCCGAGACGCGGAAGAGGCCGAAGCGGTACTCGCGCACGTTGTCGAGGCCAGGGTCGTCCGGTGGAATCGCATCCTGCGCGAAATCCGAGAGGACCCACGGAGCGATGGGTGGCAGGCCGAGCCGGCGCGTCACATTCGCGAGCGATCGCAGGTAGTAACCCTGTTCCGCCTCACGCGCGGAGGGCGACCGAGGCAAGCCAGGGACGATGTCATACGACGTTGCCGTCGAGTAGCCGGTCTCGCCCACGTGAAGCGGGAGTGGAGCGACCGCCGCGACCGCCGCGCGCAAGTGCTCGGCGGCGACCTCGGGTCGCCAGTAGAAGTGCGCAGAGTAGAAGTCGGGCTGCGCGGCGCCGAGCGCGGTGTGGAGCAGCCGCAGGTCGCGCGCAGCGTCGAGCGCGGGCACGGAGACCGTGACGGGCCGCCTCGTCAGCTCCCGCACGTACGGGATCAGCGCCGCGGCCCAGTCGCCCGCCCCCTCGTCCTGCGGCCGAAGCTCGTTCTTCAGCTCCACGAACGCGATCCGCTCGTCGCCGGCGTACGGAGAGAGCAGCGCCGTCACCCAGCGGCGGGAGCCGCTGACGTCGCCGTAGTCGTGCCACCAGTCGAACAGCGTCAGCTGCACACGAAGTCCATGGTGCGCGGCGAGATCGACGACGCGTTCGAGCCGTGCAGCCATCGTGCGATCCGGCTCCGGGTAGCCGAACGCGCGGGCGGGGACGATCACGCGGACCGTGTTCGCGCGGAGCGATGCGATGCGGGCCAGGTCGCGATCGATCGCCTCGGCGTCGAAGCGCGTCCACATCAACGTCCAGCCGCCTTCCGCCGGGAAGTAGCTGATCGAGCGCACGTCCTCCGGCACGCGCGGCCCGTCGGCCGGCGTCGCGGGTGCGGCGGCGCCCGCGAGTGCGAGAAGCGCAGCGCCCGAGAGGACGAGGGAGAGGCGCACCCGCGCGATCCTATGCGCGGTCGTCGAGAGCGTCGCCTGCGTGATCCCCTCGGGTGATCACGCACGCGTCAGGCTGACGCGTGCGCGGCGCGCTGCGCCGCGATGAAGTCCCGATACCACGCATAGCTCCCCTTCGGGACGCGCTCCAGCGTTTCGAAGTCCACGTAGACGATCCCGAAGCGCTTCGAGAAACCAAGCGCCCACTCGAAATTGTCGAGCAGCGACCAGAGGAAGTAGCCGCCGACCGGGACGCCGTCCTCGATGGCACGTGCGATCGCGTCGACGTGTCGCGCGACGTACGACGTCCGCTCCGGGTCATCGACCGACCCGTTGCGCCGGACGTCCTCGAACGCCGCGCCGTTCTCGGTGATGAGGATGGGCGGCAGGTCGTAGTCTCGGTGGAGTGCCATGAGCAGCTCATGAAGGCCGTCGGGATAGACCTCCCACCCCATCGACGTCTGCTCGGCTCCGGGCGGCTCGACGACGAGCGGGGCGCCGTTCTGCCCTGCTCGAACGATGTGACGCCGGTAGTAGTTCACGCCGAGGAAGTCGAGTGGGCGTGCGACGGTCGAGAGATCGCCCTCGGCGATGGTGGGAAGATCCTCCTCCCATAGCTCGACGACGTCCTCCGGATACGCCCCCAGGATCACCGGGTCGAGAAACCACCGGTTCCTGGTTCCGTCCTCACGCCGTGCAGCTGCGACGTCCGCCTCGGAGGACGTCAACGGCTGCATCGGAATCAGATCGAGCGTGATCCCGACCGACGCGGCGCCGTTCGCCCGGAGCACGTCGGCGGCGAGGCCGTGCGAGAGGAGGAGGTGGTGCGCGGCGGCGAGCGCGTCAGCCCGGCTCCGACGTCCGGGCGCATGCTCTCCCTTTCCGTACCCGAGCCAGGCGGCGACCCAGGGCTCGTTGTGGGTGATCCACCAGGTGACGCGATCCGCCAGCCGCGCCGAGACGGCGTCGGCGTACTCCACGAACGCGTCGACGACCTCGCGCTGCGGCCAGCCTCCGCGATCCTCGAGCGCTTGCGGCAGGTCCCAGTGGTAGAGAGTGACGTAGGGCTCGATCCCGTTCGCGAGCAGCTCGTCGACCAGCCGGTCGTAGTAGTCGAGCCCGGCGGGGTTCACGCGACCTCGACCCTCTGGAACGATTCGCGGCCATGCGATCGAGAAGCGATAGGCGTCGAGGCCGAGCTCGCGCAGCAGCCGGACGTCCTCGCGGTAGCGGTGGTACGAGTCGCACGCGACACCACCGTGGTGTCCGTTCACGATCGCGCCCGGCTGCGCTGCGAAGCGGTCCCAGATGCTCTCGCCGCGACCGTCCTCCGCCGTCGCACCTTCGATCTGGTACGCGGCGGTGGCAGCCCCCCAGGTGAAGTCCGGCGGGAAGGCGCGCCTCGGAGTGTCGGTGACGGAAGCCATTTCTTACTTAACCGATAAAGGGCATCATACGCCGTGTATCGTCCGGCGCAAGGAAGGAGCGCACGAGTGTCCGGACAGCGAACGAGCAGGGCGACCATCAAGGACATCGCCGAGCGCGCAGGCGTCTCGAAGGGCGCCGTCTCGTATGCGTTGAACGGTCGTCCCGGCGTGTCGGACGGCACCCGCGAGCGCATTCTCGCCATCGCCGACGAGCTCGGCTGGTACCCGAACCGCGCGGCCCGCGCGCTCTCCGCCGCCCGCGCCGACGCGTGCGGGCTCGTCCTCGCTCGCCCGGCACAGACGCTCGCGCTCGAGCCGTTCTTCATGGAGTTCCTCTCCGGTGTCGAATCGGAGCTCGCCCGACGTTCCGTGGCGCTGACGATCCAGCTCGTGAAGGACACGCGCGAAGAGATCGCCGTCTACCGCCGCTGGTGGGGCGAGCACCGCGTGGACGGCGTGCTCATGGTCGACTTGCGAATCGACGACCCGCGAATCGACGAGCTCGTGCGTCTCGGCCTGCCGGCCGTCGTGGTGGGTGGGCCGCTGGAGAACCGCTCCCTGCCTTCGGTCTGGCATGACGAACGCGCCGTCGTGGCCGAAGCCGTCCAGTACCTCGCCGCGCTCGGCCATCGCCGTATCGCTCACGTCGCGGGCGTGCCGGACTTCGTCCACACGACGCAGCGCATCGACGCCTTCTGGAGCGCGTCGCACGACCTGGGACTCCAGGCGGAGGTCGTCGAGACCGACTACAGCGCAGAGCTGGGTGCACGCGCGACACGGAAGCTCCTCTCCTCGCGCACCCCCCCGACCGCAATCGTGTTCGACAGCGACCTGCTCGCCGTCACCGGCCTCGGAGTCGCCCAGCAGATGGGTTTCACCGTCCCCGACGACCTGTCGATCATCGGGTGGGACGATTCGCTGATCAGCCAAGTCGTCCACCCGCCGCTCACCGCCATCACCCGAGACATCACCGCATACGGCGTTGCCGCGACGAGGCGCCTCTTCGAGGCGATCGAGGGTCGAGCCGACGGCGACGTCGAGACGACCCGCGGCGAGCTCACGACCAGAGGGAGCACCGCACCGCGGCCCCTCGCCGCCGCGAGCTGAGCGCGCCGACGCGTGATGCGTCGCTCGAACCACTTGACACTTAACCGGATAAGTGATGGACTACGAGCGTTCGATGCTGAGGTGGAACGGATCCGACGACGGATCTGCGGGCTCTCGCCGGCGCTCTCGGCGTTCCGCATCGCTCATGCGACCCACCTCGGCGGAAGGCGGCCGTGCCGGTAAGCGATCGGTGCGAGCGTAGTCGTTAGACACGGACTCAAGGAGGGAGCAGGATGGCAACACGAAGCAGGAGGAGGGCAGCGAGCATCGTCGCGCTCGTGGTCGCTCTCGCCGCCGCCATATCGCTGCTGGCAGCGGGTGGAGTAGGTGCAGGCTCCAGGTCCGCGTTCGCGCTCCCGCGCGCGCAGACGTTCTACATGAGCGGAAGCCAGTGGGCACCGTACGGTGATGTGAACCCCGCCAAGACGTGGGACTTACTCGACGGGCACGGTCGGCCTCGCGTACGAGACCGCCTTCCGGTTCAACCCGCTGACGGGCAACTTCATCCCGTGGCTCGCCACGAACGGAACGTGGCGCACGAAGACGCCAGTACGTCATGACGATCCGCACGGGTGTCAAGTTCAGCGACGGAAAGACGCTGACGCCGAAGGACGTGAAGTACAGCTTCGACCTTCTGAAGATCCCGACCCACCCCCAGAACGCGCTGTGGGCGACCACCGGACTCAAGAGTGTTCGGGCCGTCCGGAACACGGTCGTCTTCACCTTCGCCGGGAAGCCGGGCTACCAGCAGTTCGACTTCTATCGCTACAACGTCGCGATCGTTCCGCAGCACGTCTTCAGCAAGTACTCGAAGACGGACCTCACGACCGGCAACCTGGATGCGAGCAAGATCGTCGGCACCGGCCCGTACGCGTACCAGTCCGGTGCGAGCTCGACGTCGCAGACGTTCGTCTGGCAGCGGCGCAACGACTGGTGGGGGACGAAGCTGCTCGGTCTCAAGCCCGCACCGCGGTACGTCGTCGACATTCACAACTCGTCGAACACGGCCGCACTCGCCAACTTCCAGGCGGGGAACATCGACCTCTTCAACAACTTCGCCCCGAAGTCGGCGATCAAGGGCAACCTCAAGACGTTCTACTCCAAGGCCCCGTACCACCTCGGAGCGAACACGACGTGGCTCTTCCCGAACACGACGAAGAAGCCGCTGAACGATCCGCAGTTCCGCCGTGCCCTCGCCTTCTCGATCAACATGAACCAGATCCTCGACAAGGCGTACCAGGGTCTCGTGGACAAGGCGAGCCCGACCGGGCTGCTCCCCATCTGGAGCAAGTGGGTCGACAAGAAGGCCGTCGCGAGGCTGCGGCTTCTCGTACAACCTGACGCGGGCGAAGGCGATCCTCGCTGCCGCCGGCTACAAGGACACGGACAACGACGGGTTCGTCGAGAACAAGGACGGATCGGACATCTCGCTCACGATTCAGTGCCCGAACGGATGGTCGGACTGGATGACTGCGATCCAGGTCATCTCGGAAAGCGCGAAGGCCGCCGGCATCAAGATCACGCCGGGCTACCCGGACTACGGAACGCTGGTCGACGACCGCGGTCATGCACGCTACGACCTCGTCCTGGCCAACGACAGGCAGTACTCCAACACACCGTGGACGTACTACCAGTACATCTTCCAGCTGCCGATCCTGGACAACCAGACATCGGTGAACTACGAGCGGTTCCAGAGCCAGAAGGCGTGGAGCCTCACGCAGCAGCTGGACAGGACACCGTCGAGCAACCCGAAGGCCTACAAGGCCGTGATGTCGCAGCTCCAGACCGTGTTCCTGCAGAACCTGCCCGCGATACCCCTCTGGTACAACGGGATGTGGGCGATGTTCAACACGAAGTACTGGACGGGCTGGCCGTCGGCAAACGGCCAGAAGTACACGCCCACGGCCTGGAACAACTACTGGCAGATGACGAG
Organism: uncultured Actinomycetes bacterium; assembly: GCA_963830035.1. Lineage (GTDB taxonomy): Bacteria > Actinomycetota > Thermoleophilia > Gaiellales > Gaiellaceae > GMQP-bins7. Next base: position 875,329 of record CAWHKX010000004.1, on the reverse strand, counting down.
CATCGACATGCTCACGCATCTGAAGCCGGCCAAGTAACGACCGCACCGATGGACACCCGACACCCCTCCCGGCGACCTGCCGGGAGGGGTGTCGCGTTCACAGCTGACGTCGTCGAGGTGGAGGCACGGTGGGGAGATACCTTGCACGGAAGATCCTGATCTACGCCGTCACGTTCTTCGTGGCGGTGTCGATCGACTGGGCGATCCCCCGCTTCATGCCCGGAGACCCGATCCAGGGGCTGCTCTCACGCATGCAGGCTCAGCCGAGCGCATCCGAGGCGCTGACGGGCTACTACACCGAGGCCTTCGGGTTCGACGTCCCGCTCTGGAAGCAGTACCTGAACTTCTGGGCCGCGCTCTTCAACGGTGATCTCGGGCTCAGCATCACGAACTTCCCGACCCCCGTCTCGGAGCTCATCATGGGCGCCCTGCCGTACACGCTCGCACTGCTCATCCCGGCGATCCTGCTCAGCTTCTGGGCGGGGAACAAGGTCGGCGCCCTCGCGGCCCGTCGAAAGGTGCTCGACAACACCGTGCTCCCGGTGGGCTACGTGCTCACGGCGACCCCGCAGATGTGGCTCGGGATCATCCTCGCCTGGTTGTTCGCCTCGACGCTCGCCATCTTCCCGGTCTCGGGTGCGTACGGGCTCGCGCTGCAGCCGGAGTGGTCGATCGAGTTCGCGCGCAGCTTCCTGCACCACTGGATCCTGCCCTTCTCCGCGCTCTTCCTCGTCGCTTTCGGTGGCTGGGCGATCGGGATGCGGAACATGATCATCTACGAGCTCGAGGCCGACTACTCGAACTACCTCGCAAGCCTCGGAGCTCCCACGAAGCTCGTCCGCAAGTACGCGTATCGCAACGCGCTCCTCCCGCAGATCACCGGTCTGGCGCTTGCGCTCGGCGCAGTCGTGGCGGGCGCGATCGTCGTCGAGATCGTGTTCTCCTATCCAGGTCTCGGGACGCTGACCCTGAATGCGATCGAGAATCGCGACTACTTCCTCATCCAGGGGATCTTCCTCTTCCTCATCACAGGTGTCCTGATCGCGAACTTCATCATCGATATTGCGTACGTCTTCATCGACCCACGAACACGGGTCGGGATGCAAGGCGGCGCGTGATGGCGGTCTCGGACCCCCGAGACGTGGGAGTGGTGTCGACCGGAGCGCCGGCTCCGTCCCTGGAGTCGACGGCGACGACGGCTCCGGGAGGAGGCGCTCCGATGGCCGCGGCCCCGCTGCGTCCGCCGCTCGGAGTTCGTCTACTTCGCCCTTCGGAACTGGAAGTTCGTCGTCGGCCTCGGTGTCGTGATCGCGTTCTTCGTGCTCGGAGTCGTAGGCCCCTTGCTGACGGACAACACGCCGTTCGAGTTCAGCGGCCCGACCGACCAGGCACCCTCCTCCGAGTACTGGTTCGGGACGACGTCGTTCGGTCAGGACGTGTTCGCCCAGTTCGTCTACGGGCTGCGAGCCGCTTTCCTCGTCGGGGTCCTCGGCGGGGGCATCGCCTGGCTCCTCGGAGCCGGGGTCGGCTTCACGGCCGGCTATCGGGGTGGCTGGATCGATGACGTCCTGAACATGCTCACGAACGTCGTCCTCGTGATCCCGACGCTGGCGATCCTCATCATCGTCGCGGCGTACATCAACGTCCACAGCTACGCGACGGAGGCGATCCTCATCGGGCTGACGTCGTGGCCCTGGGCGGCGCGCGCGGTGCGCGCCCAGACGTTCTCGCTGAAGACGCGGGAGTTCGTGGACGTCGCCCGACTGAGCGGGCGCGGGACCCGGCACATCATCACGACGGAGATCGCGCCGAACATGAGCTCCTACCTGCTCATGATGTTCATCCTCCTGTTCGGCGGCGCGATCCTCATCGGAGCCTCCCTCGACTTCCTCGGCCTCGGCCCCTCCGCATCGATGTCGCTCGGACTGATGATGAACAACGCGTTTCTCTCGAGCGCTCTCCTCCTCGGAACCTGGTGGTGGTTCGTGCCGCCGGGAATCGGGATCATCGCGATCGTCGGCGGCCTGTATGTGATGAACGTCGGGCTGGATGAGATCTTCAACCCCAGGCTTCGGGAGAAGTGAGATGAGCCTGAAGGTCGACGGTCTGACGGTGTACTACCAATCGCTGCGCGGCGACGTGAAGGCGGTGGACGGAGCGACCTTCGAGATCGCCGACGGCGAGATCATGGGGCTCGCGGGCGAGTCGGGGTGCGGCAAGTCGACGCTCGGCAAGAGCCTGATTCGCATGGATGCGCGCATGCGGCACATCGCCGGCCGCGTCGAGCTCGACGGCAGGGAGCTTCCGATCTGGGACGACAAGAAGATGAACCCTCACCGGTTCAAGGACGTCTCGATCATTCCCCAGTATGCGCAGAGCGCGCTGAATCCGACCCGCAAGATCGGGACGATGGCGACGGAGCTCCTCGCGTCGCGGCACATCCCGCTGAACGGCGTGGTGGACGAGCTCAAACGCCGCCTGAAGCTCGTCGGACTGCCCGAGGACGTGCTGGAGCGATTTCCGATGGAGCTCTCCGGCGGGATGAAGCAGCGCGTCGTGATGGTGTTCTCGTCACTCCTCGATCCTTCGCTCCTGATCGCAGACGAGGTGACGTCCGCGCTCGACGTCTCGACGCAGCGGGCGGTGTCCGAGCTGCTCGTCGAGTTCCGCGACCGTGGCTTCGTCAAGAGCATGATCGTGATCACGCACGACCTCTCGGTCCTCTACCAGATCGCCGACACGATCCTCGTCATGTACGCCGGCAAGCTCGCCGAGAAGGCGCCGGCGGAGACGATCGTCGACTCACCGGCGCATCCCTACACGCGGATGCTCCTCTCGTCGCTCCCCGAGGTCGGGGTGCGGTACGCGGAGAAGCGGCTGAGCGGCATCCCCGGCCGGCCGCCGTCGCTCCTCGAGCCTCCGACAGGGTGCCGCTTCAGGGCGCGGTGCCCACTCGCGTTCGAGAAGTGCGTCGAAGAGCCGCCGTTCGTCGAGGTCGCGCCGGGTCAGGCGGCCGCGTGCTGGAAGGCGGCAGCCTGATGCTCGAGGTCGACACCTGCTGCAAGTCCTACCGTGTGGGCGCGTTCGGCGGCGGCGAGCTCCTCGCAGTTCGGAACGTCAGCTTCGACGTCCGCCCCGGCGAGGTCGTCTCTCTCATCGGCGAGAGCGGCAGCGGCAAGTCGACCATCGGAAAGATGATCCTGCGGCTGCTCAAGGTCACACGCGGGAACATCGTGTTCGACGGCGTGGACATCTCCACGCTCGGCGGCAGAGCTCTCAAGGCGTACTACGCCGACGTGCAGGGCGTCTTCCAGGACCCGTTCAGCTCCTACAACCCGATCTTCAAGGCCGACCGCGTGTTCACGATGCTCCGCAGCGAGTACTTCTCCGGGCTGAGCACACCCGAGTGGCAGACGAAGCTCGCGAAGTCGCTCGACGAGGTGAGCCTCAATCCGGGAGATGTCCTCGGAAAGTATCCCCACCAGCTGAGCGGCGGCCAGTTGCAGCGCATGCTCATCGCGCGCGCGCTCATGCTCGACATCCGGCTGCTCGTCGCCGACGAGATCATCAGCATGCTCGACGCGTCGACCCGCATCGACGTCCTGAACCTGCTCGGAGACCTGAAGTCCCGCGGGCTCGGCATCCTCTTCATCACCCACGACCTCTCGCTCGGCAACTACATCAGCGACAGCACGATGATCCTGCGGCGCGGCAACCTCGTCGAGATGGGCGCGACCGAGCTGGTGTTCGGGAACCCGGTCCATCCCTACACGAAGACGCTCCTCGCGTCGGTCCCGCAGCTCCATACGAAGTGGAAGGACGTCGAGGCTGGGATCGGAGCGCCGCTCGCAACGGCGAACGGAGGCGCCCCGCCCGAGCCCGAGACCCGCGGCGAGCTGGTCGAGGTCGAAGCCGGTCACTATGCCGTCCTCGACGACGGGGAGCCCCGGTGACGAGCCTCGAGGCGCGCGCCCACGTCGATGGCCCTCTTCTCGGCATTCCGTGGGAAGACCGTCCGCCCGGCTCGAGCGACGTCCTCTGGCGCTCGAGCCGCAACCCGATCATCGCTCGCGACCAGATCCCACGCGCGAACAGCATCTTCAACTCGGCCGTCGTGCCGTTCGGCGACGGATTCGCGGGCGTCTTCCGCGTGGACGACAGCGAGCGGGTCATGAACCTCCACGCGGGGCGGAGCGCAGACGGCGTCGAGTGGGAGATCGACCACGAGCCGATCTCGTTCGTGCCGACGGACTCCCGGATCGGCGAGATCCAGGAAGACTTCCTCTTCGCCTACGACCCGCGCGTCACCTGGCTCGAGGATCGCTACTACGTGACCTGGTGCAGCGGCTACCACGGCCCGACCATCGGAGTGGCGTACACCCACGACTTCAAGTCCTTCCACCAGCTCGAGAATGCGTTCCTCCCGTTCAACCGAAATGGCGTTCTCTTTCCCCGCAGGATCGGCGAGCGCTACGCGATGCTCAGCCGCCCGAGCGACAACGGCCACACGCCATTCGGCGACATCTACTACTCCGAGAGCCCCGACCTCACGCACTGGGGCCGGCATCGACACGTCCTGGCCCCGGTGCCGCTCACCTGGCAGTCGACGAAGGTCGGAGCCGGCCCGACACCGATCGAGACGGACGAGGGGTGGCTCGTCCTCTACCACGGAGTGCTCACTTCGTGCAACGGCTTCGTGTACTCGCTGGGCGCTGCCCTTCTCGACCTCGACGAGCCGTGGAAGGTACTCGCCCGCAGTCGCGACTACCTGCTCTCTCCGCAGGTGCTCTACGAGCAGGTCGGTGACGTCCCGAACGTCGTGTTCCCCTGCGCGGCGCTCGTCGATCCACGGATCCGACCGCATCTCGATCTACTACGGCGCCGCCGACACCGTCGTCTGCCTCGCCCACGGATACGTGTCCGAGATCCTCGAGTTCGTGCGCGCCCGATGACCCGGTCGCCGACCCCGACATGACGACACCGGCCGATACGACGTCGACTCCGCTCCAGCTCTCCTTCATGACCGCGAACTACGTGGCGAGGGAGCTCGGGTATGGCGCTGCAGACGAGTGGGGCCCGTTCGACGACGCGACGAACGAGGCGTTCGAGCCGCTCGAGAGCTTCGCGACCCGCTTCGACGAGCTCCTCGCGACGATCTCCGCTCTCGGCTTCGACGCGATCGATCTCTGGTTCGGGCATCTCAACTGGCGTTGGGCGACGCCCGATCATGTCGCACACGCTCGCGAGGCTCTCGCTCGTCATGGCCTTCGCGTCGTCTCCCTCGCAGGCAGCGTCGGTGCGACGAGCGCGCAGCTGACCCTGGCTTGCCGACTCGCGAACGATCTCGACGTCGATCTCATCGCGGGAGTCGGCGAGGTCGTACGTCGCGAGCGCGGTGCTGCGGCAGCCGTGCTCCGAGCCCACGGCGTGCGCTTCGGCCTCGAGAACCACCCGGAGAAGACCCCGCGGGAGGTGTTCGACGCGATCGGCGACGACGCCGACGTGCTCGGGGCGGCCGTGGACACGGGGTGGTGGGCGACGCAGTCGTACGACCCGGTCGCCGCGATCGGCGAGCTCTCGGACCGCCTTTTCCACGTGCACCTGAAGGACGTCGAGGCGCCCGGCACGCACATCTCGTGCATGCACGGCGAGGGCTGCGCGAACGTCGCCGGCTGCGTCGAGAAGCTGCTCGAGATCGGTTACTCGGGCCCGTTGAGCATGGAGCACGAGCCGTACGACCGCGACCCCACCGACGAGTGCGCTCGGATGCTCGCGCGAATCCGTGAGCAGCTCGGAGCGACTGGACCGGCCCGCCGTGTCTGAGCACGCGCTGCGCGTCGCCGTGGTGGGTTGCGGCAACATCTCCGCCGCATACGGCGAGACGATGAGCGCGTATTCGTCGGTCCGGATCGCCGGTGCCACGGATGTCGACCGCTCGCAGAGCGCCGCCTTCGTCGACCGATTCGGTGGGCTCGACTATCCGTCGCTCGACGATGTGCTCGCCGATCCGGAGGTCGACGCGATCGTCAACCTCACGTTTCCGTCCGTCCATGCGGAGGTGACGACCGCGGCCCTCCAGGCCGGAAAGCACGTCCACAGCGAGAAGCCGCTGGCCGAGAGCTACGCAGCCGCACAGACGCTCGTCGACCTTGCCGCCGACCGGGGACTGCGCCTTTCGTGCTCGCCCATCACGTTCCTTGGGGATGCCCAGGAGACCGTGTGGCGACTGGTCGATTCGGGCGCCATCGGCCCGGTCCGCGTCGCATATGCGGAGGTGAACTGGAGTCGGATCGAGAGCTGGCACCCTCGCCCGCAACCCTTCTACCGGATCGGGCCGTTCGCGGACGTCGGCGTGTACCCACTTACGATCCTCACGGCCATGTTCGGTCCGGCTCGGCGCGTGACCGCGTTCGGGACGATTCTCTACCCCGAGCGCACGACGACCGCGGGCGAGCCCTTCTCACCCGAGGCCCCGGACTTCGGCGTCGCGGTCGTCGAGCTCGAGAGCGGAACCGTCGTGCGACTGACCGCGAACTTCTACGTGGGACGCCACAGCAAGCAAAGTGGAATCGAGCTCCACGGCGACACGGGATCGATCTTCCTGTCGAGCTGGCAGGAGTTCGATGCGGTGGTGGAGCTCGCTCGCTTCGGCGAAGCCTACGAGGCTGTCCCGGTGGCAAACGCCTTCCCGGGAACCGACTGGGGGCGCGCTCTCGGCGAGCTGAGCGACGCGATCGCATCCGGGCGGCCGCATCGCGCTACGGGCGCGCATGGCGCGCACATCGTCGAGATCCTCGATGCGATCGGCGAGTCGGCCGCCGAAGGTCGCGCCGTCGAGATCACGTCATCGTTCTCTCGACCCAGCCTCACTGCGGCTGGGGCTCGCTCTGCCTCGGATTCGAACCTGAGCCCCGCGGATTAGAAGGCCCGCGCAAACGCCGCCACGTCGAGACGCTCTGCGGCGTCGAGCGCCTTGTCCGTCTTGCCACGTGTGTTCCGACCCAGCGCCCCGCTGACGATCCAGCGCCGAGCCAGCCGCGCGAGCGGAAGGCTGACGTCCGCGACGTTCGGGGTGCGGCGGGGACGGAGATAGAGCTCGAGCGTCAGTTTCTGCAGGAGCGCCGCATCCGGCTGCGAGCCGGTCTCCTCTTCGAAGCGATGAGCCAGCAGCGCGGCGAGCACCCGGAGCTCCCGGACACCGGTCTTCACGGTCGCGCCGATCGACACGCTCGACGACGCCACGAGCACCCACGGGACCCGTGTGAACCGTGCGCCGCGCAGCGCGATCCTCACGACCGGCGTCGCGATCCCGACGAATCGCTGAATCGCATCCGTCATCTGCTCCGTGTCGTCGTCCTCCGCCAAGATGCGCTTTCCCTCGGCCGCGCTCGTCACCTGCAGGTCGGACGAGAGGAGGCGCTCGAAGGCCCGCTGCACCACGTCGCCCGCCGCTCGCTGCACGGCCTGAGGAATGACCAACGTGCCCGCCTTCACGTCGCTGACCTCGTTCTCGGATTCCATCGACGCAGTGTGCCCGCCGGCCGGTTTCTTTACACCCGGCCCCTGCTGCCTAGCCCGCGAAGCGGCCGAATACGATCGATGCGTTGTGCCCGCCGAAGCCGTACGAGTTCGAGACGGCGACGGCGACGTCCGCTTGGCGTGCCTCGTTCGGGACGTAGTCGAGGTCGCATTCGGGGTCGGGCGTCTCGTAGTTGATGGTCGGCGGCAGCACGCCTTCGTGGATCGCAAGCGCACAGAAGATCGCCTCGACCGCGCCCGCGGCACCGAGGCAATGCCCGGTCGCACCCTTGGTCGACGAGATCGGAACCTTCCGGGCGATGTGCTCTCCGAGGGCGCGTTTGATTACCCGCGTCTCGCTCGTGTCGCCGAGCGGAGTCGAGGTGCCGTGCGCGTTGATGTAGTCGATCTGGTCGGGTGAGACACCGGCGTCCGCGAATGCCATGAGCATGGCACGAGCCGGGCTCTCGCCCGTCGGGTCGGGCTCGGTGAGGTGATACGCGTCGGAGGAGACGCCGTAACCGAGCAGCTCGGCGTAGATCCTCGCGCCCCGCTGCGTTGCGTGCCCGAGCTCCTCGAGCACGAGCACGGCGCCCGCCTCGCCCATGACGAAGCCATCGCGATCGGCATCGAACGGCCTGCTCGCGCGCTCTGGATCGGCGTTGCGTCGTGAGAGTGCGCGCAGCGCGGAGAAGCTGGCGATGCCGACCCTCGTAATGGCCGCCTCGCTACCGCCTGCGAGCATGACGTCCGCACGCCCGAGGCGGATCGCGTCCAGCCCGTCGCCGATCGCCATCGTCGAGGCGGCGCAGGCGGTGCACTGGGAGGAGAGCGGCCCCTTCGTGCCGAGCTCGATCGAGACCCGGCTTGCGCCCATGTTCGGAATGATCGCGGTGATCGAGAACGGGCTGCCCCGGGCGGGGCCCCGCTCGCTCAGGGTCTCGCACGCTTCCTCGAACGACGTGACACCGCCCATCGCGGTCGCGAAGGAGACGCCCACCCGATCGCACTCCGGGTCTATGTCCAGCCCGGCGTCCGCCTGTGCCTGCCGCGCTGCCGCGACGATCATCTGCGCGAACCGGTCCATCCTCCTTGCCTGCTTGTGCTCGAACCACTGCGTCGGCTCGAAGCCCTTCGCCTCGCATGCGAACGTGACCGGGAATCCGGTGGTATCGAACGCCGTGATCGAGTCGGCCGTCGCCTTGCCTGCGACGAGGCTCTCCCAGCTCGACTGCACATCGTTCCCCAGAGGGGTCACCGCGCCCAGCCCCGTGATCACGACTCTCCGGAGCCCGCTGCAGCCCATCAGCCCTCGATGTTCCTCTGTCGGCGGTCGGATACCGAAAGGAGAGTCGGCTCGTCGAGGAATCCGCACTCGAGGCACGCGTAGCGCATCCCTCCGTCTTCGTCGACCCTGATCCCTGTCGTGACGCCGCAGCTCGGGCAGATCGGCGGGCGCCCGTCGTCGGCGTCGGGCTTGCGCTCCTCGTCCATGCGGCCAGCCTAGCTCGCACTTCCCTCTTCGAAGACTCGGCGCCCGACACTCCGTGAACTGCCACGGCGCAAGTGAGTCTCCGACCGCTTTCGCAGCTATTCTGTCGGCGCACTCGGACGATTACCGACGGCGGCCGTCAGGCGCCTTCCTGTCCGTTCGCAGGATGAGAAAGGTGTGTGATGGCGATGGGCGCAGAGAAGCTCACGTTCGGAAATGGCGGAGCGTTCATTCAGGAGACGCGTCGCGAGGTGGAGCTGTATCTCGCACGCGGTCATACGCGGCTGAGAGGCTCGCTGCTCCTCTTCGCGAAGGCTCCCGTGGCGATCGGCTTCACCATCGCCTCGTGGGCGGTGCTCGTCTTCGTCCGGCCCGGTGTGGCGGTGGGGCTCCTCTGCCTCGGAGGACTCGTGCTGGGCGCGCTGCTGACAGCCTTCTGCGTGCAGCACGACGCCAACCACGGCTCCTACTTTCGGCGGAGGCACCTCAACCATCTGCTCGGCTGGACGGCGGACGCGCTGCTCGGCTTCTCGAGCTACGCCTGGCGCGTGAAGCACAACGTCGCCCACCACACCTACACGAACATCGACGGCTTCGACGACGATGCCAGGCAGGTGCCGCTGGCCCGGTTTGCACCCTCGCAGGAATCGAGGCCGTGGTACCGGTACCAGCACCTCTACATCTGGCCGCTGTACACGCTGATGGGATTGCGTCTGCAGACCATCGGCGACATCACGGCGTTCATGCGCGGCAGTGTCGGCGAAAGCACGTTGCGGGTACCCCGCGGCTGGAACCTGGCGGGTGTGATCGTGGGTAAGGCGATCTTCGTCACGTGGGCGATTGCCATCCCGCTGCTCGTGTACCCGTGGTGGGCCGTGCTGGTCGCCTACCTCGGCTTCGCGATGATCACGAGCCTGATCATGGCGACGACGTTTCAACTCGCACACTGCGTCGAGGAAGCCTCGTACACGTCGGCCGAGCAGGCGCGTGCCAGCCGGCCGATCTGGGCGGTGCACGAAGTCGAATCGACCGTCGACTTCTGCCCCCGCAACCCCGTCCTCACCTGGGCACTCGGTGGGCTCAACTTCCAGATCGAGCATCACCTGTTCCCGCTCCTGCCGCACACGCACTACCCCGAGATCGCCGAGATCGTGCGGCGCAACTGCGTCAAGCACGGAATCCGCTACTCGTCGCAGCCGTCGCTCAGAGCTGCGCTGCGTTCGCACGCCCTCCATCTCCGCGCGATGGGCCGGCTCGGCCGCCCGGTCGAGATCGAGATGGGTTAGCGGCGGTACTGGTGCGCCAGCGCGCGGGAGAGCAGACGATACTCCGCGCCGTGAAAGTCCTTTCCAACCGACGCTATCCCGGGTCGGCGTTCGACGAGCTCGAGGACGTCGAGGTGCAGCCACTCGCGTCCCTCGAGCGCCCGCGATCCGATGTCGAAGGCCTCGTCGTGGCCAACGATCCCGTGCCCCTCGATCTCCTTCCGAACCTGCGCGTCGTGGCCAACTTCGGGGTCGGCTACGACCGCATCGACGTCGCCGCCTGTACCGAGCGCGGTGTCGTCGTCACCAACACGCCGGGTGTACTCGACAACGCCACGGCCGATCTGGCCTTCGCGCTCATCCTCGCGACAAGGCGGCAGGTGCTCGAGGGCGACCGGCTCATCCGTTCGGGCTGCTGGACGGGATCGTGGCCGGAGAGTCAGCTCGCCGAGGAGGTGACTGGATCGACGCTCGGCATACTCGGCCTCGGGCGCATCGGGAGCGCTGTCGCCAGGCGCGCCCGTGGGTTCGAGCTCCATGTTCTCTACTCACAACGTCAGCAGGTCGACACTGACCTCGCCGAGTTCAGGGAGCTCGACGGGCTCCTCGAGGAGGCGGACGTGGTCTCCATCCACGTGCCCCTCACTCCCGAGACGGAGGGACTGATCGACACGCGGCGCTTGGCTCTCCTCCGTGACCGCGCCTGCCTCGTGAACACGGCGCGCGGAGAGATCGTCGAGGAGGCTGCACTCGTCGCCGAGCTCGTCTCGGGACGGATCTCCGCCGGGCTCGACGTCTTCGCACACGAGCCCCATGTTCCGCCCGAGCTCTTCGGACTCCCGAACGTCGTCCTCACTCCGCACCTCGGCAGCGCGACACGGCAGGCGCGTGAGGCGATGACACGTCTCGTGGTAGACAACCTGCTTGCCCTCGACCGCGGAGAGCCACCGCTCACTCCGGTTCGGATCTAGCAGATCGGAACCACGAACTCGAACGGGAGGCAGGATCCGATGTCGACCAGCGCGCAGCTGGCGGAGTCTTGCCACAGCTACTTCTTCGCAAAAGGGCTGTATTAGGAGCTGCCTAGAGCAGACGGATGAGGATGTTGACAAGAACCGTTAACAGCACGGAGGCGGCGAGCGAAAACAAGAGACAGCCAGGCGAACAGCCATAGATTCGTACTCCACTCCGCCGCCTCCGTTGAGCATTCGTTACCTCTTGGCCGGCGTCTTCTTGCGCGCGGTCGCCCGCGGTTTGCTGGTACGCGACTTGGTGGCCGGGTTTCTGCCATTGGCCACCTCGCCGGTCGGACTCTTCGATAGACCGGCCTTCACGCGCAGCTTCTCCGCGATCTCCGCGATCTCTTGGGGAGCGTAGTCGGGAGCGAACACCGCTGGCTGTGATGGCAGGTCGAATGCCGGTACTCCCTCGGGTGCGTCCTCGATCACGACCAAGTCCTCGCCCGTCTCGGGGTGCGGCCCGTTAAAGACGGCCGTGAGCTCGAGGTAGTCGTCAGGCGAGAAGCGATACAGACGCAGATGCTCGCCCCGAGCGATGTGCGGCTTGCATTCCGGAATCTTTTCAGTGGGAATGCGCGGAGTTGGGAAGAGCTTCATCAGGTCCGCGCCCGTCAACTGTTCGACTGCTCGCGCGTATGCAACCTGGTGAACTCCGCCACGGACGAGGAGGTACCCGGTGAGCGCTCGCGCGGCGGGGTGCTCCACCATCTCCCAGACCTTTAGCTTGCCGTTCCGCGCGCCCGTCTCCAGGAAGAAGTTGTGGGTCAGATCCTCAACAAGATCGCCAGAGGAGAAGACGTAGTCGCCATTCCATGGCCGTCCCTGGGAGTTCTGGGGTAGGGCACCTTGGCCGCCGGCGAGGAAGTGGTGCGCGTTACCCACACCCTTGACCGCGGCCAGCGATGCCTTCGGTGCTCGCCCCCGTCCGTTCCCGGACTGAGTGGCCCCGGTCAACATGGTGTTGATGGTCGCGGCGACGAGCTCCACGTGGCCGAACTCCTCGGCCGCGATGTTCGCGATCAGGTCGTAGAAGGGACGGGCTCCTTGGCGGTTCCGGAAGTTGAACGATTGAAACGTGTAATTCAAAAACGTGGACATCTCCCCGAAGCGTCCGCCCATCAACTCCTGGACAGCCTGAGCACCCGCGGGATCGGGCTCGGACGGGGGTGGTAGCTCAGCAGCGATGCGATCAATCCGCCGGATCATGTGGTACCTCCAGTTGTGAGAGAAAACTTGTTGCCGTTCATGCTTCTTCGTTTGGGTCTTGCTCGGAAGCGAGCTCGAGTGATGTCTCGGTGACGCCCTTGAAGTGACCCTTGCTGGATCGGGAGAGCCCACGCGACGAGCTCGCGGATCGCGTCCGACCCTGCCTTCTCGTTCAACTTCCCGAGCACCGACCAATGACCGACTTCGCCGGCCTCCGCCATAGTCAGGAATTCGAAGCCGTCGAGAACGTCCGAGTCTTCATCGAGGTAGGTCGACATCATCTCGCCACCTTTGTTCTTTGTTGCCTGCGCCTCTTCCAAGATGGCCGTCTTCTTGCCTTCGATGCTGCCGGCAAGCTCGGTGCAGCGACGCTCTGTTTCAGCGGCCTCGTCGTTCATCTTCTCCAGCCTCGAGACGAGCTCGGGGTGCTCCTCCTTGGCGAGAGTGCTTACCTTCTTGGTGGCGGCCTGTGCAGCCATGGCCAGGCCCGTCACCTCGCCCAGCTTCGACTCGAGCTTCGTTAGATCGGCCATCAGGCCCCCCTTTGACGCGGATTGCGGGTCTCGTGGGCGTACCCACTGCCGCTCGGCCCCTCAAACGTGAGAGCCTCATATGTCCGGCAGCCGGGTGGTCGAGGCCGTGCGCGACCCCGGCGAACAAGACGAGCAAGCCGACCAGGCCACCCGAGCTCCACATCCAGCTGTCGGTTCCCGTCCATGCAGCCCATCCACCGCCAACGAACACGGCGACGACGACGTACTGCGGCAGCGCGAGCAGCCACCACTTGACGAGCACGAGTCCGCGCGAGAGCGACTCGGGGTACGCGACCTCGAGGCTAGCCGGATAGTCAGGGACGTCTTTGAGCGTGAAGGGCGGGTACTTGTCGGTGCCGAGTGCGCTGTAGCTGTAGAAGCCCACGCGCCACGACCAGCGCAGCACGCCCAGGTTGAAGTCGAAAAGGCCCCTCGGGTAGCGGCCGGTGAAGAGGATTGCGAAGAACGCAACCACGCTCACGAGGACGAAGGCGACCCAGAGGCGAACGGCAGCAGCGCCGTGCCCAGGCTCGGAAATACCGCGCCGGCGTCCCAAATGAAGTAGGGTGGCCGCACTGGCCCTGCGGCCAGAACCCCGGCCGAAGGCCCGCAATCTCCCGACGCGCCCCAGGCGCGCGAGACGTAGGAGCCCAGGCGAACAGGATTCGACTTGCAGGGCCAGCACTCTGTGGTGACGTCCTCGCCACTCGCATCGGGCTCTTAGAGAAAGCGACCAACCTTGCTGACGACCTGCGAGACACCTCTGTGACCGAAACGAGAACCTTCCGGGTGGCTTTCGTCTCGAAGGACCCGACGCAGGCAGTCGATCAGTTCTACAAGTACGTCGGCGAGGAGCTTCCCGAGGAGGGCGACATCATCGATGTCGTGCGTTTTCTCCGAGGCCGCGCAACCCGCGCTCGCGTGACTCTCGTCGAGCCGCACTACGAGCCGCAGATCGCCGCCACGCAGATCTAGCCGCAGGCTGTGGCGGGCTGTGCGGGCAACTTCGCGCGAGCTCCCGAGCGCTTCGTCTCATCGGAGGTCTAGTCAGGGCCTGAAGCGGCGTCTCTCGGGCGCACTATACGCCCTTCAAGATCGCTAGCCGACCTTCAGGGCGGAATTGCGAGAGCGCTTGGCGGGCTATCCCGGCAGGGGGATCTTGGCCCGGATGAGGGTTCCTGCTACGACGCCGTCCCGGGCACTCGCGGGCGCGTGCGACCGCTTGCAGGCACGGTCGAGACTCGCGATCGCAGATCCGACGTCAGAAACGCTTGCAAGCGGTGCGTCGCCGTTGGCAGCGCTGGCTTCCCACACCTATTGCTTACACGGGACTCAAGCGCGACCTGGATCTCGGCAAAGAACGAGCGAAGCAGGAAGCCGAGAAAAATCAGACGGGGGCGGGCGGGTACGCACTGGCCTAGTGTGCGTCGCTCTAGGGAGTCGGTCCCTCCTCGGAGCTCAACAGGCCGAGGAGTTCGCCGATGCGATGTTCGCGCTGAGCTGGATGGCGCATGCGCACCTTGCGATCGATTTGGTAGCGGTTGCGCCTGCCGATTCGCTCCCGCGTCACGTAACCGGCCTCGACGAGATCGTTGGTGATGCGCTGGGCGGCACGTTCGGTGACGCCTACCGTCTCCGAAATGTCGCGCATTCGTGCGTCCGGATTGTTCTCGATGCAGAGCAAGACCTGCGCGTGATTCGTGAGGAAGTGCCAGCTGTTAGATTCAGGTCTTGACATACATGAACTGAAAGTCGTATATTACAAGTCATTAGTCTAACACACTCGTCTTCGGGGGTCATTGCAATGACGGGCACCTCTGGCACTTTCGCTGAGAACCGGCCCGAGCAGACTGTTGTCGTCGTCGAACTGCCTCGCCGGCGCGAGTTCGTGTGGCCTTCTGCAAGGGCCGACATGGTCAGCTGGCAGGTCGGCGAGTGCGTCTCGTACATGGGAGGCCGCTGGCGAGTCGTGTCGCGAGCGAATGGGGCATCAGACGTGCTTACGCTACGGCTGGCCCCCGCCGGCTGAGCTCGCGGCGCTCGCCTAGGCCGAACCGCCTCGCGGTGGAGCCCGCGAAGAGACCGGGCCGACCAGCACCTTGTGGAACTCGATCCAAGACCGGGTTCCCGACACAACCGCGGGCATCAGACGCATCGGCGCACATCCTCCAGCCGAAACCAGCGGAAGCGATCCGACTATGCGCCGCGGGAGATCCTGGAGAACGCGGACTAGGTATGTGAGCGCGTGGGACTTAACGAAGGAGCGATGACGGCGGATCTCGAGGAGCTTGAGGCGGCGCGGATGGCGGCGAAGCGAGCAGCCGAGAACTCCGACTACCACGAGCACACCTGCTCGGAGTGCGGCGTTCAGCTCAAGGTCGACGGCGCATCGTCTGCTCGCAACGCTGCGGGGACGCGCGTTACCACTGACTTCACCAGGCGTATGCGAGAACGAGCGGCGCGCCAGGTCGAGCGCCGCCGCGAGACGCGCCGAGTACAACGCGAAGGTCGAACGGCGTGAGCGAGCGCCTCCTTACCTGGTTTCGAAGCGACCGAGCCGAGGTAGACCACTTCGCCTCGACGCCGCGCAGATCGGCCCCGGGGCACAAGGGGGGAGCTGCCTTCCGTGGTCGCCCCTCAGCGTGTCGCAAGGCACGCTCCCCCCACACACACAGGGAGGCGGCGCGGCCTTCACTCTCGAACTTCGACGAGTCCGTTGCAGCACGCGCCACTCGTGCTCACCGAGGATGGCGCGGAGTTCAGCCAAGTCAGGTGATCGAGTGCGCCCCAACCTTGGTCTGGCCCACGCGCAAGCGCCTACGTCGGTTTTGGCGTGACCCAGACATCGAAGTAGATGCGCTGGCCGTCGACGACGGGCTCACCGCTGCAGACCTCCGACCTGGTGACGATCCAGTCGCTCAGCACCGTGTCGCCCTCGAGCGGAACCTCGAGCGTGAACTCGACCTGCACGCGTCTGTGCGGGAAGTGGAAACGCGAGTGGTATCCGCTGGTGACCATGGTCTTCTGCCAGGGGTTCGGCGCCGGTGAGCGAGCGCCTTCAGTCTCCAGGGTCATGTCGAGGGCGAGTCGTCGCGACGCACCGTCACCGAGACGTGCTTGCCCGTCAGGGAATTCGTCTCACCGATGCTCGTCACAACCCAGGTCTCGCCCGCACGCTCGAACGCGTCGCCGATCTTGAACACGCGCTCGGTGAGCCAGTACTCGTTCGGGCGGTTCGGTATGAGGAGCGTGAGGCTACGAGGCACAGCTGCATCCTTCCGGCCCCGCCTGGCGCAATGGCACAGAGGTCAAGGCGGAAGGAGAAGCGATGTGGTGCGGTCAGGCTAGCGCTATCGCGCCGGCGATGCCGGGAGCTGACGCCGCCGCTGCTCTCGCAATTGCATCCGAATCTCGTTCATCCGACGTTTTGCGAGGCTGATTTTCAAGCGGGCGGATACTCGTCGTGGCTTCGTTCTCGGGATGTCCATGAGAACGGTCTTGCCTTTTCTCCAACTCCGAAACATGGGCGACGGTGACCGGACGCCTACACAATTCCGTCGCGGACGCGTGCTTCATGCTCGAGCAGGAGCACGGCGCGAAGCTCAGCCCAGTACTCAGGCGCGCGCGCTTGCCTACTGAAGAGGTGCGACGCACCATCGGCCGAGGCGGGAACCCGATGCGGACTGCTAGCTAGTCGACACGGACGTCTCAGCGTTCGCCGTGATATCCCTGCGAGGCCGCGTACTCGGCGGCGACGCGCTTCGGCACGCACATTCCCCAGGCACCCTCGACGAGGTCACGCATCTCATCGGCGTCGATGGCGGCCAGGCGCACCTCAACCCAGTTGAAGCGCATGTCCGACTCGCTCGGCAGGGAGAACTTGTGCGGCTCGGACTGGACGAGCGCGTCGCGTAACTCCTTCGGGAAGGCGAAGCCCATCGTCTCCCCGTCACGGGAAAAGGCGACGTAGACGATCTGGCCGATCCTGAACTTCACGCGCCCGCGCACGAGCGCCTCGTAGCTGCGCGAAAGGCTCAGCGCGAGCTCGCGCACATCTTCGAGCGTCACGGGCACGGTCGCTCTCTAGAGCTCGATCCCCGAGACGGGATGCGGGACGTATTCCGCCTCGAGCCGCTCGATCTCGTCCTCGCCCAGCGAGAGCGCCTCGGCCGCGAGCGCGTCCTCGACGTGCTCGACCTTCGTTGCTCCCACGATTGGAGCTGTGACGCCCGGCTTGTGCAGAAGCCAGGCCAGCGCGATTTGCGCGGCCGGGACGCCGCGCTCGGCCGCGATTTCTCCAACGCAGTCGATGACCGGGACGTCGAGGTCCGGCCGGTAGAGCGAGTCGAGGAAGGGATCGGTCCTGGAGCGAGTCGTCAGCTGCTCGCCGGAGGAGGTTCGGCTCCCCGCCAACAGCCCCCGAGCGAGGGGACTCCACGGGAGGACGCCGACCCCCAGGTCGAGGCACTGCGGGATCATCTCCCGTTCCTCCTCGCGGTAGATCAGGTTGTAGTGGTTCTGCATCGAGACGAATCGGGTCGAGGCAACACGCTGGGCCTTCGCGAACTGCCAGGCGTACATGCTGCTGGCGCCGATGTAGCGGGCCTTCCCGGCCCGGACAACGTCGTGGAGCGCCTCCATCGTCTCCTCGATCGGCGTCTCGTCGTCCCAGCGATGGATCTGGTAGAGGTCGACGTAGTCGAGCTCGAGGCGCTGCAGCGAGGCGTCGATCGAGGCGAGCACGTGCTTTCGGGAGAGGCCGCGGCCGTTCTCACCGGGCATCGTTCTGCCACGCACCTTGGTCGCGACGACGTACTCCTCGCGCATCCCGAAGAGCTTGCGCAAGAGGCGGCCGGTGACTAGCTCGCTCTCGCCTCCGTTGTAGACGTCGGCGGTGTCGAAGAAGGTGATTCCGCCTTCGACCGCCCGCCGCACGATCGGCTCGGCGGTCGCTTCGTCGAGCGCCCACTCGCGGCTCTCGTGCCTGCCGAAGCTCATCATCCCCAGGCACACACGCGAGACGCGCAGGCCGGTGCCGCCCAGGTTGACGTACTGCATCACGGCTTCCACGGATCGTCACGTTAGTCATCGGACGGCTCGTGGGAGCGCTTGATCTCGCTGACGCAAGTGTCGTTCAGCCGTTGGCGGCCGCTCGATGTCTCCGAGGACGGCGAGGCCGCCAACGTCGAGGTCGGACTGCAGCTGGGCTTGACGGGCGGCTAGTCACGGGTTCGCTGCATGAGCGGCTGCCCGCTCTGCGGCATGAGGCGCTGGCGATGCTCGGGCAATGCGACGAGGCGTGGCGACGCCAGTTCAACGTCGGGTCGCTCGACCAGGGCGTGTGGTTGCGAGGCGTTGTCGAGGTCGCCGCAGTGACGGTGCTCGGCGAGAAGGCGCCGGACGAGCTCGAGGCCTACCGGGCTCTCGTGCTCGCCGTTGCGACCGCGGTGACTGAGGCGAAGGCGGAGTCAAGGAAGAGGAGACGGCCGCGATCGAACGATCACCGCGGCACTCGAAGAGTCTGCGCCGGGATCAGGTTTGAGCTCGAGTGCCGCGGTTCGAGCTGGCCGGTCAAGCTAGGCCTTCGCTGCTACGGATGCGCCAGCGGCGAGGCCGGCGACGCTTCTCCGGATAGCCGCTCGACGTCGCCCTCGTCCATCTCGTGCAAGGTCGCATCGTCTTCCGGCTGAGTCTCGGCATCCGCCTCGTCGGCGGCATCACCATCGGGAAGTTCGGCGGCCTGTCTCTCGTCTCGCTCGTCCGTCTGCATTTCGCTCTCCATTCGCCGGGGAGTTGCGATGGTGTACCCGCTGGGACGGTCATTCCGCTGGTGGCGCATCGGATTGACACCGCTCGTTCACCGCATCGTCGCGCACGGCCGTCGTAGCGTTACGTCGCGCAGGCCCTCCGACACGCGCGTCTCGATCACGAGGCGGCCTGGCTGATCACGGGGAATCGGCCTGGCCGCCCCCACCCTGCGTCCTCCGCGCTCTGAGCTCGATCGAGCAGCTGCGACACGTCGTCCGGCCGGACTTGGACTGAGCCGCCGTGGCGACGAGAAGCTCGTACGATCCCGTCTGCCACACGTGCGTCCTCCCGGCGATAATCGATTCGTGGAGCTCGTCCGAACGCGAGTGCTGGGGTGTTGTTGCCGGTTGACGACCGAGACAGGCGGGGACTACTCGGCGCGGTCGGCGGCGCCCTCGTCCCGTTCGTCCTCGCCCACGATCCTGCCTTCTCGGACATACGAGGTGTGCGGCGGGGTGCCCCCGACACGAATCGAACTTGTGCATGCGATTTCGGGAACCGCTGCACTGGACCTGCACTTTGTGGACAAGTGCGCCTCTCTCTCCGGCGGACGTCGAACACGGGGTCAGATCGTGTCAGCCATGCGGACACGCGGCTACCGATGCCGCCCATCTTGCAATGCGGAGACGGCTTGGTTGCGGGGCCGGGTGTCTACCAACACGCGGTGACCAGTTCCCGTTGTGAGCTCCTGCTGTCGAGCTCTACTCGTCTCGGTGACTGACGATGTTGATCACGTTCCCGTCCGGGGCGCGCACGAAGAACCTGCGGACGCCCCACGGTTCGTCGGTCAGCGGATGAACGATCTCGTAGCCGCGGCGCTGCGCTTCCGCGTAAGCCTCATCGACGTCGTTCCCGACGTGCACTGAGACCACAGAGTCCTGAGGACTTGTGGCGTCTCGGGTCACGAGCTGGACGCACGCTCGCCCGTCTGGCGACCCATAGCGCGCGACCCATCCGAGGTTGAAATTCTCCACGTTTAGTCCGAGGTAGTCGGTATAGAAGCCGCGCGCTGCGTCGATATCAGCGACTGGCAGGTTCGTTGTGACTCCCGTTACTCGCACCTCCGCTCCTAACTTCGCGTCTCGCCATCGTCGAGACAATATGTTGGCATGACGCGATGTCGCGATCGCGATCGGCGTCACCGCGATCGGAGTCTGGCTTCTCCTTCAATTGGCTGGCGTACCGGCTGGACGCCGCCCACACCGCCGCCGTTGGGACCGGCGCTCGCTCGCGGGACTCGCCCCAGTGAGCGCTGGCGCTGGGGGAGTGCACCGTGACACGGAGCCCGCCTTCGTCCCGAGGGGCCCGCTCGCTCGAACGTGTCGCCGATCTTGAACACGCGCTCGGTAAGCCAGTACTCGTTCGGGCCGTTCGGCATGAGATCGTGAGGCTACGAGGCACAGCTGCTTCCTTCCGGCCCCGCCTGGCGCAATGGCACAGAGGTCAAGGCATACGCAGGCGGATCGGGCCGCAAGCGAGCCGCTCGTTGATGCGACGCGCGGCATCCAGGGCTGCCGGCGCTGTGGGGAACGCAATGAAGAATGCGTCGCCCTGTGTGTCGACCTCGACCCCGTTCTGCTCCACACAAGTCTCCCGCACAACCCGCCGATGCTCGGCGAGGGCGCTCGCATACGCCTCAGTACCGAGCTCGTGTAGGAGCTTCGTCGAGCCTTCGACGTCAGTGAAGTGGAAGGTGACGGTGCCGGTGGGAAGATCGTCTCGCACGACGCGATCATCCGTCGGACGAGACGCGGAGTCCAGTTTGCTGAGCTCGGGGGAGAGGATCCTGCGCTGTGCCAGTGTTCCGGAATGACCCTTGAACCGTCGAGCGCGGTGGTTCCCAGTAGTCGCGCTAGTGCGGCTCGACTGCGGGTTCGGGAGGGGAGGCACGGTAGACGCGCCAGCTGCCGGGGACGCCTTTGAGTTCCCGCTCTCCGCGATCTTCGAGGAGGAGCCCGGTGCCGGCGACCAGATCCTTGACCGTCTGCGAGACGAGCACCTCGCTTGGGCCGGCGGCGGCGGCGACCCGGGCACCGATCGAGACGGCCAGGCCCGCGACCTTCCCGTCGTGAAGCTCGCACTCGCCGGTGTGGACGCCCGCGCGCACCTCGAGGCCGAGATCACGAATGCCGTCGACGAGTGCCTGGGCACAGCGAATGGCCCGCGCCGGGCCGTCGAAGGTCGCGAAGAAACCGTCGCCGGCGGTGTCGCGCTCCTCCCCACGGAAGCGGGTCAGCTCTCGGCGGACGAAAGCATGGTGACGCTCAAGCAGTTCGCGCCAGGCACGATCCCCGAGCTCGGCCGCCCGTCCGGTCGAGCCGACGATGTCCGTGAAGAGAACCGTCGCCAGAACGCTGTCGGGGACCTCGGGCACCCCTTCCCCGGCGACGAAACGCGCCACTTCTTCGGGGATCTCCGGCGACAAGAAGATGTGCAGGTAGTCCATCCCCGAGACACGCAGCGCGCGTGAAGAGGGGATCAGGTCGGTCACCTCGCGGGCGTGCCGTTCCGCGTTCAGGGCCGTCCGATACATGACCAGCGTAGGCACATGGACGGCCGGCAGAACCTCGCGAAGGTCGGTCTCGATCCAAGCGCGGTGGAGCGCGTAGGCGGCGGCCGGGCTGGCCCCGACTCGAAGCCAGTTGGCGAACCACTCCCGCTCGGCCGGGTTGGCGTAGAGGGACGGCGAGGTGTCGTCGAGAATCTCGTCGCTGAGCTCCGGCGTGCCCCACCGTTCGCGTAGCTCTGCGAGGCGGGCGCGCCAGAACTCGCTCTGCCCTTCACGTTCGTAAGGGAGCGGGTGAAAGAGGATGAGCGCGCGCGTCCGCTCCGGATACGTGGCTGCGTACAACGCGGCCATCGAGCAGCCCTCGTGCGACGCCAGAAGGACTGTGCTTGACGAACCCGTGGTGTCGAGGACTGCGTGTAGGTCCTCCATCCGCGTCTCGAGGGCAGTGAACTGCCCGCCGTGATCCGAGAGACCCGTCCCGCGCTTGTCGAAGAGAATCAGCCGAAACGACTGTGCGAGTTGCTCGTAGAAGTCGCGCCAGTGTCGCGACTCCCAGCCGTAGACGAGGTTTGAGACGAAGTCCGGGACATAGGCGAGATCGGTCTCGCCATCGCCCACTAGCTGGTAGGCGATCGCGACGCCACCGTTCCGCGCGTACCGGATGTTAGCTGTCACAGCCGTATCTTCTCGAACGCTGCGTCCGCCGCCAACCTTACTCGGCCTCCAGGCGCTAGCTCGCTCCCGTGCGCGAGTGTGCAATGTCGCTTGAAAATTGCGTCCGCCGAACGAGACGTCGAGGCCTTGACGGAGCGCCGCGGTAGCAGGACGATTGTCGCCCAACTGCCAGCTGCAGGAGGAGACGATGAACTACGAACTCGCGTATCGGATCGGGTTCCATCCCTGGGAGGACGCGGAAGCACACTCGCCGTTCGCGGAGAAGTTCTCGGAACTAATCGACGAGGAAGAGAGCGGACGCGAGTCGCCGTATGGCGCAGCGCTCGACCTCGGAACGGGCAGCGGGATCTGGGCAATCCAGCTCGCTAAGCGCGGCTGGCAGGTGACTGGCGTCGACCTCGTCGAGAAGGCGTTGCGGCGAGCGGAGGAGCGAGTCAAGGCGGACGACGTCGCGGTCAAGCTCGTGCATGGCGACGTCACGAAGCTGAGCTCAGCCGGCGTTGGCTCCGGCTACCGGCTGGTCTTAGACACGGGAACCTTTCACGGCCTCCGGGATCATCAGCGCACGGAGATGGGTAAGGAAGTTGACTCGGTCGCCGCTCCTGATGCGACCCTCCTGATGCTCGTGTGGCCAAGACGCAGAAGACCACTCATCCGAGGCGTCGATCGTGGCGGGATCGAGGAGGCGTTTCCGGGGTGGACGGTGACCGACGTCGGGCCGTCGCATTTCCAGGCACCGAAGCCAATCGAGGTGCTCCTGAGACCCGACGAACACTGGTATCGGCTGCGTCGCTCGGGCTAAGCCAATAAGTAAGGCGCTCAGGTGCGCCAGTGATCGGGAATGTCTCTTGAGGGTTCGGACCGCAAACAGGCGATGATTCGCACATGGATTCTGAGCTTGCCGCTCTGCTAGAGCAATCACAGGGGGTTCCCGACGGAGCCCGTGGTACGCGGAGGCATCCTTCGTCGTCCAGCCGGCTTCCTCGAACGCATCGAATGCGTCGGGGTCGTACTCGGTCACGACCTGAAGTATGAAAGATCGTTCAACGCGATCGGCTAGACGAACCCTTCGCGCACTCGCCACCGGCAAACGCTTAGAGGCTCTCCAGTCGCTCCTTCAGCCTCTGCATGTTCTGGGGCATCTCCCGCTTCGCCTGTCGGTTGACGACGAGCGGGAGAAGAAGCTTCCCGATACCGTGACCTTGAAGGTCGAGTTCGATCGTCACACGCGATCGATTGCCGCCATTCACTGGCTCGACCCGTCCTTTGACATTGCCGCGAACCGGCCCGTCAAGGGCTCGGATCGACCACGTGCGGGGTGGGTCGAGCGCAGCAACCTCCGCCGTCGATGCCATTTCGCGGGGGCCGGCTTTCCGGGTCACGACGACCCGCTTTCCGACCTGAACTGGGGCGTCATCGTGCTGCGACGTCGACGACGCTCTCCTGCCACTCCGGCAAGTGCGACGGGTCGGTCACATACGCAAACACGTCGGCCGGAGTCCGGGAGATCTCGACGCTCTCAACGATGGTGGTCATCGCCTGCCTCCTCTTCTCGGGACGCCCGGATGATGTCGCATCTCAGGACCTCGTGCGATGGGGAGAAGGAGAGTTGCGAGCGACGAGATCGCCGAGCGTCCCTATGACTCGGCGCGGAAGATCTGCCAAGCGTCGGGCACGCCTCTCAGCTCATGGGTGCCGCGGTCATGAAACCTGAGCCCGGAGCCTGCGACGAGGTCTTTAACGGTGCGCGAGACGAGTACCTCGTCACCGCCGGCAAGGGCCATCACACGAGCAGCGATATGGACACCGATCCCTGCGATGTCCCGATCGCGCCTCTCGATCTCTCCCGTGTGGAGGCCGGCACGGATCTCCACTCCGAGAGCGTGCACGCGGTCCCGCAGAGCGAGCGCCGAGCGAACTGCGCGCGCCGGACCGTCAAAGGTCGCGACGAGACCGTCTCCAGTGAAATCGGCGATGACACCGCCGTGCGCCTCAACCTCCGTGCGCGCGATTTCCTCGTGCGAGTCCAGAATCGCTCGCCAACCCCGATCACCGATTTGCGCTGCCCGCGCCGTCGAGTCGACGATGTCGGTGAACAGCACCGTTGCCAGAACTCGATCGGCGTCATGCGTGGGCCGAGTTCCAGTTACAAACGCCTCAACCTCGTCGATCACGGGGTCTACGTCACCGACGGCAAGTCCGTAGTCGGCACCCGGCACCTCCACGAACACGGCTCCGGGGATCAGTTCGGCCACGGCTCGGCCCGCATCGGCTGGGAAGAGCGGGTTGTCACGGCGCGACACGACGAGCGTCGGCACCCTGATCGTAGGGAGGATCGCGCGAACGTCGAGCTCGAAGATCATCCGGATGACGGCCGCGGCGACCGCGGGGCTCGCGGCAAGTCGGAGGAAGCGCCCCCATGCCTGAGTGGTCTCCTCGTCTCCCGCGATGGTCGGGTTGACGGCGGCCATGGTGAGACCTTCGCCCCAGGTCTGGTCGACGGTCTCGATGAGCGCCTGCGAGATCTCGGGCTGGACGCCCCACGGGTGATCCGGCGCCCACGCGGGCCGCGCGGTCGCGTTGGCGAGCACGAGCGCGCTCACCCGCTCGGGATAGGTCGCGGCGAACATCGCAGCCATCAGCGTTCCCTCGTTCGCGCCCATCACGACCGCTTGCTCGGAGCCGACCGTGTCCATGACCACGCGCACGTCGTCCATCCACTCCTCGAGCAGCGGCAGGTTCTCCAGCGCAACAGGATCGGAGAGTCCGATCCCGCGCTTGTCGAACGAGATCAGCCGACTGAACGAGGCGAGGCGGCGGAGGTAGTACGCGAAGCCGGGGAAGTCCCAGCGTGCTTCGACGTGGCTGAACCACGTCGACACCAGCACGAGATCCGGTGGGCCCTCGCTAACGACTTGGTATGCGACGTGAACGTCGCCGGCCTTGGCGTATCTGGTGTCTGGCGGCGGCATACGACGACAGAGTGTCCGTGTTGGTAGGAACTGTGCAAGTTCTGCTGCCGTCCCGTAGAGCTAGATCCTCGGACCGACAGCTCTCACGTGACGACGACCTGTTGAGAACCACCTCTTGCGTGCCTCACGTCTGTGCGAGGAAGTCCAGGACTACCTGGTTAAAGACGCTGGGTACTTGATAGCGCATGAAGTGCGTGACGGCAGGGATGATCCGCAAGCGCCCACCCATCTTTGTGCGGCTCATCGCCGCCGAGCGGCGGAGGAAGCGGACGGGTGCGTGGGACTTCGACTTCTTCGGGGGTTCCTGTCTGATCAGTAGCCAGATCCGGGTGACCCGTCTCGAAATGTCGCTGAGGTCGCCATGCGGGGATGGCGCGTCCCGAGTGGGAACGACAGCTTGTCGTAATCCAAGAGCCCGTCGAGTAAACGGCTATGGCGCTATCGCGGCGGTTCGGATAGCCGGCGCGCTCGACGATAAAGCGCTGCAAATAGCAGTGCGCGCCACCGATCAGAAGCGTTGACGCGTCTGGGTGAGGAAACGCCGAGCCTACGCGATTCACGCGACATCTTCGCTCTATGACATACGAAGACCACATCGCGCGGTTACCTGTTAGTAGCAGAAGTCGCTGAGCTTCTTCGTTGCTCAGCGCGAACTGTCTTTATGAAGGTGGGTCTGTCAACCAAGCCGTTTGTCGCATCTCGAACGTTGCACCGGGCGGTTTGGTGACCCGCGGAGGTTCATGGCAGCCGCTGATCGTTCTATGGGCGCCGTACGGGCTCCAGCCAACCCCTGAAGTTCTTCAGCTTCCTATTGAGCGACGTCGACTCCCACCCGTCTCTCGAGACCGCGACCTGGGTGACGTACGCCATGAGCAGGATGATCCCCCCGTAGAGCATGTACCGCTCGGCCTCGCTCACTCCGACCGTAACGAGAGCACTCGTGATCACCGTGAGCATAAGGACACCGGCGACTGTCTGCACGTATGAACCCTTGCCGCCGAAGATCGACGTGCCGCCGATGACGACGACTGCGATCGACGGAAGAAGGTAGGAGTCCCCCATCCCGAGATAGGCCTGGCCCGTGTAGCCCGCGAGCAGCACGCCGGCGAGCGCGGCGGAAAGCCCGCTCACGGTGTAGGCGGCGACGATCGTCGTCCTTACCGGCAGTCCAGAGAGCTCCGACGCCCGGCGGTTCGCTCCGACGCTGTACAGGTTCCTTCCGAACCTCGTAAAGACGAGGACGAGCGTCACGACCACGGTCAAGGCCATCCAGAGGAGCGCGACATTCGGCCATCCCCCTGTCAATCCCGTCGAGAGCGTGGTGACGAATTCGGGCAACGCCCCTAGCGGGTTGCCCCTCGAGTAGACGAGCGCGGCGCCTTGCAAGATGCCGTTCATTCCGAGCGTCATTACGAGCGGCGAAATGTCGAAGACGGCGACGCCAATGCCGTTGGCAAGGCCGACGATGATTCCGAACAACATGACGATGATGAAGTCGCTAGTCGCTGAGTAGCCGGCCTCCTGAAGCTGGACGAGCAAGATGGCCGCCATGTTCACCGTGTACGGAACTGACAAGTCGATCCCGCCCAGCAGCATCACCAGCGTCTGGCCGATGGCGATTATCCCGAGATAGGAGGCGGTGATCGACATCGATGTCAGGTGGTCGATCGATAGGAAGCGAGGAACGGTGATCCAGCTCGCGACCAGCGCAACGGCCACCAGTGCATAAGGAACGGCAATCTCGGCCGGGCGAACGTAGCTGCGACGCCGGCGACTCATCGGGTGCTAGACCCCCTCCGCATCGGCGGTCGCCCATCGAGCCCTCTTGACGGCGCGCGCACCGAGCCTCGAATGGAGCGAGTGGGCGAGCAGCGTGCCGATCACGATCGCGCCGGTGACGATGTACTGGTAGTTCGTCGAAACGCCGTACGCCAGGAGCACCGAGAACACCAGGGTGAGCGCCACGGCGCCGAGGACAGAGCCAGCCAACGTGCCGACGCCTCCCGAGAGGAGCGTGCCACCAACCACCATCGCAGCGATGGCCTCCAACAGGTAGAAGGAGCCGATCGTCGCATCTCCGCTCTCCGTCAACCCTCCCAGGACCACGCCTGCAAGGGCGGAGCAGAAGCCCGACGCCACGTAGGCCAGTATCCTCACTCGCCCCACGTTGATCCCGGCCCCCCAGCTGGCCGCCTCGCTCCCACCGAGCGCCTGAAGACTGATGCCGAATGCGGTCCGGCGCAGCACCAGCCAACCGGCCAGGATCGCTACGACGAGCCAGATCAACGCCACGGGAACGCTCCCGATCGTTCCGGCCGTCCAGCTGTGTATCCACCCTGGGTACGGAACCGTATCTCCGACCTGACCGAGTGGGATGGGCATGATGGCGAGGGCGACGCCCAGGAAGATGGACATCGTCGCGAGCGTGGCGATCAGCGGCGCGATCCGCAGGTAGTTGACGATCAGCCCATTCGCAAGACCCGCCCCCACCCCGATTGCCAGGGCGAGCACGATGCCGGTCGAGGCGTGGCCATGGCTGGCAAACCACGCAAGCGTGACGTTCCCTAGAGTGAGAATGCTGGCGACGGAGAGGTCGATGCCGTTTGTCAGGATCACGAATGTCTCGGCGACGGCGACGAGGGCAAGCGGAAGAGCAGCGTTCGTGATCCCCAGCACTGCGATGCTGCTGAGCCCGTCGCTCTCGACTACGTAGGCCACGAGGAGCACGACCACCAAGACGGCGGCGGTGTACGACCGGTGCCAAGCGAGCCACGGCCGGCGTCGCAACCTCGTTGCGGCCGAAGGGGCCTCTGGCAACGCCGTCATGACGAAGCCTCCGGTCCGGCGGCGAAGGACGCCGCAACGACGGCGTCCAAAGTGATCTCGTCACCTTCGAGCATGGTGACGGGCACGCCGTCGTGGAATACAGCGATGCGATCGCAGAGACCGACCAGCTCCTCGGTATCGGAGGAGTAAAGAACACACGCCGCACCCGAGCGGGCAAGCTCCCTGAGCATGTCGTAGAACTCGAATTTCGTCTGCACGTCGATGCCGCGCGTCGAGTCGACGAACAGCAGCACCACCGGATCCGTAGCCATGAACTTGCCCACGACCACCTTCTGCTGCGTGCCCCCGCTGAGCGACGACACCGGCCCAAACGGCGAGTCCGACTTGATCGCCATCTGCTCGATCGTTCTCGTCGTGAATTTCTTCTCGGCTTGCAGCTTGATGACTCCCAGTCGAGACCTCCGTCCGAGCGTCGCCATGGCGAGGTTCCAACGCACGGGAAGCATCAGATGAACGCCCTCGACGGCTCGATCCTCGGGGATGAGGGCAATGCGGTGCTTGAGAGCGTCGGCCGGGCGGCGGATTCGAACGCGGGCGCCGCCGCGGATGACCGTCCCAGTCCCCGGTCCGGACCCGTAGATCCAGTGCAGAAACTCTTGTTGACCCTGACCACGCAGCCCGCCGAGCCCGAGGATCTCCCCTCGGTGGACCTTCAGTGTCCAGGGTTCCTGGTCACGGTGCAGGCGAACGTCCCGCAGCTCGAGTGCCACGGCCTCCGTCTCGGCCGCGGCCTCCGTCTCGGCCCCGGCCGAGTGTTTGTCCGGGAACACGGCCCTGATGTCCCGGCCGGCCATCAGGCTCACCGCCTGACGTTGGCCGATCGCGTCGACTCTGAAGCGACCGACCGTGCGCCCGTCGCGGAGGATCGTCATGCTGTCTGCGAGCGCCCAGACCTCCTGCATGCGATGGGTGATGACCACTACCGTCGTGCCCTCGTCCCTCAATCCCCGCACAAGGTCGAACAGCTTCTCGACCTCCGCCCGGCCCAGGGAGGACGTTGCCTCGTCGAGGATCAGGATCTTCGGTCTGATCATCGTGGCCTTCGCGATCTCGACCATCTGCTGCTGATCGAGCGGCAGCTGCGACACCGGCGCTCGGGGGTCGATATGCACTTGGCCGAGCTTGGCAAGCGTCTCCTCGGCGATCCGTTGTGCCTTCTTGAGCGAAAGCAGGCCCGCCCGTCTCGGAAAGCGGTTCAGCACCAGGTTGTGTGCCACCGTGAGCTGGGGGATCAGCGACAATTCCTGGAAGACGATCGCAATACCCTGCTCGCGGGCAGTGTGGGGCGATCGAATGTCCACGACCTCGCCGTCGACTCGGATCTCGCCCTCCTCGGGTCGAACGACTCCGGCCACGACCTTCACGAGCGTGCTCTTGCCGGCTCCGTTCTCGCCGAGGAGCGCGTGGATCTCAGCCTGCTCGACCGCGAGTTCCGCCTGCTCGAGAGCGTGGATCCCGCCGTACTGCTTGGAGACACGGTGCGCCGAGAGCGCTTCGTGCTCTGAGCCCGATACCTGCCTCTCTGACGGCGGCTCGACCGACGCCTGCCCGTGCGGCTCCGAAGGTGCGGAGGACTCGCTCATATGGTGGCTCAAATCCTCCTAGGTAACGTCCGTGCCCAGAAACGCTTCGAGCGCAGCAAGATCGCTGGGGACGGCGCGCAGCGTGCTGCGTGCCGTCCCGCAGCGTTGCCTTCTAGCGCATGTACTTTTCGACTTCCTTCGGAGTCAGAAAGATGCCGGCCTTGGGATATGCCACCTGCATGAAGAGGCTCGGGGAGATATCGGGATTGCACAGCTTGATCGCCTGCTGCGAACCCCATCCCGAGAAGGCGATTGGGATGAACTTCGGCACCTTCTTGCCATCCAGGATGTCCAGGGTGTTTTTGAGCGCCAACGCGTACGCGTAGATGGCGGTCCCCACCTGGTTCCCTCGGAGGCCATCCTTGTAGTACTGCTTGACCTGGCATGCGAAGCCGTTCTCGTCGGTGCCAGAAACAGGGACGAAGTCGCGACGAGCGGCCACGAAGGCGCGCACAACGCCCTGCTGCATGCCGCCCTCTGTGAACACCCCGTCAATGTCGTCGTAGCGGGCGAGCAGGTCAGACATGATCTTCTGCGCGGTGGCGTCGTCCCAGCTCGCGTACGACTCGTTCAGAACCTTGATCTGCGGATACTTCTTGAACACGCTGTAGAAGCCTCGCGCCTCCGCAGCATCGACGGCGTTACCGGCGAGACCGCGAAGCACGATGATGTTCCCCTTGCCTTTCAGGTTCGCCACGAAGCCGCGAGCCATCGTGGCGCCGAACTTCGCGCCCACGGTCTCGACGTGATAGGCAAGCTTGGACGACACTTTGTCGTTGACGGCGATGACCGGGATCCCCGCCTTGACCGCCGTTGCGATCGTTTTGTTCAGGCCGGTCAGCGAGTTCGAGTCGAGGATAATCGCGTCAACCTTCTGCGCGATCATCTGGTCGACCGCGGCGATCTGCTTTGCGACGCTCGTGCCGGCGTTGTTGATCACGAGCTCCTTGATCTTGGGCTTCACCCGCGGCTTGGCCGCGTAGGCCTTCATCGCGGCCGCCAGCTCGACGCGGGCGGCGTTCCCGTAGTACCCGTTGCTGACGCCGATTACGTACGGCTGCTGGGCGCTCTTGCCGCTCGATGCGCCTGCCGTAACGCTAGCCACGAGAATGCTCGAAGCCGCCGCAATGGCAACTGCCAGCACGGCAATCCTTCGCGTAGTGAGTTTCACCGGTCGCCCTCCATGGTTGTGTCGAGGCGCTGTCGCCGTTCGGGTCGGCGCTCTCGGCTTGACGGAGCGACCCTACAACAGCCCTTGCGGTAGCGTCAACCCCCCAGGGTAGTAGAACAGCAGGGGTACGTTTGCGGAACGGGCATTGCGAGCGCATCCAGGGCAGCTCGTCGTAGCTCGAGCCTTACGCCGGCAATACTTGATATAGGGTCGCTGCGTCATGCAGACACGGCTGTTTGCGGTCTTGCGCGCGGTAGCCGTGCGGGAATGGAATAGGCGTGCGGGGTCGAGAGAGCGGCTCGGGCTGTCGACAGTGGTAGGGCCGATCGCTGCGTGCGCGATGAGAACGTGACAGGGTCGGCAACCATCAGGGCCGTCAAGGTCGCGACACTGCAGGCGCCGCTTCCTGTGCCTGTCGTCTTCGGCAACTGGGTGATGCGGCATCGGGAGTTCGCGATCTGCGGGGTGATCGCTGCGGATGGGACCGTGGGGGTCTCCTACTGCTACACGCGCGACGGGCCGATTCGGGCTCTCGTCGACCGACTGATCGCGCCCCAGTACGCCGGAAAGGATCCGGCGCGACCCGAGGAGCTCGTCGACGGGGCCGCCTGGAGCAACAACGCCGTGCTTGCATCGGGTATCGGCCATCGCGCCATCTCGCTCGTCGATGTCGCAACCTGGGATCTGGCAGCGAAGCTGGGCGGCCAGACGATCGAGGAGATGCTGGGTGGCGAAGCCCGCCCGCATCCGGTGACCGCGATCGTCGGCTACCCGCCGACCATGCCGCTCGACGAGCTGAAGAAACAGGTCAGCGCGCTACTCGACGGTGGCTGGCGCCGGTTCAAACTGCCGATCGCGCCGACACACGAGGCGACGCGCGAGCGGCTCTCGGTCGTGCGTGCTTTCGGTGACGAATTGTGGCTTGGACTCGACACGAACTGGGTCTTCAAGAACCCAGCCGATGCGATCGAATTCATCAAGTCGCTCGAGCCGATCGGGCTGGGATGGGTCGAGGACCTGATGCCGCCTGGCCGAGCTCAGGACATCGCCGCCGTTCGGCGCGCAGTCGGAGTCCCGATCGCGATGGGAGACGAGCAAGGTGGCGCATACCACCCGGAGGCATTGATGATCTGTGACGCAGTCGACATTTTCCGGGTAGACGCGAGTACGAACGGCGGGATCACTGGGCTACGGCGCGTGATCGCCGCGCTGGGAGAGCGCCGGTACGCGCCGCACATGTTTCCTCACGTGCACTCGCGCCTCTTCAGCGCGTTGGGTATCGAAGGGGCTCCGATCGAATGGGGGATCGTCGGAAACGGCGTCGATCAGGTGACGGACCGGTTCACGAGGCCGGTGGTCACCGACGGCCTGATGGCACCGCTCCCTCCGGATCTCGGGTTCGGAATGGCGGTCGACCCCGACTGGCTCCGAGCACAGAGCCCGGATGATCCAGACAACCTGATTGGAGATCTATGACGGAGATGAACGGTTCGTCCGGCGGGTCGATCGAGGGGGTCAGCCACTTCGGAATCCAGGTTGCGGACCTGGCGACGTCGATCGCCTTCTATCGTGATCTCCTCGGGCTCGAACTCATCGCGGAATGGGTCAGAGACCAGC
Source organism: uncultured Actinomycetes bacterium (assembly GCA_963830035.1). Taxonomy (GTDB): domain Bacteria; phylum Actinomycetota; class Thermoleophilia; order Gaiellales; family Gaiellaceae; genus GMQP-bins7. The sequence goes on along the minus strand of CAWHKX010000004.1, from coordinate 843,114 downwards.
CCTACATCCAGGAGCTCGTCGGCTATCCGGGTGTCGAGCTCAACGTGGCCGTCTTTCGCCTCCCAGGCTCGGCAAGCTACCTGGAGATTCTCGAGTATCGAAACGTGGAGCGCCACGCGGTCGATCCAGGCACAGCCAATCCCGGCACGGCTCACCTGTGTGTGTACGTGGATGACCTCCAAGCGCTGCACGAGCGCCTCTCCGCCGGCGGCGCCCGGTTTGTCTCCCCGATCAAGTCTCCGACGGCTGGCCCGAACAAGGGCGGGAAGGTGGTCTACATGCTCGATCCCGACGGGATACGCGTTGAGCTGCTCGAGACAGTCTTGACGCTGGCTGGCGAACCCAGAAACCGTTCTGGGAGCGGTAACGGCAACGAGGAAGCGCGGACATGAGTCAGGACAGCAGGGTCGCGTTCGTAACGGGGTCCGCTCGCGGAATCGGGCTGGCAGTGGCCGACGAGTTCCTTGGCCACGGTTGTCGTGTCGCAATCGCCGACAAGGATGTCGAGGAAGCCAGGGCATCGGCGGCACGCCTCGATGCGACCGGCGAGCAGGTGCTTGCGCTCGAGCTCGACGTGACGCTGTCGACGTCAGTCGATCAGGCGATCGCAGCGACCATCGGCAAGTTCGGGCAACTCGACGCGCTTGTCAACAACGCCGGCACGATCAACCCCGAGCCGTCGGAGAGCATCAGCGACGAATCGTGGTCGGCGCTGCTCGGCGTCCACCTGGACGGGACGTTCCGTTGCTGTCGCGCCGCTTATCCCGCGTTGAAGGAATCAGCCTCGGCCGCGATCGTCAGCATCTCGTCGATTGCGGCCAAGGTCGGCATCCCGAAACGACTGTCGTACAGCGCTGCCAAGGCCGGAATCGAGGGTCTGACGCATGTCCTTGCCGTGGAGTGGGCCGACGCAGGAATTCGTATCAATGCGGTCGCTCCGGGGTACACGATGACGAAGAGGATGGAGGGGACGATCGCCTCGGGGTTGCTCGACGAGTCGCAGGTGACGAGACTGATCCCACTTGGACGCTTTGCCCGCCCCGAGGAGATCGCACGGGCCGTCTATTTCCTAGGGTCCCCGGCGTCGAGTTACGTAACGGGCCAAACCTTGTACGTCGACGGCGGCGCGGTCGTGAACAGCCACTGGTAGGCGCCAGCCCCGTCCGGACCGCCTTAGTCGTCCAGGCCGTAGGACGTGGTCGCGAGAACATTCGCGCCGCTCTCGGCGACCACGGCGTTGTCCTCGTGGCGGAAGCCGCCCAGGCCGTCGGCATAGTAGCCAGGCTCCGTGGCAATGACGTGGCCGGCTGCGATGACGTGATCGCTGTCCGGAACGATCTGTGGCCGCGACTCGTGGTAGCGGAAGCCGGTGCCATGACCCGTGTGGTGCGGGAACTGCTCGAAGCCGGCGGCCAGACAGGCTGAGCGTGAAGCTGCATCGACCGCTCCTCCCGTGACACCAGGCTTTGCAGCGGCGAAAGCAGCGTGCGTAGCAGCCAGGATGGCCTCGAACGCGCGTTTCTGAGAGTCGGTCGCGGTCCCAGCGACCACGGTTCGCGTGTGATCTGACCAGAACCCATCGGCCACCGTGCCGAGCTCGATCATGACAACATCGTTCGGCTCAATCACGCGGTTGCGATGACGGAAATACTGCCAGCCGTCCGCCGTCTCCGGCCCCGACCATACAGTCGGATAGGAACGAACCACCCGCGTGCCTCGATACCCGTGACCCTTCGAGACAATGGCGGAACTCACGGCCGCGGCGACCTCGGCCTCGGTTCGCCCGGCGACGGACGCCTCCTTGAAGGTGTCGAGCCCAAAGCACGCGATCTCATTCGTGACTCGAATTCGCTCGATCTCGTCCGCTGTCTTGATCGCACGTACGTCCTCGAGACTGGCGGTGAAATCGAAGAGTTCCTCGGTTTCGAAAGCGGCTCGGATCGTGGCCGCCGTGCCCGATGCAACCGTGTTCGGCTCTCCGTCGAGGACAGGGGGTGCGACTGCCTGGAACGATCCTTCGAATCCAACGCGCCCGCCTTTGGACCCATGCCGGTTGGCGAGGTCGCCGAGGTGCCGGAGGATCGTCTCCCCCGCCGGCTGCTTGTCGAGCCGGATTGCGGAGAAGGTGCGGATCTCACCTGCCCAGATGCTCTTTGCCTCCTCGGCTTCGTACTCGGGGATGATCAGCGCGGCGGCTCCCTCCTCGGGAACGAAGACGAAGCCGAGGTTGCCGATCTGGAGCCAGTAACCGGTCGCGAGCAGGATGTTCTCTGCGAGGCAAAGGAAGAGCGCGTCCACGGATGCGGCTCGCATCTCCACCTGGAGCTGCTCGACGCGGTTCGGAGGCAACGTCATGCGGGGTGGTCGGTGGACATCTGTCGAATCTACTACACAGGAATTGCAGGACAGTACCTACCAGGAACACCAGCGGCCTCCGCTTGACTTCGCGGGCATCGCGACGTACGTTTCGCCTCCCCACTACCCGAGTAGGACTACCGCGGAGGTTTGCGGGGGGTCCTCTACGATGTACGTGAGAGGCGGTGCGCTGAATGAAGGCAGGCGGGCCCGTTGCACTGGTCACCGGTGGCGCCGGCGGTATCGGACGGGCGACCTGCCAGGCGTTCATCGATGAGGGCTATCGGGTCTCGCTCACGGATGTCGACGAGGAGGGTGCAGCGACGACGGCCGCCGAGATCGATCCTTCGGGCGACGTTGCCATCGGCCTGAAGGGCGATGTCTCCTCGACGGAGTCGGTCGACTCCATGGTCGCCGGAACGCTCGAACGCCTCGGGCGCCTCGATGCCCTCGTAAACGTGGCCGGAGTGGTTGGCCCCGGACCTTCCGAAGAGCTCTCGGACACGGAGTGGGACCGTCTGATCAGCATCCACCTCGGCGGAGCGTTCCGCTGCTCACGGGCGGCATTCCCGGCCCTCGTGGAGTCTGGCGCCGGCTCGATCGTGAGTATCTCGTCGATCGCAGGTCGAACCGGGTTCTCGAACCGTGTCTCCTACTGCGCTGCCAAGGCGGGCATCGAAGGGCTGACGCGAGCGCTAGCGGTCGAGTGGGCGAAGCGAGGCGTTCGTGTGAACGCCGTGGCGCCGGGACACGTCCGCACTCCGATGCTCGACTACTCGCTGAAGATAGGGAGTGTGACCGAGGAGATCGTCCAGGCGCGGACCGACCGCATTCCCATGGGTCGGTACGCACAGCCGGAGGAGATCGCCGCCGCCGTGCTGTTCCTGTCCTCGCCGGCCGCCAGCTACATAACGGGTGAAGTGCTATGCGTCGACGGCGCAATCACGGTCAACGCCGACGCCCCCTGAGGCTTGAGCATGGCCGAGCGGCTGACGTCGTCCTTTCGGCCGAAGGTTTGAAGACGTATCCAACGGCGGTGGATGCCTGGCAAGGCGTCAGCGGGCAATTCCGGACAGGCGAGAGGCACACCATTGCCAGTGTCAACGGGGCCGATGAAGTTGCGGGACTCGAGTGAGCAGGATGGAAGCGGACCTCCCCATACGCGTCATCGGGACCATCCACACGGGCTTTCAGGTCTCCGATCTCGAGAAGTCACTTGGCTTCTACCGCGATCTCCTCGGCTTCGAGGTCACGGCGACCCGTGTCGCCCGGGAGCCATACCTCGGCGAGCTCGTCGGGTATCCGGGAGTCGAACTCCACGTGGCATTCCTGCGTTTCCCGGCGTCCGACCACATCCTCGAGCTACTCGAGTACCGCAACGTCACGCGCCAGCCGGTCGACACGGGAACAGCCAATCCAGGAACGGCCCACGTCTGTGTCTCGGTTGACGACCTGCGGGCCGCTCACCGCACTCTCCGGCGCGCCGGCGTCGAGTTCGTGAGCGAGCCCGTGCTCGTCACCTCCGGCGCAAACAAGGGCCGGATTGCCGTCTACGCCAAAGACCCCGACGGGATCAGAGTGGAGCTCCTGCAGCCTCGACCGGTCGAAGAGCTGGATTGAACGCCCGGGGTTCGTATCGCGTGGTTCAACGGATCGTGTGATGGAGAGGATTGCCGAGCTATCCGTCTTGACGTTGAGGGCGCCGCTACCCGAGGTGATCAACTTCGGCGACTGGGTGATGCGCCACAGGGAGTTCGCGCTCGTCCGATTGCGCTCGGCGAGCGGCGCCGAGGGCTTCGGGTTCACCCTCACGCGGGAAGCACCCATCGCCGCGGCTATCAGGCAGGCAGTTGCGCACCACTACATCGGTGCGTCGATCGGCTCGGTCGAGGAGATTGCAGCCGTCTTTCGTCGTTGCCAGGGGTCGAATCTCGCATCGCTCGCGTCGGGATCCGGTCTGCGGGCTCTGTCGATCGTCGACCTCGCCGCACACGACCTCCTGGCAAAGACCTCCGGGATCTCCATCGCGCGACTTCTCGGCGGCACGCTCACGTCGCTGCCGGCTACTGCGATCATCGGATATCCGCCCGCCACGATGGGGCCTGGCGAGGTTCGCGCCCAGGTCGAGTCACTTCGTGCCGCCGGATGGCGCCGGTTCAAGATCCCGATTGCACTGCCGCTCGAGTACGGCGCCGCCCGACTTTTGGCAGCCAGGGAAGCGGCCGGCGCCGATGCCTGGCTCGGAATGGATGCCGCGTGGGTGTTCCGGGCTGTCGAAGACGCGCTTGCCTTTCTCGATCAGGTTGGCGAAGCCGGTCTCGCTTGGTTCGAGGATGTCTTCCCACCAGGCGACGCGACGCTGGTGGCCGCGCTCCGGGAGAGCACTGACGTCCCGATTGCGATGGGTGACGAGCAGGGGGGGAGCTATTACCCCGAGGCGTTGCTCGCCAGGAGCGCGGTGGATGTCATTCGGATCGACGTGACGTGTATGGGCGGAATCACCTGCGCCCGCCCGCTGATCGAGGCGTGCGACCGAGCAGGGACCGCCTACGCGCCGCACATGTTCGCGCATGTGCACAGCCAGGTCTTCGGCGCGATCGGATGTGAGGTCCCGATCGAATGGGGTGTGCCGTGGACCGGCGTCGACCAGTACTCCGACTCACTCGATCCGCCCGCTATTCGTGACGGGAGGATGGAGGCTCCTAGGGAAGCGGCCGGCTTCGGGAAGCTCGTCAATCCGGAGTGGATTGCCGAGCAAGAGGTCGACGATCCGGATCATCTACTCGCCTCGCTGCTCTCTTGACCGACTACCCCCTGGGTAGTAGGCTGACGAGCAGGATCTTCCGGTTTCTCACGCCGTCCCGAGACCACCACCGTAGTGACCTCCGAACCTCACAGCAACGACCAGGTCGGCAACGGAGTCAGCTCATCCGATAGCCACGACTCACGACGCCCGCCGCTCCAAGGGATGCGCGTCATCGAATTGGCGAACATCGTCGCAGGCCCGAGCGTGGGCAAGTACCTCTCCGATTTCGGCGCCGAGGTGATCAAGGTCGAACGACCCGGCGAAGGAGACAGCGCTCGCGCGATGGGCGCGTCTCTGGGTGAGCGGTCCGCGTGGTGGCTGGTGCTCGGTCGCAACAAGAAGACGGTTACGCTCGACCTCAGTCATCCAGAGGGCCGCGATGTTTTGCTGCGGCTCGTTCGCGAAGCTGATGCCCTGGTCGAGAGCTTTCGACCCGGGGTGCTGGAGCGGTTGAACCTCTCTCCAGACGTTCTTCTCGCTGAGAATCCTCGGCTCGTCGTTGTACGCGTCTCTGGCTTCGGGCAGACCGGCCCGTACGCTCACCGTCCCGGCTTCGGAACGCTTGCCGAGGCGTATTCCGGTTACGCGGCGATGAGTGGCTACGAAGACCGGCCACCGCTTCTGGCTCCAACTGCGCTCGCCGACGAAGTATCCGGATTGTTTGCGACCTGGGCCTTGATGGTCGCGCTCTACGGCAGAGATGTGCACGGACTTCCGGGCCAGACGATCGACGTCTCCCTGTTCGAGTCGGTCTTTGGCATTCTCGGACCGCTGCCGGCTCTTTTCCAGCACACCGGCTACCTGCAACCGCGGAAGGGCTCCCGCCTGCCATTTTCCTCGCCTCGGAATGTCTATCGAACCCTGGACGGCGAGTACTTCGCGGTCTCGGGAACGGCCCCGGCGGCGGCAGAACGAATTATCGAGCTGGTCGGGGGCGAGAAGCTACTCGCTGATCCGCGCTTCGCGACGCATGGGTCGCGGGGCGAGCACGCAGACGAGCTGGACGAGATCGTCGCAGCCTGGGTTGAAGAGCACACGGTGGACGAGATCGAAGCCCTCTTCGAGTCAGCTGCTGTCGCCGGCATCCGGATCATGTCGATGAAAGAGATCTTCGACGACCCGCACTATGCAGCCCGGGAATCCATGGTCCGGGTGCCGGACGACGAGCTCGGAGATGTCCTCATGGCTGCTCCTGTGCCTCGCTTCAGCGTGACGCCTGGTCGCATCAAACATGCCGGTTCACCTCTCGGAAGCGATACGCGTGACCTTCTCGACGAGCTCGGTTACCAGCAGACCGAGGTCGAGAGGATGCACACCGAGGGCGTGTGGTGACCAACGGACGGGGCACAGCCGAGCACAGCACGGAGTGGAGGGGAAGGTTCTTCGAGGACTTCGTCGTTGGGGCTGTCTATCGCAGCCGACTCGGTCGCACGCTCACCGAGACCGACAACATCTGGTTCACGACACTGACGATGAATACGAACCAGGTCCACTTCAACGATGTGTACGCGCGGCGGACGGAGTTTGGCCGGCCGCTGGTCGTCTCGACTCTCACGCTGGCCGTTGTCCTCGGACTATCGGTCGCGGACACGAGCGAGAACGCTGCGGCCAATCTGGGTTGGGAGAACATCAAACTGCCGAAACCCGTCTTTGCTGGTGACACGCTCTGGGCGGAATCAGAGGTGATGACGGTTCGAGAGTCCCGGTCCAGACCACAGGTCGGTATCGTCGGGATCCGAACCCGCGGGATCAACCAGCGTCGCGAAGTCGTAATCGAGTTTACGCGCAGCTTCATGGTCTTCCGGCGCGATGCGCCCGAGGTTCAAGGGTTGTTCCCGGCCGTCGACGAGGACTGGACCGTCTAGAGACGGGCAGCGCGGTTCCGGATCAGGCCATCAGTGCCTCCGCCGCGGAGGCGATCGCGTCAACCGACGGAATGATCTCGTCCTCAAGCGGAGGGCTGTACGAGATGAGCAGGTCGTCGGGGAGGCTCACCGCCCGGGGAGGAGCGAGCAGTTGGGTACCGGCCATCGTAAGGTGCGAGATGACCGTGGCACCCCAGCCTCCGGCGTGCACCTGTTCCTCAACCACGAGTAGGCGACCAGTCTTGGACACGCTGCGCTCGACTGCATCGAAGTCCAGCGGGCGCAGGCAGCGAAGGTCGATGACTTCGGCGTCGATTCCCGACGCGGCGAGCTGTTCAGATGCCCGAAGGCTGCGGTCGGTCATCAGGAGCGTCGAGACGATCGTGACGTCGCGGCCTTCGCGGTCAACCGATGCTCTTCCGAGTTCGGCGATGCCGTCTTCACCGCGCGCCACCGATCCCTTGCGATTGTAGAGACCCTTGTGCTCGAAGAACAGGACTGGGTTCGCGTCGCGGATGGCGGCTCTGAGCAGGCCGTACGCCGCCGCGGGAGTACCTGCGGCCGCGACCTTTAGGCCGGGCAGGCCCATGAACCAGCTCTCTCCGGTCGCGGAGTGCTGCGTTCCGAAGCGACCAGTTCCGCCTCCTATCGAGCGAATCGTGACCGGGACGGAGCACTGGCCTCCCGACATGAAACGGAACTTGGGAAGCTCCTCCACCATCGCGTCACCGGCGGTCGGCAGGAAGTCGCTGAACATGATCTCGACGACCGGGCGCATCCCGGTGACGGCCATCCCGATCGCCGACTCCGATGAACGTGTTCTCGCAGATCGGTGTATTCGTGACCCTGCCGGGGAACTTCTCGGGCAATCCCGTGTTCGTCTTGAAGACTCCGCCGTCGATCGCGACGTCCTCGCCGAGCAGCAACACGCGGGGATCCGAGCGCATCTCGTCCTCGAGAGCCGCGCCGACGGCCTCGCGGTAGGACATTTCGACGGCGCCTGCGGGAGCGGCGGTCGGCACTTCGGTCTCAGACTGCATAGACATAGTTGCGCGTCTCCTCGAGCGTCGGGAACGGTGCGGTCTTCGCACGGTCTGCGATTTCGTCAATGGTGCGCTGCGTGGTCTCCCGTAGCGCTGCCTGGTCGGACTCCGCGAGATGGCCGTCGTCGGCCAGACGCTCGCCGAGAATCGTCAAGGGATCCCGCTCCTTCCATGCATCCAGCTCGCCCTCGGGCCTATAGCGCGCGGGATCCGATGTGCGAATGGCCGCGGTAACGGTACGTCTTCATCTCGAGAAGAGACGGACCATCGCCAGCGCGCGCTCGGGCGACCGCCTCGCTGGTAGCGCTATGAACCGCCTCGACGTCCTGTCCATCCACGATGACGCCGGGAATCGCGTAGGCCTTGGCGCGGTCGGCGAGATCGTCGAGCGGCGTCGTCTCTCGCATTGGCGTGTATTCGCCGTAGAGGTTGTTCTCGATGATGAAGATCGTCGGCACCTTCCAGACGCCGGCCAGGTTGAGCGCCTCGTGAAATGTCCCGATGTTCGTCGCACCGTCCCCGAAGAACGTCAATGCAACGCTGTCCCGGCCCTGGAGGCGCGCGGAATGGGCGGCGCCCACGGCCACCGGTAGGCCGGCACCGACGATCGCGAAGGCCCCGAGTAGGCCCTTCGAGACGTCTGTCAAGTGCATCGAGCCGCCGACTCCCTTGCAGCATCCGGTCGTGCGGCCCATCATCTCTGCGAAGCAGGCCTCCATCGGGATGCCCCGTGCGAGCGCATGGCCGTGCCCTCGATACGTGATCGTCATGTAGTCGTCCTCGCGCATAGCCGACACTGCGCCGACGGGCACCGCCTCCTGCCCCTGGCAGAGGTGCGTGGTGCCCTCGACGAGTCCCTCCATGAACAGTTCTTGCACCTTCTCCTCGAACAGCCTGATCTCGAGCATCTGCTCGTACCAGCGGATTCGCTTCTCACCCACCATGGACTCACCCCTCACTTGTTGGCCATTCCATCTTCAAGATTCCATCCGGATCGTCGACGATTTGCGCCCCGGCCCACTCGGGGTCGACCAGGGGGCCGAACCCCGGCAGCTCGGGCAGCGGCTCCATGAGCCCATCGCGGATGACGGGCTGACGGAGGGAGTCCGCAAATTGATCAACGCCGCTTCCGACGACCCCCCACTCGATCGGTGCGTTTGTATAGCCAAGCCCGGCAAGGACCTGCGAGTGCACGTGGCCGAACATGTGCGGTGCCCAGCGAACGCCCTTTGCCTCGATGCGACCGAGGATGTCTCTAAGCCGCGTCAACCCACCATTCGTGGTCATGTCGACGCGGACGACATCGACCGCCTCGTGGGCGAGCAGTGATTCGGGGTGGTACGAGCCACCCTGCTCATCCCCCATAGCGATAGGCACCCCGGCGCCTGCGCGAATCGCTGCCACGAGGGTTGCGTCCCCGGGCGGAACGACGTCCTCGATCCAATCGAGGTCGAATTGCCTGATCGTCTTGGCGAACTCGATCGCCTCCTTCGCCGTTTTGAAGACCCAGTTGCAGTCCATCCCGAGCCAGCAGTCGGGTCCCATCGCTGCGCGCGCGGCCTGAAGCCGTTGGCGTGTAGCTTCCTGCGTCGCCGCGATCGGCTGCTTGAACCGCCGCCACCCATCCTCGAGCAAGCGTTCGACCTGCTCGCGAACCTGATCGGCGGTCAGTGTTGGGGGGTAGCCGATGATCGCGGTCGCTGGCAGCGCCTGAGGCTCTCCGCCGAGGAGGCGAGTGACCGAAGTCTCTTTGAGCCGTGCAGCGAGATCCCAGACCGCGAGATCCACGAGTGAAAGCGCGCGAAGTCCAAGACCCGACGCGAGGATCGCGTTGTTCGACCATGCTGCGCGCCAATGCATCTCTGTCGGATCGCCGAGCGACTCGCCTAAGTACATGGGTGCGATGTTTCGGTCGACGAACGCGGCAATCGGCCCGTCGCGCGTATACACGAATGCATGACCGACGGTCCCGGTCGTAGCCTCTGCCCGGCACAGGGCAAACTCGCGGTGCTTCATCACCCACGGGCCGAAGCGGATCACTTCCGGCAGCGGAGCGCGAATCGTTGCCGCCTGGATCCTCGCGATCCGAGCTTCAGTCATCGAGGCCGCCGGGATCTTGGATCCTGGTCTTCAGCGTTCCGAGGAATCGAGCGACATCGACGCCGTCAACGGCCCGGTGGTCGGCGCTGACGGTGACGGTCATCAACTGGCGGGCAACGACCGCGCCGTCGGTGAATCTCGGCAGGCTGCTAATCCTGCCCGCTCCGAGAATCGCCACCTGCGGAGGAGTCACGATTGGCGTGAACTGAGAGACCTCGAACATGCCCAGGTTGCTGAGAGTGAACGTGCCGTCCGTCATCTCTCGTCCGCGCAGCTTCCCGTGGCGCGCCCGCTCGACGAGGTCCTGGAGCGCGGCGGCAATTTCTGGAATACCGAGGCGCTCGCAGTCGAGTACCGCCGGCGCCACGAGCGCGTCGTCAAGTGCGATTGCCACCCCAATGTTGATCTCCGTGGAAAGTCTCAGGCCATCCGCGCCCCAGACGGCATTCAACCGCGCGTGCTCCCGAAGAGCCACTGCGCAAGCACGAATCAAGATGGCCGTGATGGTCACCCGGCCACCCTCCGCACTCGCGCTCAGCTTCTCCACATGGTCGACGGCCGCATCCATCTCGAGCTCAGTCGAGGCGTAGAAGTGCGGCGCGTCTCGCTTGCTATCGACCATCCGGCGGGCAACGGCCTGTCGAGCGCGGGAAAACTCGACCGGACGGCCAGTGTCCGAGACGTCCTCCACGCTCATTCGCGCGTTTCGAGATATGCGATCACTTCGCCGATAGGGACCTCCGCTCCCTCGACGGCAACGATCTCCACGAGGACACCGTTTTGCATCGACTCCATCTCCACGGTTGCCTTGTCCGTCTCTACTTCGGCGATCGGCTCGCCCCGAGCGACGGAGTCGCCGATGTTCTTGAGCCACGAAACGATCTTCCCCGATTCCGAGTCGTAGCTGAGGTTGGGCATTTTGACCTCGATGCGCACAGGGTCGACCGTACTACCTGAGTAGTCGCCTCGTCAATAACCTCGCTGCGCGACGCCGTAATGCGCGTGCCAATGCGGAGTGGCCACTCGCCCGCCCCGCGTTGACCAGCTACAACCTGGGTAGTAGTCTCAACGCGCTTGCTCGTCCAGGAGAGGAAGGGATCCCGAGTGGCTGTTCCCACAGCTGTAGCGCTCGATGACATGGAGGAGTTCGCCTCGGGGCTCGATCACTCCGAGGGCATCTGCCTGGCGCCGGACGGGAACCTGTACGTCGGCGGCGAGGCGGGACAGCTGTACCGAGTCGGCGGCGATGGGACGGTCGTCGAGCTGCTCCGCACGGATGGCTTCCTCCTCGGGCTCGCCGCTGACGGGGAAAGCCGAATCTACGCGATCGACCTCGTGTTCAAGTGCGTGTGGCGAATAGATTCCCGCGTTTCCAGCAAGGAGCTCTGGGCGGAAGGCTTCGATGTCCCGAACTGGGGCGCATTCGACGCGCAGGGAAACTACTTCATCACCGACTCGGGAGCGTGGGGCGCATCGAACGGCACAATCTGGCGGATCCGCCCCGGCGGGAAACCCGAATTGTGGAGCCGCGAGAGCTGCAACTTCCCCAACGGCTTGGCACTCTCGCCTGATTGCTCGCGACTCTATGTCGTCGAGAGCTTTCCCGGTGCTCTGGTTGAGATTCCGATCAAAGCGGATGGATCGGCCGGACGCCGGCAGATGCTGTGTGACATGGCCGAGTCGGTGCCCGACGGGGTTGCGCTCGCCGAGGACGGCTCGTTCTACATCGCTTGCTACAGACCGGACACGATCTTCCGATGGCATCCCACCGACGGTCTGACGGTGTTCGCCGAGGATCCGCGCGGGACCGTCCTCGCCGCTCCCACCAACGTGGTGTTCACGGGTGCCGACCGAGACGTGATCATCGTTCCGAACCTCGGGCGATGGCACTTGACGAAGATCAAGGCAAGCGTCGGGGGCGTTCCCCTCAACTACCCGACGCGCACGCAACTCCTCAGTTAGGCGCGTGCTGGTTGAGATCACCGTCGGCTCGAAGGACTACGCCTCGAGTGGGTGCGTTGCCAGCGGCGTTACCTTGGCGTCGATATACGGGAACATCGGGAGCGAGCTCAGGGCCTCGTGCAATGCCGTAGGGTTCGCTGCGTCCCAGATGCCGACGTTTGCCGTCCGTCCCGGAATCCGCCATATTCGTCGGATGACCCCTTCGTTCATCAGCTCTCGGCCGCGCACCTGTTCGCGTTCCATCAGCTCCTGTCGGCCTGCACTCGAGAGCTCCGCAGGGAGCGTGACCTGGATCTGTACGAGAAATTCCATCGCTACTCTGCCCCTTCTTCGAGCGTCGGCATCCTAGCTCGTGGATGAGACTGCAATCGCGAGCCTTCGCGAATTGGGCCTGTCGCTCTATGAGTCGCGGGTCTACCTAGGACTTCTCGCTCACGGCACACAGAACGGCAACGAGCTGAGCCGGACGTCAAACGTCCCGTCCTCGAAGGTGTATTGGGCGTTGGACAAACTCGTCGCTCGGGGAATCGTCAATCAGATTGTGCGTCGCAATGGTGCTGAGTATTTCGCTATCGCGCCAGAAAAGCTTGTAGAGCGCTTCCGCTCACAATACGGTCGTGCCATCGACTACCTCGACAAGACCCTTCCATCGCTTGCTGACCAGCAGGCGGTGCCTGACATCGTCCAGATAGCGAGCACGGAGGCTATTACCGAGCATGCCAAGGCGATTCTCGACGGTGCGTCGACCGAGGTCCTCATCTCAGGATGGGACGAGAGCATCGGCAAGGTACGCGACGACCTTGTCGCGGCCGACGTCCGCGGTGTCCGAGTCTTTGCGATGATCTACGGAGAGCTCGATCTCCCTGTCGGGTCGTGGCTTCGGCACAGCTATCAGGGCACGGTCGCTTCTCGAATTGCGGGCCATATGCTCACCTTGGTTGCCGATGGACGCAACGCTCTGATCGCGCATTTCCCGGACAATGGCAAGGCCAGCGCCATTCACACTGAAAACCCGGTGTTGTGCCTCGTTGCCGAGGAGTATCTGCGGCACGACCTGATCCTGCAACACGCGAAGACGATGACTGGCTACGGGGAGTGGGACCGTTGGCTGCATGCCGACAAAGACGTCCGAGCGCTGACACTTGGCCGCACGGGGCGCGAAAGCCCAATCCAGCCTTTCGAGGCGCCGGTAAAGCGTAAGCGTCGAAGACGATCTTGAACCTATACTCCCACGGTAGTAGAGTGGAATTCGTGTCGGCTACCTCATGTGTGGTGCGGTGACGCGGCAGTTCGACGCACGGGAAGACCGTTTTGGCCGGTACTTCGATGAGTTCGAAGTCGGCGATCTCTACCGCCACTGGCCGGGTCACACGATCACGGAGGCTGAGAACCATCTCTTCTGTTTGCTGACGCGTGCGGTCAGTCCGTTGCACACTGATTCGCAATACGCGGTCGCCGAGATGGAGATCGGCGGAAACATGGTCGTCGGGACATTGATTTACTCCCTTCTCGTCGGGATCTCTGTCCCCGACACCTCCGGGAAGGCGATCGCCGCGCTCGGAACGGAATCGCTGCAGCATCTCTCGCCTGTCTTCCATGGCGACACCCTGTCAGGCGAGAGCACGATTGTCGCCAAGCGACTCTCTGAGAGCCGGCCGGAAGCAGGAATCGTCACGATCGACACTCGCGGCCGCAACCAGAATGGCGTGGTTGTGTGCGAGTTCCGTCGGAGCTTCCTCGTCCCGGTAGGCCCTCCCCGATGAACGTACCCCGACTACGGCGGTCGTGCCTCTCCGTACCGGGGTCGAGCGCCAAGATGCTCGCCAAGGCGCCGACCCTTCCCGCGGATGAGGTGTTCCTCGATCTGGAGGACTCGGTCGCTCTACCGGAGAAGAACGACAAGACCCGGCAGAACGTCGTCGAGACGCTCCTCGCCGAGCCCTGGCTCGCGAGGACCCGCGTAGTGCGCATCAACGGCGTGATGACGCGGTGGTGGGTGCGTGATCTCGTCTACGTAGTCGAGCGGGCGGGCGAGGTCCTCGACTGCGTCATGCTCCCCAAGGTCGAGAGCCCATCGCACGTCCATGCTGTGGACCATGTTCTGTCCCAGCTCGAAGCGGAATTGGGACTCGATCACCCGATCGGCATCGAGGTCCAGATCGAGTCGCCCCGAGGATTGGTCGAGGTCGAGAGGATCGCGACCGCATCTCCGAGAGTCGAGACACTTATCTTCGGACCGGGCGACTTTGCGGCGTCGACGGGCATTCCTCAACTCTCGGTGGGGGCCATTGATGCCGACTATCCGGCTGATCAATGGCACTACGTGCTGTTCCGCGTCGTGGTCACCGCGCGGGCGTTCGGGCTTCAGGCGATCGACGGGCCGTACGCCCAGATACGTGATCTGGACGGATTCGAAGAAGTCGCTCGGAGGTCAAGACACCTTGGCTTCGATGGAAAGTGGGCGTTGCACCCCGACCAGATCGAGCCCTGCAACAGGATCTATTCGCCCACGGAGGTCGAGTACAACCGGGCCGAGCGGATTCTCGACGCCTTGGTGCAAGCCGAGGGAGGACGTCTCGGAGCAGTCATGTTCGAAGGGGAGATGATCGACGAGGCTTCTCGGAAGATGGCCGAGCAGGTCGCGGCGCGAGGGCGCGCTGCCGGACTCGATCGAGCCTGACTCTCGAGTTCTCGGGCCTCCGCGCCTGATTCAGAGATGCGTCAAAATCGGTCGGCGGTTGTTCGTTCTTTCAGCGGACCACCGCGTCCCGTTCGTTTCCGCGAAGACAACACGCACGGATTTTTCGGAGTTCTCGGACAACCTATCTGTGTTCGAGATGACTCATACGGTGTTTCCGTCCGCGAGCGGCGCGCCCTCGAAGTTCGCGAACCGACACTCGAACAGAAGAAGCGAGGTAGCAGTCGTGAGCGCAGCCACCTCGAGATCCAAATCGCGACGCACGTGGAAGTAGCTACCAGGCCCTAGATTCCCTGCCATGTGCCCCGTTCGCACGTGAGCCGTGCCCTCTGTGACGAGGCCGACGAACTCGCCTTCCTCCGCTCGCCGCAGGTGGGGCACTCCGGCAGCGATGCGCAGAGTCTCGGCTGGGAATGGATGTGACCGGGCCTGATCGTCGCCGTCAAGTGGGCGCGAAACCGTCATTCTCAGGCCCTCGCTCCCGGCGAGAAAGTCGCCGAGTCGCCACTTGTTGTGCGCGAGATTCGGAGCGACGAGGATGAACGCCCACATGTCCGCCTCGCCCACCTCGCCGAGAAGGTTGTGCGGAGCGTTGGCCGGGATGTATACGAGATCCCCTCCGGAAACGACGCGCTCCTCTCCGCCGACCTCGACCCGGCAAGCGCCGGTCAGGATGAAGTAATACTCGGCCGCCTCGTCGTGCGCATGTCGAATGGGACCTAGCGGATCTCCGTGTAGATGGCTGCTGCCAGCCGGCCAGACGAGAGGTCCACCGCGGACGGCCTCCGTGAACAGCAGCCCCTGACGCACCCATTCGAGCCACGAGCCGAGCTTCACCTGCTTCGCACTGTCTTCCTCGCGGTCGCCCTCCATCACCATTTGATCTCCCTTTGCTAGCTAGACGCCTGAGCCGTTGTTACGGCGCCCCCGGATCGACTGGAACGCGATGCCCTGCTCCGTTGATGACATGGTCCGAGCGGAGCAAGTCGAGCTCTTCCGACTCGATCCCGAGGACTTCGCGCAGGATACTCTCGGTATCGGCGCCGATCTCGACCCCCGGGCGCGACGGCTCGGGCTCGGCTGCCGAGAACCGTAACGGGCCTGCTGGAGGCGCAGCGCCGCGCGGCTCATCACGGACCAGTTCTTTGAACGTGCGGTACGGCCCCCATACCACACCGTGTGCGTCGAGGAGTGCGGCGGCTTCGTCCAGCGTTCGCTGCCCGAACCATGGCTCGAGCAGCGCCGAGATTTCGTGGCGGTAGGTGAAGCGCGCACCTTCGTCACGCAGATCGACGCCGTGTCGGGCCTCAATCGCGCCGAAAGCGTCTGTGAGGCCGGTTGCCTTGCCGAGGCTCGCCCATTGGCGAGGCGTCAGGGCAACGACGATTGCGTCCCGGCCGTCGCTCGAGCGGAAGTCACGACCGTAGCTGCCGAAGAGATCGTTGCCGAGTCGGGGTCGAGCCGTCTCGACAAGCGACGCTTCGGCAAGAAAACCGAGGCGGTCGGCTATCTCGAGTGCGACGTCGGATAGCGCCAAGTCAACGAGTTGGCCTTCGCCGGTCAGACGACGATGGCGCTCTGCCGCGAGAATCCCAACTGCAATAAGCAGCCCGGCGCTCACATCCCAGGCAGGCAGCACGTGGTTGGTGGGCCGATCGGACTCCGCCGGGCCGGTGATGAGTGGGAATCCCACGCCGGCGTTCACCGTGTAGTCGACTGCTGGGCGCCCGCTGGGCGTCCCGCTGAGCAGAATCATGATCAGATCGCGCCGCACAGCGGCGAGCCGCTCGTAGGAGGCCCACCCCGTCCCACCAAGGTTGGTAATGAAGATGCCTGCGTGCTCGCCGGGGGCCGTCACGAGTGCCGCGGCGAGCTCGCGACCTCGCGACGTGCGCAGGTCGAAGGAGACCGAATGCTTCCCTCGGTCCAGCCCGGCACGATAAAGGCTACGTCCTTCGTGCAGGGGCCAACGTCCGGCATCGATACCGCCGCCCAACTGCTCGACGCGGATTACGTCCGCGCCGAGCGACGCGAGAGTTGCGCTCGCGAGCGGAGCGGCGATAAAGGCCGAGAACTCAATGACCCTGAGCCCGGAGAGCACGCCCACGTAACTCACCCTATGAAAAGCCAGGTTCGAGCGTGTTCACTAGAAACGCTCGTGTCACGGGTGCTGAGCGCGGTCTCTCCCCGTTGTCGATCCGCGAAGGCGCAGAGGATCAGCCCGTTCTTTCCGTAATGCGCTGGCCCTAGATAAGAAACGGCGCGATCTCGTATAAGAAAGCCGCTGTAGGCGCCGGTAAAGGTCGTCAAGGCGTGAAGAGCTCGCCGGAATTGGCCAATTTGCAGGGATTTCGATGCGCCCGGCAGGATTCGAACCTGCGACCCGCGGATTAGAAGTCCGCCGCTCTGTCCACTGAGCTACGGGCGCGTACGTGCAAAGGGTAGTCGGCAAGCCTGCGGGAGACGGGGCGTGTGTCGAGCCTGCGCGACTCGGGGTAAGCGCTACGGGTCGACGCACTCGCGTCTCTCAATCGAAGGAGGCAGCAATGGGAACCAAGATCAGTGAGGTGATGACAGCGCGTCCGCGTTGCGTCACGCCGGAAACGACGCTCAAGCAGGTGGCCGAGGTCATGGAGTCCGAGGACATAGGCGCAGTTCCCGTCCTCGACGGCGAGCACCTGAGCGGCATGATCACGGATCGCGACATCGTGATCCGCGCGGTCGCGAAGGGGAAGAATCCGGACGGGATGCCCGTCAGGGAGATCTTCTCGCGCGAGGTCGTGACCGTCGGGCCGGACGACGATCTCTCGAATGCGCTGGAGCTCATGGCGACGCACCAGGTGCGGCGCTTGCCGGTCGTGGACGACGAGAACCGGCTCGTCGGAATCGTCGCGCAGGCCGACGTCGCGCTCGAGGCCAAGGAGAAAGACGTCGGCGAGATGGTCGGGGGAATCTCGCGGGCGCCCGACGGGCCGCGCCAGATCTAGCAAGCCTCAGCGCGCGGTGAGGACGAGGGGTGGGCAGGCGACTCCGGTTGCTTCACGAACCGGGTTGCCTCTCACGTCGCGCGGAGCAACGGTCAACGTGCGCGCGGTGACGGTCACCTGCGAGTAGCTGTAGGTGTCCAGCGCCGCGCAGCGCATGCCGAGCCCGGTCGGCGGCGGCGGCTTGAAGAAGAGCGCTCCGATCGCGGTCCCGCTTCCCGGCTGACCGAGGAAGCGGTCGATCTCCTTCGCGAACGTGTTCGTCGCGACCGGCCCGGTTACGACCTCCCACATACCCGAGCTCTCGGGCGCCACGCCGAGCGTGCGGAACCGCACCTCGTTGATCAGGTTGCCGTGCGTGTCGGTGGCCAGAAAGACGGCGTTCTTCACGTTCGCCCGCAGGTAGAGCAGCAGTCGGTCGCGTTCGGCGGCGTACCCCTCCCAGCGGTCGTAGGGCAGCGCGTAGTACTGCTGGATCGGAACCTCGTTCACGATGACCTTCCACGTAGCGGTCGAGGCCCCGATCGCGCTCGTGAACGCGGCGTACTGACGTGCGCCGAGCATCGTGCGAGCGGGATCTGCGAGCGCGGCCAGGCACGCAGGTGGCACGGGGTTCCTGAGACCGGGCGCGAGGCTCGCGAAGGCGTTTCGCACCACCTGTGGGGCAGTAGGCGCGAGGTCGTTGCCACACGCCTGGGTCACCTTCGCGCTGCGAAACGAGCGCTCGTCGAGGAAGAAGAGCTCGAGGTGCTTTCCCCAGCGGACGCTGCGATAGAGACCGAGCCCGCCGCTGTACGCCACCGGCGAGTAGTCGCGGAACGCCTTGACGCCAGCCGCGTAGAGCGTGTCTCCGTGCTCGGCGCGAGAGAAGTCGTTGACGAACTCGTGGTCGTCCCAATGGCTGTACAGGCCGGCGGACGCGCGCAGCGTCCGAAGAGCGGGAAGCGCCAGCCCGAGCTTGTACTTCGCCCACTTCTCGGCGGCGGTCTTGGCCGCGGGCCTCGCGCCAACTCCACTGTCCGAGTAGATCGTGTCTCCGAGGTTGATGTTGAAGTCGTTCCGCTCGGCCGCCATCCGCGCGTAGATCTGGAAGCGGTTGAACGCGAGGCCACCGCTCTCGGTCGGGGTCGCGTCCGCGTCGCCGGTGATCGCGAAGCGGATTCGGCGGTTCGCCGTTGGCCCCGGGGCGGTCGTGAAAGCGCCCGTCTCGCTGACTCGACGACCGCGCGTGAAGAGATACGTGTAGCGACGACCCGGCCGCAGGCCGGTGATGCGCGACTGGACCGTCAGGTCGCTCGCGGAGGTTGCTTGGAGAACTCTCGCGGCGACGACCTCCGACCCGAGCCGGACTACGAGCCGAACGTTTCCGGCCGCGGGGGCTCGCGTCCAGAGGATCGCCGAAGTCGAGGTGACCTCTCCGGCGGCGACGCCATGGCGAAACGCCGAGACCTGGGCTTCGGCGCCCACGACCGCGACGGCCAAGAGCCCGAGGGCGGTGACGACGAGAGCCCGGCGCATCGCGACGAGTCTAGGGAGTCTCGAGCCGGTCGAGGTCCTCGCGGCGTTCCTCCTCCGAGAGGAAGCGGAGAAAGAGCACGGTGAAGACCGCGAAGAAGACCACCGCCTGCTCGAACGACATCAGGATCCCCGCGAGCTGCTGATCCTCGAGCGCGGAGAGCCCCCAGAGTCGCTCCGGCGCGTCGACGTAGAAGTCGTAGACGGCGTCGGGGACGAGTGCGAGGACGAGTCCGATCGGGCTCCCGAGGACGAAGGCGGCGAAGACGACTCCTGCGCGGGCGCCCGTGCCGAGTCGGTGCGGCGCGTCCTGGACGACGCTCCACCACATGGCCACCCCGGTCGTGAAGTACAAGGCGTGCTCGAGGTGGAGAAGCGTGTGCGGATGCTCGAGCGCCGTGTCGTAGAGCCAGGGCAGGTGCCAGAGCATGTAGTTCGCGAGCCAGAGCGGGAGCGCGACCGCCGGGTGCGTGAGCATCCGGAAGAGCGGGGGTCGTGTGAGCGTCGCCGCGAGCGCCGGCGGGACGCCGAGGACGACGAGCAGCGGCGCCCACTCCGCGAGAACGACGTTCTGCAGGAGGTGGATCACGAGCAGGTAGTTCATCGCGATCGTCTCGAGCGGCGTGATCGTGACGACGAGGAGGAGGATCATGGCAGTGCCGAAGCAGGCGATCCGCCAGCGCGGCGTGGGGAAGCTGCGGAGCGCGAGGACGTAGAGGGCCGTCATGAGCGGGACGAGGAGCAGGGCCTCCGGGTTCCACGACCACCGGTACGGGTCCACGGCGCTACGCTAGCCGGGCGCGGGCGTAGCTCAGTTGGTAGAGCGTCAGCCTTCCAAGCTGAATGTCACCGGTTCGAGCCCGGTCGCCCGCTCTCACACCACAGACTCGGCGGCAGTAGGGCGCTTATGCTGCGGCGACTCGCTCTCAGACCCGCCACGGAGGTGTGACATGGATCAGCCGCTCAGCGTGCGGCTCGGCGCAGAAGCGCTCGGAACGTTCCTCTTCTTCTTCCTCGGTTTCAGCGGCATCGCCGTTCTGGTCGACATCGGCGCCGGCGCGATCACACCCCTTGGCATCGCGGCAGGCTTCGGTTTCGGGCTCGCGCTCGCGATCACGGCCTTCGGACATCTCTCCGGCGGGCACTTCAATCCCGCGGTCACGCTCGGAGCCATGGTTGCCGGGAGATTCCCCGCGCGCGATGTCGTCCCGTACTGGATCGCCCAGCTCGTGGGTGGTTTCGGGGCCGTGCTCGTCATGGCGATCGTCTACTCGTCGACCGTGACCGACTCGCTGCAGACGGCGCCTGGAAGCGGGATCGACGACTGGGCTGCACTTGTGCTCGAGATCATCGCCACCGCGCTCTTCGTCATGGTGATCCTCACGGTCGCGACCGACGAGCGGGCGGCCTGGAACGGCGTCATGGCGCCGTTCCTGATCGGCCTGTTCATCTTCACCGCGGCCACCGTGGTCGGCCCCGCGTCGGGCGGATCGTTCAACCCGGCACGCTCGCTCGATCCCGTCCTCTACAACCAGGAGTGGGGTGACGTCTGGATCTACATCGTCGGCCCGCTCGCGGGCGGAGTCCTCGGCGCCGCGATCTGGGCATTCATCTGCCTGCGAGATGCTCCGACACCCGATCCCGAGTTCGAGACCGCACGAGCGGACGAGCCGCAAACGGCGACGCGAGAGGACGTACGCCAGCCGTAGAGCTAGCTCCCGCTCGCAGAGAAGTGCTGGTAGTCCTGCACGGACGTCCAGCGGCCGCCCCAGCCCCAACCGATCTCGTCGAATGCGCGTACGAGGGCCCCGCCCTCGTACGCCATTCCCGGCCGGCGTCGCCCGCGGTCGAGGTACGGAATGCTCGAGCGATGTGACGTGCTCCCGCCCGAGACATACGGGTTCTCGATCGGATTGATGTCGATCGCGCGGCCGTACGCGTGCTCCGACCAACGTCGCGTCCCGTCGACGAACCGGCAGTTGAACGCCGACGTGTTGTCGGCCTCGATCGAGCGAAAGTCGCTGGCGCCATATGCGTCGACGGGAACGACCTTGCGAACGAGAAACCGCTCCGCGTAGAGCTGCCTGAAGGCGCCGAGAACCGGGCGAGCGACGTCCTCGTGCACGATCAGGCGACCTGTTCGCACCTTCCGATCGAAGCCCCAGTGCGAGAACGTGAGGACGCGAAGGTCGCGCAGCGCGACGGGACAGCCTGGGCGCCAGGAGACACCGGTCATCCGCTTCGCCTGAGCGGCATCGATCCGCGAGATCGTCCCGCGGAAGCCGAGCTCGCCTTGTAACAGTCTGTTACTCGGAGCTTCTGCTCCGCCCGCGGGAGCGACAGCGAGGACGAACCCGACCACGACGGCCGCGACTGCTGCGTGTCTCACGAGTCGGGGCGGCGGGATCTGAACCCGCGACCTCTGCGTCCCAAACGCAGCGCTCTACCAGGCTGAGCTACACCCCGATGCGCACAGTCTAGGCGGATAGCCTGCCGGCCCATGGTCGATGCCCCGCTTCCCTTTCCCGGCGCGACCCAGTACGACCGCCGCGCCGGGCTCGGGTACTCGATGGCGCTCGTCGCGGCGGTCCTCTTCGCCGTGAACGGGACCGTCTCGAAGGTGGCGCTGACGGGAAGCGAGCTGACCGCGGTCGACTACACGCAGCTTCGAACGACCGGGGCGTTCGTCGGGCTCGCGCTCGGGCTCGCCGTCCTGGCGCGCGACAAGCTCCGCATTTCCAAGCGCGATCTGCCGTTCCTCGCGTTCTACGGGATCTTCTCGTTCGCTGTCGTCCAGTGGCTGTACTTCGTCGCGATCGAGCGGCTGCCGATCGGTATCGCGCTCTTGATCCAGTTCTCGGGCATCGTCCTCGTCGCGCTCTGGGCGCGGCTCGTGTGGCACGCGGAGGTGCGGCCTCGAGTGTGGGCGGCATTGGCGCTGACGCTCGTCGGCCTGGCCCTCGTCTCCGAGTTCTGGCTCGGCTGGACGCTCGACACCGTCGGGGTCGTCGCCTGCGTCGGGCGCGGCGATCGCGCTGGCGACGTACCTCCTCGCGGGCGAGCGCGCGGTCGAGCACCGAGAACCCCTGGGCGTCCTCTGCTTCGCGCTCCTGTTCGCGTCCCTCATGTGGGCCGTCGTCCAACCGTGGTGGGAGTTCCCGACCGAAGAGCTCTCCGAGGAGATCTCGTTGCAGGGCAACCTCGATCACCTGTCTGCGCCGGTCTGGGCGCTCGCCCTCTTCACGATCCTGGTCGGCACGATCGCGTCGTTCGGGCTCTCGATCGCCGCCCTGCGCCATCTCGAGGCGACACGCGTCGGCATCACGCTCACGCTGGAGCCCGTCGTCGCGACCCTCGTCGCCTGGGCGTGGCTGGACGAGACGCTCGCGACCCCGCAGCTCATCGGCGGCGCCGTCGTGCTGACGGGCATCCTCCTCGCCCAGACGGCCCGCTGACCTGCGAGTAACAGACTGTCACTGGGCCTGCCTCGGTAGCCTGTGACCGATGGTGAAACGTGTCCTCCTCGCCTCGCCGCGCGGCTACTGCGCAGGAGTCGAGCGCGCCGTGGAGACCGTCGAGCAGGCGCTCGACCACTACGGCGCTCCCGTCTACGTGCGCAAGCAGATCGTGCACAACATCCACGTCGTGCGCGATCTCGAGGCGCGCGGCGCGATCTTCGTCGAGGAGGAGACCGAGGCGCCCGAGGGCGCCACCGTCGTCTTCTCCGCGCACGGGGTCGCCCCGACCGTGCACGCGAACTCGACCCGGCTCGCACACAACGTCATCGACGCGACCTGCCCACTGGTGACGAAGGTACACGTGCAGGCTCGACGCTACGCCGCGGAGGGCTACACAATCGTCCTCATCGGCCACGCCGGCCACGAGGAGGTCGTCGGAACGACCGGCGAAGCACCGGACGCCACCGTCCTCGTGCAGACCGTCGAGGAGGCGGAGGCTCTCGACCTCCCTCCGGGCGCGAAGCCCGCGTACGTCACGCAGACCACGCTCTCCGTCGACGAGACGGGCGAGATCATCAAGGTCCTGCGCCGCCGCTTCCCCGACATCCGCGCGCCGCGCAAGGAGGACATCTGCTACGCCACCTCCAACCGTCAGTGGGCGGTGAAGGAGATGTTGCCCGAGATCGACCTGCTCCTCGTGATCGGCTCTGCGAACTCCTCCAACTCGAACCGCCTCGTCGAGACTGCGCGCGCCCTTGGAACTCCGGCTTACCTCATCGACGACGAGAGCGAGATCGACTCCGAGTGGCTCGACGGCGTCGAGACCGTCGGGATCACGTCGGGAGCGTCGGCGCCCGAGAAGCTCGTGAACCGCGTCTGCGACTGGTTCCGGGCGCGCGGAGTCACGGACATCGAGGCGTATCGGCTCGTCGACGAGGACGTCACCTTCCGCCTTCCGGTGGAGCTCCGGCGGGAGCTCGAGCTCGCATCGCAGGGGTGATGCGCGCCATCCTCATCGCGGGTGCCATAGCGGTACTCGCCGCAGGTGTGGTCGGCGGCTGGTTCGCCGCACGTGAGACCGAGGAAGCGGTCACCATCACGGAGACAACTGCCACGACCGAGACGACCACCACGACGGCGGACCCCGCGGAGACAGGTCTGCCGGCGGCCGTCGAGGAGACGCGTGCCGCGCTGCTCGGCGCTGCCGAGTCCGGCGACTACGAGGCGCTGCGACCGCTCGTTCCGGCGACCGGGTTCGAGTACACGTTCGGCGACCCGGTCGAAGGCGGGCCCATCGCACACTGGCAAGAGCTCGAGCGCACGTCTGTGGAGCGCCCACTCGAGACCCTGGCGAAGGTCCTCCGCATGCCGTACACGCTCTCTCGTGGGATCTACGTCTGGCCGTTCGCCTACGACATCGCCGAGCGGGACGAGATCACCGCGCACGAGCGGGAGCTGCTCGAGCCGCTCGGACCGCTCGACACGCTCTTCGTCGAAGGCACCGGCTACCTGGGCTGGCGTGCGGGGATCGACCCGGATGGGGCCTGGGTCTTCTACGTCGCGGGCGACTGAGTCTTCTCGAACGCAAGCTCCGAACCGGCAGCTTGAACCGACAGCGCGAGCGTCTCGCGCGCGATCCAGTCCTCGTGCGCGAGCAACTCCCGCTCCGTCTCGGGGAGCGTGAGCGCGATGCGATCGGTCAGCTCGAGCCCCGCCTCCTTGCGCATCGAGTTGACCCGATGGATGAGGTCGTACACGCGGCCTTCGCGCTCGAGCTCGTCGTCGAGCCTCGAGTCGAGAGCCACCGTCACACCGTCGGAAGCCGCGACCGACCAGCCCTCCTTGCCATGCCGCTCGACGAGCACTTCCTCCGTGCTCAGATCGTGACCCGCCGCGCGGAAGCCGCCACCGGGGAGCTCCTCGAACTCGCCCGCCTCGAGCGCCTTGCGCACCGACACCAGCTGGGCGCCGAGCTTCGGCCCGAGCAGACGAAGGTTGGGCTTCACGCGGAGCTCGCTCGCCTCGACCGATCCGAACACGACCTCCTTCACCCGAAGCTCCTCGACCAGCTCCTCCGAGTGGCGCTCCGCGAGCGGCGCACCTTCCACGACGAGGGCCCGCAGGGGCTGGCGCAGGCCGATGCCCGAGGCCGAGCGCGCCTGGCGGCCGAGCTCGACGACGCGGCGTAGCTCCGCAACTTCGGCGACGAGAGTCTCGTCGAGCTCGGGTACCTCCGGCCAGCCCGCGAGGAAGACCGACTCCGGCGCGTCCCCGCACGGCGCGGTCAGCGCGCGCCAAAGGTGATCGCTGAGAAACGGCATGACCGGAGAGACGACTCGAATCCCCTGGACGAGGGCGTACCAGAGCGTCCGAAACGCGGCTTCATCACCGTCCCAGAAGCGCCGTCGCGAGCGCCGGATGTACCAGTTGGAGACGTCCTCGACGAACGCGTCGAAAGCCCGCACGACGTTGACCGTCAACCAGG
Source organism: uncultured Actinomycetes bacterium (assembly GCA_963830035.1). Taxonomy (GTDB): domain Bacteria; phylum Actinomycetota; class Thermoleophilia; order Gaiellales; family Gaiellaceae; genus GMQP-bins7. The sequence continues at coordinate 817,843 of CAWHKX010000004.1, read as the reverse complement.
TCTCGTACGACTCGGTCGCCTCCTCGACGAAGACGTTGGTGCGGGCGACCAGCCAGCGATCGAGCGGCTGCAGCTCCCCACCCGGCCCACCGGCGAGATCGTCCCAGACGGGCTGCCAACCATCGATGTTCGCGTAGTCGGTGAGGAACTTCGCCGAGTTCCAGAGCGTCAGGAGGCGCCGCTTGATCTCATGGGCCGGGCCGAAGCCGAAGAGCAGGTTCTGGTTCGGAGGCTGTGCGCTGTACTGCCAGCGCATGACGTCCGCGCCCATGCGGTCGATGGCTTCGCCGACCGCGATCGCGTTCCCCCACGAGCGGTGCATCTCCCGCCCGGTCTCGTCGAGCAGCTTCTCGTAGGTGAGCACGCGCTCGTAGGGCGAGCGGCCGGTCATCGTCACGGACATGAAGGAGATCGAGTAGAACCAGAGCCGGATCTGCTCCCGCATCTCCGAGACCCAGTTGGCGGGAAACCACTTCTCCCAGTACGCATGGTCGGGAAGATCGGCGGTCGTCAGACCCTTGCCTGCACCGGTTGCATATCCCTGAGGCACGAACTCGGAGTTCTCCCAACCGAGGGTCGCGAGGGGCACGATTCCCGCGTCGAGCCAGGCATCGCCCACCTCGGGCACACGACGAACTTCCTTTCCACACCCGGAGCACGCAACGGCCACGTTGTCGATCCAAGGCCGGTGCAGCTCCTGGAGCTGGTCGAGCCCCGACAGTGCGCGCTCCTCGAGCTCCTCGCGCGACCCGATCACGGTCAGCGTGTCGCAGTCGTCGCAGGGATAGAACGGCAGCGGGAGACCGAAGTACCGCTTGCGCGAGATGTTCCAGTCCCCCATGTTGCGCAGCCAGTCGTCCATGCGCTTCGAGTAGAAGGCGGGCGTCCACTCGACGGTGGCGTTCGCGTCGAGCATCGGCTGCCGGATCTCCTCGGCCGAGATGAACCAGTCGTCGACCACACGGAAGACAAGCGGTGTCCCGCAACGCCAGCACGTCGGATAGCGGTGGACGATCGTTCCGGCGTCGAGCAGGAGACCCCGCTGGCGAAGATCGTCGATGACCGGCCCGGCGACCTCGTCCGAGGCGAGGCCGTCGAACCCGAAGCCCGGAAGCATCCGCCCGGCCTCGTCGAGCGGCGCGAGCACGGAAAGGTCGTGGATCCGAGAGAGCTCGAAGTCCTCTGCACCGGCGCCCGGAGCGATGTGGACGATTCCCGTGCCCTCGTCCAGAGCGACGTCTTCCCAGGGGATCACCCGATGCACCACCCCTTGCTGCGCGGGAAGGTGGTCGAACGGCCCTTCGTACTCGAGCCCGACGAGCTCGCCGCCGAGAGCGCTCGAGACGAACGACTCGTCGGGATAGAGAGCCGTTGCGACCCAGTCACCGTTTTCCCGGAGGCCGTAGTCCGCCGTCGGGTTCACCGCGGCGGCGACGTTCGCCGGGAGCGTCCATGGTGTCGTCGTCCACACGGAGAGCGCTTCGCCGGCGCGGCCCTTGAGGGGAAAACGAACGAAGAGGGACGGATGCTCGAGCTCCCGGTACTCACCGGCGAAGATCTCGTGCTGGGAGATCGAGGTCCCGCAGCGTGGGCACCAGACGGTCGAGCGATGCCCTTGATAGAGCCACCCCCGCTCGTGGACGGTCTTCAGGAAGCGCCAGATGTACTCGATGTTCGTGTCGGTGAAGGTGTAGTAGTCCGCGTCCCAGTCCATCCACATGCCGAGGCGTTTGGACTGCTCGGTGATGACCTCCGAGAACTCTGCGACCCGCTCCTTGCAGCGCTCCGCGAACTCCGCGAGCCCGTACTCCTCGATCTCGCGCTTGGAGTTGAGACCGAGCGCTCGCTCCACCTCGACCTCGACCCAGAGTCCCTGGCAGTCGAAGCCGTTCTGATAGCGCTGATCGAACCCCCGCAGCGCCTTGTAGCGCTGGAACACGTCCTTGAGCGTTCGCCCCCAAGCGTGATGGACTCCCATCGGGTTGTTGGCCGTGATCGGGCCGTCGACGAAGCTGAAGCGCGGCCCGGCGCGGTTCAGCTCGCGAAGCTTCTCGAACGCTCCTTCCCGCTCCCAGAGCTCGAGGATCTCGAGCTCGAGATGGTTATGGTCGGGCTTGTCCGGGAAGGATGGGAACATGGGCGCCACCGCTCCAGTGTATGAGCCGGCCGCGAGAAGGATTCAGAGGAAGGATTTTCACCTCCTGAGCGTTTAACCGTAAGCATTCTTCATACGGAGAAAGGATCAAGACTCAATGTCGATCGCAGTGACAGAGGCAACGTTCGAGCAGGAGGTTCTGAAGAGCGAGACCCCGGTGCTCGTGGACTTCTGGGCCGAATGGTGCGGGCCGTGCCACGCAGTGGCGCCCGTGCTGGACAAGATCGTCGAGGAGCGGGGCGACGAGCTCAAGCTCGTGAAGGTGAACATCGACGAGGAGCAGGCGCTCTCACAGCGTTACGGGGTCATGTCGATTCCGACGATGATCCTGTTCAAGGACGGCGAGCCCGCCGCAGCCGCCGTCGGAGCGCAGCCGAAGTCCGCGCTCGAGCGCACGCTCGGTCTGGCCGCGTAGATACGGCGCGCCGACTACCGCCGCGAGCCGTATCCTGATAAGAAGAACGTTGCAGGACGTTTCGAGGCTTCCCCCTCCCCTCCCCTAACCGAAGGGCCGGTATCCGGCCCTTCGGTATTTCGTGGGGGAAAACCTACGGTTTCCCCCCACGTGCCCCTCTTCCCTTTGCGCTGGGTCAAGGCCGCGCTGCTCCAGGCCTACGGGCGAATGAATCGCCCTGCGGCCTTCGGCTGCGGCGACGACTCGGTTCGTTCTGACGGTTGTACGGCGAGGCTTTATCGCCGCTTGTCCGGGGTCAGCTCCCGTCTGAGCTTGCGGAATGCAAGAACTTCGCGACCCAGTGGAAGGCGCACTCCTCGGAGGGCGGGGGCGCGTCTCTCGGAAACCAACGCAGCTCCGAGACGTCGTCCGCTGGAGCCGGATCGCCCGACACGATGCGCGCTTCCCAGACGAGGTTCAGGACGCTCGTCGCATCCGGATCGTCTCCGTACGTGTCCAGGTAGGTCCCCGAGGTACTCGCCGGGCTCGACCTCGAGGCCGGTCTCCTCGCGCAACTCTCGCCGGAGGCCGTCGAGCGGATGCTCGCCCTCGTCGAGGAAACCGCCGAGCGTGTCCCAGAGACCGGCGTCCGGGTCGTGCGCCCGTCGCGCGAGCAGCATGCGTCCCGCATCGTCGACGACGAGTGCCGATACGGCGGGTGCCGACTTGGCGTAGTGAACGAACCCGCATTTCACGCACTCGACGCGAGCGTCTCGTGCGGTCAGTTCCGACGCGCAGCGGGGGCAGTAGCGCCAACCGGCCAGGATGCCCACCGGGGTACCGTACTCCGCGTGTCGCCCCGCCACGTTCCCGCATCCGTGACCGAGCTCGCGCGCGTCGGTCTCTTCGAAGGACTCTCGGGTGAGGTACTCGGGAAGCTCGCCGACCGCATGCAGCGAGAGGACGTCGGCTCGGGCACCGTGCTCGTCCGCGAGGGTGAGCCCGGCGACCGGTTCTACGTGCTGCTCTCCGGAGTCGCAGGCGTCTCGCAGCAGTCACTCGGTGAGCGGAGGATCCTGCGAGCGGGGGAGTTCTTCGGTGAGGTCGCGCTCGTGATGAACGTGCCGCGAACCGCCACGGTGACCGCGATGACGCCGTGCGTCGTCGCGAGCTGCGACCAGGCGGCCTTCGACGAGCTGCTGCGGCCGCTTTTCGCCGAGGACGAGGACGCCGTGAGGGGCGCGCAAAGCAGGTGACAGTCACCGGGAGGTGACCAGCTCGTCCAAGACCGCATCGGAAAGCGCGGGCCAGGCGTCCTTCGCCCACTCGTCGAACTCGCGGTCGGTCAACGCCGCGCACGCGACGCGCGCCTCTGGGTCGACCCAGAGGAACGTCCCGGAGCCACCGAAGTGGCCAAAGGTCGTGGGCGACGTTCTCGTACCCATCCACGTCGTCGGCTGCGTGTTGAGCTGCACGCCGAGTCCCCAGTCGAGCGGGTCGTAACGACCGTAGTCGGGCAGCACGCCCGGCAGCCCCGGAAAGTGCACCGATGTCATCTCGTCGAGCGTCTCGCGCGCGACGAGTCTCGGCTCGAGGAGCTCGGCGCCGATCGCCAGGACGTCGTCGAGCGAGGCGTGCATCCCCGAACCTGGGTCGCCTTCCGGGTCGAGCGCGATCCCGAGCGGCTCGCAGACCCCCGCACGCACGTAGTCCGCGAACGGCATCTCGGCACACCTCTCGACGTGAGCTCCGAGCACGCGGAAGGCCTCGTTCGAGTAGATCCGGCGCCTGCCCGGTGGGGCGATCGGCTCGCTTCCCTCGAACGGCAGACCCGAGGCATGCGCGAGCAGATGGCGCACGGTCGACCCGGACGGTCCGGAATCCTCGTCCAGGTCGATGACCCCCTCCTCCGCGGCCACCAATACGGACAGAGCGCTCACCGGCTTGGAGACGGAAGCAAGCCGAACGGGGCGTCGCGCGTCTCCCCGGGTCTCGATCCGGCCGTCGCCTGTCACCACCCCCGCCGCCGCGAACGAGACAGGCCAGCTCTCGATCTGGCGGAGGGCCTGCACGCCGCGCGATACTAGCCCTGATGGAACGCCGCGCGATCTCAGGCCACTCGCCCTACGAGGCGATCATGGGCTACTGCCGTGCGGTCGTCGTCGGGAAGCACGTCTACGTCGCTGGCACCGCACCGATCCAGGCCGACGGCTCACCTGCGCCCGAGGACTCGTACGAACAGGCCCGCCTTTGCTTCGAGATCATCGGCCGCGCACTGGAAAGCGCGGGCGCGTCGTTCGAGAACGTCGTGCGGACGCGGATGTACGTCACCGACCCGGCCCACTTCGACGGCATCTCGCGCGCGCACGGCGAGGTGTTCCGCGACATCCGTCCCGTGAACACGACAGTCGTCGCGGCGCTCATCGACCCCACCTGGAAGGTCGAGATCGACGTGGACGCGATTCTTCCGTGACGGGCAAGCAGGCCTTCCCGCCTTCGATCACCGGCAAGGGCGCAGTCCACGAGGGCAGCGTTCTCGACCACGCTTTCGGCAAGGGCGACCCCTACACCCTCGGAGTGGAGGAGGAGTACCAGCTCCTGGACGGGGAGACGCTCGATCTCGTGCAGCACATCGAGACCATGCTGGACGCGGTCTCGGGGCACGAGCTCGAGGAGCGGATCAACGCCGAGCTGATGCAATCGGTGATCGAGATCACGACCCCCGTCTGCCGGACCGCGGGAGACGTGAGCCGCGAGCTCTTGAAGCTCCGCCGGTACGTGACGCAGGTCGCGCACGAAAAGGGCCTACGGGTCGGCTCGGCGGGCACGCACCCGTTCAGCCTCTTCGAGAGGCAGCGAATCACGGCGAAGGACCGCTACCGGGCGCTGATCGACCAGATGCAGTACATCGCCCGGCGGGAGCTCATCTTCGGGATGCACGTGCATGTGGCCGTCGACGATCCCGAGAAAGCGATCAAGGTGGTCAACGGCCTGCTCCCGCAGCTCGGCCCCCTGCTCGCGCTCTCGGCGAGCTCGCCCTTCTGGCGCGGCGAGCCCACCGGTCTCGCATCGAGCCGGCAGATGGTCTTCTCCGCGTTCCCGCGCTCGGGCCCGCCGCCGCGCTTTCGCGACTATGCGGACTACGCCGAGGTCGTCGGCCAGCTCGAGAAGTCGGGCTGCATCGCCGACTACACGAGCATCTGGTGGGACATTCGGCTCCACCCACGCCTCGGCACGGTGGAGATCCGGATCTGCGATGCGGCTACGCGAGTCGAGGATGCCGTCGCCATCGCCGCGTACTGCCAATCCCTCGTCAAGCACCTCTCCGAGCGCTACGACGCGGGCGAGGAGATTCCGTCGTACCACCGCATCCTCACGACCGAGAACAAGTGGCTGGCCGCGAGGTACGGGCTCGAGGCGCCGGTGATGGATCTCGGTTCGGGTCGGCGCAACCGCATTCCGGTAGCGCGTCTCGTCCGCAGAACGCTCGCAACGATCGCTCCACACGCGCGCGAGCTCGGATGCGACGGTGAGCTGGAGGGCATCCGGGACATCCTCTCCCGCGGGTCGAGCGCCGACCGCCAGCTCCGCATCTACAACACGAATCGCGACATCGTCGAGGTTGCACGCGAGATCGCGGACGCGACCGAGGCGGTGCCCGTCGTCGCGGCAGCCTAGAGTCGATGAACCATGTACGCCCTTGATGCTGAGCGTGGCGAGCCGCTCTGCGCGCAGGCGCACGGTCAGATGCTCGTCGCGAAGCCGCATCTCGGGCTCCCCTGGTCGCAAAGCGGAAGGTCAATGTGCGGGATTCGGTGTCGTCTCGACATCGCGAGACGGTTCCGTTCGGCCTCGTTCCCGCCCGTCGAAGGGCGGTCGCTGTACGCGGGACTAGGCTGAGCACGTGCTCGGCGCCGGCGACAGAGTTCCCGTGGTACAGGTGTGGACGGAGCCGCGCGAGGAGTCTCGCCCGCTCCGACAGGTGCTCGGAGCCGGGTACGCGCTCCTCTGCTTCTACCTCTGGGACTGGTCGCCCACCTGAACGAACGAGGTGCTGCTCCTGCGTGACAGGAGCGACGATCTAGCCAGAGTGGGTGTGCGGCCGCTCGCGATCTCGCGCGACTCCGTCTGGTCGCATGCGGCGTGGGCGAGGACGCTCGGCGTGGACGTGCCGCTGCTCTCCGACTGGAACGGCGAGGCCACGCGCGCTTTCGGGGTGGCGGTCGAGCTCGGCGGGATGGAGGACGTCGCAGCGCGCTCCTCGTTCCTGATCGAGGACGGTGAGGTGATCGTCGCGGCGTGGATGCTGGGACGTGACCTTCCCGACCTCGACGAGGTCGTCGCGACCGCATCCCGGCTCCAGGCATGAACCGCTTTCAACGTCAGCGGGACTCCGGCGAGGAGCAGCGGGCTACCACGCTCGAGCTGTTCTACGACCTCGTCTTCGTGTTTGCGATCACCCAGGTCTCGCATCTGCTTCTCGACAACCTGAGCTGGGAAGGAGCCGGGCAGTCGGTGCTCGTGCTGCTCGTCGTCTGGTGGGCCTGGAACTACACGACGTGGGTGACGAACGAGCTCGACCCCGACTCGATCGCCGTTCGCCTCCTGCTCATGGGAATCATGCTCGGCAGCCTCCTGATGGCGGTCGCCATCCCGCAGGCCTTCGGCGCGCACGGGCTGCTCTTCGCAGGCGCGTATGTCGCCATTCAGGTCGGCCGCCACCTCTTCCTCACCTTCGTAGCGGCGGATGCCGGGACGATCGAGCGGGAACGGTCAGCGCGGATTCTCATCTGGCTCGCGGCCGCAGGGATCCTCTGGATCGCCGGGGGGCTCGCGGACGGGTCGGAGCGCGTCGTCTTGTGGGCCGCCGCGCTCGCCGTCGACTACACCGGGCCCTATGTCACGTACTGGGTGCCGGGCCGGTCGCGGCTCGCGCCGTCCTCCTGGAACGTGGAGGCTGCGCACTTCGCCGAGCGCTTCCAGCTCTTCGTGATCATCGCGCTCGGCGAGACGATCGTCATCACCGGAACAACGACCTCCGGACTCGAGCTCGACCTCGCCGTCGTCTCCGCTTTCGTCCTCGCCTTCCTCGGCACGGCAGCTCTCTGGTGGCTCTACTTCAGCTACGTCTCGACGATCGTCCAGCGGCGACTCGAGCTGGCCTCGGACAGCACTCGCATCGCGCGCGATGCCTACACCTACTTGCACGCGGCGATCGTGGCGGGCATCGTGCTCTCGGCGGTCGGGGACGAGCTCGTGATCGCGCACCCGACGGAGGTCTTACCCGGCGACGAGCTCGCGACGGTGGTCGCCGGACCCGCGCTCTACCTGCTCGCACATGTGGCGCTGCGTCTCCGTATGACGGGGACGATCAGTGGAAAACGCCTCACCGGCGCCGTCGCCTGCCTTGCGGTCGCCGGAGTCGGGCTGTTCGCACCCGCACTGGTCGTCGGCGCGCTGCTGGTGGCGGTGCTGGTCACGGTGATCGTCGTCGAGCGGGCTGCGGAGCTGCGCCGGCGCGGGCGTGGCGAGCCTTCGCCACTCGAGCGGCTGGAAGCATCGCCCACGTCGTGATGCGGAAGTGCTATCGCCCGAGGATCCGCGGCAGAGTCGCGGTTAGCGCCACGACCCTGCGCTTGAGCAGCTTTCAGGCGAGCCACCCCACGATCGCATAGCGCCATCGCTTCATGCTCGGTCGTTCCCCTCGGGCGGCGTCGGGAAACGCAGCGCAGCTTTTCACATGCCCATCGCGTGATACCCGGCGTCCACATAGAGCGTCGTGCCGGTCACGTTTCGCGCGTCTTCGGAGAGAAGGTACGCACCCGCCCCGCCGCAGTCCTCCGCGTCGATAGGGCGATGCAGCGGGGCTCGCTCCTCGAACATCGCTTCCATGGTCGTGAATCCTGCGATGGAGCGAGCGGCGAGCGTGCGCACGGGACCTGCCGAGATCGCGTTCACTCGGATGTTCTTGAAGCCGAGATCCCATGCCAGGTAGCGCACCGATGCGTCGAGGGTTGCCTTTGCGACTCCCATGACGTTGTAATGGGGCACCGCTCTCTCGCCGCCGAGGTAGGTCATCGTCACGATCGAGCCCCCGCCTCGCGCTTCCATCAGCGGCTCGGCCGCCCGTGCGCAGGCGACCAGCGAGTACGCGCTGATATCGACTGCCAGCCAGAAGCGGTCGCGCGGCGTGTCGATGAAGCGGCCCTCGAGGTCCTCGGCTGCGGCGAACGCGACGGAGTGAACCAGCAGGTCGAGCCCGCCGCCGAACGCCGATCCGACCTCGGCGAAGACACGCGCGATGTCGTCGTCGGATCGCACGTCGCACTCGGTGACGAGTGGGCTCGAGACCGTATCTGCCAGGTCGCGGACGTTCTTCTCGATCCGTTCTCCCTGGTAGGTGAAGGCGACCTGCGCGCCCTCGGCGGCGAGTCGGCTTGCGATCGCCCACGCGATGGAGCGCTTGTTGGCGACGCCCAGGACGAGCGCCTGCTTCCCCTCGAACCTCCCGGCCACCCGGCGATCCTAAACGGATACGCTCGCCCGGCGATGGCCGGCGGGCGGGTAGCGGTGGTTACAGGGGCGTCCTCCGGGATCGGGGAGGCGACCGCCCGCGAGCTTGCCCGGCGCGGCTGGCGGTGCGTCTTGCTCGCGCGACGGGCGGATCGGCTCGAGTCGTTGGCGAGTGAGATCGGCGGCGAGTGGGAGATCTGCGACGTCTCCGACCGCGAGCAGGTCAACGAGGTCGCGGCGCGGGTCCTGGAGCGACATCCGGCCGTCGGGCTCCTCATGAACAACGCGGGGATGCCGGCTCGCGGGAGCTTTCTCGAGATCGATCCCGAGTTGATCGAGCGGGTGATCGACGTGAACTATCTCGGGGGCGTGTGGTGCCTGCGGGCGTTCTTGCCCGGGTTGCAGAACGCAGCGCGGTTGGCGGCTCGCGCCCCGAGCGGGAGCGGCGGAGCGTGCGTCGTGAATCTCGTTTCCGTGGCCGGGACGGTTGCCTTCGCCCCGGCCGGAGCGTATGCCGCGTCGAAGCACGCGCAGCTTGCGTTCTCTCGCTCGAGCGCGGCGCTCCTTCGCGGCAGCGGCATCAGCGTGCTCACGGTCATGCCCGGATTCGTCGAGACGGAGGGATTCCCTCAGCACTCGGTTCTCTCGAGCCGCCTCCTGCGCCGCTTCGTGATCGAGCCGAACGAGGTCGCGACCAAGATCGTCGAAGCGGTCGAGAAGGGAAAGCGCGAGATCACGGTTCCGTGGTTCCCGTACCGGCGATCTCGATCGCGCAGGCGCTCCTGCCGACCGTCGTTGCTCGCTTTCGCCGGCCGGCGTCGAAGGCTACCGCTACGAGGCGCCTAAGACCAGCGCACCTGTTCGGCGAACTCGCTCACGCCCGGGGCCGTCGGCGAGCCCGATCTAGGGACCCGACTTCCGGGCGACGTACCAGCCGACCTCGATCTCGAAGACCGAGCCGGGAGCGAGCCCGCGCAGACCGCTCGCGCTCCTCCTCCGGAACCTCTGCGAGCTCCAGGCGCTGCTCGAGATCGACTCGCTCACGCGTCACCTCCTGCGAGACGAGCACGAGATCGTTCGCGTCGAGGAACCCGTGGATGTCGGCGTCCGGAAGAAGTCGCTGATGCGATCGGATCGCGGAGTCGCTCGAATCGATCCATCTCGAGGCTCCGCAGGGGATCGACCGATCCGAGCTGGTCGGCGACGAAGACCCGGCCTCCGGGCCGCGTGACCCGCACGAGCTCGGAGACCGCCAGCTCCGGTCGGCGCACGTGATGGAGCACGCGGAGACAACCCGCGATGTCGAACGTCGCGTACCCGAACGGCAGCGCCATCGTGTCGCCCTCGACGAAGCGGACGTTCGCAGGTGCGAGCTCGCGTCCAGCGTCGAGGTAGTCGCGTTCGCGTGTCGACCGCGACGACCTCGCCCACGTGGGGAGCGAGCGCAAGCGCGAGCGAGCCGGTGCCCGACCCGGCGTCGAGAGCGACCTCGGTGCCGGTGAACGGCCCCAGCAGGCGGCGCATGCGCTCGCCGAGCTCGGCCGCGCGCTGCTCCTGCAGCGCGAGTCGCAGTCGCACGCTCATGCCGACTCCGCTTCCGCGAGAGAACGGGCGAGCGCGAGGGCCTGCTCCCGCGTGGAGATCGTTCCGGCTGCGCGCTCCTCGTCGATGATCGCGAGGATACGTCCGATCTCGGGTCCAGGAGGCAGATCGAGCTCGTCGCCTCGCACGAGCGGCTCGGACGGATCCGCTGCGCCGTGCCCTCTCGACCGCTCCCGACAGCTCCGTGGCGCCGAGAAACGCGAGCGCATCCAGTGCCCAAGGCTCGGTCGCCCGTCGAAAGCGATGGATCGCCCGCGGCGAGTCGTCCTCCGGCCGACGCGCGTGCAGGAGTGCAGCCGCGTATCTGCGCAGCTCGCGAGAGATGGGAAGCGTCCCGGAGCCGCCGACCGAACACGGCGACCAGCCGGAACTCCGGATCGTCCAGCGCCTCGAGCGGATCCGTCGAGCGAGCCACCGAGTGGCTCGAGCAGACCGACCTCGTCGAGTCGACGATAGCCGGCCGGAGACAGGCGCCGGAGCTCGCCGAGCACGCGTTCTCCGGCCGGCCGGGTGACGAGCGAGGACGACGCGCGCAGCAGATCTTCGGTGTGCTCGTCCATGCGGAAGCCCAAGCTCGTCCTCGAGCCGAACGGCTCGCAGCAGGCGCAGCGGATCGTCGATGAAGACCGTCTCGGTCACCGCACGAACCACGCCGGCCTCGAGATCCGCGCGCCCGCCGTGCGGATCGTGCACATCGTCACTCGCCGACCCGAACGGCGATGGCGTTGAACGTGAAGTCGCGGGTCGCCAGATCCGCGTCGATCCCGCCCGGGAGCGGCGTGAAGTCGACGGTCTCCTCGGTCTCCCTCCATGACCACGCGCCACGCTCCATGGCGCTCCGAGAGCGGGAACGGCGCGCCACCGAAGCGCTTCGCGAAGCGGTTCGCGGCTGCCCTCGGCTCGCGGCAGGCGACGTCGACGTCGAGCACGGGTCGCCGGAGCAGGAGAGTCCCGGATCGCGCCACCGACGATCCACGCCTCCTCGCCGACGAGAATCTCGTCGATCCGGGCGTCGTTCACTCGCGGGTCGCCCGCTTGGCGCGCGTGGAGCCAGTGTCGAGGCCAGTGGCGATCTCGTACCCGATCGTCCCGGCGACGCGGGCATGCTCCTCGATCAGGATCCCGTCTCCCACAATCGTGACCGGAGTGCCACGATCGCCACCTCCCGGCCGAGCTCGACCGCGATCGCGTCCATCGAGACCGTTCCCACGACGCGTCGCCGCTCACCGTCCGACGAGGACCTCCGTGCCCGTCATGTCACGTCTGAAGCCGTCCGCGTAACCGACCGGCACGACTCCGATCCAGGTCGGCTCGTCCGCGATGTAGCGCCGCCCGTAGCCGGTGCTGTCACCCGGCTCGAGGCGCTTCGCGAGCGCGACGTACGACTCCCAACGCAACGCGGGCTCGAGCCCGTCCAACGCCGGGTCGCTGCCGAATGGAGAGATGCCGTAGAGCGCGATGCCGCAGCGGACCGCATCGAACGACGCGGACGGATAGCGCAATGTTCCCGCGCTGTTCGCCAGGTGACGGACGAGCGTGTCGTCGAGAGTCGGCCGTCGCCTCTCGGAAGCGCTCGATCTGCAGGTTCGTGAAGTCCGCGTCCGACTCGGCGGCAGCGAGATGGCTCATGACGCCGACGACGCTCCTGGTCGGAGCCGGGAGCTCGGACAGGCCCCATCGGCCCATCCCCGTGTCGATCTTCAGATGCAGAGGAATGCCGTCGGGAATCGGGCCGCCCGAGTGAGACGAGCTCCAGTCGCGCGGCTCGTGCCTGCTGTAGCTCCCGATCGTTGGCCGGGCCCATGACGATGACGCGTGCGTCGTCGAGCGCCGGAGCTGCTCGGAGCTCGAGCGCCTCGTCCACCGTCGCGACGCAGAGAGCGGTCGCACCTCCGCGAAGCGCGGCGTGCGCGACGTCGCGCGCGCCGTGGCCGTACCCGTTCGCCTTGACGACCGCCCACAGCTCCGCTCCTCCCGCGGCGCGCAAGAGCGTCTCCGCGTTCCGACGAATGGCTCCGAGATCGAGCGTGAAGCTCGAACGCTCCATCGCCAGCTCAGCCTTCGAGGGCCTGCGGGAGGCAGTCGAGGAGGTCGCTCGCGACGAGACCCGCGCGGAGGGGTGCAAGCTCCGCGGCGCGACCGTGCGCGACCGCGGCCGCTGCGGCCGCAAGCGCGGCGTCGAGACCCTTCGCGAGGAACGCGGCGGTGATGCCGGTCAGGACATCGCCGGTGCCGGCGGTCGCGAGAGCGGGCGGACCGAGATCGCAGATCGATCGCCCCGCCTCCGGTGCGGCGACGATCGTGTCGGAGCCCTTGAGCAGGAGGACGGCGCCGAACCGCTCGGCGTCCTCTGCGAGCGGCCTCCAGCCGGTGCGCACCGACCCACTCCGAGTCCGTGTCGAGCAGTCTCGCGAGCTCTCCGGCATGGGGAGTGAGCACGGTCGGCGCGGCGCGGTCGAACGGCTCCGAGCTCGAAGAGCGCGTCGGCGTCCACCACCGCGGGAAGATCGATCGTCTCGAGGAGAGCGCGGACAAGTGCTCGCTGCCCGGAGCCGCGCCCCAGCCCCGGGCCGAGGGCGATCGCCCCCGCCCGCTCGGCCGCTGCCGCGATCGTGTCGACTGCGTCCTCGTCGGTCCAACCGATCTTGACCGCCTCGAGAACCAGGGACTCGGCGACGGGCACCGACGCAGAGGGAACGGCGAGCGTGACGTAGCCTGCGTCCGCCCGGAATGCCGCGCGCGCGGAGAGGCATGCCGCACCCGTCATGCCCGGCTGTCCCCCGATGACGAGCACCGAACCCGCTGTGTACTTGGTATCTCCCGCAGCCCGCCGAGGTACGTGATCGAGAAGCGCCAGGGTCGCGCGACGGTTCTCGGTGGGGGTCTCGTCGAGACCGATGTCCGCGACCACCACCCGCCCCGCGTGGAAGCGTCCCGGAGCCACTGCGAGGCCGAGCTTGGGCGCGTGGAACGTCACGGTCAGGTCCGCGTCGACGACGACACCCGCGATCTCGCCCGTAGACGCATCGATGCCGGACGGAAGATCGACGGAGACGACAGGCGCGCCGGCGTCGTTGATCCGCTCGATCAGCGCTGCCGCATCCGCGCGCGGCTTCCCCTGGAATCCCGTTCCGAATATCGCGTCGACGATGACGTCGTAGCCCTCCACCTCGGCGGTCTCGTCCGCATCGAGCCCCGACTCGCGGAGAACGCGAGCAGCGACGCGACCGTCGCCACCGTTCGACCCGCCGCCACACACGCATGCAAAGCGCTGCGCCGCCGGAAACGCCAGCATCGCTTCGCGCGCAACCGCTGCGCCGGCACGCTCCATCAACTCCGGAACCGTGTCGGGAAACCCCGGATACCGCTCCTCGGCCGTGCGCATCTCTCCGGCCGTGTAGAGCGGCTCGTACACGTCAGTCGCGTGGAGCGACAACACAAATCGCCGCCGCAAGCTCCCGCGAATGCGTCATCGAGAGGTCGATCACGCCCGCACTCACGCGCTCTGCGAACGCCGCGGTTCGTCCTGAGAGACTGACGCCCGGCTTGGGCCGCCCGACGATCTCCACCTCTTTCCAGGTAAAACGAACGCCGCAGCCGAGCGCCTTGCCGACCGCCTCCTTGCCGGCGAAGCGAGCCGCGTAGCTCTGAGCGGGATCCGCCCGCGATTCGCAGTAGTCCCGCTCGGCCTCCGTGAAGCACCGCTCGCGAAAGCCGGGGCGCTCGAGAGCTCGTCGCACGCGTTCGATCTCGATCAGGTCGACCCCGACCTTCACCGGGTCTGCCCGCCGGTCAGGTCCTCCTCCAACAACGCCGGGAACTGTGCGAGCGAGGAGACGACGATGTCAGGGGACGCCTCGGCGCTCTCGAGCGTCTCCGGCCGGAACTTCCCGGTGCGCACGAGCGCCGTCCGCATCCCGAACAGGCGAGCGCCACGGATGTCCGACTCGATGTCGTCCGTCACGAGCCAGGTCAGCTCGGGCTCGGCGTCCAGCACGTCCAGAGCAGCCGCGAAGTACGACGGACTCGGCTTCCCGAGCACGGTCGCCTCGACGCCGGTCGCGTACTCGAGCCCTGCAACGAACGCGCCCGAGTCGAGCATCGGCCCGCGGCTGGTCTGCCACCACTTGTTCTTGTGCAGGCAGTACAGCGAGGCGCCCAGCTGGATCTCGCCGAACGCCCGCGCGAGGTTCATGTAGCTGAACACCTGGTTAGGCTCGAGCGTCTCGTCGCATCCCCCGATGAGCACCGCGTCGGAGTCGTGGCCAACGAGCTCGAGCCCGTCGAGATCGGGGACGATCGACGTCATCGCGAGCGCCAGCACCCGCTTCCCGGCCAGCTCGCGCGCAGCTGCGCCCGCGGGCGTCTGGAGCTCCAGGTCCTCGAGGGTGAACTCCATGCGACGAAGCTCCTCGGCCAGGCGTGCGCGAGGCCGCGTGGAGTTGTTGGACACGAAGCGGAGCGCATGGCCCGCCTCGCGCAGCTCGGAGACGGCATCGACCGCGCCAGGGATGGGCTCTCCCGAGACGTGGAGCACCCCGTCGATGTCCAGCAGAATGCACGCCATGGAGCGTGAGTCTATTCAGGTCACACGCTCGGTCTCCCTGCCGGTTTCGGAGATCGAGCTCCGGGTCTCGCGCTCGAGCGGCCCGGGGGGACAGCACGCGCAGAAGTCTTCGACGCGCGTCGAGGCCGTCTTCGAGGTCGAGGCATCTGCGGCGCTTTCGGACATCCAGAAGCGGCGTGTCATCGCGAAAGCAGGGCCCGTACTGCGTGCAGTTGCCCAGGACGAGCGGAGCCAGGCGCGCAACCGCGGGCTCGCTGTGGAACGCCTCGTCGAGAAGCTTCGAGAGGCGCTCGCCGTCCCCCGTCGCAGGGTGGCGACGAAGCCGACGAAGACCGCGCGCGAGCGGCGGCTCGAGTCGAAGCGGCATCGCGCCAGAACGAAAAAGCTCCGTCGCCCACCGTCGGACGAGTAGCTCCAAGTTACAAGTTGTAACTTGGCGTCTCGAAGGCGCGGGGATTCGCTGCACCTGCGTAGGATCGGCGGATGGACATGGTCAAGCTGGCCGTGCTGTTTTCGGAGCTGCCGAGCGAGCGGACGCAGCTCCTCGACAACCTCGGCCGCATCCGCCGCGAGGTCGGCCCGATCACCGCCGAGCTGTCGGACGCGCTCGCCGACCACATGAACATCCGTCGGGGCGAGGTGCACGAGGTCGTCTCCTTCTACTCGTTCCTGCAGGTGCCGCACGACGCCGTCCGTGTCTGCACGGGGCCGATCTGCGACTGCTACGGGGCGCGCGAGCTCCTCGCCAAGACGCCCGCAGCGATCGAGGTCGCCTGCCTCGGTCACTGCGATCTCGCCCCCGTCATGACGCGCGGCGACGAGATCGTCCCCGAGGTCACCCACTCGACGAACGACGGGCCGGCGCTCGGTCTCGGGCAACGGGACGAGACGCTTGCGGATTACGAGGCGCGCGGCGGCCTCGAGCTCCTCCGTAACCCGCCCTCGCAAGCGCGCATCGTCGAGGAGCTCAAGGCCTCGGGACTCACCGGGTACGGCGGCGCCGGCTTCCCGACCGGGATCAAGTGGGAGGCCGTCGCCCGCGAGCCTGGCCCGCGTCAGGTCGTCGTCAACGCGGACGAGGGCGAGCCTGGGACGATCAAGGACCGCTATGTGATGGAGCTGCGGCCGCATCTCTTCCTCGAGGGAGTTCTCGTCGCGATGCAGTTCGCCGAGGCGACCGAAGGGCTGATCTACCTCCGCGAGGAGTACGCGACGGCTCGTAACAGACTGTTACGAGGGATCGACGAATTTCGCGCCGCGGGCTTGCTGGACGGCCGCGCGCTCGGGCTCGTGATCGGTGCCGGCGCCTACATCGCCGGCGAGGAGACGGCGATGCTCGAGTCGATGGAGGGCCGCCGCGCGATGCCGCGGCTTCGGCCACCGTTCCCGGCCCAGGTCGGGTACCTCGGCCGCCCGACGCTCATCAACAACGTGGAGACGCTCGCGCACCTCCCCGCCATCCTGCAAAACGGCGGCGAGTGGTGGGCGGCGCTCGGCACACGTGGTGTGGCGGGCACACGGCTCTGGTCGATCTCCGGCGCGGTCGCGCGTCCCGGCTGCTACGAGGCGCCGAACGGCAGCACGACGCGCGAGCTCGTGGACGAGTACGCCGGCGGCTTCGCGGGCGAGACGGGCGCGATCGTCCCCGGCGGCGCGGCCAGTGGCATCTTGCCGCCTCAAGCCATGGACACGCCGCTGACCCGCGAAGGTCTCCGCGAGTACGGCGCAGGAGTCGGATCCGCCGCGCTCCAGGTCTTCCCGGCCTCGTACTCGCCGCTCCGCCTGCTCTCGGAGACGATGCGTTTCTTCGCCGAGGAGTCGTGCCAGAAGTGCACGCCGTGCCGGATCGGAAACCGCGCGCTCCACCATCTCTGCGAGGAGCTCGAGCACGGGCGCGCCCCGATGACGCGCGAGAAGGTGGACGAATGGCTGCTCGCGATGGAGAAGACCTCGATCTGCGGCCTCGGGCAAGCCTCGCCGGTGCCCGTGCGGAACGCGATGGATCACTGGCCTGAGCTATTTGCACCGCTGACTTAACGGGCTAGCATCCCAGCACTGCGGCCTCCATTCCACCAAGGAGGCACTCCGTGGCTGCCCGAGCAGCTCTCGCCATCGCCCTTCTCGCCGGACTCGTCTCCGCGAGCGGCAGCGCATCCGCGCCCGGTCAAGCTCCCCAGCTGAGCGTGTTCTGGGCCGAGCCCGGTGACGCGACACGAGTCTTCGTCGAGCGGGTCGCCGCGCCGTATGACGGCGGCGAGAGACCTGGCTGCTCAACCTCGACGTGCGCTTCAAGACGACACGAGCGGCTCCAGACGGAGTTCGACGCTGCGCTGAAGCGTGGCTGGCAGACGCGCGATCACCGCCTACCCCACCGGCTCAGGCGTGCGGTACGCGGCTCTCTGGGGCTGAACCGGCTGTACGATCGCGAGGTGGTCGAGTTCACGCTCGACGGCCGGACGGTGAGCGCGCCCGAGGGGGAGCTGATCGTGCACGCGGCCGCGCGGCACGGCACCTTCATCCCGACGCTCTGCCACGACTCGAAGCTCGATCCCTACGGCGGCTGCCGGATGTGCGTGGTCGAAGTCGAGGGCTCGCCGCGGCCGATGCCGGCCTGCGCGACCCGCATCACCGAGGGGATGGTGCTCTCGACGAACGGCCCGATCACCGGCTTCCAGCGCACGCTGACCGAGATGCTCCTCTCCGAGCACCTGAACGCTTCGCCCGGCGGCCGGCCGAACGAGCTTCTCGACATGGCGAACGAGCTCGGCGCCGAAGCTCCGCTGATCCTCCCCGACGCCAAGCGCGAGGAGTACGACGACCGAAACCGGCTCATGGGCTACGACCCCGACGCGTGCATTCTCTGCAACCGCTGCGTCCGCTACACGCAGGAGGTCATGCAGTGCTCGGCGCTCTCCCTCGAGGGCCGCGGCGGAGAAGCGCGCATCGTCCCGACCTGGGGCCTCTCCTGGCTCGACACCGAGTGCGAGCTCTGCGGCGGATGTCTCTCGGTGTGCCCGACCGGGGCGATCTACGAGAAGTTCGAGGAGGGCACGGAGCGGACTGAGCGCTCGCTCGAGCAGGTGCGTACGACCTGCACGTTCTGCGGGGTCGGCTGCCAGATCGACCTCAACCTCGATCCCGAGACCAAGCACATCGTCAAGGTCACCTCGAAGGACGAGTACCTCCCGAACGAGGGCAACCTCTGCGTCAAGGGCCGCTTCGCCTTCAACTTCGTCCACCACCCGGACCGGCTGACCGAGCCGCTCGTCCGCGGAGAGGACGGCGAGTTGCACGCCACCACGTGGGAGCACGCGCTCGAGACCGCCGCCGCCGGCCTCCGCGGCGTCGCCGAGCGCCACGGTCCGCAGGCGATCGGCTTCCTCTCGTCAGCACGGCTGACGAACGAGGAGAACTACCTCATCCAGAAGCTCGCCCGCACGGGGGTGGGGACGAACTCCGTCCACTCGTGCGAATCGACCTGACACGCTCCGACTCTTTACGGCCTGGTCAGGTCGTTGGGCAGAGGAGCCAGCACCAACTCGATTCCCGAGATCGAGAACGCACGCTTTCTCTTCGTCATCGGCTCCAACACGACCGAGGCGCATCCCGTGCTCGCGCTCCGGATCAAGAAGGCAGTGCGGAACGGAGCCACCCTGGTCGTCGCCGACCCGCGCAAGATCTGGCTGACGAAGCTCGCCAAGCGCCACCTCCAGCTCCGTCCGGGAACGGACGTGTGGCTCCTGAACGCGATGATGCACACGATCCTCTCCGAAGGCCTCCAGAACGAGGAGTACATCCGCGAGCTCACCGAGGACTTCGACGCCGTGCGCGAGATCGTCATGCGCTACTCGCCGGAGGACGCGGAGAAGGTCACCGGCGTCGCCGCCGAGGACATCCGCGCGAGCGCCCGCGAGTACGCGAGCGAGCGGCACGCTGCGATCTTCTACACCCTCGGCATCACCGAGCACGCCTGCGGGGTCGACAACATCTGGTCACTCTCGAATCTCGTCTTGATGACCGGGCATCTCGGGTACGAGTCGACGGGCTTGAACGCCCTGCGCGGGCAGAACAACGTCCAGGGCCTGAACGACTCGGGCGCGAATCCCTCGTACCTGCCGGGCTACCAGCCGGTGGACGATCCCGACGTCAGGCAGAAGTTCTTCGAGCGCTGGGGAGTCGAGGTGCCGGAGGCGACGGGCTACCGCCTCGATCAGATGATGAGCGGCCTCCACGACGACCGGGTCAAGGCGCTGTACCTGATCGGCGAGAACCCGGCGCAGACCGAGCCGAACGCGCACCACGTGGAAGAGGGGCTCGGCAAGCTCGAGTTCCTGATCTCGCAGGACATCTTCCTGCAGGACACCGCACGCAAGTTCGCCGACGTCGTGCTGCCGGCGTCCTCGTTCGCGGAGAAGGAGGGCACGTTCACGAACACCGAGCGGCGGATCAGCCGCGTTCGTGAAGCTGCCCCCCTGCCCGGAAACGCCAAGGGTGATCGCGAGATCGTGATCCTCCTCGCCAAGGCGCTCGGAGTGAACTGGCCGGAGTACCCGGACGCGGAGTCGGTCTGGAACGAGCTCGCCGACCTCGCCCCGAACTGGAACGGCGTCCGCTACGACCGGATCGAGGAGAACGGGATCCAGTGGCCGGTGACCGAGATCGGCGGGCCTGATACGCCGTATCTGCACGCGCCTGCGCCTGCCCGTCCCCCGGGCAAGGGCAAGTTCTTCCCCGTCGAGTACCAGCGGCCGATCGAGGAGCCGGACTCCGAGTATCCGCTCGTCCTCTCCACCGGCCGCACGCTCTACCACTACAACTCGGCGACGATGACGATGCGCGAGTCGGGCATCACCGACAAGCAGGAGACGCCGTTCTTCGAGATCTCGGCAGACGATGCCTCTGCGCTCGGACTCGCCCAGGGCGACCTCGCCCGGCTCGTCTCCCGCCGCGGCGCGCTCGAGGCCGAGGCCCACATCTCGGATCGCGTCTTCCCCGGCCTCGTCTGGATGGCGCTGCACTTCGCGGAGCAGAAGGTCAACTGGCTCACGCACGACGTTGCCGACCCGCTCATCGGCACACCTGAGTTCAAGGTGAGCGCGGTGCGCGTCGAACGCGCGGCGTGACCGACACGCTCGCGCCCGAGGCCGTCGAGCCGCACCTGAGCGGGCGCTTCGGGAGGCCGTACCTGTACGAGCCCGACTGTGAGTCGACGCAGCAGCTGCTCCTCGGATCCGGGCTGCCGGAGGGAGCGGTCGCGGCAACCGACCACCAGACTGCGGGGCGCGGTCGTCTCGGGCGGACGTGGGAGGAGCCCACAGGGACATCCGTACTCGTCTCGGTGCTGCTCCAGCCACCGACCGAGCGACGTCTCCCGGAGCTTTCGCTCGTCGCCGCGCTCGCCGTGGCCGAGACGGTCGAAACGACGGTCGTGCTCGCGGCGCAGGTCAAATGGCCGAACGACGTGATGCTCAACCGGCGCAAGGTGGCGGGCATCCTCTCCGAGCTCTCCGAGGGAACCGTGGTCGTCGGGATCGGGATCAACGTGAACCAGACGCGCGACGAGCTTCCGCAGGACTCCCCCACCGAGCCTGCGTCGCTGCGAACCGCCACCGGCACGACGTACGACCGCGCGGTGCTCCTCGGGCTCCTCCTGTCGCGACTCGAGCGCATGTACGACGTCTGGCGCGAAGAGGGGCTCGACGGCATCTACGGTGGGCTCGGCGCGCGCGACTTCCTGCGCGGCCGGCGCATCACTGCCGACGGCGAGACAGCAACCGCAGTCCAGATCCTGCGGGACGGGCGGCTCGAGATCGAGACCGATGCAGGCGAGGTGAAGGCGCTCGAGTCGGGCGAGGTGCTCTTCCAGCGCTAGCGCTAGCGCTGGATCTTCCGGCCGTTGAGTGGCTGCGTCGGCCGGTTGTTGTTCGGGTAGCCGTCGTAGCCCGGGAAGCCGGCGATGAGCTCGTGCAGGCGTTCGACCGTGGCCATGCGGATCACGAGGATGTCCGGGAGGACGATCCAGCGCACGCCTTCCGTGCATCCGGGCGTGGTCAGTGAGCCCCGATAGGTGGAGTAGTCCTCGACGACCGCCTGCGGGTCGAACTCGATGAGCAGCTCCAGCGGGCTCAGGCCCTCGTCGAACTCGACCTCCTGGCCCGCCTCACCCGGCGCGGCCTCGATCACCTGGCGGATCAGCGGGCTCGGCAGCCCGCTCGGCTCGAGGAGGACGGCCACGACCGCGAGCTCGCCGGCGGCCGAGCGGTGCACGAGGTGTACCTCGGCTTCGTAGGACTCGCCGTCCAAGGTGTGCTCGCTCGGCGCGTGGAAGTGGAAGCCGGAGAGCCGGTACTCGGCGCCCTCGATCGTCAGCGTCAGATCGCTCGAGTCCGGGATCGCCGCCTCGATCACATGTCCGGTGTTCTTCACGACGAGTGGCGTCGGCGGGTAGTCGAAGGCGAGCTCCGGAAGGTCGGCGGGAGTCGCCTCTGCGATGTCGACTGGCGACTGATTGTCCCCCGTGCTGCACTGCTCGAACGACGGGTCGATGTCACCCCACACCGTCGGACCCGCGCTCGCATCGCTCGGGTTGTGGTTCCACGCCGGCCCCTCGACGGTCGGTTCCGCGCCCCCGGAGTCACTCCCGCAGCCGACGAGCACGAGCGCGGAGAGCACGGCGGCGAGACTCGAGAGCGTTGGCACGGCGCGCAGCATCACCGATCGTTGAAGAAGAACGAGATCGCGAAGTAGACGAGCAGCGCAATCGGGACGATCGCAGAGGTCCACCTCGGGCGACGCGAGCGCTCCGGCTCGCCTTCGCTCTCGGGGGCATCCGCGACCTCCGGCTCGAACGGCTCCGGCTCGAAGGTCTCCGTCTGCATCGTCTCGGGCTCGAACACGTCGGGGACGTACGCCTGCGGCTCGCCGGCATCGCGCTGGGGTAACGCGTACTCCTCGTCCTCGACGACGCTGTCCTGAAGATCGAAGAGGCTCGGCCATCTGCCGCACGTGCGGCACGAGTTCGCGACCGGCTCGTTGATCGTCCCGCACTGCGAGCAGCGCCAGGGGCTCTCCGCCATGTGGGGAGCTTAGAGACGGTGTCTGATTACCGCTTCATCCGGAGGGGGATCTTGGCGACGTTGATGCGCGAGCCGTCCTTCGCCGAGC
Source organism: uncultured Actinomycetes bacterium (assembly GCA_963830035.1). GTDB lineage: Bacteria > Actinomycetota > Thermoleophilia > Gaiellales > Gaiellaceae > GMQP-bins7. The sequence goes on along the minus strand of CAWHKX010000004.1, from coordinate 795,448 downwards.
TCTCGAAGACGGTCAGCGTGCCATCGCCGTCGAGCTCGAACGGCGCGGTGAACTCGAAGGTTCCGCGCGTGCCCGTTCCGGAGGTGGCCGTCACGAAGTTCTCCGCGATGCACGCGGCCGTCGGCATCGGCCAGCTCGTACTGGAAGTTCGCCTCGAACGTGTTCGCGGTGCCTGTGACGCCGGAGCGGGCTCGCCACCTCCTCGCCACGAGAGCGGCGTCTCGACGAGAATCGCCGGCGTCTGCTCCTCGAAGTCGTCCCGGCCGAATCCGGTGACGAGGGTTGCGCCTCCCTCTAGATCAACCGTGCGCACGCTCGGCAGCCCGGTGAGCGTGTACACGAGCTGGGCGAGACCCTCGGGAGAGAGCGCTCGGTCGAGATCGACATGCGCGACGTCGCCCACGATCGCGATCCCGGAGAGATCGAGATCGTCGGGCAGCGCTGTGAGGAAGCCGAGCTCGACGCTCGTCTTCGCTCGGGCCGCGAAGCAGCTCGGCGGCCAGCGCGCGTCCGCGTCGCGCCCTCGACTCACGCGGCAGCGGCCACATCTTGCCGCGAGGAATACACACGGGCGGCAGCACCGTCTCCTCCCCTCCGCCTGCGCACCCCGCCCGAGGAGCGCGAACGCGAGCGCCAGGAGTAGGAGGGTTTGGCGGAACGTGCTCGCGCAGGGGTGCGCTGCCGTTCCGAGGCGGACGCGGGAGCGCCGTCGTTGCGCTCTCGGCGCGACGAGGCCGACGGGCGAGCAGCGTGACCGCGGCACGACCACGTTGCCGAGCCCGCCGGAGCTTCACGGCCAGAGGGTGGAGGCGTGGCGCGGATCGGGCACGATCTCGGCCACGCGCCTGCGCAGGTCCGCGTGGTCGAGGACGAGCTCGAAGCCGAGCCGCGAGGCAGTCTCCTCCTCGAGGCCCTGCCAGAGATCGACCGTCTCCCAGAGCGCGCGAGCGACGTCTCTCACGTCGTAGTACGCGAAGGCCTTCTCGAGCGACGCCAGCGCGCCCGGATCCGCCCAACGCTCGACGAACCGACCCTCATGCCAGGTGTCGACCGAGGCGTCGACCGAGCGCGCGTGCCAGCCGAGCAGCGTGACCAGCCGCGCTTTCATGTGCCCGTCGAGGCATTCGAGCGCGGTGAAGACCTCGCCTCGCCGGAGCTTCTTCGCGGTCCAGAACGCGTGGTACCAGAAGTCGCTCGGCGAGCTCGTCGAAGTCGTGCTGCGTCGGGCCGGCGGGTCGCGGCCTTGCTGCGCTCCGCTCGAGCGCATCTGCGATTCCGGTCCGGTCGATGAGCAGCCGGTAGCCGCGGGCGAGGAGTGAAGCGACGCTCTCGCTCGCTCCGAACCGCTCGAGGACCGAGGCGGGGAAGAGCACGAAGTCCACCTCCTCGCCGGTCTCGTAGAGCACCCGCCGGTCCGAGTGACCGTCGGGCTTGGGCTCCAGAAACGTCACGAGCGGCACACCGAACTCGTGCGTCCACGACGCGTCCTCGTGATAGCGATTCGGATCCTCGACGATGAAGATCAGGTCGAGATCGGACCAGCGATCGGCAGGCACCTCCGCGCGGGCGTGCGAGCCGACGAGGAGCAACGCCCGAACGTCCTCCCTCTCTGCCGGCCCAGTCCGTCACCGCGGCCGTCATGAGCTCCATCCGCGTATTCACGTTCGCGAGGAGGCGTTCGTCGACCTCCAGCACCGTCGGGTTGACCCCTCGAAGCGAGAGCTCGCCTCGCGCGACTCGCGCCTCGAGCTCGGGGAGCAGTGCCTTCGGGTACGCGCCGGGCAGCGGGCCTGTCTGCGGAACGGCGACCCCCTCGGCGAGTGACCGGAGCACCTCGGGCGTCACGAGCGGGCAGTCGACCGGCAGGACGAGGCAGACGTCGTTCGAGGACGCCCGCAGTCCCGCGATCAACCCGTGCACCGCCGCTCGCTCATCGATTTCGTCCTCCAGAACCGGAAACGGCAGCTCGAGCGAGTCCCCCCGCTTCCCGACAGCAAGCACCTCGTCGCAGACCTCGCCCAGGAGACGCCACGCGCGCTCGGCGAGTGTCTCCCCGCGAAAGCGCGCCAGCGCCTTGGGCGACCCGAAGCGTTCGGAGGCGCCGCCGACCAGGAGGACGCCGCTGAAGGACGTCACTTCGGCGACAGAAACGCCTTGCGCAAGGCGTCGAGCTCGGCGGTCGTGGGAGGTGGATCCGAGAACTGAGGCTGGAGCAGATCGAGCTCCTCGAGGGTCCGCGGCGAAGGGCCGACCGCGGAGGTCGAGCTCGAGGTCTCCGGCAGCCCGAAGTGGAGGAAGCCGAGATAGCGCATCGCCATCGTCTCCAGCCTGCTGAACCGTGCCTCATCCGCTTCCATACGCGCCGTGGAGATGGCCGCGAAGCCCTGCTTCTGCGAAAACTGCTTCGCGACCCCGAAGTCGAACTCGTCGGCGGCGAACGAAGACGAGTACATGTCGAGCCCCGTGACGCCCAGAACCGTCGCAGGCGCGACCCCTCGCGCCTGCTGGAACGCGAGTGAAAGCTGGTCTGCGACGACGACCCCGTCGAGCTGCTCGCGCCGGAAGTCGAGAGCCGCGGAGTCGAGCCGGAAGGACGACGTGGTGCACGCACGTACGGGTGCTCGATCCGGAAGCGCGCGTGCGAGACGCTTCGCGACGCTCTCGCTCACGGTGTCGACCGGCACGACGTAGACGTCGCAGACCCGATCGGCCGCGAACGGCTGGGCCGTGGCGCCCAGAGTCGCTTCGACCCGCTCGCTCGTGACAGAAGGAACTCCGGAATCCGGCGGATCATCGTCGCCGAGGAGAAGGGCCAGTGCTCCGATCACTCCACCGACGAGGAGGACGGCCACGACGATCGTGAGGCGGCGATCGCGCCTGGCAGGGAGCCGTTCGTCGGCGCTCAGCTCAGGATTCGCCACGGCTCCGTATACACCGTTGCACGCCCGTCGCGCACGAAGCCGCAGAGAGTGACGCCGCGATCCTGCGCCAGCTCGACCGCGAGCGAGGATGGAGCCCCCACGGCGACCATGATCGGGCAGCCCGCCACCGATGCTTTCTGCACGAGCTCGAACGAGACCCGCCCGCTGACACAGAGAACCCGGTCGGCGAGCGGCAGCATGCCCTCGCCGAACGCCCAGCCCACGACCTTGTCCAGCGCGTTGTGACGGCCCACATCCTCGCGAACGCACTGAAGCTCGCCCTTTTCCGAGAAGAGCCCCGTGGCATGGAGCCCACCCGTCGCGGCGAACGCGCGCTGAGCCTCGAGCAGGCGCTCGGGAAGCGATGCCACGACGGCCTCGGCGACCCGTAGCTCGCTCTCCACGCGGGGCGCGTCGACGCGCACCGCCTCGATCGCTCCCTTCCCACAGACGCCGCACGAGGACGAGGTGTAGAAGTGCCTGCGCAGGCGCTCCGGGTCGAAGCCGGTCGCCTCGACGTCCACGGTGTTGGCGGCAAGGTCGTCCGGCACGCGCGCGGCGAGCGGCGTGAGCCCCTCCGTGAAGCAGAAGCCGAGCGCGAGCTCCTCGTCGTGTCCGGGCGTTCGCATCGTTATCGCCACCGGCTCGCCACCGATCCGGATCTCGAGCGGCTCCTCGACCGCGAGGGTCTCCTCGCCTTCCTCGCCGCTCGGCAACCGCCGGGCGAGAGTGCCCTTCGTGGAGTACGGGGGCGCCTGAGCGGAGAGGTCGGGTGCCACGCCGCTAGCGTACTTCTCGTTTCGGCACCTTCCTCGGGTCATCGGCGCACAGGCACGCCGAACGCCTGGAGAATGGGTGTGTGCCTCGCTCCGCACCACGCCTGCTGTTCGCCGCGGCGAGCGGCTACCTGCTCGGCACTGCGCCCTCCGCCGACATCGCCGCTCGCCTGGCGACCGGTGGGGACGTCGATCTCCGTTCGAGCGGGAGTCGCAACCCGGGCGGCGTGAACGCGATCCGGCTCCTCGGGAACACGCCGGGTCGCGCGGTGATCGTCGCGGACGTGGCCAAGGGCTACGCCGCCTGCGCTTGCGGTCGTCTCGCCGGTGGAGATCTGGGCGCGCACGTCGCGGGCGTGGCCGCGGTCGCCGGGCATTGCTATCCGGTCTGGACTCGGTTCGCCGGTGGCAAGGGAGTCGCGACCAGCTTCGGCCAGTGCCTGTACACCTTCCCGGCTTTCGCGCCGCTGCAGATGGCGACGGCCGTCGCCGCCACCCGAATTCCCGGCGTCCAGCAGCGTGCGCTCGTGTCCGCGGGAGCGGCATCTGCCGCCTGGTTGGCCGCAAGCGTGCTGTGGTGGAAGCGCGGGCTGTCGAACTCGTGGGGGCCGCGGCCGACCGTCGCGCTGCCTCTCGCGACCGCGGCGACCGTGCTCGTGGTGGGCACGGCGTTCGCCCGAGCCCTGCTTCGCCGCGATCCGGACGATCTCACCTCGTCCGGCTAGACCGGCTCCTCAACTCGTCACCGCGCAGATCGCATAGGCCGTGAGCGACCAGGCGGCCACGTACGCGTCGTTCTCGGCCGCGCTCGCCCGGTAGATGTTGTCGTTGTCCGGGAACGACGCGGTCAGCACGACCTCCTGACCGCCACCGGTGACGCGCGCACCTCCGCCGAGGAGCCGCTTGCCGGCGGGACAGGCGATCTGAACGGACTTCGGCGTCGTCGAGTTCGGGACGCTTGCCGCCTCCACTCGCTCGACGGCGCTCACACCCGGCGCTCCGGGAGGACCCTGTGGCCCGGTCGGACCTGCCGGCAGCTGGCCCGGCCGGAAGTCCGCCTTGAGCAGCGAGCCGTTCCGAACCTTGGCCGCCGTCACCGCGTTCGATGCGAGCTTCTTCGTCGTGACCGCTCCCGTCTTCAACTGCGCCGTTCCCACACTCGACCTCGGGACCTGCAGAACGGTCGCGTAGCTCGTGCCGCCGAGCGCAACGGCGAGCGCTGCGCAGGCGACGACCATCGCCGGCGACGGGCGGCGGAGCGAGATTCCTCGCATCGTCGTACCTCCTCGATAGCTGGGAGGAGCCGACCGTACCAACCATGCCGGAGGACACATCGCGCCCCGAGACAGGGCGAGACATGCCTCGCCCCTACTCCACCGTTACGGTCTTCGCCAGGTTCCGCGGCTGGTCGACGTTCAGGCCGCGCAGGCGCGCGATCCGGTAGGCGAGCAGCTGCAGGGGCACGATCGCGAGCACGGCCTGCAGGAACGCCGGCGTCTTCGGGATGTAGATGACGTCGTCGGCGTGATGCTGGATGTCCTCGTTGCCGTCGGTCGCGATCGCGATGACGTGCGCACCGCGCGCTCGCACCTCCTGGATGTTCGAGACGATCTTGTCGTACACGTGGATGTTGGTCGCGACGACGACCACCGGCGTCGCGTCGTCCAGGAGCGCGATCGGGCCGTGCTTCATCTCCCCGGCCGAGTACGCCTCGGTCGGGATGTACGAGATCTCCTTCAGCTTGAGCGCGCCCTCGAGCGCGACCGGGAGCCCGATGTGGCGCCCGAGATAGAGAAAGAAGGGTGCGTCGTGATAGCGGCGCGCGATCTCCTCGATCGGGTGGTCGGCTTCGAGGAACGACTGAATCTTGCGCGGGAGCTTGTAGACGAAGTCGAGGATGAACTCGATCTCGCCCGGAGGAAGCGTCTCGCGTACCTCGGCCAGCTTGAGCGCGACGAGGTAGAGCAGCGCGACCTGGGCGGTGAACGTCTTCGAGGAGGCGACCGACATCTCGAGCCCGGCGCGCGTGTACAGGACCGAGTCGACCTCGCGCGTGATCTGCGAGCCCATCATGTTCGTGATGGCGACCGTGCGCGCGCCCTTCTCCCGTGCGAGCTTCAACGCCTCGATCGTGTCCCGCGTCTCCCCCGACTGCGAGATTCCGATGACGAGCGTGCGCTCGTCGATGACGGGATTCCGGTAGACCCACTCGGACGCGATGTCGAACTCGACCGGGATGCGCGCCCACTCCTCGATGACGTAGCGCCCGACCACGCAGGCGTGGTACGCCGTCCCGCAGGCAACGAGCACGATGCGTTGGAGCTCCTTCACGTCCTTGCCCGACATGTCGAGGCCCTCGAGGACGAGGGTGCCGTGTCGCACACGATCCCCGATCGTCTCTGCGACCGCGTTCGGCTGTTCGTAGATCTCCTTCAGCATGAACGTCTCGTAGCCCGCTTTCTCGGCGCCCTCGTCGTCCCAGTCCAGCTCGACCGTCTCATGGTCGATCGACGTTCCGTCGACGTTGCTGTAGACCGGACCTGCGGGCGTGACGGCCACGATCTCTCCGTCCCCGGGGAACTCGACCGAGCGCGTCTCCTTGAGGAATGCGGCTGCGTTCGACGCGAGGAAGGTCTCGCCCTGGCCGATGCCGACCACGAGCGGAACCTGGTGCCGCGCGCCGACGAGGAGGTCCGGGTGGTCGCAGTGGATGACGACGAACGAGAAGTGGCCCTCGAGCTCGGCGAACGCGAGCCGAACCGCCTCGACGAGATCGCCGTCGTAGTGTCGCTCGACGAGGTGGGTGACCGTCTCAGCGTCCGTCTCCGAGGTGAAGGTGTGCCCCTCGGCGGCGAGGCTCGCGCGCAGCTCGCGGTAGTTCTCGACGATGCCGTTCAGCACGATGGAGACGCGTTCGGGGTCGCAGCCGGTAAGCGGGTGCGCGTTCTCCTCGGTGACCGCTCCGTGCGTCGCCCAGCGCGTGTGCCCGAGCCCGGTCGTCGCGCCAGAGCCGTTCGTCGCACGCTTGATCAGGTTCTCGAGCGGGCCGACGGCACGCACGTACGTGAGCCCGCCGTTCTCCAGAAGCGCGATTCCGCTCGAGTCGTACCCGCGGTACTCCAGGCGCTCGAGGCCCTGCAGGAGCAGTGGCTTGGACTCACGAGATCCGACGTATCCGATGATTCCACACACGTTCGCACCTCCCTGAGAACGCGTAAGAGCCCGGCGGCGCCCTCCGTCGGGCTAGCCGAGCTCTCTGGCTACGAGCGCGGCGATGCTAGCACAGATTTTCCCTGCTTCCTCTGCAGTTTCGGCCTCTGCGAGGACTCTGACAAGGGGCTCCGTGCCGGACGCGCGCACGAGAACCCTGCCCGTTCCGGCCAGCTCTTCGGTGATGCGGTCGGCCTCGTCCAGAATGGCCTGCGGGAGCTCGCGGCTAGCCACGCGCACGTTCTGCTTCGCCTGCGGATATCGGGGCATCACCGCCGCTGCCTCGCTCAGCGCGCGGCGGCCTGCGAGCGCGCGGCAGAGCAGCAGTGCCGCGGCCAGGCCGTCTCCGGTGACGTGGTTTCCGAGCCAGACGACGTGGCCGGACTGCTCTCCACCGAGCAGGCCGCCGTCGCGGTGCAGCGCCTCGAGCAGGTAGCGGTCCCCGACCGGAGTGGTGACGACCCTGACGCCGCGTTCCGACATGAGGCGGTGAAAGCCGAGGTTCGTCATCACGGTGACTGCGACGAGATCGACTCCGAGCGCCAGTGCGAGGATGGCGAGAATCTGGTCTCCGTCGAGCGCTTCGCCGCGCTCGTCGACCGCGAGCATCCGGTCCCCGTCGCCGTCGAAGGCGACTCCGAGATCGAGACCGAGTCTTGTAACAGTCTGTTGCAAGGCGCCGAGATCGGTTGCGCCGCAGCCGACGTTGATGTTCGTCCCGTCGGGCTCGACGCCGATCGCGTGCACCTCCGCGCCGAGCTCCTCGAAGACGGCGGGCGCGATGTCCGAATACGCCCCGTTGGCACAGTCGACTGCGAGGCGCAGGCCCGAGAGATCCGAGCCGAAGCCTTCGCGGATGTGGCGCACGTAGCGCTCTGCAGCGTCCTCGAGCCGTTCGACCGCACCGTCACTGTCGGCAGAAGCGCCCAGCAGGGCCTCGATCGCCTCCTCGTCCTCGTCCGTGAGTTTGCGACCCTCGCCGTCGAAGAGCTTGACGCCGTTGTACGCGGGCGGGTTGTGCGAGGCCGAGACGACGGCGCCGAGATCCTCCGCCAGGAGGGCGACCGCGGGCGTGGGAAGCACGCCTCCGAGCACCGCCGTCCAGCCGGCCGACGAGATCCCACGTGCGAGCGCGGCTTCCAGCTCCCGCCCGGACCCCCGGGTATCCCGTCCGATGAGGACACGGCCGGGGTCAGACCCCGTTTCCGGCTTTCCAGCGGCTTCCGCCCAGAGCGCGGCAGCTAGGCCGATCCTTTCCACAAGGGCAGGCGTCAGGTCTTCGCCGACGATGCCGCGAATTCCGTCCGTTCCGAAGTAACGCCGCGCCACGGCGGCCGAGGCTAGAGGCTTGATGTGAAATTGGCGCGCCGCCGGGGGCGGTCACGACCAAGCCGGGCGACGCACTCACTCGTCGTGCAGGCTAATGAGCCTGGACGGCGAGGGAGGGTGGCGATCCGGCGCAGCGTCGTGGCCGTCATCCGGCCCGCCGTGAATTTCACATCAAGCCTCTTAACGCTTCGAGAACTGAGGAGCCTTCCGGGCCTTGTGCAGGCCCGCCTTCTTGCGCTCCACGATGCGCGCGTCGCGCGTCAGGAAGCCCTGGCGCTTGAGCGGAACCCGGATCTCGGGGTCGGCCTCGACGAGTGCCCGGGCGATGCCGTGCCGCACAGCGCCCGCCTGGCCCGAGACGCCGCCACCGTGCACCCGAACCCTGAGGTCGTACGTCTCAGCGGCCTCTGCAACCTCGAGCGGAGCCATGACCATCTTCCGGTGCGCGGAGCGGGGGAAGTACTCCTCGAGCGTGCGGCCGTTGATCCAGCTCTTCCCGTCGCCGGGACGCAGGATGACGCGCGCGACCGAAGTCTTGCGCTTGCCCGTGCCGAGATACTGGGCGATTTCGCTCATGAAAGCGGGAACTCCTTCGGCGCCTGCGCGGCGTGCGGATGGTCGGTTCCGGCGTAGATCTTCAACTTTCGCAGCTGAGCTGCCGCGAGCTTGTTCTTCGGCAGCATCCCCTTCACGGCCTTGCGCAGAACCTCGGTGGGCCTGCGCTCGAGCTGCTCGCGCAGCGTGCGCTGACGCAGTCCGCCCGGATACCCGGAGTGGCGGTAGTACATCTTGGTGTCGAGCTTGGAGCCGGTGACCGCGATCTTCTCGGCGTTCACAACGACGACGAAGTCGCCGGTGTCGACGTGCGGCGTGTACTGCGGCTTGCCCTTGCCGCGCAAGGTGTCGGCGATGCGCGTGGCGAGACGTCCGAGCGTCTGTCCGTCGGCATCGACGACGAACCACTCGCGCTCGATCTCACCAGGCTTGGCTGAATACGTCTTCATCACAGAAAGAGGGCGGAACTGCCGTCCGCCGGCGGCGGATTCTAGCAACTCTCGGCGTCCAGACGGTTTTGGAGCCTCACCCTGCCGGCTCGGGTGTCACCGCGGACGAGCGGCGCCCGAAGGAGAGGACGACAGCGGGAGCGATCACTGCGACGGTCGCACCGACTGCCAGCGCGACAACGCCCAATTCCGAGTAAGCGATGCCCCCGAGAAGCGCGAACGCTGCCGCAGTCAGTCCGGCGACGAGATCAGTGAACCCCACGAGACCCTGACGCTCCGCTGGCCTCGCATGTGTGACGAGCTCAGCGGAGGCCGCGACGTACGAGACATTCCAGCCGAGGCCGAGCAGGTACAGGGAGAGCGAGAGGGCCGGGATCCGGACGACCCACGCGAGCATCACCGTCGAGATCGCCATGATCACGAGCCCGCCGACCAGCGCGCGGTGCCGTCCGACGCGATCGACCAACTGACCGACGACGAGAACGAGGCCGAACATCCCGACGATGTGCACGCTGATGACGGTGAAGACGTCGGCCTGCTGGTGATCGTGCCCCACGACGATGTAGCCGCTCAGGTTCATGACGCTGGCCATGACCGCCAAGCTCGCCACGGCTGCGACGGCGGCGGCCGGAACGCCGGGCCGACGGAGGATCTGGCGAAGCGGCGCTGCGAGGCTCCGCCGTCGGCGCAGCGCCGGGCGCGAGGCCCTCGCGTTCGAGCTCGAACGCGATCGTGCGCGGATCCGGACGGATCGCGAGCGTGAGGATGAGCCCCACGACGCACATCGCCGCAGCGGCGAACCACGGAACGACGAGCGTGTCGAGCTCGATGTCCTTCCCGGCAAAGAGCGGCCGGAACACGAGCGGCCCGAGCGCAGCACCGAACAGCGCGCCGAAGAGGACGTACGAGATCGCCCGCGCCTTCCGCGACTCGGGGTACATGTCGGCGACGGCCGTCCGCGCGAGCAGCACGCGCGCCGTTCATTCCCGCCGACACCGAGGAAGCCGACGATGACGAGCGGCGCCGAGTCCACAATGCACCCGAGCGCGGTCAGCAGGCAGCCCACCGTCCCGACCACGAACCCTCCCACGAGCACGGGTACGCGCCCGTGGCGATCCATGAGGCGGCCTGCAGGCAAGGCAGCGAGCGCGCCGGCAGTCAGGAAGATCGCAGGCCCGAGCCCGAGGACGGACTCGATCCCGGTCACGAGGACCAGGGTGATCGTCGCGACGGCGGCGGCAAGCTGGAGGACGCCGGAGAGCGTCACCAGGCAGAGCGCCAGGAGCACGGTATTCCGCCGGATCTGACGTGGGCTCGTCACTCGGCGAGCGTATAGATCGCTACGATGGCCACGACGTAACGGGGAGCTCGGGCAGCCGGGCTGAGAGGGCGGACGAACGCGCCGCCGACCCGCAGAACCTGATCTGGGTAATGCCAGCGGAGGAAGGCGTGTCGAGAGAGGTCGTGGTGGTCGTCGCCGGAGGTCGGGAGCCTCCCCGTCTGGAGAGCCCGCTCGTCGTTCCCGCGGGCACTCCGGTGATCGCCGCGGACAGCGGGCTCGACCGTGCGCTCGAGTGGGGGCTCGAGGTCACGATCGCCGTCGGCGACTTCGATTCCGCGTCACCCGAGGCGGTACGCGCAGCGAAAGCGTCCGGGACGCGCATCGAGCGCCATCCGGTTCGGAAGGATGCCACCGATCTCGAGCTCGCCCTCGACGCGGCGCTGGAGCTCGAACCGAGGCGAATCGTGGTGCTTGCGGTGGTAGGGGACCGGCTCGACCACCTTCTCTCGACCTTCCTGCTCCTCGCCGCGCCTCGCTACGCGGGAGTCGAGCTCGACGCCGAGATCGGCCCAGCCCAGGTCCACGTGATCCGCAACCAGCGGATCCTGTCCGGACACGCGGGCGCATTGCTCTCGCTGTTCGCACTCCACGGGCCGGCTCGGGGCGTGCAGACCGAAGGGCTCGTGTATCGACTCGACGGAGAGACACTCGAGCCGGGCTCGACGCGTGGAGTCTCGAACGTTTTCACCGGAGAGTCGGCCCGGATCGTCGTGGAACAGGGTGTCCTGCTCGCAGTCCGCCCGGGAGAGCCGTGAGATTCCTTGTAACAGTCTGTTGCAAGGGTCTCTTCGCCGCCGTGCTCCTGGGCACGCTTGCTCTCGGCTCGGTCGGATGCGGCGCGGATGGCGAGTCGACCGATGTCGTTCTCGTCACGCACGACTCGTTCGCGATCTCGGATGACGTGAGAGCGGAATTCGAGGAGACGAGCGGCCTGGAGCTCCGGGTCCTGCAGTCCGGGGACGCGGGCGAGCTCCTCTCGAAGGCGCTGCTCACCGCGGGGAACCCGCAGGGCGACGTCCTCTTCGGAGTCGACAACAATCTGCTTTCTCGCGCACTCGACGGCGATCTCTTCGAACCGTACGAGTCGCCCGGCCTCGAGAACGTCGACGCCGGTTACATCCTCGATCAGGAGCACCGGGTCACGCCGATCGACCACGGCGAGGTGTGCCTGAACTACGACAAGAGGTGGTTCTCGGAGCGCGAGATCGAGCCACCCCAGTCGCTCGACGACCTGACCGACGCGCGGCTCGAGGGCATGCTCGTCGTCGAGAACGCGGCCACCTCGACCCCGGGGCTCGCCTTCCTGCTCGCAACGGTTGCCCGCTACGGGGAGGCGGGTTGGCAGGACTTCTGGCGGCGGCTGCGGGCAAACCGCGTCCTAGTCGTGGACGGCTGGGAGGAGGCGTACAACATGCGCTTCTCCGGCGCGGCCGGACAGGGGGATCGGCCGATCGTCGTCTCCTACGCGTCGAGCCCCCCGGCAGAGGTGCTCTTCTCCACGCCACGCCCGGACGAGGCTCCGACCGCCGTCGTCGAGGACAGCTGCTTCCGGCAGATCGAGTTCGCGGGCGTTCTCGAGGGAGCGCAGAACGACGACGGTGCGCGCAAGCTCGTGGACTTCCTCCTCGCCGAGCGCTTCCAGGAGGACATTCCGCTCTCGATGTTCGTGTTCCCCGTCAACTCGCGGGCAATGCTCCCCCCGGAGTTCGAGAGGTTCGCCGTCGTCCCGGAGAGCCCACTGGAGCTGTCGCCCGAGGAGATCGGCGAAAACCGCGACAGCTGGGTGAGAGAGTGGACGCGAATCGTGCTCCGCTGAGCGCACATGCGTGGCGCGGGCTGACGTACGGCGTTCCGGTCGCGTTCCTCGCGCTCTTCTTCGCCTTCCCGCTGGCCTCGATCCTGGAGCGAGGTCTGGGCTCGGAAGAGGGCGCGAGCTCGCCGCTCGACGTCCTCACGGACCCGGTCACTCGCCAGGTCGTCTGGTTCACGCTCTGGCAGGCGATGGCGTCGACCGTGTTGACGATCACGGTCGCGCTCCCGGCCTCGTACGTGCTCGGCCGCTACACGTTCCGCGGGCGAAGCGTCGCCATGGCGGCTGTCACCGTCCCTTTCGTCCTGCCCACGGTCGTCGTCGCCCTCGCCTTCCTCGCGGTGCTGCCCGAGAGCCTCGAGCGCGGCTGGGCGGCGATCCTGATCGCCCACGTCTTCTTCAACGTGGCCGTCGTGGTTCGTGTCGTCGGAACCTTCTGGGCCGGCCTCGACCCGCGCATGGCTGAAGCGGCCGCGACCCTCGGCGCGAGCCCAGTACGCGCGTTTCGCGAGGTGACACTCCCGCTGCTCGCCCCGGCACTGGCGTCCGCGGCCTCGATCGTCTTCCTGTTCTCGTTCACCTCGTTCGGCGTCGTCCTCATCCTCGGCGGCCCGCAGTACTCGACCCTCGAGACGGAGATCTACAACCAGGCCGTTCGCATGTTCGACCTGCGCGCTGCGGCGGTCCTCGCTCTCGTGCAGCTGGTCTGCGTCGCTCTCGCGGTCTGGGTGGCTACACGCCTGGAGCGGAGACTGGCACTCGGAGGGAAGCGGACATCCGAGCGAGACGTGTTGCGCCGGTTCAGGACACGGGGGGAGAAGGCACTCGCCGCGGCCAGTCTCGGATCGCTGGCGATCTTCCTCGGTGTCCCGCTCGCCGTCCTGGTCGAGCGTTCGCTCGCTGTCGGTGACGGTCACAGCCTGGAGGCGTATCGTGCGCTCGGCCGGCCGACCGACGCGCTGCTCGCTACACCCTGGGAGGCAGTGCTGAACTCCGTCGTCTACGCCGCGGTCGCAGCCCTCATCGCGCTCGTCGTCGGCGGGCTGGCGGCGTTCGCCGTCGCCGGCTCGCACGGACGATGGACCCGCGTGCTCGACGGATCGCTCATGCTCCCCCTGGGCGCCTCCGCGGTGATGCTCGGGTTCGGCTTCGTCATCGCCTTCGACACCGAGCCGATCGATTTTCGCTCCTCGCGGTGGATCGTTCCCGTCGTGCAGGCGCTCGTCGCGATCCCTTTCGTCGTCCGCATCGTCGCGCCGACGCTGCGCGCAATCGATCAGCGCCAACGTGATGCAGCCGCGCTGCTCGGGGCTTCCCCGGGACGGGTGCGACGCGAGATCGACCTCCCCGTCGCCGGCCGGGCACTGGGACTCGCAGCCGGGTTCGCGTTTGCGATCTCACTCGGCGAGTTCGGCGCCACGGTCTTCCTCGCCAGGCCGGACAGTCCGACGCTTCCGGTCGCGATCTTCCGCTTCCTGGGTCGTCCCGGGGAGTCGAACACGGGTCAGGCGTACGCGCTGGCGGTGATCCTGATGGTCGTCGCCGCCGGCTCGATCCTCGCCATCGAGCGCCTCCGCCGGGACCGGATGGTGGCCTGGTTCTGATGCTCCGGGTCGAGAACGTGAACGTCGAGCTTCGACGGCAAGCCGGCGCTCGACGGCGTCACGCTCGCAGTGGCCGACGGCGAGGTGGTCACCGTGCTCGGACCCAGTGGCTCGGGGAAGAGCACACTCCTTCGGGTCATCGCAGGCTTGCAGCAGCCGGACTCGGGGCGTGTCTGGCTCGACGGCGACGACATCACCGCGGTTCCGCCTCATCGTCGAGGGATCGGGCTCGTCTTCCAGGAACACGCGCTCTTTCACCACCGAGACGTCCAGGGCAACGTCGCCTTCGGGCTCAGGATGCGCGGCGATCCTCGAAGCCAGATCGAGGCGCGCGTGCGGGAGCTTCTCGCGCTCGTGGGCCTCACCGGATACGAGCAGCGCGCCGTCGCGACCCTTTCAGGCGGCGAGCAGCAGCGAGTCGCACTCGCCCGCGCGCTCGCGCCCGAGCCGCGGGTGCTGCTGCTCGACGAGCCACTCGGATCGCTCGATCGCAGGCTCCGGGATCGACTTCTCGAGGATCTGGAAACGCTGTTCGAGCGTATCTCCCTGACCGCGCTCTATGTCACACACGACCAGGCGGAGGCCTTTGCGCTCGGCGACCGAATCGCGATCGTGCGGGAGGGGAGCGTCGTTCAGATCGGAACGGCCGACGAACTCTGGGCACGTCCGGTTGATGAGGACACCGCCCGCTTCCTCGGGCTCGGCAACCTTCGCGAGGGCACGATGATCCGACCCGAAGCCGTGGCCCTCACTCGGACGAACGCGGCGGGCGGAGATGGCCTGGTCGAAGCCGTCGCGCGACGCGGCCCCACCGTCCGCGTGGTCGTTCGACTCGACACCGGGGAGATCCTGGAAGCTGCGGTCTCCGGGCTCGATCACCCGAGCCCGGGAGACCGCGTACAGGTCGCGATCGACGAGCGAGGGGTCGTCCCGCTCGACCGCGCCGACAACGTCTCCTAGCCGGCGTCCTCGGCCATGGCCAGCCAGTCCTCCCGCGTGCGCTGACCCACCTGCTCCGGATGCCTGTCCTGGACGTGTTGGTCAGCGTTGGCGACGAGCTCGTCGTCCGTCTCGCCTCGGACGGTCTCGCCGCACGGGCAGTTGATCTGCTTCGCCATCGTCTTCCTCCTCGGTAGCGGTGTCCCGGTCCTTATCCGCTACCCGGAAGTTGAAAACGCGCGTTTCTACCGCTCGCCGGCGCAGCTGCGGTCGCGGGCCATGATCCTGTCGAACGCGGCGTTGAACTCCGAGTCGCGGCCTCGATCCGCCTGCGTGAGACCCGCGAGCTCGACCTGCATCACGGGCGTCACTCCCGGGCCGCCGACGGTGATCCGGTGGCGCTCGCCCGGCGCCGGCGGCCGAATGTCCTGGGTCGGATAGCCCGGGAACGGCCGCTGCGGTACGAAGCTGTGGCAAAACGTCCCGGTGCCCTTGTGCGTCAGGATCCCGGACTCGCGCTTCCAGCCCGATCCGTACGCCGAGTTCAAAGTGTCGATGTAGAGGTTGCGGCCGTACTTGTCCTTCGGCACGCCCTTGGCGTTGGAGCTCAACCCGTAGACCGGCGCGCCGAGGTAGCTGTAGCGACCGAAGACGCCCTGCCACCTGCCGTCGTACGTCCAGTTGGGATAGGCCTCGAGGACGGGCAGCGCGCCCGACCAATGGGCGACGTGCAGCTCCCAGTTCGTGTGGTGCGCCAGCCAGGGGTCGAACCCGAGCAGGGGGAGCCGGCGCTGCCAGGCCTGAATCGTCCAGTAGGAGCCGTTCGGCGCCTTGCACGCGGCGACCAGCATCGGCAGCGGCGGCCCGTCGTAGGGCCGGCAGCGATTCTTGAAGCGCGTCCAGTACTTCCCCTGTCGATACTTGCCCCAGCCACCGGCGTAGTCCCAGCGGAAGCGCACCTGCGGAACCTCCGCGGAGGGAGGGAGGGCGTTGACGGCTCCCCACACGAGCACGCGCCGTGGGCGGCCGTCGCTCCGCGTATACGTGATGAGAGCTTCGCCCTTGCCGTTGACCTGCAGCGAGCCGAGCTTCACGTTCGCATCGGTGAGAGGCTCGCTGCCCGTCGCCGGAGGCGCCGCGACGAGAATCGCCGAGAGGAGGCCCGCGAGAGCGAGCAGAGACCGGGAGGACCGCATGTATTGGTCAGATCGGCGCCGACAGCCGCGGCTCGCACCCTAGCGCGAGGGAGAACCTACTCCCACTCGATGGTTGCCGGCGGCTTCGAGGAGACGTCGTACACGACGCGGTTGACTCCGGGGATCTCGTTGATGATCCGGCTGGACACGGCCTCCAGGAGGTCGTACGGGAGACGCGCCCAGTCGGCCGTCATCGCGTCCTCGGAGGTGACCGCGCGGATCACGATCGGATACGCGTACGTGCGCTCGTCGCCCTGGACGCCGACGGAGCGAATCGCCGGGAGCACCGCGAAGCTCTGCCAGAGGTCGCGATAGAGATCCGCGCGCCGGACCTCTTCGAGCAGGATCGCGTCTGCGCGGCGCAGGATCGCGAGACGTTCCTCGGTCACCTCGCCGATGATGCGGATCGCGAGGCCCGGGCCCGGGAAGGGCTGACGCCACACCATCCGCTCCGGTAGGCCGAGCTCCTCCCCGACGCGGCGCACCTCGTCCTTGAAGAGCAGTCGCAGGGGCTCCACCAGCTCCATGCGCATGTCAGCCGGGAGGCCGCCGACGTTGTGGTGGGACTTGATCTTCGCGGCCACGCCGTCCTCGGCCCCGCCGGACTCGATGACGTCCGAGTAGAGCGTCCCCTGCACGAGAAAGCGAACGCCAGAACCCAGCTTCGCGGCCTCCTCCTCGAACACGCGGATGAACTCCTCGCCGACGATCGTCCGCTTCTCCTCGGGATCGCTGACTCCCTCCAGACGAGTGAGAAAGCGCTCCTGCGCTTGGACGTGAACGAGCGGAACGCGGAAATGGCCGGAGAACGTCTCGACGACCTGCTCGGCCTCGTTCTCGCGGAGGAGCCCGTGGTCGACGAAGACGCAGGTGAGCTGGTCGCCCACGGCCTTGTGCACAAGAAGCGCGGCGACCGCGGAGTCGACCCCGCCCGAGAGTGCGCAGAGGACGCGCTCGGAGCCGACGGCCGCGCGAATCCGCTCCACCTGCTCCTCGATCACCGCCGCAGGGGTCCAGGTCGGCGGAACGTCTGCGACCTCGTAGAGAAAGTTCTTGAGGATCTCCTGGCCGTGAGGAGTGTGCACGACCTCGGGGTGGAACTGGACTCCGTACAGCCGCTTCTCACGGTGCTCGAAGGCTGCGATCGGGGTCGAGGGCGAGGACGCGGTCACGATCGCGCCTTCGGGAGGTGCCGTGACCGAGTCGCGATGGCTCATCCACACGGTCTGCTCCGGTGGCAGGTCGTGGAAGAGCTCGGACTCGCTCGCCGCGAGCTCGGCCTTCCCGAACTCGGACGCACCGGTGCGCTCGACGGCCCCGCCCAGATCGCGCGCCATGAGCTGCATCCCGTAACAGATTCCGAGCGTGGGAACACCGAGCTCGAAGATGCGCGGGTCGAGCTCGGGGGCACCTTCCGAGTACACGGAGGCTGGACCGCCGGAGAGCACGAGCGCGGAGGGATTCCGCCGTGCGATCTCAGCGGCTGAGAGTCGGTGTCCCACGAGCTCCGAATACACGCGCGCCTCGCGCACGCGCCGCGCGATCAGCTGGCTGTACTGGCCGCCGAGATCGATGACGAGGACTGGGTGCTCCTCCGGTGTCGGCTCGGATGCGGGAAACGGAACGATCTCCGCCATCAGCTGCGGCGGTAGTTGGGCGCGTCCTTGGTGATCGTGATTCCGTGCGGGTGGCTCTCCTGGAGGCCTGCCGGCGTGATCCGGTTGAAGCGCGTTCGGGTCTTCATCTCCTCGATCGTCGCGGCGCCGCAGTAGCCCATGGACTGCCGGATGCCACCGACGAGCTGATGCACGATCGGGCCGAGTGGGCCTTT
Organism: uncultured Actinomycetes bacterium; assembly: GCA_963830035.1. GTDB lineage: Bacteria > Actinomycetota > Thermoleophilia > Gaiellales > Gaiellaceae > GMQP-bins7. The sequence goes on along the minus strand of CAWHKX010000004.1, from coordinate 777,486 downwards.
GTAGGGGACGCGTCCCTCGATCCCCTCGGGAACGAGCTTGTGCACGTCCTCGACGTCGCCCTGGAAGTAGCGGTCCTTCGAGAAGGAGCGCGCCTTCATCGCGCCCAGCGAGCCCATGCCGCGGTACTCCTTGAAGCGCTCACCCTGGGCGACCATGACCTCGCCCGGAGCCTCGTCCGTCCCCGCGAGCATCGATCCGAGCATGACGACGTCCGCTCCTGCCGCGATCGCCTTCGCGATGTCGCCCGAGCTGCGGATGCCACCGTCGGCGATGACCGGCACGTCGTGATCCTCGAGAGCCCGCGCGGTGTCGTAGACGGCCGTCACCTGCGGCACGCCGACGCCCGCGACGATCCGGGTGGTGCAAGTCGATCCCGGTCCCTGACCGACCTTGACGGCGTCCGCACCTGCATCGACGAGGGCCAGCGCGCCTTCACCGGTGGAGATGTTGCCTGCGACGATCTCGACCTCGTGTGCGCGGCGGATCCGACGCACTACTTCGAGAACCCCGTGCGAGTGGCCGTGCGCCGTGTCCACGACGAGCACATCCACTTCGGCGTCGACCAGGGCGGTCGCTCGCTCGAGGGCGTCCGGCCCTACGCCGACCGCTGCACCGACTCGCAGCCGGCCCTGGTCGTCCTTCGTCGCTTCCGGGTACTTGATCCGCTTGGAGATGTCCTTGACCGTGATGAGCCCCTTGAGCCGCCCGTCGTGATCGACGACGGGGAGCTTCTCGATCTTGTTGCGATGCAGAATCGCCTCGGCCTCCTCGAGCGTGGTGCCGTCCGGAGCGGTGACCAGGTTGCGGCTCGTCATCAGGGCCGACACCGGCTGGGATGTGTCGGTTTCGAAGCGAAGGTCGCGGTTCGTGAGGATGCCGACGAGGACGTCACGGTCGTCGACGATCGGGACGCCGGAGATCCGGTAGCGCTCCATCAGCTCGAGCGCGTCGGCGACGAGGTCGTCCGCCCTCAGAGTCACCGGCTCGACGATCATCCCCGACTCGGAGCGCTTGACCTTGTCCACCTCGGCGACCTGGTTCGCGATCGAGAGGTTGCGGTGGACGATGCCCATCCCGCCCGCCCGAGCGAGCGCGATCGCCAGTCGCGCCTCGGTGACGGTATCCATGGCCGCGGAGACGATCGGGATGTTCAGCGAGATCGAGGGCGTGATGCGCGTGACCGTGGAGACGTCGTTCGGCAGCACGTGCGACTCCGCCGGGAGCAGGAGCACGTCGTCGAAGGTCAGCCCTTCCTTGCCGAACTTCCGCTCGAATGCGATGAGCCGTTCGATCTCGTCCTGGCCGGATCTCGGTCTCCATCGCGTGACGGTACCAGCCTCTGCCGACGGCCGATCAGCCCACCAGGATTCCGAGCCCTGCGAGGCGTTCGCGCGCTCGAGCGCGCCAGCGACGTCGCCCTTCGCTTCGTAATTGACGAGGGCTTGCGCCGCCGCGCGGGACGTGCCCGCCGCGTCCGCTGCGAGATGGAGCGCCTCTGCATGCAGGAGGTGGACATCGGCTCGCGCGAAGAAGAAGTCGGTCTTCTCCACTTCCTCCACCGCACGGTTGAGAAGCACTTCGGCGTCGTCGTGGCGACCTTGCTGAGCGAGGAGACATCCGTCGATGGCGTCTGCGAGCACGAAGTTGATGAGATCGTCAGGCGGGCTTGCCTCTCGGACCGTCGCACACAGTTCGCGGGTCTCGTCGAAGCGCTCCTGCGTGTACAGGAGGTACGCGAGACGTACTGCAACGGTGGAGAAGAACGCCTGGTTGCCCAGCGCCTGGAGCTCGTCGGCACCTTGACGGAGGTGCTCCTCCTCGGCCGCCGGATCACCCGCGTGATGCTCGATCCACGCACCGTGCATGGTTGTGCCCGCAGCGCTGACCGCCATTCCGGCGGATCGGTAGAAGTCCCGCCCGAAGTCGTACAGCTCCCTCGCCTGCCCGAAGTCACCTTGCATCGCGAGGAGGCGGCCAAGGGTGGTCGCGGCTCCCGCCTGGAGCGCAATTGAGTCGCCGGCCTCCCGCTGCAGCACTGTCACCCGCTCGATTGCGTCCGTTACCGGAGTCGGCCCGAAGACATACGCGGATCGGATCCACCAGAGAAGGTCGTCGGTTCGCCTGTACATGCCGACGCGTCGAAAGTGCTCCAGTCCGCGCTCGCACGCGGCTGCAGTTTCGGCGGCCCGCAGGCTGACCCACTTCTCGCCGGCCAGGCTCCACCAGTAGTACCCGAGGCCCTCGTCGTGATCGGCGGCGGTCAAGACCCGATACGCATCCTCCAGACGCGTGAACCGCTCATGAAGTGGAACCGTGCCACCGCCCATGAAGTCGATCGAGTTCTCGATGACGGACGCGATCGCAGCGGTTACGGGATCGGCTCCGCGACGAGCATGCTCGAGTGCCGCTCTCGCCTCGCCGAGACCTTCGGACTCCCACAGCGCCAGCGCCAGATCCGGGGCGAGACCGAAGCGTTTGGGGTCGTCTTCGGCGAGGATGCCGCTCGCTCGCCGAAAGAGCGATCGACCTGCGTTGAAATCGCCACGTTCAAGCGCGGCGCGGCCCGCTGACGCGAGGCGGTCCGAAGCACGACTCGCGAGAGAAGGAAGCGCTGGATCCGCAGGACCGAGCTCCACGCGATACCGATGCGCCTGCTCGAGGTGGTAGCCGACGATCTCGTCGCTCTCGACGAGGTCGTGCGTCGCAAGCCAGTCGGCGAAGCGCTCGTGCAGCTCGGCTCGCGTCGCCTTCGGCAGCGACTCGTAGGCGGCATCGCGGATGAGCAGATGGCGGAAGCGGAATCCTTCGTCCTCAGGAAACGTCGAAGTCGTGGAACGGATCAGCTCCTTGCGGACGAGCGTCGTCAGGTGCGACCTCGACGCTCGCTCCGCATCGGATCGCGGGGATAGCGCCGCGACCGCGCCGCGGTGGAAGACCTCGCCCTCGACCGACCCACGCTCCATGACCACGCGCACGTCGCCGTCGAGCGAGTCGATGCGAGCCTGCAGGAGCGCGTGGATCGTCGGAGGGACGACGATCTCGCCGTCGCCGCCGTGCTCGCGCACCATCGCGAGCATCTCCTCGACGAAGAGCGGATTCCCCGCCGAGGCGGCGGTGATGCGATCCCGCAAGTCGCCGTCGAGCGCGCGCGTCCCCGAGCAGGTTCTCCATGAGCACGCCGCACTCGTCCTCGCCCAGGGCTCGAGCAGGACCGAGGTCGCGTTCAGCTTTCCGCCGCCCCAATCCGGTCGCTGGTCGAGGAGCTCCGTGCGCGCGACGCAGAGGAGGAAGATCGCGCGCGTCGCGGGAGAGGTCGGCGACGTGCTCGACGAGATCGACGAAGACCGGCTCGGCCCATTGCAGGTCGTCGATCACGACGACCTGCGGCCGCTCGGCTGCGCGAGCTTCCAGCAGCCGGCGGAAAGCGAGCTGCGTCTCGGCCGGCGAGGTGCCGATGATCGAGTCCGGGCTCGACGCCGATTGCGATCAGGATCTCCACGAGCGGCCAGTAGGTGATCCCCTCGCCGTACGAGAGGCAGCGTCCGCGCAGGACGTCGGCCGAGTCGCCGACGCGCTCCAGGAAGTCGGCGACGAGGCGCGACTTGCCGATGCCCGCCGGGCCGAGCAGCGTGAAGAGCTGGCAGCGTGCCGTCGGCGACCGCGTCCTCGTAGGCGCGCCACAGGCGCTGTCGCTCTCGCTCGCGACCGACCAGCGGCGTCTCCGAGGTGCCGCGCGAGCGCGGCTGCGTCACCGAGAGACGTCGCTGAGGCGGAAGGCCTCGACCGGCTCCGACTTGCCCTTGAGCGCGAGCGGCTCGACGGCCTCGACGCGGACGGCGTCGCGCACGAGCAACCGCGTCTCCGCGCCGATCAGCACCTCGCCGGCGGCGGCGGCCTGCTCGAGGCGGGCGGCGACGTTGACGGCGTCGCCCGTGACCAGCGTCTCGCCCGTCGCCACCGACGACCACCTCGCCCGTGTTCACGCCGATCCGCGCCTCGAGCCCGTGCTCCGAGATCGCCGCGCGCATCTCCGACGCAGCTCGCACCGCGCGCAGCGCGTCGTCCTCGTGCGAGACCGGGATCCCGAAGACCGCCATCACCGCGTCGCCGACGAACTTCTCCACCGTGCCGCCGTGACGCTCGATGATCTTCCGGAGATCCTCGAAGTAGCGGCGCATGCGCGCGCGCAGCGCCTCCGGGTCGGTCGACTCGCCGAGCGCCGTCGAGCCGACGAGGTCGCAGAAGAGGATCGGTGACGACCTTGCGCGACTCGCGCGCGGGCTCGGCCGGCGTCAGCGCGGCTCCGCAGGCGCTGCAGAAGCGCGCGTCGTCCGCGTTCTCGCGCCCGCAGCTCGGGCATCCGACCATGCCTCGGAGTCTAGGAGGCTCGGATGCTAGGAACGGACGGGTTGGAGCTCGGCGAGCTCGATCTCCGGCTCGAGCGTCGTCGCGAGCTGGGGATCGAAGCGGCCGGCACCGACGGCCCGCACCGACGCCGCACCCGCGGCGACGGCGACCCGGATCGCGTAGTCCGAAGATCGCTCCTCGACGAGGGCGGCCAGGAGCTGGGCGAGCAGGACGTCGCCGGATCCGACGCCAGAGAGCGGCTCCACGCGCGGAGCGAACGCACGCATCCGTCGGGTCTTCCGGCCGATCCGGAGCAGGGCGAAGCATCCGTTCTCGAGCGTGATGACGACGTTGCGGGCGCCCATCTCCGCGATCGCGTCCAGCGCCATCAGGAAGTCGTCGTCGTCCTCCAGCTCCTGTCCGACGAGCTGCTCCGCCTCGGCCTGGTTCGGGGAAACGAGGAACGGGCCAGCCTGGACGCCGAGCTGCATCGCCTCTCCTTCGCTGTCCAGGACGACGCGCACGTCACGGCGCACGAGATCTCGGATCGCCTCCGCGTAGAACTCCGTCGGCACCTTGCGCGGGAGCGACCCGGCGAGGACGACGAAGTCCGCACCGCGCGAGAGGTAGTACAGCTTCTCCATCAGCATGTCGAGCTCCGTGGACGTGACCTCTGGGCCCCACTCGTTGATCTCCGTGTACGTGCCCGCGGCCGGGTCGACCACCGCGGTGGAGGTGCGCGACTCCCCGGCGATGCGGACGAAGTCGTTGAGGATCGCCTCGGACGTCAGCTCCTCCACGATCCGGGTGCCGGTGCGCCCTCCGGTCAACCCCGTGGCGACGACAGGGACGTCGAGAAGCTTGAGCGCACGCGCGACGTTGATGCCCTTGCCGCCTGCAAGCGTGAGGACGTCGCTCGAGCGATGGCGGTAGCCGATCTGGAACACGGGCACCGTCACCGTCCGGTCGAGCGCGGCGTTGGCGGTAACGGTGACGATCATGTGACGATGTCCCAGAGGTTGTCGGCGGTTCGCTCGGCGAACCACGCCGTCTTGCCGAGCGTGCCGGGCTCCGAGACCGACGCTGCCGCGACCAGGTTCGACGACGCCACCAGACGATCACCCTCCCAGATCTCTATGCGCCCCAGCCGCTCGCCCTTTCGGACCGGCAGCGCGACCATCGTCGGCACCACGGTTCGCTCGAGAAGCGGCACTCCTCCTCTCACGGTACGCAGAAGCGACTGCGGCGCAACGAGCTCCACCCGCGATCGACCGTACTCGGTGTCGGCTTCCCCGTAGACGCGATTCGTGTCGATCACCGAGACGCGCCCGTACCGGTCGAGCCCGAACTCGAGCAACTCGCGCAGCGCCTCGTTTCGTCCTTCGCGAGACTCGGCGCCCAGAACCGTTCCGTAGACGGTCGCGCCGCCCCGCGACGCGCCGGCCGCCTCCGACCAGCCTGCATCCTCGGTGTGACCCGTCTTGCCCCCGACGAGCGCGGGCCAGCTCGACAGGAGATCGTCGGTCGTCGGAAACTGCTGTCTGCCCGCAAGCGAGTACGAGGTCTGCTCGAGCGCGGCGCGGATGGAGGACACTCCGAGCGCGTAGCGGACGAGCACGGTTGCATCTCGTGCGCTCGACACGTGACCCGGCTCATCGAGGCCGTGCGGGTTGACGAACGTGGTGTCGACCAGGCCGAGCTCGCGCGCCTTTGCGTTCATCAGCGAGACGAACCGGGGAAGCGAGCCGTCTCCGACATGCAGCGCGAGAGCCGTCGCCGCGTCGTTCGCGCTCGGGATCAGCATCGCCCGAACGAGCTCGCCAACGCTCAGCTCCTCGCCCGCTCGCAAGTAGACGGTCGACCCGCCGATGCCGGCCGCGCTGGAATCGACTCGGACGAGATCGGAAGGCCGCGCCTCCTCCAGCGCGACGATCGCGGTCATCAGCTTCGTGATGCTGGCGATCGCACGAGAACGCCTGGAGCTCTCCTGGGTGAGGACGGCGCCGTCCTCGCCGACGAGGTACCACGCGGCCGCCGACAGCGTCGGGGGATCGGCGGCCTCGATCGAGGCTTGAACCGGCGTCGCCAGGACGGCGAGGGCGACGACGCCGAGCAGGATGCTGCGCATCACCGGAGCGGACTCTACTCGAGCCTCCCGGCCGGCAGAGCCGTCGCACGGGGTTCGTTGGGCTCGGGCCAGAGGTAGCCTGATGCGGGTGCAGGAAGGCGAGCAGACGGATAACGATGGCAGTACGTTCAGGCGTCTCCGTGCGGCCAATCTGGGCCTGGCGGTCTTACACGCCGGACAGGCGGCGCTCATCGTCGCTCTCGGCGCCGTCCTCGACTTGCCGGTCACGGGCCAGTGGGCCGACGGCCCGCCGGGGAGCGATCTGCCGCCGCCCGAGACGCTGTTCGAGATCCCCGTCCGGTGGGCAGTCGCCGCTTTCCTCCTGATGGCCGCAGTCGATCATCTCGTCGTCAGCCTGCCGCGGGTCGTGGGTTGGTACGAGCGTAACCTCAGGCGACACATCAACTATGCGCGGTGGATCGAGTACTCGTTCAGCGCGTCCCTGATGATCGTCCTGATCGCCATGTTCACGGGCATCGCCGACGTCCGGGCGCTCATCGCCATCGCCGGCGTGAATGCGGCGATGATCTTGTTCGGGCTGCTCATGGAGCACACGAACCTCGGCCGCGAGCGGCCGGACTGGCTTCCGTTCTGGTTCGGCTGCATTGCGGGCGCGGTGCCGTGGATCGCCATCACGATTTCCTTGGTGGGTTCGGAGCTCAACGGGCAAGTGCCGGGCTTCGTCTACGGGATCTTCGTCTCGCTGTTCATTCTCTTCAACAGCTTCGCGGTGAACATGGCGCTTCAGTACCGCCGCGTCGGTCCGTGGCGGCGCTACGTGTTCGGTGAGTGGGGCTATCTCGTGTTGAGCCTGGTCGCCAAGAGCGCTCTTGCGTGGCAGATCTACGCGGGCGCCTTGGCGTGACGACGACCACGTCGCGGCCGCTCCCCGGTTGCGGAGCACGGCGACCGGTCACCAACCCGAAGCCGCCCATACCTGCGTCGAGAGCCGCTCGGCGGCCCCCGCCGCCGCGACGCGCCAGTCCTCCTCCGTGTCGCGGAACGCGAAGATCACCGAGCGAGACGCGGTGACGACGGCGCTTGCCGGGCCGCTCGTGAACGCGCGTGCGACGTCGGCCGGAGTCGCGCCCTGCGCCCCGACGCCCGGGAGGAGCAGCGGCGTCTGCGGCATCAGGCGTCGGGCGTCCGAGACCGCACGCGGCAGCGTCGCACCGACAACCGCACCCACGCTCGAGAGACCGCCCTCCCCGACGAGCGGCTGCCCCCACTCGTGCACGAGTGTCGCCAGGTGCTGCCACAGCGGCCGGCCGTCGGAGAGCATCGCGTCCTGAACGTCGGCCGCGCCCGCATTCGAGGTGCGCACGAGGAAGAAGACCCCGGAGCCGTGCCTCCTGCAGGCCGCGAGGAAAGGCTCGACCGCATCGAGGCCGAGGTAGGGACTTGCAGTGATCGCGTCCGCCAAGGGGATCCCTTCCTCGTTCGGCTCGAGATACGCCGCGACGTACGCTCGCGAGGTCGAGGCCACGTCCCCGCGCTTCGCGTCCAGGATCACGAGCAGGCCGATCGACCTCGCATACGCACAGACCTCCTCGAGCGCGCGCATCCCGTCCGACCCGAGCGCCTCGAAGAAGGCCGCCTGCGGCTTGACCGCCACGACGTAGGGATTGACCGCGTCGACGATTCCCTTGCAGAAGCGCGCCACCGCGCTGGCCGCCGCCGCGCGGCCGAGCACCGCATCCCCGCGGAGCTCCATCGGGAGGACGTCGAGCCGCGGATCGAGGCCGACCACGAGCTGGCTCCGCTTGCGACCGACGGCCTCGGCGAGGCGGTCGGGGAAGGGCTGCATGTCCACCCCTCAAGGCTACGCACCTCACCGGGCTGCGCGTCTCACGCGGCGAGGATCTCGGTTGCATCCAGCGAGACGACGCGAAGCTCGGGGCCGGGACGCCTGAGAAACCCCCCGACGAGCAAGAGCACGTCGGCGTCTGCGGGTGCGAACGAGGGCTCGGCGAGTTCCGCCTCCGCGAGACCGGCGTCGACCTCGAGCCTTCCCGCAGGACCGCTCGGAACCGTCCTCACCGCTGCCAGCCCGCCGGCGGCCACGAAGAACGCGCGCCTGAAGCCGGGCGCTCGAGCGGGCGCGAGCACGCAGACCCTCAGGCGACGAAGCCGTTCCAGCTCGGCGAAACGATCGACTGCCTGTTCGAGCGCCTTGAGCCGGTCGCGGACCCTGGCGGCGTCCTCGAAGCGGAGCTCGCTCGCGAGCCGCCGCAGCTTGGCGTGAAGGGCGGGCACGGCCTCAGCAGGGTCGTCTCCCTCGAACCCGTCGAGCGCTCGGGCGACGAGTCGCGCGCGGTTCCGGCTCGCGATCGGGCCGTATGGGCTTGGCTCCGAGGTCACGACCCAGCGCTCGCCGCGCTGCGTGAGGTAGGCGTACCGATCCGAGTGCCCGCCTCGTGCGTTCGCAGGAGGGCGCAGCCCGGCGATGAGCTCGAGCTCCTCGAGCGCGGCCTCGAGCTCGGAGCCGAGCTGTCTCCACTCGACCCGAGCAAGCGCGCCGAGGGCGGCTTCCACTGCGGGGCGCTGCCGCGAGCCGGAGAAGTAGGAGCGAAGCCGCGCGCGCAGGTCGCGCGCCTTGCCGACGTAGAGAACCGTCTCGTTACGGTCGCGGAAGAGATAGACGCCGGGGCCGGTGGGGGCTCCGGCGATCAGCGAGCGCTTCCCGTGGAGCTTTCGGGCGCGCGGCGCGGCGAGCTCGAGCACGTCCGCGAGCGTCCTCGCGCCGCGCTCCTGCGCGAGCCCGAGGAGCGAGACGAGGATCTCCGCGGTCGCGACCGCATCGGGGAGGGCGCGGTGACACGGGCTGGTCGACGTCCCGAAGAAGTGCGCGAGCGAGGCGAGCGAGAAGCGCTCGCTGCGGCGCTGGAGGAGCCGACGCGCGAGCCAGACCGTGTCCACGACCGGGGCAGCGACGCGCCGCCCGGTGAGCCGCTCGACCTCGCGCTCGAGGAAGGAGAGGTCGAAGCGGGCGTTGTGCGCAGCGAGCGCGGCATCTCCGGCGAAGGCGAGAAAGCGGCGGACGGCCAGCTCGGCGTGCGGAGCTCGCCTCAGGTCCGCGTCTCGGATCCCGGTGAGCGCGGCGATGCTCGTCGGAAGCGCGGTACCGGGGTTGACGAGCGTCTCGAAAGTGTCCTCGATCTCGAGCGCGCGCACGCGTGCCGCTCCGATCTCGCACATGCGGTTGCGAATCGCCGAGAGCCCGGTCGTCTCGAGGTCGAAGACGACGAGCACGGCGTCCTCGATGAGGATGTCGTCGTGCGGCGGGTTCGACAGCCCGACGCGCGCGCCGAGCCAGGTCAGTCGAGCGTCGCCCTGGACGACGTCCTCGAGCAGTGAGCGGGCGAGAGCGGCCGGCGAGCGCTCGAGCGCGAACAGCACATGGGCGGCGTCGTCCGCAGCCACCGGCCCGCGCCGAGCCTGGACGAGCTCGACGAGCCGATCCGCAGCATCGAACGTGAGCTGCATCGTACGACTCTATCGAACATATGTTCGTATCTCAATCCCGATCGCCAGGAGGGCTTGGGTATGACACCGGGTGCTCGCCAGTACGCCGAGGGGCCGCCTCCCGGCGGCCCCTCCGAAACCTCCGCTGACGTGGCCGGACTAGCCGCTCTTGACGGCGGTCTTGAGAGCGCTGCCGGCCGAGAACTTCGGCACGGTCGTCGCCTGGATCTGCACGCGCTCGCCGGTGCGCGGATTGACGCCCATGCGCGCGGCGCGCGCCGAGGTCGAGAACTTGCCGAAGCCCGTGAAGGTGACCGAGTCGCCCTTCTTGAGCGTCGCCGTGATCGTGTCCAGCACAGCGTCTACCGCAGCGCCGGCGTCACGCTTGGACATGCCTGCCTGATCGGCGACGGCATCTACGAAATCCTGCTTTGTCACTGTCCCTCCTCCTATGTCGGAATCAAAGTCTGTCGGGGACTGGAGGACCCTAACAGCCTTGCGTATTTGGCTCAACCATCGCTCGTTGCGGCGGTTTTTCGCAGCTCCAGGAGCTCTTCCGCGCGAAAGAGGGCACGAAGGCGCACGCCGAGGCGCGCGAGAGCGTCGGAGCCACCCTCCTCCCGATCGACGACCGAGATGGCGTTACGGACCTCGAGCCCCGCGTCCCGAAGAGCCGAGACCGCCTCGGCCAGAGCTCCGCCTGTCGTGACGACGTCCTCGAGGAGGCACACCAGCTCGCCCCGCTCGAAAGGACCCTCGATCCGGTTGGCCGTGCCGTAATCCTTCGTTTCATCGCGCACGATGATGAAGGGCAGACCGGACGCCATCGCTGCCGAAGCTGCCAACGCGACTCCGCCGAGAGCCGGGCCGGCAAGCCGAACCGCGTCCGGCTCGAACTTCGCAACCGCCTCCGCCAGACGCTCTCCCAGCGCGCGCAGCACCTCGGGTTCCGTCTCGAAGCGGTACTTGTCCAGGTACCACGACGAGCGCTTCCCGGAGCGAAGCACGAAGTCGCCCTCCAGCAGCGCCCGCTCGACGAGCAGGCGTCCGAGCGCCTCGTCGGGCATCAGAGGGCTGCGCGAGCGATGGCCGCAAGCCGCTCGAACTCCGCCGAGCCCGGCTCGAGCACGACGGCCGAGCCGTCGGAGAACGACAAGCTCGCGCGCTCGTGCGGCTCACGCGAGCGAACGAGGTAACGCCAGGCCCAGATCGCGAGGGCGGCGAGCGAGCACGAGACGCAGGAGCCCGCTCATTCTTCCTCGCCCTCCTTGGGCTTCCGTGTCGCCCTTCGCCGCTTGGGCTTCTCCTCGTCGATCCCCTGCAGGCACGTGCGCAGGTCGTAGGCGACCAGGCCGGAGGTCGGATTGGGCCCCGTGATCGCCGCGATCGTGCGCGTGCCTTCGCGGAGGACGAAAAGGCCGCCCTCTGCGATCTCCACCTCCGCACGCGTGACTTCGCCGGCAGACGGATGGAGCTCCCCGGCGGAGGCGAGGAGGTCGAGAGCCGACCGGGCAAGAGGCTCGCCCTCGCCCTCGCCTCCTGTGAACGCGAGCACGGAGCCGTTGGCGTCCAGCACGACTGCGCGCTCGACCTGGGACGAGAGCTCGGCGAGCTCAGCCAGCGCCTGGGTCGGGTCCATCGGGCGACGCTACCACGGTCTCGGCCAGCATGTCCGCGAGCACCCGCGCAGCTTGCGCACGATGCGAGTGCTCGGCTTTCCAGGCATTGCCGAGCTCCGCGACGGTCTCCGACGTCCCCGTGGGAACGAAGATCGGGTCGTAGCCGAACCCCTCGGTCCCGCGCCGCTCGTGAGCGATCGTCCCCTCGAGCGTGCCGACCGCATGGAGCTCCGAGCCCTGGGGGCTCAGCGCCACCAGCTCGCAGACGTAGCGAGCACGCCGGTCCGTCACCCCGTCGAGCTCGGCCAGCAGGCGCTCGACCCCGTCCTCGGCCCAGCGTGCGGACTCGACTCCCGGTGCGCCTCCGAGCGCCGAGACCTCGATGCCGGAGTCCTCGCCCGCCACCCACTCCCCGGGACGTGCGTGCAGCCGGCCATGCCCGGCCTTGATCCTGGCATTGCCGACGAAGGTCCCTGCGTCCTCGACGGGCTGATCCAGCGCGCTCGAGAGCTCGATCTCCCAGTCCGGAAGCACTTGCCGGAGCTCGCGCAGCTTGTCGTCGTTCCGCGACGCGAGAACCAGCTTCACGCGCGTGGGGCGTCTGCGGCTGCGGCCTGAGCGACCGTCAGCTCCTCGATGCCGCCCGCAGCCAGGTCGAGCAGCTGATCGAGGAGCTCGCGCGAGAACGGATCCCGCTCCGCCGTCGCCTGCACCTCGACGAGAGCGCCCTCACCGGTCATGACGACGTTCATGTCCGTCTCGGCCGAGGAGTCCTCCGGGTAGTCGAGGTCGAGCACCGCCTCCCCGTCCACGATCCCGACCGAGACCGCAGCGACCGACCCGGCCAGAGCCTTCGAGAGCCCGAAGTGGTCGAGCGCGCGGCGGGCGGCGATCCAGACGCCGGTGATCGACGCGCAGCGGGTCCCGCCGTCCGCCTGCAGGACGTCGCAGTCGAGCCAGAGCGTGCGCTCGCCGAGGGCGTCGAAGTCGCACACGGAGCGAAGCGCGCGACCGATCAGCCGCTGGATCTCGACCGTCCGCCCGTCCGCCCGTCCGCGAGACACCGCGCGTTGCGTCCGCTCGCCGGTCGACGCAGGAAGCATCGAGTACTCCGCGGTCATCCAGCCGCGCCCGCTCCGCGCGAGCCAGCGCGGCACGCCTTCCTCGACGGTTGCCGTGCAGAGCACCAGCGTCTTGCCCTGCCCGTACAGAACCGAGCCGTGCGGCTGCTCCAGGAAGTCGGTCTTGATCTCGAGCGGGCGAAGCTCGCCGGCCTTGCGGCCGTCGGCTCTCATGCGGCGGCCGCTTCCAGCGTCGCCACTTCGACGTGCTCGGCAGCGGCGATCGGGAGCTGGAGAAAACGTCTCCCCATTTCCCGGAAGAGCGCGGGGTCGCCCGTGGTGAGGAACCGATAGGCACCCTCCCTGGACTCCACGTTCTCGATTCCCTTGCGTGCGAGGGTCTCGGCGACCTCGCGCGCAGTCTCGTCCGCGGAGAAGACGAGCGTCACGCCGCGCCCGAACACACGCTGAAAGATCGGCCGGATGAGGGGGTAGTGGGTGCAGCCGAGGATCACCGTGTCCACGCCGGCATCCTTGAGCGGGGCGGCATATTCGCGCACGGCAATCGCCGTCTCCTCGCCGAAGGGGTCGCCACCCTCGATCAGCGGCACGAGGCGTGGGCAGGCGATCTGAACGATGTGGACGCCTGCATCGAGCGTCTCCACGAGGTCGACATAGCGGCCGCTCGCCACGGTCGCTTCGGTGGCGAGGAGGCCGATGCTCCGGTTGCGTGTCGCCAGCACGGCCGCATGCGCCTCCGGCGCGAGGACGCCGACGATCGGCACGGACAGCGTGCGCTGGAGATCCGGGAGCGCAGCCGCCGTGGCCGAGTTGCACGCCGCGACGATCAGCTTCACGCCCTGGCGCTCCAGGTAGGCCGCGATCTCTCGGGCAAAGCGGCGGATCTCGGCGAGCGGGCGCGGACCGTACGGGAGCCTGGCCGCGTCTCCCAGGTAGAGGAAGTCCTCGTGCGGGAGGGTGACGAGGCATTCGTGCAGGACGGTCAAACCGCCCATGCCCGAGTCGAAGACACCGATCGGCCGCCCGTCCATCCGCCGGATACTACGGCGGCTGTCGGTGGCTCCCGCTGTGGGTCTGGCTGAGCCGCTCAGTACCTGGTCCGGGTCAGGGCTTCAGCCTGGCCTCCTGTTCACATTCCTCGTCTACCCTTCCCGGCCGTGGTGAAGACCTGCATCCTGGGTCTGGCCGCTGCCCTCGTGCTCTTCGTCGGGGAGGCGACCGGATCCGCCCTCTCCAAGCAGGACGTGTCGATCCCGATGGACGACGGCGTGTCCATCTCGGCCACGCTGTACTTGCCCGACGGGCCCGCGCCCGCCGGAGGCTGGCCCGCGATCGTCTTCCTGCACCAGTTCGCCGGGACGAAAGAGCCGATGCACGTTCTTGCCGAAGCGTACGGCTTCGTAGGTCAAAGCTACGCCGTGCTGACGTTCGACGCCCGCGGACACGGTCAGTCGGGCGGCCTCGTCTCGGTCGACGGGCCGCGCGAGATCGCCGACACGCGCGCCGTTCACGCCTGGCTCGCTGCCCGGCCCGATGTCGCGGACGCGAAGATCGGCGCCTGGGGCATCTCGTACGGCGGCGGCGCGATCTTCAACTCCCTCGTCGCCGGCGTGCCGTGGGGGGCCGTAGTCACCGTGGAGACGTGGACCGATCTGTACTCCGGGCTGATGCCGCAGGGTCTCGTGAAGTCCGGTCTCGTGGCCGCGCTCGCCGGGTTGATCCCCGAGGCCAAGCGGGATCCCTCGTTCACGGCGGCGCAGGCAGCGGCCTTCGCCGGGAATGTCGCGCTCGTGAAGCCGTGGGCGGCGGAGCGCTCGAGCCTCTCGAGGCTCGGCTCGGTCACGACACCGGTCTTCATGGCGCAGGGCCGTCGCGACTTCCTCTTCGGCATCGACCAGGCGGCGCTCGCGTTTAAGCGCCTCAAGGGACCGAAGCTGCTCTACCTGGGCCTGCACGGACACGCGCCCTCGACCTTTCCGGCCCCTGACACCGGCTTTCTGATGAGCCAGGCGCGCAGCTGGTTCGACTGCCATCTGGGAGCGAGTGCGTGCTCGCGGCCACCGGCCGCATTCGCCCTTGCGCCGGAGGGCTTCTCCAGCGGGCAGCTGCCGTTCACGACCTCGCAGCCGGGGACCACCTCGACCAGCGTTGCGTTCCCGGGGGTGACGACCTTCGCTCGGACCGGGAAGTCCGCTCGGTCCTCCGCTCGTCTCGGAAAGGCGATCGAGATCTATGGCTCGCCCACGGTAAAGGCCACGATCGCCGCGAGCGGCGGCTGGTCTCGCCTCGTAGCAGTCCTGACCGCGCGCACCCCGCAGGGCAGGGAGATCGTGGTCAGCGCGGGTGGAGTTCCCACGAGAAACGGCGTGCAGAAGGTCTCGATCAACCTCGCGAGCCAGGCGACCTTCATTCCTCGCGGCTCGCGCCTCACCCTCACCCTCGGATCGTCCTCGCTCGCGCAGTCGTCGTCGAACCTCCTCTATCTCGATCTGCCCATGTCTCCAAGCGCACGGGTACGGGTCGGAAACGCGGTGCTCGCGCTTCCCGGGCTGCGCAAGCAGGTCACGAAGTGACCTGGCGCCTCCTCGCCGCCGTCCTCGTCACCCTCGTCGTCGTGGCCGGGGCAGGTGCTCGCGCAGCGCAGGACCCCGGCGTCACCCCCGCGACCGTCGCCCTCGGCGGAACCGTCCCGCTCACCGGCGAGGCTGCCGCGTTCGGATCCGTGGGGGCGGGCGCAAAGGCGTACTTCGACTATGTGAACGAGACCACCCGCGTGCATGGGCGCAGGATCTCTTACACGTTCTACGACGACGCGTACAACCCGGCGCAGACGGTGCAGCTCACGCGCAAGCTGGTGGAGGAGGACAAGGTGTTCGCCGTCTTCAACACGGTCGGCACGGCCAACAGCCTGGCCGTCCGCGACTACCTGAACGCGCGGAAGGTGCCTCAGCTCTACGCGGCGGACGGCTCGCAGGCCATAGGCAGGAGCTTCGTCCGCTACCCGTGGACGATGGGGTTCCTGATGAGCTACCGCGGCGAGGGCGACGTCTATGGCACGAACATCGCGCAGACCCGTCCTCGCGCACGCATTGCGGTGCTGTACGAGAACACCGAGCTCGGCCGCGACATGCTCGCCGGCCTGACGCGCGCGGTGGCCGGCAAGGGCCCGAAGATCGTCGCGAAGGAGTCGTACGAGTTCACGGGCTCCGACGTCACCGGGCAGATCGCGAAGCTGAAGGCATCGCGCGCCGACACGCTGATGCTCTTCGCGACACCGAAGTTCTTCATCCAGGCCGCTGTCTCCGCGCACAAGCTCGCCTGGAAGCCGCGCCTGTACATCGCGTCCGTCTCGATCGAGCCGGGGATCATGGCGATCGCCCGCACGAACGCGCCGGAGCTGACGAAGGGGGCGCTCTCGATCGCGTTCGTGAAGAACCCGAACGACCCGGTGTGGAAGAACGACAAGACGGTTGCCCTCTACAAGACGATCATGCGCCAGTACAACCCACAAGGGCGCGTGACCGACGTCTACAACTGGTACGGGATGACCGTCGCCTGGACGATGGTCGAGACGATGCGAAAAGCTGGCCCGAACCTGACCCGAGAGAGCCTCCTGCGTGCCGCTCAGAGCCTGAACTTGCCGCGAAACCCGTTCCTGCTCCCCGGCATCCGCCTACAGACATCGCGGACCGACTACAGACCGATGGAGCACGTCTACCTGTACCGCTACGACAACAAGCAATGGGTGAAGGCCAGCGGGCTCCTGCGGGCCCGGGGCTAGCTCCCCGACGTTTGCAGCTCGCGCGCACAAGGCATATCTGACGTGGAGAACCGAAACTTGGAAAGAGGAGGAACCGCATGAAAAGACGCATCTGGACGGTTGCAGTCGCGCTCGCGTCCGTCACAGCGCTCATCGCCGTTCCGTCGGCATTCGCCGCGTACACCACAGCGAAGCTCGAGGTACGGCAGACAGGCACCACCGCGCTGATCAAGGCGACGCTCGATCCGAACGACGACCCGACCGCGAGCGTCCGCATCTTCGTCCCCACCGGGACGACGCTGACCACGACCCAGGCGCCGGGCACCTCGCTCGGCCCGGTGCGCGCGATCGTCAAGGCACTCGATCTCGCCGGAGCCGACCTCCCGCTCGAGGGCAACCTCGTCGTCGCTGCGGCAGGACAGATCGCACCGACCACGCAGGCTGCGTGTCTCGGCAGCGTGACCCCGATCGCCTCCTGGGTGATGGTGCTCAGCGCGGCAGGTCAGACACTGCCGGTACCCGCCTATCTCGTGGCGACCACCGGCACGCAGGCCGCGCTCGGTCCCGCGTACATCCAGGTCTGCCTGCCGCCGCCGGACATTCCCGCCGGGACTCCGGGTCGGGCGACCTTCGGCGCGAAGCTGTACAGCGCCGAGCTCACGATCAACGGGGTATTCAGCCAGTCGGCCGGGCGCATGGATCGCATTCTGGACTCCGTACCGTCCCGGGCGTCGGACAGGTCAACGCCGCGGCAACCGTCGCGTCGCCCGCTGCGATCGGCGCAGGTGCGGTCACCGTGGCCGCGCGGAAGGCCGCGAGAGCCGGTGTCGGTGCCACGGTCACGGGACGCGTGACGCAGGGCGGCCAGGCTCGTGCCGGGGCGAACGTCGTCATTTTCGGCGGGCCACGGGCGAACCGGCTGAAGCGGCTCGGGACGGCACGAACCTCGGCCTCGGGTGCGTTCGCGTTCCGCGCCAAGACCGGGATCTTCTTCCGGGCGAACGCCACGGCGGCCGCCGCGGCCGCTCCCGCAGTCTGCACCGCGCTGGCTCCGGCGATCGCCCCGATTCCGTGCGTGAACCCGACCACGAACGGGTTCACGGCGCAGAGCCGGGTCATCCGCAAGAGGTAGCAGCACTCGTCTAGGGGGCCGGGCATGGCCCGGCCCCTACCCTTCTCCGATGGCCGCGATCGTCAGGCTCGGCACGTGCAGCTTCGCGGACGAGGGGCTGCTCAAGCACTGGTATCCGCGGGGAGTCTCCTCGTCGAAGGCGCGGCTCGCGTACTACGGCGAGCGCTTCGACACGGTCGAGGTGGACTCGCCCTACTACCACCTGCCCGATCCGGAGGTGACCGGCCGCTGGGCACAGCGCACGCCGCCGGAGTTCGTGTTCCACGTGAAGGCCCACGCGACGATGACCGGGCACGAGGAACCGGCCGAAGGTCTGGAGAAGGCGTTTGCCGACTTCAGGGCCTCGCTCGAGCCGCTCGAGCTGTCGGGGAAGCTGAAGGGCATCCTGCTCCAGTACCACCCGCGCATCGTGAAGTCGGACGAAGCGAAGGACGGTCTCTCCCGCGTTCGCGCGTTGCTCGACCCGCTCGTCCCCCTCATCGAGTTTCGCCATCGCTCCTGGCTGGACGAGGACGAGGGCGCCGACACGCTCGCGTTCCTCGAGCGCCACGGCCTCGCGTACGTCTCCGTGGATGCCCCGCCAACTCGCGCGTCGAACGTGCTCCCGCCCGTCGCGGCGGCGACCCATAGGGTCGCATACGTGCGCTTTCACGGGCGGAACGTCAAGACGTGGAACATCAAGGCAGAGAAGTCCTCCGAGCGCTTCAACTGGATGTATTCGCCCGAGGAGCTCGGCGAGTGGGTGGAGAAGCTCGGGCGGCTGAGCGAGGACGCGGACGAGGTGTACGCGCTGTTCAACAACAACCGTGACGACTTCGCGCCGCGGAGCGCGCTATTGCTGCGTGGTCTGCTCGACGAGGCGGGAGTCCCTGCCGCGGGGGGCATCGAGCCGCCCCCGCTCGCGCCGACCTTGTTCTAGGAGTGGCAACAGCGCCGTTCCTTACAGTGCCTGTCCCTGTAAGCGTGACAAGAGTGCGCCGATCTCTCCACAGCGGCGCCGGTCTCTAGAGTCGCGCTCGTGCGCATCCTCTCGATCACGCATGGCCCGACCGTTCCCGGCGGAGTCTTCGACGAGGTCGTCCAGGCGGCCGGGCACGACCTCGAGCGGTGGGTCGTCCCGTTGGGCGGGGTGCCGCAGCCGGCCTCGAGCTACGACGCACTGATGGTGTTCGGCGGATCGATGCACCCGGATCAGGACGAGCAGTTCGGCTGGCTCGAGCGCGAGACCGAGGTGCTCGCACAGGCGCTGGCCGAGAACGTCCCCGTGCTCGGCGTCTGCCTTGGCGCCCAGCTGCTCGCGCGAGCGGCCGGAGCCTGGGTCGGGCCGGCACCCGCGTCCGAGGTGGGCTGGTTCGAGGTCGTGCTGACCGAACGGGGACATGACGACCCGGTTCTGGGCGTGCTTCCGAGCCGGGTCGAGGCGTTCCAGTGGCACCACTACATGTTCGCCGTCCCGGACGGCGGGACGGAGCTCGCGCGAAGCGACGTCTGTACGCAGGCGTTCCGCATCGGCGAGCGTGCCTGGGGAATCCAGTTCCACGCCGAGGTGACGATCGAGATGGTGGAGGCGTGGATGAGCGAGGATCCCACCGACCTGCCGGTCACACCCGACGCGTTCCTCGACGCGACGCGCGCCAGGATCGCCGGCTGGAACGAGCACGGACGAGCGCTCTGCGGCGCCTTTCTGCAGACGGCGCTCAGCTGATGCTTTCGTCACCCGACGAAGCAGCAGTCCTCGAGAGACTCGTCGCGTGGGCCGAAGCGGATCGTGCGATCCGCGCACTCGTCCTGACGAGCTCCCGCGCCAGAAGCGACGAGACCGTCGACCTGCTGTCCGACTACGACCTGATCGTGGCCGTCACCGACCCGTCCGCGTTCGAGCCGTACGCCGCCTGGGTGTCCGCCTACGGCGAGCCCCTCGCGCGGTGGGGGGACCACCACGAGGTGCATGGCACGAGGACGTCCTTTCTCGGCGTCGTCTACGCCGACGGGGTCAAGGTCGACTACACGATCTGGCCCGACTCCCTGCTCGAATCCGTCGCGGAGGCCGAAGCGCTCCCCGAGGATCTCGACGTCGGCTACCGCGTGCTCCTCGACAAGGACGGGCGCACTTCCGGCTGGGCGGTGCCGAACTACCGAGCCCACATCCCGGCCCAGCCGGCAGAGGCGGAGTATCGCGCGATCGTCGAGGAGTTCTGGTGGGACACGACGTACGTCGCGAAGGCCCTCTGGCGCGGCGAGATCGTCTTCGCCAAGTTCGCGCTCGACTACGACGCCAAGTTCGTCGCGCTACGCCGCGTCCTCGAGTGGCGGATCGAGCTCGACCACGACTGGTCGCTACGACCGGGCGCGTACGGTCGCGGCCTCGAGCGGCACCTTTCCGCCGACCTCTGGGCCGCGCTCGCGAGTACCTACGTCGGAGCCGACATCGAAGAGAGCTGGGATGCGCTCTTCCGCACGACGGCTCTCTTCCGACGCGTCGCCAACGAGGTCGGGGACGCGCTCGGCTACGCCTATCCCGAAGACGTCGACGAGCGGGTCAGTGCGCACCTCGAAGGCGTCCGGCAGCTCGGCTCACGGGCCGGACGGCAGTAGCGGATCGCGCGACCACTCGTGCCAGGAGCCCGAGTAGTTGCGGGCACGGTAACCGGCGCCCCGCAGCACCTGCACCGCGAAAGCGGAGCGCTGGCCAACGTGGCAGTACGCAACGATCTCCGTCCCCTCGGGGAGCGCGAGCCGCGTCCGCACCTCGTTCGCCGAACGGCACTCGAGCAGGTGGTCGAGCGGCAGGTTGCGAGCGCCGGCGATGTGACCCTGGCGTGGATCGCACGGAGCGCCGGCCGTTCCGTCGAACTCCTGGGCCGTGCGGACGTCCAGGACGACGAGATGGTCTTCGCCGAGTCGCTCACGAAGCTCGTACAGGGCTATGTCTTCCATTGCTCCAGGAACTCGAGCAGCACCGTGTTGAACCGCTCCGGCTGCTCGAGGCTGAGCAGGTGGCCGGCGCCCTCGAAGATCTCGAGCGATCCGCGGATCGCGCTGGTCGCGAGCGCGCGGGCGTCGTCGACCGACACCAGATCGTCGCCGTCGCCGACGCATACGAGCAGCGGGCCACCGAACGAGGCAGCCACACCGGTGAGGTCGAGGCGATCCCGCATCGCCTCCTGCGCGACGGCCAGCTCTTCCGCCTCCACCCCGGTGTCGAGATCGTCGGGCACGCCCCTTTCCCGCAGGCGCGCGATCAGCTCGGTGCGATACACACGGCGCTGGATGTCGTCGGCTCCCGCCTTCGAGCCGGCGAGCAGCATGCCGACGACGCGCTCGGGAGCTCTGCGCGCGAGCGCAAGCGCGCAATAGCCACCCATCGACGCCCCGACTGCCACGAACGGTCCGTCGAGCTCGTCGAGAAGCCGCGCCGCCCAGCCGTCGATCGAGGCCTTGCGACCGTACAGGCGCGGCGCGAACGGTCGGAATCCAGCGGACTCGAGAGCGGCGATCTGGGACTCCCACATCGACTCGTCCGGCGGCCAGGCGTGGAGGAGCATGACGTTCATCGACGCTCGATCCTGATCGCGTCCGGGATCTCCGGCGCATCGGCGTACCCGTGCTCGGCGCCGGCGACGCCCATCGCTCCCGCCAGCTCGACGAGGAGCTCCCGCGCGGGAGCCAGCTCCGCAGGCGTCGAGGCGGTGATCGCGATCCGGCGCACGGACTCGGGATCGGCACCGGTCAGGCGAGCCACGACCCTCGGATTGGCGGCGAGCCCGACGACGTCCCCCGGCGGAAGCGGACCGTAGAACTCGGGGACGGAGAGGTACTCGTCGACGATGCGCCCACGCTCGAAGAGGATCATGCGAAAGAGCTCGTCCCGCTCGACCCCGAGCAGGAGCGTCACCGAACCGATCCGGTCCGAGAGCTCGCGGGCGAGCCTGCGCAGCATGTCCGGATTCCGGTCGCAGACGTCGTCGTAGACGGCGATCCACCCGTTCCTCGGAGGTGCGACGAGCGACCCGCGTGAGCCTCCGGGAAGGCGTGGGACGAACTGGCGGACGGCGAGCTCCACGGCGCTGACGGTGTCGGTCTGAATGTGGATCGAGCCGAACGAGGCCGCTTCCTGCCTTCCGAGCTTCGCTTCGAGCGCCTCGATCGAGCCGGTCATGATCACGACCTCGTCGCGCAGGCCCCAGCGCGCGTAGAGCGAGCGCGCTCCCGCGTTCGCCGCCACCACCTCGAGATCCAGCTGCTGGATTCCACGCTCGCGAAAGGCCGTGAGCACCTCGCGCATGAGGTCGGTCCCGACCCCGCTTCGTCGGTCCTCCCGGTCGACGTAGAGGTCGGTGAGCGTGCCGAAGCCGGGCGCTCGCTCGCGGGCGAGCGCAAACCCGACCGGCTTCTCGTCGTCGTCGAGCGCGAGGAAGGCGATCTCCGATGCGAGGATCTCCCCGATCTCGGCGAGCTCCTTGTCGTGGTCGGCCGGGCCCTCGTGCGTCGGCGGAGGGATCTCGTGGTCGAACTCGCGCCAGAGAGCGGCGATCGCGTCGAAGTCCTCGGGAGTCGCTCTGCGAACGTTCACAGGCCAACCTCGGCTGGCCTGTGAACGGGGAGGGGCGAGCGGAACCGGGAGGTTCCCAACGTTCTCGAGAGGAAGGGAGCACGCGCGGGAAACATGGTTTCTCTCGCGACCGCGAGCCACGGGCGAGCGGTGTTCATCCTGCCATCCTCGCGCCCGCGAGCAGGAACTGGGCGGACAGGTTCTGGAAGGGGCTGAAGCGGTCACCCATGGTTCTGACCTCCGGGATCGTGAGCGGGCGGCCGTCAGCGTAGAAGGTCGACACCGCCTTGCGCACGCCGAGGTCACCGGCGGGCCAGGCGTGCGGGCGCGCTAGGTGTCGTGCGAGAAACCAGTCCGCGGTCCAGCGACCGACCCCGGGCAGCAGGGTCAGCTCGGCGATGACCTCGTCGTCGGACCGGAGGGCAAGCGCGTCGAAGTCGAGCTCCGAGCGCGCGAGCCCGATCACGTACTCGGCTTTCGTCCGAGAGAACCCGAGCGCGGGAAAGTCCCTGGCGTCTGCGAGTGCGACGGTCTCACGCGCCGGAAACTCCCACGCGAACTCGTGCCTGACGCCGAAGCGCTGCACGAAACGCCCGCGGATCGCCGCGGCCGCGCGGAGCGAGATCTGCTGGGTCGTGATCGCGACGACGAGCGCCTCGAAGGGACGCGGGTTCAGCGTCGGCCGGAAGCCGCGAAGCATTTCCGTGATCGCGCCCAAGACCGGATCGGACGCGGCCCACCCGCGGAAGGGGTCGAGAGCGAACGGGAGCCCCAGCAGCCGGGAGACCTCCTCGACGGCCTCGGCGCTCGCGGGCTCCACGCGGACTCCGCCTGGAGCCCCCTCGATCCGTACCTCCGCTCCGGCGACAACCCGGTGGAGGCCGTCGTCGTGCCAGACCGTCGCCCCGTCCGAGCCGAAGTCGCGAAAGCGGACAGTCGAGAGCTGGAAGTCGTACGGGTCGGGAACGGGGATGACCACGGGATCGCGCCTATGACAACCGGGCGGCGATGTCGTGGAAGTCCTCGAAGCGCTCGAACGGGACATCCTCGCGCTCGAGGTACGCGGCCAAGCCGTCTCGGGCGAACACCCGCGTCGCCAGGAGCGCGACACAACGGTCCGAGAATCCGTCGCCGACGTAGACGAACTCCTCGAGCCCCCCCACATCGAAACGCTTGCACGGCTGCCCGCAGACAGCACACGTGTCGTCACGTCGAAAGCGAGCGCGCCACCCCTTGGGCTGCGCGTCGACTCGGTTGGCGACGACCTCGAGCTGCAGACCCTCTCGCACGAGCAGGGGTCCGATCAGCTCGTGGAATCCGCTCGAGACGATGAGCGGCGCGTGGGCGCGAGCGAACTCGTGGAAGCCGGCTCGGATACGGACGTTCTCGAGCAGCCACTCCACGACCTCGTCCAACGGTGCCCTGACGCTCTCGAACTCGAGCGCAATCACCTCGTGCAGCGTCAGGTCGCGGCCGAGCCGGTTCTCCGCGGCGTCGTAGACCGTCTCGTCACCGAACTCGAGCAACACGAGGTGAAGCCCGTCGACCTCCGTGACCGTCCCGTCCCAGTCGACGACGACCTTCATCCGACGACGTTCTGCACGAGAACGCCGATGCTCTCCACCTCGACCTCTACGACACCACGCAGGGGGCGGGCAGGAGCCCCTACCTCGCCGAGCGGAGGGCCGACGAGGAGATCCCCCGGACGCAACTTCGTGCCGTCCGCAGCGAGCGCTCGGGCCGACTCCCAGTCGAAGCCGTGGAAGCCGCCGGCCAGGCGCGCCTCACCTTCCGTCCGCACCACCACTCGGAGACCTTCCGGCGCGAGCTCGTCCGGGGTGACGACGGACGGCCCGAGGCCGAGCGCGAAGTCACGATCCTTCGGCGGAGCGAGCCCCGGTCGGCGCCAATCGGCGACCGCGGTGAATCCGCCGACCGCCTCCTCTCCCCCGATGACGGCGGCGAGTCGTGGAAGGAGCACGAGTTCGCCTTGTAACAGCCTGTTACTTGGCGTTCCGTGCGAACCGATTGCTGCGTCCGGGCCGAGGATCGCCGCTGGATTCGCGAACGAAAACGAGCTCTGGCTCTCGAAGACGCGAACGGCCGGCGGATACAGGACCGGTGCGAGCAGGCGCACGTTCGACAGCGGAAACACCGCGTGCTCCCTGGCAGAACCGCCGCCGGTGAAGAACGACTGCAGCGTTTGCGCGGCAAGCTGTACGACGCGATCGCCGTCGCGCCGCCCGACCCAGCCCCGCTTCATGGGATGGTCGAGCGGATGGAACATGCAGAGGAGCACCTATTGCTACGGGCCTACGCGCCCGGGCGCTGATACGAGACCGACTCGGCCTTCCGAAGTGCCTCGAGTGTCTCGTCGACCGTCAGCAGCACCGTCGTCTCGAGCGAGCTCAGCGCACCTCCTCCGCCGATAGCGAGAGCGACGGCGGCCATCGAGACGTTGTCGGGGGCTTCCCAGAGGGTGTAGCCGTCGTGCGTTCCGAACCCGTACCAGAAGCCGTGGAGCTTCCCGTCCACGGACTCGATGTACGCCTGGGCGGCGTGCCGCCGATCCTCCGGGTTCTGGATCATGCGCGCCCAGGTCTCGGGCGTGTAGCTGAACTTCGAGAGGTACATGGGCATGTCGTCTCCTCACCTCGTGGACAGTGTGTAGGCCGCAGTCTGCCGCGGTCGTCAGTGCCGGCGTCTAGGGCTCGGTGTGCACCACGACGTCGGCGATTCCCGGCACGGCCTCGCGGATGCGCTCTTCGACCACGCTTGCGAGGGCATGGGCCTCCGCGAGGGAGGCCTCGCCGCCGAGCCCGAGTGTGAGGAAGGCGACGAGGCCGTCGTCGGTCCGCACGAAGCGGAGCTCACGCGGTGGCGTTCCAGCCTCCCTCTGCACGACGCGTTCGACCGCTCCGACGTCCACCTCGACCTCCCGGGCCGCGGCCGCCTCGGTGAGCGGCTCCAGGTGCGTCCGCACGTCCTCGACCTCGGGAACCGCCGAGAGGATCGCGCGCTCGACCTCTTCGGCGATGTCGTGAGCGCGCACGAGCTCGAGATTGCCCGGGAGCTTCAGATGGAGCGAGACCTCGACACGTCCGTCGACCTCGAGGACGCCGAGGTTGTGGATCTCCCGCACCTCGGGAACACAGAGTGCAGCAGCCAGCACGCGCTCGCGGACCTCGGCATCCGCGCTCCGCGGCTCGACGTGGACGACCACGTCCGCATCGGGCAGGCGCTCGCGCAATGCCTCTTCGACCCGGTCCGCCGCGGCATGTCCCTGTCCGACGGCCGCGCCCGGAGCGATCCCGATGACGACGTCGGCGAAGTGCCCGCCTCCCGATTCGCGCATCCGCAGCCGCCGAAGCTCCACCGGAGGGTCGAGCGCTTCGATCGCTGCGCGAGCGGCGTCCTCCGCATCCGCGGGTGTCCGGTCCATGAGCACGTGGACGTTCCGGCGTAGCAGGCGCGCGGCCGCCGCGATCACGAGCGCCGCTACGAAGAGCGCGGCGATCGCGTCTCCCTCGGGGAACCCGAGCGCGGCCGCAGAGAGACCCGCGAGCACCGCGAGCGTCCCGACCAGGTCGCTGCCGAAGTGGAGTGCGTTCGCGAGCAGCGCATCGCTGCGATAGCGGCGCGCGGCCCGCAGAGAGACCGACGTTCGCATCGCGTCGATCGCGATTACCAGCCCGATGGCCACGAACGTCCACCAGGTCGGGTCTACCTCCGACTCGATCGCGCCGACGAGGCGGGCGACCGCGAGGCAGGCGATGAAGACGCTGATCAGGATCAAGAACGCGGACTCCGCGAGCGCGGCGAGATGCTGGGCCTTGCCGTGGCCCCACGGATGCCCCGTATCCGCGGGACGAACCGCGACCGAGACCGCGAAGAAGGTGAGCAGCGCCGCCGCGAGATCGGTCCCCGAGTGCGCGGCCTCGGCGAGGAGACCGAGGCTCCCACTGGCAAGTCCCGCAACGAGCTTGATCGCGATCAGGACGCACGCGGCCCCGACCGACACGAGCGCGGTGCGGCGCTGGGGTGACATGCGGGTCATCGTAGGGGCCGGGCTTGCCCGGCCCCTACAGACCGCGCAGCGGGCTGCTTCAGGGGTTTGTCGCGCGAGCGGGATCCGCGGGAGCGGATCTCGCTCTGACGCAAGGACGAGGGCCGGGCCCGCCCGCCCCGCCTATCCTCCGTAGGGTGAGGATCTGCCCCAACTGCGGGCGCGAGAACGCCGAGGACGCGCGCTTCTGCTCGCAATGCGCGACCTCGCTCGAAGCACAGGCGCCCGCGCGCGAGGAGCGCAAGGTCGTCACCTGCCTCTTCTGCGACCTCGTCGGCTTCACCGCGCGCGCCGAGAGCATGGACCCGGAGGACGTGCGCCGGCTCCTCCAGCCCTACCACGCACGTGTTCGCGGCGAGCTCGAGCGCTTCGGGGGCACGGTCGAGAAGTTCATCGGCGATGCCGTGATGGCGGTGTTCGGGGCGCCCACCGCGCACGAAGACGACCCCGAGCGCGCTGTCCGCGCTGCGCTCGCCATCAAGGACGCGCTCGCCGAGACAGGGCGAGCTCGAGGTCCGCATCGGCATCACCACCGGCGAGGCGCTGATCGCGCTCGACGCACGGCCCGAGGCCGGCGAGGGAATGGCCTCTGGAGACGTCGTCAACACCGCTGCGCGGCTCCAGGCTGCGGCCGAGCCAGGCTCGATCCTCGTCGACGAGACGACGTATCGCGCGACGGAGCGCACGGTCGACCATCGGCAGGCCGAGCCGGTCGTCGCGAAGGGAAAGGCGAATCCCGTGCCGACCTGGCAAGCAGTGCGGGCGATAGCCCGCGTCGGCGTGGAGCGAAGTGGCGGCGCTCCGCTCGTCGGGCGCGAGCGCGAGCTCGCGCTGCTGCGGGAGACCTTTCTACGGGTGACGCGCGAGCAGGAGCCGCAGCTCCTCACGCTGGTCGGCGTCCCGGGCATCGGCAAGAGCCGGCTCGTCTTCGAGCTCTTCCAGACGATCGAAACGGGTGAGTTCGGACTCGTCTTCTGGCGACACGGTCGCTCGCTCCCCTACGGCGAAGGCGTGACCTTCTGGGCACTCTCGGAGATGGTCAAGGCACAGGCGGGAATCCTCGAGACGGACACGTCGGAGGAAACCGAGGCGAAGCTTCGAGAGTCGGTTCGGCGCGTCGTGGCGCAGGCGGACGACGCAGCATGGCTCGAGCGGCATCTCCGGCCGCTTGCCGGCCTCGAGACCGACGACACATGGACGGCCGATCGACGCGGCGAGGCGTTCGCGGCGTGGCGACGCTTCTTCGAGACGCTCGCTCAGGTGCACCCCCTCGTTCTCGCGTTCGAGGACCTGCACTGGGCCGACGAGCAGCTGCTCGACTTCGTCGACTACCTGGTCGAGTGGGCCCGCGGCGTGCCGATCCTCGTGCTCTGCACCGCGCGTCCCGAACTGCTGGCACGCCGGTCCGGCTGGGGAGGCGGCAAGGTCAACTCGTCGACGATCCTGCTCTCCGCACTCTCGGAAGCCGAGATGACAGAGCTCGTGTCGTCGCTTCTCGAGAAGTCGGCGCTGCCGGGTGACTCGCGGGGGCGTCTGCTCGAGCACGCGGCCGGAAATCCCCTGTACGCGGAGGAGTTCACGCGGTTGCTGGCCACGGGCCGTGCCCCGTCCGAGCTGCCCGAGACGGTTCAGGGCATCATCGCCGCACGGCTCGACACGCTTCCACGCGAGGAGAAGGAGTTGCTGCAGGACGGAGCCGTTCTGGGAAGGGTTTTCTGGCTCGGTGCTCTCGGCGGCGAGCGCCGGGTGCTCGAGGAGAAGTTGCACTCGCTCGAGCGGAAGGAGTTCGTCGGCAGGGAACGGCGCAGCATGGTGGACGGCGAGGTCGAATACGCCTTTCGCCACGTCCTCGTGCGGGACGTGGCGTACGAGCAGATCCCGAAAGCCGACCGGGGCGCGAAGCATCGGTCGGCCGCCAGCTGGATCGAGTCGCTCGGGCGGCCGGAGGATCATGCGGAGACCGTCGCCCATCACTATCTGGCCGCACTCGACTACGCGCGCTCCACGGGCGAGGACGTCGAGCCCCACGCCGAGCGGGCAGGTGCCGCCCTGCGGGACGCAGGAGATCGAGCCCTCGCCCTCAACGCGTTCGCTCAGGCGGCGCAGTTCTACGAGCGCGTGCTCGAGCTCTCGTCCGGCGACGCAGACGCCGAGCTGCTCCTGCGCTACGGACGCGCGCTCGCCGTGTCGGGCGACGGCCGCGCGGTGCCGGTGCTCGAGCAGGCCCTGCAGGCACTGCTGGAGGAAGGGGCTTCCGAGGCCGTCGCAGAGGCGCATGCCTACCTGACGGAGGCGTTCCAGTATCAGGGTCGCCGCGACGAGGCCTTCGACCACAGCGAGCGGGCAGTCGAGCTCCTGCGTGACGCCCCAGCCTCGCCGGCGAAGGCGCGGGTGCTCACGGAGTCGTCGCGCCTGCTCGCGCTGGCCGAGCACCGCGACACGATCCGCGTTGGAGAGCAGGCCTACGAGATGGCTCTGGAGCTGGGGCTCAACGAGCTTGCCTCCCGCGCCATGGCGAACCTCGGTCTCGCCAAGACGCAGGCGCTCGACCACGAGGGCGCGATCGGCCGACCTCGAGCGCGCCGCTGACCTCGCCCGCTCCGTCGGCTCACCCGAGGAGGCCCGCGCCTTGCACAACCTCGGGTCGGCGGCGTTCTTCCACGGAGACCTCGCGCGGTCGCGTGACTACTTCCACGAGGCGGCCGTTCTCGCCGAGCGATTCGGAATCCCGCAGCTGGCCCGCGCAAGCCGCTCGGTGCTCTGCGTCGCGCTGTACAACACCGGAGCATGGGACGACGCGCTCGAGAGCGCTGACGAGGTCATCGCGCAGCTGGAGCGCGGTGGTGCGAGCTACTTCGAGTACCACGTTCGCTTCACCCGCGCGCGGATCGGACTGGCGCGAGACCTCGATCGCGAGCTCGTGCTGGCCGACGCTAGACGAGCTGTCGAGGTCGCCCGGTCGGCGAAGGATCTTCAGGCGCTCATCCCCATGCTTTGCACCCTGGCCTTCGTCGCGATGGAGCTCGGTGAGGTCGAGGAAGCTCGCGAGGCTGCGCAGGAAGTCTCCTCCCTGATCGTCGACGCCTCACCCGTCAACAGCCATCGGACACTCGAGCTCGCCTGGTACGCGGAGCCGCTCGGCTGTACCGACTCGCTGCGACGACTTGCACAGAGAGCTCCTGAGGGCCACGCGTGGAGACGAGTCGTTGCGGCGATTCTCGATCTGGACTTCGAGCGCGCCGCAGACATCTTCGCGTCGATCGGTCATGTCGACGAGGGTTATTCCCGCATGCGAGCCGCGGAGCGGCTGGTGGGGCAGGGGCGTTCCACCGAGGCCGAGATCCAGCTTCAGGCGATGCTCGCGATCTACCGCCCCGTCGGCGCGACGCGCTACATCCGGGAGGGCGAGGCGCTGCTCGCGCTGACCGCATGATCTGTGCAGCCTGCGGATCTGAGAACGCGGAGAGCGCCAAGTTCTGCTCCGAATGCGGCACGCCTCTCGCGGCTCCGGCAGCAGCACGCGAGGAGCGCAAGGTCGTCACCTGCCTCTTCTGCGATCTCGTCGGCTTTACCGCGCGCGCGGAAAGCATGGACCCGGAGGACGTCCGCCGGCTTCTCCAGCCCTACCACGCACGCCTTCGCTTCGAGCTGGAGCGCTTCGGGGGCACGGTCGAGAAGTTCATCGGGGACGCGGTCATGGCCGTGTTCGGCGCTCCGGTCGCGCACGAGGACGACCCCGAGCGGGCGCTACGCGCGGCCCTCTCGATCCGGGATTCCCTCGCGGAGGAAGGCGAGCTCGAGGTGAGGATCGGGATCACCACGGGCGAGGCGCTCGTGGCGCTCGGAGCCCGCACCGAGAGGGGTGAGGGGATGGCCTCGGGCGACGTCGTCAACACCGCCGCACGGTTGCAGACGGCCGCTCCGGTGAACGGGATCCTCGTCGACGAGACGACGTACCGCGCCACCGAGCGCGCGGTCGAGTACGAGGACGGTCGCGCGATCGAGGTGAAGGGGAAGGCGGAACCGCTGGCCGTCTGGGAGGTGCGGCGCGCTCGGGCCAGGGTCGCGGTCGAACGCGTCGGAGGAGCACCCCTGGTCGGCCGCGAGCAGGAGCTGACGCTCGTCCGAGAGACGTTCGCGCGAGTGATCCGCGAGCGCGAGCCGCAGCTCGTCACGCTCGTCGGAGTTCCGGGCATCGGCAAGAGCCGGCTCGTGTTCGAGCTCTTCCAGGCGATCGAGGCGGGAGCGTACGGGCAAGTCTTCTGGCGACACGGCCGCTCGCTCTCCTACGGCGAGAGCATGACCTTCTGGGCGCTCGGAGAGATCGTGAAGGCGCAGGCGGGAATCCTCGAGTCCGACGGAAGCGACCAGGCTGCGGAGAAGCTGCGCAAAGCCGTCGAGCGCTTCGTCGCCGATCCCGCGGACGCGGCCTGGATCGAGGATCGCCTGCGCCCGCTCGTGGGGCTGGAGGCTGCGGTGTCTTCCGGTGACAGGCGCGACGAGACCTTTGCTGCCTGGCGTTCCTTCGTGGAGGCGATCGCCGACGAGCGCCCGCTCGTCGTCGTGTTCGAGGACCTGCACTGGGCAGACGACGCGCTGCTCGACTTCGTCGACTACCTCGTCGAGCGGGCGAGCGGTGTCCCGCTGCTCGTGCTCGGAACCGCTCGACCGGAGCTCCTCTCGCGCCGGCCGGACTGGGGCGGCGGCAAGGTGAACGCATCGACGCTTCAGCTCTCGTCGCTCACGGAGGACGAGACCGGGCAGCTCCTGCATGCGCTCCTCGGCCGCTCCGCGCTAGATGCCGACCTGCAGCGCCGCCTGCTCGACCACGCAGGAGGCAACCCGCTCTACGCGGAGGAGTTCACCCGCATGCTCGCCACGCGTCCAGGTGAAGTCGTCCTTCCGGAGACGGTGCAGGGCATCATCGCCGCCCGCCTGGACACTCTGCCACTCGACGAGAAGGAGCTGCTCCAGGACGCAGCGGTCATCGGCAGGGTCTTCTGGCTCGGAGCGCTCGGCCGCGAGCGGTGGACGCTCGAGGAGCGCCTGCACGCCCTCGAGCGCAAGGGATTCGTGGCACGCGAGCGCCGCAGCGCAGTGGCCGGGGAGAGCGAGTACTCGTTCCGGCACGCGCTCGTCCGCGAGGTTGCCTACGAGCAGATCCCGCGCGGGGAGCGGGCGGGCAAGCATCAGCTGGCCGCGAAGTGGATCCGGTCGCTCGGCCGCGTCGACGACCACGCGGACATGCTCGCGCACCACTACCTGCGCGCGGTGGAGCTCGCCCGGGCAGCCGGTCAACCGGTCGTCGAGGTCAGCGACGCTGCCCGTCAGGCACTCGCGGAGGCAGGCGCGCGCGCGTTCTCGCTCAACTCGTTCGGAGCAGCTGCGCGCTACTACGGAGAGGCCCTCGCGCTCGACGGCGACACCGACGATCGCGACACTCTTCGGTACCGGCGCGCGCAAGCGCTCTTCCTCGCCGGCGATCCGGACGCCGAGGCTGCGCTGGAGGCCGCGCGTGCGGCCTCGCTCGCGAGCGGTGACTCCGAGCGCGCAGCGGAAGCCGACACGCACCTCTCCGAGCTCTGGTGGCATCGGGCCGACAGCCAACGCTCCTGGGAGCTGCTGATGCGCGCGCACGGCGCCGTCGGCGATCGTCCGTCGTCGCCCTCGAAGGCGTACGTGCTGAGTCACCTGGCGCGACATCTCAACATCTCGGGCGCTCACGAGGAGGCGGTGCAGAGAGGACGCGAAGCGCTCGCCCTGGCCGAGGCCTTGGAGCTCCCCGAGCTGCGGGTGCACACGCTCTCCACCATCGGCAGCGCCCGGGTCTCGCTCGGTGATCCCTCCGGACTCGACGACGTCGAGCAGGCGGTCGAGAGCGCGCTGTCGACAGGCTCCTCCGAGGTCGTACGTGCGCTCAACAATCTCGCCATCGCGGTGTTGACCCTCGGCGACCTGAGGCGCGCGCGAAAGCTGATCGAGGACTCCTTGGCTCACGCGGAGCGGCTCGGCATGGCGAGCATGGCCAGGTTCGCCGGGAACGTCCGGCTTTGGCTGCTCTTCCAGGAGGGCGACTGGAACGCGGTGCTTCCTGCTACCGACGAGTTCCTGGCAGCCTGTGACGCAGGCGTGCCCCACTATCAGGAAGGCGGCATGCGCATTGGCCGCGCGATGATCCGCCTCGCCCGGGACGACGTCGACGGCGCGCTGGACGACGTCCGGAAGGTCGTGCGGCTCGCGCGGGACGCGGGCGACCCCCAGCAGCGCGTTCCGTGGCTCGGTGGGTGCGCGCGCGTGTACGTGGAGTCCGGAAGGAGCGAGGAGGCTCGGCCGCTCGCACGCGAAGCCCTACAACCCGCCGAGCACTGGGCTTACATCAACGTCGCGTTCGTCGCTGGGGAGCTCGCGTGTGGCGAGGAGCTCTGCGAGCTCCTGGAACGCGGCCCGCGGACCCCGTGGGTCGATGCGATGCAGGCGGTGCTGCGAAACGACTTCGTGGTCGGTGCCGACGCGCTCACCAGAATCGGGCATGGCGAGCTCGCCGCGGTCGCGCATCTGACGCGCCGCCGAACGGCTCGTCGCCGACGGGCGACGCGCAGAGGCCGACGCGCACCTGCAGCTCGCGCTCGCGTTCTGGCGCTCGGTCGGACGCGACGCGCTACATCCGGGAGGCGGAGGCGCTGCTCTCGATGACCGCATGATCTGTCCCGCCTGCGGATCCGAGAACGCGGAGAGCGCCAAATTCTGCTCGCAATGCGCGACCTCGCTCGTAGCGCAGGCACCCGCACGAGAGGAGCGCAAGGTCGTCACCTGCCTCTTCTGCGACCTCGTCGGCTTCACGGCTCGCGCCGAGAGCATGGACCCGGAGGACGTACGACGCCTTCTGCAGCCCTACCACGCGCGCCTTCGCTCCGAGCTCGAGCGCTTCGGCGGCACGGTCGAGAAGTTCATCGGCGATGCCGTGATGGCGGTGTTCGGGGCGCCCACCGCGCACGAAGACGACCCCGAGCGCGCCGTCCGCGCCGCGCTCGCCATCCGCGATGCGCTCGCCGAGGAAGGCGAGCTCGAGGTGCGGATCGGCATCACCACCGGCGAGGCGCTGATCGCCCTCGACGCGCGTCCCGAGGCCGGCGAGGGAATGGCCTCGGGAGACGTCGTCAACACCGCTGCCCGGCTCCAGGCTGCAGCCGAGCCCGGCTCGATCCTCGTCGACGAGACGACGTACCGCGCGACCGAGCGGTCGGTCGACTACGGGCGGCCGCAGGCGGTCGCGGCGAAAGGGAAGGCGAGCACCGTGCCGAGCAGGGAAGCGCTGCGCGCACGAGCCCGGGTCAGCGTCGAACGGGTCGGAGGAGCGCCGCTCGTAGGGCGCGAGCGCGAGCTGACGCTGCTACGCGAGACGTTCTCGAGAGTGACGCGCGAGCTCGAGCCGCAGCTCCTCACGCTGGTCGGAGTTCCGGGCATCGGCAAGAGCCGGCTGGTCTACGAGCTCTTCCAGACGCTCGAAACCGGTGAGTTCGGCCTCGTCTTCTGGCGACACGGCCGCTCGCTTCCCTACGGCGACGGCGTGACCTTCTGGGCGCTCTCGGAGATGGTCAAGGCGCAGGCTGGGATCCTCGAGTCGGACACGGCGGAGGACGTAGTCGAGAAGCTCGGGCAGTCGGTTCGCCGATTCGTCACCGAGCCCGACGAGGCCAGCTGGATCGAGCGCCAGCTTCAGCCGCTCACCGGCGTCGAGACCGATGCCACGTGGTCGGGCGACCAGCGCAGCGAGGCGTTCGCAGCCTGGCGTCTGTTTTTCGAGGCGCTCGCCCACGCGCGCCCGCTCGTGCTCGTCTTCGAGGACTTGCACTGGGCGGACGACGCCCTGCTCGACTTCGTGGACTACCTCGTCGAGTGGGCTCGCGGAGTGCCGTTGCTCGCACTCTGCACGGCTCGTCCCGAGCTCCTTGCGCGGCGGCCAGGCTGGGGTGGCGGCAAGGTCAACTCGTCAACGATCCTGCTCTCCGCCCTTTCCGAGGACGAGATGACCCGACTCGTGGCGTCGCTGCTCGAGGACTCCGAGCTCGCCGGCGACTCGACTGCACAGCTACTCGAGCATGCCGCCGGCAACCCGTTGTACGCCGAGGAGTTCACTCGACTGCTGTCGACGGGGGAAGCCCGATCTCAGCTACCGGAGACGGTTCAGGGCATCATCGCGGCGCGCCTCGACACGCTCCCACGGGAGGAAAAGGATCTGCTCCAGGACGCGGCGGTGCTCGGAAGAGTCTTCTGGCTCGGTGCGCTCGGCCGCGAGCGCTGGACACTCGAGGAGCGACTGCACTCCCTCGAGCGGAAGGAGTTCGTCGGGAGAGAGCGCCGGAGCACGGTGGCCGGCGAGGCCGAGTACGCGTTTCGCCATGCCCTCGTGCGAGACGTGGCGTACGAGCAGATCCCGAAGGCGGAGCGGGCAGAGAAGCATCGCGCGATGGCCGAGTGGATCGAGTCGTTAGGACGACCCGACGATCACGCGGAGACGATCGCGCACCACTACGCGACCGCCTTCGACTACGCTCGGTCGACGGGCGGAGATGTCGAGGCGTACGCCGAGCGTGCGGGCACTGCCCTGAGAGAAGCGGGAGATCGCGCGCTCGCGCTGCATGCTCCGGCCGCCGCTGCCCGCCTCTACCGCCGGGCCCTTGATCTCTCCCCCGACTCAGACCCGGCACGATCTCGGCTCCTACTCGAACTGGGGCGATCACTCCACCTGTCCGAGGCAAGCGGAGAAGCGGAACTTCTCGCTGCCCGCGACCTGGCTCTTGCCGGAGGAGACCTGGAGGGCGCTACGGAAGCAGAGATTCTCGTTGCCAACTTCTACCGAGACTCTGGGCAGCGTGAGCGCTGGGCCGAGCACGCCAACGAGGCCCGAATGATCGCCGACAAGCTCGGCCCGTCTGCAGTCAAAGCGCACGCACTCTCCACATTTGTCGGAATGCTCACGGGCAGAGGCGAGAACGCCCAGGCGCTCGACGTCGGGCGCGAGGCGCTCACGGTCGCTGATGACCTCGACTCGGACGAGCTGCGAGCGCGAGCTTTGAGCCTGATCGGCTGGGCTCGCTTGGAGGCCGACGACGACGGCGGACTCTCCGACTTCGAGCGAAGTCTCGAGCTTGCGCACTCTCTCGGCTCACCGGAGGCAATTCGCACGTCCATCAACTTCTCGCACCACCTCCGGCACCGTGGCGAGTTTCGAAGGGCGATCGAGCTCGTCGAGGATGCTCTTCGCCTCGCTGATCGTTTCGGCGACGTCCCCGCGGGTCGGTTTCTGCGCTCGGTGCTTCCCCAGATTCGCTATCGCCAAGGCGCGTGGGACGAAGCGCTGGAGCTGGCGGGGGTGTATCTGGACGAGGTTCAGGGACTGCACGTGCAGCTGTGGCTCGCGCTCGGGACGCGGGCCCTGATCCGTCTCTCACGCGAAGACGAGAGAGGACTCGACGATCTCGGGGTGGGCGTGGCAGCCGCTCGGAGATCTACCGAGCTGGTCACGCTTCCGGCTGCGCTCGGGCTCCATGCCCGGTCTCTGCTACTCGCAGGGCGCAGAGACGAAGCGGCGCGCGCGTGGAAGGAAGCGCTCGAGATCTTCGAGACCGGAGTCAGAAAGTCCGGTTTCGATCTCGCCCACCTCGTAGTCGCCACAGTCGGGCTCGGAGAGGACGGCGAACGCGTTCTCGCGGTCGCGAGACGGGGCAGGTGGGCGGACGCAGCGCGCCTGTATCTCGCCGGCGAGTTCGGCCGCGCCGCAGACGTGTACGCCGAGATCGGCTCGCCGACAGACGAGGCCGAGGCGCGGCTCAGTTCGGGGCGCTCGCTGCTGGAGGCGGGACGGTCGGCCGAGGGTGAGGCCGAGGTAGCGCGAGCGCTCGAGTTCTATCGTGGGGTCGACGCGACGTACTTCGTGCGTCAAGGCGAGGCGCTGCTTGCCCCGGTGTCGTAAGGCCGGGCATGCCCGGCCCTACAGATTCCCTCGCAGCGCCTGCTCGCGCTCGATCGCCTCGAAAAGCGCCTTGAAGTTCCCGATCCCGAAGCCGCGTGAGCCATGGCGCTCGATGACCTCGAAGAAGAGGGTCGGGCGGTCCTCGACGATCTTCGTGAAGAGCTGGAGCAGATAGCCCTCCTCGTCGCGGTCGGCGAGGATGCCCATCGAGCGGAGATCGGCCCAGTCCTGGTCGATCTCACCGACGCGCTCCTCGACGTCGTCGTAGTACGTGTCGGGAGTCGTGATGAACAACACGCCGTGCTCGCGGAGCGCGGCGACGGTCTTCACGATGTCCTTCGACTGCATCGCCACGTGCTGCACGCCGGGGCCACCGTGGAATTCCAGGTACTCCTCGATCTGGCTCTTCTTCTTCCCCTCGGCCGGCTCGTTGATCGGGAACTTGATCTTTCCCTCGCCGTCCGTCATCACCTTGGACATGAGCGCGGAGTACTCGGTCGAGATGTCCTCGTCCGAGAAGTGCGTGAGCTGCGTGAACCCGAGCACGCGCTCGTAGAAGCCGACCCACTCGTCCATGCGCCCGAGCTCGACGTTGCCGACGACGTGGTCGATCGAGATGAGACCGACTCCGGAAGAAGGGTTGCCGTTCGGGGAGATGGAGACGAACCCGGGCATGTACGGGCCTGCGTACTCCGAACGCGAGACGAACGTGTGGACGTTGTCACCGTAGGTTCCGATGGTGGCGAGCTCGATCTTGCCGTGCTCGTCCTCGGCCGAGTACGGCTCGACGAGACCGCGCGCGCCACGCTGCACCGCCTGCCGGTACGCGTTCGTCGCGCTCGGCACCGTGAGGGCCACATCTCTGACGCTGTCGCCCTTGGTGGCCGCCCATCTGCAGATCTCGCTGTCGCCGCGCAGGCCGCTCGTCAGCACGAGGCGAATGTCTCCCTGCTCGAGGACGTACGAGGCGCGGTCGCGGACACCGGTCTCGGGGCCTGCGTAGGCCGTGCGTGTGAACCCGAAGGCGTGCTCGTAGAAGTACGCCGCCTGCTTTGCGTTTCCGACCCAGATCTCGAGGTGGTCCCAGCCGTCGATCGGCATGAAGTCGTGTTCGCTCATAGGTCTGATTCTAGGCGGTGGTCGCTGCGACGGGCGCCTGGCGGCGCACGACGAGGATGCCGAGCCCGATCAGCACTCCGCCCGCGACCTGAATCGGCGTCAGGGTCTCGTCGAGGAAGAGAACGGCGAGGATGGCCGCGGCGAACGGAAGGAGGTTGGCGAAGATCGCGGCATGGGACGGCCCGACGCGCCCGACCGCCGTGAACCAGAGCACGTTCGTCAGCACGAGTGGCCCGACGATCGCGTAACCGAGCAAGACCCACACTTCCCAGCCGAGGTCGCCGTAATCCTGGCTCGTGGTCTGCGGCGCGCTGATCAGGAAGAGCGGCACCCACATCGCCAGCAG
The DNA here is from genome assembly GCA_963830035.1 of uncultured Actinomycetes bacterium. Lineage (GTDB taxonomy): Bacteria > Actinomycetota > Thermoleophilia > Gaiellales > Gaiellaceae > GMQP-bins7. The sequence continues at coordinate 739,896 of CAWHKX010000004.1, read as the reverse complement.
GACGACCGCGCTGATCCGGTACGGCGAGTACGTGCGCATCAGGGGCGCGATCCCGACCGAGTATCCGGCCCAGGTCACGGCCATGCCGACAGCGAGCAGGTTCCCGCCGAGATCGCCCGGAGAGCTCTCCCCCCGAGCCGGCGGCGACGAGCGCCACGCCCCCGAAGGAAACGGCTGCGGCCAGCGCCGTTCGCGCCGTTATCGGCTCGACCCCGATCAGATACGAGAGCAGCACGGTGAAGACCGGCGTCGTCCCCAGGATGAGCGCGGCCGTCGCTGCACTCGTCAGCTCGAGGGCGTAGACGAAGCAGATCTGGTTGAGCAGGAGCGCCGTGACGGCGAGGCCGACGTAGCGCCACGATGCTGCCCCGCGAACGGCAAGCGAGCGTTCGACGAAGAGCGTGAGCGCGACGAAGAGCGCCGTCGCCACGCCGTAGCGCACGGCTGCGTAGGCCAGCGGCTCGAAGCCGTTCGTGAGCACGTACTTCGTCACCGGGAAGTTGAACGCCCACATCAGCACGGCGCCGATGAGGAGAACGTCCGTCGCACCGGCTCGGTTTCGCATCTCCGGACGCTACCGAGGCGAATTGATAAGACACGGAGGTGAACGTTTCCGCCGGCGATCGCTGCGCCCGCTTCCGGTCGCTCCATGAGCGCGAGCAGCTGTTCGTCATGCCGAATCCGTGGGATGTCGGGTCGGCGAGGCTGCTGGCTTCGGCGGGCTTCGAGGCGCTCGCCACGACCAGCGCGGGGCTCGCCTGGGCTCTCGGCAAGCACGACCAGCAGGTGACGCGGGACGAGTTGACAGCGCATGTCACCGCGCTGACGGAGGCGACAGATCTTCCTCTGAATGTGGACAGCGAGCGCTGCTATCCCGACGACCCCGGGGGGATCGCGGAGACCGTCGCTCTGCTGGCGGACGCCGGGGCGGCGGGGTTCTCGATCGAGGACTTCGACCCCGCCGCCGGCAGCATCGACGACGTCGACCTGGCGGCCACGCGCGTTGCTCTCGCCGCGGAGGCCTCCCGAGCACTGTCCGAGCCGCTGGTGCTCACCGGCAGGGCGGAGAACCACATCCGCGGCGTCGACGACCTCGACGACACGATCGCGCGACTGATCGCCTATCGGGACGCGGGAGCCGACGCGGTCTACGCACCCGGCCTGACCGATCTCGAGCAGATTGCGGCCGTCGTGGAGGCGGTCGGCGTTCCTGTCAACGTCCTTGCGCTCCCGGACGGCCCCACCATCGCCGAGCTCGCGTCCGTCGGCGTACGGCGCGTCTCGGTTGGCAGCCTGCTCGCGGGAGCGGCCTACGGGACGCTCGTGGCAGGAGCACGCGAGCTGCTCGATGAAGGCACGTCGCGCTACGCCGAGTCCATGGTCTCGCGCGCCGCGTTGAAAGAAGCATTCGGGGACTGAGCACGAGCCGATCGGACCTGTCTCGAGTCGGCGCTCTCTTTACCGTGCCTGGCCTGTAAGCGTCGAAAGTTCGCGCCGATTGCGCACAGGCCAACCGTCCGAAACGGCTGCGGTTCGACGCGATCCGCGTTCTTTTCGGCCAGCTCACGCCGACGGTCTTTACAGTGCCTGGCACTGCACGCGTGGAAAGTTCGCGCTGATCTTTCCACCGTTAGGCTGTCTCGTTATGGCCGAGCCCACCCGTGACGACATCGACGCGCTCGTCGGGCCTGCAACCCCACACTTCGCCTACCAGCTGCGCGCTCGCGTGCGCGAGCTGATCCAGGATCTCCCCGCCGACCATCCGATTCGCCGCTACGGCGAGGAGAGGATGGAGCTCCTGGATCGGCTGGGGTACTCCTCTTCGCTAGCCGCCGACACCGCCCCGGAGCCGCGCAGCAGGATCGGTTGGGAGACGGTGCCGTCGTCGGCGCCCGTCTCGAGCCCGCAACTTCCCCGCGAATGACGTTCAAGGGAGCTTCCGTTCTCGTGACGGGAGGATCGCGCGGGATCGGAAAGGCGATCGCCCTGCGCTTCGCTGCGCTCGGGGCAAGCCGCGTGGCAATCGGGTACATGCGAGGCGATCAGGCGGCCGAGGAGACGGCATCCGAGCTCGGGGACCTCGGCGTCGAGCCGATCCTCGTCCGCGGAAACGTGGCCTCTCCGCGCATCGCCGAAGAGGTCGCCGCCCTCGGTGCGCTCGATGTTCTCGTCCACGCCGCGGCGACGGGCGTCATCCGCCCCGCGCTCGAGACGGAGGACAAGCACTGGGACTGGACGCTCTCCGCGAACGCCCGCGCGCTCCTTTCGCTGACACGAGCCGCCGCCCCGTCCATGCCTGCAGGTTCGTCGATCCTCGGGATATCCAGCCTCGGCTCCTCCCGCGTGCTGGACAACTACTCGCTCGTCGGCGCCTCCAAGGCCGCCCTCGAGGCGCTCGTCCGCTACCTCGCGGTCGAGCTCGCCCCGCGCGGCATCCGCGTCAACGCCGTCTCCGCGGGCGTCGTCGAGACCGGCGCTCTGGAGCACTTCCCGAACAAGGAGGCGATGCTCGAGATGGGGAGGAGCAACCCGGGCGGCCGCATCGTCTCTCCCGAGGACATCGCCGCCTGTGTCACGTTTCTCTGCTCACCCGAGGCAGAGATGATCCGTGGCCAGACCCTGGTGATCGACGGTGGCTGGTCCCTGCTCGCCGCGGTGCCTACGAGCGCATGAAGCCCTGGCGGGCCGCCGAAACGAGCGCGACCGCTTCGGGGAAGAGCACGCGCATCGCGTCCCGCAGGGCGAGCGCCTGCGCGTCCGCCGTTCCTTCGGCCTGAATCTGTGAAAGCGCAGCCGCGGTCAGCTCCACAGCGGTGTTCAACGTGAGCGTCGCGTACTGCTCCCGCTGGGCATCCTGCACCGTCTCGGCTTGCTTCTCGGCGAACTCCCGCAGCGATGCGAGGAGGTCCTCGGGATCGCCGCCGAAAGGAAAGAAGCCGCCGCCTTCCATGGCCGCATTGTAGGCGCCGGAGCAGGGCCCGGCGTTTCCTACGACAACTCGACGCGATAGCCGGCTTCGATCTCCCGCTGGAGCTCGCCGACGGCGTTCTGCGAGCTCTTCAGCGCAGCCGTGAACGGCGATGTTGCCAACGGATCGAGCTCGCGCTCGAGCCGTCTCGTGGCGGTGCCGATCTCGTCGAGCCGGCTCGGCGTCGCGAGCTGTGGCGGCACTCCGAGCACATCTCGAAGCTCCCGGGCAGCCTCGATCGCCGCCTCGATCCCGGGCGGCGCGTCGGTCGCCAGCAACTCTTCGAGCCGCGCTATCAGCGCATCCAGGTCTCCCCCACCCGCGGCATCGGTCGCGACCTCGCACAGCGCCGCGATCGACACGGCCTCGCGCAGGTCCACCCTGCTCGCAACCGGGCTTCCATCAGCTCTGATGCCCAGCCAGCTCCGGCGTCCGTCAGCATCGTCGAAGGCGCACAGGTACACCGGGTCTCCAGAGATCGGCTCGGTCGGAATGACACCCGAGACCGCGTCACCCGGCGACGCATGCACGCTCGCCAGCCCGACGACCCGCTCGATGTCGTCGGCGACGCTCACGTCGCCAGAATACGACGCAGTGTCGTCCCGGACCGCCCACGCCCGCGCGCTCTTCGCGCCGCTCGGACCGTCGTACGATCGCGTCGGGGCAGTGCTCTCGCTGGGGCAGGATCCGCTCTGGCGCCGATTCCTCGTCTCGCGTCTTCCTGCAGACCGCGGCCACGTTCTCGACGTCGCCACCGGAACCGGGCTGGTCGCCGCCGAGCTCGAGTCCCGCGGCTTCCGCGTGACCGGGCTCGACCAGAGCGAGGAGATGCTCGCAGTCGCCCGCCGCAGGCTCGGACGAGAGACAGAGCTCGTGCAGGCATCCGCCGACACCATCCCGCTCGCCGACGACACCTTCGACCACCTCACCTTCACCTATCTGCTCCGCTACGTGGACGACCCGGGGGCCACGCTCGCCGAGCTGGCGCGTGTCGTGCGGCCCGGCGGCACGCTGGCCTCGCTCGAGTTCGGCGTCCCAGCGGGACTCGCGCGACCGCTCTGGGAGCTGTACGTCGGGATCGGTCTCCCACTCGCCGGCCGGATGCTGCGAAACGGATGGGGCGAGGTCGGCGGCTTTCTCGGAGGCTCGATCCGGGAGTTCTGGACGCGCTATCCGCTCGAGCGCCAGCTCGAGCTCTGGCGAGCAGCAGGGATACGAGGGGTCGAAGTGCGCCGCCTGAGCCTCGGCGGCGGGGTCGTCATCTGGGGCACAAGGGATTGAGGCCTTCGTGGTACGCGCTCGAGCGGGGTGGCTGGCGCGACTACGTCACCCTGCTCCACCCGCCCTATACCGCGTGGCATCTCTCGTACGTCGTGATCGGCGGCTGCCTGGCGCCCGCGATCGCGTGGGGACGGCTCGGCGCCGCGGTGGCCGCGTTTGCGCTCGCTGTCGGCGTAGGCGCCCACGCGCTCGACGAGCTCCGGGGACGACCTCTGGGCACGGCGATCCCGAACGCAGCCCTCGCCACGCTCGCCGCAATTTCGATCGCTGCTGCATGCGCGATCGGACTTCTCGGAGCTGTGAGCTTCCGTCCCTGGCTCGCCTTGCTGGTCCCGGTCGGCCTCTTCCTGGTGGTCGCCTACAACCTCGAGCTGGCGGGTGGACGGTTTCACTCGGACCTGTGGTTCGGGCTGGCGTGGGGCGGATTTCCGGTGATCTGCGGATATGCCGCCGTGGCGGGCAGGCTAAGCGTCGAGGCCGTCGTTGCGGCGGCATTCGCCGTGCTCCTCTCGCTCGCGCAGCGCGCTCTCTCGAACCGTGTCCGCTTCGTTCGCCGCCGCGTCGTCGCCGTGCACGGCGAGCTGGAGCTTCAGGACGGAAGCAGGGAGACGCTCGACGGGGCGCGGCTCATCGCGGCCGAGGAATTGGGACTTCGCCTGCTCGCCGCAGCCACGGTCGTCCTCGCTGCGGCCCTCGTCAGCTCTCAGCTCTAGAGTGAAGCCGTGCCGGTGATCGCCTGGGTCCTGCTCGGGAGCCTCCTCGCGGCGCTTTTGGCAGCGGCGCTTCTCTGGCGTGCGCTACGGCGTTTGCGAACACGGGCCGGCCGCACCGACGACCTCGTGGCGGAGGCCCGAAAGGCAGTGCGGGCTGCGGCGGAGGACGAGGCCGCGGCGCAGGCCGACCTCCTGCGGACGACCATCTCTCGCTCCCATGCCGACTCGATGTCGACCTACGTGGCCGAGGAGCGGCGGCTGTCGGACCAGCGTCGTGGCGAGCTCGGCGTGCGCGAGCGGGAGCTCTCCGAGCGCCTGGCCGAGATGGTGGCCGCTGTCGAGCGGCGCGCGGGCGAGCGCCTGCATGCGTGGGAGGCCGACCTCGAGCGTGCACAGAGAGCGCTCGAGGGGGAGGTCTCCAAGCTCGAGCAGTTTCAGCGCCAGCAGATCGCCGACGTCGAGGCGCGCATCGTCACGGAGGCCGACGAGCTCGGGACGACCGTCGACCAGCAGCGCGCGGCCGCAGTCCGCCTCCGCGAGGAGCTGGAGCGGACGACCAGGGACGCGCTTGCCGAAGCCCTCGAGGAGCTGCAGCTGCAAGCGGACGATCGGCGCCGGGCGATCGAGGACGTCACCGAGCGCCTGCGCCAGCACGAGCACGCCGTGGGCGAGCAAGTGGACCGAGCAGAGAACGAGGCGCGGACGCGGATCGAGGTGGCGTTCGCCGAGCTCGAGAAACGACAGGTCGCGGAGCTCGAACGCGCGACCGCTCGTGAGGTCGACCGCCTCTCGGAAGCCGGGGCGCTCGAGTTCGAGAACCGGATGCGCGCGATTCGCGAGGAGGCGGCGGGCCGGCTCCGCGAGGAGCTCGATCGAACCTCCGAGACCTTCCTGCGGCGGGCGGACGGCCTGATCGCCGACCAGCTCCAGCAGGCCGCCAGCGCTGCCGCGCAGCGGCTCGACGACCGAATCGTCGAGCTCGCTCGGCGCTACGAGGCCGCACGCTCGTCCGCCGGCGTGTAGGCGACGTTCGGAAGTTCTGAACTCGTCCAACTATCCCGCGCAGGGAACGTCTCTAAGACACCGAATCCCACGCCCATGGCCGAGACGACCGAAGCCCCACTCTGGAACGAGAACGAGCCTGCCAAGGTGGAGAGCTGGCGCCTGCACATCCTGCTCGAGGCCGGCTACCCCGTGCATCTTGCCGAGCGGATCGCCGGGAGCGAGGTCGATCTCCACGATGCGGTCCAGCTCGTGACTCGCGGCTGCGACCACACGACAGCCGCCGAGATTCTGCTCTAGACCGCGCACGCCCGGGGCTAGGCTCTGACCGTGAAGGTCGAGCCGCTGCTCTACGGGGATCGCAAGGTCTACACCGTCTCCGCCTTCAATCGCGGGGTCGCACGCTTCCTCGGCCGGCTGCCCACGCTCTGGGTGGAGGGCGAGATTCAGGAGCTCCGGCGCAATGCGGCCTGGGCGAACGTTTTCCTCACGCTGAAGGACCCGAAGACCGGAGCCACGCTCAAGGTCACCATCGCCCGCACGACCTTCGACCGTATGGAGCTCGGGCTTGCGGAAGGCGAGACCGTGCACGTCTCGGGTCGTGCCGAGCTGTACGAGCTGAAGGGGGAGCTCGGCCTGCGGGCCGTGACGCTCGAGCGGGTCGGTGTCGGCGCGCATCTCGTGGCCCTCGAGCGCCTCAAGCGTGAGCTCGCAGCGGAGGGGCTCTTCGCCCCCGAGCGCAAACGCCGCCTCCCGCGCGTGCCGCGCGCGGTCGGCATCCTCACGGGCGCCGACACTGCTGCTCGAGGCGATTTCATCGCGACGCTCGGCAGGCGCTTTCCGGCGACCAAGGCGGTCGTCTGCGAGACACGGGTGCAAGGGCGAGGCGCGCCGGAGAGCATCGTCGCCGGCCTGCGGGTGCTGGCCGCCCATCCGGAGGTCGACGTTGTCGTCGTGACCCGCGGCGGCGGGAGCTTCGAGGATCTCCTCCCGTTCAGCGCCGAATCGGTCGTACGAGCTGTCGCCTCATGCTCGGTGCCGGTGGTCTCGGCCGTCGGCCACGAGCAGGACACCCCCCTCTGCGACCTCGCGGCCGACGCACGCGCAGCCACTCCCACCGCTGCCGCCGCGCTCGTCGTTCCCGACCAGCTGGAGCTCCGAGCCGCCCTCGAGACGAGCAGACAGCGGCTCCAGATCTCGGTGCGCAGGGTCCTCGAGCGTGACACGACGAGTCTCCGGCAGCAAGGAGAACGTCTGCGCGCAGCGCCTCGTCTGCTCGTCGAGCGGCGACGGGCGTCCCTCGACCACGCCGGCGCTCGGCTGCAGGCGCTCTCCCCGCTCGCGACCCTCGCACGCGGGTACGCGATCGTCCGCGCGGGCGGAGACGCGGTGCGCACGGCCGGCTCCGTGGCGACGGGCGAACGCCTCGAGATCGAGCTGGCGGTGGGCTCGCTCGGAGCGCGAGTCGAGGAGGTTCGCTAGTGAGCGACGAGCGCACGTTCGAGCAGCTCCAGAAGGAGCTTCAGGACGTCGTCCAGCGGCTCGAGCGCGGCGATGTCCCAGTCGATGACGCGATCGCGCTCTTCAGGCGAGGGGAGGAGCTCTACCGAGCCTGTGTGGAACGGCTCCGAACGGCCGAGCTCGAGATCGAGGAGCTGACCCCTCCCCCTCCGTGACAGACGACCCCAGCTTCGTGTATGAATCGCCCCATGGCGAAGCCCACACCTGACCTGCTCCGCCAGGTCCCGCTCTTCTCCGGGCTCGACGACAAGGAGCTCACCAGCCTGGCGGAGGAGTTCAACGAACGCAGGTTCTCCGCCGGAGACCGTGTCGCCCTGGAAGGCGAGGGCGGTCTCATGTTCTTCGTCGTGGACTCGGGCGAGGCGACGGTGGAGGTGCACGGCAAGGAGGTCGGCAAGCTCGGACCGGGCTCCGCGTTCGGCGAGATCGCCCTGATCGACCGCCGTCCGCGCACGGCGACGGTCACGGCGCAGTCGGATTTGCGCGCGTACGGCTTGCCCGTGTTCGTCTTCCGCCCGTTCGTGGAAGCGCGTCCGCACGTCGCGTGGAAGCTGCTCGAGGCGATGGCGGATCGGCTCGCGCACGCCGAGAGCCGCTAGGAACCCGCAACCAGCGACCGTCCGAGCTCGACGAGATCCTGCTCGGCACGCTCCGGGTCGCCGGAGAGCGCGATCGTCTCGGCGCCCGCGAGCTCGCTGAGCACGCGCCCCCCGAAGACCACGCAGCGAACGCCGCTCGTGGCACAGCGCGAGGCGACCTCACCTGGGGCCTTTCCCTCGAAGGTCGTGTCGTCCACCTGCCCCTCGCCGGTGACGACGAGGTCGCAGTCACCGAGCAGCGCGTCGAACCCGAGCAGGTCGAGAACGCTCGGCGCCCCCGGAAGCAGCTCAGCACCGAGAGCGGCGAGCGCTGCACCGAGGCCACCGGCCGCTCCCGAGCCGGGCAGCTCCGCATAGGGACGGAGCTCCTCCAGCGCGGCAAGACGATCGGTGAGGGTCACGACGTCGCCGGTCGATGCGCCCTTCTGCGGGCCGAAGAGTCGAGCCGCATCGCCCAATCTCGTTTGCACGTCACAGAGGACGACGGTGGGAACGGGAAGCTCGGTCACGAGCTCGCGCAGGCCCTCTCCTCCGTCGACGGTCGCGACCCCTCCCAACGCCAGTATGAGTGAGACGGGCGAGCTCTCGAGTGCGGCGAGCACGAGCTCGCCGAACCCGCGACTCGAGGCGATCAGCGGATCCCGCTCGCGAGGCTCGAGATGCGGCAACCCGATCGCTGCGGCTGCCTCGACGACTGCACGTCGATCCGGAAGCAGCAGCCACGAGGCGTCGACGGGCCTGCCCAGCGGGTCGGAGACTCGCGCCTGACGCCACTCGCCTCCGAGCGCGGTCTCGAGCGCCTCGGCGGTTCCTTCGCCTCCGTCCGCCACCGGGAGCTCCACGACGCTCGAGCCGCTCACACGAGCGCCGCGGGCGAGAGCCGCCGCCGCGTCGCGTGCAGACAGAACGCCTTTGAGGCTAGCGGGACACAGAAGCACCCTCACGGGTCGCCTCGTGCTCGAGTTCGTCGACCAGCTCCTCCGCCTCTTCGACGACGTTCTCCGAAGACGACTGCTCCTCGTCGTCTTGCATGCGCCGGAGCATTGCCACCGAGATTCCCTCGCGTGCCAACGCCATCAGCCCGAGCGCCACGCCGCACGCGATCTCGATGGCCTGCAGCGCGAGCCCGAACGCGAACCCGGTCGCGTAGGGGACGCCGTAGTTGCGAAGGGGCAGCGCCACCGCGGCCTGGACGAGCCCGACGTTGCCCGGCCAGAGCGGAATGATCGTCGCCACGTTCATCAGCACGAGAACGAGGCCGGCGGCCGGTAACGGGGCGTCGATGCCGAAGGCCCGCATAGTCACCCAGACGGCCATCAGCTGGAGCAGCCATCCGAGGCACTGGAGGAAAATCGCCGCGGCGAGCGGCACGGGCGCCTTCAGCACCGAGAGCCCCTGCCGCGCCATTCCCAGCAGGTGGCGAATCGTCCCGACGGCTTGCAGGTCGTGGGCGACCGAGCGCTGGTGCCGCCGTGCGCTCAGCCAGGCGACTGTGAACAACGTGAACCCGACCGCGACGACGATCAGCAACGCGGTGACCGCCCAGTGCGGGACGTCGGCGGTGAGTAGCACCCAGACCACGAGCATCGTGGCGGGCACGAGATCGAAGAGCCGGTGGGCGAAGACCGTTCCGACGAGGGTCGCCGTGGTGCCGGCTGGAGCATTCGGGAGATGCCGCCGCAACGTTGCGACGCGCGCGAGCTCTCCGAGCCTCCCGGGAACGATCGCGTTCGCGAGCAGCCCGACGCCGAACGACGAGAAGACCTGGATCAGGCGGGGTTGGTGCTGCGGAGGGAGGGCCTGCGAGATCGTGAGCGACCACGACAGCGCCCGGAAGAGCGTCGAGGCGACGTTGAGCACGAACGCGAGCACGATCCAGCTCCAGATGACGAAGCGGAACGCATTCCCGACGTCGTTCCACTCCGGCCCGCGCCACCAGAGCAGGGTGAGCGCGAGCAGGAGCGTGAGCACGAGGAGCACCGCCTGCACCCAGCCCTTCCGCCACGCTCCGAGGGCCGCCGTCATGCCGCTCGCTGCGCGTCTCGGCCGAGCCCGGTCACCCGGCCGTAGATGTCCTCCAGCCGGCGGGCGAGCACCGGCCACGAGTAGCGGGCGACCGCGATCTCCCGTGCCGCCTCTCCCAGCGCCTGTCGGCGCGGCTCGGCGTCGACGAGCGCGCACACTGCATCTGCGAGCGCCTGCGGGTCACCCGGCGGAATCGCGATCGCCGCGCTCGCGTCGAGCACCTCGCGATAGCCCGGAATGTCGGACGCGACCACGGGCAGGGCGCAGGCGTACGCGCGCGTGAGCACCATGCCGAAGCTCTCCTGGCCGAGCGAAGGCGCCACGAGCGCCTTGGCGCCGAGCAGCGTGCGCGTGAGCTCCTCCTGGCTCAGGAAGCCGACGACGTCGATGCCCTCGTCGGAGACGCCGAGCCTCGTCAAGAGGAGCCGCACCGCGAGCGGATCGGCGCCTGCCACCGTCAGGCGCAGGCCGCTCCGCCGGCGGATCTCTGGCCACGCGCGAAGAAGTACCTGCAGACCCTTCCGCGCCTCCTGGCGGCCGGCGAAGACGATGCGATGCTCGCGCTCCTCTGCAGGCGCGGACTCGGGAACGAGCACCCCGTTCGGGAGCACGTCGTACTCACCCGGGAGCCAGCGGTTCTGCGAGACACGCGCACGCTCGGAGACGGCGATTCGGTAGTCGATCCGATCCATCAGGAATCCCCAGACCGGCGCTCCGAATCTGAGCCAGCCGAGCTCGCCCGAGGCGTGGAAGGTCGCGACGAGCGGTGTTCTCGCCATCACGAGCACGGCCGTGCAGATCGCCGGGGTCATGGGCTCGTGCAGGTGGAGCACGTCGAATCGCTCTTGCGTGAGCGTGCGGTGGATCCGGGCGTAGCTCCTCGGCGAGAGCACGATGTTGGGGAGAGAGCCGTTCGCCGGCACGATGACCGAGCGCCCGACGGGAATCACGTTCGAGGGTGGCACTCCGTGCCGCCCGACGCGCGGGTGCAGCACGCGCGTGAACTGACCCGGCGGGTCGTTACCCATGATCAGCCGGACGTCGTGACCCAGGTCCTCGAGCGCGGCCGCCTGGAGCTCCGCGTGCTCGACAACCGCCCCCCAGAACGACCACGAGAACGGGACGACGATCCCGATCTTCACGGGTGGGACGATACAGCCCTCGTTGGGCGCAGAGCCGAAACCGCTCGCGCGGACTCGGCTCGCACGAAGATCCGTGAAGGCGTCCGCTTCGCGCCCGCTGCGTCGTCTCGTTAGTCTGAAACCGATGCGACTCGACGGCGTCCACCACGTCACCTGCATCACGGCCGACGCGCCCCGGAACGTCGACTTCTACACGCGGGTGCTCGGTCTTCGGATGGTCAAGAAGACCGTCAACCAGGACGATCCGACCGTGTACCACCTGTTCTACGCCGACGAGGATGGAACCCCGGGGAGCGACATCACGTTCTTCGAGTATCCCGGAGCACGTCGCGGACGAGCAGGAGCCGGAATGGTGCACATCGTCCGCTGGCGGGTGGGCTCCGACGCAGCCCTGGATTTCTGGGAGCAGCGCCTGTCCGGCGAGGCCGGCGCTGTCTCACGCACGGGCGACAGCTTGACGTTCGAGGATCCGGAGGGCTTGTGCCACGAGCTCGCAGTCGTCGACACCCCCGACGCGCCGCTCGTGGCCGAGCACCCTGAAGTTCCGGCAAACCTTGCGCTGCAGGGTTTCGACGGCGTGCGCGCGTTCGCCGCCGACCCGGACGCAAGCCGTGGCTTGCTGGAGGAGGCGCTCGCCTTCACGCCTAGTGGGGAGAACACGTGGGAAGCCCGCGGCCCGAGTCGCGGCGGCCTCTACTCCTACGACGACCCGCCTTCCGAATCAGGCGTGGGCGGAGCGGGCACGGTGCACCACGTCGCCTGGGCCTCGACGATGGAGGATCACGCGGAGTGGCGGGAGCGCGCGCTCTCAGCGGGTTCCAGCCCGTCACCAGTGATCGATCGCTTCTGGTTCCGCTCGATCTACTTCCGGGAGCCGAGCGGCGTTCTCTTCGAGATCGCCACCCTCGGCCCGGGCTTTGGAGTGGACGAGGACATGGATCACCTGGGCGAGAGTCTCGTCCTCCCGCCCGCGTTCGAGCACATGCGTGCGCAGATCGAACCGGTCCTGACCCCCCTCCCGGCGCCGCGAGGGCTTCGGCTTCACCCCGACCCCGGTGTCGAGGTTCAGGCTAAAGGCCCAGGACAGGGCTCAGGCTGAAGCCTGACCCCGAGCGCATCGTGGACGGCGAGGGGCTCGCGGAGCTGCACACCCATCTCGGAGGCTCGGTCGCCTCCGACATCCTCTGGAGCCTCGCCCACGAGCAGGGCATCGCGCTTCCGGTGAAGGACTTCTGGGAGTTCGACGCGCTCGTCACCGTTCACGACACGCGCGGGGTGGCGAACCTCGACGAGCTCGACCGGATCTACCACTGGACGGAGCTGATCCAGTCCTCCCCGCTCGCCGTCGAGCGCTCGGTGCACGGCGCGATCGGAGGCGCCTACCGCTCGCAGCGGATCACGACGCTCGAGCTTCGCTTCAATCCGATGAAGCGGAACCGCGGCGGCGAGCGGGACCTCGACCACATCATCCTCGCCGCGATCCGCGGGCTCGACCTCGCGAGCCTCGAGTACCCACAGGTGCGCGCGGGGCTGATCCTGATGATGGATCGCACCTTCGAGCCGCGCCTGAACGAGATCATCGTGGAGAAGGCGATCCGCTGGGCGGAGCGAGGCGTGGTGGGAGTCGACATCGCCGGGCCGCGTCCCGGCGGCGGCCGCTACGACTACACGCAGATCGCCCCGATGGTCGAAGCCGCCCGCGACGCAGGACTAGGCGTGACGATCCACGTCGGCGAGGAAGGCGGCGACATGGGCCTCGAGGAGACCGCCGAAGTGGTCGAGCACCTGCGGCCGGAGCGGATCGGCCACGGCATCCTCGCAGCACGCGATCCCGGGCTCATGCGGACGTTGCGCGACCTGGGAATCGTCCTCGAGATCTGTCCCACCTCGAACCTCCTGACCAAGGCGCTGCCGGACGAGGAGGCGGTGCGCGAGACGATCCGCCGCTTCGTCGAGCACGGCGTCGCCTTCACGATCGCCACGGACGGCCCGGAGATGATGCGGACGCACCTGCGCGACGAGCTCGAGCTCCTCCGCCGGATCGGCGCGCTCGACGACGAGGAGCTGAGCGAGGCGAACGCCCGCGGCCATGCGGCGGCGTTCCGGCGCAAGACCGCCGTGCCTGTCTAACCCTCCGCGCGCAGGCTCTCGGCCATCTCGCGCAGGAGCGCGCGCACCTCGCCCGGCCCGACGATCTGAATGTGCTCGCGTGGGCCGTTCGTGGTTCGCGTGCTCGGCAGAAGACCCCCCACGTGCCCCGCGACGGACCCTGACGGCAGCGCGTCCAGGAGATCGTGGTCGGTCCGGTCGTCGCCGATGCCGATCACGAAGTGCGACGCCTCCTTGCCGTTCGGGAACACGTCTCGCACGTAGACGCCCTTGTCGACCCCGCGGGCACGCACCTCGACGACGCGATGGCCCTGCAGGATCTCCGCCGGAGCGCCCCCGAGGTGCTGTCCGAGGTCGTTCAGGAGCTCATGCGCGCGCCACGACCCGTACTCGAGCTCGGCCTCGCGGTAGTGCCACGCGACGCTGACCGCCTTCCGCTCGACGTGGGCGCCGGGAACGTCGGCCGCGACTCGCCGCAGTAGGCGCTCGATCGGCCGCATCCAACCGAGATCGAGCTCGACGAGTGTTCTCCATTCGCCACCAGGCGCTCGAGCGAGGTATCCGTGCTCGGCGCAGAGATGGATCGGGAGCTGGCCGAACCATTTCTCGAGGCTGGAGCGCCGGCGCCCGCTCACGATGTGCACGTCCGTCGCGGGAAGGGCGGCCAGCTCGCGCAGCAGCGCGCGGATCTCGCGCGTCGGGACGGCGAGGTCGGGATGGAGCTCGAGCTCGCGCAGCGTCCCGTCGTAGTCGAGCATCACCGTACGCGTCCGGGCCTTCGCGAATCGGCGCAACAGCCGCTGCTCCACCTCTCCCTCGACGTTCGGCGGCTTCCGCCGGCGATCGCGTTTCGAATGGCGCCCGAGCCTGGTCAGGAAGCCATCGGCCCACTTGCGGCTGTCGAGCTCCTCGACGCGCTTGGCCATCGTCTCCAGCCTGCGGCGCCGCTCGGGCAGATCGAGCTCGAGCGCCGTCCCCAGGGCCTCGACGACGCCGTCGACGTTCCACGGGTTGACCAGCATCGCGCCCGGAAGGACCTGGGCCGAGCCCGCGAGCTCGGAGAGAAGCAGCGAGCCACGCCACCGCCCTGGCAGCCCCGGCTCCGACTGGCAGAGCACGAACTCGTGGGCGACGAGGTTCATCCCGTCGCGGAGCGGCGTCACCATCATCACGTCCGCCCGCCGGTAGAGCGCGACGAGCCCCTCCTTCGAGATGTCGCGGTGGAGGTACTCGACCGGTGTGATCCCTGGTTGTCCGTAGCGGCCGTTGATGCGGGAGATCAGGAGCTCGATCTCGTCCCGCTGCTGGCGGAACTCGGGGCTCTCCAGGCGCGACGGCACCAGCACCTGCAGCATGGTGGTCGTCTGGGCGCGACTCGGATCCTGCTCGAGGAGTCGTTCGAAGGCGAGAAGCTTGCGCGGGATCCCCTTCGTGTAGTCGAGCCGCTCGACGCCGAGCACGAGCTTGCGGCCCGCGTACTGCTCCTCGAGCTGGGCCAGGAGCCGCGCGGTCTCGGGGTCCTCGAGGGTCGCCCGGAACCCCGGAACGTCGATCCCGATCGGATCCACGCCGATGCCCACCGAGCGCCCGTCCACTTCGATCGAGTCCGGGCTCGAGTCGATGCCGATGATGCGCAGGCACGAAGAGCGGA
Source organism: uncultured Actinomycetes bacterium (assembly GCA_963830035.1). Lineage (GTDB taxonomy): Bacteria > Actinomycetota > Thermoleophilia > Gaiellales > Gaiellaceae > GMQP-bins7. The sequence continues at coordinate 724,885 of CAWHKX010000004.1, read as the reverse complement.
AATGGCGCGCATAGTCGCCGACCTGGAAGCTCACGTAGTTCGCGCCGAGGAGGCCACGCAGGACGTCCTCGCGCGCGGGCAGGAGGCGGTAGATCTCCGACGACGGGAACGGCGTGTGCAGGAAGAAGCCCACCGAGAGCCCGGGCGCGCGCCGGCGCAGCATTGCCGGAACCAGCATCAGGTGGAAGTCGTGGATCCAGACCCTCGAGTCCGGTCCCGAGTGCTCGAGGATCGCATCGGCGAAGCGCTCGTTCACGCGTACGTAGTGCTGCCAGGCCTCGGGAGTGATGCGAAGCCGGTCCGAGAAGTAGTGGAAGAGCGGCCACAGGGTGTCGTTGCAGACACGGCCGTAGAAGTCCTCCTCCTCGTCCGCGGAGAGGAAGATCGGGACGAGGTTCTTCTTCGTGAGCTGCTTGCGAGCCTTGGGCTGAAGCGACTCCGGCACCACGGTGCCCGGCCAGCCGATCCACACTGCGTCACCGCGAACTGCCGTGAGCGCGGCCGCGAGCCCACCTGCCGAGGGCTGCACCTCGAAGTCGTCGCCGTCGAGCGATGAAGCGGACGGGCAGGCGGTTCGACGCGATGACGAGAGCGTGGTGTCCGGTGTGCTTGGCCAGAGCGCCTCCTTCGACAGCCGGAGAGCAGGTAGGTAGGTACAACCTACGCGTCGGCGAAAGACTCCACGTATGGCACACGGCCTCGGGATCATCGGAAACTGCTCGTACAACGCACTCCTCCGCGACGGATCGGTGGAGTGGTTGTGCTGGCCGCGGCCCGACTCGAGCTTCGTCTTCGGGCCGCTCCTCGACCGGGAGCGCGGCGGCGCATTCGTGGTGGAAGGGGTGGACGCGACCGAGGTCAGGCAGGAGTACGTGGAGAACACGAATGTCCTGCGAACCGTGTTCAGCGGGCCGAGCGGCGAGTTCGCGCTCTACGACTTCGCACCCCGCTTCCAGCTCTACCAGCGCTTCTTCAAGCCTTCGATGCTCGTCCGCATCCTGCGGCCGCTCTCGGGGGAGCCGCGAGCGCGCGTGCGCTGCCGGCCGACATACGACTACGGCCTCGCCGAGACGGGCTCCTGGCGTGCGTCGAATCACATCGAGTACACCGGCTTCCCGACGCCTGTTCGGCTGACGACGAACGTTCCGTTGACCTACGTCGAGGACGAGCGCCCGTTCCTGCTGGAGGAGGATCGCCACCTCGTTCTCACCTGGGGCGAGCCGCTCGAAGCGGGACTCGAGGAGACCGCCGAGCGCTTCCTCGAGCGCACGCTCGACTACTGGCGCCGCTGGGTGAAGGGGACGCGCGTTCCGCGCGACTACCAGCGCGAGGTCGTCCGCTCCGCCCTCGCGCTCAAGCTGCACCAGTACGAGGACACGGGCGCGCTGCTCGCCGCGACGACGACGAGCCTGCCCGAGCATCCCGGCTCCGGCCGCACCTGGGACTACCGCTTCTGCTGGCTGAGAGACGCCTACTTCACGCTGAACGCCTTCGAGCGGCTCGGCCACTCGGAGGAGATGGAACGGTTCCTCGAATACCTACGCAACATCGCCGAGGAGCGGGAGGGCGTCCTCCAGCCCGCGTACCGGATCAACGGAGCCGCCGACGCCGAGGAGCGCGAGCTCGAGCACCTGGCCGGCTACAACGGAGACGGACCTGTGCGGGTCGGCAACCAGGCCTTCGAGCACGTGCAGAACGACGTCTACGGCGAGATGGTGCTCGCGGTCAGCCGCCTCTTCCTGGACACCCGCTTCGTCGGGGAGATCCCGCAGCTGACAGGGGTCGAGATCGTGAGCTCGCTCCTCGACCAGATCGAGTCGCGCCTGGACGAGCCGGACGCGGGCCTGTGGGAGTTCCGCGAGCGCAGCCGCCTGCATAGCTTCTCGGTGCTCATGCACTGGGCGGGCTCGCGGCGGGCCGTCGAGGTGGCCGAGGCGCTGGGCGCCGAGGAGCTCGCCGAGCGCGCCAGGATGGTGGAGCGCGCTGCGGCGGAGCTACTCGTGAACCGGTGCTGGAACGACGAGATCGGGGCGCTGACCCAGGTCGCGGGCGAGCCTCAGCTCGACGCGGCGCTCCTACTGGCCGTCCATCTCGGTTACCTCCCGCCCGAGGACCCCCGCGCGACCTCGCATGTCGACGCGATCCGCTCGGCGCTCTCCGTGGACGGCGGCCTCCTCCGTCGCTATTCCTCTCCCGACGACTTCGGCATGCCCGCCGCCGCGTTCACCGTCTGCACGTTCTGGCTCGTGGAGGCGCTCGCGATCCTGGGCCGGACGGACGAGGCGAAGGAGCTCTTCGACTATCTGCTCTCCTTGCACAACGGGCTCGGCCTCTACTCCGAGGACATCCTCCCGGAGACGCTCGAGCAGAGTGGCAACTTCCCGCAGACGTACAGCCACGTCGGGTTGATCAACGCGGCGTTCAGGCTGTCGCGGCGCTGGGACTGACCGGCCCAGGCGCGAAGGGCGCGAAGAGCGGGACGTCGAGTGCAACGAGCAGGGCCGCAGCTTGGTCCTCCGAGCAGTCCAGTACCCGGCGCGAGCCGGCGCCCTGGCCGAGGTGGAGCACGACGGTGCAGAGGTCGGAACGCGCTTGGAAGGGCGAACGCTGAACCGCGTACGACACGACCGCGCGTGGATCGAGCGATGTCCAGCGCCGCGTCAGAGATCCTTCACGCACGGCCAGCCTGCGTCCGTCGTAGCGATGGCCGAGCTGGCGGTAGCGGTCGATCGCGAGCGGCACTCCGGCGACCCCGAGAACGAAGAGAGCCGCCGCAGGCAGCCACCACTGAAGCGCCAGCGCGATGAGGCCCAGGACGACCGGCACGACAACCGCCCGAGCCACGCGCCTCGACAAGGCGGCCCTCGGATGCCCCTCGAGCGCTGCGTCGGGCGCGGCCACGGGATCGAGCGCACGTGCCAGCACGCGGGCTTCATCCGTCGCGAGGACCGGAGCCAACGCCGTTCGGCCGGCCCGCCCGCCCGCAACGCCGCCGGCGACGACCCGCATCCCGACCAGCCCGACCGCCCGCCGCAGCGGCGAGTCGAGGAGATCGAAGCCTCGGACACGCGCGCGATCGATGGCGACGGCGCGCCTGGTGAGCAAGCCACGCTGGGCAACGAGCCGGTCGCCGTCGTCGGTGAGCTCGAAGTTCCAGTCCGTGAGGAGCGAGCCGGCAATGGCCAGACCGAGAGCGACGACGACCGCGGCACCGATCAGCACTGTCAAGCCGAGGAGCTCGGTCGGAGCCCGGTCGGCCGCCGCGTTCAGCAGCCGCTCGCCGAGAGCGCCTGGAAGATCGTCGGCGAAGTTGGCGATGACGCCGAGGGCGACGAGCGGCGCGAGAATGTAGCGACCGCTCGTCAATCCGCCCGCAACGAGCAGGCGCGGCGTGGCCCGGTAGAGGACGACGGCGGGAGGTGGCTCTTCGGCCGTCTCCTCCTTCGAGCGAGCCGAGAGCAGGACCGCGCGCAGGCGCTCGCCCTCGTGCGCGGAGACGGCCGCCAGTGACAGCTCGGCTGCCGAGCTCCCGCCCGCGGCCGCCTCCACCTCGACCTGGACGAGGCCGAGGACGCGGTGGAGCCAGGGCGCCTGCAGGTCGACACCGCGAATTCGATCGAGCGGCACGACCCGCGTCGTGTGCCTGAGGACTCCCCGCTCGATCACGAGGCGTCCGGCTTCGATCCGGTAGGTGAAACGTCGCCATTCGAGGACGAGCACGCCCAGGCCAACGACGACGAGCACGCCGAGAATCGGCAGCGCCAATCCGCCGCGCCAGGTGAACGCGATGACGAGGATCGGCAGGATGCTGGCTCCGATTCGTTTCCGCGCGAAGACGAGGATCGCCAGCGGGTGCAGCCTGCCCGGCGGATCCGTGGAGACGTCGCTCATGTCCCCTCGTCGATGCCCGCCCGGCGCGCAAGCTCCTCCACGAGCTCGTCGGCCACGCGCGGGTCGAGGCCCGGGATGTCGGTACCGCCCTTGGCCGCGGCGGTCGCCACGGCAACGGACACGAGCCCGACCGCCCGCTCGAGTGGGCCACGCTTGGTGTCCACCGTCTGGATTCGTGCGTGCGGGACGACCTGCCACCTGCGCCAAAGGGAGCCTCGGGCCACGTAGAGCCCGAGCTCGGTGATCTCGTAGCGAAAACGCCGGTACAGGAGCCGTGGCTGCAGGACGGCCAGAGAGACGAGGACGAGCACCAGGCAGCAGCCGACCAGAGCGATGCCGACCGCAGCGGGGCGATTGTCCGCCAACTCGATCGGGACGGCGATGCCCGCAGTCACGACGCCTGTCCCGAGAGCGACGAGGCCCCATTCCAGAGCCCACAGCCGCCGAACGCGGGGGTCGAGCTGCGAGGCAGGCTCCCGCAGGATCACGCCGCCACTCTGCCCGAGCGCTCGGTGTTGCCGCGGGATAAGCGCTGCCGCTCGACACGAGCAGTCGTTGGAATCGCCCGGGCGGAGTAGACCCGGGCCGCCGCTCGTTGTCACAGAGGTGACGGCCCCCGCCAGACACATCTGGGCCGCGCTTCTCGTCGTCTACATCCTGTGGGGATCGACGTACTTCGGGATCAAGATCGCCGTGGAGACGCTGCCACCGCTTCTCGCGGGCGGGAGCCGCTTTCTCGTCGCAGGAGCGTTGCTCGCGGCGCTGCTCGCGCTACGCGGAACGAGCCTTCGCATCGGTGGCCGAGAGCTCCTCGGGACCGCCGTGGTCGGCGGGCTCCTCCTCACGCTCGGGGTCGGTCTCGTCCATGTCGCGGAGACGCGGATCGACTCGAGCGTCGCGGCGATCATCGCGGGGACGGTGCCACTGCAGATCATCGTCATGCGGACGATCGGGCGCGAGCATCCGGCCCGCGCAACGCAGCTGAGCGCGCTGACCGGGCTGATCGGGCTCGGGCTCGTGATCGCACCCGGCCTCGGCGCCGGCTCGACCGCGCTCGGCCTGGCGGTGATGCTGGTGGCTTCGATCAGCTGGTCGATCGGATCGTTCATCTCCAGGCGCCTCGAGCTGCCGGGGGATCCGTTCGTCGCCGCCGTGTACGAGATGGGCGCGGGCGGACTGTTTCTCACGCTGGGAGCACTGGCCTTCGGCGAAGCCGGACAGCTCGACGGATCGGCGTTCGCCCGCGACTCGGTCCTCGCGTGGATCTACCTCGTCGTCTTCGGCTCGCTCGTCGGCTTCACCGCGTACGCGTGGCTGCTGAAGGTCGCACCCATCTCGCTCGTCGTCACGCACCAGTACGTGAACCCGCTCGTCGCGATCGCGCTCGGGACGGTGTTCCTCGGCGAGCGCCCGAGCCCGTGGGCACTTGGTGGTGCGCTCGTGGTGCTCGGAGCGGTGTACGTCGCGATCCGGGCCGAGTTCCCTAGGAAGACCCGACCTGCGACCGGCGCGCCGACAGGAACTCCAGCAGGTCGGACCGCGTGAGGATCCCCGACGGGCGCCCCTCGCTCACGACCACGACCGCGCCGCTGCCGCCCGACAAGCCCTCGTACACCTGGTCGACCGACGCGTCGGCGTCCACGGCGGGCAACGGCGGCTGCATCGCCACCGCGACGTCCTCGTTCAACGCGTCGGCGTTCCTGAAGACGCGCTCGAGGAGCTCGCGCTCCTGGAGCGATCCGACGACGTCGGCCAGCGAGTCCACCGGCTCGTCGCGGACGACCGGGAGCTGGGAGATGCCGTAGCGGCGCATGGCGTCGATGGCGGCGCCGACCTTCTCGTGCGAGCCGATGGTCACGAACTCCGGAACCTCTCGGTCGACGCGGCGGAAGCGGAGCACCTCGTCGACCGACGGTTGCGGCGTCGTTCGCTCGAGGAGCCCGTACTGGATCATCCAGTTGTCGTCGAAGAACTTGGACAGATACGAGCGGCCGCTGTCCGGAAAGAGCATCAGGACGCGCGCGTCCCGGCCGAGCCGTTTCGCCACCTGCATCCCGCCCCAGGCCGTCGACCCGGTCGAGCCGCCGACGAGCAACCCCTCCTCGCGCGCGAGCCGCCTCGCCGTGACGAAGGAATCCCGGTCCGAGACCCGCACCCACTCGTCGACGACCGTTGGATCCAGGGTGGAAGGCCAGCGCTCCTTGCCGATCCCCTCGACGAGGTACGGGCCCTGCGGGTGCTCCTCGTCCGCCGTGAACACGGAGCCCTCGGGATCCACGCCGACGATGAGCACCTCCGGACGGTGCTCCTTGAAGTACCGCCCGACGCCGGTGATCGTGCCCCCCGTTCCGACGGAGATCACGATCGCGTCGACCTGTCCTTCGTCGGTCTGCTCCCAGATCTCGGGGGCCGTCGTCTCGTAGTGCGCCTCGGGGTTGGACGGATTCGAGTACTGGTCGGGCTTGAAGCCGCCCGGGATCTCCTCCGCGAGGCGGTCCGAGACCGAGTAGTAGCTCTCCGGGGAGTCCGGCTCGACCGCCGTGGGAGTGATCACGACCTCCGCGCCGTATGCGCGCAGCATCGAGATCTTCTCCTGGCTCATCTTGTCGGGCATGACGAAGATGCAGCGGTAGCCGCGGAGCGCCGCGGCCATTGCGAGGCCTGCGCCGGTGTTGCCCGAGGTCGGCTCGACGATCGTCCCACCCGGCCGCAGGCGTCCGTCCTGCTCCGCCGCCTCGATCATCGCCATCCCGATGCGATCCTTCACGGACCCGCCCGGATTCAGGAACTCGAGCTTCGCGAGGAGCTGCCCGGGGACGTCGCGCCCGAGCCGGTCGAGGCGAACGATGGGAGTTCGCCCGACGAGCTCGAGGACGTTCGGGTACTCGCGGGGGGCCATCGCGCGCCAAACCTAACACCGAGGTCCTTGGGTGTTCGCGTGGATAGGGTCTCTTCGTGGTCGAAGAAGCGCGACTCGAGCGGAACGCATCGGGGCTCGTACCAGCGACTGCGGGCTGGTTCGTCGTCAACGTCGCCGACGCGTCCTGGTTCGACCACGACCTATTCGGTGCGAGCTGTGAGTTCGAATCTTCGCAGGCCGAGTTCGACGAGCTCGGGATCCGAATCTGTGTGCTCGAGCCCGGTCAGCCGAACGGGCTCTACCACGGAGAGGAGACCCAGGAGGACTTTCTCGTCCTCTCCGGCGAGTGCCTGCTGCTCGTCGAGGGAGAGGAGCGATGCCTGCGAGCCTGGGACTTCTTCCATTGTCCCTCGATGACCAAACACATCGTCGTCGGGGCCGGCGACGGCCCGTGCGTCGTCCTGATGACCGGCGCCCGCCGTCCAGGCCGGCCGATCTTCTATCCCGTCTCCGAGCTGGCGCTGAGCCACGGAGCGGGCGTCGAGATCGAGACGCCGAACCCACGGGAAGCGTATGCCGCCTCACCGGAGGAACGGCTCGAGCGGCCACCTTCGTGGGATCGACTGCCCTGGGCCAAGCCGCAGTGAGGAGACGGCAGGCCCGGCCGAACACCGGGCCTGCCGTTTGCTCGTCTAGAGCTGGCCGCGGATCGCGCCGGCCGGATAGTCCGACGTGTGGACGTTCACGTAGTAGTTCGACGGATTCATTCGAATCGCGGCGATGAGGTCGCGTGTCGCGCTGACGCAACCGAAGGACGTGCCCGTGGCATCCGGAGCAGTCAGCCCGACGACTACCGGACCGGCGACCGTGCTGCCACCAATGTGGATGTGCGCCGCGGCTGCGGGCAGCGTGATGTTCGACGCCGTCAGCGCGAAGCACACCTTCCCCTGGCCCTGATTGAGCCGAATCGTCGCTGTGCCCCGGCCGTCAGAATCGCCCGGACCCGGAACCTCGGCCGTGCCGGTCAGTGTCGCCCTCAGCGGACGTCCGCCCGTCTTCTCGGACGAGACCGGCTGCGTCGGACACGTTGCCGGCGCCGGAACGATGTCCCTGGCGTGCTGCATGTGACCCGTCAGGGAGCGGGCTCCGACGGTCACCTTGACGTACTGCTTCCCGGCCCAGTGACAGATCGTCATCTTCTTCGGGTTCGGCGGAGCGCCTGTCGCGGCAACCCCCCCGATCACAAGTGCGCCCGCCGCCACGCAGGCAAGCGCGAGCATCGAACGTCTCATAACTGCACTCCTCTCGTTCGTTGAACCCTCCCGGGAGGAGGATGCCCTCGCGGCGCGTCCCTCACGCACGATTGCAGCTTCCTTACAGTGTCCTTACGATTCGGGCTAGTGCCGGAAATGCCTGCGGTGCGTGAACACCATCGCCGCACCGGCATCTGACACCGCCTCGGTCACCTCGGCGTCCCGCTTCGAGCCGCCTGGCTGGATGATCGCAGCGACCCCCGACTCGAGTGCGATCTGCGGGCCGTCCGAAAACGGGAAGAACGCATCCGAGGCAAGCACGGCGCCGGCGAGGTCGTGGCCGAGCTCGCGGGCTTTCTCGACTGCGATCCGCACCGCGTCGACCCGGCTCATCTGCCCGGCGCCGATCCCGATGGTCTGCCCACGCCGCGCGAGAACGATCGCGTTGGAGCTCACGTGCTTCACGACCCGCCAGGCGAAGAGGAGGTCGCGCCATTGCTCATCCGAGACTCGGCCGCACACCACTTCCATGCGGGTCTGGTCAGGCGGTCCGGCATCGCGCTCCTGTACGAGCAGCCCCCCGAGGACGCGCTTGTAATCCCGGTCGGTGCCCTCGGGTGTACGTCGCTCCGTGTCGTTCAGGATTCGCACCGAGGACTTGCCGGAGAGCGCCTGCATCGCCTGCTCGTCGTAGCCGGGTGCGAAGAGCACCTCGATGAACTGCCCCGTGAGCGCCTCGCCGAGCGACGCGGTCACAGCCCGATTCAAGACCACGACGCCGCCGTAGGCCGAGACCGGATCGGCGGCCAACGCCTTCGCGTACGCGTCGTCGATCTTCTCGGCTACGCCGACTCCGCAGGGATTCGCGTGCTTCACGATCACGCACGCGGGCTCCTCCAGCTCGCGCGCGAGCAGTCGAGCGGCGGAGAGGTCGTTGAGGTTGTTGAACGACAGGGGCTTCCCGGCCAGCTGCTCGACGCGCGAGAGCAGATGCCTGCGCGACCCGCGCTCCGCGTAGTAGCCCGCTCGCTGATGAGGATTCTCGCCGTAGGTGAGCTCCGCCACCTTGTCGAACGCGGGCACGAAGGTTTCGGGCAGCTCGTCGCCCGGCTGGAACCAGCGCGCGATCGCCGCCTCGTACGCCGCAGACGCCGCGAACGCCGCTCCGGCGAGACGCCTGCGTGTCTCAGCGCTTGTCTGGCCCTTCCGCTCGCGCAGCTCGGCGAGAACGCCCGGGTAGTCGTCGGGCCTCGAGACGGGCGTCACCGATGCGAAGTTCTTCGCCGCGGCACGCAGCATGGACGGCCCGCCCACGTCGATCATCTCGACCACGTCGTCGTCGGCCATCCCCGCGCGGTCGGCAATGAGCTCGAAGGGGTAGAGGTTGACGCAGACGAGGTCGAACGGCTCGATGCCTTGCTCCGCGAGTTGCGCGACGTCGTCGGCGCGGCTTCGGCGTGCCAGAATCCCGGCATGGACGCGCGGGTGGAGCGTCTTGACGCGCCCGCCGAGCAGCTCCGGGAAACCCGTGAGCTCCTCGACCGGCATGACGACGAGACCGGCATCTCGGAGAGTCGTGGCGGTGCCCCCGCTCGCCACCAGCTCGAACCCGAGATCGGCGAGACCGCGCGCAAAGGGCACGAGCCCGGTCTTGTCGTAGACCGAGATCAGCGCGCGCACAGCTTGCCGACGACCTCGGGAAGCAGACGGTGCTCGGCGGCCTGGACGCGCTCGCGCAGGGTCTCGACGGTGTCGCCGTCCAGAACGGGCACCGGCTCGCTCGAGATGACGGAGCCGGTGTCGACTCCTGCGTCCACGTAGTGCACCGTCGCAGCTGCTTGGGGCGCTCCGGCGGCGAGCAGGTCCTCGAGCGGGTGCGCGCCGGGAAAGTCCGGCAGAGGCGCAGGATGGATGTTGACCACGCGGTCGGGAAAGCGCTCGAGGAAGGACGGCGTCAGGAGCTGCATGTACCCCGCGCACACGACGAGCTCCACGCCCTGCTCTCGGAGCCAGTCGGCCATCGCGTCGTCACGTGTCTCGCGATCGGCGTAGTCGGCGAGCGCGAACACTCCCACCGGCACGCGCGAGGAGCGGGCCCGGGCCAGCGCTCCCGCGTTCGGCGTGTTCGATGCGACGGCGACGACCGGCAATCCTGCGTCCAGCAACGCCTGCAGGTTCGTCCCTGCACCGCTGACGAGCACCCCGATCACGCGCGCCCGATCGTCCCGATGACGAGAGAGTCGCCGGGATCGGAAACGACCGCGACGTACCCGATTCCGAGATTGAAGACGCGCCGCTGCTCGTCCTCGTCCACGTGTCGCGCGAGCCACTCGAACACGGGCGGGCGCTTCCACGACGACCAGTCCACCTCTGCGGCGAGACCCTCGGGAAGGACGCGGGCGAGGTTGCCGAGAATGCCGCCTCCCGTCACATGGGCGAGGGCTCGGACGTCGGTGCGTTCTCGGAGCTGCCGTACGTCGTCGAGGTAGCAGCGGGTCGGCGCCAACAGGTCCTCCCCGTCGTAGTCCTCCAGCTCGAGGATCCGGCGCACGAGCGTGAAGCCGTTCGCGTGGACACCCGCTGACGCGAGCCCGACGATGGCGTCGCCTGCCTCGATCCGGGAGCCGTCGATCAACCGCTCCCGCTCGACGATGCCGACGCAGGTACCCGCGAAGTCGAGCTCGCCTTCCTGGTAGATGCCGGGGAGCTCCGCCGTCTCGCCGCCCACGAGAGCAACCCCGGCCTCGCGGCAGACTTCGGCCGCGCCCTCGACGAGCTCCGCCACCTGCTCGAGCTCGATCCGGTTCGCCGCGACGTAGTCGAGGAAGATGAGCGGCTGGGCGCCGCAGGTCAGCACGTCGTTGATGCAGTGGGCGGCGAGGTCGGCACCGCAGTTGCGAAGAGCGCCGCGCGTCCGGGCCAGCACGAGCTTCGTCCCGACCGAGTCCGTGGACGCGGCCAGCAGCCGGGTTTCATCGAGGGGATGCAGTCCGGCGAACGCACCGAACCCGCTCGCACCCGTGGACTCGACGGCCGCTCGGAGGCGCTCGACGACGGCTCCGGCTTTCTCGATCGAGACGCCCGCCCCTGCGTAGGTCTGGCGCTCGCCCGCCATGGGCCGAGTGTACGGCGGCGCTCGGGTGGGGTCAGGCTCACCCTCCGCTTGCCCGGGGTCAGGCTTTAGCCTGACCCTGCTTTGAGGACGATTGAAACCAACGACGGGGTCAGGCTGAAGCCTGACCCCACCTAGTCGTGGACGAGCCCTCCCTGCTCACGAGCTGGACGCTCGCTCCGCTCCAGCTCGCGCCGATCGTGCTGGTCGCGTTCGCCTACGGCATGCGGGTGCGTACGCTCGCCAGGCGCGGGCACCCGCCGCCCGGCTGGCGAGTGGCGCTCTTCGCGCTCGGGATCCTGCTCCTCGTGGTCGCGATCGCGTCCCCGGTCGCAGCCGTTGCCGAAGAGGAGCTCTTCTCGTTCCACATGGCGCAGCACCTCTTGCTCGGCGATCTCGCGCCCCTGTGTCTGCTCGCCGGGCTGACCGGGCCGATCCTGCGCCCGGTGCTCGCGCTCCCGGGAGTCATGCGTCTGCGCGTCCTCGCGAACCCCCTCGTCGCACTCCCGATCTGGGCGGCGAACCTCGCGCTCTGGCACGTTCCCGCGTTCTACGAGGCAGCTGTCGAGTCGAGCGGAGTCCACGCCATCGAGCACATCGCCTTCTTCTCGGCCGGGATCATCCTCTGGCTCCCGGTACTGGAGACGCTGCCCGCCCCCGAGTGGTTCGGCTCGGGCGCCAAGCTCGGGTACATCGTCGGCGTCCGGCTCGTCGGCACGCTGCTCGGGAACGTGTTCATCTGGGCCAATCCCTTCTACGACATCTACGAGACCGGGAGCGACTACCTCGGCCTCTCGCCGCAGGCCGACCAGAGCCTCGCGGGCTCGCTGATGATGCTCGAGGGCTCCCTGGTCACGATCGTGGCCATCGCCTGGCTCTTCCTGCGCATGGCCCAGGAGGGCCAGGTCCGCCAGGAGCTCCTCGAGCAGGGCCACGACCCCCGAGCCGTGCGCCGGGCGGTCCGGTACCGCCGCTGGCACGATCTCGAAGGAAGCACGCCATGACGAACCCCACCGGACTCCACCACATCGACCTCGTGGTCTCGTCGATCGAGCGCAGCCTGCCGTTCTACCGCGAGCTCCTCGAGCCGCTCGGTTACACGCGCGTCGGGGAGGTCGAGGGCGAGCGGGGTGAGACGATCTGGTACCTCGTCGGCCCGGCGGTCGCCGTAGGGCTGCGCGAGGCTCAGACCGACGGCGCGTACGACCGCTACCGGGTCGGTGTCCACCACGTCGCCTTCGAGGCGCCCTCACGTGAGGTGGTCGGCGAACGCCACCGCTGGGTGCTGGCTCGAGGGGGAGAGATAGAGAGCTCACCCAAGGAGTACACGTACGGGCCGGGGTACTACGCGTTCTTCTTCTACGACCCGGACGGCATCAAGCTCGAGATCGTGCACGTGCCCGCAGGCGGAAGCTAGGCGGGAGCGGGCTCGAAGCGGAGCTTCGCGACCTTCTGCGGCACCCGCGTGGGATAGTCCCGCGTGAAGCACGCGCGACAGACCGCGTCCTCCGGAAGGGTCGTGGCGGCCTGCATGCCGTCGACCGAGAGGTAGTGGAGCGACGTGGCGCCGACCAGCGTTCGCATCTCCTCCACCGAGCGGTGCGCTGCGGCGAGCTCGTCCTCGTCGGCCATGTCGATCCCGTAGAAACACGGGGAGACCACCGGCGGCGACGAGATCCGCACGTGGATCTCCGAGGCGCCGGCATCGACCAGCATCGCGACCAGCTGCCGCATCGTCGAGCCGCGGACGATGGAGTCGTCGACCACCACGATCCGCTGCCCTTCGACCTCGCTCAGCGGGTTGAACTTCATGCGGATGCCTTGCTCGCGCATCGCCTGATCGGGCTGGATGAACGTGCGCGCGACGTAGCGGTTCTTGATCAGGCCCTCGTTGAAGGGAATCCCGGAGGCGTTCGAGAACCCGATCGCGGCGGGCGTGCCCGAGTCGGGGATACCGATGACGAGATCGGCCTCGACGGGAGCCTCCGCGGCGAGCCGCTCGCCCATGCGGACGCGCGCGCCGTGCACCTCGATCGCACCGACCCGGGAATCCGGCCGGGCGAAGTAGACGTGCTCGAAGATGCAGAGCGCATTTCTCCCGGCGGGAAGCGCCTGCACCGCGTGCATGCCGTCCGCACCGACCCACACGACCTCGCCGGGCCGCACGTCGCGCACCACCTCGGCGGCGATCAGATCGAGCGCGCACGTCTCGGAGGCGACGACCCAGTCTTCACCGATCCGACCGAGCGTGAGCGGGCGGAACCCGAACGGATCCCGGAACGCGAGGAGCGTGTCGTCGACCAGTGCCGTGACCGAGTACGCGCCCTCGAGCCGTCGCATCGTGCTCGCGACCGCCTCCGGCAGCGGTGCCGGGTCGCGAGCGATGAGCGCAGCGATCACCTCCGAGTCCGAGCCCGAGCCGAGACGCACGCCGTCTGCGATCAGCTCCGCGCGCAGCTCCTCGACGTTCACGAGGTTGCCGTTGTGCCCGAGCGCGACCGTGCGCTCGCGGCCGTGGTGGATCAGCGGCTGGGCGTTCGCCCAGCGGTTCGCGCCGGTCGTCGAGTAGCGCGTGTGCCCGATCGCGACCTCACCCGGCAGCGCTTGCAGCTGCTGCTCGTTGAAGACCTGCGCGACGAGACCCATGTCGCGGACGACCGTGAGCCGGCCGCCGTCGGAGACGGCGATACCGGCCGACTCCTGACCTCGATGCTGGAGCGCGAACAGGCCGAAGTACGCGAGCCGCGACACGTCTCGCTCCTCCGAGCGGATGCCGAAGACGCCACACATCAGTGGCTCCCCGGATCGTCCCAGGCGCTTCGCAGGTGCTGAAGCTCCACTCCGAGGAGAGTACCGCCGCCCGCGACGCCGATGCCTCTCACCGGCACGCCGAGCTCGGCACCGAGCCGGCGGACGTCCTCCCTCACCGCGGGAGCACACGCCAGCACCGCGCGACCACCGATCTCGCCGAAGAGCGTCAACGGATCGTCGTCGAGCGTCAGCTCCGCGCCGCATCCCGAGAAGATCGCCGCCTCCGCGAGACAGACGGCGAGACCTCCCTCCGAGGCGTCGTGGACGAGTGAAGAGAGCGGCGCCGCCTGCCAGAGGAACCGGACGAGCCGTGCCTCGGCAGCCAGATCGAGCGGGCCGGGTGTGCCGCTGACCTGACCGAAGAGCGCCTGATACTCCGAGCCCGCGAGCGAGAGCGGCGAGGCCTCGGCGAGAAGGACCGAGTCGCCCTCCTGCCAGCCCCCGGGCACGCGTCGCACGTCCGGGACGAGCCCGACCGCGCCGACGACCGGCGTCGGGTGGATCGCACGCCCCTTCGTCTCGTTGTAGAGCGAGACGTTCCCCGACACGATCGGGAGCCCGAGCGCGTCACAGGCTGCGGCCATGCCGTCGATCGCTCCGGCGAGCTCCCAGCCGATCTCGGGCTTCTCCGGGTTCCCGAAGTTGAGACAGTCGGTGAGAGCCAGCGGCTCCCCGCCCGCGCAGGCGACGTTACGCGCGGCTTCGAGGACCGCGAGCGCGCCGCCCACGAAGGGATCGAGCCGTGCGACCCTTCCTTGCCCGTCGAGCGAGAGCGCGAGGCCGCGGAGCGAGGGGCGCAGGCGAAGGACGGCAGCATCGAGCCCGGGCCGGCGCACCGTCCGCGAGCCGACGAGTTGGTCGTACCTGCGGTACACGAACTCGCGGCTGCTCAGGTTCGGTGAGGCGAGAAGCACCGGCAGAGCCTCGCGCGACTCCGGGCGGATCCGGGATCTCGCGCGCGGGTAAGGCAGCGCGCGGCTCGAGAATCACGTCGTAGCGCGGGCAGTCTTCGGTCAGAAAGCGCGCCGGAATCTCTCCGACGAGCTCGTCCTCCCAGAACGCTCGCAGCTCACCGCTCGCGGTCACCTCTCCGACGACCGAGTGGCCGAGCTCCCAGCGGTCGAGCACCCGCTCGACGGCCTCGAGCATCTGCGGACGCACGATCGCGACCATGCGCTCCTGGCTCTCGGAGATCATCACCTCCCACGGCTCCATGCCCTCCTCGCGCTGCGGCACCCGGTCGAGGTGCACGTCGATCCCGTACTCGGCGGCCATCTCCGAGAGCGCCGAGGCGAGTCCAGCGGCGCCGCAGTCCTGCAGCGACTCGACCAGACCGGCCTGGACGAGCTCGACCGACGCCTCGATCAGCTTCTTGCCGGTGAAGGGGTCGCCGATCTGAACCGATGGCCGCTTCTCGGTCGAGCCGTCGAGCTCCTGGCTCGCGAGCACCGACGCTCCGCCGATGCCGTCGCGGCCGGTGGTCGCCCCGTAGAGGACGATGACCTGCCCGCTCGCGGTCGCCTTCGCGCGCATGACCCGCTCGACGGGGAGTAGACCGACGCACATCGCGTTCACCAGGCAGTTGTCGCGGTAGGCCTCGTCGAACACGGTCTCGCCGCCGACGGTCGGAACCCCGACCGAGTTTCCGTACGCCCCGACCCCACCGACAGCGCGCGAGAACGCCTGCCCGGGCTCGGCGAAGCGCAGCCCGTCGAGCAACGCGACGGGGCGCGCGCCCATGGCGATGATGTCGCGAAGGATCCCGCCCACTCCTGTTGCGGCGCCCTGAAACGGCTCCACGGCGGTCGGGTGGTTGTGGCTCTCGACCTTGAACGCCACCGCGAGGCCGTCGCCCAGGTCGATGACGCCCGCGTTCTCGCCAGGCCCCTGGAGCACGCGTTCCCCGTCGCTCGGCAGCCGCTTCAGCAGCAGTGCCGAGTGCTTGTAGCCGCAGTGCTCGGACCAGAGAAGCGAAAAGACCGCGAGCTCGAAGTCGTTCGGGTCACGTGCGAGCAGCGAGCAGATGCGTTCGTGCTCCCCGTCGGTGAGGCCGAGGACGCGATGGAGCGGCTGTTGCGCCACGCTGCTCAGAGGATCCGAGTGTAGATGCGTGATCGGAAACTCACGCGTACCGGATGACGGCCACGACTCGGCCGGCCGACGACGCTCGCGTAGCCTGGACGAGTGAGCCGCTACTGGCCCATGCTCTTCCTGCTGGCGGCGATCTGGGGCGTGTCGTACGTGTTCATCAAGGTCGCCGTCGAGGACATCGAGCCCGCTCCGATGATGGCGGCGCGCGCCCTGCTGGCGGGACTCCTGCTGCTTCCCTATCTGGCCGTGACGATGGGATCGCGTCGCGCGGTCGTCGCGCTGCGCACCCACTGGCGCCCGGCACTCGTGCTCGGTGCGCTGAACGCCGCCCTCCCGTTCTGGCTCGTCGCCTGGGGCGAGAAGCACATCGACTCGAGCATCGCCGGAATCGCGCAAGCGACGGTGGCCATCTTCACCTTCCTCCTCGCCGCACGGTTCTTGCCTCACGAAGCCGTCGGAGTCACGCGCATCCTCGGGGTCGCAATCGGGTTCGTCGGAGTCGCAGTGCTGGCCGGTTTCGACCCCGGGGGAGGCTGGATCGCGGTGGCCGGAACGCTCGCCGTCGTCCTCTCGTCGCTCAGCTACGCCGGAGCCGGGATCTACGGGCAACTCAGAGTGCAGACGGTGCCCGGCCCCGTGCTGGCCACGGGCTCGATGCTCGCGGGCGGGCTGATCCTGCTGCCGCTCGCGCTCTTTCAGCTGCCCGCACACGCTCCGGACGCCGAGGCGATCGGCTCGCTGCTCGCGCTGGCGATTCTGGGGACCACGTTCGCGCAGCTGATCCTGTTCAGAATGCTCCGGCTCTTCGGCTCTCGTCGGCTCTCCCTGGTCACCTACCTGATTCCGGGTTTCGCGCTCTTCTACGGCGCGGTGCTGCTCGACGAGCCGATCACGATCGGCGCCGTCGGCGGCCTCGTGCTGATCCTCGGCGGTGTCGCTCTGGCGTCCGGCGAGCAGCTTCTGCGTTCGCGAGCCGAGGCCCGGGAGGAACCGGCGTGACCGTCTCGATCAGGCGCGCGGAAGTCCACGATGTCGATTTCATCGTCGACCTCGTGACGAACGAGGACATCGAACCGTTCCTTGCCGTCGTCAGCGCCAGGGAGCGAGGCCAGATCCTCGGCGAGGTCGAGCGCTCGGAGCGGGAGCCGGAGGCATTCGGCGTGTTCGTGATCGAGGTGGACGGCTCACGAGCGGGAGCGATGCGCTTCGAGGTCTCGAATCGCCGCAGCCGGATCGCCCAGCTCGGCGGCCTCGCCGTGCATCCGGACTTCCGTGGCCACAAGGTCGCCGACGACGCCGCCCGGCTGTTTCAACGCTACCTCTTCGCCGAGCTCGGGCTGCACCGTCTCGAGATGGAGATCTACGGCTTCAACGAGCGCGCGATGGCACATGCCGAGCGAGCCGGATGGGTGCACGAGGGCGTGCGGAGACGTGCGTACTGGCGAAACGACCAGTGGGTGGACGGCGTGCGCTACGGGCTCGTCGTCGACGATCTCGAGGAAGTGCCACCCTCGCCGCCGCCGTCCGACGCCACGTGAGCAACGACGAGTGCGGCGCGAATCCACCGAGCATCGGGCCAGCCCTGCAGCCCGCGGTCGCCACGGTAGACGCGGTCGCCGAACGTGACCTCCTTGGAACCGTTCGTCCCCGGCTCGACGTCGAGGCCGTTGACACGCACCGTCGGTGACCCGAGGAACCCCCGTTGTTTCGCGTGCGCCTCGCTGGTGATCTCGACCACCGTGACCTCGGCGGAGATGTCGAGCTCGTCGATCGCGCGCTCGACGACGATCCGCGCCATTCCGCGGCACTGACAGTCGCTCCGAGCGAGTATCTCGACACGGACCGGGCGTCCGGCCTCCGTCGTCATAGCGGCTCCCCTCCCCAGGTGAGCTTTCGACGTTCTTTCCCTGACGCTATGCGGCATGGGAGGGACTGCAATCCCTCGAATGAGGGATCATCCCCCGTTCGGGGGATAACGACCGACGGCCGGCTAGGGCACGGTGCCCGCGGGATCGCGCAGGAACTGCTCGATGAGCGTGCGCACGCGGGCAGAAGACGAGACGAGAAAGGTGCCGTGCTGCCCGCCGGAAACGATCTCGACGCGCTTCTCGGCTGTCCCGGTGGCGTCGTGGAGCGTCCGAGCGTCGGCCGCGAAGTCGTACGGTGCGTTCTGGTCCTCCTCGGCCGCGACGTACAGCGTGGGCACGCGCAGGCGCGGAGCAGACGGCAGCGCGTCCAGCTCGCCCGCGATGGCGGCGGGAGCCGACACGGCGACGACTCCCTGGACGCTCGTCCCCAGCTTCGGCGCCGCGATGACGACCGCGATGCCTCCGAGCGAAGCGCCGCCGATGACGACCTTGCGGGCGCCGAGCCCTCGGACCGCACGCACGGCGGCAACCACGTCCGCCGCTGCTCTCGCGTGGTTCTGACGTCCCTGGGAGAATCCGTGCCCGCGGAGGTCGAACGGGAAGACGAAGAAGCCCTTGGCCGCCAGGCGCCGGGCATACGGAGCCCATTGGCACAGATCCCCGACCGACATGTGCGAGAGGACGACGGCCGTTCGCTTTCCGGGCGTCTTGCCACCGAAGCGGTGGCCGACGAGCTTCGTACCGTCGGCTGCACGGAACCAGAGCTCGTTGTCCTTCGTGCACGAATGCGCCGAGCCCGCGTTCGGAGTCACAGCGAGACCGACGGTGAGGAGAAGAGCGGCCAGGACGACGAGGGCCAAGCTCCGAGTCTGCCGCCGCGCCGAGAGCGTCCTCATGCTCTGGAATCATTATCGTGAATCGATTGACATGTCAATTCTGACACGTCGAAGGAACCCGCCCGCATGTCACTTCGCCACGCGCTCCTGGGAGCGCTCGCCGACCAGCCTCGCTCGGGATACGAGCTGCTCAAGCATTTCGAACGGTCTCTGGCGTACGCCTGGCCGGCGAGTCACAGTCAGATCTATCCCGAGCTCGGACGCCTTCTCTCCGAGAATCTCATCGAGCAGGCGGCGGCCGGCGCGCGGGGCTCGAAGACCTACGCGCTCACGGATACGGGCCTCGCAGAGGTTCGTCGCTGGCTGCGCGAGACGGAGCCCGATCGGCGCACGCGGAACGACGGGCTGCTCCGCATGTTCTTCCTGTGGCTGCTCGAGCCCGAGGAGGCACGGAACCACCTCGAGCGCGAGCGCGCGTACTGGCAGGGGATCCTGGAGGAGCTTCGGGAGATCGAAGCCGAGCCGCCGGGCCGGACGCGCAAGGAGCGAGCGTTCCGGCTCTCCCTGGACGGCGGCATTCGCATGGTCGAGTCGCGAATCGAATGGCTCGAATGGGCGGTCGAGCAAAGGGTCTAGAGTTCTTCCATGGCTGACTTCCTGCACACCATGGTTCGCATCACCGACCCGGCGAAGAGCCGGTCGTTCTACGAGGCGCTCGGCTTCCGGTTCTCGAACGACATGGACATCGTCCGTGACGGGCAGCTCGAGGCGACGAACTACTTCTTCTCGATCGGAGAGCACGAGAACGTCCTCGAGCTGACGTTCAATCACGACGGGCGAAGCTACGAGCTGGGAACCGCGTACGGTCACGTCGCCATCGGCGTCGACGACCTGGACGGCACGCTGGCAGCCCTGAAGGACGCACACGGGATCGAGCCCGAGCGCCCGCCGTACCAGGTGCGAGAGGGTGGCTCGCGGATCTGCTTCGTGCGCGATCCGGACGACTACCGGATCGAGCTCATCGAGCGTTCTCGCTAGTACGTTCGTGCGCCCACGTGACCTCGCGCTGAACATCGCGCGCCTCGCCTTCGCTGCCACCGCCATCGTCGCGATGACGTATCAGTTCGCCTCGACCGCGGACAGCGGATTCCAGAAGGCGAATTTCTTCAGCTTCTTCACGATCCAGTCCAACCTGCTCGCGGTTGCTGCGCTCTTTTCCCTCGTCGTCGTGCGTCGTGCCGAGCGCACACCGCTCTTCGACGGGCTGCGGAGCGGCGCCGTGCTGTACATGGCCATCACCGGGATCGTCTTCGCGCTGCTGCTCTCCGGCTTGCAGGAGGAGCTCCAGACGACGATCCTGTGGGTCGACTTCGTCGTCCACAAACTGATGCCCGTCGTTCTCGTAGCGGACTGGTTGCTCGACCCTCCGAGGCACCGGCTCCCGCTCTGGGCCGTCGCTGCCTGGCTCGCCTATCCGTTCGGCTGGTTTCTGTACACGCTTGCCAGGGGCGCGTCGGTCGACTGGTACCCGTACCCGTTCGTCGATGCGGGAGAGCTCGGCTACGGCGGCGTGCTCGGGCGCGCCTCTGTGCTCCTGGTCGGGTTCGCGCTGGCCGCCGTCGCACTGCGTGCGGTCGGCAACCGTCTCGGCCCGTCGCGCGTGCAGCCGGGCTGACCAACGACTCAACCCGCGGCGATGAGCTCCGCTGCGCGTTCGGCAACCATCACCGTCGGCCAGTTCGTGTGTCCACTCGGCAGATGCGGGATCACGGAGGCGTCGACGATGCGGAGGCCCTCGATGCCGCGAACGCGAAGTCGAGGATCGACGACCGTTCTCGGATCCGTTCCCATCCGGCAGGTGGCGACCGGATGGTAGAGCGTCTGCGAGGTGGCACGGAGATGGTCGACGAGCGCCTCATCGGTGCGCGCCTCGGCTCCCGGCAGGAGCTCCGAGGCGACGTACCCCACGAGCGGCTCCTGCGACAGCACGCGGCGGGCCAGGCGGAGGCCCTGCAGGAGCGTGCGCAGGTCTTCACCGCCCGGGTCCGTGAGGTACCTGGGATCGATCGCAGGGAGGTCGAGCGGGTTCGAAGAGCGCAGCGTCACCGTGCCCGAGCTCTTCGGCTGCAGGAGCACGACCCCGAGCGTGAGGCCGTCCTCCGTCGGCTGTTTCAGTCCTTCCTCCTCGAAGAGCACCGGGGCGAACAGAAGCTCGAGATCGGGCGCGGCCAGATGCGGACGGGTGCGTACGAACGCCGCCGCCTCCCCGACGTTCGACGTCAGCGGGCCACGTCCGAAGAGCGCCCAGCTGAGGACGTTACGGAGGGACTCCGCGGACGCAAGGGTGTCCACGCCTCGCGTGAGCGCGAAGATTCCGCCCGCGAGGTGGTCACGCAGGTTCGCCCCGACTCCGTCCAGCTCACGCACGACCTCGACTCCCGCGCGTTCGAGCGGCTCGCGGGGTCCGATCCCCGAAAGCTGGAGAAGATGCGGTGTCCCGATCGCCCCGCAGGAGAGCACCACCTCTCGCTCGGCCAGCGCTTCCTCGTCTCGCCCCGCGTCGGAGGGCAGACGGTAGGCGACGCCGCGGGCTCGGCCGTGCTCGACGAGAACGCGGGTGGCGAGCGCTCCGGTCACCACCGTGAGGTTGGGGCGCCGTCTCGCAGGGCGAAGGTACCCCTCGACGACGCTGAAGCGCCGCCCCTTGCGCTGCGACACCGGAACGAAGCCGACCCCGGCATTGTCCGCCCCGTTCAGGTCGTTGTTCAGCGGGATTCCGGTCGCGTGCGCAGCGTGCACGAAGGCCTCCGTGAGGACGTGGCGGCCCCGCAGATCCTCGCGCGGGAAGCTGTGCTCGGCGCTTCGCCGGAAGGCGTGCTCGACGTCCGCCCACGACCAACCGGGGCAGCCGTCGGCCGCCCAGGCGTCGTAGTCGGCCGGATGGCCGCGCAGCACCATCATCGCGTTGATGACCGCCGAGCCTCCGAGCGCACGACCGCGTGGGAAGACGATCTCCCTGCCGTCGAGCTCGGGCTGAGAAACCGTCGAGTCGCCCCAGTCGACGTCGCTGCGATAGAGCTTGGAGAACGCCGCGGGGATCCGCGTCTCCAGCTTTCTCGAACGCGGTCCCGCCTCGATCAGGAGGACCGAGAGATCGGGGTTCTCGGTCAGACGTGAGGCGAGGACACAGCCTGCGGTTCCCGCTCCCACGATCACGATGTCGTGCACCGGCCGAGGATACGGCCCCGCTCTTGTCACGGTTCTTTCACGAAGGCGTGTCCCCGCTGTGAGCGGTGCCGCCCTACGCTCGATGCATGGCGACGGCACGAGCGAAGGTTCAGAGAAAGGCGTCGACGGCGGCGACGCCTTGGGGAGCGGCGGAGATCGTCGAGGAGGTCACGGTGCCTCAGCGGGCCGGCGAAAAGCGGTTCTCCGTCGTCGTCCAGCTGCTGGAGACCAGGGGTGGAGAGCGCCTCATCCGCTTCGCGTACACGACCGAGGGATCGGCGAGACGCGGTCCCGTAACGATGCGGGCGCGCGACCTCGAGCGACTGCGGGCGGCGCTCGAACGTGCGCCCGTGCTCCGAGAGGCGTTGGGGCTCTGATGCCTCGGTTCTATGCGGGCGCGAGCACGTGCTCGACTGCAGCATCGACGAGGGCCGCGAGCAGGAGCCCTCCGTCGGCCGATCCGAGGAGCGGGTCCACCGCATGCTCGGGATGGGGCATGAGACCAAGCACGTTGCCGGCCTCGTTGACGACCCCGGCCACCCGGCCGAGGGAGCCGTTCACATCGTCGGTGTAGCGGAGCACGATCTGTCCGCGCGCGGCAAGCTGCACCAGCTGACCCTCGTCTGCGTGCCATGCACCTTCACCGTGCTTCACCGGGAGGACGAGCTCCTGGCCGGTCACGCAACGACGCGTGAAGAGCGTGTCGGCGCTCTCGACGCACACCGTCGTATCGCGGCAGATGAACTCGAGCTGTCGATTCGGGCGCAGGGCCCCCGGCAGGAGTCTCGCCTCGCAGAGGATCTGGAAGCCGTTGCAGATGCCGAGCACCGGGCCCCCCGACGCGGCGAAGCGGCGTACTGCGTCCATCGCCGGGGCAACGCTCGCGATAGCGCCGCAGCGGAGATAGTCACCGTAGGAGAACCCTCCGGGGAGAACGACGGCCCCCGTGGCTTCCGGGAGCACGTCGTCCTCGTGCCAGACGTATTCGATGTCTGCGCCCAGCGCTCCGAGCGCCCACCCGGCATCTCGATCATCGTTCGAGCCGGGGAAGACGACGACGGCGACGACGGGGCGTCGCATCACTCGCCTTCCAACCGGATCTCGACGCTCTCGATCAGGGGATTCGCCAGGAGCTCGGAGCACATGCGCTCGACCTCCTCGCGCGCAGACGACGGATCCGCCGAAGCGAGCTCGAGGTCGACGACCCGGCCGACCCGGATGCCACTCACGTCGAAGCCGAGCTTCCGCAGCGAGCCTCGGACGGCCTCGCCTTGCGGATCGAGGATCCCGTCCTTCGGGCGCACCAGGACGGTTGCCCTCACCCGAGCACGATCTCGGGGTCGGAGAGGTAATCGTCGAACGAGATTCCGGTGAGCCGCTCGAACGCCTCGACGTACCGCGCGCGGGTTCCGGCGACGACGTCCGCGGGGAGCTCGGGACCCGGGTCGGTCTTGTCCCAGCCCGTCTTGGCGCACCAGTCGCGCGCGAACTGCTTGTCGAACGAGGGCTGCGGTCTGCCCGGCTCGTAGCCGGCGAGCGGCCAGAAGCGCGACGAGTCGGGTGTCAACGCCTCGTCGCCGAGCGTGAGCGTGCCGTCCGTTGCCACCCCGAGCTCGAACTTCGTGTCAGCGAGGATGATCCCGCGCTTCTCGGCGTGCTCGGATGCGAACGCGTACAGCGCAAGCGACGCCTCTTTCGCAGCGTGGTAGAGGTCCGGGCCGCACAGCTCGGCCGCCCGCTCCTCGTCGATGTTCTCGTCGTGCCCCTCGCTCGCCTTGGTGGCCGGCGTGAAGATCGGAGCAGGCAACCGATCGGAATCGCGTAGGCCTTCGGGCAGGACATGCCCGCAGACAGCTCCCGTCTCGCCGTAGTCACGCCAGCCCGAGCCGGTGAGATACCCACGGACGACACATTCGATCGGCAGCATCTCGAGCTTTCGGCAGACCATCGAGCGTCCGTCGTCCCGCAGCTCCAAGAGGTGGTTGGGGACGAGGTGCGTCGTCCGTGAGAACCAGAACGCGGAGAGGCCGGTGAGAACACGACCCTTGTCCGGGATCGGCGTCGGCAGGATGACGTCGAAGGTCGAGATTCTGTCGCTGGCGACGAGCAGCAAGCGCTCGTCGTCCAGCGCGAAGATCTCGCGCACCTTGCCGCTCGCTACGTGAACCACTTCAGGCATGGATCTCCTCTCTCTTCGTAGCCTGCAGTCGCTGGAAGACGACATCGGTGTGCCGGGTGAATGCTCCGAGGTCGAAGACCTCGTCGAGATTCACGCGCCCGGCGAGCTCGGAGTCGCCCCGGACGAGCACGCGAAAATCCAGACCTTCGTCCCACGCGCGCATTGCGTGCGCCTGCACGGCCCGATAGGCGGTGTCTCGGTCGAGTCCCGTGTCGACCAAGGACAGCAGCAGCCGTTGACTGAAGTAGAGCCCGCCGGTCGCCTCGAGATTCGCGCGCATCCGCTCGGGGCGGACGACGAGCCCTTCGATCAGCCACGCAAAACGGTCGAGCATGTAGTCGACCGCGAGGAACGCGTCGGGCAGAACCACACGCTCGGCCGAGGAATGAGAGATGTCGCGCTCGTGCCATAGGGCCACGTTCTCGAGCCCGACGACGGCATAACTTCGTGCGAGCCGCGCGAGCCCACAGATGCGTTCCGCGACGATCGGATTCCGCTTGTGCGGCATGGCGGACGAGCCCTTCTGGCCTCGCGCGAACGGCTCCTCCACCTCGCGAACCTCCGTGCGGGCCAGATGTCGGATCTCGAGGGCGAAGCGCTCGAGCG
Source organism: uncultured Actinomycetes bacterium (assembly GCA_963830035.1). GTDB lineage: Bacteria > Actinomycetota > Thermoleophilia > Gaiellales > Gaiellaceae > GMQP-bins7. The sequence continues at coordinate 700,150 of CAWHKX010000004.1, read as the reverse complement.
ACGAAGCGAGGAGGGCGAGCGCCGACAGCACCTCCGCATGACGGTCGCGCTGCAGGATCTGCGTGGAACTCGGAGCCGGGTCGAGTCCCAGGCTCTCACATGCGAGTCGCTCCACCTCGGGCGGCGTCGCCGAGTACGTGCCGACCGCACCGCTCAGCTTTCCGACGCGCATGCCCTCGAGCGCGTCCTCGACGCGTCGCCGATCCCGCGCGAGCTGAAACGCCCAGCCCGCAAGCTTCAGTCCGAATGTCATCGGCTCGGCGTGGACACCGTGCGTTCGACCGATCGTCAAGGTGTCGCGATGCTCTTCCGCACGCTCGACGACCGCCGCCCACGCGCGGTCGATTCCCGCGAGCACGAGCCTGCCGGCGTCCTGAACGGTACGGGCGAGCGCAGTGTCGAGGACGTCCGACGAGGTCAGGCCGTAGTGGAACCAGCGCCCGGTCGGCCCGAGGTCTGATGCGACTGCGTCCACGAACGCGGCGACGTCGTGATTCGTCGTCCGCTCGAGCTCGGCGACTCGCTCCGGGGTCGGAGCCGTCGCTCGAGCTCGGATATCACGCGCGGCACCCCGCGGGAGCGTGCCCACGCTGCTCCCAGGCGTCCAGCGCGGCCAACTCGACCGCGAGCCACCCTTCGAGCTTCGCCTCCTCCGACCAGATGCGTGCCATCGCAGGTCGGGAGTAGCGCGGAATCACCGGGGCGATTGTAGTGGTCGGTCCGGGACGTACCGCGCTGCGTCGACGTTGCGAGAGCTGACGAGCAAGCGGATGTTCACCTTTCGATACGAAGACGTTCCCCATCGGTACGGACTTCGCGGTTAGGCTTGAAGTGGGAGGAGGCCCGGGGTGGCCCCAGGGAATTTTGGGGGCGCTATGCGGGGTGCAGCGAAACCGTCATCCCCTCCGCGGCCGCGAGCGCAATGTCCTGACGCCGGCGTGCTCCCTCGAACTCGATCAGATCAGCTCCACCGTAGGCGGCGGCACGCGCTTCGGCCAGCGTCCGGCCGACCCCCGTCACGCTCAGGATCCGGCCACCGTTCGTCACCAGCCGATCTTCGCGCAGGGCGGTCCCGGCGTGGAAGACGAGAGCACCGCGGGCCTCCGCCTCCTCGACCCCGGTAATCGTGGAGCCGCGATCCGACCCGGCCGGGTACGCCTCCGCCGCGAGCACCACGGAAACCGCGGCGTCCGCAGAAGTCTCGAGCGAAACTCCGGCGAGCTCTCCGGCCGCCGCCGCAGCGAGCGCGTCGAGCAGATCGCCCTCTAGGAGCGGCACCACCGACTGCGTCTCGGGGTCGCCGAACCTGCAGTTGAACTCCAGCACGCGCGGGCCGTCGGACGTGAGCATCAGACCCGCGAAGAGCAGGCCGACGAAGGGTGCACCCCGCCTTTGGAGCTCGGCCAGCACGGGACGGTGAACGAGCTCGGTCAGCTCGGCGGCAGCGTCGCTCCCGAGCCCGGGGACGGGTGCGAACGAGCCCATGCCTCCCGTGTTCGGACCCTCGTCTCCCTCGAAGGCCCGCTTGAAGTCCTGCGCAGGAACGAGCGGGATCACGTCGGCGCCGTCGCAGATCGCGAAGAGCGAGACCTCGGGGCCTTCGAGCAGCTCCTCGACGATGAATCCACCGCCGAGAGCCGTCACCGCCCTGAGGGCGTCGTCGAGCTCGGCGTCCGATCTGCAAACGTGCACTCCTTTCCCGGCCGCAAGGCCGTCCGCCTTCACCACACAGGGCGGCCGGGCAACCGCAAGCTGCGCCGCCGTCGGCACTCCGGCGGCCGCCAGCACATCTTTGGCAAAGGCCTTGGAGCCTTCGATCGCCGCCGCGGCCGCGCTCGGCCCGAAGACCGCGATGCCCGCCGGCCGCAGCACGTCGGCGACTCCGCCGACGAGCGGCGCTTCGGGCCCGATCACCACGAGGTCGACGTCGAGCGCATGCGCGAGAGCGAGGAGACCCTCCGCGTCCTCGGCGCGAATCGGATGGCACTCGGCGAGCCGTGCGATGCCCGGGCTTCCCGGGGCGGCATGGAGATCGGTCAGGGCCGGTGCCTGCGCGAGCTTCCAGGCAAGCGCATGCTCGCGCCCGCCCGAACCAACCAGGAGCGCACGCATCGGACGAGTCTAGACGCGCGATCCGTAGCTCACGATGACGCATCGACGCGTAGGCTTCCGACCATGGATCACAGCGACTTTCAACAGTGGCTCGATGCCTACGTCGAGGCGTGGAGAACGTACGACGAGGCGGCGATCGGCGAGCTCTTCAGCGAGGACGCCCGCTACCGGTACCACCCGTGGGACGAGGGCGACGAAGCGCTCGCGGGCCGCGCCGCGATCGTCGCGAACTGGCTCGAAGAGCGCGACGAGCCGGGTAGCTGGAACGCCGAGTACCGCCCGTGGGCGATCGACGGCGACCGTGCCGTCGCAGCCGGCATCTCGCGCTACCTCGCGGCCGACGGCGAGACCGTCGTGCGCGAGTACCACAACGTCTTCCTCTGCCGCTTCGACGACGAGGGCCGCTGCTCCGAGTTCACCGAGCACTTCATGGGGCGGGACGTCTAGTCACAGCGCAAGCACACGCTCCCGCGCCGCGCCCGTTCCGACCAGCGTGACCGGAACGTCGAGTGCCTGCTCGACGAACGACACGTAGTCCTGCGCCGCGCCCGGCAGGACCTCCTCGATCTCCTCTCGCCAGCCGTCGAGCGTTTCGAACACTGGGCGGCAGTGGTGAAAATCGCTCTGGTGCGAAGGAAACTCCTCGGTCTCGCTCCCGTCGGGCAACGCGTAGCGAACGCAGATCGGAAGCTCATCGAACTCCGAGAGCACGTCGAGCTTCGTCAGCGCGAGCGACGTGATGCCGTTCACCCGGACCGCGAAGCGGAGCGCGACGAGATCCAGCCACCCGCAACGCCGATCCCGGCCCGTCACGGTCCCGAACTCCTGGCCGATCTCACGGACTCGCTCGTTCGCCGCTCCGTCGATCTCGCTCGGGAACGGCCCCTCCCCGACCCGGGTCACGTATGCCTTGGCGACGCCGAGAACCTCGTCGATGCGGTTGGGGCCGATCCCGAAGCTGACCGCCGCCCCGGCCGCGATCGGGCTCGAGGACGTGACGAACGGGTACGTGCCGTGGTCGAGGTCGAGCAAGGTCCCCTGTGCTCCCTCGAAGAGGACGCGGTCGCCGGCCCTGAGGGCGCGATGGACGAGAAGCGACGTATCCGCGACGTAGGGCGCGAGTCTCTCGGCGAAGCGCAGGTGGGTCGCCACCACCTCTTCGACATCGTGGGGCTCGAGCTCGTAGACGCGCTCGAGCCATACGTTCTTCTCCTCGACGGCGAGCTCGAGCTTCTGGCGCAGGATCTTCGCATCGAGGAGGTCCTGGACGCGAATCCCGATCCTCGTGGCCTTGTCCGCGTAAGCCGGACCGATTCCCCGACGGGTCGTTCCGATCTGAAGGCGGCCGAGCCGGCGTTCGCGCGCGCCGTCGAGCGCCACGTGCCAGGGCATGACGAGATGCGCATTCCCCGACACGAAGAGCACGCCCTCGGTCCGGTGTCCGCGTGCCTCGAGGTCGTCGAGCTCGGAGACCAGGACCGCCGGATCGACCACGCACCCGGCGCCGATCGCACTCGACTTCCCGGCGATGATCCCCGACGGGATCTGACGGATCTTGTACGTCTCGCCCGAGACGACGATCGTGTGCCCCGCGTTCGGGCCGCCCTGGTAGCGGCACACGAGATCCGAATCCTGCGCCAGCAGGTCGACGATCTTCCCTTTCCCCTCGTCTCCCCACTGCGCCCCGACGATGACCGTGGCGGGCACGCGCGGGAGTGTCGCACGTGCCGAGGCGGTCTAGACGCTCGCCGCCACCGCCGGTTCCGGCACGTGCTCCTCCAGAGCGATCGCATCCACCGTCGCGACGGCGGGTAGGCCGTCCGGACAGCTCGATTCCACCCCGCCGCGCGAACCCGCGATGTCGTCGGCCCGCCCACCGATCCTGCGCACCTCGGCGAAGAGCGGAATCGCGCCGACCGTCGCCAACCCGCCGACGACGAATGCCGAGCCAACCGAGCGCGCCTCGCCGAGCGCGCCGAGCCCGACCTGCGCGCCGACGCCGCCGGCTCCCGAGACCATCGAGTCGAACGAGACCACGGTCGCACGCTGCTCGGAGGGAACGAGTTGATGGAGATACGCCTGGCGAACGGGGCTCGTCACCCCGAGGCCCGCCGTGACGAGGAGCAATGCGGGAAGGGCCACCCAGAACGAGCCGGCGATGCCGAGGACGACCGCTGCCGCAGTCTGCACGACCGCGGCGACGAGCAGCAGCGTCGTACGTCTTCCGCACCGCCGCGCTGCAACGCTCACAATCTGGTTCCCGGCCATCGTCGACAGTGCGATCGCAGCTGCGACCACGCCGACGACCCACACCGCATCGCTCTCGAGCAGGTCCAGCAGATAGGGCTGTGACGCATAGAACGCCCAGCTGAGAAAGCCCAGCTGGAGAGCCGCGGCGAGCATGAGCAGGCGGAGTGGGCGCTGCCCCCAGCCGAAGGCGACTCCGGCTCGCGCATTCTTGGCGATCTCTCGGGGCAGCTGGCGTGCCGGGACGGGCCGAGGCGTGAACCCGATGTCGTGCATCACCACGAACGCCACGACGAACACCGCGACCAGCAGAATCGACCGCAGGACGTACGGGATACTGAGGTCGACCTGCCCCAGGAAGCCGCCGCCGATCGTTCCCACGAGCATGGCAGCGCTCGTCACCTGCGAGCCTCGCGCGAACACGCGGTCGAGAATGCCGTGATAGCCCGTCGCTGCGAGCGCGTCGACGAGCCACGCCTCCATCGCTCCCGAGTAGAAGGTGAACCCGAGCGCCATGACCACCGACGCGAGAGCAAACGCGATGACTCCCGCGCCGATCTCCGCGAGCCCGACGTAGGCGAGCGTGGAGACGCCGAGCACGGACACGCTGAGCAGGAACGACATCCGGCGCCCGAGCGTGTCGGCGACAACGCCCGTCGGGATCTCGAACAGCACCGTTCCCAGTGAGAACGCGGCGTTCGCGAGGAACACCTCGAAAAAGCTCAGGCCGGCGTCGAGCAGGAACAGCGTGTTGACGCCCCAGATGACTGCCGCCGAGAGCGTATAGAGGCCGGCGAGCGTGTAGTAGCCCGCAATCGTCCTCGAGCTCGACGGAATGGGGGCTTCGGCGCCGCTGCTCACGCCCGATCTAGCCTAGATACGCGCCTCCGCTACGCCGCAGCTAGGCCGCTGCCAGGTCGGCGAACTTCGCGTACCGGCGCAGGAACGAGAGCTTGACCGTGCCGGTCGGGCCGTTTCGGTGCTTCGCGCAGATCACCTCCGCGATCCCCTGCTGGTCGGACTCCTCGCCGTTGTAGTACTCGTCGCGATAGAGGAAGAAGACGAGATCGCTGTCCTGCTCCAGCGATCCGCTCTCTCGCAGGTCGGAGAGCAGCGGTCGCTTGTCCTGGCGCTGCTCGACCGCGCGCGAAAGCTGCGACAGCGCGAGGATGGGCACGTCGAGGTCGCGTGCGAGCACCTTGAGCGCACGTGAGATCTGGGACACCTCCTGCACGCGATTCTCCGCGCTCGCGCCCGAGGTCATCAGCTGCAGGTAGTCGACCACGATCAGGCCCAGATTCGGCTCACGTGACTTCAGGCGGCGGGCCTTCGAGCGCAGCTCCATCATCGTGGTCGACCCCGTGTCGTCGACCCAGATCGGCGCCTTCATCAGCCGGTCGCAGGCGGTCGTGAGCCGGGGCCAGTCCTCGGGAGCGAGCCGGCCGGTGCGCAGCCGCTGCGACTCCACCTTGCCCTCGCTGCACATCATCCTCTGCGTCACCTCCGCCTTAGACATCTCGAGCGTGAAGAGCGCCACGGGGATGCCGTGTCGAACGCCCAGATTCGCCGCGATGCACATGCCGAGCGCGGACTTTCCGACGGATGGACGCGCGGCGAGGATCACGAGGTTGCCGGGCTGAAACCCCGAGGTGATCGAGTCGAGCTCGCGGAAGCCGGTGGGCGTGCCGGTGACCTCGACCCCCATCTCGACCAGCTGCGAGATTCGCTCGAAGCTCTCCTTGAGCAGCGTCTCGATGTGGGTGAAGTCGCTGGTGACGCGCTGCTGGCCGAGCTCGAACACCATCTGCTCCGCGCGGTCGACGAGGTCGGTGACCTCACCCGGGCGCTCCTGTCCCAAGCGCGTGATCTCCTGGCCGGTGCGAACGAGCCCGCGTAGGGTCGCCATCTCCTTGACGATCCGTGCGTAGTGCTCCACGTTCGACGTCGACGGGACGAGCGCGGCGAGCTCGGCCACCTTCGCCTGGCCACCGATCGCCTCGAGCTCACCTCGCTCGTCGAGCTCGTTGGAGAGCGTGATCGCGTCCACCGGCTCGCCCTTGGCCCAGAGCGCAAGCGACGCGCGGAAGACCTTCCCGTGGCTCTCGCGATAGAAATCCGAGGCGACGAGGATTTCGCTGACGGTGCCGACGGCGGTCGGGGACAGGAGCATCGCGCCGAGCACCGATTCCTCGGCCTCGAGGTTCTGAGGCGGGACGAGCGCGCTCAGGCGCTCTGGTGTGATGGGTTGCACTCGGGCCATGGGTGCGGCAGTCAATCCGTCAGCGACACGTCCGTCCAGTCCACCCCTGCGAGTCGTCGAAGGGCCTCACTGCAGGAAGAAGGGAACAGACGTTCTCATGTTATCCCCCGCGCCGGACAGCCTTTCGACAGGTCCGGGCGAGTTGTCCAGCCGGAAACAGCCGCTGTCAGCGGGAAGTTCCGCAAACGCTCAACAGGCCCTGTGGAGAGCTCTCCGGAGCGGCGATCCGCGATCGGTTCAGAGCTGGTGACTGTCACCTGCGGTGACAGTCACCATGCCTATGCCTCGCGAGGCTCCGTGACCTCGTCCTCGACGGCGAGCGCGTCGACGGACCCTTCCTCCGCCTCCTCGGGCTCGTCGTCGAACCCGTCCTCGGTGAGCTCTTCCTCGGCGATGACCTCCGCGACCACCGACTCCGCCTCCGAGTGCTCGGCCTCGGCAGCGGCGGCCGCCTCGGCCTCGGCTGCCTCGAGCGCCGCAAGCTCCTCTTCGGGCGGAAGCTCTTCACCCTCCGGGACGACCAGCGTCTTCACCTCGACCTGCACGTCTTCGAAGAGGACGATCGGGATCGCGTAGCGGCCGATGCGCTTGATCGGGTCGATGCCGATCTTGCGCCGGTCGACCCGCACCTTGTGCTCGGCCCAGATCCTGTCGGCGACGTCCGTGGGCGTGACCGATCCGAACAACGAGCCGGTCGGGCCCGATTTGACGTCGAAGCGGAGAACCGCCTCGGCGAGCAGCCCCGCGATCTCCTGCGCCTGCTCGGTGCTCCGAGCCTCACGGGTGGCGCGCTGTGCCTCGACCCGCTCGAGCTCCGTCACACGAGCAGGCGTCGCCACCTCGGCGAGCTTGCGCGGAAGCAGGTAGTTGCGCGCGTAGCCACGGGCGACGTCGACGACGTCCCCGCGCAGCCCGAGCTTCTCGACGTCCTGGAGCAGGATGATCTGCATGGCTAGAAGACCACGCTATTGGGACACGTAGGGCAAGAGGGCCATCTCCCGCGCGCGCTTCACCGCGCCGGCGACCTGCAGTTGATGACGCCGGCAGGCGCCGGTGATGCGCCGCGAGCGGATCTTCCCCTTCTCCGAGATGTAGCGGCGAAGCTGGGCGAGGTTCTTGTAGTCCACCTCCGCGACCTTGTCGCGGCAGAGGTGGCAGCTCTTCCTTCGTCCCGGAGCGGTGGTCGGCCCCGTACGCCTGCGCTGTTGCGGTTTCTTGCCGGCCATCGTTAGAACGGAATGTCGTCGTCGGCGGGCGAGGGCGGGAAGTCGTCTCCGCCGGCACTCGCGGTTGCCCCGGCGGGCACGTACTGCTGGGCTCCCTGCTCGGAGTCGCCCCGGCTGTCCAGAAACTGGACGCTTTGTGCCACGACGTCGACCTTCGACCGCTTGCTGCCGTCCTGCGCCTCCCAGGAGCGCCAGTCGAGCCGGCCGTCGATGCCGATGCGGCGACCCTTGGCGAGATGCTGCGAGAGCATCTCCGCCTGGTTGCCGTACACCTTCACGTCGAAGAAGTTCGGCTTGTCCACCCAGCTGCCGGCGTCGTCCTGCTGACGCCCGTTCACGGCAACTCCCATCTCGAGCACCGGCGTGCCCGAGGGGAGATGACGAAGCTCGGGGTCGCGCGTCAGGCGCCCGACGAGAATCACGCGGTTCAGGTCTCCTGCCATGTCGTTACTCCTCCTCTTCCTCGATCGGCTCGTCGGCGGGCGCGTCGGCTGGTTCGTCGACCGGCCCGGCGACTCGCCCGTCGGCTGGGGATGCGGTCTCTGCATCCTCGCGCGTCGGCGCGCCCGCCGCTACCGGCCGCGCGGGACTCCCCTCGATCCGACGTGTCGCCATGTGGCGGAGGACGCCGTCGTCGATTCGGAGCACGCGCGAGATCTCGTCCAGCGTCCCCGCGTCGCAGGTGAACTGGAGCAGGTGGTAGACACCGTCGCCCTTGTGCGCGATCTCGTACGCGAGCTTGCGCCGGCCCCAGACGTCGTGCACGTCCCATGAGCCTCCGGCCTTCTCGACCAGCTCGCGGGTGCGTGTGACGACCTCGCCCTGGCGATCCTCTTCCAGGTCGGGGTCGAGCAGCAGCAGAATCTCGTATTCGGTCACAGGTTCCCGTTCCTTCCTTCGGTCTGGTCGGCCTCGCCGCTTCCGACACCACCGGGAACGGGTGGGCAGATGCGAGGCAGGAAGCCGCGGGATGGTAGCAGGAGGGAGCATCCTCTCCCGGGCGCGGTACCATCGACCGATGCGCAGGCGCCTCACCTGGCTCCTCGTCTCCATCGGCATCGCCGCGCTCGTACGGCGGCTTCGCCGACGCGGGGAGCCCGACTCCGAGGCGCCGGCAGCCGCTCCCACGACGGGGGACGATCCTGCGGACGAGCTTCGCCGCAAGCTTGCCGAGTCGCGCACGGAGGAGCCTCCCGAACCGCCGGAGCCTCCGGTCGAGACCGTGGAGGAACGCAGAGCCGACGTCCACGAGCAGGGTCGCAACGCGCTCGACGACATGCGCGACTCCGAGAAGGAGTAACCCGTGGCGGCCGACGCGTCCGAGACGACGAAGGCTCCTCTCGAACCGAACGATGCGCAGGCCAGCGAGCTCCTCGGCGCGGTGCAGACGCTCTCGGCGCAGGTGGGTGGCCTGCGGACGGAGCTGCACGCGCTTCGGTCCCAGGTGCGTCCTCTGCCCGAGCCGGCCGACGCTCCCGGCTGGGGCGACAGCCCTACCGCTCGCCGGGAGAGCTCGCCCTGGGTCCGCACGCTCGAGCGACCGGCACCGCGCGGCCCTGCTGTTCCCCGGCTCCTGATCGAGATCGTCTTCCTTGCCGCCGTCGCGCTCGCGGCCGCGCTCGCGGAGCTCGATCCGCTGGTCATCGGGCTCGTCATGGCCGGCGCCTGGGTGCTCGTCGCACTCGCGGAGTGGATGGCTGCGCGGGCCGCCCGGCGCCATGCCTACGTCCAGGTGGCGCCCCTGTCCGCGACCGGCGTCTTCTTCGGTGAAGATCCTTCCTGGTTTGCGTCCCCGATCGAGCACACCGCGATCGAGCCCGCCGCCGAGGAGGACGACACACAGACCCGGCTGCCCGCACCCGCCACCGACTAAGAGCAGCGCGGAAACGACGGGAACGGGAAGTCGTGCTCTTCCCGACCGCCACCTTCGCGATCTTCTTCATGGTGGTGCTCCCGCTCTCGTGGCTGCTGATGCCGCGCGGAGAGCGCTGGCGCGTGTTCATCATCGCCGCGAGCTTCGTCTTCTACGCCGGGTGGGACTGGCGCTTCTGCTTCCTGCTCGGGTTCTCGATCGCGTGGAACCAGGTCTTCGCCCTGGCGATCCACTCCCGTCGAGACCCGCCGCGCGCGCAAATGGCTCCTCGCCGGAGCGCTCCTGGGAAACCTCGCCCTCCTCGCCTACTTCAAGTACTACGACTTCTTCGTCACTTCGACGAACAACCTCTTCGCCTCCGTCGGGATCGACGTTCCGCTGGAGGCGCGCTCGATCATCCTCCCGGTCGGGATCTCCTTCTTCACGTTCATGGCGATCAGCTACGTCGTCGACGTCTACCGCGGCGACTTCGCGCCGACCGGCTGGGGGAAGTTCGCTGCCTACCTCTCCTTCTTCCCGCATCTGGTCGCCGGACCGATCGTGCGGCCCGGAGAGCTGATCCCCCAACTCGACTCCCCTCGCGATCCTCGCTACGTCGACACCTCTCGAGCCTTCTTCCTGATCGGCACGGGCCTCTTCATGAAGGTCGTGATCGCCAACTACCTGGCCGCGAACATCGTCGACGAGGTCTTCGGGGCGCCGAACCAGCATTCCTCGCTCGAGGTCCTGGTCGGGATCTACGCCTACGCCGTCCAGATCTACGCGGACTTCTTCGGCTACACGTCGATCGCCATCGGTCTCGCGCTCCTGCTCGGGTTTCGCTTCCCGCAGAACTTCGACGCTCCGTACGCCGCGGTCTCCATCCAGGACTTCTGGCGCCGCTGGCACATGACCCTGTCCCGGTGGTTGCGCGACTACGTGTACATCCCGCTCGGAGGGAACCGGGGCAGCTCGCTCTTCACCTACCGCAACCTGATGCTGACGATGCTGATCGGCGGCCTCTGGCATGGAGCCGGCTGGACGTTCGTCGCGTGGGGAGCCATCCACGGGACCGCGTTGGTGGCCGAGCGCTGGTGGCGTGAGCGGTCGGGCTACGTCGAACGCTCGTCCACGGCGTGGCGCCGCGCCTGGCAGCGGTTCCTCACCTTCCAGATCGTCTGCTTCGCCTGGATCTTCTTCCGCTCCGACTCCTTCTCGGACGCCTGGGAGGTCATCGCGCGCCTCTTCACCGCGTGGCGGGAGCCATCCGAGCTCGTCACCGGAGGGGTGCTGCTCGCGATCGCGATCGGCATCGGCTCGCAGTACCTTCCTCGCAGGCTTCCGCTCGTTCTCATGGCACGCTTCTCGCGTCTTCCGGTGCCGGCGCAGGCTCTCATTCTCTCGGTCGCACTCCTCGCCACGCATGCCATGGGCCCGGAGGGCGTGGCCCCGTTCATCTACTTCCAGTTCTGAGAGGGACCGCCCGTCATGCCGACGAGACGCAGACATCCGCGCAGACGAGTCGACCAGGAGGGTCGGCGCCTGCACTCTGCCGGGTCCGCGATCGTCGTCGCGCTGCTCGCGCTCCTCGTCGGCATGCTCCTGAACGCGCCGGGGCTGCGGAAATCGGCGGAGATCCAGCCGGAGGGCTGGAAGCGAGACGCCGCTCTCGCCGTTGCCGAGCCGCTCGCGTCAGTCAGCGGCACCCTTCGTCTCGATCAGCCGCGGCGGGGGCTGAAGGCGGTCCTCGGACGCTCGGAGGACGACGAGATCGATACGGGCATCGCGGTGCCCGAGCCCTCGCCGGACACGACGCCGGCAAGACCGCCGGCCCGCGAGAAGTTCACGCCCGCCCGCCCGCTGCGGATCTGGGTCGCCGGTGACTCGCTGGTCGTCGTCCCCGGTCAGTCGATCCTGCGAGCGATCGGGGACAGGCGCGCGATCGAACCGGTCGACGACGTGGACGGCCGCATCGCGAGCGGGCTCGAGCGGCCAGATGTCTTCAACTGGTTCGAACGGGTTTCCGAGGTGATGGAGAAGGAGAAGCCCCGCGCGGTCGTCCTCATGTTCGGCGGCAACGACGACCACGGCTTCATGACCGGTCTCCCCGAAGGCCAGGAGATCGGCGCCTTCGGGAGCACGAGCTGGGCGGACGAGTACCGGCGGCGCGTTGCCGGAGTCATGGACACCGTCATCCGAAGCGGCGCCTACCTCGTCTGGATCGGCCTCCCGATCACCGATGACCGAGAGCAGACGATCCGGTTCGACGCCATCAACGCTGTAGTGCAGTCTCAGGCCGCCAAGCGCTCCGGCAGGGTGTCGTATCTCGATACGTACTTCTTCTTCGCAGGCTCGGACGGCGGCTACGCGCAGTACGTCGAGTCGGAGTCGGGACGGCTCGTGAAGATGCGGGCCGACGACGGCGTGCACTTCGAGCGGGCCGCGGGAGACCTGATCGCACGGAAGATCCTCGCCCAACTCAACCGGCAATTCGACCTGACGAGCTGGAGGAAAGGGCGATCGTGAACGAGCACGAGGATGATTAGGGGACAGCGGAAGGGGTAGACCCGAGAGGTGACGATCATCACGTTCTCGCTGCCCGCAGTTCCGTCGAGCGTCCGAAAGGCGCGTGTCTGGGTCGGCGAGACAGCGGCTGACCTCGGGGCAAGTCAACGCCTCGTCGCTGACATTCGCCTCTGCGTCAGCGAGGCAGTGTCGAATGTCGTCCGCCACGCGTATGGCTCACGAAGCGGCGACGTCGACGTCGTGGTCGAGCGCGAAGACGGAGATCTCGACGTCGTCGTGCGTGACGATGGCCAGGGCATGAGCCGCCGGACCTCGAGGCGCCGCACCGCAGGAGGCTACGGGTTGAAGATCATCGACTCGGTCGCCGAGCGACTGACCGTCACGAGTGCGCGCGAAGCCGGAACCGAGGTGCGAATGACGTTCTCGATTCCCGGCGCGCTGACTCGCTAGCGAGAACGCGCGAGCTCCGCAGGAGCTGCACGGATCTGTCGGGATACGCTGGCGGCGGAGCGGCATGGGCCCGGTGGCCCAGCTGGTCTTCAAAACCAGTGCGGTCGTGTAGCCCACGGCTCGGTCGGTTCGACTCCGGCGCCGCTCCGTTCACATCATGAGCCCGCTCCCCCAGGAAGCCGAGAAGCTGCTGGCCGTCGAGCCGAATCAGTTCGTGGCGGAGCGCGATCGAATCGTCCGCGCACTCCGCAGCGAAGACCGTCGGGACGAGGCCGACGTGGTGGCGAGCCTGCGCAAGCCGTCCGTCGTGGTCTTCGCCGTCAACCGCGCGGCCCGGGATCGCCCCAAGGCTGCTGCCGGCGCCGCGGAGGCCGCTCGCAAGGTCAGGAAGACGCAGGTCTCGGGCGACTCGGCTTCGTTCCGGAAGGCCACGGCCGAGTTGGAGACGGCGCTCGAGCTGCTGGCCGAAGTCGCCGTCGCCCACGTCGCGCCACGCGGAAAGGGCTCGAGCGACGCGATGCGCCGGCGCGTCCGCGACCTTCTACGGACCGCGGTTGCCGACGACGATGCACGGGAGGCGCTGGTTCGCGGAGCACTCACCGAAGAGCTCGAGACCGTGGGGTTCTCGTCGTACGCGGGGATGGCTCCGGCGCCGAAGCAGCGGAAGGAACCGTCCGGACCGAGCCACGCCGACGCGCAGAAAGCGAAGCTGCTCGAACGCAAACGAATGCTCCGAGAAGAGCTCGCACAGGCAGAGGAGCGACTGGAAAACGCCGAGAGGGCCGCGCGAGACGCGGCCCGTGAGCTGAAGGCCGCCGAACGGGCCACAGCCACCGTCCGAGCGAAGCTCGAGCGTGCCGACTGAGTTCCGGACGACCCCGTACGGCGAGCGCGGGCCGTGTCATCCCGGTCGGCGCAGAGGGTACGCGGCCGGGAGATCTCGCGCAGAGAGATCGACGGGGCGCTGCCCGTCCCGGCCGCCGCGGCGGCGATCTCGTCGATCTGCTCGCGCCTAGTCGTGAACCTTCGTCGATCCCAGTCGCTCGTGCTCGCCGCGCGGCCCGTGCGCTCGGTTTCACTGGCAGTCGACGCGCTCGTGATCGCCGGCCCGGGCAAGTCGCAGGCGATCCGTGCATCCCCGACGGGGCGCCGGCGTTCTCGCTTCGCTGACCGCTAACGCGTTCGCGCTTTGGGCTTGCGGCTCTTGGCCTTCGACTTCGAGCGGCCGTTCCTGGTGCCTCTCGCCGCATCGACGCTTGCCCGCAGCGCCTCGAGCAGATCCGTCGGCGCCGGCTCACGCTCGACGGGCGCCGCGTGCACCTTTTCGCCCTTGTGCTTCTGCTTCACGATCTTCAGCAGGCGCTTGCGGTACTGGTCCTCGTATTTGCCGTGGTCGAAGTCGGACGTGAAACGATCGATGAGCGTCTGCGCCATCTCGAGCTCCTTCTTGTCGACCCTGGAGCTCCGCTTCGGCGCGATGCCCTTGACCGGACGAATCTCGTCCTCGAAGTACATCGCCTCGAGCACGATCAGACCGTCGTGCACACGCAGGCAGCCGAGCTGCTGCTTCTGGTGGAATACGTACTCGACGATGGCCGACAGCCCTGACTCCTCCATGGCACGCATGAGCAGCAGGTACACCTTGTCGGCGCCCTCGGCCGGGCCGAGGTAGTAGCTGCGCTGGAAGACGATCGGGTCGATGTCGTCCCTGTCGACGAAGTCGAGCACCTGGATCGTGCGGTAGCCCTCCTCCTCGGCGGCCGCGAAGTCGTCATCGTCGAGGTACACGAGCTCGCCGTCGGCCACTTCGTACGCCTTCACGATCTCGTTCGCCGGAACTTCCTTGCCCTCTTTCTTGCACACCTTCTCGTATCCGATCGGCGACCCGTCCTTCTCGTGCACGAGATGCAGCTCGAGGTCGTTCTCGTCGATCGCGCTGTACATCCTCACGGGAGCGCTGACGAGCCCGAAGGAGATGCTGCCCGACCAGATCGCGCGCGGCATGCGGATCGAGTACCCGCGAGCGCGACGGCCGCTAAACGGCTTGCCGGTGATCCTGCCAGGTGCGGTAGAGCGCGACTCCCCACCAGAGCCACGCGATCAGGGCAAACGACCCGGCCGCCACGATGATGGCCTGACTGGTGCCGAACACGAGATCGGTGACGAGGTAGATCACTCCGGTGAACGCGATCGAGATCGCCACGGATCCGGCGATCGCCTCGCGATTTCCCTTGGTCACCATGTACTCCTTGTCTCCCGCGCGAAAGCGGATGCGGTGGTAGGCCGCCGGCGCGAGAAAGAAGACGAGGGCAGAGGCGGTGCTCAACAGCGTGACGTAGTAGACGTAGCGCTGCGTGTCGGTCAGGTTGCCGAACTCGGCGGTGAACCGAATCGCGAGCAGGAAGCCGAAGAGCACCTCGGCGCCGGGGATGAGCGAGCGCAACTCCTCGAGCAGCTCGCCGTGCTCTCGTTCGAGCCGTTCCTTCAGCTCCTCTTCGCTCTCCTGCTTCTCGACGCTCGCCTGCGCCTGCTCGGGATCAGCCATCGGAGCCCACGTGGTCGGGCCATTCCGTTCGCCGCGTGAGAGCGAGGCAGTTCGGCGTTCCGGTGCGGTAGAAGGGAGGAGCGAAGAGCCTCGTGTAGGTGAATGCGAGGTTGCGTGCGCGAAGCGCCCTCGCCTCGTCGAAGCCGTAGCGCTCCGCCCCCCAGCGCACCGCCTCGTTGGCGAGGCACGAGGTCAGGCGCTCGATCCCGACTCCCTGTCGATGGAGCGCCTCGTGCAGGAGGATGGCGTACGCGCCCGCGGTGTACACGGTGTGCCGCCCGGAGAGAAACATGCGGACGTTGTCGCAGGTTCCGTCTCGGAGATGGAGGTCGGCTCCGCCCGCGTAGTAGGCCACCACCCTGCCAGCGGGAATGCCGTAGCGCTCGAGGAAGATCCGCTCGAAGGTCCTCTCGTCGCGGTAGCAACGCACGTAGACGCGCTTGACGTCCGCCCTCGTGAACGGCCGGCCGTCGGAGACGGCGCGAACGAGCGACGCGCGAGCGACGTCCCCGAGCTCGCGGTCGTAGCGAAACGGGGTCGCAGCCTCAGCGGTGCCCGTCACCGCGGCGCCGAGAATCAGCGCCAGAACGACAACGCGCTTCACCACCGCTTCACCACCGGATGAGGGTAGCCGCCGAGTAGGGTCTTCGGATCGTGATGGCCTCGATCGCGATCACTTCCGAGGAGCATCGCGCTCGCTGCGACGCACTCCTCGAGAGGTTGCGCCCCGAGGAGCTCTCGGGCGTCGTCCTCTTCGACCCCTACTACGTCCTCTACTACGCGGGCTTCGCGTTCGCCCCGACCGAGCGGCCGATCGCGTTCGTGCTCGCCGCCGACGGAACCCGAGCGCTCGTCGTCCCTCGGCTCGAGGTCGAGCACGCCGAGTCGAAGGCGATGTTCGACCGTGTCGAGCACTACCTCGAGTACCCCGGCGATCCTCGCTCCGAGGTAGCTCTCGAAACGGCTCTGTCTGCGCTCGGCCTGAGTCGCAAGATCGGCGCCGACCAGGACGGCTACCCGTGGATCCTCGGCTATCGCGGCCCGACGCTCAGCGAGCTGTCGGGAGCAACCGTCGTCAGAGTTGCGGCCGAGATCGAGGAGCAGATGGCGATCAAGTCCGAGGCCGAGATCGCGCTGATCCGCGAGAGCTGCCGCTGGGGGAACCTCGCGCATCGCCTCCTCCAGCGCTACACGCGTCCGGGCGTCACCGAGACCGAGGTGGCGCAGCGCGCGTCGAACGAGGCGACCTTCGCGATGCTCGACGCCATCGGCGAGATCTACAGCGCCCAGAGCTTCTTCACGAGCGGCGCGCACGCCGGCTACCGCGGGCAGATCGGGCGCAACTCCGCGATCCCGCACGCCCTTGCCGGCAACATCGTCTTCCAACCCGGAGACGTGCTCGTGACGGGAGCAAGCGCTCCGGTCTGGGGGTACCTCTCCGAGCTCGAGCGAACGATGGTGATCGGCGAGCCAACCTCCGAGCAGGAGCGGCTGTTCGGTCACATGAAGGCGGTGCAGGAGGTCGCCTTCGAGGCGATCCGTCCGGGAGCGAAGTGCTCGGAGGTCGACATGGCGGTGCGGACGTACTTCGCGCAGCACGACCTCTTCGCGCACTGGCGACATCACACGGGACATGCGATCGGCCTCCGCTACCACGAAGGGCCGTTCCTCGACTCCGGCGACCCCACGGAGATTCGGCCCGGGATGGTGTTCACCGTTGAGCCCGGCCTGTATGCGCCGGAGCTCGGCGGTTTTCGCCACTCGGACACCGTCCTCGTGACCGAGGACGGGATCGAGATCCTCACGTACTACCCGCGCGACCTCGCCAGCCTGATCATTCCGGCCTGAGCCTGACCCCAACGGCGATACGCTTCGGTGGAGCAACGCAGGGAGGCGAAGCGATGAGCGCAGCGGTGACGACGGAGTTGAAGACGATCAGCCACTGGATCGGCGGCGAGAGCGTGCAGGGCTCGTCGGGACGACAAGGGCCGGTCTACAACCCGGCGACCGGCGAGCAGACGGGCGAGGTCGCCTTCGCAAGCGTCGAGGAGATCGGTCGCGCCGTGAAAACGGCGAAGGCCGCGTTCACCGAGTGGCGCACCTGGTCCCTCTCGAAGCGCTCCGAGCTCTTCTTCCGGATCTACGACCTCTTCGACGAGCATCGTGAGGATCTCGCGAAGCTGCTCACCGCCGAGCACGGCAAGGTGCTCTCGGACGCGCTCGGCGAGGTGCAGCGCGGGATCGAGGTGATCGAGTACGTCTGCGGGATCCCGACGTTGCTCAAGGGCTCGTACTCGGAGCAGGCCTCGACCGGGGTCGACGTGTACTCGATCCGCCAGCCTCTCGGCGTGGCTGCCGGGATCACCCCGTTCAACTTCCCGGCGATGGTGCCCATGTGGATGTGGGCACCGGCGATCGCGTGCGGCAACACGTTCGTCCTCAAGCCCTCCGAGAAGGACCCTTCCGCATCGATCCTGACCGCCGAGCTGCTGAAGGAAGCCGGCCTCCCGGACGGCGTCATCAACGTCGTTCACGGGGACAAGGTCGCGGTGGATGCGCTTCTCGAGCACCCCGACATCGCGTCGATCAGCTTCGTCGGGTCGACCCCGATCGCACGCTACGTCTACGAGAACGGGACGAAGGCGGGTAAGCGCGTGCAGGCGCTCGGCGGGGCCAAGAACCACATGATCGTGCTCCCCGACGCCGACATCGACATGGCTGCGGACGCCGCCGTCAGTGCGGGCTACGGCTCCGCGGGCGAACGCTGCATGGCGATCTCGGTACTCGTTGCGGTCGGCGACGCGGCTGACCCCCTGGTCGGCGCGATCGAGGAGCGACTGCCCAAGGTCAAGGTCGGGGACGGCATGGATCCGGAGTCCGAGATGGGCCCGCTCGTCACCCGCGAGCACCGGGACAAGGTCGCCTCGTACCTCGACTCGGGATCGGAGCAGGGAGCGACCATCGTGGCCGACGGTCGGGAGACGACGCCCGACGGAAACGGATTCTTCCTCGGAGTGTCGCTGCTCGACAACGTGACGCCCGAGATGGACGCCTACCAGGACGAGATCTTCGGCCCGGTGCTCTCGGTCGTTCGAGTACCGACCTACGACGATGCGCTTCGGCTCGTCAACGACAACCCCTACGGGAACGGCGTCGCGATCTTCACGCGGGACGGCGGAGTCGCTCGCCAGTTCCAGTTCGACGTCAACGTGGGCATGGTCGGTGTCAACGTGCCGATTCCGGTGCCGGTCGCGTACTACTCGTTCGGCGGCTGGAAGAGCTCGTTGTTCGGCGACCGCCACATCTACGGGCCCGAGGGAATCGACTTCTACACCCGCACGAAGGCGGTCACGAGCCGGTGGCCGGATCCGCAGACGAGCAAGGTCGACCTCGGCTTCCCGCAGACGCGCTAGCCGAGCCGACCGCGGCGATCCGCCGCTGACCGACGAGGACGACGCCGAGGGCCAGCTGCGCGAGGACTACGGCGCCGGCGTCGAGCGAGCGGGGAAGGTCTTCAACACCCTGAAAGCGATGAGCACTGCGACCGCGTGGTGCTTCGCTGCGTCGATGGGAACTCGACCGGAAAATCCTCTTCGGCGAGTCCGGGCTCTCACGACAGGAGCGCGAACTCGGCGAGTCCGGGCTCTCACGGCAAGAGCGCGAACTGCTAGCGATCCGTCGCCTCCGCCGAGCAGAGCTGCCATCTCCTGAACGCAGGCGCACGCCGACGACCTCCGTGCCGAGGGCGCCACAGCCGAGCTCGCCGAAGCATGCCGCGCACGACTACCGGCACGCCGACCTCTCGCGGCGCCGCGAGCGGGCGCTCTGCGACTTCGCGGTGAAGCGCACGCATCTCGCGGCGGAGGTCGGTCAGGCCGACATCGACGCGCTGCGCGCTGAGGGCCTCGACGACGCCGCGGTCTCGGACGCGATCCAGGTCGTGTTGTACTTCGACTACGTCGCGCGGGTTGCCGACGGCGTCGGGATCGAAGGCGAGCTCGAGTGGTCGTCTGTCTAGCGGCGCGCGTCACCGGCAGTGGCGGCGCTCAGCACGGCGGCAGCAGCAACGGCGAGCACGGCGCATGCGCTCAGCTTGAACGATCGAGCGGCATGGGGTAGCTCAGGCTCGTTGCGCCGATCGCCGAAGCACGCGGCGGTCGCCCACGCGGCGTGTGATTCCGTCCTGATCGAAGCGCTCGAGAAGCAGCTGGGCATCGCGCCGCCCGATGTCGAGGAGATCTCTGAACCGGGCGAGCGTTATCTCGCCTGCGGAGGCGCACTCACCGAGCAGCGTCTCCTTGGCGACCTCGAAGGATGCGGCGTCGATTGCGTGCTCCTTGCCGAGCCGAACAAGCTTTCCGCTCGTCTCCAGGAAGCGCGTGAGCTCGTCGTCCTCGATCTTGGTGGCCCGCACACCTGCCTGCGCGAGCTCGTGGCCGAGCCGCTCCGCCTCCGCCTCCCGAGCACCGATCGAGGGAACTGCGCCAGGAAGGTAGAGCTTGGCGCCGCGCCGCTCGAACGGGAGCAGCGGAAGAACCTCGGCAGCCCAGGGTGCTGTGGGAGGGGAGACTCCGGGATCGATCGGATCGGCTCCCTCGATCCCAGCGCGCAGCTCGTTCTCGAGCCCGTCGAGCCACGGACGCGAGAACACCCATTGCCCCGCCCGCTCCACGGCCGCCGGATCCCCGTCGAGGACGAACCTGAGCGAATCGGCGCGCACGGGCGCATGCACCGTCGCCGCAGCGTCTCCGCGTTCGATTCGCGTCATTCGCTCGGCGTCGCGGTGGCGCGGTGGAGCAGGATCGATCACCCGTCCGCCGCCGAGCGTCGTCTCCGTCCGCAGGATGACCCGATCGCCGCGCGCAGCCAGAACGGGCGCAGCCAGGCGGAGCTGCGCACCGTGCTCGCCAACCCTGACCACACGCGCGGCAACGTGCGCCGTTCCGACGTGAACCTGGACGCGGAGGCCGTCGCCGATGGGCTGGAGCTCGTCCAACACGACGTCGAGCCGGTACGAGACCGGGTAGCCACCGCGCTGGACGAGGGCGTCACCGCGGATCGCCTCGGTGCGCTCGACTCCCGGCAGGCTGACCGCGACCCGCTGTCCCGCTTCGGCCCGCTCGACGTCGCGATCGTGCACCTGCACGCTCCGCACGCGCACGTCGGTTCCCGAGGGTTGGAGAACGAGCTCGTCGCCGGCGCGGATGGTGCCCGACCAGAGCGTCCCGGTCACCACCGTGCCGATGCCGCGCAGCGTGAACGTGCGGTCGATGTAGAGACGCGTCGGATTCGCTGACCGTGCTTGCTCGACTCCTTCCGCCGCGCGGCCGATGGCAGCCCGCAGCTGGTCGATGCCGGCCCCAGTCCGTGCGCTGACGGCCACCACCTCGGCATCGGGAACGAGATCCTGCGCGATCTCGACCGCGAGCTCCACCACCTCGTCTTCCACCGCGTCCGCCTTGGTCACGGCCACGACCCCGCGCTCGATGCCGAGCAGGCGCAGGATCGCGAGATGCTCGTGCGTCTGCGGACGCGGCCCTTCTCCCGCGTCGACGACGAGCAGGAACAGATCGATGCCCGTCGCCCCCGCCACCATCGTCCGCACGAACCGTTCGTGGCCCGGCACGTCGACGAGCGAGAGCCGGCGCCCGTCCTCGAGCGCGAGCGGCGCGTAGCCGAGGTCGATCGAGATCCCTCGCCGCTGCTCCTCCGGCAGCCGGTCCGTGTCCTTGCCGGTAAGCGCCCGGACGAGCCAGGTCTTGCCGTGGTCGATGTGCCCCGCTGTGCCGATCGTCAGCGGCATCAGAGTCGCTTCACCATGATCAGGCACGGGTTGTGCTCCCAGAGGCCGTGGATCTCCTCGAGCGCCACGAAGCCTCGTGCCAGGTAGAAGCTCCGCGTGCTCGCGTAGCCGGCGTCGGGGTCGGACGGCCCGAGCGTCTTTACCTGTAGGTACTCCACGCCGCGAGCTCTCAAGTACGCCTCCGCGGCGCGAAGCAATGCGCTGCCGAGTCCCTGCCCGTGACGAGCTCGCCGCACTCCCATGACGTAGACCTCGGCGGACAGAGGCGTATGCAACTTGAGGGCGAGAAAACCATCGTCCTCGATCGAAAAGGTAGGGAGCTCGGCAACGTCGCTGATGTACGCAGCCGTCGCCTCCTCGATGCCGAACCACTCGGGAAGGTCGCGAAGGACGTGCTCGCAGCGCCGAGACCGCTCGTCCGGCACTTCGACCTCGAAGACTGTCATCGCACGGCGCGCACCGCCGCGGCGACGTCGTCGACCTCGGCGTCGGTGAGCGTACGGCAGTCGAGCAGGGTGCGGCCGTCGCGGACAATTGCGATCACCGGAGGGCTCCCGAGCCGAAGCGGTTCGGCAAGCCGTTCTTCGACGGCGCAGGCCGCGCTCGGCAGCTCCGCCAGCGGGAGAGCGCCCCCACCCACGCGCGCCACCGTCTCCTCGACCTCGCCGCCGACGAGCTCGGCGAGCCGCTCGGCACGCGCACGCACCCGCTCGACCGGCTCGTGCAGCATGCGGAGCACCGGGATGCGATCCCTCGTCTCGGGAGAGAGCGCCAGCGAGAGTGTGCCCTCGAGCGCGGCCAGGGTCAGCTTGTCCGCGCGAAGCGCGCGCTGGAGCGGATGGCGTCGCAACTTCTCCACCATCTCTGCACGCCCGACCACGATCCCCGCCTGCGGGCCTCCGAGGAGCTTGTCGCCGGAGAAGCATGTGAGATCCGCTCCGGCTCGGAGGCTTTCGGCCGGAGTCGGCTCATCGCCGATGCGGGCGAGGGCACCCGACCCGAGGTCGTCGACGAGTGGCACACCGTGTCTCTGCGCTACCTCGGCGAGCTCTGTGAGGCGGGGCTGCTCGGCGAAGCCCACCACGCGGAAGTTCGACTGGTGCACTCGAAGCAACAGCGCGGTCTCTGGCCCGATTGCCCGCTCGTAATCCGCCGCACGCGTCCGGTTCGTCGTCCCCACCTCCACGAGACGCGCACCGGAGCGGACGAGCACCTCCGGAATGCGGAAGCCGTCGCCGATCTCGATCAGCTCGCCGCGCGAGACCACCACCTCGCGGCCTTCGGCGAGCGCGGCAAGCGCGAGCAGCACCGCCGCCGCGTTGTTGTTCACCACGAGGGCGGCCTCGGCACCGGTGAGGCGCTCCAGAAGCGACCCGAGATGATCCTGACGCGATCCGCGCTCCCCGCGCTCGAGGTCGTACTCGAGGTTCGAATAACCGCCCCCGACCTCGACGACACGCGCCAGGGCCGCCTCCGCAAGCGGCGCGCGCCCGAGGTTCGTGTGGATCAGAACGCCGGTCGCGTTCAGGACACGGCGGAGCGAGGGCCGACGAGCACGGGCGAGCCCGTCCAGCACGGAATCCACGAGTGGGCGCGGCTCCCGTCCGGCCTTGATCTCCTCGCGTGCACCCTCCAGGACGGAGCGCGCAATGCCGAGAAGGAGCTCGTGTGGCTCGGCGGCGAGTCGCTCGTCGGCGAGCAGCCTGTCGACCGAGGGAAGATCGCGGAGCGAGCGGAGACCTGGCATCGAAAGCAGTGTGGCCGGGCGCGGTCTAGGTCGCAAGCGCGGGGAGCACCTCGCGCAAGAGCGCGGTCAAGCGTGGCTGGGCCTCGGCGCCAACCGCGAGCACCTCGTCGTGCCCGAGCTTGCCCTCCACGACCCCGGACGCCATGTTGGTGACGACGGAGATGCCGAGACAACGGATTCCCATGTGCCGGGCGGCGATCACCTCCGGCACGGTCGACATGCCGGCGAGGTCGCCGCCGACGGCGCGCATGAACCGAATCTCCGCGGGCGTCTCGAACTGGGGACCGAGCCAGGCGGCGTATACGCCCTCGCCCACCTCGAGCCCGAGGCGGGCCGCAGCCTCCCGGGCAGTCCGCCGCAGCGCAGGGTCGTAGGCGTCGCTCATGTCCGGGAAGCGCGGGCCGAGCGCATCGTCGTTCGGCCCGACGAGCGGCGATGCGCCCATCAGGTTGACGTGGTCGGAGATGAGCACCAGCATCCCGGGGCGATACGACGGGTCGATCGCGCCCGCGGCGTTCGTCACGACGAGCGTCCGGATGCCGAGCCGCGCAAGCACCCGGATCCCGAAGACCGCCCGTTCCGCGCCGATTCCCTCGTAGAGATGCGCTCGACCCCGCATCACCGCCAGCGACACCCCCTCGATCGTCCCCAGCGTCAACACACCGGCGTGGCCCACCGCCGTCGACACCGGCCATCCGGGAATCTGGTCGTAGGAGATCTCGACGCGGTCCTCTACCTCATCCGCGAGGCTGCCGAGCCCGCTGCCGAGGACGACGCCGACGGCGGGCTCGAGATCGGCTTGCTCCTTGATCCTGCGAACCGCGCCGTCGAGCATCAGGTCGACCCTTCTGCGAGTCGAATCTCATAGCGCGAGACGACGAGCTCCACGACCTCCCGCGGGTCGTCCGTGAGGAAGAGGAGGTCGACGTCCTCGGGCGAGATGAGCTTGTCGTCGAGCATCTCCTTGCGCATCCAGTCGAGCAGCTCCCCCCAGAAGTCGGAGTCGAAGACGACCACCGGGAAGTTGCCGATCTTGCGCGTCTGGATCAGGGTCAGCGCCTCCCAGAGCTCGTCCTGTGTCCCGAAGCCGCCGGGGAAGATCACGAAGCCCTCGGCCGCCTTCACGAACATGACCTTGCGGGCGTAGAAGTGGCGGAAGGTCAGCCCGATGTCGCACCACGCATTGAGCCCCTGCTCGTGCGGGAGCTCGATGTTGAAGCCGACCGAGAGTCCGCCCGCCTCCTGGCAGCCACGGTTCGCCGCTTCCATCACCCCGGGGCCGCCACCGGTGACGACGGCGAACCCCGCCTCCGCAAATGCGCGGCCGGTCGCGCGCGCGCGTTCATACGTGGGCGTGCCTTCGAGCACGCGGGCCGACCCGAAGATCGAGACCGCCGGCCGGTCGATCTGCTGTATGGCCTGAAATCCTGCGAGGAACTCGGAGGCGATCAACGAGATGTCCCCGGCGAGCGTCTCCTGGCTCGCTCGCAGAACACGGCGGTCGAGCTCTGGGCCCTTGGGCATGCGCCTAGAAATCTCGCTCGACGTACGTCTCCGACATCGCGAGACCGAGCACGGCTGCAAGGCCGAGATAGACGACGCCGACCGTCACCTTCTGCCACATCGGCAACCGGTAGTAGTCGGCTGCCTGTCCGCGCTCTCTCCAGCGTCGCCAGAGGTCGAGGCCGCCGATCACCACGATCAGGAGGAGCAGCGGGTTGAAGCTGACGACGACGATCCCGACCATCATCAGGAGCCCCACGAACCAGATGACGGGATGCAGGGCAGCAACTGCACGACCTCCGTCCAGAGGCACGATCGGGATCAGGTTGAAGAGGTTCAGGAAGAACCCGACGAAGGCCAGCGCGACCAGAAGCTCCGAGCCCGACGCCTCGCCCGCGATCCAGAACGCCGCCGCTCCCACGGAGCCGAGAATCGGACCGGCAAGCGCGACGCGGGCCTCCTTCCAGGCGTCGTCCGGCAGCTCCTTCATCCCGATGACTGCGCCGAGGAAGGGGATGAAGAGCGGAGCGCTCGCGGGGACGCCCTGGCGTCGCAGCTCGATCACGTGACCGATCTCGTGGATGAAGATGAGGATGACGAACCCGATCGCGAACGGCAGGCCCCAGATCCAGGCGTACGCCCCGATCGAGACGAGCATCGAGGCGCCAGTCGTCACCACCTTGAACTTGAGGAGGAACCCGCCGAACTTCACCACGAGGAACGCCAGTCCCACGATCGGGGCGGCGAACTTGCGCAGGAGGCTCACGAAGCCGCCGCGCGGATGCAGCGGCTCGTACCCGCGCGCTCCGTGCTCGGAGAGCTCCGGGTTCGGAAAGGTCGGTGGCTCGGGGGCCTCCACCGCCTCGTACCTGCGATCCGGGTCGACCGTCACGAGCCCGGCCTCACGATCCCCGTCCGATCCACTCTTCGCCACCCTCGTAGAGCTCTTTCTTCCAGAGCGGAACGGTGAGCTTCAGCTCGTCGATGGCCTCGTGACAAGCGGTGAGCGCGGCGGCACGATGCGGCGCCGAGACGGCGATGACGACGCTCGTCTCGCCGATGTCCACGCGCCCGATGCGGTGGTGAATCGCGACCTCGCAGAGATCGTGACGCCCTTTCAGCGCGTCTGCCAGCGCGGCCATGACCTGCTCGGCCATGCCCTCGTAGGCCTCGTACTCGAGATGGAGGACCTCGCGACCGCGCGAGCGAGCCCGAGTCGTGCCCGCGAAGGTCGCGATCGCTCCCGCCTCGTCGCTCCGTACCTCCGAAACAGCAGCGTCGATGGAGAGCGGGGTCTCGGAAAGCCGAAAGCCGCCGCCGGAGACGGGCGGGATGACCGCGACCTCGTCATTCGGCGAGAGCTTCGCGCCCTTCTCCGCGTAGTCGCGGTTGACGGCGTAGAGGAGCCCTTCCGGCTCGTCCCCGAACGGGAGCGCCCCCCAGACATCACCCACCACCGCGTCGTCGGGCAGCTCGAGCTCCACGCTTCGAGATCCCGCGCGCTCACGAAGCGCCGCGAACAACCGCACTCGCACCTTCACGGCAAGGAGGGTATCGGCGGCGCACACCCTCCTCCCGGGCTCGCTGGGTCTAGATGGTCGATCTAGGCGGGCACCAACTCCGCGAGCGGCGCGGCGATCTGGATGGGAGCGCCGATCACGAACACCTGCGGCCCTCCTGGAGCGACCGGCTCGTCGAACGTCGCGACGAGAGTCGGCGCCGAGAAGAAGCCGAGCACGCGAAGCGTGCCGTCTCCCACGTTGCGGATGTCATGGGGCTCCATAGCGGGAACCGTCAGGATGGCGCCGGCCCGCGCGACGGCCGTCTCTTCCCCGATCGTCGCCTCACCCTCCCCTGCCAGGATCA
This sequence comes from uncultured Actinomycetes bacterium, assembly GCA_963830035.1. GTDB lineage: Bacteria > Actinomycetota > Thermoleophilia > Gaiellales > Gaiellaceae > GMQP-bins7. The sequence goes on along the minus strand of CAWHKX010000004.1, from coordinate 674,013 downwards.
GGAGGAGCTCCTCGGAGCTGTCGCGATGGGACCCGACGTGCATCCCGGGCTCGAGCTCGAAGTACACCGTCGCAGTGCTTGCATTCCCGACCTGGCTGTGATGCGGGAAGCCGACCCGGACGCGCCGGGTCGCGTCGAGCGCAGATTCGACGTCCATCAGCGGGAGCGAGTCGAGATCGAGCTGATACATCGCTTCTCCTTTCATTGCACAATACTGTGCGATGATTATGTGTATCTCGCTCGCTGTTTGTCAAGCTTTCGGGGTACACTTCTGTGCAGTGACTCGCAAGTACCAGCTGAACCGGCGCGCCGAACGCCAGGCGGAGACGCGCATGAGGATCGTGGAGGCCACGGTCGGATTGCATACAAGCGTCGGCCCCGCGCAGACGACCGTCTCTGCCATCGCCGAGCGGGCGGGCGTGCAGCGCCATACGGTCTACGCGCACTTTCGCCACGAGAGCGAGCTCTTCGATGCGTGCTCTGCACATTGGGCCGCCCGCCACCCCTTCCCGGACAGCGCTCGCTGGAGCGACGTCGTCGATCCGGGGCGCCGCCTGCGAGTGGCTCTGAGCGCCGTTTACGAGTGGTACGAACGCGTCGGGGACGACCTGGAGCTCTTCAAGCGCGATTCGGGAATCCACGCGACGACGGCCGCACTGGTCGAGCGACGTGAGCGAGGGCTCGTCGCGCTCGGGGACGTGCTCGCCGTCGGCTGGTCGCGGCGCAAGCCGGTGCGGGCGGCGATCGGGCACGCCCTCGAGCTCGAGACCTGGCACTCGTTGATCCGACGGCACGGCCTCACGCGCAAGCAGGCCGTGGACGCGATGCTGCGATTCGTCTCCAGCGTCTAGCCTTCGATCGATGGCGAACGCCGAGCGTGATTCTGCGCAAGAGCGGAATCCGCTGGCGCGGAACTCCGCTCACGCGAAGGTCGTGGGCCGGCTGACGGACTCCGGCATCGAGGTGAAGCCCGTCTACACGGCAGACGACCTGTCGCCTGCGAAGCTCGAGCTCCCCGGCGAGCATCCGTTCACCCGCGGCCCCACTTCGACCATGTACCGCGGCCGCCCATGGACGATTCGCCAGTACGCGGGGTTCGGATCCGCCGAGGAGACGAACGCGCGCTTCCGCTATCTCCTCGAGCGGGGCCAGACCGGGCTCTCGGTGGCCTTCGACCTACCCACCCAGCTCGGCTACGACTCGGACGACCCGCTCGCGGAGGGCGAGGTCGGGCGCACCGGCGTCGCGATCGACTCGATCGTCGACATGGAGGCGCTGCTCGACGGGATTCCGCTGGACGAGGTCTCGACCTCGATGACGATCAACGCCCCCGCCGCGCTTCTGCTCCTGCTCTACGAGCTCGTCGCGGAGAAACAGGGAGTCACGGGCGACAGGCTGCGCGGAACGGTTCAGAACGACGTGCTCAAGGAGTACGTCGCCCGCGGCAACTACATCTTCCCGCCACGCCCCTCGATGCGACTGACGACCGACCTCTTCGCCTACTGCGAGGAACGGCTCCCGAGCTGGAACACGATCTCCATCTCGGGGTACCACATCCGCGAGGCGGGCTCGAGCGCGGCGCAGGAGCTCGCGTTCACGCTCGCGAACGGCATCGCGTACTGCGAGGCGGCAACCGCCGCGGGACTTTCGCCCGACACCTTCGGGGAGCGGCTCTCCTTCTTCTTCAACGCGCACAACCACTTCTTCCAGGAGGTGGCGAAGTTCCGGACAGCACGACGGCTGTGGGCGGAGATCATGCGCGAGCGTTTCGGGGCGACGAACCCGCGGGCGACCGCACTCCGCTTTCACGCGCAGACCGGCGGCTCGACGCTCACTGCTCAACAGCCCGAGAACAACATCGTTCGAGTCGCGATCCAGGCGCTCTCGGCGGTCTGCGGGGGCGCGCAGTCGATCCACACGAACTCGTTCGACGAGGCGCTCGCGCTGCCGAGCGAACGCGCCGCGCGAATCGCGCTCCGGACGCAGCAGATCCTCGCGAACGAGGCGGGCGGCACCGACACCGCAGATCCGCTCGGCGGTGCCTACTTCATCGAGGCGTTGACGGACGAGCTCGAGGAGAAGGCGCGAGAGCTCATCCAGCGCATCGACGACCTCGGTGGCGCAGTCGCAGCGATCGAGCAGGGATTCGTACAGGCGGAGATCGAGGCCTCGGCGTTTCGCCATCAGGCCGAGGTCGAGTCCGACCAGCGTGTCGTGGTCGGAGTGAATCGCTTCTCGGAGGAGGGGGAGGAACGCATCGAGCTCCTGCAGGTCGATCCCGAGGGCGAGCGTCGCCAGACCGAGCGGACGACTCGCGTCCGCGCGGAAAGGGACGCAGCTGCGGCCACAAGCGCACTCGCCGCGGTCGGAAGCACCGCAGAAACAGACGCGAACCTGCTCCCATCGCTGCGCGAGGCTCTTCGCGCACAGTGCACGATCGGCGAGATCTGTGGCGTCCTCCGAGAGCTTTGGGGTACATATGACGGTCGGCATGCGTAGAGCGACGCAGATTGCGGGCGCGACGGCGGTTGTCCTCGCGCTCGCGATCCCTCTCGCCGCCCTCGCGTCGTCACGCGGCGGCGAGTCGAGCGCGGCACCCGCAGCCGCGCCGAGCTTCACGCGCGATGTCGCGCCGATCATCCAGCAGAAGTGCGCCGGCTGTCACCAGCTAGGCGGCATCGCACCTATCCCGTTCCAGACCGCGAAGCAGATCTCGTCGCGCGCGGCGCTGATCGCGGCGACCGTCCAGTCCGGGCTGATGCCGCCCTGGCCGCCCGGCCCCCGCTCGCCCAGCTACGTCGGCCAGCAGGAGCGAAAGCTGAGCGCATCCGAACGGGCGACACTCCTCGCGTGGGCGGGCGCAGGAGGCAAGGTCGACGGCCCGGCGCGAAAGCCGCTTCCGAAGAAGCCCCTCCAGGTGGCGCCCGGCGAGTCGGTGCTCGCGCTCGGGATGCCTTCGGCTTACAGGCCTCGCGCAGCGAAGGGGGTCACCGACGACTACCGCTGCTTCCTGCTCGACCCGAAGCGTGCTGGCGACTCATTCGTCACGTCGGCACGCATCGAGCCCGGCGCGGCCAAGATCGTTCATCACGTCATCCTCTTCCGCGTGGCGCGAGGTCAGGTCGGTGACGCCAAGCGGCTGGACACCTCCACAGCCGGGCCTGGCTGGAACTGCTTCGGCGGAACGGGGCTTCCCTCGGGCGACGGGTCGGGCTCGATCCAGGACTCGCTGAACGACGCGAACTGGGTCGCCGCCTGGGCACCCGGCTGGGGCGGCAATCGGGTTCCGAAGGGCACGGGCGTGCCCCTGCCCGCGGGCAGTCAGATCGTGATGCAGGTGCACTACAACCTTCTGAACGGCCGTACTCCCGACCGCTCGCGCGCGGTGCTCACCGTCGCTCCCGCGGCGGCGAAGCTCACGCCGCTCCAGACGATGCTCCTTCCCGCTCCGGTCGAGCTCCCGTGCGCGCAGGGTGAGCAAGGCCTTCTCTGCAACCGCAACGAGGCCCTGTTCGACCTCACGGGCAAGTACGGATCGCAGGCCGCCTTCGTGCCGGCCGGGCTCCTGATCCTCTGCCGCGGAAGCGCGGCGAACCCGCGCGCGGGGGCGGTGTCCACCTGCGACCGGCGCCTGACGCAGCCGACGACCATCCACGTCGCGGCCGGTCACATGCACCTGCTCGGCGCCTCGATCCGGGTCGAGCTCAACCCGGGAACGCCACGCGCCCAAGTGCTGCTCGACATCCCGCGCTGGGACTTCCACTGGCAGAACGCCTACACGCTCGCGCGCCAGGTAAAAGCCGGCCCCGGCGACGTCGTCCGCGTCACGTGCCGACACGCTGTGCACAAGCGCATGCACGGTAGCCACGGCATCCCGGAGACCCCGCGCTACATCCTCTGGGGCGAGGGGACGACCGACGAGATGTGCCTCGGGATTCTGCAGGTGACGCGCGGCTGAGCGGCGCTACGAAGGCGCGCCGCCGCCGACGCTCCTCGAGATAGGCGCGGAGCTCAGCGCGCTCGACTCGGAAGGCGTCACGATTGCGTCACACAATGCGGATTCTTCTCGTCTCGCAGATGTACCCGGGTCCGGACGACCCCGACCTCGGGGTCTTCGTGGCCAACCTCGAACGCGAGCTCGCCACCCGCGGCCACGAGCTCGAACGCGCTGTGGTCGACCGCCGCGCCGGTGGAAAGCGGCGTCACGCGCTCCTCGCGCTCGACACTGCTCGTGCTGCAAGGCGGTTCAGGCCGGACGTCGTCTACGCGCACTTTCTCGTACCGGCCGGACTGATCGCAGCGTTGGCGTCGCGGGCACCGCTCGTCGTGACGGCCCACGGACAGGACGTCGAGAACGCTCGTCGCAATGCCGCCGCTCGTGCGACAACGCAATACGTCATTCGCCGCGCATCCACGGTGGTGGCCGTGTCGAGGTGGCTCGGCGACCGGCTCGAGGAAGTCGTTCCGGAGGCCGCCGGAAAGACCGAGATCGTCGACTGCGGGGTCGACCTGGAGCGGTTCGCGCCACGCGACGCGTCGAGGTCCCGCGCCGAGGTCGGCTGGCAGGGCCCAGGCACCGCCTTCCTTTGCCTCGGCTCCCTCTCCGAGCGCAAGAACGTCCTCCGCCTCGCGCGGGCATTCGAGAGACGAGGTGAAGGGACACTGACGTTCGTCGGCGACGGGCCGCTGCGCGCAGCGCTCGCGGGCAGACCCGGGATCGAGCTCGCCGGCCGTGTTGCCCACGACGCGGTTCCAGCGTGGATCGCCGCGTCCGACGTCGTCTGCCAGCCCAGCCTGATCGAGCCGTTCGGGCTCGCGACGCTGGAGGCGATGGCGTCCGCGCGCTCCGTCGTGGCGACGCGAGTGGGCGGGCCACCGGAGTTCGTGACACCCGAGTCGGGCATCCTCGTCGATCCCGAGGAAGACGATGCGCTGACCGCCGCACTCTCAGAGGCGGCAGCGCTTCCGCGCCCCAACCTCGCGGCGCGCGACGCCGCTGCCGATCACGACGTCAAGCTGCAGGCGGCACGGGTGGAGGCGATTCTCGAGCGAGCCGTTCGAGGTCGGCGAGCCTGACCTCGACCAGAGGGCGGATCGAGTCCTCGAGCCCGGCCTCTCTCGCAACTGCCAGCGCCTCGTCGTAGGTCTCGCGCACCTTCTCGAGCGTCACACCCTGCTTCAGCCGGTTGTCGCCCGTGACGAGGAGCTTCTGGATCCGCTCGCGTGCATCGCCGCACATCGAATCACGATATCTCCGCTGCTACCCTGGCCGCGCGATGCCCTGGCTCCAGATCTCCGCCGTCATCCAGGTGCTCCTCAGCGCCTTCATGGTCACGCTCATCCTCATGCACTCCGGGCGCGAGGCCGGCATGGGTGGCCTCGGCTTCACGCCGCACTCGCAGGGTGGAACGCACATCGTCGAGCGGAACCTCACGCGCCTCACGGTGGTCGTCGCCGGCGTGTACACGCTGAACACGATCATCCTGTACCACCTTCTCGCGTAGAATCAGCCTCGGCTCGCGCTGGTGGCGGAATTGGTAGACGCGCTAGGTTGAGGGCCTAGTGGCCGCATAGGCCGTGGAGGTTCAAGTCCTCTCCAGCGCATTGGGTGAACGGCGAGGGGTCAGACTTCATCTGACCCCTCTTGACCGGCCTTCGAGTTGAATGGAGTCATGCGGCTGTACTCGGATCTCGCCCCGTGGTTTCACCTGCTCACCCATCCGTCGGACTACGAGGAAGAGGCGGAGCACGTCGGCCGAGTGGTGGACGCCACCGCTCACGGCGAGGCGAGAACGCTCCTGGAGCTCGGTTCGGGGGGCGGCAACAACGCGTCGCATCTCAGGGCGCGCTTCGCCTGCACGCTGACCGATATCTCACCGGAGATGCTCGAGCTCTCGCTGACGCTCAATCCCGAATGCGAGCACATCCAGGGTGACATGCGCACATTTCGCATCGGCTCGACCTTCGATGTCGTTCTCGTCCATGACGCCATTGCGTACATGACTACGGAGGACGATCTTCGAGCCGTCCTCGACACCGTGTCCGCGCACCTGCGCCCGGGAGGCGTCGGGATCCTCGTGCCAGACACCACGCGTGAGCTCTTCGTGCCTCGGACCCGCCACGGCGGTCACGACGGAGACGACGGTCGCCGCCTGCGCTACCTCGAGTGGGACCACGACCCGGATCCCGCGGACACGACCTACGACGTGGAGTTCGTGGTCGTGCTGATGGAGGACGGAGAGGAGGTGCGCGTCGAGCACGACCACCAGATCGTGCGGCGTGTTCCCGGAGGCAACCTGGCGCAAGCTCATCGCCGCATCAGGGCTGATGCTTCTCGACGTCGACGCAATCGAAGACCCGAACGCGGGCGAGCACGCGTTCTTCGCAGCGCGCAAGCCCGCTTGACGTCGTCCGAGCAGGGATCTACTCTCTCGTGACGAACATACGTTCGTTCCCCGAGACAGGAGAGATCCCGATGCTCGAGACGCCGATGCTCACGACACGTCAGCAGGAGATCTGGCAGTTCCTCGCCGAGTACGTCGACGGCCACGGATACCCGCCCACGGTGCGTGAGATCGGCGATGCCGTCGGGCTCGCCTCCCCTTCCACCGTGCACGCGCACCTCGCCAACCTCGAGCGCGCCGGCCTCTTGCGCCGCGATCCGACCAAGCCCCGTGCAATCGAGCTCGTCGGTAGGCAGCGGGCCGACGAAGGCGATTCGCGCCCGGCCCCGGACCTGCTCCCGCTCGTCGGAAGCATCGCCGCCGGCGGGCCGCTGCTCGCCGACGAGGCGATCGAGGAGCGAATCGCCGTCCCCGAGCCGCTCGGCCGGAACGCCGACTTCCTCCTGCGCGTCAAGGGCGAGTCGATGATCGAGGCCGGGATCCTCGACGGTGACATCGTCGTCGTGCATCGGCAAGACGACGCCCGTCAGGGTGACATCGTCGTCGCGCTCGTCGGGGATGACGAAACGGCCGACGAGGCCACCGTCAAGACGTTTCATCGCGAACGGGACGGACGCGTCCGCCTGCAGCCCGAGAACAGCGCGCTCGAGCCTCTGTATCCCGAACATGTCCAGATCCTCGGGAAGGTGACCGGCGTCTTCAGGAGCCTCGGATGAGCATCGCCGACCTGAACCGGACGCTCGACCAGGAGCTCGCATCGCTCGTGCGCGGCGTCAGCCTCGAGTGCCTCGTGTGCGGGGAGTTCCTGCTCCGGGCTCAGAGCACGCTGGCGTGCCCCGAGTGCCGTTCGATCCTCGCCGAGGGTCGAGAAATCCCGAGCTACGAGCTACCATCGGTCGTGCAGGCCGGGTGACCGCGGGCCGCTCCGTTTCGGCGGAGACGGCTCGAGGAAAGTCCGGACACCACAGGGCAGGACGCTGGAAAGCTCTTCGGGGCAATCCAGGCGGCGAAAGCCGACGGAAAGTGGAACAGAAAGGAGACCGCCGGCCGATTTGTGCACGATTAGGCCGGTAAGGGTGAAACGGTGGGGTAAGAGCCCACCAGCGGCAGTGGTGACACAGCCGGCTAGCCAAACCCCGTCCGGTGCAAGGCGAAGCAGGTCCCGTTGACGCGGCCCGCCGAGGGACCGGGTACGCCGCAGAGAGAGATGGTCATCCACGACAGAATCCGGCTTACAGGCCTGCTACAGAAAAGCCCCGCTTTGCGGGGCTTTTCCATGTCGTGACTCGTACATCACCCGTGCAGTACAAAGGCGATGCTTGGGAAGAATGGCGGGGCGATCGAGCGCCTCGAGCGAGTGGGCCAAAGCCGTGTGCTCGATCTCGTGGATCACTCAGGTCGGGCGGAGCACGACCTCGATTGCCGTCCCACGCCCAGGTGCCGACCTCAGGCTGAGCTCGCCTTCGATCGCCTCCGCCCGCAGTCGTATGTTGTCGAGCCCCTGGCCGGCCGCAGTCGTCTCCTCGTCGAAGCCGACGCCGTCGTCGCTCACGGAGACGACGCGGCGGCCGCCACGCTGGGCAATCGAGACGTCCACGTGCCGTGCGCCCGCGTGGCGGCGGACATTCCCGAGACCTTCCTGCACGATGCGAAACACCTCGATCTGCTCGTCCGGTGCGAGCCGCACCTGGCGGTCGACCTCGAGCTCGACGTCGAGATCGCCGTCTGCGGTCAAGACGTCGATGTAGCGACGAAGAGCGGAGTCGAAGCGTGCGGAGCCGCCGGCCGAGGACAGAGCGAGCACCGCGAAACGCGCCTCCTGTTGCGCTGCGGTCGATGCCTGCTTCAGACGGGGCAGCACCTGCTCGAGCGGAGCGTCCGACTCGAGCATGCTCACCTGGGTCGAGATCGCGAACAGGTACTGAGCGAGACCGTCGTGGATCTCGCGTGCGACCCGCGCCCGCTCGTCGGCGACCGCACGCCCGAACTCGGCATCCGCCACCGCCCGCCATACGCCGACGAGGAGAAATCCGAAAGCGACCACGCGCAGGAAGTCACCCTGGAGCACGTAGTCGCTCGAGACGATCGGGGTCAGCAGGAGATGGATATCGGCAAAGAGCGCCAACGTCGCCGCCAGGCAGAGCCACGCGTCGAGGTCTCGTCCGTGCCGGTGGTAGCGGAGCCCGAATCCGATGACCGCGACCAACCACAGAGCCGCAAGCACCGTCGCCGCCAGCTCGACCGCGGGCCCCTCGACGAGAGAGATCTCTTCCCCGGCGAGAGAGGTGGCGAAGCCCACCGACACAAGAACCGCGACAACGCCGGCTCCACCCGCGAGCAACGCCGTTCGGCGCCTCGACATCCGCCCGTTCGCAAACGGCGCGACGGCGATCAGCGCCGCACCGAGCAGGCGAGCGCCGACCAGTGCCCACGCCGCCCACGCCGGCATCGACTCGCCACTGAGAACGGGAAGGAGCCCGAACGCCAAGGTTCCCAGTGCGATCGCGAAGAAGCCGGCGGCGAGCAGGAGATCGAGCGTTCGCCCGTCGACCAGGAAGCGGATCGCCGAGAGCACCGCCACGATCACGGCGACGCCCGCCACGACCGTGTCCACCACCAGCCTTGCCTCCGGTAGCTCGTACGCCGACTGGAGCGACGAGCTGACGGCGAAGAGGGCGGTCGCCGACGCCAGCAGCCCGACGAGCATGATTTCGCCGAAGAGCCAAGAGCGGTAGCTCTGCGAGCGGAGATGGTCCATTACCCCCTTTTCGGCAGAGCGCCCGCTGCCGATAAGGGAGACGTGACCGAGCGCATCCTGATCGTCGACGACCATCCCTTGACGAGAGACGCTCTGGCCGCGCTGCTCACCCAGCAGGGGTTCGAGGTCGTCGGCGATGCGGCAAGCGGCGAGGAGGCGATCGTCTCAGCGCGGACACAACAACCGGACCTCGTGCTTCTCGACCTGACGATGCCGGGCATGGACGGCCTGACCGCGCTCCCCAAGATTCGCGCCGAGGCGCCAGAGTGCGAGGTCGTGGTGCTGACCGCGTCCGATGCGGAGGAGAATCTCCTCGCGGCAATTCGCGGCGGCGCCGCCGGCTACTTGCTGAAGACCGAGTCGCCCGAGCAGATTGCGACGTTCCTGCGCGGAGTCGTGCGGGGAGAGGCGGCGCTCTCCGGCGGTGTGGCACGCCGACTTCTCGATCGGGTCCGAGAGGGGGGCCGCCTGGACGGGATCCCGGAGGCGATCACGCGCACACTCTCCGCGCGTGAAGTAGAGGTTCTCCTCCTCCTCGACGAGCACCTGGGCACGGACGAGATCGCCCAGCGGCTGTACATCTCGGAGCACACGGTTCGCTCGCACGTGAAGAGCCTTCTGAAGAAGCTCGGCGTGTCGTCGCGGCGCGAGGCGCTCGAGCGTCTAGAGACCGCGCGCGGCTAGCGGTCCGAGAAGCCTTCGAGCGCGGCCTCGACGAGCGACGGCAGTGTGTCGACGTTGTAGCCGCCCTCGAGCACGGCCGCGGTCTTCGGGCCGAGAGCCGCGCACCGACTGGCGAGCTCGCGGAAGCCATCGTCAGTGAGCCTCATCCCCCCGAGGGGATCGAGCTCGTGCGCGTCGAACCCGGCCGACACGAGAACCAGCTCCGGATCGAACGCGCGAACCGCAGGCTCGACGACCTCGCGGAATACCCGCGCGTATTCACGATCGCCCGCGCCCGCCGAGAGTGGCAGGTTGAGGGTGTACTCGTCGCTCGTCCCCGGACCGCCGGTGCCGGGATAGAACGGCCATTGGTGAATCGACACGAACAGCACGGACGGATCGCCCCGGAACGTCGCCTCCGTCCCGTTGCCGTGATGAACGTCGAAGTCCACGATCGCGACGCGCTCGACACCGAGCTCGGCCTGGGCGTGGCGGGCTGCGATCGCGATGTTGTTGAAGATGCAGAACCCCATGGCGCTGCTCTCGAGGGCGTGATGGCCCGGCGGGCGGACGAGGGCGAAGGCCTCCTGCTCGACCGCGCTCAGCGCGCAACCGACGGCAAGCCTCGCAGCCTCCCACGTCGTCGCATCCGCGTAGGTGTCGGCGAGAAGCCACGTCTCGGCCTCGATCGACTCGATGGCGCGAATGTGGTCGGCGGAGTGAACGCGCTCGATTGCCTCCCTGGTCGCCGGCTCTCCTTCGGCGAACCCTGGAAAGGACGCGTGCAACCGCGCGAGCCGCTCGGGATTCTCGTCGTGGAAGTCGCGCTCGGGCGCGTGCAGCTGCGCGAACGACCGGTGACTGATCAGGTCGATGACCGAGCCTCCTCGAACCGTCCCGCGAGCCCGTTCATCCCGAGCCCGCGCGCATGCTCGGCCGCAGCCGCCCAATCCGGAGCCACGTCGGGCATGGGTGGAAGCGGCGCCGCGCGATCGAGGGTCGCGATCTCCCGGTAGAGGCGGAGAGCGTCCGCTTCGGCCGTGAACCGGCCGGCCTCCAGCATCGCCTCCAGGGTGGGGTACTGCGCGAGGAGTTCCGCGGCCTTCTTCGGGCCGATGCCCCGTGCGCCGGGGATGCGGTCCGACGGGTCGCCGCGCAACGCGATGAAGTCGGGGACCTGCATCGGGTCGACTCCGTAGCGCTCGCGCACCTCGGCCGGCCCGATACGCGCGGCAGCCTCGCCGCGCACCGGCTGCAGGATCGTCGTCCTCGCGCTCGCGAGCTGGAAGGCGTCGCGATCCGAGGTCGCGACGAGGACCGCGCCTCCGGCTGCCTCCTCGGCTGCGGCCGCCGCGCCGAGGAAGTCGTCCGCCTCGTAGCCGGGCGCTTTCGCACACGCGAGTCCCGAGGACTCGACGAGAGCCGGGAGGAGGCCGAGCTGCTCGATGAGCTCCGCATCGAACTCGCGGCCCGCCTGATACACGGCAAGCGCTTCGTGGCGATAGGTGGGCACCTCCAAGGTGTCCCAGGCGACCAGGGCCGTTCGCGGCCGCTCTGCCTGCCAGAGCCGGAGGAACATCGTCCCGAAGCCGAAGAGCATGTTGCCCGGCCCACCGTCCGCACGGCGCAGCGTCTTCGGGATCGCGTGGTAGGCGCGATGCGCGAAGGAGTCGCCGTCGACCACGAGGAGCGGCTTCACGCGAGCGACGCCTCGAGCTCGGCGATGGCGCGTTGGAGCCTGTCGGTCGCGATCTGCGCACCCTCGGCGGCCGGGAGCCCGTCGAGGTCTCCCAGCTCGACGGCGGGTCCGTACCGAACCCGTAACGGCGCCAGCCGAGCGATGCGGTCGGTTCCCGCGATCCCGGCCGGGACGAGCGGCACATCCGCCTCGAGCGCGATGCGGGCGGCGCCCGAGTGCCAGCGGGCCTCGTGCTTCTTGCGCAAGCCCTTCTGCCGCCGGGTGCCCTCGGGGAACATGACCACCGCGTGGCCGTCCCGGCAGAGGGACACCGCAGTCGCGATCGCGTCCTCGTCCCGTTCTCCGCGCCGAACCGGGAACGCGCCCCCGGCCGTGATGATCTTCCCGAGCGGCAACCAGAAGAGCTCGGACTTGGCCATGAAACGCAGGTACCGCGATGGGAAGAGCGGGATCCCGAGTGGCCATGGGTCGAAGTTCGACGAGTGATTCGCGGCAAGCACCACCCCACCCTCCCGAGGCACGTTCTCGGTGCCGTCGGCGCGATGTCGAAAGACGGTCTTCAGCACCGGCCAGCTCAAGGCGGCGACGAGGAAGTAGAACCAACTGGGCCGGGGCGGCGGCGCCACGCGTGCCAGTATCGCCGGATTGAGGCGCTCGACCGCGACGCTATGGTGCGCGCCGATGGGTAAGCGACTCGTCATCGTGGAGAGCCCCGCCAAGGCGCGGACGATCGCCGGCTACCTCGGGAAGGACTTCGCCGTCGAGTCGAGCATCGGACACATCCGCGATCTCCCAGATCGTGCGTCGGACGTGCCCGCGGCCGAGCGCAAGCGGTTCGGCGCCCTCGGTGTCGACGTCGACAACGGGTTCGAGCCGTACTACGTCGTGGACGCCAAGAAGAAAAAGGTCGTAACCGACCTGAAGAAGCACCTGAAGGACGCTGACGAGCTCCTGCTCGCGACGGACGAGGATCGCGAGGGTGAGGCGATCGCCTGGCACCTGGTAGAGGTGCTGAAGCCGAAGGTTCCCGTCCGGCGGATGGTGTTCCACGAGATCACACGCGAGGCGATCGGGCGAGCACTCGAGGACACCCGCGTGATCGACCAGCGCCTGGTCGACGCACAGGAGACCCGGCGCATTCTCGATCGGCTGTACGGCTACGAGGTCTCGCCCGTCCTGTGGAAGAAGGTCACGCGCGGGCTCTCCGCAGGGCGCGTCCAGTCCGTCGCCACGCGGCTCGTCGTCCAGCGCGAGCGCGAGCGGATCGCCTTCGTCTCGGCCGACTACTGGGACATCGGGGCCACCTTTGACCCCGGCTCGTTCGCCGCTCGCCTCGTGTCGGTCGACGGACGGCGTGTCGCCCAAGGTCGCGACTTCGCCGCGGACGCCACCCTTCGTGAGGACGAGCTCGTCAGGCTCGACGAGACCGAAGCTCGCGGGCTCGCGGAACGTCTCCAGGATTCGGCGTTCAGCGTCAGGACGTCGGAGGAGAAGCCATATCGGCGCCGCCCGGCAGCGCCGTTTCGAACAGCGACGCTCCAGCAGGAGGCGAGCAGGAAGCTCCGCTTCTCGGCCCAGACCACGATGCGCGTCGCCCAGCGCTTGTACGAGTCGGGCCACATCACGTACATGCGAACCGACTCGACGACGCTCTCCGAGTCGGCGCTCGCCGCCGCCCGTGCCCAGGTGCGTGAGCTCTTCGGCGACGACTACGTGCCCGAGAAGCCGCGCGCGTACGGCCGAGCGGTGGCAAACGCCCAGGAGGCCCACGAGGCCATTCGTCCAGCCGGGGACACGTTCCGTACGCCGGACGACCTGAAACGCGAGCTGTCTCGCGACGAGCACGCCCTCTACGACCTGGTCTGGAAGCGAACGCTCGCCTCCCAGATGGAGGATGCGCGCGGCCAGACGGTGTCGCTTCGGATCGGCGCCAGCTCGTCGCAGGACGAAGACGTCGAGTTCGCCGCCTCCGGCACCGTGCTCACCTTCCGTGGCTTTCTCGCCGCCTACGAGCCGGGCCGGGACGAGCCGTCGGAGGAAGACGAGGAGCGACGCCTCCCGCAACTGGCCGAGGGGCAGGACGTCACGCTGCTCGCGCTCGAGCCCGAGGGCCACGCGACGAGCCCGCCGCCGCGCTATACGGAGCCGACCCTCGTCAAGGCGCTCGAGGATCGTGGCATCGGCCGCCCGTCGACGTACGCTGCAATCCTCTCGACGATCCTCGATCGCGGGTACGTGTTCAAGAAGGGCACCGCGCTCGTCCCGACGTTCCTCGCGTTCGCGGTCGTGAACCTGCTCGAACGCCATTTCCAGCAGCTCGTCGACTTCGACTTCACGGCCCGGATGGAGGACGACCTCGACCGCATCGCGTCCGGGGACGAAGAGCGGGTCGCGTGGTTGGCGCGTTTCTACTTCGGGGACGGGGACGGGCCGGGACTGCATCACCTGGTCACCGAGCATCTGGACGAGATCGACGCACGCGCGGTGAACTCCATCGCGATTCCGGGAACCGACGCAGTGGTCAGGGTCGGACGCTATGGCCCGTATCTCGAGCTCGGCGAGTCACGCGCGAGTCTCCCGGCCGACCTCTCCCCGGACGAGCTGACCGCGGAGAAGGCCACGGAGCTTCTCGCGCAGCCCGACAGCCGCCCACTGGGAGCGGATCCGGACACGGGGCACGAGCTCGTCGTGCGCTCGGGACGCTACGGCCCGTACGTGACAGAGGTCCTGCCCGAAGGCGCGGAGGAGAAGCCGAGAACAGCCTCGCTGCTTTCCTCGATGTCGCCGGAGAGCGTCTCGCTCGACGACGCTCTCCGCCTGCTGACTCTGCCTCGGGTCGTCGGAACCCTCGACGACGAGGACGTGACCGCGCAAAACGGACGCTACGGGCCCTACGTCAAGAAGGGCTCGGAGTCGCGCTCGCTCGAGTCCGAGGAGCAGCTCTTCACGGTGACGCTCGAGGAGGCTCGGGCCCTCTTCGCCGAGCCGCCGCGCAGGCGTGGTCGGGGCGCAGCGCGCGGACCTCTCCGTGAGCTCGGCGCCGATCCGGGCACCGGGCGTACGATCGTGCTGAAGGACGGACGCTTCGGCCCGTACGTCACGGACGGAGAGACGAACGCCAGCTTGCGGCGCGGCGACACGGTCGAGGCCGTCACGACGGAGCGCGCAGTCGAGTTGCTTGCGGAAAGACGCGCTAAGAGCACGTAAAGACGTCTCTCAGGGGTTTGCACCATCCGCGTAGGCGGTCATGATCTAACTGCCTGGGCGTGACCGACGTCTCAGGTTGAGGAGGCCCTCGGGCTTCGAGCGCTCGACTCCCGGCAAACCGACGAGGTGTCGGCAACGGAATAATCGGGAAGGCACTGAGCGTTGGGAGTTTGTAACGCCCCTCGAACGCGAAGCACCCTGGAAACTGCCCAAAAATCTTCCTACAATCCGTAAGTTTGTTGCTCTTCCGAGTCGCCGAAAGGACTGAAACCCACTTGACGCAGAATCAGCTGATCGAATTGCTCGAGTCCGAGCACGTAAAGGCGCTGGTCGAGCGCGCCGAAGAGCACGAGGGTCATCTGTCGATCCCCGAGATCGAGGCTTTCGTGCTCGAGCACGACCTCGGTGAGGACGACTCCGAGCTGCTCCAGCGCGAGCTGGAAGCGCGCGGCATCGAGATCGAGCATCCCGAAGCCGAAGCGGAGAAGGAAGCGGAGAAGCCGCAGTACGAGGCCGGCGCCGTCTCCGGCGCGGCCGACAGCCTCCAGCTCTTCCTCGCCGACGTCGGACGTCACAAGCTGCTCACGGCAGCCGAAGAGGTCGCCCTCGCCAAGCGCATCGAGCGTGGCGATCCCGTTGCCAAGCGCAAGATGATCGAGTCGAACCTCCGGCTCGTCGTGTCGATCGCAAAGGGGTATCGCGGCCTCGGCGTGCCGTTCCTGGACCTGATCCAGGAGGGAACGCTCGGCCTGAACCGCGCGGTCGAGAAGTTCGACTGGAGGCGCGGCTTCAAGTTCTCGACCTACGCCACCTGGTGGATTCGCCAGTCGGTACAGCGTGCGGTGGCCAACCACGCGCGGACGATCCGTGTCCCCGTGCACGTGGTCGAGCGGCAGCAGAAGCTCTCGCGCGCAGCACGCCGACTCGAGGTCGAGCTCGGACGTGAGGCGACGAAGGAGGAGCTGGCGGAGGCCACCGGTCTCCCGCTGCAGCACGTCGACGAGGCGCTCGGCGCCGCGCATGCTTCGGTCTCGCTGAACCAGACGGTCGGCGCGGACGACGAGGGCGAGCTCGGAGACCTCTTCGCCGACCGCGAGGCTGCCGACCCGTTCGACGAGGCCGAGGAGTCGCTCCGCCGCCAGAGCATCCGGCGAGCGCTCGACGCGCTCCCGGAGCGTGAGCGGCGGATCCTCGAGCTGCGTTTCGGTTTCGAGGGCGAGCCGTGGACGCTCGAGGCGATCGGGCACGAGCTCGACCTGACACGAGAACGGGTCAGGCAGCTCGAGGGTCAGGCGCTCAAGCGCCTCGAAGCGCTGCGCGATCTCGCAGGCCTCGCGGCCTAAGCACTACCGGTGCGGGCCTGGCTTCAGCCAGGCCCGGCCCCCCATGGCTGCATTCGCCAGGTGACTGCTCGCAGGGCGCGTAACTTGCGTGCCGGGATCGCGTCTCTTGCGATACTGCCCTCTCAGACGCCGAATTTTCAGCGAAGGGAGAAACATGGGAAGACTGAAGGTGCCGCTTCTTGCGTGCGCCGTCGTCATGGTCGCGCTGGTCGCGGTCGGCTGCGGAGGTAGCAGTGGCGGCGACGAGGACACGCTCGTCTACGGGACTGCCGCCGATCCGACTGCGCTCGACGGCGCGCTGATCTCGGACGGCGAGTCGATCCGAGTGCTGTACCAGATGACGGAGGGCCTTACCGCGCTCAAGCCGGGCACGTCCGAGGTGATTCCGTCTCTCGCGACCGACTGGACGACGAGCGACGACGGGCTCGCGTGGACGTTCAACCTCCGCGAGGATGTGACGTTCCACGACGGCGAGCCGTTCAACGCCGACGCCGTCTGCTTCAACTTCGAGCGCTGGTTCAACTTCCCCGCTTCGCTCCAGGGCGAGGGGACGACGTACTACTGGCAGTTCGGGTTCGGCGGCGGTTTCAAGAATCCGACCGAAGGCAGCATCGGTCCCGAGGACAGCTTGTACGAGAGCTGCGAGGCGGTCGACGAGTCGACCGTGACGCTGAACCTCACCAGGCCGTCGGCGACGATCCTCTCGACGCTGACCCTGCCCAGCATTCACATCGTCAGCCCGACGGCGCTGACGGAGTTCGAAGCCGACGCAGGAGCCCAGAACGACGAGGGCATCTTCACGCCTACCGGCACGTACTCCACCGAGCACCCGACGGGCACGGGGCCGTACAAGTTCGAGTCCTGGACCGTCGGCGAGCAGCTCGTGCTCGTCCGCAACGACGACTACTGGGGCGACCAGGCCGCAGACCGAGAAGATCATCTTCCGGCCGATCGGCGACAACGCGGCTCGCCTCCAGGCGCTGCAGACGGGCGAGATCCAGGGCTACGACCTCGTCGAGCCCCAGGACGTCTCCACGATCGAAGGCGACGACAACCTGCAGCTGCTCGAGCGCCCGCCGTTCAACGTCGGCTGGGTCACGATCAACCACGCCAAGCCGCCGATGGACAAGCTCGAGGTTCGGCAGGCGATCTCGCACGCAATCAACCGCGAGGAGCTCGTCGATTCCTTCTACGGCGGCCGCGGCGTTGTCGCGACCCAGTTCATGCCGCAGGAGATCGTCGGCTGGGCGGATGACGTGCAGATCTACGAGTACAACCCGCAGAAGGCCAGGCAGCTGCTGCAACAGGCGGGCCTGACGCTGCCGGTCGAGATCGAGTTCTGGTACCCGACGGACGTCAGCCGCGACTACATGCCGGACCCGAAGCGGAACTTCGAGGCCATGGCGGCCGATCTGAACGCCGCCGGCTTCAAGGTGACGGCAAAGACGGCGCCATGGCGGCCGGACTACGTGAGTCTTGTCAACGCCGGCAATGCTGGACACCTCAACCTGATCGGCTGGATCGCCGACTTCGCCGATGCCGACAACTTCATCGGCACGTTCTTCCAGGCGCCGACCGACCAGTGGGGCTTCGACAACCCGGAGATCCACGACCTGCTCGATCAGGCCGAGGAGGAGTCGGATCCGGCTCAGCGGGAGGAGCTCTACCAGGAGGCCAACCGCAAGATCATGGCCTTCGCCGCAGGCGTCCCCTACGTGCACGCGAGGTCGCTCTGCCTTCGACAGCGACATCGAGGGCTTCGTTCCGAGCCCGGTCGGCGTCGGAGGCGAGTCCTTCGCCACGGTGGCTACGGGTAGCGGCGACAAAAAAAGCGGAGAAACCGAAACGGAAACCGAAACCACGAAGACCGAGGAGTAGTGCCATAGCGGACAGCCGGCGGGTGACGATCTAGATGCTCCGTTTCGTCGCCCGCCGGCTGCTGCTGCTCGTCCCGATCCTCCTCGGGCTCTCGATCCTCCTCTTCCTCTGGATCAGGGCTCTACCGGGAGGCCCGGCGGAGTCGCTACTCGGCGAGCGGGCGACGCCTGAGGCGATCGAGCAGATCGAGCGCATCTACGGGCTCGATCAGCCGATCTACGTCCAGTATTTGAGGTACCTCGAGAAGCTCGTGAGCGGGGATCTCGGCACGAGCATCGCCTCGCGGCGTCCGGTGACCGAGGAGATCGGGCGACGGTTCCCGGCGACGATCGAGCTCGCGATCGCCGCGATGATCTTCGCAGTCGCCTTCGGCGTGCCCTTAGGCTTCTTCGCCGCCAAACGCTACGGCAGCGCGGTGGACCACGGAAGCCTCGTTGCTTCGCTCATCGGGATCTCGATTCCCGTGTTCTTCCTGGCGATCTTGCTGAAGTACGTCTTCGCGGTGGAGCTGGGCTGGTTACCGACGATCGGCCGCCAGGACGTTCTCATCGATGCAGAGCACCCGACCGGCTTCTACGTGCTGGACGGGATCATCACGCTCAACTTCGAAGCCGCCTGGGATGCAGCCGCCCACCTGATCCTGCCCGCGATCGCGTTGGGCTCGATCCCGCTCGCCATCCTCGCGCGCATCACGCGGGCGTCGGTGCTCGACGTCCAGAACGAGGACTACGTCCGCACCGCGCGAGCCAAGGGCGTCAGCTGGCAGACGGTCGACCGGCGCCACATCTTCCGCAACGCGATGCTTCCCGTGGTCACCATCATCGGCCTGCAGGCGGGCCTGCTTCTCTCGGGGGCGATCCTCACCGAGACGGTGTTCGCGATTCCCGGCATGGGAACGTGGCTTGCCGGGGCGATCGAGAGCCGCGACTATCCGGTGCTGCAGGGCGGGATCCTCTTCGTGGCGATCGTCTTCGTGATCGTGAACCTGCTCGTGGACGTGTCCTACGCCCTTCTCGACCCTCGAATCCGGGTCAGCTGACCCGTGTCAGTCGCTCAACTCGAAAGCGCGGAGATCCAGCTCGAGGCCCCGAGCGGGCTCTGGAGCGATGCGTGGCGACGCCTGATCAGAAATCCCGGCGCAATCGTCGGGTTCGCTCTCGTCGCGCTCTTCGTCTTCACGGCGATCTTCGCGCCCCTGATAGCTCCCTATGACCCGCGCGAAACGGACGTGAGCCTCGTGACCGACGGCTGCTGTCCCGGACCCTCGGCAGAACACTGGTTCGGCGTCGACCAGCTCGGCCGAGACGAGTTCTCGCGCGTCGTCTACGGGGCCCGCTTCTCGCTCCTCATCGGTGTCGTCGCGGTCAGTGTCGGAGTGTCGATCGGGCTTCTTCTCGGCTCGATGTCAGGCTTCTTCGGCGGCAAGACCGACAGCGTGATCATGCGGCTGATGGACATCATGCTTTCGATCCCAGGGCTACTCATGGCCATCGGCATCGCGGCGATGCTCGGGCCCGGCCTCTTCTCGATCATGATCGCCATCGGGGTGGTCAACGTTCCGATCTTCGCGCGGCTCCTGCGCGGCTCGGTGCTCGGGCAGAAGGGGAACGACTTCGTCCTCGCGGCGCGGGCGGTCGGCGTGCCGCGCCGGACGATCCTCGTCTCCCACATCCTTCCGAACGCGATCTCGCCGATCATCGTCGCGGCAACGCTCGCGCTCGCGACGGCGATCATCGACGCTGCCGGACTCGGCTTCCTCGGCCTCGGCCCCCAGGATCCGTCCACGCCCGAGTGGGGAACGATGCTCACCGACACCGTCAGGTATCTCCAGACGGCACCGCACCTGGCGATCATCCCGGGCATCGCGATCGTGATCTCGGTGCTCGGCTTCAACCTCATCGGGGACGGTCTCCGCGAAGCTCTCGACCCGAAGCTCCGAGGACGCTGACCGTGCCCGAACCACTCCTGTCGGTCGAGGATCTCAAGGTCGAGTTCTGGACGAGCCGCGGCACCGTCTACGCCGTCAACGGCATCTCGTTCGAGGTCGCAGCCGGCGAGACGCTCGGCATCGTCGGCGAGTCGGGGTGCGGGAAGAGCGTCACCTCGCTCGCTCTGCTCGGCATCCTCTCCCGCGCAGGTCGGGTCACGAGTCGGAACGGCGACTTTCGGCGGTCGAGATCTGCTGAAGCTCGACGACAACCAACTGCGAAAGATCCGCGGCCGCGAGATCGCGATGATCTTCCAGGACCCGATGAGCTCGCTGAATCCGGTGCTCACGGTCGGGCGCCAGATCCGCGAGGCGCTGGAGATCCACTTCGATATGGAGCGCCGCCCGGCCAACCGTCGCGCAGCGGAGCTGCTCGAACAGGTCGGGATTCCGAGCGCTCGGCAGCGGCTCGGTGACTATCCACATCAGTTCTCGGGCGGAATGCGCCAACGGGCGATGATCGCAATGGCCCTCGCCTGCGAACCGAAGCTCCTCATCGCCGACGAACCGACGACCGCGCTCGACGTCACGATCCAGGCCCAGATCCTGGATCTGCTGCGCGAGCTCGTTTCCGAGCGCGACACTTCGCTGATCCTCATCACTCACGACCTCGGAGTGGTCGCGGGAATCTGCGAGCGCGTTCACGTGATGTACGCCGGGACCTTCGTGGAGACCGGCTCGGTCGACCAGGTTTTCGCGTCACCCCAGCACCCGTACACCTACGGTCTGCTGCGAAGCGTGCCTCGGCTCGACACTGCGCGGAGGCAAGCGCTGCAGCCCATCGCGGGCTCGCCGCGGAACATGCTGAGCCCGCCCGACTCGTGCCCGTTCGCTCCACGGTGTCCGAATCGCATTCAGATCTGCACCGAGGTGCTTCCTCGGCTCGAGCCGGTCGAGCCTGGGCATCGCATCGCCTGCTTCAACCCTGTGGCTGCCGACGAGTGGCAGCGACAGCTCGAGAGCGTTGTGTGAGCCTCCTCGAAGTCGATTCGCTGAGGATGTACTTCCCGATCACGAGCGGGATCGTCCTCGATCGCCACGTCGGCGACATCAAGGCCGTCGACGGCGTCTCGTTCAAGATCGATCAGGGAGAAACCCTCGGGCTCGTCGGCGAGTCCGGCTGCGGTAAGTCCACCCTCGGCCGGGCGATCCTTCGACTATACGAGCCGACCGACGGTCGGGTCATCTTCGACGGGCAGGACATCACGCACGCGAAGGAGAGCGAGTTGCGACCGCTCCGGCGGCGGATGCAGATGGTCTTCCAGGATCCGTTCGCCTCCCTCAACCCACGTCATTCAGTCGGCCGGATCGTCGGCGAGCCGCTGCGCATCCACTCGATCTCCAGCCGGTCCGAGACGGGTGCGCGCGTTCGAGAGCTGCTCTCCCTGGTCGGCCTGCCGCCGGACGCAGTCGGTCGCTACCCGCACGAGTTCTCCGGCGGCCAGAGGCAGCGCATCGGGGTCGCGCGAGCGCTCGCGCTCAACCCGGAGCTCCTGATCTGCGACGAGCCGGTCTCGGCGCTCGACGTCTCCATCCAGGCGCAGATCATCAACCTGATGGAGGAGCTCCAGACCGAGTTCGGGCTGACGTATCTGTTCATCGCGCACGATCTGGCGGTCGTCCGCCACATCTCCGATCGAATCGCGGTGATGTACCTCGGGAAGATCGTCGAGGTCGCTCCGGCCGACGACCTCTACGCCAACCCGCTCCATCCCTACACGATCACCCTGCTCTCGTCGATCCCGATCCCGGATCCGCGCGTCGAGAGACGCCGCAAGGCGATTCGCGTGGAAGGGGACCTGCCGAGCCCCGCCAACCCGCCGGTCGCGTGCCGCTTCCACACGCGCTGCCCGTTCGTGCAGCCGACGCGCTGCGCCGAGGACGAGCCGTTGCTCCGCTCGCTGGACGGGCACCTCGTCGCCTGCCACTACGCCGAGGACATCAAGGCGGGGCGGATCGCGCCGGCCTCCCCCACTTCGGTGCCCAAGGACTCCCCCATTCGAGCGAATCCGGTCAGCACGTCCTAAAGCGGGTCGGCAGCAGCGCCGATACCGGATGCGTGGACGCCGCCGAGCGTAAGGAGATCCTCGACCGCTACCGGGACCACAGCCGCCGCTTCGAGGCGGCTGCGGCACGCCGCAGCTCGCGCCGGCACGGCTCGGTCATTCCGTTCACCGCCCCCTCGACGCGTGAAGTCGGGCAGGATCCGACCGCGCGGGAGATCGAGGTTCTTCAGCTCGTCGCAGACGGGCTGGTGAATCGCGAGATCGGAGAGCGTCTCTTCCTCTCGGAGGAGACGGTCAAGTCACACGTCCGCCATCTGCTGGCGAAGCTTCAAGCGCGCAGTAGAGCCCACGCCGTAGCTGTCGGCTTCCGGCGTGGGCTCATTGCGTAGCTACACAACGAACCATCCGCATCCGTTTCCTGCTGCGGATCGCTTTTGCGGGCGTTATCACCCCGAAAGAGGGATGCCTGTACCCGCTGGAGAACTGACGATGAGGCAGCTCTACCAGTGCTTGGCTTGATCATGCATAGACAAACTCCTCATTCGGGAACTGACGGCAAAACCATCGTATACCCCATTCGAGGGATAGTGCAAGGGTTGCGGAACCTTCCTCGCCACCCGCAGCGCCGGACTTTGATCTATGTCCTGTCCCTCGTCTCGTCGGCTAGCGCGACGGCTGCGATGTTGATCGGCGCCGGCTACACGTTGGAGGCGCCGATCACGGTGCTCGTCCTCGCGCTAGTTGCTGCGGTGGCCGAGCGTGTGAGCATCCGCCTCACTAAGACGGATGAACAATCGATCTCGGCTCTACCGATGATCTTTGCCGCGGTGCTCTTCGGACCTCTCGCAGCGGCCACTGTTGGCGGAGCCTCAATGCTTGGCGATTCGGAGTTGGTTTCGCGTGGGGATCAACGACCGAGCGCCCAGACTCAAGTGGGCGACGTACACAAGTACGCGCTTCATCGGCGGTGCACTGACTGGCCTCGCCGCTCAAGCCACTCTTGCACTAGTACCGTCGTTGTTTGGGGGCCTGATCGCCGCGACTTTGGTCGGCGCTCTCGTAAGCGAGACAATCGACATCGTCTTCGCAATGCTGACAGCGGCTGTCCGCGGAGGATCGATTCGTAGCACGGCTCGAACCCTGACCCCTCTCCTCGTGCTCGTGCCTCCGCTCTACGCGCCGATCGTTGCACTTCTCGGATTCATGTACCTCGAGGTGTCACCATGGACACTAGCCTTGTTCCTTGTCCCGGCAATGGCAGCACAGCGTCTCTATGCGCTGTATCAGACTGAGCGCCAACTCTCTGCGGATCTGTCAACAGCGAACGACACGCTCGAACGCGCGAACCTTCAATTCGCCGCGGCGCTGATCGCCACACTGGATGCTCGGGATCGCTACACAGCCGGTCACTCGGCGGCGGTCGCGATTTACTCACGAGACGTCGCGCGACGTATGGGACTTCCATCTGAGGTTCAGGAACACGCCTACCTTTGCGGACTCGTTCATGACATTGGAAAGATCGGGCTTCCTCCTGGACTCCTTGAGAAACCCGGCGCGCTGACGCTCGACGAGCGGCGGCAGATGCAGGAACACTCGGCAATCGGAGAACGGATCCTTGGCCATGTCGACGAATACTCCGAAATAGCGACGGTCGTAAGGTTTCACCACGAGCGCATCGATGGTCAGGGTTACCCAGACGGACTCAGCGAAGGCGCGATCCCACTGGTCTCACGCATCATCGCCGTCGCCGACGCGTACAACGCCATGACATCCGATCGGCCGTACCGCGACGCAATGCCCAGTCGAGTCGCGCGCCTCCGGCTGGCTCAAGCGGTCGACAGCCAGTTTGACACCGCAGTCGTCGCAGCCTTCGAAGCCATACTTGCGAGTGCCGACGAAGACTATCGGCTCGCAAAGAGACCGGACTTCAGGGAGTTCGCACAGAGCACCTACGAGTCGCCGAGCTACATCCTCCTCCATTGCCGAAGTCGCCTGATCCGATCGCTCCAATGCTGCTTGGACAGCGATCGCAGTACGTGAACGGATACCCAACTTGTCGAAGATGTGATGCACGTGAACCTTCACAGTGCCCTCGCTGATGAACAGGAGTTGCGCGATTTGAAGATTCGTAAGTCGCTGTCCAAGCAGATCGTAGACCTCCCGCTCACGCCCTGAGAGCGCCGCTTTAGGATCACTTTCGTCGCGCATGGGATGTCCTGCCGCGATTGCAAGATCCTCGTCCCTTGCACGTTGGATGAGGAGGCCTACCCGCTCGGCTTCCCGGGAGGCCCGAAGCAGCAAGGGCAGAAGTTCCGGAGCAGACCGGTAGGCGGTGACGAGAACATCGACGGCCCCGGTTTCAAACGCGACGTCCTCCAGATGCAAGACTCGTTCCACCACATCCGAGTCACCACGCTTCAGCGCCGCAACGGCCGCGACACTGGCTGCGAGCACTATGGGTTCGACTGCGCGCGTAGACCCGGCGACCTTGACGGCGAACGCTTGAGCTTCGTCAACGCGCCCTACGCATGCGAGGACGAGAGCACGCGAGAGCAGCACTTCAGCGCGAATTGCGGGAGGAGCTGACCGAAGTGATGGAATCTCGAACGTCAGGGCGAACCGGTAATTGTGCTGCTGCGCCAGAACTCGCATGTATGCCGTGAAGCAATGCTGCTGTCCGGAGACGTCGCGGGTTCTGCGAGATCGTGAAAGCGCCTCGTTCACACAGTTACTCGCTTGCTGCCAATCTCGAATGCCCGCCAGCGCGACAGCGGTGGAAGTCAAAGCGTAGGGAATCGCGAAGTCGAGTCGATACTGTCGGCCGTGCTCAGAAGCTCCTCGGAAACTCTGAGCGCATCTTCGTATCGAGCAGCAAGCCCCAGGAGGTACGAGTAGACGCTCTGGAACGAAGATACGATTAGGGGATCGTCCACAGAGGGGAGCAACTCATATACGCATCCGCCGCGCGAGGTCGATAATGCCCGAACTTACTGCGTAACCGAGTCCGTATGTGGCCGACTGCAGGACTCCCTAGCATCGAAGCGTGAAACACCCGCGACTAGAGTTCGCATCTTCTCAGTGGCTTCCGGAACTCAAGCTCTATCGAGCACAAGAGCTGACCCCAAAGCGTGTCACGGCGAGCCGCCTCGCTAGACGCGATCGACTCCGCACGCCGGTAAAGCTCTAGCGCCTCCTGCTCTCTGAGGCGATGTGCGCCGCTCGGCCCGCCAAGACAGAGCACGGAACCTCAACTTGGAGTCTTCGCTTGCTAGCCAGCTTCGGCGTGAACCTGCGCCTCCGAGAGATGCCCGCGCCGGAGAGCGACCTCCGATCGCGCAAGTGAAAAGGCCGGAGCTCGAGACCAAGACCTGAGCCGAACCCGCACCACGCCTCGATCGTCTGCAGACGAGCTGTATCAAGCAGCTCGTCTAGCGCCTCGAGAACGAGCCGCTCAAGCTCTTGTCCCAGGCGATTTCGGGCGATGACGTCGAACGCGGCGTCCCATTCTCTTCGGGCGATGTAATGCTCGAGGTCTTTGCCTAACGCTGTCTGGCTCCGGAAGCAAGCCGATCTGAGCGCACCGTTCCTCGAGAAACGAGCGGGCGAGTGGATGCAGCTCGATTTAAGCTCCGGACCGCTCGACGAGAATTCCCACTTCGAGCGCGGCGGCACATACGTAGCTCGCTCTCTCCGAGCCGAGCAGTTCGCCGGCAAGCCCGCGGTCGAGAATCGGCGCGACCGCCAGCGTCGCCAGTCCGGCCTTCACGTCGTCGTCCAGCGACGCGAACACCTCCTCGGCGAAGAACCGGTATAGCGACTCGGGAAGCTGCTCGGAGTCCTCGAGGTCGACGTTGGAGACTCCCGCGAGTCCGATCACGGCCGGCCACCCGTTCGCCACCGCGACGAGACCCGCGGCTGACGGCGCGCTGCGTCCGGCCAACACCTGCGCGGCTTCATGGGCGTCCATCGCCAACGTGGTCTGGTTCAGCTCGAGCACTTCGTCGTAGAGGATCCGGCGGGCTGTGACCCAGGACGGCCGCTGGCGGGAGGCGATCAGGAGCTGGACGGGCGCTGCCGCTACGGCGCCGACGAGATGCTCCGCTTCCTCCGATGCGCAGATCTCCTGATAGTCGTCGATGACGAGCCAGCCGTCGCTCGGCCAGCCTGCGAAGTCCTCGCAGAGGATTTCTGCAAGAACATCGACCTTCGCCGTCGAGCCGGAAAGCGCGCGAAGATGCTCGCGCAGCCGCTCGTCGCAGCCGGTGACGAGACTGGTCGATACTCGAGCCAGTCCGAGAGCCAACGCCGCGACGTCCGTCGACGATCGACGTGCCGTGTACCAGCCGCCTCGACGGCCATTCGCCTGAACCCATTGCTCGGCGAGGGTGGTCTTCCCGTACCCGGCGGGAGCGATGAGCGTCTTGACCGACGTCTTCGATTCGTCGAGCAGCGCGAGCAAACGAGGCCGCTGGATAACTCGGCGGCGTTGACGGACGCCTGCTGTCGCAGTGCTTGCCATAGCCCGAAGTCCTTGCTCCCCGCTCCGACCCTAACATCGTCAGGCCAAAGACTGGGCGTCCGCGACAGCGGGAGTCGTCACTGTCGCGGCGCCCAGTCAGCGGTGGGATCTCGCCGCCAAGCCCCAGCGATGCTCTTCGGACAGCGGATCGTCTCCGGTCAGCAGCCGATAGGCGATTGGGATCTGTCGCCTTCGCTTCACGCCGAGCTTCTGGCGCAGCACATCGCAATGCGCTTTGGCGGTTCTGGGGGAGATCCCAAGACGAGCTGCGACCTCGTCGTTGGAACAGCCGGCTGCGATCAGCATGACAACCTCGCGCTGACGCTCGGTGATCGGTGCGGGTTCCCTCCGTGTGGCCAGGTCGATCATGGCCGAAACGCTACTCCCCCGTTCGAGGGACGACCATTCGTCTCGAGGTGTAACCCGAGATGTATTTCCCTGACGCCGGCCCGGAGACGGCTACGTCATCGGGACTTGTCGCAGAACCTTCGGCGCAACGCGGTCGAGCACCTCGGAGAGACTGTCGCCGGTGCAGGTCAGGCCGTGGTTTCGAAGCCCGATGACGGCATGCGCGGGATCCGGCTCGAGCGCGACCAGGTCCGCCACGGCGATCGCGAGCTCCTGGGTTCCGCAGGGGTAGTTCACATCGGTCGCGGGGATGCCTTCCATCCAGGCGTGTACGTGCAGGATCGCACCGACCTCCGGATGCGCCTGGTAGATCATCCAGTGCTCGATCGCGTCGACCGAGACCCGTCGTGGTTCGATGCCCGGCGGAACGCTCAGAACGATCATCCCCCGCTCGTCGTCGAAGTCCTTGACCATGAGAATGTCGCGTCCGACGTCCTCGAGCTTCGACTTGTCGACTCCGGATGCGCTCATCCAGAAGCGGGTCTCGTCCTTTCGGGCGGACAGATTTCCGTACGAGAGCCCGCCCACCGAGTACAGCCGCATGACATGGCGGAGATCTCGACCCGAGAGGTACTCCTCGACCGGGAAGGGTGAGGGCAGGAGGTCGAGCTCGTCGAGGCGGCGACCGGCCGAGCCGATGTCCGCCGTGACCTCGTCTCCGTCCCAGAGCTCGGGCTCGAGATCGGGGATCCACTCGTTGTCGATGACGAGCCTCGAGGTTGCGAGCGGCTCGAGACGCTCGTAGATCTCCTCCGGGTCGTCGGCGACGTGGTACGTGCCGCGCTCCATGGTCGTGAACCAGACGCCCTTGCCCGGCACGCGCAAGAGGACGACGTTGGAGAGCGTGCGGACGAGCATCGGGTAGCTCTCCTTGAGCGCATCCTCGGGCGCATCGGGGAGCTCGTAGAACGCCGCAGAGTACGTCCCGCGGGAGGCGCGCCTGAATGCCTTCGGATCGGCCGGATCGAACATGTTGAGGACGAAGTCGGCCTCGGCGACGTCGTCGACCCGGATGAAGTCGTCTTTCTCGAACTGCTTGCCGATCGTCGAGACCCACTCCTGATGAGCGGGGGACGTCGCGGTTCCCCAGATCGCGTACGTGCGCACGGACCGAGTCTAGTCGAGCGACTAGCGGAAGAGATCGCGCTCGCCGGGCATGAGCAGGTCCTGTCCGCTGCCCTCGCCTGCGAGCTCGAGCCCGCGCACGATCGCTCCTGGCACTCCGTCGGTCTTGCCCATGACGAGCTCGGCCGCGCCGGCGATCTCGTCGGCAACGGCGATCTCGGTCGCGTGCAGCTCGTATCCGGTCGAGTCCCGTCGCCCTCTCAGATCGAGAAGGGGAAGGACCCCCGACACGCCGAGCGCGACATCGGTCGTGCCGCGCCGGAAGGGACGTCCAAAGGAATCGCTGACGATGACGCCGACGTCGACGCCGATGCCCGTGCGAATCCTCTCGCGCAGGCGCTGCGCGGAGGCGTCCGGATCGAGAGGGAGCAGGATCAGCGTGCTCGGCCCTTTCGCGTTCGACTGGTCGACGCCCGCCGAGGCGCACACGAACCCGTGGCGCGTTTCGGCGATGATGAGCGCCGGCGGCCTCGAGCGCACGATCCGGCGGCTCTCCCGGAGGATCACCTCGATGCGGCGTGCGTCGGCCGCGCCGGCGAGCTCCCGCGCGCGCTCCGACGGCTGGACCTCGTCGAGATGCAGCACACGTCCTTCCACCTTCGAGACCGCCTTCTGCGCGATGACGACGACGTCGCCCGGAGCGAGCCCTCCTGCGCGCTTCCCCGACTCGATCACCAGTGCACCCAGATCATCCCCGTTCTCGAGCTCCGGGATTCCCCGCAGCGGGATGACGTGGAGCTCACCGGTCAAGGGAGGCCGCTGACACGAAGGCCGGCGTGCCCGCGGTATCGCTTGTTCAGATTCACGATCACCGCCGTCATGCCCTCGAGCGCGCGCGCACTCGCCAGCGGACCGGCGTCGAGCGCACGCCCCGAGGTCAGTTGCTCGGCGACTTCGAGCGCGCGAATCTTCGCGTCTGCGTCGTCCCCGCAGACGAACGCGTCCTCGTCGGGGGGCTCGGCCGAAGCGAGAGTTTGCGCTGCGAGCGAATGCAGCCCTGCGAGGACCGGACAATCGAGCTCGGCCTGGATCCTCTCTGCCAACGACGCGGCCTCGCGTGTCGGAAGAACACCCGAGGAGGTGAAGCGAAGCTCCGACGCCACGCAAAGCACCGGTGTGGTGCCGATCAGCTCACGCAGCGCTCGCGCGGTGTCGAGGGCGGCCTCCGCCTTCGTCGCGAGGACGATCAGATCTGCCGTGCGAACGGCGTCGCCGTTCGTCCGGCCTTCGACGCCGAGCTCTCTTGCCTCCTCTTCGGCGCGGGCGGCGTCTCTCGAGCCGAGGACGATCTCGTGATCCTCGCGCAAGCGCACCGCGAGCGCGGATCCGAACGGCCCGGTGCCTCCGACGATCGCTATCCGCACGCTGTCTCCAGAACCCGTTTGGCAAGACGGCGAGCCGCATCACGGTCGGACATGAGCGTCCGGGTCACCACCAGCTCGACATCTGCTTCGATCGCTTCGGCTGCTTCGGCCGGGGCGTCCGTCTCGTCGATGACGAGTGCGTCGATCAGACCCAAGTAACAGTCCGTCACATGGGCCGGTGTGGTGCCGCCACCCATGCGCAAGAGCATACGGTCGACGGGTCCGGAGACCGCTTTGCCTCCGACCAGCGGACTCACGGCGACACAGCGGACAGCGCGTGACTCGATGGCGGCACGAATCTCGTCCACGGCCAGGATGGGCCCGATCGAGAGGTACGGATTGCTCGGAGCAATGACGATCGCGTCTGCGCCGGCGAACGCTTCGAGCACACCCGGGGCGGCTGTGGCCCCCTCGGCGCCCTCGTAGCTGACGGAGTCGACCTCGTCCTCGTGCGCCCGCGCGACGAACCACTCCTGGAACATGAGTGGCCCAGCGGGCGTGTGGACGTAGGTGCGAAGCCGGTCGTCGCTCGCCGGGAGGATGCGCGCGTCCACGCCCACCTTCTCCCGCAACTGGGCGGTCACGTCCGAAAGGGCCATCCCGTCGCGGAGCAACTCGGTGCGCACGAGATGGAGCCCGATGTCCAGATCGCCGAGCCGGAACCAGTCGTCGCCTCCCCAGGCTCTCGCCGAGGCGAGCGCGTTCCAGCTCTCGTCCTTGCGACCCCATCCGCGCTTCGCTCGATGAGACCCGCGAGCGTGTACAGGAGGCTGTCGAGATCGGGCGAGATGTGCAGGCCCAGGAACTCGAGGTCGTCTGCGACGTTTCCGACCACGGTGAGGTCGCCCGGTGCGAGCCCGTCCGCAAGACCGCGAGCGAAACGGGCGCCGCCGCCCCCTCCCGAGAGGAGGACGACCTTCACGCGGCGAGCGCGAGCAGTGACCGCGTGCGCGGTCCGAGCAGCGAGGCGTAGCGCTGGAGGTCGTCCGCCGTGTCGACATCGGCTTCGAGCTCGGCAATCGCGGCCGTGACGAACGGTGCGTGGGTGCAAAAGCGCTCGGCGCTCCCGGGCCCGTACAGCGGTATGAAGACGGACGGATCGGGCAGCGAGAGCGCGTTAGTAGTGCCGTCCTCCGCCTGGACGAGTGCCAGACCGGAGGCGGTCAGGCGCTCGAGGGAGCGTGGGGTGGCGCAGGGGAGGTCGGCATTGACGACAAGGGTGTGTCCCGCGACTCGACCGAGTCCTGCGGCGACCGCTGCCCCCAGCCCTCCCCCTGGATCCGCGACGACTTCGACACCTGGCGGCACGACGACGGGATCGTCGGTGACGACGAGCACCGGGCCGACTTCGAGAGCAGCTGCGACGACGTCCCCGAGCATGGCTATCGCAGCGGCGGCTCGAATCGCCGGGGGTAGGCGCCGTTTTGCGTCGCCGCGGTAAGGGATGACGACGGTCGGCACGCAGCAAAGCGTACTCAGGCGGACGTTCTCAACAGTGCCTGGCACTGCAAGCGTGGAAACAGTGCGCCGATCGCTCCACAGGCACGTCGTCCCATCCGGGCTCGGCCGCTGCGGGCCGGGTCAGGCGGCGTTCGACGACGTGTTGCTCGAGCCCGGGCCGGACGTCGCCCACTCGTGGACGTCGAACCAGTGCGTCTCGTGTAGCGCCACGGACACCTGGGGATCGGTGTGGGCCGGATTGAAGACGTGGTGCTCGATGTCGCAGCAGATCTCGACGTCGCCGAGTGAGACGTGGGAGATGCGTGCCAGCGCCTCGGACGGAAGCCCGACCTCGGAGACCATGTAGTGCTTGAACTGCAGGTCCGGGTCGATCTCCATGAGCTCGGGCCAGTTCGGGCAAGTGCGTGCGGTCACGGCTCGCTAGTTCTCCTCCACCGCCCAGCTCCCTGCAAAACGGACGACTCCCCGTTCCTCGCCGGCCGGGTAGACCACGAACGCGAGCGCGTCATCGAGCTGGTGGTAAAGGTGCTCCCCGCTCTCGTCGGTCAGACCCAACCGGAGATGGAAGCGGCCGTCGGCGAGCGGGAGCGAGCCGATCTCGAAGCGGATCCTCCGCTCGCCGTTGCCTGCCGCCCAGCCGAGCCCTCGGAGATCCACCGCCTGGCCGGCCACGAGGGTGCCGGCGTCGTCGCGAACCTCCAGCTGGAGCCGGGGGGGCGGGACGCCGTCGGCGGCGGTGACCGCAACGGAGAGCGCGAAGGGCTCTCCCGAGAGGAACTGCAGCCTTTGCCCGCCTTCCTGTCCGACCAGCACAGCGGACGCGATGGTCGCCTCGCCCGATCCCCACTCCCGCAGCCCGGCGCCGCGTTCTGCCGGATCGGCCTCGTCCGCCAGGGTGCGCCGGTAGCGCGCGATCGCCTCGCGCGTGGAGCCGTCGAATGCGACGCGCCCTGCGTCCAGGAGCACCGCGCGCTCGCACAGCCGCTCGACTGCGGACGCATCGTGCGAGACGAACACGATCGTGCCGCCCTCCTGCTTGAAACGCGAGATGCGGCCGAAGCACTTGCGCTGGAACGACTCGTCGCCGACCGCAAAGACCTCGTCGAGCAGCAGGACGTCCGCGTCCAGGAACGCGGCGATCGCGAAACCGAGACGAACGGTCATTCCTGACGAATACGTCCGCACCGGTCGGTCGATCGCGTGCTCGAGCTCCGCGAAGGCGACGATCTCGTCGAAGCGCTGCCGGATGTCTGCTCGGCGCAGCCCGTAGATCGCGCCGTTCAGGAAAACGTTCTCGCGCCCCGTGAAGTCGGGGTGAAATCCGGCTCCGAGCTCGAGCAGGGAGCCGATCCGCCCCTCCGCGCGAACGCGTCCGGCCGTGGGCTTGATGATCCCTGCGACGACACGCAGCAGCGTCGTCTTACCCGATCCGTTTCGCCCGATGAGCCCGACGGCCTCGCCACGAGCGACGTCGAGCGACACATCGCGGAGCGCCCACACATCCGTCGCCTCCGTCTGCCCGCGCTGGATGAACAGATCCTTGAGGGTCCGGGCGTCCCGAGCCCGTATGCGAAACCGCCGCGAGACGCCTTCGACGGTGATCTCGCCGGTGTTCATCCTGCGACCTAGACTAGCCCTCGGGATGGAACGAGTCGGCGAGCACGCCGTGCCCGTGGGGCCGCTCGCCGTCCGCTGGCTGGCCTACGAGCTCGACGACGCCCGGGCAGGCGCCGAGGGACGGGCACGCGTGCGGCTCGAGAACGCAGGGTCGGCTGCGTGGCGCTCGCGCGGGCAGGAAGGAGTCCAGCTCGCGTACCACTGGCTCGACCCGCTCGGGAACCCGATCGTGTGGGACGGTGTCCGAGCGCCGCTGCCGAGAGTGATCGAGCCGGGCGAGGACGTGGAGCTCGACGTAGCGGTCGTCGCGCCGCGCCCCCACGGGAGCTACCGGCTCGCGTTCGACCTCGTCGAGGAGTTCCGCTTCTGGTTCGAGGAGGTTGGATCGGCGCCGCTCGACATTCCGGTGGAGGTGAGCCCGCGGATCGGGGAGCGGCGGCTCCAGGTCGTCCTGCACGGTGCTGCGGACCCGGAGTTGGACTCAGCTCTGGCCGCCCAGGAGGAGCCGCTCGTTTCGGAGAACGCTCTTGCTTTCGCGCACCTCGTCCCAGGGGCCATCCCCGCTCTCGACTGGTCGCGCTTGCTGCTCGACGCCCACGAGGAGGGCTACGCTGCGGTCGGCCCCGCGCTCGAGGTGTCGCGGGGCGAGCGGCGCCGATTCGCTCCCTGGGCTCCCGGCGGAGGCCGGAACCCGCGCTTCACCGAGCCGCTCTTGCTGCCCTCCCTCCTTGCGGGCTTCGGGCCAGAGGCCCACGAAGGTCTGCCGTCGTTCTCCGCCGCGGACGCGCTCTTCGAGGGTCGAGCGGTGGTCAGACTTCGACCGCGATCCGATCGTCCGAGCGGTTGAAGACGAACGACCCCACCGCCAGCGCGACGGCTGCCGCGACGACGACGTAGATCGTCTCCGAGAGCGCCGGCAGCTCGCCGTAGAAGAGCACGTCCCGCATCGCCTCGATCGGTGGCGTGAGGAAGTTCACCCAGTGGATCGCGAACTCCGCCGCCGGGTAGTCGGCCACACCGGGCAGCTGGTCGAGGCTGTACAGGATCGGGGTCAGGAAGAACCAGGGCAGGAGCAGCGCGGTCAGCAGGTGCTCGACGTCACGGAAGAGCGCGTTCAGCGACGCGATCGCGAGCGCGACTCCGGCGACCATGCACGCGAAGAGCGCGCCCAACGGGAACGCGAGCCACACCGTGTCACGCGCCTCGGGGATCCGAAGCAGGCTCAGGACGACGACCACGACGAGCATCACGGCGAAGCCGACGAGATGGGTGGCGACGATCGAGAGCGGCACGAGCTGGCGCGGAAAGCGCACCTTGCGGATGAGGTTCGCGTTCTCGAGCAGGCTTCGCGACGACGCCTGCGCCGCCGTTGCGAAGAAGACCCAGGCGGGCAGACCGCAGAGCAGGAACAGCCAGTAGTCGCCGCTCCCCACCTCGGCGACCCGCCAGAGGAGCGAAAAAACGAGCAGATACACCGCCATCAAGACGAGCGGGTGCAGGAGCGACCACGCGAGCCCGAGGACCGAGCCGCGGTACTTGGCACGGAGATCGCGGCGAAACAGGCTCCCGAAGAGCTCGCGATAGCGGATTACGTCGGCGTAAACGGTTATGGAGAAGGAGTGTAGGGCGGCTGGTGGCTCCACTACCCTTTGCAGGCTGTGGATGCGATCGTCGCGATCGCCGCGTTCCCCGTCACCTTCGCGGTTCTCTGGGCCCTCCTGCGCACGCCGCTCGGCGAGCGCCTCGTCGCGCACCCGAGCGGCGAGCGCTGGCACGCGCAGGCGACGCCGACGTTCGGCGGGGTCGGGATCTTCGCCGGGTTCATCGCCGCCGTCGGGCTCGCGCTCGCAATCGGCGCCGTCGAGTGGAGCGGAGAGCTCGGAGGCGTTCTGGTCGGCATCTCGCTGCTCTTCGTAGCCGGTCTTCTCGACGACCTTCGCCACCTGAGCCCGCTGGTCAAGCTTGCCGCGCAGATCGGGGCCGCGGTGATCGCGCTCGCGAGCGGGCTGCAGGTGGAGATCGTCGAGAACGACGTCTGGCGTGGGGCATCGGGATCCTCTGGCTGGTCGGGATCACGAACGCCTTCAACCTGCTCGACAACATGGACGGGCTCGCAGCCACGCTCGCCACGATCGCCTGTGCGTACTTCGCGATCGATGCGCTGACCGAGCACCCGAGCGAGACCGTTCTCGTGCTCTCGCTGGCTCTCGGGCTGGCCTGCGTCGGATTCCTTCCCTTCAACCTGAGGCCCGGACGCGCCGCTTCCGTCTTCATGGGCGACTCGGGGAGCCAGGTGCTCGGATTCGCACTGGCGTCGTTCGCCCTGGCCTCGAGCTGGACGGTGGCGGGGACGACCGTCGCGACGGTGCTGCTCCCGCTGCTGATCCTCGCCATTCCGATCCTCGACACCACGTTCGTCACCCTTGTCCGGCTCGGGCAGCGCAGACCGGTGAGTCAGGGAGGCCGCGACCATACGTCCCACCGCCTCGTCTACTACGGGCTCTCGGAGGCGAACGCCGTCCTGCTCCTGGCGCTCGTCGCCGGCGCTATCGGCGCCACCGCCCTCGCGTACAACGTGCTGGACAACAGTCGTCTCACCGCCTTCGGCGTCCTCCTCACCTTCGTCCTGCTCGTGCAGTTCGGCAGCTTCCTGAGCGACCTCGAGGAACGCTCGCGCCGAGGCGACGCCGCCTCGGAGGTCTCCCTGTGGCAGGCGCTCGTGTTCGAGCCGCGCCGCCTCGTCGAGGTCGTCGTCGACTTCGTCGTCATCTGCGCAACCTTCCTCGCGGCGTACGTCCTCGTGATCGGGGGTCTCGGCAGCGAGTTCGAACGCTCCGTCTTCCTCGCCGCGCTCCCGATCCTGCTCGCCACCCGGTACGTCTTCTTCGTCGCACTCGGCGTCTACCGGCGCGTGTGGCGCTTCGCGACCGCACGTGACGTTCTGCCCATCGCGGTCGGTTGCGTCGGCTCTGCGGTCGTCGCCTTCCTCGTGCTCGTAGCCCTGCGAGACATCGGACCGTTTCCTGCGGTCGAGGTCTTCGTCGTGGACGCGGTTCTCTGCACGCTCCTCGTCGGAGCCTCCCGGCTGACGTTGCGGCTGCTGCCGGAGGCGCGCGGCCGCCGACACCACCGGCGGAGGGTTCTCATCGTCGGAGCGGGACACGCGGGCCGAGGGCTCGCGCGCGAGCTGCGTGACACCCATGAGGCGCGCGTGCTCGGATTCCTCGACGACAATCCCCGCGTGCGTCGGCGGCGGATCCTGGGAGTCAGCGTGCTCGGCGGGCTCGACGAGGCGCCGAGGGCAATCACCGCGGTTCGGGCCGAGGAAGTGCTCGTCACGATCCCCGATGCGCCCCGGGAGCGGCTCGACGCGGTCGTGCGCGCTGCGAAGGAGGCGGGTGTTCCCTGCAGGATCGTCCGACGCGTCACCGAGTTCACGACCCCCGCACCGGTCGAGGCGACCATTCCATGAGTCAGCGCCGTGGCGCATCCGACCGTCTGCTGGCGGCGATTCCGTTGCTGACCCTCTACTTTGGATTGGCAGCGCTGTACGCGTGGCAGGCGTCCCGGCACCCGGTTCCGACGATCTACAGCGACGAGATCGAGCTCGCGTGGCTCTCGCGCTCGATCGCGGAGACCGGCGAAGCCGCCCGACGCGGGGATCCCTACGGCCTCGCAACGCTCGTCGCCTACTTTCTGGCGCCCGTGTGGTGGATCGGCTCGGCGGCGACCGGCTACGCGGCGGCGAAGCTTCTGCTCGTGCTGGCCATGACCGCGACGGTCTTCCCCGCCTACGCGCTTGCTCGGCTGGTCGTTCCGCCCTGGTACGCGCTGGCCGCGGCGGGCGGCGCAACGATCGTGCCGGCGCTTGCGTATTCGCCGATCCTCGTCGAGGAGCCGCTGGCCTATCCGCTCGCGACCCTGGCGCTCTGGTTGATCGCCCGCGTGTACGTCGACCCGACGTGGGGGCGCGCCGGCCTCGCGCTGCTCGCGTGCACGGCGGCGATGTTGACCCGAACCCAGCTCTCGATCCTCTTCGCGTTGTTCGTGCTCGGCCTCCTCTGGCTCTGCTGGCAGTCGGAACGATCGCTTCGCTGGCGCGCGACGTTCTCGGGCTGGGACTGGGTCGGCCTCGTCACGCTCGGAGTCGGGGCCGCTGTCGGCGCGTCCGCGCTCCTGGGTCATCTCTCGAAGAGCTGGCGCGACACGACAGGCGCGTATCCGGAGCGCATCCTCGAGCACGCCGCCTGGGCGTCGGGCGCTCTCGCGATCGGCATCGGGGTGCTTCCGCTGCTCGCCGGCGTCGCGGCACTCGCACGTCCGCGAGGCGAGGCGACCGATCCCAAGACGCGCGCGTTCGTGATCACGAGTGTCTTCGCCCTCGTCGTGTTCGTCGCGTACGCGGGCATCAAGGGCGCCCAGATCTCGATCACGTTCTCGACCCTCGTCGTCGAGCGGAACCTGATCTACCTCTGCCCGATCCTCTTCGCCGCGACCGCGCTCGCGTTCGTCCGTGGGGTCGGGCGAGGCTGGGCGATCGCGGGCGCGACGGTGTTCACCGTGTACGTCGTCAGGGAGGTGCCGCTGCGGCTCGACAACTATCCCTACTACGAGGCGCACGGGCTCTCGCTGCCGGCGTTCTTGAACCGCGAGTGGGGCTGGCCCGAGGGACGGATCGAGAGCACCTTGCTCGCCGCGTGCTTCGTCTCCGTCGGGATCCTCGTCGCGCTTCGGTATCTCCGTCGTGGTTCGTACGTCTTCACCGCGGTCGCGGCGACTGCGGCGGTCGCCGTCTTCGCGTGGACGCTCACGGCCGAGGTGTACGCAGCCGAGGGAGAGCGCCGCCTCGCACGGCAGATCGCGGACAACCTGCCGGCGCCGTACGACTGGGTCGACCGCGCGACGGGCGGGGGCTCGGTCGTCGTCCTCGGCCAGCAGATGACCGACGACCCCACCGGCGTCTACCTCACCGAGTTCTTCAACCGCTCGGTCAAGAAGGTGTGGAGCACAGACGGAACCGCTCCTGGTCCGGGAGCGATCCTCACCCCCGACCTCGCGAGCGCCGACGGCACGCTGACTCCGTCGCCCGAGACCGACTACGCGCTGACGTTGAACGGGGTCGAGCTGCAGGCGCCGGTCGTCAAGAGAATGGGCCCCTACATCCTGTACGACGTCGGCCGGGAGCCGCTCCGGCTCGCCTCCGGCGTGAACGGCATCGACCGTGACGGCTGGATCGCCGACACCGACGGCAACGGGATTGCAGAGGCGTCGTACAACCGCTTCGACACGTCGCGCGACGGGCCTGGCTTCGCAACGGTCAATCTCTCGCGAGTCGCCTGGTGCTCGGGCGGCGCACCCGGCAAGGCGACGGTTCGAATCGGACCGCTCGGGATCGGGCCCGACAACCAGCCGGCGATCTCGGAGGTCACACAGGAGCAGACCAAGACCGTGACTCAGTGCACCGCGACCGGCTTCCGGCTCGCGGCGCCGAACGGCCCGTGGCGCATCGAGGTGGAGATCACGCCGACCTTCTCTCCTCATGACCTCGACCCGAATCACTCGGACCGGCGTCAGCTCGGCGCGGTGTTCACCGCGGGGTTCCAGCCGCTCTTCGACCGCTAGCGCGAAGCCGCGACGAGATAGGTGAAGCGGTAGCGCAGAGCCAGCCGCGCAACCGGGCCGCTCCGCTCGAGCCCTCGCGCAACTGCCGCTGCGGGACGTGGCAGCGCGATCGTCTGCGGCATGAAGAACGGTCGCAGGGCGATGTCGGCGAAGCCGGCCGCCCGCAGGTCGCCGAGCACATCCTCGACCCGGTACTGGCGCGGGTTCACGTCGAAGACGAGCTTCCTGTCGGTGAAGGCTGCCACGTGCTCGAAGAACGCACGACGGTCGCGGGCGTAGTAGAGCGCCCGGAAGACCGTCGTCGCGGCGACGGGTGCAGGCGGCCCGTATGTGTTCAGGTCGCCGAGCTCGATGGAAGCGCGATCGCCCAGCCGTCGACTCGCCGCATCCACCATCTCCGGAGTCGAGTCGACGCCGCGGTAGCGGAGGCCGCGCTCGAGGAGCACCTCTCCGAGGCCGCCGTCGCCACAGGCCAGATCGAGCACCTCGTCGCCGGTGGCGAGCGTTGGGCCTAGCGCCACGACGAGATCGGCACGGTGCGCGAGATACGTCGCCGCATCGGCGTAGGCGCGCTCGGTCCAGTCCTCGGCCCGGTTGGCGTACTTCACAGCGCGAGCAGGCGCTCCGGATGCTTGCGCACGAAGCGGGCCATCCCCCGCGCGTGCCAGAGCGTGTGCCGGGAGAGGAACCTCCGGTCGATCACGGCGGCGTAGTCGTGAGTGACCACCGCGCTCGGAACGTACCAGCGCTCCCAGCCTGCCTCCCGCGCTCGGTAGCAGAGGTCGATGTCCTCGCAGTAGTGACGGAAGCCCGCGTCCCAGCCACCGATCGCATCCAGCATCGCTCGGCGCATGAGGAGGAACGCACCGAGCATCCAGTCCGCCTGCACGGGCTCGGCCGGGCGCTCGTCGAGCTGGTAGTGGTCGCGCTGCTTTTCATACGGCGTCCTCAGGCTTCGAAGCGGCGTACGGCGCACGAGCGTCCCACGGATGGTCGGAAACCGCCTGCGTGACGGCTGCCACGTCCCGTCCGGCCAGCGCATCAGCGGGCCTACGATCCCGCACCGCGGATTAGTGTCGGCGAAGGCGACGAGCGCCGCGACCGCCTCCGGCTCGGGCATCACGTCCGGGTTTGCGGTGAGCACGTACTCGCCCTCGGTCGTCGCGATCCCCGCGTTGACGTTCGCGGCCAGGCTCAGCGGCCGCGGGTTCTCGAGCACGCGAACGCCCTCGAGAACGCCTCCTACCGACCCCGGGATGTTCGCGATGACGACCGTCTCGTCGGCCTGCGGCACGAGCATGGGAAGCGAGCTCTCGAGCTCGCGGGCGTGGCCATGCGAGACGATGACGGCCGAGACCTTCACGCTCCGAGTATCTCCTGGTACACGGCGAGGGTCCGCTCCGCGCTCGCGCGCCAGCTGAATGCCCGGGCTCGCTCGAGCCCCGCACGCGAGAGCCGCTCGCGTTCCCGCAGCGCTTCCCGGATCCCGTCCGCGAGCCCGTCCTCCTCGACGAAGACCGCTGCGTCGCCCGCGACTTCCCGCAGAGCCGGCTCGCGAACGGCGACGACAGGTGTCCCCGAAGCCATGGCCTCGAGCACGGGCAACCCGAAGCCTTCGAAGCGGGACGCCTGCACGAGGCAGGCGGCGCCGCGGTAGAGCTCGGCCAGCCGCTCGATCTCCACATGCCCTTCCAGTCGCGCGCCGCGCGCACGAAGCTCCGCTGCCAGCGCCGCATCTTTCGTGGGGCCGACGACGACGAGCGGCAGCCCGGCCGCCGTTGCGGCGGAATGCGCGGCGAGCTGATTCTTGCGCGCCTGGATCGCTCCGACCGAGAGGACGTACGAGCCTTGGAACAGACTGTTACTTGGGCTCGTCTCATCCGGCTCGGAAGGGCGGAACGCCGGATCGACGCCATTCGGAGTGACGACGACGCGATCCGGAGCGACGCCGTACAGCTGGATGAGATCGCGCTTCGTCCGCTCGGAGACCGTGAGGACGCGCGCCGCTCGCCGTACCGCTCGAGGAACCACGCGCCGAAACACGAGCCGGTCCTTCCGACCGAAGAGCTCTGGCTCGCGCTCGAAGGAGAGGTCGTGAACGGTGACGATCCCGGGACACGGAAGACGCGGCGGAAGCGCGTACTGCGTGTGGACGAGGTCGGCACCGAGACCGCGGAGGATGCGGGGGAGCAGGACCGCCATCCGCACGATCTGCGAGCGGGCACGCACCTGGAGCTGGCTCCACCCCTTCGGGAACGAGCTCCGGCCGACGGGTCAGCGCTGCGATTCGGACTCCCGCTGCGGGAGCGAGGAGCGCGAGCTCGCGCAGCAGGTTCCGCACGTAGGTCTCGTCGCCCGTTCGCTCTCGGCCGAGAACGTCGGCGTCGATCGCCACCAACGTCACACGAGCTCCTTCCAGAGGGCCTCCACCCGGTCGGCGGCATGCTCCCAGGTGAAAGCGCTCGCGCGGGCGAGCCCCAGTGGGACGAGCTCGGCGCGCCGCACATCCGCCTCGGCGATGCCTTCCGCGATCGCAACCGGGTCGCGTGGGTCGACCAGCACCGCCGCGCCCTCGGCGATCTCTTCCATCGCCGTCCCGCGCGAGGTCACGACGG
This sequence comes from uncultured Actinomycetes bacterium, assembly GCA_963830035.1. Taxonomy (GTDB): domain Bacteria; phylum Actinomycetota; class Thermoleophilia; order Gaiellales; family Gaiellaceae; genus GMQP-bins7. The sequence continues at coordinate 633,337 of CAWHKX010000004.1, read as the reverse complement.
GCGTTCCCGATGCCATCGCTTCCACCACGGGCAATCCGAACCCCTCGTACAGCGAGGGATAGACGACGCAGCTTGCGCCGCGATAGAGCGCCGCGAGCTCAGCGTCCGTGACCTCTCCGACCCAGCCGGCTACCTCGACTCCCCCCCAACCTCGAGCGCCGACCACGCGGAGCTCGGATCCTGCGAGCCGCGCGGCCTCGACGACGCGCGCGAGGTTCTTGCGCGGCTCGAGCGTGGCCACCGCGAGCACGTACGACCCTTCCGCCCTGGGCCCATCGGGATTGAAGTGGGGATCGACGCCGTTCGAAACGACGCGAATTCGCTCCTCCGGGATGTCGGCGAGGGCGGCCACCTCTCGTTTCGTGAACTCGGACACGGCGACGACCGCGTCCGCTGCCCGGAGCGTCCTTCGCAGCCCCGCCCTGCCGTAGAGACGGTGCCAGCGCGGGAACACCTCGGGATAGCGGAGGATCGCGAGGTCGTGCACGGTCAACACGGTCGGAACGCGCCCGTGCAGAGGGCCGCGGAAGGTCGTGCAGTGCAGGACGTCGAGCCCTTTCGCGCGGCGCGCGAGCGACACGGGGTACCAGAGCGCATCCCGGAGGACGCTCGCTGCGCGGCCCGGCCCGCCGAACGAGAGGAGCTCGAGCTCCAGCTCCGGTCGGCCACGCAGCGCACCGAGCAGCCCGCGAACCACCCGCGCGGTACCGGCGCGTGTCTGCACGAGGGGAGACGTCTCCACGCCGACCCTCATGCTTCAGCCTCGAGCGTTCGGGCCACGACCCGAAGCGCGTCGACCGGCTCCGGGTACTGGAGCAGCTCTTCGGCCTGCATCTCCGAGCACCAGCGGTACTCGACGTGCTCCTCGTTCAGCACCGGCTCCCAGGCCGGCTCGACCTCGACCGAGTAGGGATGGAGCGTGACCCACTGCTCCCGCGCGCCCGCTGCCCGATAGCCGAGCTCGAGCAGGATCGGCGCGAACCGAACCGGCTGCGTCAACCCGGTCTCCTCGCCGAGCTCGCGAAGGGCGGCAGCGTCCGGGGACTCGCCCTCCTCGATGCCACCCGCGACGAGATGCCAGTAGCCGTGGCTCTCGGGCGAGCGTAGGAGGACGAGGAACCTCGGCCCCGGCCGATAAACCACGAGCAAGACCTCCTCACGCTCTCTCATCGTCGCGCAGCCTCCTCGTATCCGCGCAAGAAGGTCTCACCGGCGTTCCGCCAGGTGAATCCGGAGGCATGTGCCAGACCGAGTGCTGTGAGGCGCGGTCGGTCGCCGAGCGCCTGCTCGATCGCCGACGCCAGCGCGGACGGATCATCCGGATCCGCGCGCAGGGCCGCGTCGCCGCTCGCCTCGTCGAGCGAGGGGTGGGCGGACACGACGGCCGGGCATCCGCACGCCATGGCCTCGAGAACGGGGATGCCGAAGCCCTCGAAGCGGGACGGGTAGACCGCGGCAGACGCACCACGGTAGAGACGCGCAAGCTCGTCGTCGGTGACGAAGCCGAGGCGGCGGATCCGCGCCGAGTCGAGCTCCGGCTGGTCGCCCCAACCCTCCCCGCCGGCCACCGCGAGCAGGAGATCGCCTCCGATGACGCGGTGCGCCTCGACCAGGGTCTGCAGATTCTTCCGTGGCTCGAGGGTCGCGACGGTCAACAGGTACGGCGCTCCGAGGTCGGCCGCCGGCCCGTCCGGACGAAATTCCTGCCGCGCCGCAGGGTGGGCAATGTGCACCTGCTCCGCCGGGACACCGAGCGTCGCGATCACGTCGTCGCCCGTGTAGCGGGAGTTCACGAACACGACGTCGCACGTTTCGGCCGTGTTCCGGTACTTCCGCGCATGCATCGAACGCGTTCGCGGAGTCGTCCACTCGGGATGATGCAGCGGCACGAGGTCGTGGATCGTCGTCGCCCGCACTCCGGCGCGTTGTGGCGGGAACATCCAGTCGGAGAAGTGCAGCACGTCGAAGGAGCCGAGGAGTCGCTCCGTGGATGGGCGCCCCATGCCGCTCCAGGCCGTTCGCAGCGCATGGGAGAACGGCAGGCGCCAGGTTCGGAGCTCGACGTCGATGCCCGCGAGTGCCTCCCGGATCCGCTCCGGCCCGCGGAGACTTGTGGGGGCGAACGCCACGATCTCGTGCTCTCCGGCGGCGGCCTCGACGAGCCCGCCGAGCGACCCGCGGATGTAGTTGCCGATCCCGAGCGGAGGGTGCGAGAGCGGCGAGACGTCGAGCGCGATCCTCACGATGGCGGCCGGTAGTCGAACACGTTGAAGTGCGCGCCGAGCTCGCGGCGGTCGGTGCTGTCCGGCAGCACCTCGGCCGGCACGGCCGTGGGAGTTACGCGGAACCTGACGACGCAGGTCTCGCGTCCACGCTCGAGTGGTACCCGGAGCTTCGAGTCCGCGTTCGGCTCGAGTCGCGCGCGAGCGACACGCCGTCCCGCGACGAACGCGTCGACCCTCTGCGGCGACTCGAACAACGACGGATCGCTGGACAACGACACGATCAGCTCTCCCCCGCGGCACCGACGCCTTCTCCAGGTCACCGACTCCCCCGACCAGGAGTCGTTCGGATAGAGACCTCGGATCGACGTCGTCGAGACGACCTCCCCACCGACGCGCCAGAGCGTCGTTCCCAGGAGGTCGTCGCGGGCGACGACCTCGCCGTCCGGGGTCACCGAGCCGTCGGTGAGGAGGTACTCCGTCGAGAACGGCGTGCCGTCCGGGAGGTGCATCAGGCCGTCGCGAGGGTCGATGCGCACCTGCGTCTCTCCGACTCCGCCCGGCGTGGGCTGGCGCAGGTAGTACACCGGCCCCGCGGTGCGGTTGAAGAACTCGTTCTGGTTGACCGTGAACCGGTCGGCCCGCCCCGTCCACAGCACGGCGGCCCGGGTACCGGCCGGAAGTGCAGCGTCGATCCAGTCGCGCGGGACGCCGCGGATGCCCTGGAAGACCGCGCCCGCAGATGCCCGCTTCACTCCGTGCTCACCGGCCCAGATCGGGTGGAAGACGGCCGTGTAGTACGCCAGCACGACAAAGGGCAGGGCGAGCGCGTAGCGGCGCGGGAGAAGGACGAACAACGCGGCGAGCGCGACCGCGAGCAGGAAGGCGAGCTCCGCGACCCACTCGAGGCCCACGTGATCCTGCACAGACCACCACGGCAGCAGCATGAGCGTGTCCGAAAGCGCGGAGGTGTCGATGAAGCGCTCGAAGGGGATGAGGAGGACGAGCCCAGCGGCGGACGCGGCAGACGCGAGCGCGAGTACCCGCGGTCGTGGCGCACCCCGTTCTACCCACGCCAGCAGGAGGATCAGGAAGAGCGGCACGACGACGAAGAGGTTTCGCTCCTGTATTCGCTGGGCGAACACGGAGGCGAACGCCGAGACTACGAGCACGAGCCAGAGCGTCACCGCGAGCGTCGTCGCGAGCAGCGCCTGCAACGGCCGGTCGAGGGAGCGCGAGCGTCCGACGAGCACGATCGTCGCCGCGACCGGCACCACGCCGAGATAGAGATCGAGCTCTGCGACGTGGTAGAGCGTGTAGCGAAGTACCTCTCGCAGCTCGTAGTCGGACTCGCCGACGATGCTGTAAGCGCCAAGGAGGTCGGACAGCGAACGTCCGCGCGCGATCTGGGCGACGAGCACGAGTGCCCCTCCTCCGATCACGACGCCATAGAGCACGCGATAGGGCATGAGCGCGCGACGCATGCTCTCGCGGCGGAGCAACGCAAAGAGAATCGGCGCCGACAGGAGCGCGAGCACGAGCACGACGGCCTGCACCCGAGTCGCGGCCGCAACCGCGACCGCCACCAGGAGGGCCACCTGTCTGGCGACCGTCGGCCGCTCGAGGACGAGCGTGAGCAAGAGGGCGCAGATGAGAAAGACGGGGTAGAACGCGTTCTCCGTCATGACCGAGCCCGTGTACACCAGCGAGGGCAGCGAGACGGCGAGCACGGCCGCGAGCAGCGACAGCTCTCGCCCGGTGACGCGCCGGGCCAGGAGGTACGCGGGGATCGCCGCGAGCGACATCACGAGCGCGTTCAACGTCTTCACCGCGGCGTAGGCGTCCGTCAGCGCCTCGAACACCGCGTAGGCAGGACTGATGAGTGCCGGGTAGACGATCCCGTAGCCGCTCGAGGGAACCTCGCGCACGAGGAGCTCGCGGCTGTCGGCGAGGCTGCGAGCGAGCTCCGAGTAGATGAGCTCGTCGACCATGATGAACGGGCCGACCATGCCCCGCGCGAGCCAGGCGCGGAGGGCGAACGAAACGACCACGAGCGCGGCCAACCACGCCCACGCGGGAATCCGCCGAAGGAAGCTGGGGTCTGACCCCGCGCTACCTGCCAAGCTCGACCTCGGCGAGACGCCGTGCGATCTCCCCCGCTTCCGCGTCCTCCGGGGAGATCCCGACGTCCGCCGCGGCCCGGCTCACCTCCCGCAGCACCGCGTCGCCCACCGCCGCTCCACCCGCGGACTCCTCGAGCGCGGCGACGTACAGCTCGGCCACACGTCCGAGCTCGTGCTGCTCCCGCGCGACGCGCCTCGCGGCCGACCCCATCTGCGCCCGCACGTCCTCTCGCGACACCAGGAGCTCGAGCGCGGCCGTGAGCGTCTCGACCTCGTAGGGGTCGACCGGAACCTTCAGTGCGGCGTCGTCTGGGAGCTCGGAGAACCAGCCCACGTCGCTGACGACGAGCGGCTTTCCGAGTGACAGCGAGCGGACCGCCACACCCGAAGTCTCGCCCATGGTCGGGTGACGCAGGTTCACCGAGACGTCGACGCCGGCCATCAGCTCCCAGAGCCGCCGCTCGTCCACCCAACCCTCACGCACGACGCCGTCGTCGTCCAGGCCGAGGCGCTGGAGGCGGCGCTCGAGGTCGAACCCGGGCGAGGTGGGCCCGACGAGAAGCAGCACCGCCTCGGGGTGACTCGCCCGCACTTCCGCGAACGCGCGGAGGAGCTCCGGAACGCGCTTGCTCGCGTTCACGACGCCGAAGCACCCGACGACCGGGCCCGGAGCGACGCGACTGGGCTCGACCGTGGGCACGGGCCAGGCAGGGTGCGGAACCACCCAGACCGGGCCCTCGTAGCCGGCGGAGCGGACGAGCGTCTGCGCCGTCCGCGAATGGACGATGAGCCCGGTCGCGTGCTCGAGCACGAACCAGGCGAGAGGGAACTCCTCCGGCCGGGACTCCCAGAGCGGCGCGATGCGCTTGTCGAGAACGCCGTGTGCGAGGAGCCTCCCGACGACCCCGTGCTCGCGCTCCATGAGGTCGAGGTAGCCGTGGCCGTCGCGACGGCCGATCGTCATTCCAGCGACGAGATGGTGGACGACGAAGTCGTGGAGGACGACGACGCCAGGCCGGCGGCGCAGCGCGTCGACGATCCACGCGTGCGCGTCGGGGTTGTTCCCGACGTGGTAGAGCGCAGTGTCCGTCCCACGTGGAGCGCGCTTGCTTCCTCGTTTCACGACCGTCACGTCGAGCAACTCGCGCAGGGCAGGCAGCAGAAGCGCGCTGTAGTCGGCCACGCCCGTCTTCTCCGGCGGCATGGGCGAGAAGTACGCGAGCTTCATGCGAGCAGCCGCTCGATGGCGCGGTCCCAGGTCACCTCGTCGGCGATCGCCTTTCCCGCGCGCCCGAACGTCGCCGCCTCCTCGCGGTGCTCACGGAGCCAGCCCGCCGCCTGTGCGAGCTCGGCGGCATCGGGCGCGACCACGAGCCCCGTGCGGCCGTCGAACACGATCTCGAGCGGACCGCCGGCGTCGGTAGTGGTCAAGACGGGCTTCTGGGAGAGGAAGGCTTCGAAGGGCACCATGCCGTAGTCCTCGTCCTTCGGGGCGTAGTACACGGCGAGACAGCGACCGTAGAGATCCGCGAGCTCGGCGTCAGACACGCGACCTGCGAAACGAGCTCGGCCGTCGAGGCCGCGAGCGCGAGCGAGCTCCTCGAGCCTTCGTCGGTCGGGACCGTCCCCGGCGATCACGATCTCGAGCGAGGAGTCGAGCGCGGCCGCCTCGAGCAGGAGGTCGATGCGCTTCGCGCGGTCAAGGCGGTTCACCGAGAGCACGAAGTCGCCGTAGCCGTCACAGCGGTACTCGAGCTCCTGCGGTGGCGGAGGGAGAAACTCGGCCTGCAGCCCTGTCGTGCGCTCGAGCCGGTCGGCGACGTTCTGGGAGATCGAGAAGAGCCTGGTCGCCTCCCCGAGCGCGACGCGGTCGAGCGCATGCACCTTCCTGCGCAGCGCGCGATCCTCGGACGACTCGGCGAACTGCCCCAGGTCGGTTCCGTCCAGCTCGTACGCCTGCCGGAACTGGTGGACGAGCCAGACGCGCTTCTCCGGATGCCGCACGAGGTACGAGGGAAACTTCGTCGCGACGACCATGTCCACCCGCGCCCCGTCCACCTCCTCGAGGTCGAGCAGCCTCCACAGAAACGCCTGCGTGAGAACGCGAGCGCCCGGATACCACTTGAAGGGAATCGTGACGAGCTCGGACTCGTGCCCACGCAAGCGGAGCTCGTCGACCAGACGATCGGTCATGACCTCGGTGCCGCCCCACGCGAACGGGATCTGCGGACGGGTGACGAGAATCCTCATCGTCGGGCGTTGCGTAGCTCGTCGAGCTCGAGCTCGAGCCTTTCGACCTGCCTCTGAAGGTCGTCGATCAGCCGCAGCGAGGCGGCGTTGAACGAGCGCTGGTCGTAGGCGAGTGGCTCGACGTACCAGCGCATGAGCTTGCGCAGGACGCCCTTGACCGGCGTTCCGACACCACCGCGCACCCCGGGGCGGAGCCGGAGGGAGCGATCGGCGGAGACGGGCCAGAGCCGCTCGGCCTCGGCGCGCGCAGCCTCCCGATCGCCTTCGCGCGGCGCGGCACCGCCGGGGTCGGACCCGGACCTTCGCACCTCCTCCCGAAGGCGCTGGAAGAGCTCGTCGACGTCGACCGAATCCCCTGGAGATTCGCCGTTTTTGGCTTCGCCAGAGGACATCGCGGCATTCTAGCCGGGGCATGAGGACGACTCCGTCCCGCACTAGGATGCGGTCGTGCGCGTCGGTATCTCCCTCCTCACCCTGGCACCGGGCGACCTCGGCGGCTCCGAAACCTACGCGCGGCAGCTCGTGCGGGCGCTCCCTGCGGTGCGAAGGCTCGATTACACGGTCTTCGTGCCCGCTCACGCGAAGGATGCCGCTGGAAGCCTGCCGGCAACGGAGGTCGGAGAGTCTCCGATGGCGCGCCGCGGGCCGGCACGGGTCGTCGGGATGGCTCTCTCGGCATTCCGGTCACGGGCTGTCAAGAGCGAGTTGGAGACGGTCGACGTCGTGCACTACGCATTGACCGTGCCGATCCCGGCGACCAAGGTGCCCACCGTCGTCACCCTGCACGACGTGCAGCATCGGGATCTTCCGGAGTTCTTCGGTCCGGCGCGGCGCTCGTTCAGGCGTGTCGCATACGACCGCGCCACGCGCTCGGCCTCCGCGGTAATCGTGACCAGCGAGTTCGTGCGAGGCCGGGCGCTCGAGCTCCTCGAGCTCGATCCCGCGTCCGTCCATGTGATCCCGCACGGTGTCAACCACACGCTCTTCCGCCCCGGAGACGAGGAACGCGAGCCGTTCCTGCTGTATCCCGCGCGGCCCTGGCCGCACAAGAACCACGTCCGGCTGTTCGAAGCGTTCGCCACCCTCCGCAAGACGCGTCCTCAACTGCGCCTCGTGCTCACGGGGGGAGGCCTCGAACGCCTCGGCACCCTCCCGGAGGGCGTCGAGCGCTGGGGGGTCGTCCCGGCCGCCGAGCTGGCGTCGCTGTACCGGCGCGCGGCAGTCACGGTGTTCCCGAGCCTGTACGAGGGGTTCGGGCTCCCGCCGCTCGAGGCGATGGCGTCGGGCTGTCCCGTCGCGGCGGCCGACACGGCGGCGATCCCGGAAGTCTGCGGCGATGCCGCCGTCCTCTTCGACCCCCTGGACCCCGAGTCGATCGCCGCCGGCATCCTGGACGCGGACGAGCGCCGCGACGAGTTTCGCGAGAAGGGGCTCGTGCACGCGGCGGCCTTCACCTGGAACGAGGCTGCGCGTCTGCACGAGGATGCGTATCTCGCAGCCGCCGCCGCCAACGCGTAAGTGCGAGTCGGAGTCAGCTTGCTCACGCTGGTGCCCGGCGTGTCGGGCGGCAGCGAGACCTACGCGCGCGAGCTGATGCGAGCACTCGGACGTGTGGGACGGTTCGAGTACCGCGTCTTCGCGCCGTCGATCGCCGCCGACCTGGACGGGCTACCGGTCGAGCTCGTTCCCGAGTACCACGCCTCCCTTTCGACTGGCGGCCGCATTGCGGCGATGGGTCGAGCGACGCTCGCGGGTGGCGCCATCCGGCGGCGTCTCGCCGAGGTCGACGTGCTCCACTTTCCGCTGAGCGTGATGGTTCCGCCGGTCTCGAGCTCCGCCGCGACGACGACGATCCTCGACGTCCAGCACGAGCTTCTCCCCCAGTTCTTCTCGCGTGCCGAGCGTGCCTACCGCCGTCGCGTCTACGGCTGGTCGGCCCGGCGCAGCCGCCTCGTCCTGACCATCTCCCGGCACGCCGCCGGAACGCTCGTCGAACGACTCGGGCTCGCAGAAGATCGTGTGCGGCCGATCCATCTCGGGATCGACCACGACGTCTTTCGGCCGGGAGACGACCCGCGTGGCGAGTTCCTGCTCTATCCGGCACGCAGCTGGCCACACAAGAACCACGCGCGGCTGTTCGAGGCGTTCGCCGAGCTGCGACGGACACACCCTGGGCTCGAGCTCGTGCTCACCTCGTACGAGGGGCCGGTGCCGGAGGGCGTGCGCTCACTCGGCCACGTGGACCGAAGCGAGCTCGTTCGCCTGTATCGGACCGCCGCGGCGCTCGTCTTTCCGAGCTTGTACGAGGGCTTCGGCCAGCCGCCGCTCGAGGCGATGGCCTGCGGTTGCCCGGTCGCGTGCGCGAACGTCGCGTCGCTGCCGGAGATCGTCGGCGACGCGGCGCGCCTCTTCGATCCGTCCTCGACCGAGGAGATCGTGGACGCGGTCGAGTCCGTGCTCGCCGACCCTGATCCCTGGGTTCGCCGCGGTCTCGAGCGCGCCCGCGAGTTCACGTGGGAGAAGACCGCTCGTGCGCACGACGCGGTGTACGAGGAGCTGGGCGCAGGCGTGATGATGTCCCCGTGACCACTCCGCTGACCGACTCGCTTCAAGCGCTCGCCGCCGAGCCTGCACGACAGTCCTGACTACTGGGGCCTCGCGTGGGATGCGCTCGCGTGGCTGGAGGAGAACCTGCGGGAAGGAATGTCGACGCTGGAGACCGGCGCAGGCGCGAGCACGATGGTGTTCGCGGCTCGCGGCGCGCGCCATCACGTGATCACGCCGGACGCCGAGGAGGAGCGCCGCATCCGCGCCGCGTGCGAGGAACGGGGAATCGAAGGGTCTCAGGTCACCTTTCACATCGGACGCTCGCACGAAGTCCTTCCCGACCTCGAGATTCCCGCGCTCGATCTCGTCCTCGTGGACGGCGCCCACGGATTCCCCTACCCGATCCTGGACTGGTGGCATCTTGCCCCGCGCCTCGAGGCGGGCGGCCGCATGTTGCTCGACGATGCGTACCTCCCGGGAATCGCCGCGATCGTGGACTACGCTCGGGCGAGTGATGCGTGGGAGCTCGAGGCGCCGATCAGCTTCCGGACGGCCTGCATTCGCAAGGTGCGCGAGGCCGAACCGCCGAACGAGGCGGATGCCCGAGCCGCGCGCGGCCGCATGAGCTTCGCCTACCTGCCGCCGGGTCGTCGGGTTGTCGCCTCCGCGCGAACGCGCGTCTTCTCGACGCGAGCCGGTATCTGGGCGGTGCGAAAGCTGCGCGGGCCGCACTAGCCCGCATGGAGAAGGTCACCGTCACCGGAGCAGCGCTGAGCATCGGCGAGCTCCTCGCCGTCGTCGACGGGGCGCCCCTCGAGCTGGGCTCGGAGGCCATCGCGAGGATCGAGGCGAGCCATGCCGTCATCGAGGCCGCACTCGCCGGCCGGGAAGCTGTCTACGGCCTGACCACCCAGGTCGGCCATGGCAAGGACGAGCTCTTGACCGAGGAGCAGCTCGGCCGGCAGCAGCGCTGGCTCGTGATGACGCACTCGGGAGGGCTCGGCGCACCGCTGCCGACGAGTGTCGTGCGCGCCGCGCTCACGGCCCGCATCAACGGCATCGCGCGCGGTGGCTCGGGCGCGAGCCTCGCCGCGGCGGAGGTGCTCGTCTCGATGGTGAACGCCGGCGTGCATCCCCTGGTGCCGGAGACCGCGTCGGTCGGCGCCGGCGACATCGGTCAGCTGGCCGGGATGGCCCAGGTCGCGATCGGGGTCGGCCGCGCCGAGTACCGGGGAGAGGCGCTCTCGGGCGGCGAGGCGCTCGCCCGGGCCGGAATCGCCCCGCTCGAGCTCGGGGCGAAGGACGGACTGGCCCTGATCTCCGCAAACGCCGTCTCGATCGGGCACGGGGCGCTGGTGGTCGACCGTGCGACACGCGTTGCGGAGATCGCCGACGTCTCCGCTGCAGTCTCGATGGAGGCGACCGGCAGCAACCTCTCCATCCTCGAGCCCGCCGTCGCCGAGGCCAAGCCCTTCCCCGGCCAGATCGCGGCGGCTTCGCACCTCCGGGAGGTTCTCTCGGGGAGCTATCTCCACGACCCCGACACCGCGCGCTCGGTGCAGGATGCATTGTCGTTTCGCGTCGTCCCCCAGGTTCATGGCGCGCTGCGCGAGCTCATCGCGTTCTGCAACCGCGCCGTCGAGATCGAGCTGAACTCGGCGAGTGACAACCCTCTCGTCTCGGCCACGGAGCGCACGGTTCTCTCGAACGGAAACTTCCAGCCCGTGGTGCTCGCGGTCGCGTTCGACGCCTTGCGCGTGGCCATCGCGCACGTCGGTCAGCTGAGCGAGCGCCGCCTCAGCCATCTCTGGGATGCGATCTTCCGACGGATGGCCGAGGCAGAGCCGCTCTCGGTGAGCGAGCCGCAAGCGCTCTTCGGCCTGCAGCTCCGCTACCCCGCCGCGGCGGTCTTCTCCGAGCTCAAGCAGCTTGCCGCACCCGCCACGCTGGACACGCCACCCCTGGACATGTCCATCGAGGATCACGGCACCGCTGCGCCGCTCAGCGTGCGCAACACCGAGCGCGCACTCGAGCTCCTCGAGGATCTCCTGGCCGTCGAGCGGATCCTTGCGCACGATCTCATCTCGATGCTTCCCTCGATGCCGGTGCTCGGAGCCGGGACGAGGGCCGCGCTCCGTGACGTCGAGGAGGCGATCGCCGCCAGTGAGCCCTACCCCGAGGACGTCCACCGCGCGCTTCGGGCGTCGGCGCCCGGTCGCTAGCCCAGTGCTCGCAGGTAGTGCCAGCTGTCAACGAGGCTCCGCGGACGGACGACGGCGAGCAGGACGACGTAGAGCGCGAGGCCGACCACCGCGGACGCGAGCGCGCTGAGGACGAGCGCGGGCGGGACGAAGGAAACGACGCTCAGACCCGCGACGAAGGCCGCTGCGGACCCGAGATGCCGAGCGGCGCCCGCGAGCGCGCCGAGCTCGACGAGCAATGCGACGAGGATGAGCAAGGTCGTCGCGGCGAGCGCGAGCGCGAGGCCGTTCAGCTCGAGCACCTCGGACCCCAGCCACGCCAGTGGCACCTGAAGCGCGAGCGCGGCGAGCGCAATCCAGGGCAGCGCACGCGTCCGGCTCGCCACGAAGGCGAGCGGGAAGGTCACCGCCACGCCCACCGCTGCGATCATCCACAGGCTGAGCACGGCGACGACGCGCCCGATGTCGGCGCCGATGTCTCCCGCGTAGGCCTCGCCGAGCACCGCCTCGACGAGAACTCCTCCCGCGAGCGCGAACACGCCACCCGCGGCCCCGACAAGCGCGAGTGCGAGCCACGACGTCGCCACGACGTGCCGTGCCGCCTGCGTCGCTCCGAAGCCCGCTCGCGAGAGCGGCACCGACGTGACGATCCCGAGCGAGCCGGCCGTGACGGTGACCAGCGACGAGGACGCGAGATACGCGTACACAAAGCTCGTGGCCGCCCCGGGGCCGAGCCGCGCGGCGAACGGGAGACACACGACGTAGAGGAGCTGGAGAGCGAGCGGCAAGGCCGCTCCCACGGCAAACGCGCCCAGGCGTGCTCGCACCGGCGCGCCGCTCGGGCGAACCGCCCCCCTTGGCATGCGGAGGCGTCTCGCGTGCAGGGCAAGGCCGCCCAACACGATCAGGAGCGTGACGATGCCGTTCAGCAGCGAGCCCCAGGCGACCGCGATGATGCCGTCCGGCTCGACCCGCAGGAGGATCAGCGCCAGCCCCGCCGAGCTTCCGGCCGTGTACGCGAGCGCGGCCGTCGCATAGTCGTCGATCGCGGCGAGGCCGCTCGCAGCCATCGCGGCGAAGAGGTGCGCGACTCCCGCCGGGACGACCCAGCGGAGGATGTCGGCGGCGGTGTCCTTGGCGATCTCGGACTCGTCTCCAGTGAGGAGGCTCGCGAGGAGCGACGAGCCGAACGCCGCGACGAGTAGGAGCGGGACGGCGATCAGCACGAGCGCGATCGCGAAGCCGGTCAGCTCTCCTGCCAGCCGCCCCTCGCTCTGGGCACGAGCGAGCTGCGGGAGGACGGCCACCCTGATCGCCTGCGAGGCGATCACGATGACGACGAAGAGCCCGTATGCGGCGAGCAGCCCGTCCGTTGCCTCCGAGCGCCCGAACTCGCGTGCGATCACGATCCCGATCGCGGCGGCGATCCCCGACACGAGCAGAAAAGACCCCGCCGTGAGCGCGCCCGGCCCGAGCGAGCCCAAGCCGGGGGAGTCTGTACGCTTGCTCACCGACGCGGAAGCGTACGTCTCATGCCGAACGACAGCCCCTGGACCAGCAGCACGCTCGACGACCTCCGCCGCGACTTCGGAGACATCTACGCTGGACGAACCGTGCTGGTCACGGGCGCCGACGGCTTCATGGGCTCGCACCTGACCGACGGTCTGGTCGAGATCGGTGCGAACGTGCACGCCTTCGTGCGAGCGACCTCGAGCGGGGCGCTGAACAACATCGGGCACCTTCGAAACCGGCTCAAGGTGCACTTCGCGGACCTCACCGACCGAACCTCGGTGGACTACCTGATCCGGGAGCTGAAGGAGACGGCCTCCGACAAGCCGTACCTCTTCCACCTCGGGGCACAGGCGCACGTCGGGGAGTCCTGGCACCGTCCGTACGAGACCGTGATGGCGAACACGATCGGCACCCTCAACCTCCTGCAGTCGGTCGTCGACTGGGGTCTCGAGCTCGAGAAGTTCGACACCGCAGGGACCTCCGAGGAGTACGGCAACGTCCGCGAATCGGTGCGAGAGCACCACGACTTCGACGACGCCGGCAGCCTGATCCTGCACGAGCGCTCCCCGATCAACCCGAAATCGATCTACGCGACCGCGAAGGTTGCCGCCGACTTCCTGACGATGAACTACCACGATGCGTTCGGCGTGCCCGGAGTCGTGACGCGGATGTTCAACAACTACGGGCCACGACAGAACCCGCGCTACGTGACCGGCACGATCATCACGCAGGCGCTCACACGAGAGACGATCGAGCTCGGACAGCTCGATCCGCTGCGCGACTTCTGCTTCTGCACCGACGGCGTACGCGGGCATCTGACCGTCGCCGCTCACGGCACTCCCGGCGACGTCTACGTCTACGGCCAGGGCTCGAACATCTCGATGGGCGACTGGGTCGAGCTGATCCTGCGGATCGGCGTCGAGGAGGGCTTCTGGCCGGACGACCGGGAGATCGTCACGACGCCTGCGCGCTACCGGCCGGGGTCGACCGACGTGATGGCGCTCCGCGTCGGGCACGAGAAGCTCACCCGCGAGACCGGCTGGGAGCCGAAGGTCTCCTGGGAAGAGGGGGTCCTGCACACGATTCGCTGGTATGCCGAGAACCGCCAGCGCTGGCTCGGTCGAGTCGACTGGCTCCCGACCGGCGCCCCGCTCGCGGCGCAATGACACGGGTTCTCGTCACGGGCGGAGGCGGCTTTCTCGGCTCCCACCTCGTCGAACGACTCGAGAGCGACGGCCACGATGTCGTCTCCGCGCGGCGCGCCGACTACGACCTGACCGTGCCGGAGAACGCCGCGCGGCTGTTCGACGACGCCAGCCCGGAGCTCGTGTTCCACCTGGCCGCCGAGGTCGGAGGCATCGGCGCCAACCGCTCGAACCCCGGGCGCTACTGGTACGCGAATCTCGCGATGGGCTTGAATCTCCTCGAGCAGGCGAGGCTCCACGAGACTCCGAAGCTCGTCATCTCGGGAACGGTCTGCTCGTATCCGAAATTCGCGCCGGTTCCGTTCAGCGAGACGACGCTGTGGGACGGGTACCCGGAGGAGACGAACGCGCCGTACGGCGTCGCGAAGAAGGCCGTCCTCGTCGGCGGCCAGGCCTACAGGGAGCAGTACGGGCTGAACGCGGTGTTCCTGCTCCCCACGAACCTCTACGGGCCACGGGACAACTTCGATCTGGAGACCTCTCACGTGATCCCGGCGCTGATCCGGAAGATGGTCGACGCAGAGGACACCGTCGTGCTGTGGGGCGACGGCTCGCCGACGCGGGAGTTCCTCTACGTCGAGGATTGCGTGGAGGGCTTCGTCCTCGCTGCCGAGCGCTACGACGGCGCCGAGCCGGTGAACCTCGGCGCCAGTCGGGAGATCTCCATCCGCGAGCTCGCCGAGGTCGTCGCCGAGGTCGCGGGCTACGAGGGAGAGATCGTCTGGGACACGTCGAAGCCGGGCGGACAGCCCCGACGGAGCGTCGACGGGGGGCGTGCGCAGGAGCTCTTCGGGTTCGAGGCGCGGACCGGTTTGCGCGACGGGATCGAGCGGACCGTCGCCTGGTACCGCTCGAATCGCGTTGCGAGTGTCAGTACCTAGTACCTCTGTCGCTGCCGCCCGCGGCGCGAGCCGTACGTTGGACGGACTGCTCGAGCATCCGCGCGCCGTCCTCGGCACCCTGGCGGCAGCGCAGCTCGTCGCGACGCTCGTGCTCGCCGCCTCGATTCCGCACAACGGATGGGTGTGGTTCCACAACGGAGACCAGATCTGGCTCACGACCCAGGGCTGGATGCTCGGCCACCTCGAGCTTCCCCCCACCGAGCTCGGCTACCTCTGGTCGCTCGTTCTCGCCCCACTCATGTGGTTCACGGGACCGACCTTCGTACAGGCGATGCCGCTCGTCATGGCGCTCAACCTCTTCGTGCTGGCGCCGATCGCGCTCGTCTGCGTGTACGGGATCGCCGAGCGGATCGGGGGACGGCTGCTCGGCTACTGGGCGTCGTTTCTCTGGGTCGTCGCGCCCTTTGCGTCCATTCCGCTCTTCGTCGATCGCTACCAGGAGCGCTGGGCGGAAAACTTCCTCCCGCAGGCGCTCGGGCTGACGTCGCTCTCCGACTTCCCGTCGCTGGTCGTGGTCCTCGCCTCGGCCCTCTTCATCGTGCGCTCGCTCGACGCCGGTCGGGTCACCGAGGCAGCGCTGGCCGGTCTACTCCTCGGGGCGGCAGGCGCGACCAAGCCGCCGAACCTGCTGTTGGGCGCGGGCGCAGCGCTCGCGTACCTGGTGGCCCGCCGCTGGCGGGAAGGCGTCGTCTTCGGCGCTGCGGTCGTTCCGAGCCTGCTCGTGCTCGTCCTCTGGAAGGAGCGCGGCCTCGGCGAGCTTCCGATCCTCTCGCTCGGGGAGGTGCGGGTGGCCGCCGGTGTGGGGTTGGTCGCGCTCGACGTCGACCGCTACCTCGAGCTCGACTTCGACCACTGGCGGCTGCAGATGGATCAGCTCCGGGAGTTCTTCTGGAGCGCGAGGCTCGCCCAGTGGGCGCCGCTCGCCGGCCTGCTTGCGGTCCTGCGGGTGCGGCAAGCGCCCATCGCCGCTCTCCTCGGCGGCTGGCTGGCCGCGTTTCTGGTCGTGAAGGGCTTCTCCACGCGAGCAGACATCCAGGCCAACACCTTCTGGCGGCTCCTCATGCCTGCCTGGCCGGCGTATCTCATCCTCTTCGCGTCGATCCCGCTGCTCGTGCCGACCTTCGCCCGCCGGCTGGGCGACCGCATTCGACCGGCTTCCGTCAACCCGATCGCCTGGCACTGGGTCGTCGCAGCGGCGGTCCTGATCGTCGCCATCCCGGCCGCCGTGATCGTGGCCGCGTCTCCGAGCACGCGGCCGGAGCGCGCGGTGTTCCAGGACGACGCCGGCAACTACATCATGACCCCGATCGCGGAAGACGTGACGCTGAGCACGAAGATGACGGATCGAGGTCGGTCGATCAGCTGGACGTCAGGCGGGCCGTGGCGCGCGGACGTCTTCTACCGCGTCTACCGGCACGACGGTCGGGACATCGAGTGCGAGAACGCCGACGGAGCGATCTCCGTGTACTGCTTCATCCGGTCGTTCCCGATCGCAACCACGCGCGACACGACGTACCTCGATCGCGAAGCGCCTCCTGGCGCGTGGTATCGGATCGGGGTGGGGACGAACTGGCTCGACGACGAGACGCAGGGCGACGTCTTCGCGTTCAGCCGGGCTCTCGCGACTCCGTAACCACCCGGGAAACACGTTCCTCGAGGAGCGCGATCCGCTGCGCGAGCTCCACGTTCTCGTCCGTGAGCTTCGACAGCACGGTGGAGTAGTGGAGGAGCACGAGGAGGATGAAGAGCGTGGCCACCGCGAAGAGAACGGCTGGCGGGTACCCGGTGACACCGAGCCAGCCTGCGATCGTGTTCAGTGCCTCCCGCCACGCGGAGAGCACCAGCAGCACGACACCGGTGGCGAGCCAGAGCAGCGCGTAGCGCTCCTTCAGGCGCCTGCCGCGGATCAGCTCGAGAACGATCAGGATGAGGAGAGCGGAGGCGACGACGCCGATGATCGAGACGCGAAGAGGCGTCATGTGCGAGCGCTCTCCACACGTGGATAGCGCCGGAGGCTGGCGACGAGCAGGGCGAGGGTCACCTTCGCCACGTAGTAGAGGGAGCGGACGAACGTGATCGACGAGGAGCCCGTCTCACGCTCTCGCATCCTCACCTGCACCTGCGCGAGCCGGAGACCGCTCCTGAGCGCGACGAGCGTCGCCTCCACCTCCGGGTAGTCATGCGGGTACTCGGCGGCGAAGAGCTCGATGCCCACACGGTCGAGGGCCAGGAAGCCGGAGGTGGTGTCCGTTACCCGCTGCCCTCCCAGAAGCGAGACGAGCCGGGCGAAGATGCGAATGCCGATCCTGCGGGCCAGCGGTGGCCGGTACGTCCCACCCGGGTCGACGAAGCGCGAGCCGATCACCAGGTCGGCCTCGCGGCGCTCGAGCGGCGTCAGCAGCTTGCCGATCTCGCTGGCGTCGTGCTGCCCGTCGCCGTCGAGGCGGACAGCGGTGTCGTAGCCCTCTGCGAGGGCAAACTTGAATCCCGTCTGGACGGCGCCGCCAATCCCGACGTTGTGTGGGAGCCGGAGCACGATCGCTCCCTCGGATTCCGCGATCGCCGCGGTGTCGTCGGTGGATGCATCGTCCACGACGACGACGTCGATGGCCGGATCGAACGCGCGGATCTCGTCGACGACCCTGCCGATCGCCTCGGACTCGTCGTAGGCGGGGACGACCGCGACGACCCGGCCGAGGGACGGCGGGACGGTCAAGCAGGTACTCCGGCGCCCAGTCCGATCAGCTCGAGCAGGCGTCTCGCGCGGTGCGCGTACGTGTGCTCGTCGAGGACGCGCTCGCGGGCGCGCCGCCCCATCGCCTCGGCCTGCCCCGGGTCTGCGAGGAGCTCCCGGAAGGCGGACACCGCCTCGTCCGCGCTCTCGACGATGAGCAATTCGCGTCCGGGCTCGAACCAGCGGTCGATGCCTGCATGCGGGTTCGAGACGATCGCCGCCCCCGAGGAGGCGAGCTCGAACGGACGGGCAGTCGAGGATCCAGGCACGGTGGCGTGCGGACGGCGGGTGATGTTGAGGTTGACCCGCGCCGACGAGATGGCCCGCGCGAACACGTTGAACGGGACGTCGCCGAGCATGCGGGCGGCACCCGTGTCACCCTGGAAGTCGAGGCCGCCGAGCGCGAAGTCGAGCTCGGGCGCGATGCGAGAAGGCTCTCCTACGAGTTGCTTCATCCAGTCGCGGCGGAACTTGTCCCCGTACCCGTAGAAGAAGACATCGACGTCCTTCTCGACCGGCCGGGGCGAGAAGAACTCGGGATCCGCGGCCCAGAGGAGGCTCTCTGCCCGGCGTGCGCCGAGCTCGAGCAGGCGAGGCGCGCCCCCTTCCGAGTTCGAGACGACGAGGTCGTACTCGAAAGGGTCGGCGCCGTGATACGGGTTGAAGCCGGTGTCCATGCCTCCGTACTCGGGAAAGCTCATGGGCACGTCTCCGTCGTAGAACACGATCGGGATCCCGAAGCGCTCGCGGAGGGCCGTCGGAATCCCTCCGAGGTGTGCCATCGGAACCGTGTAGACCACGACCGCGTCGGGCCGCTCCTTCTCGACCAGCCGCTCGAGATGCCGCTTCCAGCGAGGCGTGATGACCCTGCGAATGGTCTCGCGCGTCAGGCGGTCGAGCGCGCCATCCGCCGGCTCGACCTCGGCGCGCCGCAGGTAGCGGTCGCCCTGCACCCGGGCGAGCACGTTGCGCACGGCCTGATACGACTCGCCTTCGAAGTAGGTCGGGTTCGCCGCGATCCGCCACCACGGGGACTCCACGGGCCTTCCGCGGTAAGGCGTCACGACCAGGTCGACCCCGGCCTCGTACATGCCCTTCCAGAGCTGCCACCAGGCGGGCGTGCAGCCGTAGCGGAAGTCGAGGTCGACCGCAGAGGCGACCGCCAGGATCTTGGGGGATCTCACTAGTACGCGCCTCGCCGCGCGAGCACTGCCGGGATCGTCCTCGCGATGATCGTGATGTCGAGCCAGATCGACCAGTTCTCCAGGTAGGTGAAGTCGAGGCGAACCAGGTCGTCGAACGTGAGGCCCGAGCGCCCGGAGATCTGCCAGAGGCCCGTCATGCCGGGGAGAACCGCGTAGCGCCGGCGATGCCAGCTCTCGAGCAGTTGGTAGTCGCGGAGCGGGAGAGGTCTCGGCCCGACGAGGCTCATCTCACCCTTGAGGACGTTCACGATCTGCGGGATCTCGTCGAGAGAGAGGCGGCGGAGAACACGGCCGACGCGGGTGACGCGTGGATCGTCCCGGATCTTGAAGAGCGCTCCCTCGGCTTCGTTCGCATTCTCCAGCCTCGGTTGCAACGCGGCGGCGTCGGCGACCATCGTCCGAAACTTGAGCATCGAGAACTCTCGCTCTCCTACCCCGACGCGCCGGTCGACGTAGAGAACCGGCCCACGCGAGCCGAGCTTGATGGCAAGCGCGATCAGCAACCAGAGCGGCAGGAGGAGCACTGCGACGAGAACGCTGACGGCGATGTCGAACGTGCGCTTGACAGCCCAGTCCCATCCGGTCAGGACCGGCGGGCGCAGCTCGAAGAGCGGAGCACCGTGCCCAGGGACGTACTCTCCGCGCTGGACGAGGAGCTCGGTCGTGTCGGGCGCGAGGCGCACCTTGACCCCCTGCCGGTGCGCCTGCTCCACGATCTCCAAGACGGTCCTCTCGTCGAAATGCGCTTCGGAGAGGATCACCTCGTCCGGGCGCACGTCCTCCAGCACGTTCGCCAGCTCCTCGCGGGAGCCGAGCAGGCGCAGGCCGGCGATGCCGTCGGGCGCGACGACCCCGACGAACTCGTACGCCAGGCCGCCACGCGCGGCCGCGAGGGTGTTTCGCAGCTCGGCGAGCGCGACGCCCTCGCCGACCAGCACGACGCGCCGCCTGACTCCCAGCGCCCGCATCAGCTCGAGCGACACGGAGGCGTAGGACGCGCGCAAGAGCCCGATCGTCAAAGCCGAGACGAGGACGGCGGTCGGGATCAGGCCGGAGGTCGTGAAGTCGTAGCCGGTGCCGATGCCGAACGCCAGCACGATCAGGGCGACGACGATCAGGGAAGAGAGGATGCGACCGGCCCCTGGTCGCAGTTCGCGTTGCCGGTAGAGGCCCGACTGCGCGAAGACGAGCACCGTTATCGGTGCCGCGAACTTCAGCCACTCGGCCGGCCCCTCGCTCCACAGCAAGCCCCAGAGGATGTCGCCCTCGCCGCGAACGAGCTCTCGCATGACGAGGGCGAGGTAGATGCCGAGGGCGAGCCCGGCGATGTCGAGCGCGACGAGTGCGAGCACCGAGAGCGCCCTCCGGACGAGGCCGAGGATCGGCGTCCTGGAGAGGACATAGACGCGGGAGGCGCGGACGTCGCGTCCTGTGGGTGCTGGCACAGGGACCGGCTGCGGCGTCTCGGCCGGAGGAGCGGCCTTGGACACGCGCTGAAGCTTAGAGCCAGGCCCAGAATGCAGAGCCTCGCCTAGTAACAGTCTGTTACTTGGTGATCCGGGCCACTGCTGACCACGGGACTTCCGGAGCGGCTTCCGTCATCGGGGCGAGTTTCACGAGATCGGTCGGCTCCGAGAGGCGGGCCAGGACGACCAGGCCTGTGCGCAAGGCGATGATTCGACGTCGATCCACGAGGTCGGTGTCGTGGAAGTACACGTGGACGACCCCGGGCAGCGATCGCGGCCGGCGAAGCGCGCGACCGAGGTCGCCGAGCGAGTGCGTCGTCGGGATCGCGCGGAGCAGCCGGCCGGAGGGAAGCCGGATACGCGCCGGCTCGGCGCGTGAGGCCCACGCCTCCCCGGTTGCCAGGTACGCAGGACGTCGAGCACGCGGCGTCACGTCCACGTACCGGAGCTCGGCGCAGGCTTCGGCGACCTCGAGATCCGTGTACCAGCCGCCGCCGCAGAAGAGCTTCGGCTCGAGGCCGAGCTCGCGCAGTCGACGACCCTCGGCGAGCACGCGCTCCGCCGTTCCACCGGTGGTCGGCCGAGCATGGTCCGCGGCGGTCCAATGCGTGTGGTGCCCGAGCGGACCGCGGGCAGCTGCTTCCTGTGCGCGCGCGACCCAGGCGACCTCGTCTTCACCCGCCGAGGAATCGGCCGGCCGCATCAGCGCGGCAATCGCGAACCCTCCGGGCCGGCGCTCTTGCAGAGCCGAGAAGCGCGACCAGACCTCGTCGTCGAGGGGTCGTTCGACGTGGCAGGAGACGACCGCGTACCGTTTCCGCGTCGTGTGCGGCATCAGCGGACTAGTATCGCCCTCCGCTCCGGCCGACCCGGACGTCGTCGCCCGTATGACCGACGCGCTTGTCCACCGCGGCCCTGACTCGGGCGGCGTCACCGCACTCGGACGCTGCGTGCTCGGTCATCGGCGCCTGAAGGTCGTCGACCTCGCGACCGGCGACCAGCCGGCGCTCAACGAGT
Organism: uncultured Actinomycetes bacterium; assembly: GCA_963830035.1. GTDB lineage: Bacteria > Actinomycetota > Thermoleophilia > Gaiellales > Gaiellaceae > GMQP-bins7. Next base: position 611,953 of record CAWHKX010000004.1, on the reverse strand, counting down.
CCGGTGACGTCGTCTGCGTCTTCAACGGCGAGCTGTACGACTTCGAGGACGTCAGGCGGAGCCTCGCCGAGCGAGGCCATGAGGTGCCGGGCACCGGTGACACCGCGGTCCTCCCGCACGTCTACGAGGAGCACGGGCCCGAGTTCCCGACCGAGCTCCGCGGCATGTTCGCGATCGCACTCTGGGATCGAGCCCGCGAGCGCCTGGTGCTCGCGCGTGACCGGATCGGGAAGAAGCCCCTCCACTACGTCTCGCTGCGCGACGGCTCGCTCGCGTTCGCGTCGGAGCTGAAGGCGCTCCTGCTCCTGCCCGGGTTACGGCGAGAGCTCTCACCAGACGCGCTCGATGCGTACCTGGCGCTCCAGTACGTGCCCGGCGTCGAGACCGGTGTTTCGCGGAATCCGCAGGCTCGCGCCGGGGCACGTCCTCGTCTGGGAGCGCGGCGAGACCCGGGTGCAGCGCTACTGGGAGCTCGAGCCCGAGCCGCACGAGCTGTCGGAGGACGAGTGGGTCGAGCTCGTTCGACGGACCGTGCGGGACGCGGTGCGTCGCCGACTCGTGAGCGACGTCCCGCTCGGAGCCTTGCTGTCGGGAGGGATCGACTCGACGATCGTCGTCGGCCTGATGGCCGAGGCATCGACCCAGCCCGTCCGCACCTTCACGGTCGGCGTGCTCGACCAGCGCTACGACGAGCGTTCTGCGGCCCGCGTCGCCGCGAGTGCGTTCGGTACGAAGCACGAGGAGCTGCTCGTCGAGCCCGACCCGATCGAGCTCGTCTCGCAGTTGACGTCCTTCCTCGACGAGCCGCTCGGCGACGAGGCCATTCTGCCGACGTTCCTGATCTCGCAAGTCGCGCGTCGCCACGTCACGGTCGCGCTCACCGGGGACGGCGGCGACGAGTCGTTTGCGGGATACGAGCGCTACATCGCGATGCGGATGGCCGAGCGCGTCGGCGCAGTTCCTCTCCTGCCGAGCCTCGGCGCCCGAGCTCTCCGAACGCTCCCGGCGGGCCGGCGACATCCGCGCTCGACTCTGTTTCGCGCCGCGCGCCTGCTGGAGGCCGCGGCGCGACCGGCGCACGAACGCTATGGCGAGCTGATGGAGATCTTCCCCGCCGAGATGCGCGCCGAGCTTTACTCGCCGAACCTGGCGAATGCCCTCGGGCAACCGCGTCCGGCCTGGCAGCTGCTCGGCAGCCCACCCGCCGGCGGAACCAGCGGGCTCCAGCGGTTGGACGCACGCACCTACCTCCCCGACGACCTGCTCGTGAAGGCAGACCGCGCCTCGATGGCGACCTCGCTCGAGCTCCGCTCGCCGCTGCTCGACCACGAGGTGCTGGAGCTCGGGGTCTCGCTGCCCGACTCGCTGCGCTTCGAGGGCCGGCGCGGGAAGGCGGCGTTGCGGCGTGCTTTCACGTCACTCGTTCCACCGGAGATCGCCGCACGAGGCAAGACCGGGTTCGGGATTCCGCTCGGCGACTGGTTCCGCGGGCCGCTGCGAGAGCTCGCGGGAGACACGCTCCTCGATGCCCGGGCCCGCGCACGCGAGCAGCTGCAGCCGAACGTCGTCAAGCGCCTGCTCCACGAGCACATGCAAGGTGAACGCGACCACGGTCACCGCCTCTGGTGCCTGCTCGTGCTCGAGCTCTGGCAACGCTCGTGGCTCGACGCGGCTCCTCGCGCCGCGGCGGCACGATGACGCGACGCCAAGCTCTCGCGATCGTGCTCGCCGCCGCGGTGGTGCCGCGCCTCGTCGTCCTGTTGTCGGAGCGGGAAGCGATCCTCGAGGAGCTCGTCGAGAAGAGCGACCGCTTTGCGCAGACGCTCGTGGCCAGCGGGACGTTCGGCTTCCTCCCCGGACGACCCTCCGGCTACACACAGCCCCTGTACGCGTGGTTCCTCGCCGGCCTCTACCAGGTCCTCGAGCGCCACTGGCTCGTCGTCGGCATCGCGCACATCGCGCTCGCAGCACTGGCCGCGGTGATCGTGCTCGAGATCGGACGACGTGCTGTCTCGCTCCGGGTCGGTGTCGTCGGGGCCACGATCGCCACATTGCACCCGTTCCTCGTCTGGCACGACATGCATCTGAACCGCGAGGTCCTGGACGGGCTGCTCGTCGCGGTCGTCGCGCTTCTGGCACTGGTGGTCGCGGAGCGAAAGGGGGCTTTGCTCGCACTCGCGCTCGGGGCCGCCGCGGGATTCGCAATCCTCGGAAACGCCCGCCTGGTGCTCCTGCCGCTCATCCTCGCGGCCTTTGTCGCCCTTCCGCTCGAGCGCTCACGGCGCTCCCTGCTCCTCGGGGCGGCGGTCCTCGCAGGTTCGGCGGTTGTCGTCACGCCCTGGATCGCGCGCAACGAGATCAGTATCGGTTGTCCCGTTCTCACGACCGACACCCGCGCGCTCTGGAAGGCGAACAACGAGAACACCCGCGAGATCCTCGATCGCGGCGGCTGGATCGACGACGTGCCCGAGCCGCGCGGCGGCCCACCCTGGCCCGAGCTCGCCGCCGACCTCACGCTCGCCGGCATGCCCACGGAGGTCGACGAGTGCGCGCAGCAGCGCTACTACCGCGAGCTCGTGCTCGACTTCTGGCGCGAGAACCCGGACGAGAAGGGGCGTCTGGCGGCTCAGGCCGTGCAGATGCTGTGGAGCCCGACCTTCTCGGTCGACTCCGACGACGCGGGCCGCGGTCGACGAGCAGAGCTCGGTCGCGACGTCGTCGAGCCGGTATTCATGCTCGCGGTGTACCTGCTCGCGATCGTCGGCGCCGTCCTGGCGCCCCGGCGGTATGTCGCGCTCGTCGTGTTGCTCGTGGGCTACAACACGCTCGCCGCCATGGCCTTTGCCGGAACGGTGCGCTACCGAGCGCCTTTCGACTTCCTGCTCGCGATCCTCGCCGCCGTCGCGCTCGTGCGCGGCTGGGACTGGCTACGGGAGCGACGCCCGCGGACGGCTACCAGCGGATGAAGGTCCTCCACATCCAGAGGATCGGAGGGATCGGCGGCTCGGAGCGGCACGTCCTCGAGCTGGTACCTGCGCTTCGCGCGCGGGGGATCGACGCACGGTTCCTGGGGCTCGACGACACGAGTGCGTCTCCGCAACCGTTCTACGACGCTCTCTCCGAGCGCGAAGTCCCGTTCGAACGGCTGCCGTGCCCTCGCGACCTCGATCCACGACTCGCGGCCGGGGTGCATCCGCGCGACGCGCGCAAGCCGGCCGGACATCGTCCACACCCATCTGATTCATGCCGACGCGTACGGAGCGCTTGCCTCGGCGCTTGCCCGAACCACGCTCGTCTCGACGAAACACAACGACGATCCCTTCCGCTCCGGCACCGGTCGCCATCTGGAGCAGCTGCTGACGAGGCGCGCGTCTCGCGTCATCTGCATCACCGAGGCGCTCGCCCGCTTCAACCGCGAGGTCGTCGGGCTCCCCGATCGAAAGCTCCGGGTCGTGCACTACGGCCTGGACGCGCCGCCCGAGCCGTGGGGTCCGCCCGGCGGCCCGGATCTGCCCGCGGAGACGCCGGTGCTGGTGGCGATCTGCCGGCTCGTTCCGCAAAAGGGAGTCGACGTCGCAATCGACGCACTCCCGCGCATTCGGGAGAAGCACCCGGCAGCAGTCCTCGTCGTGCTCGGCGAGGGGGCACTGCGACCCGAGCTCATCGACCTGGCAGCCAGGCACGGCGTCGCGGACGCAGTCAGCTTCCCCGGGAGGGTCGGGGACGTTGCCTGGTGGCTTCGCCGGGCGGCCGTCGTCGTCCACCCCGCGCGCTGGGAGGGGTTCGGCCTCGCCCTGCTGGAGGCGATGCTCTGCGAGCGACCCATCGTCGCGAGCAACGTGAGCTCGATCCCCGAGATCGTGCTCGACGGGGAGACCGGCGTCCTCGTGCCGCCGGACGACTCGGCCCGGCTCGCCGAGGCAGTGGTCTCGCTCCTGGACGACCCGGCCCGTGCCCGGGCGCTCGGCGAGGCGGGCGGCCGGCGGGCGCGTGAGGAGTTCTCGGTCGCGCAGATGGCCGAGCGCACGGCCGCCGTCTACGAGGAGGCTCTCTCCAGCTCGCGCCGGTAGAGCGCCTCGATCGCGGCGGTCGAGCGTTCCTGCGTGAACGAGTCGAGTGCGCGTCGCCTCCCGGCCTCCCCCATCGCGGCGGCGCGAGGAAGATCGGAGGCGAGTGCGACCATCGCGTCGGCGAGCGCCTCCGCAGCGCCCGGCGGGACGACGAGCCCGGTCTCCCCGTCGGCGACGATCTCCGGAAGGCCGCCGACAGCGCTCGCGATGACCGGTCGAGCCCGCTCCATGGCCTCGAGCGCGACCATTCCGAACCCCTCTCCCAGCGACGGCACGACCACGACCGAAGCGTCCTCGATCGCCTTCTGGACCGGCGAGACGAAGCCGAGGAACCGAACCGCACCGCCGAGCCCGAGCTCGCGCGCATAGCCCCGCAGCGCGGGCTCGAGCGGGCCCGATCCTGCGATGTCGAGGACGAGGTCGGGCACGCGTGCTCTTGCCTGGGCGAGCGCCCGCAACAGGACGAGGTGGCCCTTGACCGGGATCAAGCGCCCGACGCAGAGCAGGCGCGGCTCCGAGCCCGCGAACGGCGTGCTGCTGTCTCGCGCAGCGATTCCGTAGTGGACGATCTCGAAGCCGTCCTCGTCGAATCCCTCCATCTCGGCGAGATAGCGGGCGAGACCCTGCGAGATGGCGATGTGGACGTGGGCCAGCGACGCGACGGAGCGATCGGCGAGCCCGAAGAAGCGTCCTTCACGGAACCAGTTGAACCCGTGCTTGGTGGAGACTCGAAGCCGCGTTCGGGCCATTGCTCCGGCTATCTGCCCGTACACGTCCGCATGGACGAGGTGCGTGTGCAGGATGCGCGGCCGGCGTCGTGCGAGGAACGCCGCAACCTCCGCATATGCGATCGGGTCGACGTCGGCCCGCAGGCGGACGTCGTCGAGCGGGACTCCGCGGTCGTGCAGCTCTCGGGCGAACTCCCAGGCGCCCGGCTCGTCCTCGTGGAGCATCAGGAAGTCCACATCCCAGCCGCGCTCGCGCAGGCCGGGGAGCAGCTGGAGCAGATGCGCCTCGGAGCCGGAGATCCCGGCCACCTTCTGGACATGCAGCACCTTCCCGACGGGAGCGGTCATCGCGCGATCCCGGCTGCGGCGAGTACGCCACGCGCCCAAGATTCGACCGAGTGCCCCGCCTCCACGCGCTCCCGGAGCCGCTTTCCGAGCACCGCCCGACCGACCGAGTCCAGCTCGGCCAGCTCGCGAATCCGGGCGGCGAGCTCGTCCGGGCGCTCGCGGCCGAACCGTTGCTCCGGCTCGAGGAGCGTGTCGAAGACCGGGTTGGACGCGAGTACCGGCAGGCAGCTCGCGGCAGCCTCGTAGACGACCTTGTCCGGAGCACCCGCACGCATGTTGTTGACGAGCGCGTCATGGCTCGCGAAGAGCGCCGGTATGCGCGAGCGAGGAACTGCGTCGGCGAGCGTGACACGATCTTCGAGCGCCGAGCTCCCGGACGAGTCGCTCCAGCTCGACGCGATGCGCGTGCTCATCGCCGGAGAGCGCCGGCCCGTGAACATCGAGTTGCACGCGATCGTCGACCGTGGCCATGGCGCGGAGCACGACGTCGAGCCCCTTGGCTCGGGAATAGCGCCCCAGAGCAAGCAAATCGAGCCTTGTAACAGTGTGTTGCAAGGTCGCGTCGGTGTTCCGCTCCACGCACGAGAACTCGGAGAGATCGATCCCGTGGCCGATCGCCCGCACCTTCCCCGAGCGGAGGGGGAACGAGCGGCGGTCGACCGAGATGACCGCGCTCGCCACGCGCTCGGCGACACGCAGCAGCCGGCTCGCACGCCAGTGCGTGAACCAGAGGAGCAGCGGTACTCCCAAGGGCCGCACGAGCGGAGCTGCAAGCACGGCGTAGATCGGGCACATGTGCGCGACCACCGCGCCTCCCCGCAGTCCCTGCAGCTCGCGAGCGAGTGCGGCCTCGAAGCGGGTCCCGCGTCCGAGCTTCCGGCTCGCCCGGAACGTTCGCACACGGCAGTTCGCCGGTAGCGAGTCCTCGGCCGCGCCGTCGGCCAAGACCACGACCTCGTCGACGAGCGCGGCGAGGGCCGAGATCTTGGGCACGGTGGCGGCAAGCGCCGGGTGTCCGGGATCGACCTGCTGGGTGATGAAGACGACGCGCGTCACGAGACAGAGAACGAGCTGGTGTCAGACACCGCGTCCACGAGGTGAATCTTCCACGCCCCAAAGAGACGTGCGAGTACGCGCCACATCGACCTGTGAGTGCACTGCACGCTAGCGGGCTAGCGCCTGTGGATCGAACGACACGGAATCGTCACTGTTCTCCCTTGACACGAAACCGTGTCTGACACTGGTCAAAAGAAGTCCGTGTCTCCGAAGGAGACCGTCCACGCTTCCGGGCGAACGTCGAGCGGCTGCGCGAGGCCCTTCCCCATGAAGTCGAGGCGGTACGTCGTCGGGACGAACCCGTGCCGGAGGAGCTGCGCGCGAGGAAGGACAGCCGACGGCACAGCGAGGAGCGCCGCCGACCCTCGGGCCGCCGCAAGGGCGCCGCGCAGGAGCATGCTCGTGTCTTCGCTCGGAGCGAGCAGCTCCATCACCAGCGCGAGCCTCAGACGGCGTTTCCGCGTGAACCCGACGACGGCGAAACCGCCCGCCGCCGTTTCGAGGATGCGGTAGTCGCGCGGCGACACGACGTAGCGCCAGTTCAGATAGCGGCGTTCCCGGATGACGTGATTGCCCAAGAACCTTGCCCACTCCGCATACGCTCTCTCGTGGCGATCGTCGAACAGCAGGGGCGAGCCCAGGCCCCGCCGGCCGAACGGGAGCGGTCTGGCCCAAACGCGTCGGCGGTCGATCTGCTTCCAGCCGAGCGGCTCGAGGAACAGCGGTCGCGTAGGTGCGCTCGCAAAAGCGAGCACGCATGCCGAGCCGCGCTCCCTTCCCTGTTCCTCGTGACGTCGCTCCAGAGCCCGGAAGATCCCGAGCCCGCGAGCCTCGGGCGCAGTCACGGCGTGGACGGAGAACTGCGCCAGCTCCTCCTCTCCGCCGACAACGATCCGCGTAAAGCTGTGACCGGCTGCACCGACGACGGCGCCTTCGCGTACGGCAACCGAACGCAGGCTGCCGGCGGGATTCCCGTCGAACCACCAGTCGAACGCCTCGCCGCCCATCGCACCTCCGCCCCAGGCCTCCCCGAGCAACGACAGGTAGTCGCGACGGCACGCGGCGTCGAACGGCTCGAGCTCGAACGGGTCGCTCACCTCATCTCGAAGCGGTGCCGAGCGCGGCGTTGAACGCGCGACGCACATGGGTGCCGGTCACCGTGTCCTTGACCGCGATCAGATCGCACGCTCCCGCGAGAACGAGCTCGAAGGTGCGCGGCGGATAGGGCTCGACGTTGTAGCGGCGCAGACGGAAGCGGTCGCTCGAAGGGCTGTTGGCGCCGGACACCGAGGTGAACGCAACCTTGTAGCCGGCCTGCTGCACGAGACTCGCGTGCTCGGGGCCGTAGTCCGCGAGCGAGCCCTTCACGAACGCAAACGCCTCGACCTCCCGCCCGAGCCGTTCCTCGAGCCGCAGCTTCGACAGAGCGATCTCGCGGGTCGCCTCGGCGGGCTCGAGCTCGGAGAGAGGCTTGTGCCCGATTCCGTGGGACTCGATCCGCACCCCGCCCGCTTCCAACTCCTCGAGCTCACTCCACTCGACGGTCTCGTTCGAGATTCCGAGCAACCGCAGCGACTCTTCGTGCGGCAGCGGGCGGGTGTCGTCGAGGAACCCGATCGGGACGAAGAGGACGGCCGGATACCCGTGTCGGCGCAGGATCGGGAGCGCATTCGAGAGGTTGTCCCGGTACCCGTCGTCGAAGGTGAGGAGCACCGCCCGCGGGGGGAGGGGCGCCCCTCGCAGATAGTGCTCCAGAACCGCGTCGAGCGAGACCGCTTGGTAGCCGAGCTCGCCGAGCAAGCTCATCTGCTCGTCGAAGACCGCCGTCGGTACCGTCGTGGGGTTCGGCCAGAGGTCGTTGACCTTGTGGTACATGAGCACACGGAGAGTGCGGTCGACTTCTCCATCGAGGCCAGCCACCCCGCTGACCGTCTCGCCGATCGCGCGATACACACCGTTCTTCAGGAGCTGCTTCGCCCGGTCGGCCCGCATGAGCTGAGTCTAGGCGCATGCTCCACCGGCTCAGGGGCCTACGATGCAGCCATGCAGGCGTTGCCGAGCGGAACGGTGACCTTCGTGTTCACGGACATCGAGGGCTCGACCGAGCTCCTGAAGCAACTTGGCAGCGGCTACGGCGACGTCCTCGCGGAGCACCGACGGATCGTCCGCGAGACGTTCGTGGCAGCGAACGGGATCGAGATCGACACGCAGGGCGACGCCTTTTTCTTCGCGTTTCCGCGGGCACGCGACGCGGTCGCCGCCGCGGTCGAGACGCAGCGTGCGCACGCCGCACACGAGTGGCCGGAAGGCGCTGCGGTCCGCGTTCGCATGGGCCTGCACACCGGCGAGCCGTCGGTGAGCGAGGAGGGCTATCTCGGTCTCGACGTCGTCCGTGCCGCCCGCATCTGCACGGCTGCGCGAGGCGGCAACGTCCTCCTCTCGGAGTCGACGCGGGCGCTTCTCGGGTCGACGCTGCCCGACGGCGTGTCGGTCTTCCCACGCGGCGAGCGGCACCTCAAGGGCATCGACGACCCGGAGCGGGTATACGAGCTCGCGATCGAAGGCGTGGACAGCGATGACGTGTCTCCGGCGGAGGTGGAGGCGCCGATGGCGCCCTCACCGCCGTCTGCGCCCGCTCCGCCGACCCCCGCAGAACGTCCTCGCGACAGCGGCAAGTTCCAGGACTTCGGCTCGGAGCTCGCCGCGACCATCGAGGAGCGTGTCCTCGGCTCGCTCGAGCGCAGCCTTGGCAAGCACGCGAGTCCGCCGACGACAGCCCACGCCGAGGACGCGGACGTGGACGGACTGGCCGCGCGCTCCTCCGCGCTCGAAGAGCAGATCCGCGCGCGTGTCGAAGCTGTCCTGAAGGCGAAGGGGATCTCTCCCGACGACGCCTAGGAGCCGGCGATGACCTTCACGACGTACACGACGACGCGACTCCAGCCGCGACAACCCGGACGACGAATCGACGTGGGATTACCTGATCGTGCGGGGGGTGACGACCTCGTCGACCAGATCGCGGACTCTCCGTGCGTACTCCTCGGGCGTCGCCAGCCATCGCTCGACCCGTAGACGCGCCTCGGCGCCGAGACGTTCCGCGAGCCCGCGCTCCGTGAGGACGCGCTCGACTGCTTCCGCGAGCGCACTCGCGTCTCCGGGCGGAACGAGGACACCTGTCTCACCGTCCGCGACCACGTCCGGGATCCCGCCGACGCGGCTGCCGACGACCGCGCGGCCGCGGCATCCCGCCTCGATCACGACGCGCCCCATCCCCTCCGAGCGGGACGGGAGCACCAGCAACGTCGCCGAGTCGAGCGCGGTCGCGACCCCCTCTGCACTCAACGACGGGCTCCATTCGACTCGGCCCGGCAGCTCCTTCGAAAGACGCTCCGCGACCGGAGCCAGGGCCCCCTGGCCGACGATGTGCAGCACCGCACCGGGTACCGCGACGCGGCGCCAGGCATCGGCGAGGACGTCGAACGCCTTGTAGCGCTCGAGGACACCGACGAAGAGCGCTCGGGGCGTCTCCGGGAGCGCGGCCACCGGACTCACCGTGAACGGCTCCAGATCCATGAACGCGGGAAACTCTGCCGCGGGCTCGGTGCCCTCCGCCCGCACGAGCTCGGTCGTGTACGAGCTGATCGTCCGCACCCCGTCCGCGTGGCGAAGCGCGCTGCGGGCCAGCGCGTCCGCGAGCGGGTCGAACAGGCGTCGTGCGCGCGAGCCGTAGAGCCTGGTGGGCGCGCGCCAGTCACCGTGCAGGTCGAGTATCACCGCCGTCGTCGACCTGGCCAGACGTCGGGCAAGAAGCGTGAGCGCCGTCTCCTGGGCACCCTGCGCGATCACAGCATCCGGCCGAAAGCGCCGGAGCTCTCGGACGATCCGCCGAGGGAGTCGCACGTAGTACAGGAGCCCGTCGAGACTTCGAAGCCGAAACGGCCGCGCGAGCACGAGCCGCGGGTCGGGAGACGGCTTTCCGTCGACCGCGGTCCCGAGCTGGCGCCAGTCGAGCTCGCTCGAGAGCGCCTCGAAGCGACGCTCGAGGCCGCGTTCGAGCGGGAAGCGGATACGCCCTCGCCCGACGAAGAGCACTCGACGCCGTGCGTCCCCGCTCATCGCGCGACCTCGAGCAGGATGGCCTCCAGCCGCGCATAGAGGTTCTCCGGACGCAGATGCTCGACCGACGGAGCGGCCGCTGCCGCCAGGCGTGCTCGAAGGCCCGGCTCGTCGAGGAGACGGCGGATGGCCGCCACCAGCGCGTCTCGATCTCCGGCCGGGACGAGCAGGCCGTTCTCGCCGTCGCGCACGAGCTCCGGCACCCCTCCGACGGCGGTCGCGAGCACGGGGGTCCCGACGGCGAGGGCCTCCACGACCGTGTGCGGGAAGTTCTCCCAGGAGGAGGTGAGGAGCGAGGCGTCCGCGGCGCGGAACAGCGTAAGTACGCCGTCACGGTCGAGCGATCCGAGGAAGCGGACGCGCTCGTCGACGCCGAGCTCGGCAACGCGGCTCCGAACTTCCTGCAGATCCGGGCCGTCACCGGCGATCGCGAGAGTCACGCCCTCGACACGAACGAGTGCTTCGAGCCCCACCTCGAGCGCCTTCTGCTTCGTGATCCGCCCGGCGAACGCAAGCAGCGGGCCCTCGACGCCGAGCGCTGCGCGTGCCTCGTCGCGAGCGGGAAGCGACGGCAGCGCCGGAGCAGCGTTCGGCAGCACGGTGACCCGCGCTCTCGGAACGCCCCAGGTCACGGCCAGCGCAGCCAGGTACCCGCTCGGGCAGACGAGATGAGCGACGCGACGAAGCGCGCGATCGCGCGCCTGGCGCAGCATCCTCACGCGAAGCCCACCGCCGAAGCGTTGAAACGCGTCCAGGTCACCGTCGAACAGCCTCCATCGCCGCGCGCGCTCGTAGGCCTCGTCCGCGACGAGCTTGACGACGACGGGCCGCCGCGCAAGCGACGATCCGAGAACGGCTCGACCGAGCATGCTCGTCGCGTAGACGACGTCCGCATGGGTCGCCCGCTCGCGGATCCAGGCTGCGACACGCGCGTGCCGCACTCCCGCAGGAGCCGCTCGATCCACCCAGCGAACCTCGTACGGCTGCTTCGCCGGCAGAGTGTCGGCAGTCGTAACCACCTCGATCGAGTGCCCACGGCCGAGCAGGAAGTCGGCGAGCTCGGGTGCGTGGCTCGCCGGACCGCCGACGTCGGGAGGCCAGATCCCTGACACGATCAAGACCTTCACGGCGTCACCACGCCGTCCTCGGCTCCGCCTGCCGCGATCTCCACTCGCAGGCGCGCGATGGCCACTCCCCAGGCGACGGCGAACACGACCGTGGCGACGAGTACCGCAACGGCAGCGCCTGTCGCTCCCCACTCCGAGCCGAGCACCGCGACGAGCGGGATGACGACGAGCGCTTCGAGCCCATGCGTCACGATGCGTAACCGGGGACGCCCGACCGTCACCGGCAGCGACTTCGACCAGCCGAGGGCGAACTGGATCGCACCGGCCACGAGAACGATGCGGGCGGCGTCCACCGCGCCCGAGTACTCGCTTCCGAAGACCGTCTCGACGAGCCACGGCATCGCGAGCAGGAACACCGGCACCGCGACGACCATCAGGCCAGCGGCGACGAGTGTGTACGTCCGCACGCCGGCGAGCACGCCCGTCTGCCTGCCGCGCTCCCAGGCGCGGGTCTGGTCGGTGAGAAGGACGAGCCGCGCGGGCGAGCTGGCCGCCGAGAGTCCCGTCTGCGGTGTCTGGGCGATGCGGAAGAGGCCGACCTGGGTCGGGCCGGCAACCATGCCGAGGACGAGGGGCACGAGCGTCGTCCGCAGCGAGACGACCCCGGTCCCGACACTCGAGGCGAGGGTGAAGGAGACGACCTCGCGGCGGTCGTCCCCGAGCGGACGCGAGGGCGCCGAAGGGAAACGGCGAAAGGCGGCCAGGCCGACGATCGAGATCGCCAGCGTGGCGATCGCCTGCGCGACCACCATCGCCGCCAGTGTCTCCGTCACCCCGTACGGAGCGGCGATCACGATCGCGACCAGCCGCAAGGCCATGGCGAACGTCTGATAGGCGCCCCTCAGGTCGTAGCGCCCGCGCAGCAGGAGCGCCGTCGCGCCGACGTTCTCGGTCGCCTGCACGAGGGGCATGAGCGCCCCCACCAGAATCGGAACGGTGAGCCCGTCCGCCCCGAAGATGGTGTCCGCCAGGGGAGCGAGGAGCACGAGTGCGAGTGCAGCGAGGACACCGCCTGCGAACTTGATCTGCAGCGCGCGCACGAAGAGCCGGCGCAGCTTCCCCCACTCCTCGCCGACGATGTAGCGGAATCCGAACTTCGTCAGCGGCTCCTCCACCGTCAGGTCGAGGAGCACCTGGAAGAAGCCGACGGCCGCCAGGGCGGTGACGTAGATGCCGAACTCCTCCAGGCCGAGGGTGCGCGCCGCGACGACCGTGCCGAGGATCCCGAAAACGACCGCGGCGTAGACCCACGCAGCCGTCGCGGATCGACGCCGAAAGACGCGGGAGGCCATCGCTGGCTGAGTCTAGAGTCACGGTCCGAATGCGAACCCTGCGCGATCTCGTCGACCGCGACGCCACCGGAGCCCTCCTGCTCGCGTTCGCGATTCCCTTCCTGTTCTTTCACGAGAAGTACCAGCCGGAGCTCACGGTCGACCTCGGCTCGACGTCGGCGGACATTCGACTCTCCGATCTGGCCGTCCTCGTCGTCGTCATTGCGGCCGTCGTGTACGCCGCCCGAAAGGGAACGTCTCGCCTGGGCCCGGCGCGGATCCTGTGGATCCCCGGAATCGCTCTCCTCCTCTGGCTCGCGTTTCAGGCGCTGCGCCCGGCGTCGGTCGACGACGCGCTCTTCGAGGATCACCTCGTGAGCTACGCGAAGCTCGTCGAGTACGCGCTGATCGTCGTCGCCGTCCCGCTCCTGGTGCGGCGGACGCAGGATCTCACGATCGTGCTCGGGAGCCTCGTGCTCTGGTCGGCACTCGCGTCCGCGGTGGCGCTCGTCCAGTTCTTCGGGCTGGACGTCTTCGATGCCTGGAACGCAGGCTGGCGTCAGCCCTCGTTCCTCGGACACCACGACCTCGCCGCACTCAGCGCGATCTCAGCGGCTCTGGCCGTGACCGGAATCCTCGCCGGGCGGACGCGTCTTCCGGCCGCTCCGCTCTGGGGTACCGCGCTCGTCGCGGGGGCGCTCGGGCTCATGCTCGCGGGCTCGCTGGCCGCGGCCGGCGGATTCGCGCTCGGCGGCCTGGTCGTCGCGATCGGCGCCCGTGGGCGCTTCGAGCCCTCGGCGCGGCAATTCTTCGCCGTCTTCGCACTCGTCGTCGTGGTGGCAGGTGGCGTGACCGCGATCCGTGCCGACTCCCTGGAGGAGTTCGTGCGCTTCATCGGCGTGCGCGGCGACGAGCGTCCCGAGGGCGTGGAGACCTACTCGCAGCGCACCGTGCTCGCCTATCTCGGCCTCAGGATCTGGGAGGACAGCCCGGTTCTGGGCGTCGGCTGGCAACGCTCCGGACGCGAGGACGTCTTCGAGCCCTACCTCGAGGATGCCCGCGAGCGCTTCCCCGACGTCGTCGATTTCGCGTTCCCCGCGGCGGGACGCGAGTGGGGCGTGCAGAACCTGTACGTGCAGATGCTCGCCGACGCCGGCATCGTCGGCCTCCTGCTCCTGCTCGCCGTCGGGGTCAGCGGAGTGGTGCTCGCGGGACGCGCGGTGACGTATGCGCCGAACCCCTGGGCGACGGGTGCCGGGCTGGGGGTGGTGTGCGCTCTGCTCACCCTCGGCGGGGAGTGGGCGTCGCTCGGGATCGTCTCCGGCATCCCGCTACAGGCGGCCACGTGCCTCGTGCTCGGCCTCGCCGCGGCCGGAGCCGCGACCGTCGAGGAGGAAGCCGGTGTCTAGCTCTAGTACGGTCCTGCCGGCGTGAAGGTCCTCGTCACCGGCGGCGCCGGGTTCATCGGGTCGAACGTCGTTCGCGCTCTGCTCGAACGGGGCGACGACGTGCGCGTGCTCGACAACTTCTCGACCGGCAACCGCGCCAATCTGGCCGGGCTCGATCGGGACGTCGACCTCGTCGAGGGCGAGCTCCGGAGCTACGAGCGGGTTCACAACGCCGTACGAGGAGTCGAGGTCGTATTCCATCTGGGCGCGCTCGGCTCGGTGCCCCGCTCGGTTCAGGATCCGCTGACGTCGAGCGCAGTCAACGTCGAGGGAACGCTCAACGTGCTCCTGGCCGCACGGGACGAAGGCGTCCGGCGGGTGGTTTTCGCGTCGTCCTCGTCGATCTACGGCAACCAACCCGAGCTCCCGCTGCGGGAGTCCATGGCGCCCGACCCCATCTCCCCGTACGGCGTCGCCAAGCTCGCGGCGGAGCGGTACTGCGTGAGCTTCGCCCGGGTGTACCCCTTCGAGACGGTCGTTCTCCGCTACTTCAACGTCTTCGGGCCCCGACAGGACCCGCGCTCCCAGTACGCCGCTGTCGTGCCGCTCTTCATCACGGCGATCGCCGCCGGCCAGGCGGTGACGATCTTCGACGACGGCGGCCAGTCGCGCGACTTCACCTATGTCGCGAACGTCGTCGCAGCCAACTTGCAGGCCGCGGACGCCGAGAACGTCAGCGGACGCATCTTCAACGTCTCGGGCGGTGCGCCTGCGACGGTCAACGAGCTGGCCGACACGATCGGGCGCCTGCTCGACAAGCCCGTCGAGCGGCAGTACCTCCCGGCCCGCGCCGGCGACTTGCGCGACTCGTGGGCGGATGTGAGCGCGGCCCGTGGGGCGCTCGCCTTCGAGCCGACCGTGTCGCTCGAGGAAGGCTTGCAACGGACCGTGGAGTTCCTACTCGAACGAAAGGACTGACGATGGGTTACGGCTTCGGATCGATCGACGAGCTCGGAGAGGGACATGGATTTCGGAAGGTGCGCGCGCCGCTCGGAATCACCGCATTCGGCGCGAACGTCATCGTGTATCCGCCAGGTTTCCAGGGCTTTCACCACTATCACGACACGCAGGACGAGCTCTATTTCGTGCATTCCGGCTCCGCCCGCATCGAGGTCGAGGACGAGGAGAGGATCCTCGAGCCCGGAGGCCTCGTCCACGTCGAGTCGACGACACCACGTAGGGTCTCGAACGCGAGCGACACGGACGACCTCGTGCTCCTCGTGATCGGGGGCAAGGGCGGCTACGTCGAGCGCGACGGCCACATGGTCGACGAGGCCGACGTCGAGCGGCGCGCGTCGTTCGGGAGCCGCTAGGTTCGCGGATCCACCGCAGGCTCAGCGGCCGCGAAGCGGACGCCTTTCAGGGATCTTGCGCGTTCGGGATCCCCGCGAGGAGAACGCGAACTGCGCTGAAAACGGCTCAGCGGCCGCGAAGCGGAGCCTTTAGGGATCTTGCGCGTTCGGGATCCCCGCGAGGGGATCGCAAACTGCGCTGAAAACCAAGTCCTGCGCGAGCAGGCGCGCATGGAGGCGCCGGTAGCGACCACCCAGCGGCGTGATGCGCACTTCCGTGAAGTCGGCAAGCAGTGTGCGGATGTCCGCAGGCGTGAACATGTGCAGGTGCGTCGGATCCTTGTCGGGCTGAAGGCCACGCACGAAGCGCAGGCGATTCTGCACGCGGAACGCATTCGGAACCGAGCCCACGAAGACACCGCCCTGGCGGAGGACGCGGCGGACCTCCGTGATGAGGGCGCGCGGGAAGCGCACGTGCTCGAGGAGCTCGCCGGCGACGACGACGTCGAAGCTCTCGCTGTCCAGCGGAAGCGGCTCGTCGACGTCGGCGACGACCGGCGTGATTCCAAGCTGCTCCGCCTTCGCCAGCGCGGCCCGGTCGACGTCGACTCCGACGACGTCGTTCCCGTCCAGGAAATGGCGGGTGAGCGCGCCCGAGCGGCAGCCGAGATCGAGCACGTCCCGGCCCTGGCCGATCGCCTCCTGGAAGAGCGGGATTCGCTCGGGGACGAAGACGAAGTCGCCGGCGTTCCGGCTCCGGCGGTGATGCGTCTCGTACAGCTGGCCGAGGAATGAGCTCATGTCGCGCTGACCGCGGCCCCGTGGCCGAGCGAGGCGATGGTCTTCCTCAAGCCGTCCTCCAGCTCGACGTCCGGCTGCCAGCCGAGCAGTTGCTTCGCGCGGGTGATGTCGGGCTGCCGCACCTGCGGATCGTCCACGGGGAGTGCCTCGAAGACGATCTCGCTCGAGGAGCCCGTGAGCCGGATGATCGTCTCGGCGAGCTCGAGCAGCGTCTTCTCGTCCGGGTTGCCGAGATTGACCGGAAGATGCTCGCCCGACTCTGCAAGCAGAACGATCCCGCGGATCAGGTCGTCCACGTAACAGAAGCTCCGCGTCTGCGAGCCGTCGCCGAACACCGTGACCGGCTTCCCGTCGAGCGCCTGGCGCAGAAACGTCGGGATGGCGCGTCCGTCGTTCGGCCGCATCCGGCTGCCGTAGGTGTTGAAGATCCGCACGATCGCGGTGTCGACGCCCTGCTGGCGGTGATACGCCATCACCAGCGCCTCGGCGTAGCGCTTGGCCTCGTCGTACACCCCGCGCGGACCGATGGGGTTGACGTTTCCCCAGTACGTCTCGGGCTGCGGGTGCACCTCCGGATCCCCGTAGACCTCGCTCGTCGACGTGAGCAGGAAGCGCGCGCGCTTGAACTTCGCGAGGCCGAGCGCGTGATGCGTCCCGTACGAGCCGGTCTTGAGCGAGTGCAGCGGCATCCGCAGGTAGTCGATCGGGCTCGCGAGCGCAGCGAGGTGGTAGACGTAGTCGACGGGCTCGCCCACGGCGATCGGCTCGATCACGTCGTGGTTCAGGAACGTGAACGCGTCGTCGCGGAGGTGCTCGATGTTCTCGAGCGACGAGACGACGAGGTTGTCCAGGCAGATCACCCGCTGCCCGCGCGAGAGCAGCGCTTCGCAGAGGTGGGAGCCGAGGAAGCCGGCGCCGCCGGTGACGAGGGACGTGGGCATGGGTCGATGGTAGCCAGGGGGCTTGTGGAATCTGTTACGCCGTGGCCGCCTAGGCTCCTGCGTTGACCTCGTGATCGGCGGGCCTGGCGCGCCCCCCGGAGCTCCCGAAGAGCCTGGGCCTCTTCCGTAAGACTGCCGCTCGGTTCGCAGCAGCCGGCGTCCTGAGCGATAGCCGCTGTTCGTTGGGGCGGAGGCCTAGTCGTTTCGCTCCGACATACTTGCGCTCGTGGTTCCGGAGGCGAAGCTCGAGAACGGTGTGCCGCAAGATGCGGGCTGGTTCGTCGTCAACGCGCGCCAGTCACGCTGGCTGCACAGCGAGCTCGGGGCCTACTGCGGCTTCGAAGGTGAGGGCGAGGCGCACTTCGACCAGCTCGGGGTCAACCTGAACGTCCTCCCTCCGGGCGTGCCGATGGCGATGTACCACGAGGAGCCCGGGCAGGAGGATTTCCTCGTCCTGCGCGGCGAGTGCCTCCTGATCGTCGAGGGCGCGGAGCGGCATCTCCGACAGTGGGACTTCGTGCATTGTCCGCCTCAGACGAAGCACGTGATCATCGGTGCGGGCACGGAGCCCGCGCTCGTGCTCGGCGTCGGCGCACGCAAGGGTCAGGCGACGTATCCGTTCGACGAGACAGCGGTGCGTCACGGCGCCGGGACCGAGCAGGCGACGGACTCGCCGGCCGAGGCGTATGCGAAGTACTCGAGACCCGAGCCTGGGCCGGCGCCAGAGCTGCCCTAAGACAAAGCGCCTCAGCGCAGTTCTTTGTTCGCCTCCATGTCGAACCACATGGCGAACAGGGTCATCTGTAGCCCCGCGATGAAGAGCACCGCGACCAGCACGATCGTCGGGGTCGTGATCTCGTTCCCCGCGATCCGCAGGACGACCTCGATCAACCCCAGCAGGAAGCCCGCGAGGGTCATCACCACACCGAAGGCGTAGAAGAAGACGAGCGGGTGGAAGTCGCGGATCACGTACTTGTGCCCCATCCGCCACCAGAAGCCCTTGAGCAGCAGCCACGAGATGCGCGGAATCACCGACCTCAGCCTGATCCCCGACTGCTCGCCGACGTCGTAGATCGGGCGTGAGGGGACGTCCCGGACGCGCGCGTTCTGGACGTTCAGGTGGACGAGCAGGTCGTTCGGGAACCCGTAGCTGGGATAGAGCTCGTCGAGGTCGAGCGCGCTCAGCGCCTCCCGGGAGATCGCCGTGTACCCGGCCTGCGAGTCGGCGACGTGCCAGTAGCCGGAGGCGATCTTCGTCAGAAGCGAGAGCACTGCGTTTCCCAGATAGCGCGTGCGCGGGATGACCTTCCAGGCCTCACCCGAGACGAGTCGGTTCGCCTTTGCGTACTCGACTTCCCCTCGCGCGACGGGCCCGACGAGCCCCGCGAGCTCCACCGGGTCCATCTGGTTGTCGGCCGCCATCACGCAGGTCACGTCGATGCCTTCCTCGAGCGCCCGCCGGTAGCCGGTGACGATCGCCGCGCCCACGCCCGAGTTCCGCGGGTGCGAGATCACCTCGACGCGTGGGTCTCCGACAGCGGCAGCGGCAGCGACCGTCCCGTCCTGCGACCCGTCGTCGACGACGTAGACGCGGTCGACGAGCTCCGGGATCCCGCGCAAGGTCTCCACGACGAGACGCTCCTCGTCGTATGCGGGCACGACGACAGCCACCCGCTTGCCCTCGAGCATCAGGCGGAAGCGAGTCGCCGCCGGCGCGCCAGGAACGGCTCCGCGGCGAGGGCCACGATCGTGCCGACGACCAGGCCGACGAGCGCTCCGACGAGGACCGAGGTTCGGCTCGAGCGCGCGGTCGTCTTCACCGCCACCGCGGACTCGACGACGCGGCTCGACTCGACGCTCTCGGCGAGATTCAGGAGCTGGTTCGCCTCGACGAGGCTTCCTTGCAGCGCGGCGCGCCTGGCGTCGGCGGTCGTGATCGTCGAGTTGAGGTTCAGGTTCAGGAGCAGCTTCTCGGTCAGCGGAATCGAGTCGTCTGCCGAGAGCTCGGTCTGCTGCCGCTGGGCGGCCTCGATCCGGTCCTCGATCGCCTGGAGCTGAGACTCGGCGACCGCGACCTGAGCCTCCAGGAGCTCGATCTTCTCCGCGACGAAGACCGAGACGCGCTCCACGACCCGTGCCGCGAGGGCATCGGCCGCGTCCTCGATCTTGCGCGGCTCGGCGTCTCCTTTGACCGCGATCTCGATCAGCGGGATGATCCCGCCCCGCGCCGGGCCGGTCGCCGTGAGCTCCTTCGTCGAGATCGACGAGCGGAGCTTGGAGACCGGGATTCCCGTCTGGTTCGAGATCGCTTTCAGGACGGCCTCGGAACGCACGATCTCACCGACCGTGCGCGGGTTCGTCGCGAGGCTCTGGATCTGCCCGCCGCCGAGCGGCGCGAACGGCTGGCCGAGGTAGACGATGGTCTCGGCGCGCCATACCGAGCCCCCTGAGAGCGCAAGCACGAGGCCGATGACCGCACCGACGAGCAGGCCGCCGACCGGAAGCCACCAGCGTCGCTCGATCCGTTTCCAGGCCGATGCGAGATCGACCTCCTGCTCGCCTTCGAGCTCGGCCGTGGAGCGGTGGTCAGTCATGGGCCGATCTCCGGCCCTGGACTTCGGGACGGGGATGGGGGATCCGCGGGTTTCCCCCGCGGGAGCGAGCCGAAGGGGAGCGACTTCATCGGCTCGCGACCCTATCAGCGGCCCAGCGCCACTGAGCCTCGAGGCCCTCTGCGAACGGTGTCCTGGGCACCCAGCCGAGCTTCTCGTGGATCCGGGACGTGTCCGCGAGCGTCCGGTTCTGGTCTCCCTGGCGGCGCGGCGCGCGGACCAGCTCGAGCTCCCGCCCTGCGATCTCCGACAGCGTCTCGATCACCTCGAGCATGGTGACCTCTTCGCCTCCGCCGACGTTGAAGGCCTCTCCCGATGAGCCCCGCTCCATGGCGAGGATGGTCGCCTCGACGGCGTCGTCGACGTAGGTGAAGCTGCGCGATTGCGTGCCGTCGTGGTGGAGCTCGAACGGCCTTCCTTCGACGAGGCACGCGACGATCTTCGCCAGGGCCATGTCCGGGCGCTGCCGCGGGCCGAAGATCGTGAAGTAGCGGAGGACGACGTGGTCGAGCCCGAACTCGCGTCGGTAGGCGTGGCCGAGGTGCTCACAGGCGAGCTTCGTGATTCCGTAAGGCGAGAGCGGACGCGGAACCGCATCCTCCCCCGTTGGGTAGCTCTCGGCATCGCCGTAGATCGACGAGGAGGAGGCGAAGACCGTGCGGGTGCCCGCGCTCGCAGCCGCCGCGAACAGACGCTCGCTCGCGAGCACGTTCTGGCGGACGTAGATCGGAAACACGTCGCCGAAGCTGCTCACTCCGGGCTGGCCGGCGAGATGAAAGACGCCGTCCACGCCCGAGAGGTCGAGCTCGTCCACGGCGATGTCGACGCGCTCGACGGGGAGCCCGCGCGCGTTTTCCTCCTTGAGCGCCGGGTCGTAGTAGTCGGTGAACGCATCCCAGCCGACCGCGTCGTGCCCGCGCTCGACGAGCGTGCGGAGGAGCAGCGAGCCGATGAAACCGGCCGCGCCGGTGACCACGTAACGCATAGAGCGAGACTCTAGGCCAGCGGACGGCGCGCCACGACGACCAGGATGTCGCCGAGCCCGACATCCGGCAGGCGGCCGTCCACACGGTTGAGCACGCGGCGAACGCGAGAAGAGGCCCCCACGATGCTGAAACGGAAGGTTCTCATCGTCTCGACCGCGAGGCCCGAGTCGTGGATGAGCTCGGTGAGCCGGCGACGTGTGAAGCTTCCGTGCGGGAACGTGAAGCGAACGCGTGAGTTCCGCTTGCCCGCGACGCTGGCCACCGCCCAGCGCGGAGCGTTCAGCGTGCGCGTGACGAGATTGCGGCTGTTGTCGGTGGAGAGCAGGAGCCTGCCGCCGGGCTTCAGCACGCGCGCGAGCTCTCGAACCCCAGCGGCAGGATCGAGCAGATGCTCGAGCACCTGAACCGAGAGGACGAGGTCGAATTCCGCATCGC
The DNA here is from genome assembly GCA_963830035.1 of uncultured Actinomycetes bacterium. Taxonomy (GTDB): domain Bacteria; phylum Actinomycetota; class Thermoleophilia; order Gaiellales; family Gaiellaceae; genus GMQP-bins7. Next base: position 590,722 of record CAWHKX010000004.1, on the reverse strand, counting down.
CGAGCGGAAGCCGTTCCAGGTTCGCGCGCAGGAGCTCTGGCTCGATCCCGACCGAGGCAGTCGCGCGGCTCGCGGTGTCGAGAATGCTCTCCGCGATGTCGACGCCGACCACGCGTCGAGGCAACGGCCCGAGCCCCGCGAGCGCTACGAGGTAGCGGCCGTCGCCGCAACCGGCGTCGAGGTACGACGCTGCCGGCAGCAGGCGGCGGAGCTCCTCCGTGAGGACCGCGAACTTCCGGTCGAGCGCCGGATTCGGGACGACGGGCTCGCTGTATTCCTCGCAGCCCCGCTGTTCGTAGATCTCCCGCAGGTGGTCGGAGGGGGCAACCTCGGTCACTGCTGGACCGGATCGGGTGGCGGATAGGAGAACGCTTCGAGCGGGCGCAGGGAGCCGTGCCCGTCCCGCTCGAGACAGACCTCGCCGAAGAAGCGCGTCATGTAGACGCCCTCTTCGAACTCTCCCAGCCGCGACTCCGGTCGCTCGCCCCGAGCGAGAGCAAGGGCAAGCTCCGGGTAGTGGCTGCCGGCGGCAAGCGGCAGCGGGAAGCCTCCGCCGAAGCGGGTGTTCACGTCGGTGACCGGAAGGCTGCCATCCGGCTCGCGGAAGCACTGCACGTTCGCGGGCCCCTTGATCCCCACGGTTTCCGCAACGTGGCACCCGTACTCGATCAGCTCCGCGTCCTTCAACGAGGCACCCTTGATCGACTCGCCGCCCTTCGACAGGAGCATCGTCCGCGGGATCGCGTTCAGGCAGCGTGCTTCCAGGTCGCAGAAGACGTCGATCGAGAACTCCTCCCCCCGGCATTGCTCCTGCACGAACGACGGGGCGCTCGTGTAGCCGAGGAAGAAATCGAGCTCGCGTCGGTCGGCGGCCCGATAGATGTGACGCGACCCGAACCCCTGCCGCGCCTTGACCAGGAGCGGGTAGCGCGCGCTCGCGGGGACTTCGTCGGGCTCCCAGCTCTCGGGTGAGGCGATCGTGCGTTCGACGAAGAAGCGGTGGGCCTCGAGCTTGTCCGACATGCGGTCGCACACGTCGGCATCCGGGAGCAGCAGGACCGCGGGCTCGAGCTCGTTCCTCGCACGGGAGAGCACGGGATGGTCGAGATCGTTCAGGGGAACGATCAGCCGGACATCGTGCTCTTCGACGAGGCCGGCGAGCGCGCGGACGTACCCGGAGTCGGCGATGCGAGGAACGATCGCCCGGAGGTCTGCGTGGTAGAGCGCGGGCGCGAGCGGGTCCGCGTCCGCCGCGAGCGATGTAGCGCCGGCTGCGCGGAATGCGCGGACGATGTCCACCCGCTGACCCGCGCAGGTAAAGAGGACGACCGTCACGGTCGGAGAGCGTACTCGGAGGAGTCGTCAGCTAGCTCGCTAACGTGAGACGCGGTGTCCTCCGAGGCAATTCGCGTGCTGCGGGTAATCGCGCGCCTGAACATGGGCGGTCCCGCGATTCACGTCGCGAACCTCGCGGCCGGTCTCGAGACGCGTGGCTACCACACGACGCTCGTCGCAGGCTCCCTGGCTCGGGGAGAGGACTCGATGGCTTTCCTCGCAGAGGAGCTCGGGGTTTCCGTCGTGAGCGTCGCCGAGCTCCAGCGCGAGGTCTCCGTTCTGCACGACGCGCGCTCGGTCCTGCGGGTCGCCGAGCTGATCCGCAGCGAGCGCCCCCACATCCTGCACACGCACACGGCGAAGGCGGGGGCGATCGCTCGCGCCGCGGCGCTCCTCGCCGGCGGCGCGCGGCCGCCCGTCGTGCTGCACACCTTCCACGGGCATGTGCTCAAGGGCTACTTCGGCGGCGCGCGCACCGCGTTCTTCCGGCAGGTGGAGCGGACGCTCGCGCGAGCCTCGGACGTGCTCGTCGCGGTCAGCCCGGAGGTGCGGGACGAGCTGGTCGAGCTCGGGGTCGCGCCGTACGAGAAGTTCGCGGTGATCCGGCTCGGGATCCCGCTCGAGGAGCGGCTCGGGGGCCCGGCCGCGGATTCGGACTACCGGCACCTGTACGGCATTCCCACCGCGGCCTTCGTGGTCGGCTGGGTCGGGCGCATGACCGGAGTGAAGGCGACGAGCGCTGTGCTCGAGATCGTGCGCGTCGCGCGCGAGCGCGGAGTCGACGCGGTGCTCTGCATGGTCGGAGACGGTCCCGACCGAGAGGGGCTCGAGCGCCTGGCCCACGAGCTCGGAATCGCGCGGCACTGCTACTTCGTCGGGTACCAGTCGGATATCGCCGGCTACTACCGCTTGTTCGATGCGTTCCTGCTGCCCTCGGTGAACGAGGGCACTCCGGTCAGCGCGATCGAGTCCCTCGCCTCCGGGACACCGGTGGTGGCCAACCGCGTCGGAGGAGTTCCCGACGTGGTGCGCGACGGCGTGGACGGATTTCTCGTCGACCCCGGCGACACCGAGGCTGCCGCGGATCGGCTCGCAACGCTCGCCGCCGATCCGGCGCTCCGGGCGAGGCTCGGGGAATCGGGCCGCGCGCGCGTCATCACACGCTATTCCGTGTCGCGTCTCGTCGACGACGTCGACCGGCTCTACCGGTCGCTGCTGGCGGCCAAGGGCCTCTAGCGCCAGCCGCCCGTCGCCCCGCGATAGGTCCCGCGGAAGAGGGCGAGCGGTGTCTTGAGCAGGATCTCCAGATCGACCCTCGGGGAGCGGTGGTCGACGTACCAGACGTCGAGCTCGATGCGGTCTGCCCACGCGAGGGAGGCCCGTCCCTGCACCTGCGCCCAGCCCGTCAATCCGGGCCTGATCTCGAGGCGGCGCCACTGGCGCTCGTCGTACTGCTCCACCTGGTACCGCAGCGTCGGCCGCGGGCCGATGACGCTCATGTCCCCGCGCAGGATGTTCCAGAGCTGCGGCAGCTCGTCGATCGACGTTCGCCGGAGGACCCGGCCGACACGGGTGATCCTGCGATCGCCCTGGTCGACGGCGTAGCCGGCGCCGAGCCTCTCCGCTCCGACGACCATCGACCGGAGCTTGAGCACCTCGAAGTCCTCCCCGTCCCTGCCGACGCGCAGCTGCCGGTAGAGAACCGGCCCGCCGCTCTCGAGCCTCGTCGCGAGCGCGGCGAGTGCAAGGAGCGGGCTCGTCAGGGCAAGGCCGACGCCCGCGACGACGACGTCGGCGGCGCGATTCATCTCGTTCCCTTCGCCTTGTCCCACGTCTGCGGAGTGCCGGAGCGCAGATAGCGCACCAGACCGGCGGCGGTCGCTTTCGTGACGACGTAGTAGTAGTAGGCGAGGCGGGCCCCGGGGACGGGTAGGCGCGCGCGACCGGCGGCCGCGAGCCCGAGCCCTCCGAGCTGCAGGACGAAGAAGCGTCGGTAGAACGGGGCACGGCCGAGCAGAGCCACGTTCGAAGCGAGCAGCCCGAGATGCAACGCGCCGCTCGAGTAGCGAAGCACGCGATGCGATACCAGCTCGACCATGTACAGCGGGCGCGTCGGCCTGAACATGCGACCGGTCAGGAGGTGGCCCCAGGAGCGCGCGTTCATGCGCACCTTGCGGCCGTACTCGTCCTCGGGCTCGCTCGCCGGCTTCTCCACCGCGACCGCCTCGGGGTCGTACACCGCGCGTCGTCCCGCCTGCTCCATCAGGTACGGGAAGCCGAAGTCGTGGCCGAACTTCGGATCGTCCTCGACGTATGCCTCCCGACGGACGGCGTAGATCGCGCCGTTGCCGGCCGTGATCGAGCTGGCCGTCGACTCCTGCTCGCGCACCCACACCTCGTAGCGCCAGTAGAGGCCTTCGAGATTGGCGCCGTCGGCGCTCTCCAGCCGAAGCTGCCCGCTGACATAGCCGACCTCGGGGTCGGCGAGATTGCGCACGAGCTTCCGCAGCGCATCGGGCTTCCACTCGGTGTTGGCATCGGTGAAAGCGACGACGTCGCTCGCGGTCTCCCGCACTGCGCGGTGCTGGGCGGCGACCTTGCCTTCACGCAAGCAACGGAGCAGCGTCACCCGCGGCTCGGAGGCGGCGACCTCTCCGACGATCTCGTCGGTGCGGTCGGTCGAGCCGTCCGAGGCGACGACGATCTCGAGCTGCTCGGACGGATAGTCGAGCTGGAGCAGATTGTCGAGGCGACGGCCGATCACGTCCTCCTCGTCGTGCGCGGAGACGACGAGCGTCACGGAGGGGGTCACGTCCTCGCGTCTCACCGGACGCGGCCGGAGGCGTGCGAGCACGCCCATCGCGGCCGGGTACCCGGCATGAGTCCAGGCGAGGGCTCCGAGAGACCCCCAGAAGAGCGCCTTGCCGATCACGCGGCGAGGAGCTCTCGGACGAGCGCTCGGTACCGCTCCATGGCCACGACGCGATCCGCCTCCTCCTCGACGTAGTCGCGCCCCCGCCGCCCCATCTCCGTCAGGTCGTACTCGCCGTCGGCCGCCGCGCGGATCGTGCGCGCGAGCAGCTCGGGCCTCCCGGGAGGGATGACGACTCCACATCCGATCGAGCGGACGAGTCGCGCGGTCTCGCTCTCGTCCTCCGCAGCGACGATCACGGGCCTGCCGGCGGAGAGAATCCCGTACACGCGGCTCGGGACGACGTACCCGGCGAGGCCCTTCGCGAGACCCACGACATGGACGTCCGCGCTCGACAGGGAGAGCGGAAGCCGTTCGCGCTTCTGGTAGGGCAGGAAGCGCACCATGTCGTCGACCTCGAGCGTGTCGGCGAGCGTGACCATCTCCGCGTGCCGTGCGCCGAAGCCCGCGATCACGATGCGAACGTCGTCTCGATCGCGGAGGAACGTCGCGGCGCGAACGAGGCTGTCCAGATCCTGTGCGTGTCCCACGTTTCCGGAGTGCATGACGACGAAGCGCGAGACGAGGTCGTGAGTTCCCGCCCACTCGTTGTCACGCGGCTGAGGCGTGATCGCGCGTGTGTCCACCCAGTTCGGGATCACGCGGAGCCGGTCCGGCGGCGCGCCCTTCGCCTCCAGCCGCTCGCGCATCGTCTCGCCGATGGCGACGATCCGATCGGCGCGCCGCAGGTACGCCCCGACCAGACCGCCCAGCACGCCGACGACTGCGGGGTTGCGGAGGCGGTCGAGCTCCGTCGCGATCTCTGGAAACACGTCCTGGCTGATGACGAGCACCGGCACGCCGAAGCGGCGGCCGACCGCGACTCCCACGTCACCCACGATCGGCGGATCGGTCATGCACAGCACGAGATCGGGGGCGGGGCTGCGGAGGGCATGCGTGAACGCCGCGCCGAGGTAAGAGAAGTAGTTCGCGGCCCGGCGCGCGAGCTCCGAGCGCTCGTACGAAGTCGACGAGACACGGACGATCCTGACGCCGTTGTGCTCGTCCTCGCGGGGCGCGTCCTCGTGACCGTGCAGGACGCCCGTCACGACCTCGACCTCGTAGTCCTCCGCGAGCGCTTCGCAGAGCTCGGTCAGAAGATGGGCGGTCGCCTCGACCCCGGGCCAGTAGTACTGGTTGAGGACGAGGATTCGCCTTCGCCTGCCGGTGGGAGACACGCGGCAAGGCTAGCGGTGTCAGACACCAGATCCTGTCAAGGGCAACCTGTGCCGAGAGTGTGCTTTCTGTTCCACCGTCGAGAGGCGATGGAGAAAGGCGCTGCGGCTCGAAGCCGTGTCCTTTCGCGCGACTAGCCAGCCGACGGCGCTTCGTGCGGTGTCTGACACCGCCTCTCGGACTGCCGCGAGAAAGCCGGCGACGCTGGGGCCGTAGCCCCAGTCCTGCGCGAGCTCACGCGAGCGCGTCGCGAACGCCTGGCGCACGAGGGGATCCGCCGCGAGTGTCCGCAGAGCGACGGCGGCCGCGTCGACGTCGGCGGAGTCCACGAGGAAGCCATTCTCGCCGGAGCGCAGGAGATCGTGAGCCGCGCCGACCCGATCGGAGAGGACGAGGGGCAGCCCGCAGGCGGCGGCTTCGTTGACCACGACCGCCCACGGTTCACGCTCCGACAGGAGCGCGAACACATCGGCAGCGACGTAGATCTCGACGATGCGCTCCCACGCACGATCGCCTGCGAGCGTCAGTCGCACGCCGCGAACCGCGGCGAGATCTTCGAGCCGCTCGCGCTCCGGGCCGTCCCCGGCCAGAACGAGCAACAGTCGTGGATCTTCGGCCTCTGCGACCGCGTGAATCAGGACATCGAGACCCTTCTCCGGCGCGAGCCGGGCGACCGAGAGCACGACGAGGTCGTCCGGCCCCGCTCCGAGCTCGCTCCTCAGCTCATTTCGACGGCTGGCGAGACGATCGGCCCGCTCCCCGAACTCCTCGACGTCGATCGTGTTCGCGAAGACGCGCACGCGCTCGGGCGGCGCGCCCCGAGCGACCATGGAGCGTCGCGCGAGCGTTCCGGTGACGAGCACCCCCGCGGCGCCTGCGACGACGCGAGGCACCACGGCACCCTTCACCTGTCGGCGCCAGCCCGGGCGTGGCCCTTCGTCGTGGCTCTCGACGACGAGGACGTACGGCACGCGGCGGAGGCGGCTCCAGAGGATCGCCGCCTGCGCGGCGAACGTGCTCCAGCCGGAGACGACGACGACTTCGGGCCGCGCCACGGCGAGCGCACGCGCGACACCCGGAGTCACCGGATAGTCGTGGTGCAGGATCTCTGCGCGCCGGGCACGCGCACGCCACGGAGGAAGACGGCCCGGTGCCGGGGATCGATGCGCCACGTTCTTCCGGCAACGGTCTCCGCCGCGTAGAGCACGGTCAGATCGACCTCCGGCTGCGCAGCGACACGATCGAGAAGCGGCGCGCGGTACGGAGTGGGCTCGGGAAAAACCGCGGCGACACGGATCGCGCGCGCGGGGTCGTTCGACCCGGACTCCCTTGTAACAGTCTGTTGCCAGGCTTCGTTGCCGACCAGGTCGCCCGACCAGACGGAGGCCTCGACTCGAGCCCTTCGGGTAGCCACCAGCCGCCGCGTGCGACGGACCGCGGCGTGCGTCGCAAGCAACGGATCGAGCAGGGCGGCCTGGCGCAGCAAGGTGCGGCGCGCGCGTCCGGAGGCCTGGAACGCGAGCCGAACGAGCGCTCGACCGGCGGCCTCGCGAGCAGGGCTTGTCCATGTAACAGTCTGTTGCAAGGAGAGCTCGAAGGCGCGGACGAGCTCGACGAACGCCGAGGCAGCGTCGTCGATTTGCTCGGACGCGATCGGGAGGCCCGCGCCGACGTGCCACGCGAGCTCCGACCGGTCGGCTGTCAGCTCGGGCGCCACCTGCCCGATCTCGCGCAACGACACGCGCTTCTGAAACGCGCGCTGCAAACCACTGCGCGCCTGCGAAGCCTGGCCGGAATGGATGCGATAGAGCAGGAGCGGCTCGGCCAGGTTGTCGCCTCCGGCGTGCGCGAGCAGCCGCGCCCACAGGTCGTAGTCCTCGCTCTCGAGGTACTCGGGGTCGTAACGCAGCCCGTGTCGCTCCAGCACCGTGCGGTCACAGAGCACGCTCGGATGGAAGAACGGGGAGCTGAAGAGCGAGGCCCAGCGAACCCCCACCGCGCCGGAAGGCATCAGATGGAGCGATCCGGATCGACCCGATTCGTCGATCTCCAGCACCGCGCTCCCGAGAACAGCGATCGGAGAGCCCGAGACCATGCGCTGAAGCTGCCGCTCCAACCGTCGCGGGAGAGCAATATCGTCCGCGTCGAGCCGGGCGACGTAACGCCCGCGAGCCTCGTCGAGGCCGCGGTTGAGCGATGCCGCAAGACCACGTCGTTCCTCGTGTCGAAGAACGCGCAGTCGCTCGTCGTGGAAGGCGGCGAGGATCTCCGGTGTCTCGTCGGAGGAGCCGTCGTCGATCACGATCAGCTCGAGATCGGAGATCGTCTGGCGCAGGATGCTCTCGAGCGCCGTCCGCACGTAGTCCTCGCCGTTCGACACAGCGAGGAGCACGGAGACGAGCGGGGCGGCGGGCACGGACCTCCCGTAGCCTACGGCGCGTGCACCGGGAGCTTCCGTCGTTCGACCTCGTCGTCGCGACGGTCGGACGCGTGCAGGAGCTCGAGCACTTCCTCACCGCCCTCGAGTTCCAGACGCATCAGGGATTTCGGCTGATCCTCGTCGACCAGAACGCCGACGACAGGCTCGACCCGGTCGTCGACGCCACGGGGTTGGAGGTTCTCCATCTTCGCTCCGAGCCCGGGCTCTCACGCGCCCGCAACGTGGGTCTCGCCGATGTGACCGCCGATATCGTCGCGTTCCCCGACGACGACTGCGCGTACGCGCAGGGGTTTCTCACTCACGTCGGCCACATGTTCGCGAACGATCCGACGCTCGACGGCGTGACCGGGCGCAGCGTCGACCGTGGAGGACGCTCCTCGCCTTCCTGGAAGCGCGAACCCGCCGTTCTCACCGACCACAACCTCTGGAACCGGGCTATCTCGTACACGATCTTCCTACGCCGGGAGGTGGTCAAGTTGGTCGGAACGTTCGACGAGCGCCTCGGGCTCGGCTCGGGCGAGCCCTGGGCCTCCGGCGAGGAGATCGACTACCTCATCCGGGCTGTGCGAAGCGGAGCCCGGATCCGGTACGACCCGTCGCTCACCGTTCGCCACGACCCCAGTGAGCAGGACACGGCCTATCGGGACGGAGCCAGCATCGGATACCTGCTGCGCAAGCATCACTACCCGCTCGCCATGCGGAGCCGAATGCTCGTGCGGCCGGCGGGAGGAGCTCTCGCCTCGCTGGCGCACAGGGATCGCGAACGTGCTCGCTTCCACTCGGAGACGCTCCGAGGCCGACTACGGGGTTACCGGGAGACGAGCGCCGAGAACAGCGCCGAGTGACGCTCGAGCCAGGGCTCGAGCGAGAACTGCTCGACCGCCCTGCCCCTCGCCCTCGCCGAGTATCCCGCGAGATCGGCGAGGATGAGGTCGATCGCGCTCGCGAGCGCCTCGGGCGCCGGCGGTTGGTCGCGCTCCCACGACTCGGCGTGCGGGACGCCGACACCACCCACGTCGCCGACGAGCTCGACGGTTCCGCCGCTCGCCGGATAGACGACGGGCAGCCCGGTCGCCATCGCCTCGAGCACGAGCGTCGGGCACGGGTCGAGGACCTTGGTGTGCAGAAGCAGGTGCGCGCGGCGAAAGACGGCGGGTGCATCGCGTTGCGCGTAGTCGCCGACAAGCTCGACTCGATCGCCCAGCCCCAGGTCGCTGACGAGCGGCTCGAGGGGCGAGACGAGGCGCCCCGTCACGAGCAGGCGAGCGTGGGGGTGCCGGGTCAGCACCTCGGCGAGCGTCTTCAACGCCAGGTCGAGACGGTACGACTGGGTCTGGTCGCCGCCCAGGAGGAGCACCGGGCCGCCGGAGGGTGGGCTCCCCGCCGGTGTGAAGTGGTCGACATCGACGGCGTTCGGCAGCACCTCCCATGATCCACGCCGCTCACCCAGGAACAGGTCGGCCGATCGCTTGGAGAACTCGCTCTGATAGAGAACGTGGTCGGCCGCGTGCAGCGCTCGGCGCAGCGGCCGGTTGATCGCCTCCGTGCGGTCGCCCGCCCAGCCCGGGTAACCGACACCGTCCTGGTTCACGACGACGGGAATCCGGCGACGTCGCGCGAGAGAGAGCAGCGGACGGAGGTCGCGTGGGAGCCACGTGGAGCCGAGGTACGAGAAGCGAGAAGTCGCGCGGGCTGTTCGGAAAGCGCACGTTCAGCTTCTGCGCCTTTGCGGTTCCGCCGGCTGCTCGCCCGCCGGGGCTCGGAACCAGGTCGTGGCCGTAGAAGACCCGTGTTCCCGGTGCGGGCTTGCCGCCCGTCAGCAGACGAATCCAGCGTGAGCCCGCCCGCGTGTAGCGAGCGATCCGCTCGCTGCTCACGTCCATCGGCTCACCCGCCGAGCTCGGGCATCGCGACGAAGCCCCGGAAGAGCTCTCGCCACCTCGGACGAAGCGCGCCGTAGGCGTTCGCGTCGGCAGTCCGCCGCCCGGCATCGAGGACGGCCGCGAGCTCGTCGGCCGGCGCTCCCGCGACGTGCGCGGTCCAGCTCGACGAGGCCGTCCACGTCCTCCACCTCCACGATCCAGCCGTTCTCGCCATGCTGCACGAGGTCGAGCGCCTGCCCGACGCGCGTCGTCACGAGCGGGACCTCGGTCGCCATGGATTCGAGGACCGCGCGCGGACCTCCCTCGTCCCGCGAGGTGACGAGACAGACGTCGATGGCCTCGTATGCCTGCGAGACGGAGTCGATGGACGGGAGCAGCGCGTGACGATGTGGCACCCCGAGCCGCTCCAGCCCGGCGCGTACGTATCCGCGCGACGGACCGGTGAGGAGCACCACCAGCTCGGGCACCCGCTCGCGCAGACGCTCTGCGACGGCGATCAGCACGTCCGGGCCCTTGATCAGCTTCGGCTCCAGCCCGTCGCCCCAGCCGACGCCGTCCTTCTGGAACGAGCCCACGACGAACGCGGACTCGGGAAGCCCGAGCGCCCGGCGAGCGTCACGTCGACTCTGCGCGCTGCGCGGGCGGAAGGCGTCGGTGTCGATCCCGATCGGGATCCGGTGCAGCTTCTCGGCGCCGATTCCGGTCTCCAGGATCAGCTCCTGCATCGCGCTCGACGTCACCTGAACGCGATCGATCTCCGCATGCCGGCGGCGCAGAGTCTCGAAGCAGGCATCGAACTCGGGCATCCCTGGCGTGCCCGGGCGGCCGTGGAAATAGGAGAAACCGAGCCGGTTCTCCCGCCGTTCGAAGTCGTGCAGGAGAAGCGTGAACTGGCTCAGGTGGAAGATCGCCTGCCGGTCGACCCCCTTCGACCAGCCGCCCGGGCCGATCGCGACGCCGAGCGCACGCGCAGTGCGCTCGAGCTGGCGCGCCTCGTACTCGAGCACCCACCCCTCGACGTCATGGACGAGAAAGAGTCGCGAGTGGTCGGGCCAGCTACGCGTCCGCACCCCGACCGCTGCGCGGCGGAGCGGCCGGCCGAGTCTTTGGCGCATCAGATGTCTGCGAGGGTCTCGACCGGCTCGAGCCGGGAGCGCAGGCGCTCGACGTCCGCATCGACGAGGAGCTGGACGAGACCCTCGAAGTCGACACGCGGCGACCAGCCGAGTCGCTCGCGCGCTTTCGACGCATCGCCCACGATGTCGTGGAGCTCCGCCTTGCCGCGGATGAGCGTGTCGTCCACCCGCACGTGATCCTCCCAGTCCAGCCCGACGTGCGCGAAGGCGGCCGCGGCGAGCTCCCGCACGCTGTGGGTCTGCCCGCTCGCGATGACGAAGTCGTCGGCCTCGTCCTGCTGGAGCACGAGCCACATCGCGCGGACATAGTCGCCCGCATAGCCCCAGTCGCGACGCGCATCCAGGTTGCCGAGCAGGACTTCGCTCTTGAGCCCGAGGCTGATCGCAGCGGCCGCGTGGGAGACCTTGCGGGTGACGAAGTCCAGTGGCCGGCGCGGCGACTCGTGGTTGTAGAGGATTCCCGACGATGCGAAGAGCCCGTACCGGCGGCGATAGCTGCGGGTGATGAAGTGGCCGTACGCCTTGGCGACTCCGTATGGGGTCACCGGCGCCAGCGGCGTCTCCTCCGTCTGCGGCACCTCCCGAGACTCACCGAAGATCTCGCTCGAGGACGCCTGGTAGAAGCGCACGCCGTCGTCGACCCGCCGGATCGCCTCGAGCAGGGCCGTCACGCCAACCGCCGCGAACTCGGCGGTGAGCACCGGCTGCTTCCAGGACATCGGGACGAAGGAGGGCGACGCGAGGTTGTACACCTCGTGCGGCTGCGAGGCGGAGAGGACGTCCACCAGGGAGAGCTCGCTCAAGACGTCCGCCTGCTGCAGCTCGATCCGTCCGCGGATCGCTTCCAGGTTCTCGAACCACGTCGACGTGGGCTGGCGGACGACCCCGATCACCTCGTAGCCCTCGGAGAGCAGGAGCTCGGAGAGCAGGGAGCCGTCCTGCCCGGCGATGCCGATGATCAGCGCACGCTTCGCGGCCACAGCGTCGGACCTTAGCGAGGCCGCCGGATCCGAGGCCTCGTCTGCATCGTGTCGACGATCGAAGGCTTCGACGCCGAGAGCGGGCTTTACAGTGCCTGACCCTGTAAGGGTGAAAGTACTGCGCCGGTCGTTCCCCAGGCGAAGTGGCCGGAAGAGGCGTCCCGGCGCGGGGGTAGCATCGCGCCGATGCCGTCACGGCGGAGACACGGGCCGTTCCTGGCCCTGGCCGCGACGGTCCTGGCCGCATTCGTCGTCTACGCGGTGCTCGCGTCGTTCATCGACGTTCCGCGGGTGCACCCGGACGAGGTTCGCTATGCGATCGCCGGCTCGTCGCTGGTCGAGGGAGAAGGTCTCTCACTGCGTGGCGGCGACTATGGGTTCGGGCCGCTGTACGCCCTCGTCCTCGCGGGGATCCTCTTCCTCAGCTCCGGCCTGGCCGCGGCCTACGACGTGTTCAAGGCAGCAAACGCGCTCTTCTTCGCGCTGACGGCAGTTCCGGTGTACCTGCTTGCGAGGCGGCTGGTCACCGAATGGTGGGCGGTTCTCGCCGCCGCGCTCTCCGTGGCGATTCCCTCGTCGATCTCGGTCGCAACGGTGATGACGGAGAGCGTCTCGTTCCTCACGTGCGCGTGGGCGCTCTACGCGATCATGCTCGCGCTCGAACGCCCCACCACCGGTCGGCAATTCGCCCTGCTCGGGGCGGTGGCGGCAGCGTTCCTGGTACGTCCGCAGTTCGGTGCGCTGTACGTCACCTGGCTGCTCGGGCTCGCGCTCGTCTGGTTGATCCTGCCGGCGAGACGACCGCGGACACGGGCGGATCTCCTCGGGCTGTGGCCGAGCGCCGTACCGCTCGTGCTCGCCGTCGGCGTCCTCGCGAGCCGCCTGGTGTCCGGGAGCTCTCCGAGGGAGTCCTTCGGCGCATACTGGGAGCTCTGGCGCGGCTACGACCCGCTCCAGGTGGCGAAGTGGTTCGTCTACCACCTCGCCGACTTCGAGATCTACCTCGCGGTCATACCCGTGGCCGTTGCGCCGATCCTCCTCTGGAGCCTGCTGCGTGAGGGCCGGGCCGGCTCCGAGCGATCCGCGGCGTTCGCCGCGCTCTTCCTCTCGGCGAACACGATCGGGCTCCTGGTCGTTGCGGCCTTCAACAGCACGCCGTATGCGTACGACCGGCTGCACGACCGCTACGCGTTCTACTTCATCCCACTCTGGCTCATCGTGTTCGTCGCGTGGCTCGCGCGCGGCCTGCCGCGGCCGCTCGTGGCCACGGCGATTGGAGTCGCTCCTCGCGCTCGCGCTTCCCGCGATCCTGCCGTTCGGCCAGCTCGCGAACGAGGCCGGGATCGACACCGTGCCGGGCGCGCTCTGGGTCTGGCTCGAGTCCCAGACGGCAGGACCCGGAGCGGTCTCGGGCCGAGCCTTGCTCGCCGTGTTCGTCGTCGGGCTCCTCGCCCTGGGCTTCCTCGTTCCGCGAGCGCTTTCGCCTGATCCTCCCCCTCGCCGTGCTCGTCGTGTTCGCGGCCACTGCCGTCTTCGCCTGGGAGCGGATGCTCGACGCGCCGGAAAACGCCGTTCTCGAGGGTGGCCTAGAACCCGCGTGGATCGATGCGCTCCTACCGGACGATGCGCGCGTCACGAAGCTCTATCTCGAGTCCGAGGCCTGCCCCGCGTCGAGCCTCACCCGCCACTCGCTGTTCGCAACCGAGTTCTTCAACAGCACGGTCGACAGCGCCGCCTACATCGGCGACTCGATCCCGGACGGAATCCCGCTCGAGCGCGTCGAGGTCGAGAGCGGACGGCTCGTCTTCGAGGATGGCTCCCCGCTCGTCGCGGACTTCGTCTACACCCAGCCGGGAATCGAGCTCCGAGGACGGCGGCTCGGCACCGGAACCGCCGCGGGCCTCGTGCTCTGGCAGACGGACGGCGAGGTCGGCATCGTCGGCGCCGAGACGACGGACGACGTCCGTACCGCCGACTGCGCCGCCTAGCGAACGCGCTTCAGATATCCGCTCGGGTTGAACGTGAGCAGGAACTTCTCGCGCTCGCGGTCGATCACGAAGTCGCTCCTCCTGTCCAGGAAGGTCTCGATCGACTGCAACGGCCCCGGCATCAGGTCCGGGCGGATCTGGCCGATGTTCGAGTCCTCGACGACCAGGTAGCACCCGACGGGGACGAGCGGCGCATACGCCTCGAGCTCCGCGTCGACGTGCGCCTGCGAGTGGTCGGAGTCGAGGATGATCAGCGTGCGTCGCCCCCCCACGCGCTCGCGTACCTCCGCGAGGACGCCGGGGTCGGTGGACGAGCGACCCGCCAGATAGGTGATGCGTGGGTGCACCGGGTAGTCCTCGCGTAGTGGCTCGATGTCGATCGAGACGACCTCGCCCGAGCCCAGGAGGTCGCATACGGATGCCAGGAAGTGTGCGCTCCCGCCTCGATAGGTCCCGGTCTCGACGACGACCTCGGGCCGAGTCTCGGCCATGATCTCCTGGTACACCCAGAGATCGAGCGGGTTCTTCAGCGCCTGGCTCCCGAGCCACGTCGCTCGGGTCCAGGCGTTCGAGGCGTAGAAGACGTCGTGCGCGCGAGAGACGGCTGCTCGGTCGAGCTTGCGGGCGAAGCGGAACGAGGCGGACTTCTGGGCGCGTCGCAGGAGGTTCGCCATCGCAGCTCGCGATCTTACGGAAGGTGCAACACGGCGAGATAGCGAGCGGCAACGTCGGAGATCGACGGCGCGGAGATCGCCCCGCGGCGCATCTCGATCTCCTCGACGAGCCGGTCGAGCACCTCCGGAAGCTCCTCGTCGCTTCGGAACGGCAACCCGCCCTCTCCGACCAGCTCGGGGTGGCCGCCGCTCTGGAGGAACGCCGCCGGCAATCCGCAGGCGAGCGCTTCCAGAAGGGCGTTGGAACAGGGATCGTCCCTGCTCGGAGCGATGTAGAGGTCCTGGCTGCGAAAGAGCTCGGCCACTTCTTCCGAGCGGACCGGCCCGACCATCCGAGCCTGCTCGAACCGGATCGGAGCTCGCCCGACGAAGGTCAGCTCATAGCGCGTCCGGTCGATGTTGCGATCGAGCCACTCGAGCGTCTCGGCACCCTTTCGCCGATTGTCCGACCAGCTCGCGGCAACCAGCCTCACCTTCCGCCCGTCGGGGGGCTCGTGGCGCTCTGGGGGATGGAAGATCGCGGGGTCGACGGCGTTCGGGATCACCACCGGATTGCGCAGCTCGAGCCCGAGCTCGAGATGCTTCTCGAGGCTGTACCGCGACTGGAGAACGGTCGTGTCGAGCCAGCGAGCCGTTGATCGCCGCGATGCGGCCGTCCGTGCCGTCGTCGAAGCCACGGTACACGCCGATCGGGCCGTCGACCCGGTGCACCATCACGGCCTCCGACCGGGCGAACCTCCGAAGCCGCGCGAAGTCGAAGTTGAACGAGTTGAAGAGGCATGCGGGCGTCTGCGCCGACAGGCGGTTGTGCTCGATGTCGATGCCCCGCCCGCCCAGCTCGCGACAAAGAGCACGGAGGAACTGATGCCCGCCCCCGGAGGGCGGAGGCGCGAACTCGTGGAAGAGCGCGAGATCCGCGCCTCCGCGGCGAGACCGAAGCCAGTCCACCTCGGTACGGGCTCGCGCCGCGAGCGCCCGCCCGGAACGGCGAGCCGCCCGGGGGACGGTGCGAAGCTCCATTCCGAACACGCTAACGTCGCGCGTCGACCGATGCCCTCACCCGGCCGACTTGCGAGCGTCCTCCTCCGGCGACGAATCCCGGTTCGCACCCGTTCCGACCTGCTGCGCGCAGAGGTTCGTCGACGAATCCGCCCGAAGAGCGCGTACACGCTCCGCTACGGTCGCGGCCACGTCTTCCTGTCCCATTCCGACTATGCGATCGACTGGGAGTCGTTCAAGTGGGTCGTCGCCGACGAGGCGTATCCGACCGACTACGAGGGTGCGGTCGTGCTCGATCTCGGAGCGCACAAGGGCTACTACGGGGCCCATGCGCTCGTGGGCGGAGCTCGCAGCGTGATCTCGTTCGAGCCGGAGACGGCGAACCTCGAGCTCCTCCGGGTCGCCGCAGCCTCCTATCGTGCGCGTGGCGCCGACTGGCAGATTCGCGCGTCAGCCGTCGGACGGGAGCGCGGCGAGGCGGTACTGCGCGTCATGGAGGGATCCTGGGCGCACTCGCTGCACCCACCTGACACCTGGGCGCAGTACGAGGTCGGCACGCAGCCCGTGCCGGTCGAGGCGATGGTCGACATTCTCGACGAGGTCGAGTCGCTCGGAGAGCGACTGATCGTGAAGGTGAACACCGAGGGCGAGGAGTGCGGAATCGTGCTCGGCACACCGCCCGAGGCCTGGACCCGAGTCAGCGAGCTCTTCGTCGAGCTGCACGAGTGGGCTCCGTGCACGAGAGCCGAGCTCGCCGCGCACCTCGAACCGGTCGGATTCAGGGAGATTCCGACCCGGATGGCCGCGGTGCTGAGGCTGCGTCGCGAAGAAGCTCCTCGATCCGATCGACGTACCGCTCCCAGGTGAGCGCCCGCTCGACCGTCGTTCTGGCGCTCGAGCCGAGCGCGCGGGCGTGGAACTCGTCGCCCAGCACACCGCTCAGGGCGCGCTCGAAGGCGGCCTCGTCCTCCGGCGGGACGAGGCGACAGTTCTCGCCGTCGACGAGCCCGTAGCCAGTGGCTATCGCCTGCGTGCGCGCGACGACGACCGGCTTTCCGAGCGCCATCGCCTGCAAGAGCACCGTGGTCGCGCCCGAGTAGCTGTTCTCGCGGACCGGGAGCGCGACGACGCGCGCTTCGCGAAGTCTCCGCTGCATGGCCTCGAATGGGACGTCCGTTTCGATGACGACGTTCTCGGAGGGGCCCGAAAGGTGCCGCGCGTGCTCACCGCTCGTGATGATCCGGAAGCCCACAGTGGGCATGCGTTTCGCGACCTCGAGGAGAAGCGGGAAGTCGCGATGTGGGTCTGCTCCGACCGAGACGACGTCGAATGCCGGCGGCTCGCGCACCGGCGTGAAGGCCTCGGCGTCTACCCCGAACGGCACGAACTCGACTCGGGTGGCAGATCCACGGCGTTCGAGCCAGCGTCGCAGCTCGTCCGCCTCGTACTGGCTGTACGCGATCACGGTTACGCACGAGCCGAGCGCCGACGCGTACAACCGCTCCATCCGCTCCGACCGGAGCTGCGCAAGACGCTCCGGAAGGCCGATCGCCACGTACACGAGCGGTACCTGCAGGCGCCCGACGCGCGCGAGGAGCATGAGCGGGATCCCGACCGTGTCCACCGTGGAGAACACGACGTCGGCGCGGTTTGCTCGTCGGAGGGAAGCAAGCACGGTCGGGAAGTCCCCGCCATAGCCCCCTGCGCGCTCGAGCCCCCACTTCAGAGCATCCCCAGCGGCTCCGGCCCACCGGGGCGGAGCGGCAGCTCCCTCCAGGTTGTGGCGGACGGAGAGCCCTCGCGCGGCCAGCTGATCCAGGCCGAAGAGCACGTACCGCTCCGCAGCTCCCGGCGCAGCTGCGAGCGCGCGCCGACGTTGCGGGGAGTCGCGAAAGGTGAAGAAGACGGCGGCCACGGGCTCGGCGGTAAGGTAGGCGACCGGCCGACGCAACGGTCGCATCCACCATGCACAGGCAGAAAACGACGTTCTCGAACCGGGTCCATAGGGTCGCGACTGCGCTCGAGAAGCGTGGCATTCGCGCGACCTACGAGCTTCACGACCGCGTGCTCTCGAACCGCGCCAGCAGGCGTCGCTTTTCGGAGGATCGCCCCGAGCTCGACGACGTGCAGCAGAGAGTCGTCGGTGACGTCGACGCGCGCGGCTACGCGGCGCTCCCCTTTTCCGAGCTCGTCGGCACTGAGACTGCGTCAGCCGTCGACAGCCAGGGTGACCGCTTCGCCCGGGAGACGGAGGACGCGCTAGATCGGGAGCAACGAGGCGAAGGGGACACGGAGCTTCGCCGCCGAGCCGGCAAGGAGTTCCTCGTTCGGGCGCACAGCTTCGAGGACGTCGAGCTCGGCCTCGACGACGCGTGGCTCGAGGCATGCCTGTCGACCCCCATGCTGAACGTCGCGAGCGGCTACCTCCGGTTGTGGCCGAAGCTCTCGTACGCCGACCTCTGGTACACGATCGCGCAGGCGGAGGAGACCGATCGCGCCGCGTCCCAGCTCTGGCATCGGGACTTCGACGACAAGCATCTGCTGAAGGCGTTCCTCTACTTGCGCGACGTCGACGAGGGCGCCGGTCCGTTCGAGTACGTCCCGGAGAGCCAACCCGGCGGCCGGTTCGAGAACGTGAGCCCATGGCGGCCGATGGGCAACGGGCGCGTACCGGAGGACGAGGTCGCCCGGGCGATTCCTGCCGAGCAGATCCGCACGTTCGTCGCGTCCCGCGGAACGATCATCTTCTGCAACACGAGCGGGCTCCATCGGGGCGGCTTCGCGACGGAGCGGCCGCGGATCCTCGCGACTGCGACGTACTGCTCACCGGCCTCGCTCGCGGCGTTGTCCGATCGGAACTACCGGTTCTCCGGAGCGCTCGACGAGCTCGACCCGCGCGCGCGGTTCGCAGTCAGCTAGAGCGATCCGCGATGGAGGTGCGAGGCATGCCCGCGCTACGGCGAATCGAGATCGTCAAGTCGGGCTTCCGCGAGCGACGGGTACCGGGTCGCGAGCAGCGTCTGGGCCTCCGACGTGTCGATGTTGGTGATCGAGTAGAGCATCGAGTGCGCCGCACGGCGGTAGCGCGCCAGGATCTCGGGGACGAGAACGCCTCGCAGACCGCGCTCGGCGGTCCTGCACCAGAGGTCGTAGTCCTCCCACCCGTGCAGGCGCGGATCCTCCGTGTAGCCGCCCAGCTCGACGAGCTCCTGGCGACGCAGCAGCGACATCGCGTCGATGTAGTTCGCCTCGGCGAGCTGGCCGGGCTCCCAGGGCAGATAGGAGCGCAGCGTGTCCGGCTCGCCGTCGACGTGCTCCTCGAGCATCGGGTAGACGAAGAACGCTCCGGAGTCTTCGTCGAGCGCTCCCACCAGGCGGCCCAGAGCCGTCGGGTAGATCTCGTTGTCCGCGTCGAGCATGAAGACGAACTCGCCGCGAGCTGCTGAGACGAGATCGTTCCTCGTCCGGCCGAGGCCACGGTTGACGACGTGCTGGAGAAGCATCCCGGGCAGGTGGGTGTGCTCCGCGAAGAAGTCAAGGACGGCTTCCTGCGAGCGATCGGTCGAAGCGTCGTCCAGGACGACGACCTCCAGGCTCTCGAGCTCCGACGAGGCCACGCTCTCGAGGGCCGAGCCCACCTCCTCGTCGTGGTTGTAGAGCGGAATCAGGACGGAGACGCGCGGCTTCGAACGTGCATACGCAGGAGTACGCGCAACGACGCGAACTTCCGCCGGATCCTCGTTTCGGAGCACGACCTCCTGCGCAGCCAGCCGGCGGTTCAGCTCGATCTGCCCGATCACGAGTCGCTTGAGCACGGCATCGGAACGCCTGCTCCACTCTCCCAGGCTCCACTGGCGCTCGGACAGCCCGTCCAGCCGCGCGTCGGGACCGCTCCGCAGGAAGGAGCGGAGCCGGTGCCTCGGGGTCGGACGTGGTGCGTGCGAGATCTGACCCCGCTTCGCTCGACGTACCCGTGGCGCGCGCGCAAGGTCTTCCGCCATCGCGATCAGCCGCTCGGCGGCCGGCCGCATCGGCAGCTCCGCACGCAGGTGGTCGTAGGCCGCGAGGCGCATCGCGGCCAGCCGCTCCTCGTCCCGCAGCAGATGGTCGGCGAGCAGCGCCAGATTCTCGAGCGTCCCCGAGACGAAGTGCTCGCCGGGAACGAGAGGAGCGCAGTCCGGGGAGTGCTCGGAGACGAGCACGCACCCGTTGGAGAGCCCCTCGAGAACGCGTACCCATTCGAAGTACGCGCTCTCCTGACGGTGCAGGTTGAGGAGGATCTTCGCCGAGCGCAGGCAGTCCCATTTCGCCTCGCCGAGGAGAAAGTCCGCGCGCTCGCGCGTCTTCGGCTTCTCCGGCGGGATCAGCAGTCGCGTGCGGTGCGGCCAGAGGGTGCCCGCGAAGCCCGCGAGCGCGCGCAGCCGGCGCGCGTTGACCGCTCCGAGATGGAGCACGTCGACCGGCCGCTCAGCGCTTTCGTCCCGATGCCAGCGATCCCAGAAGCCGCTGTACCCGAGCCGGAAGTGCTCGGCGTCGACACCCGCCCGCGCGAGCGCCCGGACCGCATCCGGGTAGATGTCCACCGCGGCTCCCGCAGAGGCGGCGTGTGCACGCGTGAGGTCGAACCAGTGCGTCCCGGGCTGTTCGGTGCAAAACGCGATGGTGCGACCCAGTTGCGCCCGCGTGGGATGCAGCTCCTCGCGAACGCACTCGTAGTACTCGTGCGGGATCAGCACGTAGACGTACGAGCGGTCCTCGGGAAGCGCGTCGAAGGCCAGCTCCGTCGGCATGCCCGCTGCGCCGACCTCATGTGCGACAGCGGCCAACAGCTCGTTCATGAACGCGTTGCCCCGCCGCGCTCCGACGAAGCAGAGCGTTGCCTTCACGAACGAGCGAGCAGTCGCTTGACGGCTCGAAGCGGCTTCGTCACGCGCCAGCTCAAGGTGCGTTGGATCTCGTCCACGATCTCGGAGCGAGCCCGAAGCTCACGCTGGAGGCTCGAGAGCTCCTTTTCCTTCTTCAGCAGGCGCCTCTCGAGCTTGTCCACTTGCTCGGTCAGGCGTTTCTCGCGGCCCTTCGCGACGTCCAGCTGCCGCAGAGCCGAATCCTTCGCCGCGAACGTCGTTCGATCATCCTGCTCGATCTCGGGCTGTTGCTCGCGAATCGACATGGCGAGCTGCCCAGTCTACGTCCAGTTCAGTCGAGCTTTCGGAGGGCGACCTGACGGTCGTGAGAGATCACCTCGCCGTGCGCCGACACGAGGCCGACGAAGGCGTCGATCGCCGGCCCCGGGCGAAGCAGCGGGTCGTCGCCGAGAAGTGTCCATCGATAGTCGTCGAACACGACCACGCCTCCCACTTCGAGCAGGGGCCAGGACAACGCGGCATCGACGAGCACGTCGAGCCCGCGATGCGAACCGTCCACGTACACGAGGTCGAACCGGGCCTGCTCGTCGGCGAGCTCGAGGAGAACGCGCCTGGAGTCGCCTCGAAGCTTGCGCACGCGCGAGGAGTCGACCAGCGCGACGTTCCGGTCGAACGCGTCTTCCAGACCGCTCGCGCTCGCCTGAGGGCAAGTCCGGTGCTGCCTTCGAACGTGTCCACGCACGTCAGCTCGAGATCGGAGAGGCGCCAGAGGAAGTAACAGGTCGAGAGCCCCTCGAAGGAGCCGATTTCCAGCATCCGAGCCGCGCGGCCCTGCGAAGGGTCGCAGAATCGTCTCCAGGCTCTCTATGTGAGCCGTGAACCAGTCCTGCGTGAAGTCGCCTCGTTCGACGATCTCGGTCGCGAAGCGCGCTGCATGAGGGTTGAAGTCGTCTGGCACTAGCACTATTCTCCGGCACGCACGACCGAACGAGGGGAGAGAGGGGCAGATTCACCCCGGTCAGTCGACCGGCAGCGGGAAATCGACGATCGCGTCGAGAAGACATTCCCGTTGTAACCGTCGTTCGATAGCGGCAGTCAGCCGCTCAGGAGGTTTTAGTGAAGGGAAAGAGGAAGCTCACGCCACGCGGCGCCGTCTGGGCAGGGTTGCTTGCAACGCCTGTTCTCGTCGTCGCCGTCGTGGCCGCAATCGGCGTAGCGGTCGCGCCTGCAGGGCCGAGAACACCCGACAAGCACAACGGCCGCAGTCGCAGCGGACATGACCACTGTGACGCAACCATCACGGCAGACGCTTGCACAGGTCGAGGCCTATTGGACCGAAGCACGAGTGGAGCAGGCCGCGCCATATCCGATGCCGACAAGAACCGGCTCTCCGTCTACCGCAGAAGGAACGCTGGTGCCGATGGCGGAGCCGACCGGCGCGCCCGGCGCCGTCGCAGGCGCACTTCCAGGCGGTGTTGCTCTGCCCGCGCCGGCGTCGCAGGATCTGGCGTCTTCGCCGCAGCCGCAGCACACGCCGTACCACGACTTGATCCCGTACACACGGTGGTCGCTGATCGGGCAACTACGCTAAGTTCCCGAACTTCACGGTCCTGAAGATGTTCTTCTCGCAGGATCATGACGGGAACGGCTCGCTCAGCAACTTCGTCTGCAGCGCGTCGTCCATGGGGCCCGACGAAGCGTGGACCGCGGGCCACTGTGTACTCGAACAATCTCTCCGGCAGCCGGAGCTCAACGCCGGCTTCTCGACGAACATTCTGGTGTGTCCGGTCTACGACAACGGCGTCAGCCCTACTCACGGCTGCTGGGGCGCGGACAGTGTCGTGACCCTGAGCGCGTACCACAACGGCGGCAACGGCAACGTTGACTTCGGCGGGATCGACACGTCCGCCAACGGCACCGTGGTTCCCAACAGCTCGGTGGCGCATACCGGGTGGCTCGGGTTCGCCTGGAACCAGAGCCGCAATCAGCACTGGGTCGCGCATGGGTTACCCTCAGGGGCACCCTTCGCCGGCGGCAAGATGATCATGGCCGCCAGCGCATACGGCTACGACGACGACTGGCCCCCGGACGCGACGTTGGGGGTTGCCATGGGGAGCGACCTCACCGGCGGTTCGAGCGGCGGGCCGTGGATCATCTCGTACGGCCTCACGGGTCAGGTGGCAGGCGGCGGCAACAACTACATCAACGGGCACAACGACTGGAAGTGGAACACCGAGCCCGAAGCGATGGTGTCGCCGTACTTCGACTGCCGTCCGATGGCGATCTACAACTACCTCAGAGGAACGGCCTACTGCCCGTAGCAGGCTAGGCCAAGCTCCATCGAACGAGAGAGAGGCTCCGAAAGGGGCCTCTCTCTCGTTCCGCTGGACAACTAGCGTCCGCGAGGCCGACGCTCGTGACCGACGGACTCGAGGATCCTGAGGTTCTCAGGCGGGTAGTCGATCATGAGGTTCCGTTGATCGGCCGAATTCGTCCACGAACCCGTAGCGATGTAGCAAGGCTCGACCTCCTCGATCAGGTGGCCCTCGAGACCTCGCTCGCGTACAAGCCCGAGGAATCTCGGCTCGCTCCAGGGGAAGTAGAGCGTCTTCAGGTTCGACGAGAGCGCGCCGACCGCACTCCCGAAGCTGCCCCGTCCGAGAACCAATACGCGGTGCTCGAGCAACTCGGCGAGATCGTCGGAGAGCGACGAGCTCGATACCGAGTAGGAGATACCTCCGTGCTCGAGAAACGCCCGCAGTGCGGGGAGCACCGGATTGCCTTCGTCCTCGTAGACCAGCGTGACGTGGACTTCTGAACGAGCCTGTGCGAAGTGGCTCAGCGCGAGCGTGGAGAACGCGAGTGGCGGCTGAGCGAAGTTCGGATGGGGATCGGGGCGGTCGAAGAGATCGCCCGACCGGATGTGCACGGCAACGTGATTGCCCGGCCGTGGCTCACCGAGAGGCGGCGGCCTGAAGAGGCTCGAGACGTGGAGGTCGACGAGTCGCTGCCGGAGCTCTCCGCCGAGCGTCGTGACGGCCGGTTCCAGGTCTTCGAAGAGAAACGTCCCGAAGAGCGACGGCACGGCGATGTCGTCGAGGTCCGAGTAGCCGACGTAGGTGAGACCGGCCGCCATCGTGCCGTTCGCGCTGGGCTCGAACCACGGCAGCGCAGGCACGTAGACCCTCGTAACACCGAGCTCGCGGGCGGCATGAGTGGCCTGAACGAGCTGCATCAGGTTGTTGCCGAAGCGACCGGCGGGCCGGGAGATCGCCACCGCCTCGATCCCAGAGGCGCTCGCAGGGTGGGCTCCGAGGATGCGGTACCCGTGGAACTGGTCGAAGCTCACTCGGCCGTAGGCAAGCCCCTGGAAGTCGAGGCCGCGGGGGCGCGCGAAGTCTCGTAGCGCATGCACTTCGTAGTCGACGTGGATCTCGACCCGTCGTGCTCCGGGCGTTGCCAGCTCGAGCTCGGAGGCAAGCAGCGTGTCGCGTGCCGGCCTGACGCCGCCGAGCTCCGAGAGCGGCTCCGCTGTGAGCTCGAACCAGTCGCCGTTCGGAGCTTTCGCCCGCACGGGTCCCGCCGGAGCACCGTTGACGAGAGCGCCGACCACTCGCTCCGGCTCGGCGAACACGATGCGCGGGGAGTCCCCTTCTTGGGCGACCGCACCCAGATCGGAGTCGTTCATCCCGGCCCGAGACCGCATGCGCACCGCAACTCTCACCCTCCGCGAGTCTAGAGTCGCCCGAGCCATGCGCGTCGTCGCCCTCCTCGCCACCTACAACGAGGAGCGCTTCGTCGCAGGTTGCATCGAGCACCTCCGGCGCCAGGGGATCGAGACCTATCTGATCGACAACGAGTCGACCGATGGCACGATCGAGATCGCCGGTGGTTTCGATCTCGCCGGCTTCGAGACGGCCCCGAGAAGCGGCGTCTATGCCTGGCGTCCCCTGCTCGAGCGCAAAGAGGCGCTGGCGGCAACCCTCGCTGCCGACTGGTTCGTCCACCTCGACGCGGACGAGATTCGCCTGTCTCCGCGCTCCGGGGTGACGTTGGCCGAGGCGATCGCCGAGGTCGACGCGCTTGGCCACAACGCCGTGAACTTCCAGGAGTACACGTTCGTCCCGACGAAGGAGGCCCCCGATCACGACCATCCGCGCTTCCAGGAGACGATGCATCACTACTACGCCTACTCCCCCGGCCGAGCGGATCGCCTGAACGCCTGGAAACGACAGGACACCCCGGTCGAGCTCGCAGAGAGCGGCGGCCACCGGGTGTCGTTCCCAGGGCTGAACGCATATCCACAGGCGTTTCCGATGCGTCACTACCTCTACCTCAGCGCGGCGCACGCGGTCTCGAAGTACGTGGATCGCGTGTACGACGCCGACGAGGTCGAGTCCGGCTGGCACCGGCGGCGTGCCGCTCTCGGCCCGGACGACATCGTTCTGCTCTCGCAGGCCGAGCTCAGAGAGACGAGATCGGACGACGATCTCGACGCTTCGAACCCCTGGAGCTCGCATCCGCTCTTCGGCCGCTCGTGAGCCGCGGCCGCCTCATCGTTGGCGCGACCGTCGCGTCATTCCCCGGCAACGGGGGGATCGCGTGGGAGCGGCTCTCGTGGGTGCTCGGGTTCCGGAGGCTCGGCCATGACGTGATCTGGGTGGATCAACTTGGTCGCAACCACTGCATGCATCCGGTCGGCTCCGTCGGAGAGGGATACGACGGCTGCATCAACATCTCGTGGTTCGAGAGCATCGTCGAGCGCTTCGGGCTCGCGGGCTCGGTCTCGCTCATAGGCGACGACGGCGAGAGCCTCTCCGGTCTTTCCTTCGAGCACGCGCTGGAGATGGCCGGAGACGCCGAGCTCCTCGTCAATCCCGGAGGCGACCTGCGGCACGCCGCGTTCAAGCAGCGCGCACGCCGTGCGGTGTACATCGACGTCGATCCCGGCTTCACCCAGCTCTGGCTCGCCTCCGGGCGGCCGGTGCCCCGCGTCGAGGGTCACGACGTCCACTTCACGATCGGCGAGAACGTCGGCACGTCCGCTTCCGACCTGCCGACCGCGGGGATCGAGTGGAGGCACACGCGCCAGCCGGTCGTGCTCGACGACTGGCCGTTCGCCCACGAGGTCGCGGAGCCGCGCTTCACGACCGTCGGGCGCTGGCGCGGCGTCGGCCCGCACGGGCCCTTGGACGACATCGAGCAGCCGTTTACGAGCAAGGGCGACGAGCTGATGCGGGTGCTCGACGTTCCCGAGCGGACCGGGATCGCGTTCGAGCTCGTGCTCGAAACGCGCGGGGACGACGAGCCTCGCGCTTTGCTCGAAAGGCACGGCTGGCGCGTCGTCGACCCCGCGACCGCCGCCGCAGACCCGGACGCCTTTCGTCGCTACGTCCAGAGCTCGTGGGCGGAGTTCTCCGTGGCCAAGGGCGCCTACGTCGAGACGCGAAGCGGGTGGTTCAGCGAGCGCACCGCTCGATATCTCGCCTCGGGACGGCCAGCACTCGTGCAGGACACCGGCTTCTCGCGAACGCTGCCCGTGGGTGAGGGCCTGCTCGCGTTCCGGACGCTCGACGACGCAGTCGAGGGGGTGCACCACATCGCCGCGGACTACGAGAGTCACCGAATTGCTGCGCGCCGGGTCGCCGAGGAATACTTCGAGTCGGACGCGATTCTCGCTCGCCTGCTCGAGGACGCGATATGAGCCGAGCGATCTGCGTGCTCGGGATGATGCGCACCGGCACCTCCGCGGTCGCCGGGGTGCTCGAGCTACTCGGCGTGCACTTCGGCCCGACGGAACGCCTGCTCGAGCCCAACGTCGCGAATCCCACCGGGTTTCGCGAGCACAGGGGGATACTCGACCTGAACAACGAGCTGCTCGGCCGGCTCGACGGCACGTGGTACGCGCCGCCCGCGCTCAGGGTCGGCTGGGCGGACGATCCCGAGCTGGAGGACCTGCGCGAACGCGCCGTCAGGTTGGTCGAGTCGGATCTCGCCCCGTACGACGTCTGGGCATGGAAGGACCCGCGCACCTGTCTCACGCTGCCCTTCTGGCGGGAGCTCGTGCCTGATCTCCTCCCCGTTGTCTGCCTTCGGGAGCCCTCCGAGACCGCGCGGTCGTTCGCGGAGCTGGGCGAGCTGGGCTGGGCGGCTGTCCAGCGTCTGTCCGATCCGTTCGAGACGGGCCTCGATCTGTGGCTGCGGTACACGGGTGATGCGCTCGAGCAGACGCAGGAACAACCCCGGCACATCGTGTTCTACGACGAGCTCGTCGACGATCCGCTCGGACAGAGCGGCCGCCTCGCGGCGTTCGCGGACCTGTCCGAGTGTCTGACACCCGATCGGCGACGGCAGATCGAAGCGTTCCTGCAACCTTCACTCAGGCATCAGCTGCCTCGAGAAACGTCCGGCAAGCATCCGGCGCTCGCGCTCTACGCCCGACTGCGAGAGAGACGGGATTGACCCGCAAATGCAACATTCGGGGGTATCGCGTGCGCTGTGCGGGGGTACACTGAGCGCATGGAAAGACGCCTGCTCGTCGTTCTGGCCGCAATTGCCGTGGCGGCTGTCGCCGTGGGTCTTTCGGCCGCGGCGACGATGTCTCGCGGCGAGTCGGTGCAGCCAAAGAGAGGCGTGCAGCAGATGAAGCCGAAACCCACCGGCAAGATCACCGAGTCAGCGCCCGCCCGTAGCACCGAGGCGCCCGTGGTCAGGAGCTCTGGAACGCCGCAGTCCGTCGACGAGGTCGAGAGCTACTGGACCGAAGAGCGAATGGCCGACGCGCAGCCGCTGGATTCGACGCGTCCCGGAGGCGGCTCTCCCGCCCCCTCGACTCCCGCACCGACCGGTGTCACCGTGCCAGGGAGCGCCCCTGGAACGAGCTCGACTCCGCGAACGTCCGGCAAGCAGAGCTCGAAGTCCCCGCAGGCATCGCCTGACCCGATCGTCGCATCGAGCCCGGCAGTGTCGGATCCGAGCTACTGGACCGACGACGCGATGGCGGACGCCCAGCCGATGGACAACACCCGCCCCGGTGGGACCGGCTCACAGGGCGATCCCGATCCCGGCGGAACGACCGTGCCGGGCTCGCCGCCTCCGTAGTCTTCACCCGCACTGCCCAAGCGCGTCTCACAACTGCCCCTTCCGCCGGGCCTGCTCGAATCGGGCCCAGCCCTGATCGGTGCGACGGGCGGCTCGGGGACGAGGGTGGTCGCTCGCATCCTCCGTGAAGCCGGCCTCTTCATCGGTGTCGAGCTGAATGAGTCCGAGGACGCCTGGAAGCTCGGCGACTACTCGGATCGCTGGATCAACGTCTTTCTGACGCAGCGCGACGGCCGCTTGCCCGCCCTTGTCGAACGGGCGATGCTCGACGATCTCGGAGTGCTGCTCGTCGAGCATTGCGCCACGCTCGAGCCGGGGCGACCGTGGGGCTGGAAGGAGCCGCGCTCGATCTACCTCCTACCCTTCTTCCACCAGCAGCTGCCGGCCCTGAGATTTCTCCACGTCGTCCGCGACGGTCGTGACATGGCGCTCTCCGCCAACCAGAACCAGCTGCGAAAGCACGGCGACTCGGCTCCCATCCCCGCCGACCTTTCGCCGTCGGAGCGGTCGATGGCGCTCTGGAGCTGGGTGAATGTGACGACCGCGCGGTACGGCGAGGAGCATCTCGGCGACCGCTACCTGCGAATCAGGTTCGAAGACCTCTGCTCACGACCGGCGGAGGTCGCCCGGGGCATCGTCGAGTTCTTCGGGCTCACCGGGGACCCGGGCGCGGCGATCCGAACGATCGCGCCGCCCGCTTCGCTCGGCCGTTGGCGCGGGGAGGCGCTCGCGACCATCGAGGCGCTCGAGGAGCAGGGCGGTGCAGCGCTCGTCGAGCTGGGTTACGCGCAGGCCACCCCGTAGTCGCACGGACGTACAGTTGGCACCGTGGCGACGGTTGGCGAGAACGAGTCGTTCTGGGCTCGGTACGACTGGAGCGAAGCCGGCGAGGAGTGGTCGGAGGGCTGGGGTGGCTCCCACGCCCAGTGGCACGGGGTCATCCTCCCTCGGATAGCGCGATTCCTTCCGGCCGGATCGATCCTCGAGATCGCGCCGGGCCACGGGCGCTGGACCGATTTCCTGCGGGAGCACTGCGACACGCTCTCGATCGTCGACCTCGACGCAGCCTGTATCGACGCGTGTCGCGAGCGGTTCGCCGGCGACGAGAGGATCGCCTACCACGTGAACGACGGCCGGTCGCTCGACATGATCGAGGACGGATCCGTCGACTTCGCGTTCAGCTTCGACTCACTCGTCCACGCGGATGCCGAGGTCGTCACGGGGTACCTGCGCGAGCTGGAGAGGAAGCTCGCGACGGAAGGCGTGGGCTTCATGCACCATTCGAACGCGGGTCGGTATCGGCGGTACTTCGAGCTGACGGACGCGATCCCGCGAGGACGAGCTCGTGAACGGCTCTATGAGCTGCGCGTCCTCGACCGGCCGCGCTGGCGCGCGCTCGACATGACCGCCGAGCGGTTTCGGAGGCACTGCGAGGCCGCCGGCCTCGTGTGCATCAGCCAGGAGCTCGTCAACTGGACGACGCGACGGTTGATCGACTGTTTTTCAGTGGTCACCAGACCGACGTCTCGCTGGGCCCGCCCGAACCGCGTCCTCGCGAACCGCGGCTTCGTCGCCGAGGCCAGAGCGGTGAAACGGCGAGCAGCGTTGTATACGCCGGACTGATTCCTGGGACCGGGTCAGGCTGAAGCCTGACGCCACGCGGGCGTTAGGCTCGCCGCATGAGCCGCGGGGTCTTCGTCCTGGGGATGCACCGGAGCGGAACGTCGGCCGCGACGCGGCTCGTCAACCTCCTCGGCGTTCCGACATGCGTGGAGGACGATTTGCTTCCGGGAACCGACGACAACCCGCGCGGGTACTGGGAGAGCGCCTCGCTGACCGCGTTCAACGATCGGATCCTGGCGACGTTCGAGTCCGACTGGAGCTGCCCTCCGAAGCTCGCGTCGGGCTGGGAGGAAGACCCGGCGCTCACAGCGCTGCGCGCCGAGGCGCCGGCGCTTTTCTCCCGCGTGTTCCCGGCGGAGCAGTGGGTCTGGAAGGACCCGCGCAACTGCGTCACCCTCCCCTTCTGGGCAGCGTCGCTCGACGCCGAGCCGGTCGTCGTACTGGTGCACCGCAATCCACTCGAGATCGCCGCCTCGCTGGGCGCCCGCGACGGCCTGGGACAGCTGTACTCGCTCGCGCTCTGGGAGCGCTACTTGCGGTCCTGCCTGACTGCGCTCTCGGGGCTACCGTCGCTGGTGACGACGTACGACGAGATCCTCGCCGACCCGGCGACGTGGTGCCAGGACGCTCGCGATTTCCTGGGTGCAGCCGGCGTCGCGACGGGCGAGCTCGAGCCGAAGGTGCTCGAGTATGTCGACCCGGGGCTTCGTCACACGGCGCTGACACACGAGGACGCCGTCTGCGATCCAGCGGTCTCGAGCGCGCAGCGCGAGCTACTCGACATCATCGAGGGTCTGCGCGGAACCCACGACGCGCTCTCGCTGCCCGAGCTTCCGCCGGAGACGCTCACGACCGAGGCACTCCTCGCCGAGCGTCGACGGGTGCACCCGCAGGATCGGGAGCACCGGGAGCTCGGCGAGTACTCGCGCTCGCTGGGTGAGCAGTTCGTCGAGCTGCAGCGTTACTCGGAGGGTCTGGGGACGCAGTTCGTCGAGCTGCAGCGGAACTCCGAGGATCTCTGGGCGCAGTTCCAGGAGCTACAGCGCTATTCCGACGACCTCGGCCAGCGCTTCCTGGCCCTCGAGGCGTATGCGCGCGAGCTCCAGGCGCGCGCTTCGGGCGGCTGAGAACGTCCTCGTCCCCACGGCTCAGGGTCTCGTGGATGCCTGTTCCGAGAGCGCCGCGCGCTCGCGCTCGAGCCACTCCGCTGACTCCTGGGCCTTGCGTGACTCGTGGTGCAGCTGCCGGATGTTGTGGCGCAGCGCCTCGATCTCGCGCCCGTCGCCCGGATCGATCCTCTCGAGCTCCTCGACGGTGATCTCGACCGGTCGCTTCCTCGCCAGCAGCACCCCCTGACCCCGCCAGCCCGGCGCTGCCGCGAAGCCTTCCTCGCGGAGCGTGAGAATGTCGAAGGCGCGGCCCCAGTGCTCCTCGACCCACCAGCCGGAGAGAAAGACCGCGGGCCCGCCGAGATCCCAGGAGCGCCCGTGATGGAGGACGTTCATCCCGATCGAGTCGGCCTCGGCGACCTGCTGCCCGCGCGCGATCCGCGGATCCGGCGTGGCCTCAGTCCACTCCTCCGAGAGGGCGGGGCCGAGAATCGTCGCGATGAGCAACCCGTCCTCGCGAAGCAGCCGGTGCAGCTCGACCAGCCAGGCCGCCCAGTGATCCGAGATGTGCGTAAAGACCGAGATCGCCCAGATCAGGTCGAGCGACTCGGTCTCGAGCGGCAGCGGAGGCTCCTCCCCGTTGACGAAGACGTGGAGAGGGGGACTCAGGTTGGCCTCGAGCCAGGCGATGCTCGGGGCATCGATGTCGCAGCCGTGGAAGGTGCCCTCGTCGGCCTCGTCGAGGAAATGGCGCAGCGTGCGCCCGGCCCCGCAGCCGAAGTCGAGCACGTGCTTTCCGTCGAACGTCCAGCCGTCGGGCAGGACTTCGAGGATCTCGGCGCGGACGCTCCGGCCGATCTCCTCGTAGAGAGCGAAGTCCGCGCCGTGGAGCTCCCCCACCCGCGTCGCGAGCTCGATCGGCGGATACGGCGCCCGCGACACTTGCTCAGACCTCCTTCGTCGTCCAGTCGAGCAGCGGCCGCACGACCCCACGCCACTGGCCGGTGAACATCCCTCGGGACGAGTCGCCCTCGAGCGGGTCCTGCACGTGGAAGGAGACCGCCTCGTGGATCGACACGTGATGGTGCAGCTTCGGGGAGTCGATCGTGCAGAGCGCGGCGTCCACAGTGACAAGCCCCTCGTTCAGGAAGTTCCCGGGAATCCACGCGGTGGCCACGTACTCGCCCGGCCTCGACGGCTCTTTCGAGCGGGGTCCCACGTCCATCGCGTTGAACGCGATCTGGCCGCCGGCGACGACCTTGATCTTGGGGAGGATCGGTGGGCCGTCGCGGAGGACGCTGTACGCCATCTCGATGCCGACGGGCTCGCGCACGTCGGCGTAGTCGGCCGTCTCGCCGTCGGCGCGCACCGACCGCACCGAGTGCAGCTTGACGAGATCGTCCCCGGGCTCTTCCTCAGCCTCCCATGTCTGGCTCGAGCTCGTTCCGGTCGCGGACTGGAGATAGTGAGCGACGACCTCTGCGCTCTCTCCGTCGCGAACTATGCGGCCCTCGTCCATCAGGAGCACGCGGTCGCAGAGCTGCGCGACAGACTGCACCTGGTGCGAGACGAAGACGACCGTCCGGCCAGTCGTGTTGATGTCCTCCATTCTTCCGAGGCAGCGGGCCTGGAACTCGGCGTCGCCGACGCTCAGCACCTCGTCGACCAGCATGATCTCCGGCTCGAAGTGCGCCGCGACCGAGAACGCGAGGCGGACGTGCATCCCGCTCGAGTAGCGCTTCACCGGAGTGTCGAGGAACTTCTCGACGCCGGAGAACTCGGCGATCTCGGGCAACTTGGCCTGGATCTCGCGGCGCTTCATGCCGAGGATCGCACCATTCAGGAACACGTTCTCCCGCCCCGTCAGCTCGGGGTGGAAGCCGGTTCCCACCTCGAGCAGGCTGCCGACGCGTCCTCGGATCTCCGCCCGCCCCTCGGTGGGCGTCGTGATCCGCGTCAGGATCTTGAGAAGCGTCGACTTCCCGGCGCCGTTGCGGCCGATCAGCCCGAGAGCCTTGCCCTCCTCGAGCTGGAACGAGACATCGCGCAGCGCCCAGATCTCCTCGTAGCCCCCGCGATGCTCCTGCCCCGTGAGTCGCTTCGCCGTGTGGGACATCGACTCGCGAAGCGTCCCGTACGCAGCCTGAAGCTCTCCGATCCGGTAGCGCTTGGAGAGAGCGTCCACTTCGATCGCGATCGCCATCAGACTTCCACTCAGATCGTGTCCGCGAAGCGCGGCTCGGAGGAGCGGAAGACTGCAAGCCCGCCGAAGAAGATCACGAGCGCGACGGCGACCCCGACCGCGGTCTGCCCGAGGTCCGGCGCGCTCGCGTCGAGCATCGCCCAGCGCCAGTTGGCGATCACCGCGGTCATCGGGTTGAAGGCGAGGATCCACTGCCATTTGACCGGGATCTCCTCGACCGCGTACATCACGCCGGAGAGCAGAGGCAGCACCTGCAGGAAGACGGGGATCATGTAGCGGACGTCGCGGTACCTGACGTTGAGCGCGGAGAGCAGGAAGCCGGCACCGAGGGCGGTGATCATGGCGAGCGCCATGGCGAAGGGCGCGACCAGGAGCTCCGGGCCGCCTGGCCAGGTGCCGTAGAGCCACATCAGGAAAATCAGGACGGGCAGGCCGACGAGGAAGTCGATCATCGGGACGATGACCGCCGCCAACGGTAGGAGAGCGCGCGGGAAGTACACCTTCGTGACGAGCTGGAGATTCGCCGCAAGGCTCAGGCTCGAGCCGGTGAGCGACGACGCGAAGTACTGCATCGGCAGCACGCCGGCGATCACGAGACTCGGGTACGGCACCTCCCCGGCCGGGAAGTTCGCGAACTTGCCGAAGACGATGATGTAGACGGTGGCGGTGAAGACCGGGACGAGAATCGCCCACGCCACGCCGAGGAACGTCTGCTTGTAGCGGACGACGACGTCGCGCCAGACGAGCGTCTGCAAGAGCTCCCGGTAGTGCCAGAGCTCGCTGATGTCGAGGTGCGGCATCCGCGACGCCGGCTTGATGACGAAGGTTCGGTCGGAGCGCGCCTCCGGATCGGCGGGGGACGGAACGGGGCGGGGCGCCTCGGAAACCTCGAACTTGCTCGCGCTCACCAAAGCGATGCTAGCCCGTGACGTGGACCGAGCGCGTCAACCGGTCGGCGCAGCCTGGAGCAGTACGCCGGGTTGTCGATCGGCGAGGCGGAGGCGATCGAGCGCGGCAAGCGACACCGGCGTCGGGCGTCTCGCGCGGTACAGAACCAGCGCGTACGTCGGCGTTCGCTCCTCCGCGACGATTCGAAAGCCGGGTGGCGGAGGGGCTGGGGCGGAGCTCGCTGCGGGCGGCTTCACCGGCCCTCCGATCGAGAACCCGTCCTCCGTCGCAAGGCCGACGGCCGCGATCTCTCCGACCCGCACGGTACTGCCCGAGGGCTCCTCGAGACCCGGCAGGTAGGGCTCCCAGAGCTGGCGGCTCAAGAACGGCGTGACCACGATGGCACGGGCTTGATCCGGTGACTCGAGCCGCTCGGCCACGGAGCGCCAGTCGGTCCGCCCGTAGCGCTCGTCGAGGGAGACCGAGAGCGTGATCAACAGCAGCAGCACCCAGAGTGCCGCGCCGGCCGCGAGGCCGATCCGGCTTGCCGCGTACCCGGTGGCGACGCAGATGGCGGCGGGAACGATCGCGAGGATCGCGTTTCGCACGATGACGTAGTCCGCACCGGCGAGCGCGAGCGCTACGGGAGCCGCGATCGAGATGATCGCCAGGCTGCCGGGCACGAGCGCACGACGCCTCGGTTCGGGCGGCGCCCGGGTCAGGAGCAGAACGAGCCCGGTGGCGAGCAGCGCTGCCGCGACGACGCTGCCCACGATCTCCGCAGGGAAGCTGTAGCCGACTGCGAGACCCTTCGGTACCCCGGCGACTCTCACGCCGAGCGACGCCTCTGTCACCGCCTCACCTGCTCCACGCTGCTCGAGGACGAGCGGCAGGTGGGCGAGACCGACTGCCGCAGGAAGCAACACCGCGAGGGTCGCGAATCGGCGGGACGCGGGCCGAACGAGCAGCCACACCGCCTCGGGCAGGATGAGAAAGACGGCGAAATAGTGCGTCGCGAGCGCCAACGAGGCCGCGAGCGACCAGCCTATGAGGTCCCACCGGCCTCCTCCACGGAGCGCGCGTCCGAAGAAGAGCACCGTGCAGGCCGCCAGAAGCGCGAACAAGCTGTACGCACGAGCCTCCTGCGCGTACCAGACCAGGAACGGGTGGACGCTGACGAGGGCCGCCGCGATCACGCCTGCACGGCGCGATACGAGCGCCGTGCCCGCGCCGTAGGCAACGGGGACGATCGCCGCACCTACGAGCGCAGAAAGCGAGCGTACGCCAATCTCTCCGAGCCCCGCGAGCCGCGTCCAGGGCCACGCGAGCGCGTAGTAGAGAAAGGGCGTGGCCTCACTCTCCGGAATGGCGGCGAGCATGTCGCCGAAGCTCTGGCGAAGGAGCGACACCGTGACCAGCTCGTCGAGCCAGAAGCTCTGGCGATCGAGCGTTGCGAAGCGAACGAGCGCGCCTAGGGCCGTCAGTCCCGCGACTACCCAGGCCACGTTTCGTGCCTGTGGCATCGCTGCGTCTTCGCGAAGAGCTATCAGTGCCCTACGGCGACGTGCTCCGCGAGGTCGGAGCGCTCTGCGTCCAACTCGCGCTCGAGCTCGCGAAGACCCACGACTGCCTGGAGCGCTCCGCTCTGCTCCGTGTGCTGCAGAAGCCGCCAGTTGGGCCTCTGCGTATCCACGAGCGATGGATGCCAGAGATGGAGCACCGTCCCCGAGCTGCCCATGTGCCCGCAGCGAAGGCCGAGGCGGCGCAGGCGAATCGCAAGATCCACGTCCTCCTCGCCCCAGCCCTCGTAGCGCATGTCGTAACCGTTCACTCGTTCGAAGTCGTCGGTCGCGAGGAACACGGGCGAATAGGCGTTGCTTCTCCGGGACGAACTCGGGAACGCCGAGCGCGCCCGACCTTCCGGCGATCGCGGGCCGTGAGCAGGGCGATCCGACTGCAATGCCTCCGCTCGAATACCCAGCGGGCGAGCGACCAGCGATGGATGGGAACGTCGTGTTCGAGAACGCGTCGAGTGAACTCGGACGACAGGTGAAGGCGCCGGCCGACCGCAAACCATCCGGGTCGCGCGGCAGCGCGCGCCGCCCGCACGAAGTCACGCCGCGGAACGCAATCGCCGTCCAGGAACACGAGCAGCTCCGCATCGCGCGCGAGCGCCCCGAGATTTCGAGCCCGGGCAGCGCGAAAGCCTTCGTCCGCGTGCCAGAGGTGCGTCAGCCGCGCACCGAAGCGTCCTTGCCAGCGCTGGACGACGAGGGCGGTCGCGGGGCCGGAGCCGTCGTCGGCGACGACGATCTCGAAGTTCGTCTCCGACTGCTCGGAGAGACCCCGCAGCACTGCATCGAGAGCCTCGGGCCATTCGTACGTGCTGACGACGATCGTCAGCCGACTCGAGGCCCTTAGGCCATGCCCGTTTGAGCCCTGGCTCACGGGGAAGATGCTAGATGACGCAGGCGCTGGAGAGCGAGGTATTTCTGCGCGAACGAGGCTCGCCGGTCAGGGCACCGAGCGCCGTGACGATGAACACGGGATACAACGGCAGCGCGAACTCGGGCGTGACGCCCTGGGATGCTGCATGCACCGAGAGGACGAGCACAGCCGAGGTCCAGAGAGCCACGATCACCCGCCAGTCCCGCGGTCGCCGGAAGACGAGCCCGACGAGCCCGAGCGCGATCCAGAAGGGAGGTCGGGGAAAGCGCGGCGTGACGCGGTTCAGGAGCTCCGTGACGATGTCGACTCCCTCGCGCGCGGGGAGGTCGGCATCCCAGGCCCGCACCTGGCTCACGATCGCGCGATAGCGCGCTTGCCGTTCTGCGTCGCCCCAGACCGCCGAAGGGTCGTCGAGCGTGCACGAGTCGATGTAGTCGGACGCGCACCAGACGAATCCGTACGGCACGGCGTCGACCAGCACGTGCGCCTGGGGATTGGGCAGCGTTACACCGTCGAGCTCGAAGGTCGGGGGCGGGGCGTTTGGCGCGGTCTGTTCCCGCGGCGCGATGTCCTCTCGCAGCGGAGCCTGCGTGAGGAACTCCCAGAATGCCTCTGCGACGCCGCTCGCGTACGTGCGGGGCTCCTCGCGAATCGCCTCGAGGGCAGAGTCGAAGAGGACGTCGTAGTTTTCGTCCTTGCCGTAGACGCGGTCCGAGAGGGCGATCAGGCGGACCGTCTCGTAGTTCGACCCGTTCGCGAGGTACGCGGCGAGCGGCACGTCCAGACCAGCGTGCGGCTTGGTTGTCAGAACCTCCTCTTCGATCAGGCGGGAAAGGCGCTGCGACGCCTCGCCGTTCTCCGGCGAGACGGTCTTGTCGGCGAGGAAGACGCGTAGGAACGGGACCCAGGCGCGTCCGCCGCGCGCGACCGTCGCGTCGTCGTAGCGAACCCCGTTGTGCAGCGACCAGACGCCGAGCAGGCCGACGACCGCCGCCGGCGGAGGCCGCAGACCAGACCAGGCGCTTCCTCCACGTCGTCGGGACGAGCAGCGGGCAGCAGGACGATCGGCAGCAAGACCTGGTTCGCGGGCCGGATCAGGACGAGAATCGCGATTCCCGCGCCGAGTGCCGCAAATCTCCAGCCCGAGGGCCTGCTCAGGGTGCGCGCCAGGCCGAGCGCCCAGAAGGCGAGACCGGTCGCGAAGATCGCGTCGCTCGACGCCTGGTGGTAAAGCGTCGCGTAGGCGGGGTAGACGAGCAGGAGGAGCGCGCTCAGAAGCGCAGGCACGCGTCCGAAGGTGAGCGCCGTGGCGCTCCAAGCGACGATGGAGGCTGCATAGAGAAGGCCGAGCACGATCTTCGAGCAGCACGGCGCCGCCGATGTCCATCGGCACCCCGAGCACGAGCGGTGTGAGCGGCGTTCGGAAGAGCTGGAGGGAGTCCAGCGACGGGGTCGGACTCGAACAGCTGCAGGTAGTACGCAAGGTAGTCCCAGGAGTCGCGGCCCTTGGCGAGCGGCCACCCGAGCGCGGCGAACCAGTAGCCCGCCAGGGCGAGCAGAAAGAGGGCAACTGCCGCCTTCCGCGTGGGGACGAACGCCACCGAGTCGATCCCACGTACGCCTCACGAGCGCAGGCCTCGCCGGACGACGCGACCGACCCGGGTCAGCGCCCCGCGCTCGAGCACGCCCGACCCGCGATTCCAGATCTTCGATCCTCGCGCCGAGCGCAAGGGCGAAGTCGGACTCGTCGAGGGCGCTCGACTCGGCCGCGTACTGGGCGGCCGCAGCCACGTCCAGACCGGCCGAAGTCGCGACCCCGGTGTCTGACACCAGACTGCTCGAACCCGCACCGCTCCGTGCCGCGGTGTCAGACACGGGTGTTTCTACCGGACTGGATTGGCCCTGGCCGAAACCGAGCGTGACGAAGCCGGTCGCGAAGCCGCATGTCGAGCGCGAGCGAGCCGTCCGCGAGGCCGCGCGTGAGCGCCTCGTCGTCCACGACGAGCGGCTCGTAGAACTGCTCGAGCCGCCCGGCGAGATAGGCCGCGTGTGCTTCGGCCATGTGGTTCGGAATCCCCTTCTCGGCGTTCTTCTCGAGCGCGACGAACTGCGTCACGTACTTGCGCACGGAGTGCTCGAGCGAGCGCACCGGGAAATGCAGGATCTCGAGCGGATACCAGCCGCGCAGCGGCAAGAGCCCTTGCCCGAAAGCCTCGTGGTTCCCGCGCCCGACGCGGACGTCGGCGGCCGCACGGTGCGCCGACTTGGAGTGCGTGCTCAGCGGATGATGGTGAAAGGCGGGCGTGCACAGGCGCACGGTCATCCGCTCGGAGAACGAGACTGCCGTCCTCCGGGCGAGGGACGAAGTTCCGCCAGGCCGCCGCGCACGACACCGTAGCGCGGCGGGATGGCCGCAGAGTACATCCGCGAAGCCCGCCCCCTGCGGCCACCAGAACTCGTCGGCATCCGCGTTCACCACCCAGTCGGCGTCGAACTCGGTCGCGGCCAGCCGCGCCATCCGCGTGACCCACTCGCTCTGGCGCAGATCCTCTCCCGTCTCGTGGATCAGGTGGAGCCGTCCCTCGCCCTCGTAGCGCTCGAGGATCTCGGTCGTCCCGTCCTGCGAGCGGTTGTCGGTCGCGATCACGAAGTCCACGCCCGCGTCGAGGTGGAAGGCGATCTGCTCGTCGACGATGTCCGCCTCGTCGCGAACCAGCAGCGTCATGACGACCCTCACCGCGGGGAGACTAGGGATCGATCCAGGCGACACGTTCGCCGAAGGCGAGGGAGAGCGGCCCGCGCCGCGGGCTTCGCGTCATGGCCGAGCAGAGGCAGCTGGGTCCGGTACTCAGCGGACCGCTCGCCACTTCGCCAGCCGGTCGCGCACGCTCGCCGAGACCCCGCCGAACACGGGCCGCGTGCCCAGTGCCTCCTCGGCCCACGCCGGCACGGTGAGCGCCTTCTTCAGTCCTCCGACCGTACGGCTGCTCGACGTAGAGCCCCAGGCGGCAGCCCAGGCGAGCGTCCCACGCAGAGCACGCCCGAGCCACTCGTGGTCGGGATGGCTGAGCGGAAATCCGGGGAGGAGCAGCGCATCCGCGCCTTCGGCCGTGGCGCGATCGCGTCCCGCACCGCACTCCTCGTCCCCGTGCCGCTCGTAGTCGACGCTCCCGAACGGCAGCCAGGTCGGCGTCGCACCGAGAATCTCGCAGGCGGCAACGTCCTCGGTCCGACGGGCCGCCGCCGCAGCTCCCTTCAGTGGCGAAGCCGGCGCGACGCGTCCCAGCCGCCGGCCGGCGCATGCGAGCCCGGGTCGAGCGCGAACACCGTGAGAACCTCGACCTCGGCCCCTCGCCGCGCCCACGCGGCGATCGCAGCGCCCAGCGACAGCACGGCGTCGTCCGAGTGCGGCGAGACGACGACGACGCGCTTTCCGGGGAAGTCGTTCGGCACGAGGGCACTATGATCGCGCCCTTGGCCGGACAGGAGAGCTGGCGTGCGTTCGTCCCTGCCGGCCTGCGGCGCCGACTCCGTCCGCTGCGACGCGCCTACGTCGACTGGCAGCGCCGAGTCGACCACCGAACCTCGGCGATCTCCGGCGCGTCACGCCGATCGACCCGAACTGGGGCTTCGAGCGCGGAACGCCGATCGACCGCGTCTACGTCGAGAGCTTCGTCGGCGACCACGCTGCGGACATCCGCGGCCGTGTGCTGGAGATCGCCGCGCCGGACTACACGACCCGCTTCGGAAGCGCCGTCGAGACGGTGGACATCCTCATGGCGACGGAGGGCAACCCGCAGGCGACGATCGTCGGGGATCT
This sequence comes from uncultured Actinomycetes bacterium, assembly GCA_963830035.1. Lineage (GTDB taxonomy): Bacteria > Actinomycetota > Thermoleophilia > Gaiellales > Gaiellaceae > GMQP-bins7. The sequence continues at coordinate 551,083 of CAWHKX010000004.1, read as the reverse complement.
GACGGATGCCCCGCAGATCCCCGACGACTCCTTCGACTGCGCGATCGTCACGCAGACGCTGCAGTTCGTCTACGACGTGCGAGCTGCCCTGGCCACGCTCCACCGCATCCTCGCTCCGGGCGGGGTGCTGCTCGCGACCGTGCCGGGGCTGACGAAGATCTCGCCGCCCGAGGACGAGGAGTGGGGCGAGTGGTGGCACTACACGTCCCGCTCGGCGCGACGGCTCGCGGAGGAGGCGTTCGGCGAGGGCGCGGTCGAGGTGCGCGCGTACGGGAACGTGCTCTCCGCCGCGGGGTTCCTCTACGGGCTGGCCGCCTCGGATCTCCGACCGGACGAGCTCGAGACCCACGACCGCCTGTACGAGGTGATCGTCGGCATCCGCGCGGTCAAGACGCTCGCGCCTGAGCGCCCGCTTGGCCGTGCCGGAGAGCTTTCGGTAGACGCGGGTCGGCAGCCGAGCTCGAGCGTCTGCAGCCGGCGCTCGAGCGTGTCCAGACGGCGCTGGAGCCTGACGACGTCCGCCTCTCCGAGCACCGCCGCCTCGACCGCGTACTCCGCGTCCTCGACGAGCGAGGGAAGCGGGAAGTCGAGCGCCGGCGCCTCGGACGGCAGCAGGTACTCCGCCTCGTGCGCCTCGCCGCCGCGCAGACGACGGAGCGCGTCGCGCAGCCTCGTGTCCTCGACGAGCCTGCCCTGCGCGAGTCCCCGCTCGACCTCGCCCTCGGAGAGCACCAGCGCGTCGTAGTACTCGTCGATCGTCCCGCTCTTCAGCGCGGCGAACATGTTTGCGTGGTACGCCGTGGGAGGTCGGGCGACGTACTTCTCGAAGGCGGTGCCCTGGAGGGTCGCCTTCCGCTCGCACTGCTCGTGCGAGCGCAGCGGGAAGTGGAAGACCTCGATCGGATACCAGCCGCGGAGCGGAGCGAACGGGCTGTCGACGAGCGCGTGGTTCCCGCGCGTGACCTGGATCTCGGGATGCGCCGCGGTGGACGACCTTCCGGATCGGCTTGAAGAGCGACGCCGGATCGTTGATCGGCGCCAGCGCGGAGAAGCGGACGGTCATCCGCTCCGCGAAGCTCCCATCGCCGCCGTCCGGGGGCGGGCCGAACGTGCGCAGGAACGCGCCGACGGTGCCGTAGCGCGCGGGAACGGCGTCCAGCACGTCGCGGAGAGACGCTCCTCGCGGCCACCAGAACTCGTCGGCGTCGGAGTTGATCACCCAGTCCGCGCCGAAGTCGGTCGCCGCGAGACGGGCCATCCGCGTCACCCATTCGTTCTGGCGCAGGTCCTCGCCCGGCTCTCGGAGCAGATGCACGTGACCTTCGCGCGCGTAGCGCTCGAGCACGTCCGTCGTCCCGTCCTCCGAGCGATTGTCGGTGGCAACGACGAAGTCGGCGCCCGCGTTCAGGTGGAAAGCGAGCCACGCCTCGATCACGTCCGCCTCGTCGCGGGCGAGCAGCGTCATGACGAGCTTCATCGTCGCGCCAGTCTATGCGCAGCCGGAGAGCGGCCCCCGCTCGAGCGCCGCCAGCCGTTCCTCGAACGCGTCGACGCGCCGCTCGGCTCGGACGACACCGTCGATCTCGACGAGCACCGCCGCCTCTCCCGCGTACAGCGCGTCCTCGCGAACGTCCGGGCGCGGGAACGACAGCAGGCTCTCGGCACCCGATCGGGAAGGCGGAACGAGCCGTCCGTCGCTCGCGAAGCGCCCTGAGCGCATCCCTGAGCCGTGTGTCGACGGCGAGGCTCCCGTCGCGGACTCCCCGCTCGAGCGCCTCGTCGGTCACGGCGAACGACGCGTAGAAGTCCTCCAGCGCGGCCGGCACGAAGTGCATCGTCGAGCAGGAACTGGTGCAGCGTCGGCTCGTAGCCCTCGGTCCGGAGCCAGGCGCCTTGCGCCCTTGCGCATGAGTTGCGAGACCGATCGGAACGAGAAGTGGAGCACCTCGATCGGGTGCCAGGCACGAATCGGATCCAGGCCGGGGCCGAGCGCGTTGTGGTTTCCCGCCTCGACGGTGACCTCGGGATCGGCCCGATGGGCCACCTTCTGGTGGGCGTGGAAGATCGTCGCCTTGTCGCCCGGGAACGCGGGCCTCCCCAGGCGCACGGTCATCCGCTCGGCGAAGAACGCCTCCGTCCTCCGGCCTCGGCAGAAAGTGGCGCCAGCATCCTCGAACCACTCCGTAGCGTTCCGGCACCGTCGCCAGGACGTCCCTGAGGGATCCGCCGCGCGGCCACCAGAACTCGTCCGCGTCCGTGTTCAACACCCAGTCGGCGCCGAAGTCCGTCGCGGCAAGCCGGGCCATGCGCGTCACCCACTCGCTCTGGCGCATCTGGTCTCCCGGCTCTCGGAGGAGGTGGAGACGCCCGCGCGCTCGTACCGCTCGAGGATCTCGGTCGTACCGTCCTGCGAGCGGTTGTCGGTCGCGATCACGAAGTCGACCCCCGCGTGGAGGTGGAACGCGATCTGCGCGTCGACGACGTCCGCCTCGTCGCGCACGAGCAGCGTCATGACGAGCTTCATGCAGCTCCGGCCGCGCAGCCAACCGGGTGAGCGCTGCCACGGCCGCCAGGTCGCGACCGTCTTCTGCACGTCTTGCCAACCGTCAAACCCGCGCTCCTCCAGCTCCGCATGGACCCGGTGGACGTCAGTGCGGAAGTCATAGCCCTCGCCGCGCTGACCCATGTGCCGAACGCGGACCGCATCCACGATCCCGAGCTCGCAACCCTCGCGATGGAGCTCGTGCCACTCGAGCTCGAGGCCCCAGCCCATGCCTCGCTCCTCGGGAAACGGCACGATGCGGTCGCGCCAGCCTGGCCCGACGGCGAAGAGCGGGCCGATCTCGACGAACGACGTCCTCCGCGCAACCGACAACCTGCGAGCGGCGGTGATCCCGTGGTCGACGTCCCTCTCGCTGCGGGCCGGCTGCGCGAGGTCGAGCTCTGCGTGCGTGGACAACGATACGAGCGCGAGACGTCTCCGCGGTCGAAGACGACGTCGTCGTCGGAGACGACGAGCCACCCCTCCGAGCTTCCCGACAGGCGGAGGACTTCGTTCAGGAGCGGGAGCCGCGCCCCGGCTCCGGTGCCCACCGTCCACTCCGCCAGCTCGTCGACGATCTCGTCGAGCGCCCACCAGGCCACCTTCCAGCCACGCTCGTGCGCGGGCCCCGAGACAGCGCGAACGTAGCGGGCGTTCCGTGCGCGATAGATGCCGACGAGCGAGGCCGGGTGGGCGGACGACGGCATCGCAAGAAGGCTACTTCGCGGCAGGATCGGCGCTCGACCTTGCCAGCAGCAGGTCGCAGCGCTCGTGTGGAATCGAGTCGATCGGGGCGGGTGCAACGATCCGAGCGGGGAAATAGCCGTCGAGGCTGTACTCGTTGACGAGCCGGTACGGGGTGAGGCCGTGACGCCGGCAGAGGTCCTCGACGAACGGCGCAGGAGGCTCGGAGCTCCAATCGGGGCTCAGCTCGACGATCACCGCAACGGGTGCTCCGGCGGCGAGGATCTGCTCGACACCACGCAGGGCCTCGACCTCGTAGCCCTCGACGTCGACCTTGATCAGCCGGACGCGCGCGAGCTCCTCCGCAGGGACCGTGTGTCCGCGGCACGGATCTCCACTGCGACCGAGGCATAGTCGTCCGCAGTGCCGGCGTGCGGAGAGTCGAGCAGCCGCGGGCTCAGGCTCGAGTTCCCCGAGCTTCCCTCGGCCAGCTCGTAGAGCACACCCGTGCTCCCGTCCGCCCCTGCCGCGATGTTCAGGGCTGTCACGTTGGTCACGCCGTTCCGCGCCAGGTTCTGCTCCAGCGCGCGGTACACACCGGGCGAGGGTTCGAAGGCGTAGACGTGCCCGGCGGCCCGACGAGCGTCGACGCGAGCAGCGTGTAGTAGCCGACGTGAGCGCCGATGTCGACGCAGATGTCACCCGCTCCGAGCCGTGCGCGGAACGCCTCGGTGACGTGCGGCTCCCACAACCCTGACGCCGTCAGGACGCGACCGACCACGTCGCCGGTCTCGACCACCATCCTTCCCCCGATCGACGCGATCTCGAGCCGCGACGCAGGTGGTCGATGAGCGGCCAGGAGAACGAGCGATAGAGCGCGGAGCGGGCGGGGGGAAGGCACCAGCCGCGGGAGACGCACGACGCGCTCGGCGAGTTCGGGACGGCTGCGAAGTCGGTGGACGAGCCCGTCGCGCAGTCGTGCAAGGACGCTCGCCGCGTCGTGCGAGCCGCAGCCAGTCCGGCACGCTCGCAACGCTACTCGGAGGAACACGCTCGAGGCGCCAGCTTGCCGGGGATCGTGTCCAATACGCCGGTGCGCCGCTCGCGTCTCGCGCTGGTACTCGCCTTCCTGGCCCTCGCGGCCGCAGTCGTGGGAGCGGTCGGGCCTGGCACAGCGGTGACAACGACGTACTCGTGGCCGCCGGAACAGGTGCCGAACACCCTCCCCGAGCGGGTGTGGTACACGCCGCTCCTCCTGATCAGGCAACGGCCTGCTTCGATCTCAGCCACGCTCCCGTGCGGGCCGGCACACCGCTGCCGAGCGCAGCGCCGAAGGCGACGGTGCTGGCGACGGCTCGACGGCCGCGTCGGGTGAACGGCCTCTCGATCACTCGTCGCGGCACGGTGCAGGTGGTTGCCGTCGGAGCAGAGGAGCTGGCGCGGGTGCCGACGACAGACTGTCCGCACAAGCTCCATCTGGACGAAGACGGTTGGACGCTGACCGGAGCCTCTGGCGCGTTCGCGGGCAGCGGAGAGCTCCAAGTACCGCCCGTCGTCACCGGGCTCTTCTCCACGCTCGATCTCCGCGCTGACTCGACGCCGTCGATCCGGGTCACGACCGCCGTCCACGCGGTGGAGGCGAGTGCGTTGCAAAAGCTTGCGTGGGTGGCCGCCGCTCTCGCAATCGCGGCCTGCCTGCTGCTCGTCGCCTTTCCGAGCCGCCACCAACGCCCAATACGTGCAACCGACGCACGGAGGTGGTCGCTCGGGACTCACGCGCATCCGTCGGATGGCCTCGTCGGCGGGGTGCTGATCGTTTGGTGGGTGCTGTTGCTGTCGTTCTACGACGACGGGTGGGTCTTGACGCGACAACGCATGTTCTTCGGCATCCGCTGGCTTCTCGAACTATACGACACGCTCGGGGCGCATGTTCTGCTTGGCTACTGGCTGGAATGGGCGCAGCACTGGCTCGCCGAGAGCGCGTTGACACTCCTGGTTCACCGCGTTCCGGTCCTCTTCACGCTCATCGGCATCTGGCTGCTCTGCCGCTGGACGCTCGAGTCCACCACCAGCAGCTCGCCCAGTCGCTCCGTGGGGCCTTGGTATCCTCGCGAGCGGGTTCCTCGTGGGGGCGCTGGCGTGGGGTATGACGGTTCGCCCCGAGCCGGTCACCGCGCTGCTCGCAACGGGCGTGCTCGCGTGCATGGTGCGTTTCGTGGATAGGGGCTCGGTCACGCCGCTCGCGGCCGCTGCGCTCATGGCTCCACTCGCGGTCACCGGGCATCACGCGGGCGTGGTCGCATTCGCTCCAGTGCTCGTCGCCGCGCCGTCGGTGCTTCGGTGGGCACGTGACAACCGCACCCAGGCGGTCGCCTCGATCACCGCTTCGCTTGCGCTCGGTCGGTCTGTGTTCGTCGGCTCCGACTTCCAGCAGCGGCGAGCCGACATCGAGACATACCGAACGCTTACGAGCACGGCCACCACCTGGCGCGACGAGCTCCTTCGATACGCGCGCCTGTCCGAGTTCCCGAATGCGACTCCACTGCGCCGCGGCTCGGTCGTTCTCATCGCGCTCGCGGTGCTCGCGTTCCTGCTGCCATGGTGATCGCGACGGCGCTGCTGGATTTTCCTTCCAGCGCGCTCGGATCTTGCTCATCCTGCTGATCGCGACGCCGAGCAAGTGGGCCTGGCACTTCGGCGCGCTGATCGGATCGCGGCGGTGGCAGTCGCCGCCGAGACGATTGACTCCGCGACGACGCTCGACGCGCCGATGGTTGGCACGCCCGACCGTTCCTCGTCCTCGGCGCCGTAGGCCTGGGTGGCGCCTGGCTCTGGTCGCCTCGCAGCCCCTGGAGCAGGCTCGATCTCCAAAGCCTCGATTGGACGCTGGAGCTCGAGTCCACACTCCCGCTTCACGGCCTGGCGCTCGTCCTGCCGTTCGTCGCGCTCGGTGTGGTTGCGGCGGTTCAGCTCGCTCGAGGGAGACGCAGCCGCCTCGACCGAGCGCCCTGGCTGACCGCTGCTTGGTCGGCCCCGCTGCTCGCCGCGCCGGCCATCGTCTTCACCCTTGGCGTTCTCGGGGTGGACACCGAGCGAACGGATTCGTGGACACTCACACGCCAGAACCTCGCAGCACTACGAGGCGAGCCAGACTGCGGCCTCGGCGACGACATTGGCCTCGCGAGACACACGACCGCGCTCGTTCTCCCGGAGCTCGTGACGTACTTCCCCGTGCCAGCCCCCCGCAACTCGACGACGGAACGGTCACCGTGCCGAAGGTCGTCGTTTCGCCCTTCGCCGGAACCTCGTGGCTCTCCAGCTGGGAGACAAGCCCGTTCGAGGGTCTCCATCTCTATCCACTCGAGCAACTCCCCGTGCGCTCGGACGCTGGGCCGTTAGAGCTCTCCGTGCTCAAGGTTGACCAACGGATCCCCGGGTTCCAGCTGCTCCCGCCCTGCCCAAACGACGAGGGGCTGACAAGCGTCCAATGGATCCGGGTCGAGCTCAACAGTAGGCTCCAAGCTCGCGGGCGCCACCTCCGCGAGCTGTGCGCGAGACGCCGCGATCGTACGAAGATTGTCCACGAAGACGCGGAGCCGTCCGCAGCCGTCTTGCGCTATCTCAATATTCGCCAATCCGGCGTCGAGCGCATGCTCACGCAGAACGCGGGCTCGAAAGACCGAGTCGGCGTACCCGACTACGAGGCGCACCGGGCGCCCGCTGACCGGCAACTCGGCGCAATCGGTCAAGGCGGAAAGCGCGGAAGGGCTCCCGGCAGCGCTTGCCCCGAGTAGCCGACGAGCGCCGACGCCGGATACACCAGTGCGGCCGCGAGCACGATCGCCCACGCTCCCCGCCGGCGACGTACGAGCGGCTCCCATACTCGCCTCGGAGCGAGGAGATGTTTGCCAGCGCGGTCGCGCTACCCGTCCACGCGACGTCCAGGAGGAGCGGGGTGAGCACCGCGAGCACGAGCATCGGCGTGCCGAGCAGGCGGACGATCGGGTTGTCGGCGTTGTCCGGCGCGAACGACAACGCCGTGTTCGCCCAGATCGCCCACGAAGCCGCCAGGAGTGCCGAGCCCGCGAACACTGCTGTGAAAACCGAGAGCTGCCACGCCCTCGCGACGAGGCAAGACCGAGTGCCGCACCGGCGACGATCGGGACGACCAGCCACAGGCTCTGCCTCACGAACGTACCGGCGACGAGCTCAAGGCCGCCAGGCGCGTTCGAGGTGGCCGAAGCTGGCGATAGCCGGCGCTCGACCGTCGACGGCAACCCCTGAGTGGTGAACCAGATCCTCCAGGCAACGTCAGCGCCACGGCGCCGAGCGCAGCCAGGCCAACCGTGGCCAGAGTGCTCGTCTTTCCTTACCGAGGCCGCGAACCCAGCCAGAAGGATGCACGCGACGAGAAGAATTCCCTCGCGCTTGTTAAGATCGCGCCGGAGATTCTCTTTATCGCATCGACGACACGAGCCCGGCGTGATGCGCGGATGGACGGGCTCACAGGGCTTCGCTTATCGCATCGACGACACGCGCTCGCCGCGCGACCGTCCACCTCGCCGACGACCTCGCGGACGGCGCGTCGGCGCTCCTCGGCCAGCTCTTCGGGGCGGGCGAGAGCGCGCTCGATGCCTGCGACCACCTCCTCGAAGCTCTCGGCGACGTGAAATGACCCGGAGGCGGCGAGATCCCGGTAGTGCTCGCCGATCACGTTCTTCGCGGCCCACGACTCGCCCGGCGGAGCGCCTTCGTCGTAGAGCACGCACACGACCGGGCGGTCGGTGACGAGCGCGTCGAGCAGGATCGTCCCCGCGTTGCAGACGACCGCGTCGCCGTGCTGGAGAAGCGTCGCGAGCTCCTCCAGATCCGTGTAGCTCGGCTCCTGCACGAAGACGCCCTCCCTACCGAGCGCGGCGGCGAACCGCTCGCGCCACTCCTTGTCGCGCGGGTGGGGCCGGAACAGCAGCTGAAAGCGCTCGCGCGCGCCTTCATCCCACCAGGACAGGATGCGCTCGACGAATCGTCCCTCGTAGGGCGCATTCGTCGGCGTGTTCCCCATGACGAGCACGAGCGGACGGCCGGCGTCGAGGCCGTAGCCGCTCACGAGCGCCTCGTAGTCGGCGCGTGGTCGGGGGCGGTGGAAGATGTCGGTCTGCGGCCAGCCGGTCACTCGGACGCGCTCGGAAGCGATGTCGTGGTAGCGGCCCAGGTCGTCCTCCATGACCCGGTTCTGGACGATGTACAGGTCGCAGTACGGCGAGATGACGCCTTTTCCGACCGTGTGGTCCCAGCTCGCCACATGGGCGATCACGGGGAGCTGCTGGCGTCGCGCGGCGATCAGAAAAGGGACGGCGTTCCTCGGCTGGACGTTGCTGACGACCAGAGCGGAGCATTCGCGCTGCATCGCCTCGACGAGCCCGCGCGGCACGTGCCTGCGCGCGCTGAAATGCCAGCGCTGCATCGCTCGCTCGAGGAAGCCGAAGCGTGGCAGCGGTCCCTCCCGGGCGGAGTCGAGCATCCAGTTCGGATGGCCGGGCTCCATCCGCTCGAGGTGGAAGCCGTGACGGCGGTTGAGCCGGATGGCGAGCGGGTGGTAGCCGATCCGCCGGTCGAGCCAGGCATCGAGCCGGCTCCACACGCGGTTCCCCGTTTCGCCGGTGAGCTCTTCGCCGAAGAGCACGGGGAGGTCATCGAGCCGCTCGCTCCACTCGGCCGCCTCTTCGCGCGAGACGAGGAAGACTGCAGTCAGCCTGCCGCCAAGGCGCTCGCTGAGCCGGTCGACGATCCCGGTGTCGAAGAACATCCGGATCGAGAGCTGGTCGGGAAGGACGAGCCAGGTTCGCTTCATGTGCGAACGCTGAGCTCGGCGGCGATGCGCCGGGCGAGCGAGGCGCCGTCGAGCTGGTGGAAGCGAAGCACCTCCTCGGGCGTTCCGCACGCCGGCCAACCCTCCACCCCGTAGACCGTGATCTCGCGGCCGACGAGCACCCGGCGCAGGGCATCCCCGAGCGCGCCGACCGGCGCGTGATCCTCGAGAACCAGCACGTGCGGGTGCGGAGCGACCTCGACCGCCACCCAGTCCTGGTCGACGCGGTTCAGCCAGGGCATGTTCACGACCCGTAGCTGGACATTCTCCTCGGAGAGGAGCTCGGCGGCGAGGAGGGCCTCGTTGAGCAGCACCGGGCCATAGGCGAGCAGGACCGCGTCCTCGCCCTCGCGCAGCACGGTTCCCCAGCCCACGGTCGGCTCGGAGCCGGAAGGGTGTTCGATGTCACGAGGAGAGGGCCCGATCGCAAGTCGAATGGCGACGTTGCCGTCGGCCTCCTCGACCGCCCAGCGCAGCAACGCGCGGGTCTCCTCGGGGCTCCCCGGCTGCGCGATCGTCATGTTCGGAAGCGCGCCCAGCAGCGAGACGTCGCGAATGCTCTGGTGCGACTTCCCGGGACCTGCGGGGATCAGGCCCGCGTAGTGGAGCGCGTACACGACCTTCGAGCCCTCGCTCGCCTGGTTGTAGATCTGTTCGTTCGCGCGGGAGGCGAGGAAGGACGCGAACGAGTTGACCACCGGGAGGAAGCCGTGTCGCGCCAGCCCGGCTGCCGTCGAGACCATGTCCTGCTCCGCGATCCCGCACTCGACGAACCGGTCTGGGAACGCGAGCTCGAAGCCTCGCACTCTGCAGTCGGACGCCAGATCCGCGTCGAGAACGACGAGGCGGTCGTTGGTCTCGGCCAGCTCGACGAGCGCATCTCCGTAGGCCTCGACGACGTATTCGTTGGTCGTCTTCCGGAGCGGCGCACCGGCTCCGCTCTCGGGCTCGCCCTCGAGCGAGTAGCTGTCGGCGTCGCGAGATTCCCTCACTGCAGTGAGCTCGAGCGAGCCGAGACCAAGCTCCTCGAGGGCCGTGCCGATGCTCGCCACGAGCTCGTCACGAGCGCGCTCGAAGTCGACGTCGCTCGGAGCGCCGGCGTGCCACCGGTAGTAGCCGCCCCCCTCGGCGAGCGCTGCCGACCGCTCCATGAACGAGACGCCCTTGCCCTTGATCGTCCGGGCGATGAGCGCATTCGGGCGCTCGTCCACCTCACCGAAGGACGCGAAGGCCTCACGCAGCTCCGCGTGGTCGTGGCCGTCGCACGTCCGAACGTCCCAGCCGAACGCGCGCAGCTTCTCCTCGAGATCGCCGAGCGAGACGATCTCCTCGGTGAGCTTGTCCGACTGCAGCTCGTTGCGATCGACGACGACCCAGAGCGTCCCCAGAGCGTCGTGGGCTGCGGCCTGGAGCGCCTCCCAGTTCTGACCTTCCTGGAGCTCGCCGTCTCCGGTCATCACCACGACTCGGCCGCCCAGGCCGAGGCTCCACTTCGCCCACGCGATGCCGCGTCCCTTGGAGATGCCCATGCCGAGCGAGCCGGAGTTGGCCTCGATCCCCGGTGTGCCGACGTCGGGGTGGCCGTCGAGACCGCCCAGCCGGCGCAGGCGCAGGAGCTGCTCCTGCGAAATCACGCCGAGCGCGTACAGCGCCGCGTAGAGACCGGGTACGTCGTGTCCTTTCGAGGAGAAGAAGACGTCGCGCTCAGGATGGTCGAAGCCGAGCTCGGCGACGTTCAGCTCCTCGAAGAGGAGATGCACGAAGATGTCGAGCGCACTGAAGCTCGAGCCGAGGTGACCCGAGCCGGCGCGCTTGATCGCGACGAGCGTGTTGAGGCGGCACATGTCCGCCAGAAGGCCCAGGCGGGCGTCCGCGTCGACGTCCTCCGCCGCGCGAACGCGGTCGAGCTCGGATCTGGGGATGAGCGCGAGGTCAAGCATGTGCGGCCCGAGAGTATTCGCTCGCGACCCGCGCGCCTCCCCATGAGGCCGGCCGCCGCGAGCAGGACGAAGGCGGGCGTCACCGGGACGGAGTACTCGGCGACGGCGTACACGGCGAGTGACGTGGAGAGGAGGATCAAGAGCGCACCGCCCGCAAGCGTCAGGGGAACTCCGAGCCCGCGCGGGCGGCGAACGAGTGCCGCCAGCAACCCGACGAGGAGCCAGAGGACGGGCCGCGGGTACCAGCGCGAGACGCTGTTGAGCCGGTCGACCCACTCGGAGCGGACCGAACGGTCGGGGAAGCCGTCGAGAAGCCCGTCGACCCGTCGATCGATCTCGGCGGCGCGTGCCGCATCGGCCGGCCGCGAGAAGACGACCTGATGCTCGGTCGGGGACGTCCACACCTCGCGGATCCGGCCGTCCGGCGTCGTGATGTAGCCCGACTGGCGCGCGGCCGGAATCGGCTCGCCCTCGCCCGGCACCGGAAGTTGCAGGTCCGCGACGGGCACCCGCGTGCTCGTGCGCGCCTCGGTGTTCGTCACTGGCGCGTAGAGCGGCCACACGAGCAGGCGGCCCACATCGCGCGCGACCCCTCGCGCGTAGGTGCCCGGGTGCGCGAGCACGGCCTCGCGGCCGACACGCGCAAGGTGGCGGTAGTCGTCGTCCCAGCCCCACACGCGGTCGGAGAGACCGGTCAGGTCCTCGTGCATGCGCGCGCTCCCCGAGGAAAAGAACTGCTCGAGGTCGATCTCGTACGAGCGATACGGCTCGAACGGCAGGAGGTTTCGGGCAACGGCACGCTCGAGCTCGCGCGTGGCGGGGCCGTTCTCGGGCTCCACGATGTCGTCGGCCACGAACGCTCTGAACAGCGGAAGCGTCGCTCCGCCCCCGCGCGCCAGGGTGAAATCGTCAGCCCTGACGGCGTTGTGGGCCGCCCATGCGAGCAGCGGGACGACCGCAGCGAGGACGAAGGCAGCAGTGCTCTGCAGCCGCACTCGCCAGGTCGTGCCCGCGAGGAGCGGAACGAGCGCGAACAGGAGGAGCACCTGTGCGACCGGGCGGACGAGAACCAGGGTCGCGACGCCGGCACCGAGCGCGACCGCCCGGGCTGCGGTTGGCGTCTCGACTGCACCGGCGAGCAGCCAGGCGACGAGGGCGAACGCCGCGGCGAACACGGCGTCGCTCGACAGCTGGTGGAAGAGCACGACGTAGCCGGGGTACAGGAGCAGCGCTGCCGCGGTTGCGATCGCCGCCGCAGCCCCGAAGCGCCTCGCAACCGCGCACCAGGCGAGGATCGAGAGCGCATAGAGAAGCGCGGCCCCGACCTCGGCGACGACTGGGCCCACTTCGAGCAGACCACCGACGACGAGCGGTGTTCCTGGCGTTCTGGCGGCCAACGCGTACGGGTACACGACGTGGTCGCCGAAGAGCTGCGCGTAGATGACCAGGTAGCGGCCGAGATCGCGTCCCGGCGCGAGCGGAAGCGCGACTGAGATCGCCGCGTAGACGGCGAGCGCCGCGGCGACAAGCGTCGGAGCGGCTCGACGCCCGTCGGCAAACCGCTCGAGAGAGCGCCACGCGCGTGCGAGCGTCGGCACCGCGCCAGCCTAGCCTCACGGGTGGTGGATCCACGCCGCAGACCCCGCGCGAGAGGCAGTGTCTGACACACCCCGCTTTCGGGCTGGGGCGTCAGACCTCGCGACAGGGCTGCTACGGTCGGCGGCGCTTTTTCCCATGCCGCCCGACCCCGAGATCACCGTTGTCATCCCCTGCCTGAACGAGGAAGAGGCCGTCGGGAACGTCGTCGACCAGGCGCTCGAAGGGATCCGCCGCTCGGGTCGCACGGGAGAGGTTCTCGTCGTCGACAACGGCTCCGAGGATCGCTCGGCGGAGGTCGCCGCCGAGCATGGGGCACGGGTCGTCACCGAGCTTCGCCGTGGCTACGGCAGCGCGTATCTGACCGGCCTCGAGCAGGCGCGAGGCGTGTACATCGTCATGGGCGATGCCGACGAGACGTACCCGCTCCAGGAGCTGGCCCCGTTCGTCGACCGGCTCGAACAGGGCGACGACCTGGTCATGGGCTCCCGGTTCGAGGGGACGATCCACGGCGATGCGATGCCCTTCCTCAACCGGTTCGTCGGAAACCCGATCCTGACCGGGATGCTCAACCTCTTCTTCGGGGTCAAGGTCTCCGACGCACACTGCGGGATGCGCGCGATCCGCAAGGACGCCGCCGCGAAGCTCGACCTGCACTCGACGGGAATGGAGTTCGCGTCGGAGATGGTCTTCAAGGCGTATCGCCGTGGCCTGACGGTCAGCGAGATCCCGATCGACTACTACCCGCGGATCGGCGAGTCGAAGCTCAACCGCTTCTCGGACGCCTGGCGCCATGTGCGCTTCATGCTCCTGTACAGCCCCAGCTGGCTCTACCTCGTTCCCGGCAGCATCCTGATCCTGCTCGGCCTCGCGGGCATGCTCGTGCTGGCGAGCGGTCCCGTCGACGTCTTCGGCCGCACCTGGCAGATCCACACGATGCTCGGGTTCGTGGCCGTGACGCTGATCGGTGCGCAGGTGATCCAGCTCGGTGTCTTCGCGAGGACGTACGCGCGCGTCCGGATCGGGGAGCACGACCCGCTCCTGGAGCGGTTGGGACGAGGCGTTCGACTGGAGCACGGCCTGCTCGCCGGGGGAGGGCTCGTTCTCCTCGCCTTCGCCGGCCTCGCCGCGATCGGCACCGAGTGGGCAGTCGAGGGCTTCGGCGATCTCGGGCGCGCCTACGAGACCGCCCTTCTGGCAACCACCCTCGGCCTCGGGATGCAGGTGATCTTCGGCGCCTTCTTCCTGGCTCTGCTCACCATGCCCTTGCGCCGGCGCTAGCCATGGCGCCGATCCGATCCTGGATACGTCGCGCTCAACGAGCGCCCGCATGGCGGGCACATGAAGCTGCTCGCCCTCGTCGGCTCGGGGACGCGCGTGCTCGACGTGGGCTGCTCGAGCGGGTACCTCGCCCGGCCGCTGGTCGCGCGGCGATGCACGGTGATCGGTATCGAGCAGGACGAACGAGCCGCCGAGGCCGCGCGCGAGGTGTGCGACCAGGTGCTGGTCGGCGACGCGGAGACGATGGAGCTCCCGTTTCTCCGAAGGATCGTTCGACATCGTCCTGTGCGGCGATCTGATCGAGCACCTGCGCGCGCCCGAGCAGTTCCTTGCTCGTGTGCGGCCACTCCTCCGAGAAGACGGCCGCCTCGTGCTGACGACACCCAACGTCGCGAACTGGACGATGCGCCTCGGGCTCCTCGCGGGTCGCTGGCGCTACACCGAGCGCGGGATCCTCGACCGCACCCACACGCATCTGTTCACGCGCTCGACACTCGTCGAGACCCTCGGCCGAGCGGGCTACCGGATCCTCGACCTCGACATCACCGTTCCGGTCCCCGGGATCGGAGCGCAATCCGTGGAACGAGCGGCCCATGCAGTCGGACGCCTGCGACCCTCGCTCTTCGGCTATCAGTTCGTGGTCGCGGCAACTCCGGCCCGATGATCTCCGTCGTCATCCCGGTCAAGGACGGTGGCCTCGATCTCGTTCGCTGCCTGGAGGCAATCGCACGCCAGCAGGTCGACGAGGAGGTCGAGGTCGTGGTGGTCGACTCCGGCTCCACCGACGGCAGCGCCCGGCGAGCGCGCCGGCTGGGCGCGCGGGTACACGGGATCCGACCCGAGGAGTTCAGCCATGGAGGGGCCCGCAATCTGGGCGCCGGGCTCGCGCTCGGCGATGTCCTCGTCTTCACGTCGCAGGACGCCTATGCCGTCGACGAGACCTGGCTCGCCTCCCTCGTCGCTCCGCTCCGCGAACGTGCTCGCGTCGCCGGCGTCTACGGGCGACAGCTCCCACACGAGGAGGCGATCCCGTCGGAGCGCTACTTCCTCGACTTCCTGTACGGCCCGGAGCCTCGCACGCAGCGCCTGGTCGACCCCAACCGGCTCAGCTTCGAAGCGACGCTCTTCTCGAACGTGAACTCCGCGGTCTCCCGCGCCGTGCTCGAGCAGTATCCGCTCGCCACGGACGTGATCATGAGCGAGGATCAGGAGTGGTCGAGGCGAGTCCTGCTCGCGGGCCTCGAGATCGTGTACGAGCCACGCGCCGCGGTTCGGCATTCGCATGCGTACACCGTTGCGAGCGCGTTTCGACGCTTCTTCGACTCCGGCGTGTCGGCCGATCGTGCGTACGTGAGCGAAGCATCGTCGTCTCGTGTCGCCCTCCGCGAGGCCGGCTCCCGCTACGCGCTCGGGGAGGTGACGTGGCTCTGGCGCACGGGCCAGCGGCGTTGGCTGCCCTATGCCGCGGTCTACGAGTCGGCCAAGTTCGCGGGCCTGCAGCTCGGCCTCCGCCACCGGCGGATTCCACTCCCCGTCAAGCGACGGCTCTCCGGCCTCGAAGGGCATTGGAGGGGCAGTGAGCCGGCGCGCAGTGGGCCGCGTGGAAGCTCCCAGCCGAGGATCTGCCTCGTCTACGACCATCTCTTCCCGCAGACGATCGGGGGCGCGGAGCGCTGGATGCGCGATCTGGCGCTCCATGTCGCCGCCACCGGCCACGACGTGACTTACGTGACCATGCGTCACTGGGACGCTTCCGAGCGTCCTTCCTTGCCCGGGGTGCGCGTGCTCGGCCTCACGCCCGCGGGTCGCGTGTACCGGCGGGAGCGCCGCACCCTGCTGCCGCCACTTCGCTTCGGGCTCGCCGTCGCGAGGCACCTGTGGCGCCACGGCTCCGACTACGACATCGTCCATATGGCCTCGTTCCCGTACTTTCCTCTCCTGGCGGCGAGTGCGATCGGACGCCGCCGCAGGTACGAGCTCGTCGTGAACTGGATCGAGGTGTGGACGAAGGACTACTGGCGCCGCTACGCGGGCGACCTGATCGGCACGACCGGGTGGCTCGTCCAGGGAGCCTGCGTGCTCCTTCCCCACACCGCGTTCTGCTTCTCGCGGCTACACGCCGAGCGGCTCGTGGCGGCCGGGTACTCCGGTGTGCCGGTCCTCCTTCCGGGTCTCTACGCCGATCGGAGACAGGCCGGCCCGACGGTCGACGTCGATCCGGCACTCGTTCTCTATGCAGGACGCCACGTCCAGGAGAAGCGCATCGACGTGGTCGTGCGCGCATTCGGTCTCCTGCGCGAGCGCTGGCCCGAGCTTCGCCTGGAGCTCTACGGCGACGGTCCCGAGCGGGCTCACATCTCGAAGCTGGTCGACGAGCTCGGACTGACCGCCGCCGTTCGTCTCCCCGGGCGCCGCTCGGAGAACGAGGTCGAGGAGGCGATCGCGCGCGCAGGCTGTCTCGTCAGCGCATCGGAGCGCGAGGGCTACGGCCTCGTCGTCGTCGAGGCAGCTGCGCGAGGCACGCCCAGCGTCGTCGTCGCCGGCCCCGAGAACGCGGCGACGGAGCTCGTCGAGGACGGTGTGAACGGCGTCGTCTCCCCCGATGCGTCTCCTGAAAGCCTCGCTGCCGCAATCGGACGCGTGGTCGAGGCGGGGCCAGCTCTTCGCGAGTCGACCGCACGCTGGTTCGCCGAGAACGCGGCGACGCTGCGGATCGACCGCTCGCTCGAGCTCGTGGCCGAGAGCTATGCCGCGATCAAGCCGCAGGCACGCGGATGATGGTGACCGCGTCGTTCCGGGCGACCACGCTGCCTCCCAGGTCCGGAAGGTCCGTGCACGCGGGGTCGAGCACGACGTAGCCCACCCCGAGGGACTCCGCGAGGCGGCGGCCCTCGGTCCCTCCCCGAAGGACCGTGGCCGCCTTGCGCGCGAGCGGCACGCGATTCGTGAAGCCGACCTGCCAGTCCTCGAACGCCGCGATCGCCGGTCGCTGCAGCAGATAGGGCACGACGAAGTGCAGGCAGCGGTCGGTGACGACGAGCTCGGTCTCGGTCTCCTCTCCGCGATCGAGTTTCTCCCGGAACTCGACGAGTGCGTCCACCGCCGCGGATCGCTCCTGCTCTCCCTTCAGCAGCCGCTCCGGCAGGCGAAAGCCGATGGACGTATGGGCGATGTACGCGAGCGCCACGACGTACCCGGCGACCCACAGCGCCCGGCGCCCCGGAAGTCGCACCGAGGCCGCACCGATCAGCATCACGAGCGCGAGCCCCAGGTAGTACACGGCACGCCGGTACTCGAAAGGCACGTGCACGCGCCAGAGCTGCCCGACGAGGATGCTCGCGACAGCGAGGGCCGCGAGCGCGAGGAAGGCATGGTCACGCCGCAGGCTTCCGCGCACGACCAGCACGACGATGCTCAGCGCGGCCAACGCGAGGAACGGCCATGAGTAGTAGTCCACGAAGGTCTGGAGATCGAGCCAGTCGGGCTCGAAGAGCCGGTAGCTGACCGGCGAGCCCAGCTCGATCGACTGCAACCTCAGATGGGCGACCACCCCGGCGCCGAGGACGAAGGCAACCGCAACGCCGGCCAGAACCGGTCGCAGCATCCCGCCTGACCGCGAACGGGGCGACCGCCTGGCAAGGAGCATGCGCACGAGCTCGACCACGACCACGACCGCGATCAGGAGCGCTGCCACGACCGCGCTCGTCGAATGCGACACGGCGACCCCGGCGAGCGAGAAGCCGAGGAGCCCGATCGTCCGCCGGTCCCGGGAGCCTCGGTAGAGGAGGCCGAGCGCGAGCACGACGAGCGGGAGGAAGACGAGCGCCAGGGTCGTCGCGAGCCCGTGCCAGTACATCGGCTCGAGCCGGATCGGCGAAACGGCATAGGCAGCGGCAGCGAGCAGCCCCGCTCCGATCCCCCACAGCGCGCCGACGGCCGCGTAGACGCTGAGCGGAGTCAGGGCGGAGGCGATCACGACTCCCGAGCCGAGCGGCCGTGACGAGGTCCCGTCGAGGATCAGGAAGCTCCCGTACACGGCGCCCACTCCGGCGGGGTCGGCGAAGACCCGATCCTCCTCACCTGCGAGCGGGTCGTCGATCAGAAGCGCGTCCTGCGCCTCGACCTCGTCGGCGTAGAGCAGGTAGTGCCCCCAGTCCGTTCCGCGCGGCGGAAAGGAGCCGGCGATATCCCAGGACGAGCCGAGCGAGAACGCGAACACGCCGACGAGCACGGCGACCGCAACGCTCTCTCTCCTCCGCGACCATGATCTCTTCTCACTTCTCCCGAGCGCGCTTGCCGCGGCAGCGGCCACGAGAACGAGCGCGAGCACGGCGAGCCTGATCGAGAGCTCCGTGAGTGGGATGCCGACGATCGAGACCGTCGTGAGCAGGATCGCGAACGACCCCACGCCCAGCGCCGGAAGGACGGCGAGCCGGAGTGACGGCGTACCGAGCTCGGAGGGCAGGAGCGGAATCAACGAGATCCCGCAGGCGGCGAGCAGGAGAACGGTCGCGCCCGGATACGGGCCGCCCGCGAGCAGGCGGATTGCGGCGTCCAGCGCGAGGAGAGCAGCGGCCGCGACACCCGCTCGCGGCAGCCGGGCGAGGCTCACGCCGTCGGCCAGGGATGCGTCCGGAGCACGTCCTCCCGCACCTCGAGGCCCCACCCCGGGGCCGTCGGCACGCGCAGCTCGCCGTCCGCGATCTCGGGAACGGCCGTGACGAGCTCGTCGCGCCACGGCACGTCGTCGACGTCGAGCTCGAGGATGCGCGCATTCGGGATGACGGCGCACCATTGCGCGGCGATGAACGTGGCCAGGTGCGAGTAGTAGTTGTGCGGGGCGCAGTTGACCTCGAACGTCTCTGCGAGATCCGCGATCTTCTTGGCCTGGTGAAAGCCGTTCCAGATGACGTCCACCGAGGCGACGTCCATCCCGCCCGCCTCGAGGAACGGCCTGAAGCCGCGGCTGCCGTAGAGGTTCTCGCCCGAGCAGACGGGCATCGGGGCTACGTGCCGGACGTGTGCCAGCGCGCCCGGGTCGAAGAGATCGACTTCGAGCCAGAGCAGGTCGAACGGCTCGAGCGCGCGAGCCACACGCACCACACCTTCCGGCTCCAGGTTGAAGTTGAGGTCGACGATGGGTCTCGCTGCGTCGCCCGTTCCCTCCTTGAACGCCTCCAGGAGGCGCACCAACACGTCAGCGATCTCATCGGCCTGGAGCGTCCCTCCACCCTCCCCGAAGCCCGGCATCAGCACCTGCGGCTCTTCGCCCGGAACGACGACGTTGGTCTTGAACGCCCGGTATCCGCGCTCGACGACCTCGCGCCCGAGCGCCGCGACGTCGTCGTAGGAAGCGAGCTTCGTCGTGCCCGTCACCTCCCAAGCGCGCGCCCTCGTCGTCCCGCAGTGCGACCAGTAGAGCGGAACCGTCTCGCGCGTGGGCCCGCCGAAGAGCTCGTACACGGGAACTCCGAGCGCCTTCGCCTTGATGTCGAGGAGTGCGTTCTCGACGCCGGCGATCGCCTTCGCGATGACCGATCCGGGGCTCTGCCGCGTGTGCCGGTACAGATCCCAGTAGAGCCGCTCGCCCGCGCGCGGGTCGCGACCGACGACGAGCGGCGTGAGGTCCTCGACGATCCCGGCGAGGCCGCGGGGCGAGCCGTGAGAGTCCGTGATCTCGGCCCACCCGACGAGCCCGTCCTCGGTGGTTGCCTTGAGGAAGATCCAGGGTCGCCAGCCGGCGTCGCAGAAGAGCGTCTCGAGCCGCGCGACCTTCACGACGCCGGAGCATACGGCGCCCGCCCGATCGCGGGCACCGACGCTGCCCCGGAATCCAGCAGCCGCTCCGCGCGCTCCCAGTCCTCCTCGTCGTCGACGTTGAAGCCCTCGTGCCCTTCCGTGAAGAACGGCGCGACGACCCGTCCTTCGCGCGTCCCCGTCTCGGTGACGACCCGCGTCCATGCGATCTCGAGCGCGCTCGACTGCACGTAGACGGCCGGCAACGCCTGGTACTGGCCGGCATGCCAGGCGCTGTCCAGGTGCGATTGCTCGAGGAGCGGCGACATCGTCCTGCCGTCCTCCGCGAGCAACCACATCTTTCCCGGATGCTGCTTCACGCGCTCGACCGCCCGCAGCGAGTCGGCTTCCGTGGTCGCGAGCAGCTGCTCGAGCCCGCGGCGCACGACCTCCGGGCCGCGAAACGGGTTGGTCGCGCGAATGATGGCGAACAGGTCGAAGCGGTCGCCCAACTCCCCGAGCGTGAAGGTGAGCCACTCGATGTCGGGCGAGGTCGCGGTCGCGTACTCGGCCGGACGCAGGACCGGCACCTCGGCGCCGTACCAGCGAGCGATGTCAGCGATCTCCTCGGAGTCCGTGGAGACGATGGTGCGTGCGAACACGCCGCTCTGCAGCGCGGTCTCGATCGCGTACGCGAGCAGCGGATGACTCGCCAGCCGGCGCACGTTCTTCCCCGGAACCCGCTCGGAGCCCGATCTGGCCGGGACGAACGCGACCGCGACCGGCGTCCCCGCCGGGGTCACAACGCTTCGGCTTCGGCGGCGAGCTTCGCGAGGACCGGGCAGGGCACGCCGACCCGCTGACCCGCACGGACGACGCTTCCCGCGATCGCGTCGAGCTCGTGGCGTTTGCCGGCCAGGACGTCACGCGCCGCCGAGGTCGTGAGGTGCGGGTCCATCTCGACGATCCGTGTCCACTGAGCGGAGGGCATCATCTTGACGCCGTCGGCGGTGGCGACGGCACACGCTTCGGTGAGCGCCTGCTCCATGCGCGGCCGCCACTCGGGATCCGTGCGCAGGTCGCCGATGGTTCGGCGCGTCAGCGCCGTGGCGCTCGACACCACCGCTGCTCGCGCAGCCTTTCGCCACAGCACGCGCTTCTCGTCGTCCTCGATCTCGACCTGCATGCCGGCGGCGCGGAGCATCTCGGCTGCTCGCTCGAGCTCGTCGTTCGAGAGATCGTCCGACGCCATGGTGACGAGCCCCGAGTGCGTGCCCTGGACGATCTGCATGCGCCCGACGCGATAGGCCTCGAACTGGGAAAGGCTCGCCGCCGCCACCCGCCCCGGAAGCCGTGCTCGAATGAGCTCCACGTGCTCGAGCCCGTTCAGCAGTGGAACCACGACGGCGTGCTCGACAGCTGCCGGGTCGATGCGCTCGAGCGCGTCCGAGAGAGCGGGCGACTTCACGGCCACGATCAGCAGAGACACGGGCTCGACGAGCTGCTCGACCATCACCGGCCGCACGTTCACAGGCTTGGAGCCGTTCGACTCCAGCGTGATCCCGGAGAGCGCCATGAGACCGACGATCTCCGGCGTGCCGACGCAGATCGTCCGGTGGTGCGCCTCGGACAGCCTGACCGCGAAGGTCCCTCCGACCGCACCGGGGCCGAGGATGGCGACGGTTCTCGTCATGCGAGCGCTGGATCGGCGATCAGGTTCACGATCTTCCAGTCGGAATACACGTCCAGCGCCTCGATCCCTGCCTCGCGCCAACCGGTCCCGGAGTTCTTGACCCCCCCGAAGCCCATGTGCGGCTCGGAACCATGCGTGCCACCGTTGACGACGACCACGCCGGCCTGCACCTTCTCCGCGAAGCGCATTGCCCGGTGCAGGTTCGCTGTGTGCACGGCGGCCGTCAACCCGTACGGCGAGTCGTTGACGAGTGCGATCGCGTCGTCGAGGCTCGAGACGCGGTAGAGGAGAGCGACCGGACCGAACAGCTCCGTCTGCGAGATTCCGGCATCCGGAGACGCGCCCTCGACGATCGTCGGAGCGAGGTGGAATCCCGAACCGGCACCCCTCGTCCCGCCGGCCAGCACCGTGGCCCCTTCTGCCGCGGCTCGGTCGACGGCCTCCAACATGCGCTCCAGCGCGGCTTCGCTGATCAGCGGCTCGGGCTCCAGTGCGTTCGCGCCCGCCACGAGCTGTCCCCGGAAGGCTTCGTAGACGGTGTCGAAGACCACGATCCGGCTGGCAGCGGCGCACCGCTGGCCCGCATTCGAGAACGCCGAGGCCAGCGCCCAGCGCACCGCGTTCGGCAGATCGGCGTCGTCGCAGACGACGAGCGCGTTCTTCCCCCCGAGCTCGAGGCACACCTTGGCCAACCGGCGCCCTGCGGTCTCGTTGATCCAGCGGCCCCTCGCGGATGAGCCGGTGAAGCTCACGAGATCGACGTCTTCATGCTCCACGAGCGCCGCTCCGGCCTCGGCGCCGAGCCCCTGGACGACGTTCAGCACTCCCGGAGGAACCCCGGCCTCGAGCGCCAGCCCGGCGAAGAAGAGCGCGGACGCGGGCGCCTCCTCCGAGGGCTTCACCACCGCGGCATTGCCGCAGAAGACCGCAGGAAACGCCTTCCAGGCGATGTTCGGGAGCGGTGTGTTGAAGCTCGTGATCAGCCCGGCGACGCCGAGCGGCTGGCGAAGAGTGAAAACCGTCCGATGCTTCATGCTCGCCGTCGTCGTGCGCCCGTAGGAGCGTCGTCCTTCACCGGCGACGAACAGACCCATCTCGACCGCGGCGTCCGTCTCTCCCAGCGCGAGCTCGAGCGGCTTGCCCGTCTCGGCGACGACGATATCGGCAGCCTCGTCACGCCGTTCGCGGAGGAGCTCGGCCAGATCGCGCAGGATCTCGCCGCGCTCGACCGGCGTGCGTTCCGCCCACGCGGGCTGCGCCGCTCTCGCCGAGGCCACGGCTCCGTCGACATCCTCTGCGCCCGAGCGAGCCAGCCGGCAGAGCAGCGAGCCGTCCGCCGGACGGCGCTTGTCGAGCCACTCTTCGGAGCGAGCCGGCACCCGCAGCCCGGCGATCAGATTGAGGACCTCTTCTGGAATCACCCGCGGCGAGGGTATCGCCCGACGCCTGTGGACGAGCTTGCACGCATTCGGCGCACTCTCAGGTGTCCGTATGCGCCATGCCTGGGGTCAGACCCTCGTTGCACTTCGCACGCTCACCAGGCCGACCAGCCCCCGTCGACGACGACGTTCGAGCCGGTGACGTACGAGGACGCGTCGGAAGCCAGGAACACGAGGGCGCCGAGCACCTCGCCGGCCTCGAGCATCCGGCCCATGGGCACGCGGGCGGAGTAGGCCTCCACGAACGCGCGCGGCTGCTCGTTCGACACGCCGGCGAGGGTCAGGGTGTTCACGCGCACGCCCGCGCTCGCCCAGTACGTCGCGAGATACCGCGTGAGGTTGAGAACGGCCGACTTGGAGACGGAGTACGCGACCGGCTTGACGAACGTCTCACCGTGCTCGCGGCGGAAGGCGTAGAGATCCTGGACGGGCGACAGGATTCCGTAGATCGAGGAGACGTTGACGATCGAACCTCGGCCTGCTCGCGCCATCGCGCCTCCGATCACCTGACAGCAGAGGAAGGCGCCCTTGACGTTCACGTCGAGAACCGCATCGAACGACGCCTCCGGGTAGGTCTCGAACGGTCCCACCTCCTCGGCGGGCGCATCCGGCGGGGAGTCCAGCCCGGCATTGTTGACGAGCACGTGCGGCGGCCCCCACTCGGCCTCGATCTCCTGCAGCACCCGATCGATCGCCTCGCGGTCGGTGACGTCGCAGTCATAGGCACGAACGCCTTCGGGCGTCGTACCCGAAGCGATGTCGAGGCTCGCAACGCGCATCCCCCGCTCGGCGAGCCCCGTCGCGTAGACGGCGCCGAGCTGGCCCGTCCCCCCGGTGACGACGGCCACGCGCCCGGAGAGATCGAAGAGCGGGTCGGCCTTCACGCGTGCTGCGAGCCGCGCACGGCGAGCTCTTCGACGAGCTCGACGTCCTCGAGCGTGAGGGCCTGCTGGACGGAGAGCGCTCGCACGAGCCGCTTCCCGAGCACTCGGTCGAGCTCGTACGGCGGAAGCCCTCCGTCGGCGGGAGAGCGCGCCTCGAGATCTCCGGCAACTAGCACGTGACCGACGGAGAGATCGCGCGCGGCGACGAGCTTCTTTCCCATCTTCTCCAGAGGCCTCACCTCGCTCGGCAAGGGGCGCTTCGTCCCGTCCCCGAGCGCCTCCGGCACCCGATGGAGGTCGCGCACCAGCCTGCGCATACCCTCCGGCATCAGCGAGTAGGCGTGGTCGGATCCCTTCCAGGCGTGGTTCAGGGTGAAGTGCTTCTCGATCACCCTGGCGCCGAGCATGTACGCGACGAGCGCCATCGCAATCCCGTTCTGATGGTCCGAGAGTCCCACCACCACGTCTGGGAAGCGCTCGCGGTAGGTCTCGATCACGCGCAGCTGAAGCTCATCCGTCTCGCACGGATACGCCGCCGTGCACTGCATGAGGCAGACGTGCGGGTTGACCGGCAGGACGGTGTCGAGCGCACGCTCGACGTCCTCGATCGTGCCACCGCCCGTCGAGAGGAAGATCGGCTTGCCGAGCGCGGCCACGTGCCGGAGCAACGGAGTGTTCACGAGATCGGCCGATGCGATCTTGAACGCGGGCAGGTCGAGCTCGGCGAGGAGGTCCGCACTCGGCTCGTCGAAGACGGTGCCGAAGAGCACGACGCCTTCCTCGCGCGAGAACTCGCGAAGCTCGAGCCAGGCTGCAGCATCCAGCTCCAGGGCCTCGCGGTGCTCGCCGTACGTCGTCCCGAAGGAGTGCTCGTTGTCGTAGGGCGAGTCGTACAGGGCACGCGTGTAGAGCGAGCGGTTGTCGCGCTTCTGCAGCTTGACCGCGTCGACACCGCACTCCTTCGCGGCGTGGATCAGCGCCTTCGCCTTGTCGACGTCTCCCTGGTGGTTGTGACCGACCTCGGCGATGACGTAGACCGGCTCGTCGTCGGCAATGCGTCTTCCGTGTACGAAGAGCTCGGGCACCGCCATGATCGTACTCAGCTCTCCTGCTCGAGGGTGGGGTCGAGATCGACGGTTCGTGCCTGTCGAATGACCTCCTCGCCCACTTCGCGAGAGGGGATGTCGTCGACCGCCACTCGAACCCGACCGCACCCGTCTCTCGAGATCTCGGTGCCCTGAAACCCGACCTCGAGTGCTCGGTCGCGCAACTCCACAGCCTCGAGCTCTGAGTCGCGGTATCCGAAGACGACGCGGTACTCGCCCACGCCCGTGGGGGCCACGACGCAGTCGGTTCGCGACGGAAAGGCCGGAGCGCCGGAGAACCCGAGCACGAGGAGCGGGTAGGCGAGGACGGCGACCGCCACGACGAGCCACGCCGAGACGCGCGGCATGTCAGTCCGCCTCCGTTCTCGGCGGCCGATCGGTGCCTCGCCAGGCCGCGTCGAGGAGCAACGGGACGAGCGCCGCAGACAGGACGATCAGGCTTGCGCTCAGGCGGACGGTCGGGTTGATGGCCTCGTCCTGCTCGATCGGGACTTCGAGCTCGACGAAGGACCAGATCGCCCAGGTGAAACCGGCGAGCGCGAAGGCGTAGACGAGCAGCGCGTACACGGGCAGCACCCGCGCGCCGGCGATGAGCGCGAGCACGACGGCGATGAGGGCGAGAGGCAGCACCAACGTCCAGAGATCCGTGGAGAACGCCGACGTGAGCACGGACTGGAGGGACGGCCACGCCCGCTCCAGGTTCTCCAGGAGCCCCGTTCCGCCGCTACTCGGGAACTCACCGGTCAGGTCGTGCGACATGTACCAGGCCCGCCACGGAAGAGCGAGCGCGAGCGCGCAGGCCGACGCCAGCCCGAGGCGTGGCCAGACGGTTCGCCAGTGCCGCCACGACGCGACGAGAGCGGCAGCGACCACGCACGCGGCCAACAGCTGTCCTTCGCGCTTCGTCAGCATCACCGCCCCCAGGAAGAGCGTCGCGGCGGCGAGCTGCCAGGGCCGGCGCTCGAGGAGCCAGAGCACGACGAGCAGCGCCGCCATCGCGAAGAGGTAGTCGAGCGTGAAGTCCGCCTGCGGCTCGAGCGTGCGGCCGACGACGCGAGGGCTGACGAGCGCGAGGAGGGCGAACGTCCAGAGCAGGACCGGTGGGACACGCGTTGCCAGGATCCCCGCGACCGCGGCGACGAAACCCGCGAGAAAGAACCAGAACTGCGCGTGCAGGGTGACGACGTCGGGCGAGCCCATGAAGTGGAACGCCGCCGCCTCGAGCGTCGGTACGAGCGGCGGATACGTCGCGTTCGGCAGCTCGCTGAAGAACTGCTCGTCGAGACCGCCGAAGAAATAGATCGCCTTGGCCTTCGGGACCCAGAACGACCACGCGTCGAACGCGTAGAGCCCGGACAGCCGCGCGGCACGAAAGAGCGCCTCCAGGTACACGACGACCAGCACCGCGAGCGCTGCACCGACGAGCCCGACTCGCGGAGGCCCGTGTCCGAGGACGGGTCGGGGACGGCCGACCCGCCATCCCACCAGGGCTCCGGTGCCCGCGAGCACGAGCCCGGTGACCACGATCGTCGCGAACGAGAACGGAGCACCGGCCACGAGCAGGAGCGTGAGCGTGACTCCGAGCCCCGCGATCCCGAGCATGTACGCGAGCCCGGCGAGCCGGGCGAGCTCCCACCACGAGCGCCAGCCGCGCAACCCCCAGAGCAGGCCCGCGCCGACAGCCAGGGCGAAGAGATTGAGGGCGACCAGCCCGAGGAGCGACCGTACCGTCATTTCGGGAGCCGTCCGACGAGGATTCCGGCCTCGTCCTCGAGCAGGATCTCGAATCCGTCTCCGAGCTCCGAGCGGTCGCAGCCGTAGCAGAGAACCCACTTCGCATCGGGCGACGGTCGGCGCGGCATCAGGAAGTACCGCGCGTAGTGGTCGATGAAGGGAGCAGTGAGCTCGGTCGCGCCGTCGACGCCGGGCCCGGCGATCACCCGGTAGGTCTCGTCCTCCGGAATGAGCGCGCGCGCCTCATAGAGGGGACGATTGGCAACCACGACCGCATTTCCACCCGCGAACTCGCGATCGTCGAAGTTCTGGGCGGCGTTCGTCCTCGCGGTCTCGCCGAGACGGTCGACCGCCTTGACGAAGTAGACGAGCCCGAAGCCGAGAGCGACGGCGGTGCAGAGCACGACACCGAGCCGTGCGATTCCGCGGGGCCACTCGAGGAATGACGAAAAATCGCCGCGCAGGGCCGCGCGACGATCGCGCTCGTTCACACGACGAGGATAGAGGCGGCGTCAGCGGGCGCGGACGAGGGCCTCCCGGTACGCCGCGATCGTCGCTGCCGCGGCGGCCTCCGACGAGAACTCGGCACGTGCCTTCTCCCGTCCGGCCGCCCCGAGGCGCCCGCGAAGCTCGCGCGTCGTTCAACAGCTGCTGCAGGGCAGTTCGCAGCGCGACTGGATCGCGAGGCGGCACGAGCAGCCCGGTGACGCCGTGCTCGACCGCGTCCGTGAGCCCGCCGACCGCGGTTGCGACGACGGGTCGGCCGTGGGCCATCGCCTCGCGCGCGACGACGCCGTACCCCTCCCGGCGGGATGGGCAAGCGACGACGGCCGCCCGCTCGTAGAAGGCGAGCAGCTCCCGGCGCGGAACGAAGCCGTGGGCTTCCGGAACGCTGTCTCGCAGCGGCCCGTCGCCAACGAGAACGCGTGGGAGCCCCTCGGTCGCTTCGAGGAGCTCGCGGACTCCCTTCTCACTCGAGAGCCGGCCGGCGTACAGAACGTGCGGTGGCTCCTCCGGCGCGCCGACCTGCTCCGGCATGTCAACGCCGCCCGGCACGAGGCGCACGTCTCGCGCGCCGAGAGAGCGTGCGGCCACGGCCAGCGCCGTCGACGGACAGAGGACGAGCCGGGCTCTGCGCAACAGCCACCCGAACGCCCAGGGCGCACGGCCCGCCAGCTCGACGTCGGTGCCCCACAGCTGTACGACGAACGGCCTCCCCGTTGCGAGAGCGGGAAGCGCGGACGGGAGCCAGTGTGCGTGGACGAGATCGGCTCCACGCGCTGCCCGCCGGGCGGCCCTGGCGTACGAGAGAAGGAAGAGAGGAAGCGCGAGCAACAGCCACGGCCTCCGCCGGAGGTTCCCCACGATCCCGTCCCCGTACGCGAGCCCGAAGTGCGGAAACGAGTTCGGCGACACAACGACGATCTCGACGCCGGCGTCCCGCAGGCCCGAGACGGCGTCGCGCACGAACACCCCGGCCACGTCGTCCGCGCTGCGCGGATACGACGTCGTGAGAACGAGAACCTTCAAGGTGTGCGAGCAGCCCGACCGAACACCACGGGCAACGCCACGGCGAGCGCCGCGAAGACGTAGAAGTAGTAGAAGGTCATGGTCAGGTAGAAGAAGTTGGCGACGAGCGTGGCGACCAGAGCAGCCGTCATTCCCCAGGCCAGCGGACGTGCGCGCGCTGCCAGTGGATCGCCCACCGCCGCGAGCGCCCGCCCCAGCCTGCGCGCGGCGCCCAGCTGCCGGAAGATCCAGATCACGAACACCGCGAAGAGCGCCGCTCCTACGACTCCGGTCTCCACGAGCGTCGCGACGTAGAACGAGTGCGGCCCGAAGTCGGGCCGGCCGGTGACGAACTCGTAGTAGACGGCGAAGTTGTTCAGCCCGAGGCCCAGCACCGGGTTCGTCGAGAGCACGTCGGGAACGAAGCCGTAGACCTCGAAATGCGGGGAGGCCGCCGCGGAGCTCGTGTTGGTGCGGGCGCGGAGCACCGTCAGGAAGAAGTCGAGGCGGGCAAGGACGACCGCACCGACGAGCGCAGCGACGGCTGCGAGAGGAATGAGGAACGCGGGCCGGCGGAAGTGCCGGCGGTACGGGATCGCCAGCACGAGCGCGCCACACGCGAGACCGAGGAGCCCGCTGCGGGACAGTGTCGCCAGCTCGACGACGAGGAGGAACACGAGCAGGACGGCGAGCGGAGTGCGAAAGCGATGGCCGTGCTCGAGCCGAAGGTAGAGCGGCGTCAGCACGAGCAGCGGGATCACGAGCTCGATCCCGAGATGGTTCGGATCGCCGGTCAGCGCGTTCGGGCGAAAGACCTCCTGCGTGCCGCCCACCGCTCCGAACACGTTGATCCCGGTCTGTCGCGAGGTGATCGGCTCGATCAGCACCGAATCGAGGTTGGCACCGACCACTTCGGCGAGCCCGAGCTGGATCACGCCGTACAGGGCGTTCAACGCGATGCCGCCGCAGAACGCTGCCAGAGCCAGCCAGTAGAAGCGCAGCGAACGTCTCGCCAGGAGGGCGACTCCCGTGACCAGGAATCCGAAGTGCAGCACGAACTTGACCATGCCTTTCGCCCACTGCGCGAGGGCCTGAGCCGTGTCCAGCGCGTAGAAGCCCGCCAGGTAGACGAGCGCGAACGCCAGCAGGAAGCCGAGCGCGACGACGGCCGTGCGCGTCAGTCGTGTGTCGCCGCGCTCGAAGCGGTCCCAGCAGAAGACGACGAGAAAGACCGACGTGAGGACGTCGGAGAGGGTCAGCGAGCCGGCGAGCTCCCACTGGAGCTTGTGGAACGTGACGGTGAGCACCGTGGCCAGGAAGAGCCCGTCGAGCACGGGCTGCGCGAGAA
This sequence comes from uncultured Actinomycetes bacterium, assembly GCA_963830035.1. Classification (GTDB taxonomy): domain Bacteria; phylum Actinomycetota; class Thermoleophilia; order Gaiellales; family Gaiellaceae; genus GMQP-bins7. Next base: position 521,722 of record CAWHKX010000004.1, on the reverse strand, counting down.
CGCGCTCACGAGCCTCGGACCGAAGCGGGAGGGCGTGCGTCGTCACGACGCGATCTCCCGGAGCAGGTCGGCAGTCTCCTCGACGCGAGCCTCGCGGGACAGTCGTGCGCGCTCGCGGTCGGAGAGGTCGATCGCAGGCAAGCCGCCGTCGACGAAGCGGGCGTGCAGCTCGCGCAACGCCTCGCCGATTCCCCGCACGTCCTCCGGAGCCACCACGATGCCCGCTTCCGTCTCGTGGATGAGCTCGGCCGCGGCGCCGTCGGGGGGCACGACTGCGAGTATCGGCCTGCCGGCGGCGAGGTACTCGAAGACTTTTCCGGACAGCACACCTCTGCCTCTTCCGTCGGCGTCCGGGATGAGCAGCAGCAGCGCCTCGGAGTCGCGCTGCAGGCGAAGCGACTCCGTGCGCGGAGCGTACGGGATCAGCTCGAGCTGGTCGCCCAGCGCGAGCGACTCGGCCCATTCGCGATCAGAGCTCCGAAAGTCGCCGACGAAACGTGCGACGGCGTCGATCCCCGAGTCCCTGAAGGCCTGCAGGAACGGTCGTGGGTCTCGCTTCCCGAAGAAGCTTCCCGCGTGCGTGATGCGCAAGCGCGGCGCGGGGCGGTACTCGAGCCCGGCGAAGTCGTCGAAGTCGCACCCGTTCGAGATCGTGCGGACGAGCCCGCGCGGCTCGAGCCCTCGTACCTCCTCCGCGATGGCCTCCGAGACGCACGAGATCGCGTCGGCTCGGCGGGCGACGAGACGTGCAAGCTGCTCGTTGGCGGCCTGACGCGCCCGCGTCGCGGCCGTATCGGCACGCCGGTGCTGGTTTGCGACGAGCGGATCACGGAGGTCTGCGAGCCAGCGGGCTCCGGTCGCCTGCTTGACCGCGGCACCCACGAGGTGAACCGAGCCGGGCGGAGACGTCGTCAGAACCGCGTCGATCCCCTCGCGGCGGACGATCCGGATAGCTGCGGGGATCGCGGTGAGATTCCAGGTCACGCTCGCGTCGGGCAGGAGCAGGCGCCGGGCGGTGACCTGCGCCTGCAGGACCAGGCGTCCGAGCCCTTCCGCCACGGCAAGCTCCTCGGTCGGCTTCCTCGCCCTCGGCCCGACGTAGCGCACGCGGTGAATCCAGGCCTGGGTGGGGACGCGGAGATCGGGATCCCGGTGCACCCACTTCGGGTCGTCGGGCGCGAGCACGTGCGTCTCGATGCCGAGCGCGGGGAGGTACTGCGCGAGCTTCAGCGGCCGCTGCACGCCGCCGCCCCCGGCGGGCGGGAAGTAGAGCGTGACGATGAGCACCTTCACGGGCGGAAGCGTAGAGATCAGTCGAGCGAGGCGAATGACTCGCGGGCGAGGGCGATCGTGGCGTCGATCTCGACGTCACCGTGCGCGGTCGAGAGGAACCATGCCTCGTACTGCGACGGGGCGAGGTAGACGCCGCGGCCCAGCATCGCCCGGTGGAATGCCGCGAAGCGTTCCGTGTCGGCCCGACTCGCGTCGTTCCAGCTTCGGATCGGCGACTCCGCGAAGAACAGCCCGAGCATCGTTCCGACCTGTGCAAGCTGTGCTGCGACTCCGGCCTCGGCCGCCGCGTCGTCGAGGCCCACGCGAAGTCGCTCGCCCGCACGCACGACCCTCTCCCACACGCCCGGCTCGGAGAGCTCCCGTAGCGTCTCGATCCCGGCCGTCATCGCGAGTGGGTTTCCAGACAGCGTTCCCGCCTGATACACGGGGCCGGCGGGCGCGACGAGCTCCATGATCTCGCGCCGGCCGCCGTAGGCCCCGACGGGAAGGCCGCCGCCGATCACCTTGCCGAGCGTCGTCAGGTCGGGAGCGATCCCGTACAGCGCCTGTGCACCCCCCGGATGCACACGGAAGCCGGTCATCACCTCGTCGAAGACGAGGAGCGCGCCCTCGACTTCGGTCAGCGCGCGCAGCCCCTGGAGGAAGCCGTCCACGGGCGCGACGAGCCCCATGTTCCCGGCGACCGGCTCCACGATGACCGCCGCGATCTCGTTCGCGTGCTCGGAGAACAAACGCTCGACCGCCGCGAGGTCGTTGTACGGCGCGGTGAGCGTGTCCGCGACGGCACCTGTGGTCACCCCCGGCGAGTCCGGTAGTCCGAGCGTGGCGACACCCGAGCCCGCCTGAACCAGCAGGACGTCCGCGTGTCCGTGGTAGCAGCCCGTGAACTTGACGATCTTCGAGCGTTCGGTGAACGCCCGTGCGACCCTGAGCGCGCTCATCGTCGCCTCGGTTCCGGAGCTCACGAAGCGCACGAGCTCGATGCTCGGCATGGAGTCGCGAATGAGCCGGGCGAGCTCCAGCTCGAGCGGGCTCGGGGCGCCGTAGCTCGTCCCGCGCCGCACCGCTTCCTCCAAGGCGGCCACTACCCGCGGGTGCGCGTGTCCCAGGATGAGCGGCCCCCAGGAGAGGACGTAGTCGAGATAGCGGTTCCCGTCGACGTCGACGATGTACGCGCCCTCGCCGCGCTCGATGAAGAGCGGCGTGCCGCCGACCGCCCGGAACGCGCGCACCGGAGAGCTCACGCCGCCCGGCATGAGCTCGAGAGCCTCGGCGAAGAGCTGTTCGGACGACTCGCGCGTCATCCGGGGACGCGGGCGAGGGACTCCGCGAGCGAGCGCGCGGCTTCCTCGCCGGAGTGGATGCAGTCCGGTATTCCGACTCCTCGATACGCCGCACCGGCGACTGCGAGCCCGGGATGGTCGGCGAGCGCGGCGTCGATCCGTTCGAGGCGCTCGGGATGACCGAGCACGTACTGCGGCATCCCACGTGGCCAGCGGTGAACGCGCGTGAGGTAGGGCTCCGAGTCGATCTCGAGGAGCCGGAGCTCGTCACGGGCGAGCGCGACGAGCGCGTCGTCCGTGTCCGTGGTGACATCGCGCCCCCCGAACCGACCGGCGAACACACGCAGCAGCGCCGTGCTCGCTGGCGCACGGCCTTCCCACTTGCTCGTCGTCCAGCTGCACGCGAGCACGTCGGAGCCTTCCGCACGCGGCACGACGTAGCCGTAGCCGTCCAGCGGATGGGCGACGTCGTCCGTTCGATAGCCGAGCGTGACGATCGCCGTGGAGCCGTAGGGAATCTCCGCATGCGGCGGCTGCCAGCTCGGGAGCGAGCTCTGCGAAAAGCTGTGCGGCGACGAACGCGGGCACAGCGACCACGACGCCGTCGGCGGCGAGTTGCTCCTCCCCGTCGAGCGCGACCTCGTAGCCGCGATCCCCGCGCCGCACGCCGAGCGCCGCGCACGAGGTCCTGATGTGTGTCCGCTGGAGGCGCTCCGCCAGTCGAAGGGCGAGCGTCTGCAGCCCGGACTCGAGCGAGACGAAGGGCGAATGGGAGCCTGCGCTCGCCGTCGGCTGCGCACCGAGGCCACGGATCACGCTCCCGTGCTCGAGCTCGAGGGCACGCAGGTTCGGAAAGGTGGCCTGCAGCGAGAGTTGCGCGCCGTCGCCACCGTAGATGCCCGTCATGAGCGGCTCGACGAGCCGCTCGTAGGCCTCCCGTCCGAGCCGGCGGATGACGAAGGACGCGATCGACTCGTCGCCTCCGGGTGGCTCGGGAGGAAGATCGACCTCGGCCGCCACGCGCTCCCGACCCTCGCGCGAGAGAAGCGTGCTCGCGACCAGCGAGTCGAGGTCGGTCGGGATCATGCCGGTGAGGCCCTCGGGGAGCGGATGGAGCTGCGATCCGCGACGCACGTAACTTCGCGCGTTCTCGGGTTTGCGCCCCACGAGCTCGCCGGCGATCCCCAGCTCCTCGCACAGCCCGACACCCCGCTCCTTGCGCGAGAGGAAGCTGTCCGGCCCGCCCTCGATGACGAAGCCGCCGGCCTGCTCGGTGAGCAGCGCTCCACCTACTCGTTCGGACCGCTCGATCAGGGTGATCTCGACCTCGGGCAGCAACGACTCGAGCCTGTGCGCAGCCGCCAGCCCGGACAGACCTCCCCCGAGAACGACGGCCTTCACGCCGCGCGACTCCGCACGAGCTCGCCGAGTGCGCCGATGAACACCGGGTCGTCGTTCAGCGCGGGCGGTCGCTCGAGGCGCATCTCGAGCTCGTCGGCTCGCGCGCGAGCCCTGACGTCGATGTCGAACAGGATCTCCACGTGGTCGGAGACGAACCCCACGGGCACGACCACGACGTCCCGGATGCCGCGCGCTGCCAGCTCCGCCAAGTGCTCTCGCAGGTCGGGGCCCACCCACGGCTCGGGCGTGCGCCCGGCCGACTGATAGCTCCACGACCAGCTCTCGGCGGCGAGCCCTGCCCGTTCGGCCACGAGGCGCGCGGTCTCCGTGCACTGCATACCGTAGGGATCGCCGTTCGCGAGCAGGCGCTCGGGAAGGCTGTGTGCGGTGAAGACGACGTGGGCGCGGCCACGATCGGGTTCCGGCCAGCGCGACAGTCCCTCGGCCACCCGCGTCGCGAACGCCTCGATCAGGCCGGGGTCGTCGTGGTAGCTCGACACGTGCCGGAACGCGATGCCGCCGCGATACAGGTCGAGCCCGTCGGCGACCCGCTGCTGGTACTTCGCGACCGACAGCGCGCTGAACTGCGGAGCGAGCACGATGCCGACCGCGTGCGTCACGCCGTCCTCGATCATCTGCCCGACGACGTCCTCGATCCACGGCGCCCAGTGGCGCATCCCCAGGTAGCAGCGGTACGCCTGGCCGAGCTCGTCCTGGAGCGCGTCGACCTGCTTCCGCGTCACGTCGAGGAGCGGCGAGCGCCCGCCGATCGCGCGGTAGTTCTCCGTGATCTCGTCGAGGACCCGCCGTGGAGTCGGGCGCCCGGCGCGAATGTCGGCGAGGTAGCCGGGTATCTCCTCGAGCGATTCCGGCGCGCCGTACGCCATGACCAACACGCCGGTGACCCCGGTGTCAGACACCGAGGACCGAAAAACGCCATGGCTGCGTGAGGCGGTGTCAGACACGAGGATTCGACGTCCGCGCGTGGACGTGCTCGACCAGGCGCTGCACGTTCTCGACGGGGGTCTTTGGAACGAGGCCATGCCCGACGTTGAAGACGTGTCCAGGACGGCCGGCGGCACGTTCGAGGACGTCGTCGGTGCGCGCCCGTAGCTCACGCCAAGGCGCCAACAGCGACGCGGGATCCAGATTCCCCTGCACCGGGCGCTCGTGGCCCACCGTCGCCCAGGCCTCGTCGAGCGGGAGCTGCCAGTCGAGCCCGATCACGTCGCCTCCGCAGGACGCTGCTTCCTCGAGATACGCGCTCACCCCGAGCGAGAAGTTGATGACCGGTACGCCCGCGCGAGCGACCGCCGCGTACAGATCGCGGTTCACGGGCGCGACGTAGCGCAGATAGTCCTCCCGGCCGAGCGCCCGGCCCGCCCAGGAGTCGAACACCTGCAGCGCCTGCGCGCCGGCGCCGGCCTGCGCGACCAGGTAGTCCGCCTGCACCGTTGCGAGCTTCGTCAGCAGCCTTCGCCACGCCGCGGGCTCCGAGAGCATGAACGCCTTCGTCTTCGAGAAGTCCTTCGAGGTTCCGCCCTCGATCGCGTAGCTCGCCAGCGTGAAGGGCGCGCCGGCGAACCCGATCACCGGGATGTCGCGAGACTCGAGCTCCCTCCGGACGAGCGCGATCGCGCCGAGGGTTCCCGACATCGTCTCCTCGGCGGGCGGCGTCCCGAGCAGGTCGACGTCGCGCACGCTCGCGATCGGATTCCCGATCCGGGGCCCGTCCCCCTTGACGAAGTCGAGCTCGAGCCCCATGCCCACGAGGGGCGGCAGGATGTCGGAGAAGACGATCGCGGCGTCGACGCCGAACGCGTCGACGGGCATGAGCGTCACCTCAGCGGCGAGCTCGGGCGTCCGGATCACGTCGAGCATGGAGTGCCGCTCGCGCAGCGCGCGGTAGTCGGGCATGTATCGGCCCGCCTGTCGCAACAGCCAGACCGGCGTGCGCTCCGCAGGAAGTCCGCGGCATGCGCGGAGGAACGGCGACGTCGGCTCTGTTTCCACCTCGCCGGTGGGTGGTTCGCCTACGCCGACCGGCTCTGCCACGCAACCCTGCCGACGAAGAACGGCCCCAGCCGCTCGAGGTGGAGCGAGGTCTGGCGGGTTTTCCGCATCCGCTGGACGATGATCGACAGCGGGTGCAGCTCGGGACCGAGGAGCCCGACGACGAAGTCGTTGTCGAGCTTGTCCAGCCCGTGACACGCGAGCCGTATGTCGTACCCGAGACCCGCGCGACCGAAAGCCATCCCCACCCCGCCGTGCTCCATCAGGATCGTGTTCTGCTCCTTCCGCGTGAGCTGCTCGAAGGATCCGGCTCGGCGAAGCGGGTACCAGATCGCCCAGCGGAGCTCCGGATCGAGCACGCGGCCGCGTGGGCGCTCGACGAGCGTCTCGTCGAGATCCTCCTCGTGCCCGATCGCATATGTCCTACCCAGCATCGTGAGCTCGCGCTTCGGCTCGAGCCCCGAGAAGGGCTCCGCCTGCAGGAACGCGCGCAGCTCCGACACGAAGGCGTCGGGGGACTCGCTGAGCGTGAGGAGCGCGATGCCGGTCGGATCGTTGGCGTCCTCGTACAGGACTCCTTCGACTTCCGCGGTCTCCAATGCCGAAATCAGCGCCGCTGTGTCCCGGGCGCCGCCGAAGGCCTGGAGCTGCATGAAGAGTCGCCGATCGAGCGAGGTGGTCTCGCCGTCGGCAGATCGTCCGTGCTCCGCGACATCGACCTCGTCCGAGACCTCCTCCGGCCGGTCGTCGACTCGCGCCCGCGATGCCGAGCTCACTGGATCCAACGAGCCGCGTCCTTCGCGTGGTACGTGACCACGAGATCGGCTCCGGCGCGGCGGATCCCGGTGAGGATCTCCAGCGCGACCGCGCGCTCGTCGAGCCACTCGTTCGCCGCTGCCGCCTTCACCATTGCGTACTCCCCGCTCACGTTGTAGGCGGCCAGCGGAAGCTCGGGGAACCGCTCGTGCACGGAGCGAACCACGTCGAGATACCCGAGCGCCGGCTTCACCACGAGCCCGTCAGCCCCCTGCTCGACGTCCAGCGCCGCTTCGCGCAACGCCTCCCGTGCGTTCCCGGGATCCAGCTGGTGGCTCCTGCGGTCCCCGAACGCCGGAGCGACCTCTGCCGCGTCGCGGAACGGGCCGTAGAAGGCCGATGCGTACTTGACCGCGTAGGACAGGACCGCGACGCGCTCGAGTCCCGCGCCGTCGAGCGTCGTTCGGATCGCGCCCACCATGCCGTCGATCATCCCGCTCGGCGCGACGATGTCTGCTCCGGCCTCCCCGTGGGAGACGGCGATGCGAGCGTTGAGCTCGAGCGTCTCGTCGTTCAGGAGGTACCCGTCGGTGTCCAGGAGGCCGCAGTGACCGTGATCGGTGTACTCGCAGAGGCAGACATCGGTGATGACGACGAGCTCCGGGCTCGCGTCCTTGAGAACCCCGATCGCCTGCTGCACGACGCCGTCGTCCGCGAAGCTCTCGAGCCCCATCGCGTCCTTGGCGCTCGGTACTCCGAAGAGCAGAACGGCCTTGATTCCGAGGCCCGCCAGCTCGGCTGCTTCTCGCGCGAGGCCGTCGATCGAGAGCTGATCGATCCCGGGCATCGAAGGCACGGGACTGCGCACGTTCTCGCCGGCGACCACGAAGAGGGGGTAGACGAAGTCGTCGGGCCTGAGCGTGGTCTCGCGGACGAGGTCGCGGAGCGCGGCTGTCCGGCGCAGCCGGCGAGGGCGATGGGCTCCGGCTTCGAGTCGAAGCGCGTCGAGCGGGCTGGTTTCGGCGAACTCGGTCATGGGCTCTCCATGAAATGAGACGTGAGAGCGTCAATGATGCCCTCGGAGGACGCCTCGTCCGCGACGAGACCGACCGGCAACCCTACCTCTCGTGCAGTTTGGGCCGTCTTGGGGCCGATGCAGACGATGACGGCGTTCTGGACGAGGGTCGCGATACGCGACGCCACCAGGCTGCTCGCGGCAGATCCGCTCGCGACGACGATCGCGTCGACGCCCCGTTCGAGCTCGCTCACGTCGCCAGGCGAGGGCTCGATCGCGACCGTGCGATAGGCCGCGACCGCGTCCACGAGCGCGCCACGCGAACGAAGCTCGACCGCGAGGCTCGGCGAGGCGATGTCGGCTTGCGGAAGCAGGAGGCGCACGCCCTGGAGCGGACCGAGGCCCGCAGCGATCTCCTCCGCGGCGAAACGGTCGGGGACGAATGCCGCTTCGACTCCGAGCGTCCGGACCGCGTCGGCGGTCGCGGGGCCCACCGCGGCCACGCGCAGAGCGTCCGGCCAGGATCTCCCCCCGAGCCTGTCGCGCACTCCGGCCACGCCGTTCGCGCTCGTGAACACGACCCAGCTGTAGGTTCCGACCCGCGCGAGCGCGGCGTCGAGAGCTCGTGCGTCCGCGATCGGCTCGATGTCGACGAGCGGAACGGCGAGCACCGTCGCGCCGAGTCGCTCGAGCGCCTCGGCGAGCGGGCCGGCCTGGTCCCGCGGGCGAGTGAGCACGATGCGCCGGCCCGCAAGCGGCTGCGCTCCCCGAATCGCGTCCAGGATGTCACCGGCGCCGGCCGCAACCGCCTCCCGAGCCAGGCGCTCCCCCAGCTCTTCGGGATCTCCCTTGCCCTCTACCCGAACGAGCTGCCGACCATCCGGGCTGGCGACGAGCGCCTTCATCCGAACGTGGATCACGCCCTGTAACAGAGTGTTACTTGGAGCCGGCACGTCGGCCTGTGCTTGCGCGCCCACGGGGGCGGTGCAGCCGGCGCCCAGGGCTCGGAGGAAGGTGCGCTCGGCCGTCGTCTCCGCGCGGGCGCCGGGGTCGTCGATCGCGGCGAGGAGGCCGAGAATGCGCTCGTCGTCGTCGCGGCACTGCACCCCGAGGGCGCCTTGCCCCGGCGCCGGCAGCATCGTCTCGGCATCCAGCCACTCCGTCACCGCCTCCTCGAGCCCGAGCCGGGCGACGCCCGCAGCCGCGAGCACCACCGCGTCGAACTCGCCCTCCTGCACCTTGCGTACCCGCGTATCGACGTTGCCGCGTATCGAGCGCACATCGAGGTCGTGGCGCAGGCCGAGGAGCTGCGCGGTACGGCGCAGGCTGCTCGTCCCCACGACTGCGCCCGGCGGAAGATCCCGCAAGCCATGGCCGTCTCGAGCGACGACGCAGTCCCTGACGTCCTCGCGCAGGCAGATCGCGCCGAGCGTGATGCCCGGCGTGTCCTCCGTCGGCAGGTCCTTCAGGGAGTGGACGGCGAGGTCGATCGTGCCCGCCCGGAGCGCCAGCTCCAGCTCGGCCGTGAAGAGGCCCTTGCCGCCGATCGCGGGGAGTGGCACGCCACTCGCCTGGGTGCGATCACCGCGCGTGGCCACCGGCTTCGTCCTGCAGGCGATCTCGGGCCATGCTCGGCGAAGGGATTCGGCGACGCGTTCGGTCTGCGCACGTGCGAGCGCCGAAGCTCTCGTGCCGAGCACCACCGCGGCGACAGCGGGCGCCGCGGTCTCGAGGCTCACGGATCGCGCGGCGCGGGAAGCCCGAACAGCTGGCGGATCGTCGCGGCGGCCTCGTCCGCCTCCCCTGCACCGGCGCGCTCGCGCAAGCGGAGCGTGGGCTCGTGCAGGATCTTCGTGACGAGAGCGCGAGACAGATGCTCGATCCGCTCCGCCGTGTCCGGGTCGACGTCGCCCAGATCCCGAAGCGTCCGCTCGACCTCGTGGCTGCGGATCGCCTCAGCCTGCCGCCTGATGGAGGCCACGAGCGGCTCCACCTCGAGCTCGCCGAAGCGCCGCGTGAAGCTCTCGACCTCGTTCTCGACGATGGCCTCGACGCTCGGCACCTCGCGCCGGCGCGATTCGCTCGTGTCGTCGAGCCCCGCGCGCAGATCGTCGACGTCGAAGAGCCGCACTCCGGGAATCTCCCCCGCGTTACGCTCCACGTCCGCAGGGACCGCGAGATCGACGAGGACGAGCGGGCGGCCGGCGCGGCTCGACATCGCCGCCTGCACCGTTTCGGCACTGACGACCGGGCTCTCCGAGGAGGTCGCCGTCACGACCACGTCCGCCCACTCGAGCACGTCCGCAAGCTGCTCGAGCCCGTAGGCCTCGGCCCCGAACGGCTCGGCCGCCTCCACAGCTCGCGCACGGGTCCGGTTGGCGACGGCGGCCTCGGTGACACCGCGCCCACGGGCAGCCTTCAGGGATTGCACGGCAATCCGTCCCGCGCCGACGACCAGCACCCGTCGGTCGCGGAGATTGCCGAGCGTGCCCTCTGCGAGCGCCAGCGCCATCGAGCTCGCGGTCGCGGGGTTCGCTCCGATGGCGGTCTCGGAGCGTGCGCGCCGGCCGCAGGCCAGCCCGGTCCGGAAGAGCAGCGAAAGCACCGGCCCGGTCGTCCCGGCCGCACGGGCCTGCGCGAAAGCGTCACCGACCTGGCCGAGGATCTCGGACTCTCCGAGCACCAGCGAGTCGAGCCCGGAGGAGACGCGGCAGAGATGACGCGCGACATCCTCACCCGCGTGAACGTAGAGGTGGTCGCCGAGCAGGCCACGATCAACCTCGTGTGTACCCGCCAGGACGCCGATCAGCTCCTCGCGCGCCTCCTCGACGCCGCCCGAGAGGTACGCATAGAGCTCTACCCGGTAACAGGTGGTCAGAGCTACGTGCTCGTCGACACCGGGACAGCGCTCCGCCCCGAGACCCAGCGTGCCCACGCGCTCACGCAGCTCCACGGGTGCGGTCCGATGGCTGAGCCCGAGGCAGACGACACGGTCCACGAAAGAGACTCTACTGAGGACGAGAAGCGGGTGACAGTCACCTCGGTGACAGTCACCATGCGGCGATGCGTGCGCTCGGGATCGACGTCGGCGGCACCTTCACCGACGCCGTGCTCGTCACGGACGGCGAGGTTCGAACAGCGAAGGTGCTCACGGGAGAACGTCAGGAGGAATCGGTGCTCGCGGCCGCTCGAGCGGTCGGCGCGAAGGCGGTGGAACGCTTCACGCACGGGACCACGATCGCCACGAACGCGCTCCTCGAGCGGCGCGGAGCGCGAACGGCGTTCGTCGGCACGGCGGGCTTCGAACACGTCCTTCATCTGCGACGTCAGGACCGCGCGCATCTCTACCGGCCCTGCGCCGAGCACACGGATCCGCTCGTGCCGCTGGAGCGCACGGTCGGTGTCCGCGGTCGCATCGGACGGGACGGCGAGCTGGAGCCGCTCGATCTCGCGACGCTTCCGGAGCTCGACGCAGAAGCCATCGCCGTCTGCCTCCTGTTCGCGTTCCGGGACAGCCGGCACGAGGAGGCGGTCTCGCGAGAGCTTCGCCGCCGCTATCCCGACGCCCACGTCGTCGCCTCCCACGAGGTTGCGCCCGAGTTCCGCGAGTACGAGCGGGCGTCGACGAGCGTCGTGGACGCGTACCTCGGGCCGGTCCTCGCCGTGTACCTCCGGGCGCTCTCGGGCGCGTGCGCTGACGCGGGCCTCCGGTCGCCGCTCGTGATGCGCTCCTCCGGAGGGCTCGTCAGCCTCGAAGAGGCGGCGCAGCACGCTGCCTTCGCGCTCCTCTCGGGCCCTGCGGCTGGAGTCGTAGGGGCCGCCCGAATCGCAGCGCTGGCCGGATTCCCGAACGCGCTCACGTTCGACATGGGCGGGACATCGACCGACGTCTGTGCGATCACCGGCGGCGAGCCCCGACGTGAGCACGAGAGAACCGTGGACGGATTCCCGGTGCGGCTGCCGACGCTCGCGGTGCACACGGTCGGGGCGGGAGGTGGCTCGATCGCGTGGCTGGACTCGGGCGGCGCCTTGCGAGTCGGCCCGAGGAGCGCAGGCGCAGCACCCGGGCCTGCCTGCTACGGGCTCGGCGGCCTGCGCCCCACGGTGACCGACGCGAATCTCCTGCTCGGACGCCTGCCGGCGACGCTGCCCGGCGGCCTCGTGCTGGACGATGCCGCCTCTGCCACGGCATTGGGAGCGCTCGATCCCGCCGTCGTCGTCGAGATCGTCGACGCCGAGATGGTGCGTGCGCTGCGCGTGGTCTCCGTCGAGCAGGGGCTCGACCCACGCGACTTCGCGCTCGTCGCGTTCGGTGGGGCTGGCCCGCTCCATGCGTGCGCCCTCGCGGACGAGCTGGGGATGGAGGCCGTCCTGGTTCCGGCCGCGGCCGGCGTCCTCTCCGCACTCGGCCTCGTAGCGGCGGACGAGCGGCTGGACTCCGTGAGCTCGTACGTCCACCCGCTCGCAGAGGCGGGAGAGCTCCCGGAGGAAGGCCAGGCCGACCTGCGCTACGCCGGCCAGTCGTTCGAGCTCACGGTGCCGCTCGGATCTCGGCTCCCCGAACGCTTTCACGAGGCACATCGAGAGCGGTACGGCTACGCCGATCCGAACCGGCCCCTCGAGCTCGTCACGGTGCGCACGGCCGAGATCCACGCGGCGCCCCCGATCGAGATCGGGGGTCCGAGACTCAGCGCGAACGGGCCGCAGGTTCTCGAGCTCGAGGGCGCGACGGCCTGGGTTCCCGAGGGCTGGGCGGGAGAGACGGACCGGAACGGAACCCTCGTCCTGCGGAGGACGACGTGATCCCGGTCGAGCTGCAGGTGATCGGTAGCGGTCTGCGCGCGATCGCCGAGGAGATGGGGGCCGTGCTCGTCCGCTCGGCGTTCTCTGCCAACATCAAGGAGCGCCGGGACTGCTCGACCGCACTCTTCGACGAGGACGGGAGCATGGTCACGCAGGCCGAGCACATCCCGGTTCATCTCGGCGCGATGCCAGAGGCGGTGGCGGCCGTTCGCGAGCACGATCCCGCGCCGGGCGAGCCGTGGATCCTCAACGACCCCTACGCCGGAGGAACGCACCTTCCCGATCTCACGATCGTCACCAGGACCCCGCTCGGCTATGCGGTCTCACGCGCGCATCACGCCGACGTCGGCGGCTCCGAGCCCGGGAGCCTCCCCTCCGGATCGACGACGCTCGCCGAGGAAGGAGTGGTGATTCGACCGACACGGCTCGACGGCGAGACTCTCGAGCAGCTCGTCGCGCGGATGCGCAACCCTGACGAGCGCCGCGGCGACCTGCGCGCACAGCTCGCGGCGCATGCGCTCGCCGAGCGCAGGGTCGAGGAACTTTGCGCTCGACGAGGACGGGATCGCGTCAGGGCGGCGATGACGGAGCTCCTTGCGTATTCGGAGCGCGTCGTGCGTCAAGCACTCGCGGAGCTTCCCGACGGCAGGTTCGAGGGAGCCGACGCGCTCGAGACCCCGGACGGGCTCCTCGAGCTGCAGGTCGCTGTGACGGTCTCCGGGGACTCGGTCGACATCGACTTCGACGGCACGGCGCCGCAGCACGGCGGCAATCTCAACTGCCCGCTCGCCGTGACCCGCTCGGCGTGCTTCTACGTCGTTCGCTGCGTCACCGCGCCCGACCTTCCCGCCTCGGGAGGGGCGTTCATCCCGGTCACCGTTCGCGCTCCCGCCGGCTGCCTGGTCAACGCCCTGTCTCCCGCGGCGGTCGCCGCCGGGAACACGGAGACGTCGAGCCGGATCGTGGACGTCGTCTTCGCGGCACTCTCGTGCGCCTTTCCCGTCGGCGCACAGGGCCAGGGCACGATGAACAACGTCGTCCTCGGCAACGACCGCTTCACGTACTACGAGACCATCGGCGGGGGACAGGGCGCCTGCCCGGACGCACGCGGCCCCTCGGCAGTCCACGTGGCGATGTCGAACACGCTCAACACTCCCGTCGAGGCTCTCGAGCTCTCGTACCCGCTCCGCGTCGAGCGCTACGAGCTGCGACGCGACTCGGGCGGCCAGGGACGTTTCCCGGGGGGAGACGGCGTCATCCGCGAGCTACGGGTTCTCGAAGCGTGTCGACTGTCGCTGCTGACCCAGCGCCGCGAGCTCGCACCACGCGGAGCCGCCGGAGGCGCGGACGGGCTCCCCGGCCGCAATCTTCTGAACGGCGAGGAGCTTCCGGGCTTCGCGACCGTGGATCTCGAGCCCGGCGATCTCCTGCGGATCGAGACGCCCGGCGGCGGAGGCTACGGGACCGAAGGCAGACGGTAGAGGACGAAACGGGCGTCGCGATAGAGCTCCTGGAGGCCAAAGTCCCTCACGCCCCGCGCCCGGTCGACGACGAGGTACTCGGCCCCATAGCGCCTCGGAATGCTCAGGTCGCCGGTTCGAAGGAACTCGCGCGCCTCGCGCGCCCGCTCGAACGGCCGGTTCACCATCGTGTCGGCGACGTGACCGGGTGGCGCGACCGCGATGTACACGGGCGCGAAGGCGGCGATCCGGAAGCTCGTCTCCTGGTCGGAGTACACGATCGACCGGTCGGGCACCTTCTCCCGCACGGCCTCGACGAGACCCGGCGACAGGAGGCCGAGGGGAGGCGTCGGGACCGGGCTCCACTTGGCGAGCCCGACGGCAACGACCGGGAGGAGGAACAGCGCGGCGGCGAGCCCGGCGGCGTCCTCGACCGGCGGACGGCTGCGGCGGACGAACCCGTAGACCAGCGCGGCGGCACAGCCGACGACCGAGACCCAGACGACCCAGGACGGCCCCGGATCGTCGAAGGAATAGTCGAAGTCGCCTGGATAGAGGTACTGCAGTACTGCTCCGGCGACCAGCGCGATCGGCGGCAGCCAGGGCCACAGCACCCGCGAGAGGACGCCGAGACCGCCTGCAAAGGCGAACGCGAACGGCAGAAAGCCGGCTGCCCGCCGCGCCTGGGAGATCGAGACCAGATCGGCGAGCGTGGTGAAGAGGAGCGGGACGAGCATGAACGCGAACACCGCAAGCGACCCGCCGACCACGAATGCCGCCCAGCGCCTGCGGGCAGCGAAGGCGGCGAGGGGAATCAGCAGGAGCGCGACAATCGCGACCGGCCCGCTCCGCGTGAACACCTCCGCAGCGAGGCTGTAGCTCGTGTCCGAGCGAATGTCGAGCTGGCCCGGGTACTGCTCGAACGCCCGCCGGACCTCTTCACGGTCGGGAGAGACCGAGCCCGTGTCCGCGACGATCGGGATGAGCCAGAGCATGAAGAAGGCTGCCGGCAACGCGAGCGCCGCCAGGGCGGCGCCGCCGGGCCTGAGGTCGTGCCTCGTCCATAGCGCACGGACGAGAAGGAACCCGACGAACGGGATCCAGAGGAAGATCGCGTACGTGGGATGGACGACGGCGAGCACGAGGCCCGCCGCCGCAGTCGAGGCCAGCAGCGCTCGAGAAGGCAGACGCAGCGCCGAGAGCGCGAGTGCGAGCGCGGCGGGCACCAGGAGCTGCCGCGACGAGGTCGCAGGGAGCGAGAGAAACGCGTACGCGCCGCCGGAGCCTGGTGCGAAGCAGATGATCCCGGCCTGGGCTCCCGCGACCGCGCCTGCCGCCCACACGCTCCGAAACAGCGCCCAACCGACCTCGTAGGCGATCACGACGGCGAGCACGGCGAGAATCGACGGAAGGTGGAGTACGACCAGCTCGAGGTCTGCACCCGAGACCCGTGCGACGAGCGCGAGGAATCCGTGCCAGAGCGGGAACGCGTAGCCGGGGTGCAGGCTGGCATCGGCGAACTCGCCGACAGCCTTCAGCGAGAGCTCGTCGAGCTCGAGAATCTTCCGCGCCCGAGCGAGATGAAAGAGCCCGTCTCCCTGCACGGATCCCGCGACCTGCCAGAGCAGTATTCCCAGGGCCGCGCCCGAACCGGCAGCTGCCCAGCGCCACGGGATTCTTTCCGCTACCTCGTTCCTCCGGAGATACCAGACCGCAGCCGCCGCGGCCCCCGCGACGACGAGCAGTGCGATCGTGAGCATGAGAGACGAGCCGAGCGCGAACGTCACCGCGAGCGAGGCGAAGACGAGCGTCAGAGACCAGGCGAGCGTCGCCGACGCGCTCCGCACTCCGAGAGCACGGGCAAGCGCCCACCCTGGAGCCAACACGAGCGCGGTGCCGAGGACGAGTCGGAGGTAGAGCTCGATGTTGGTCAACGTGCGAGGAGCTCCGCGACGTCTCCGGACGCGAGCCACGACGCCGCGTCACGATAGGCCGCGCCGCGCTCGCCTCGGAAGATCACCCCTCGCAAGCGAAGCGCTGCGATGAGGACGCGCCTGGCCCACTCCGCCTGCCGCGGCCCTCGATGCTTCCGGAAGAAACGCAGGTGCCCGCGGAGGTTCTCGAGGTAGAGGCGGCCCGCATGCGAGGCACCGCGCACGTGGATGCACTCCGCGGCGGGAAGGAAGACGACGCTCCACCCAGCTTCCCGGGCCCGGAAATGCCAGTCGGTCTCCTCGCTGAAGAGGAAGAAGCTCTCGTCGGCGAAGCCGAGCTCCGTCAGGGCAGCACGG
Source organism: uncultured Actinomycetes bacterium (assembly GCA_963830035.1). Lineage (GTDB taxonomy): Bacteria > Actinomycetota > Thermoleophilia > Gaiellales > Gaiellaceae > GMQP-bins7. The sequence goes on along the minus strand of CAWHKX010000004.1, from coordinate 505,407 downwards.
CGAACGAGCATGCACGCACCCATGACGGACTCCACGGCACGCACCTCGTCGTGCTCGAAGCCGCCGGCGTAGAACGCGTTCAAGGCGGCCGAGCGGGGCGCGAGCTTGCGCAGACCGAGATATTCGGTCGCAAGCCGCCAGAGCGTCGGGAAGCCGCGGACCGAGCGCTGGAGAGTGCCGTCGGGGTTCGAGAGGCGCGGCGCCACGAACGCCGCCGCCGGACGCGCGTCGGCGAAGTCGACCAAGAGTCGGAGCGCGTCCCCGACGAGCCACGCGTCGGCATTCAGGAGGAGGACGTAGCGGCTCTCCGTCTCCCGCATACCCGCGTTCCACCCCGCGGCGAGGCCGAGGTTCTCGGACTCGATCACGGTGACCTCGGGAAAGCGCTCCCGCACGAAGGCGACCGTGCCGTCGCGTGACCCGTTGTCGACAACGACGGTGGGGACGTCCCGCACGCTCTCGAGGCATTGCTCGACCCATGGGAGAGCGTCGTAGGTGACGACGACGACCGAGACCTCAGCCATGCTCGACCGTTCTCCTCGTCCCGCCGCGCAGCCCCTCCCAGAGAAGGATCACGGCCCCCGGCAGCGCCATGAGCAACGTCACCACGAAGAAGAGGAACCCCGCGGCGAACGCCTCCTCGGCCGCGACGCCGAGACTGCCGAGGAAGCTGACGAAGAACGCCTCGCGCACGGCGATCCCGTTGAGCGTGAAGGGCACGAGCAGCACGAGGAAGAGCAGCGGGCCCATGACGTAGTAGACGAGCACCTCGAGGTCGATGCCGACCGCCTTGGCTGCGGCCCAGATCGCCAGCACTCGCACCGTCTGAACCGCGAACGTGACCACGAACACACCGAGCAGGAGACGTGGCCGGCCTCGGTAGTGGTGGATGCTCTCGTAGAACGCCCGCAGTACCCGGTCGAGGCGGACACGCTCGAGCCAGGGCTCCGTCAGGCGAAGGAGCGGGCGCGCAGAGCGAGCGAAGAAGAGGAACGCGAGCGCGATCGTCCCGAAGACGAATACCCCTTCGATCCAGACGTATGCGCTGACGTCGAAGCGGCCGATCGAGAGGACGAACGCGATCGCCCCCAGGAGAACCGTCGCTGCGCCACCGAGCCCCCGCTCCAGCACGACGGTTCCGCTGGCGACGGCTGTCCGCCCACCGTGTCGACGGGCGGTCTCGACGATGCGCACCGCGTCGCCTCCGAGCGAAGTCGGCAGGATCTGTCCGGCGGTGTAGGCGACGAAATAGGCACGCGTGAGCCAAGGGAGTCCCTCGTCGATCTCCTGCGCACGCAGGAGCCACCCCCAGCGCGCGGCCAGGACGGGAACGGTCAAGACCATGATGGCGACCGAGGCCACGAACCACGCAAGGTCGGTGTCGGCGAGCACGTCGAGCGTGGTTCCGAGATCGATCTTCCAGACGAGGTAACCGACCGCAAGCGCCGTGAGCACGAGCGTGCCCGCGATCCGAACCCCGCGACTCATTCGTCGTCCACGCCGGAGAGAACGTCCAGGGTCAACAGCTCGAAGGCGAAGTCGGAGGCTGCTACCGCGGTCGGCTGTCCTTCCGCGATCTGTGACACCGTCCGCTCCGCGTTGCCCGGCGTCACCGCCACGTCGCCCAGATCGGCCACCGAGAGACGTCCGAAGACCTGGGCGTCCTGCGCCGGGTTGTAGGGGCGCAGGGCGATCGATGCGGAGCGGACCGCCTCCGGTCCGAACCGCGCGCCGGGACGGTTCGTCGTCGCGGTGTCGAACGGAATGCCGAGAACCGCGACGTCCACGTTCGCCGGTCCTTCGACGAGTGGGCAGCGCGCGAAGGTCTTCACGCCCGCATACCGTGGGGTCAGAAGCGCGTCGGGAGGCCCGTAGCGGGGAGCGTCCTCTCTCGGCACCGGGCGACGGTACCAGCGCCCCTTTCACGCAGGCGCCGACCTTCGAGCCCGGCCCCCGCCGACGCGTCCCCGGCGGACATGTCCAAGGGTCTGACCCTTGGACATGTCCTGTGGACGCAGTGGTGCAGATTCGTTGCTAGTTGGGGCTCGGCTCCAGCGCAGCCGGGGAGCCGCCCGATCGCTCGGAGGTGCCCTCGACGTCGAGCCGCGGCAGCCATTCGAGCCAGCGAGGCAGGTACCAGTTCCAGTCCCCGAGCAGGCTCATCGCGCTCGGAAGCAGAACCGAGCGGATGATCGTGGCGTCGATCAGGAGCGCGACCGCGACGCCGAAGCCCATCTGCTGGAACATGACCAGGTCACCCCGGGCGAAGCCGGAGAACACCGCGACGATGATCAGCGCCGCCCCGGTGATTATGCGCGCGGTGGAGCCGACTCCAAAGATGATCGCGTCGGTCGTGTTCCCGCGCTCGCGGTAGCGCTCCTGGATCCGGGAGAGCAGGAACACCTGGTAGTCCATCGAGAGCCCGAAGAGGACGGAGAAGAGGAACAACGGGACCCAGGCCTCGACCGTGTCGACCTCCTGGAACCCGAGCAGCTCCGCTCCCACGCCGTGCTGGAAGACGAGGACGAGCAACCCGTAGGCGGCCGCGACGGACAGGAGGTTCAGCGCCACCGCCGTCCCGGCGATCACAACCGACCGGAAGACGACGGTCAGGAGCAAGAAGGTCAAGACGAGCACGAGCCCGATCACGAGCGGCGCCGGGTCGATCACCGAGGAGAAGTAGTCGATGTTCTCGGACGTCGTCCCGCCCACGAGCACCTCCGCCTCGGTCCCGGCGAACGTCTCTGGCACGAGCTCCGAGCGGAGCTCCCGAACGGCTGCGACCGCCTCCGAGCTCGACGGGTCGCCCGCGACCGGCACCGAGAGGACCGCCACGTCACCGTCCTCGGAGAGCCGAATCTCGCCGCCGCCGAAGCGAGCGTCGGCCGCGAGCGTGGAGCGCAGCTCGGCGAGCCCCTGCGAGACCTCGGCACGCGAGGCGCCGCCCGAGACCACGATCTCGACCGGATCGGTCGTCGCCTGGGCGAAGTCACGCTCGAGCGCGAGGAAGCCCTGCTTCGAGACGAAACGATCCGGCAGCGCCGAGACGCCGCTCGTCCCGATGTTGATGGCGAGAATCGGTAGCGCCAGAGCGACGAGCAGCCCTGTCGAGAGCACGAGACTGAGTACCGGCCGTCGCAGCACGCCTCGCACGATCGCGCCCCAGAAGCGCCCCTCGGTGCCCGCCGACTCGAGCGTGCGCCGCCCGATTATCGGGATCTTGAGCGCGTTCACACGGTCTCCGAGCAGGCCGAGAAGCGCGGACAGGAGCGTGGTCGCGGCGACCACCGACACGATGCCGACCAGGATCGCCCCCACGGCGAGGCTTCGCATGATCGAGCTCGGCACGAGCAGCATCCCGAACATGGCGACGACGAAGGCGGTACCGCTGACGACGACCGCCCGGCTCGCGGTCGCGCCCGACGCGGCGATCGCGTCCAGCTTCTCGAGGCCGCGCGCACGTTCCTCGCGATAGCGGGAGACGACGAAGAGCGAGTAGTCGATCCCGAGTGCGAGGCCCATGCCGGTGAGCATGTTCACGATGAAGATCGAAAGGTCGAAGGGCTGTGCGAGGAGCGCGGTCAGCCCCAACGCGATCACGATCGAGACGATCGCCATCAGCAACGGGATGAGCCCGGCCACGACCGCGCCGAACACGAGCAGGAGGATGATGAGCGCCGCGGGCAGGCCGAACTGGAGCTCGCCTTTCTCGAGATCCTCCTGCGAGAGCAGGTTGAAGTCGTAGTCGAGCGTCTGGTCTCCCGTCACGGAAACCGCGAAAGCTGCATCTTCGTCGGCGCGCTCGACGATCGCGATCACCTCCTCCGCCACGTCCTCGTCCGGGATCGCCAGCGGCACGATGGTCGCGTGGCGATCGCCGGAGACGAGCGAGGCGTCGCCGTCGAGATACGTCCGTGGGCGGGCGAGCCCCGGCACGTCGTTCTCGTCCACGAGCGACCGCACGAACGACGCGAACGCCGGCGAGTCGACCGTGTGCTCTTCCGAACGGATGACCACGATGTCACTCGACGGCATCCGCTCGGGATCGAGCGGGAACGCCTCGAGTTGTGCGGCGATCGCGCGCTCGGACTCGGGGTTGTTGGTCGGGGCGTCGTCCGTGGTCAAGCTGTCGCCGAGAAGCGCGACGACGGCGACGATCGCGGCGGCGAACACGGCGATCCACGCGAGGATCGTCCACCAGGGATGGCTTGCGCTCGCGGTGGCGAGCGACTGAGTGGAGAGCCTCATGCCGCTTCCGCCCGTGCGACGAGCCCCTCGGGCTCGTGAGCGAGCGTGGCGGCCGACGGCCGCTTCCGCGGGATCATCGGATCCTCCCCCGCTGGTAACAGTGTAGTGAGTGCTTACTCATGACACACCAAGAGGGGCCTACTTCGCGTCCTCGCAGCCTTCCGCGAGCCGCGCGACCCAGGAGTGCCTCGGGTCGTCACCGATCGAGTACTGCATCGCCGCGAGCACGTTCATGAGCATCCCGGTGGCGAAGAACATCGCGATCGTCTGGCGATCGGCGCCCGAGACCGTCTCCACGTAGTCGACGAGCCGGCCGTAGCCACGCGCGGTGCTCTCGCGGACGTCCTCCTCCTCGACGGAGGCCGCATACGATTGCAGCTGGCCCTGCAACATGGTGCGATCGCTCTCGATCAAACCCCTGTAGGCATCGCCGATCGCGCGCAGCGCGTCCTCCCCCGACTTTCCGGAGGCTGCCTGCCGGAAGACTCCGAGCGTCTCCGCGAAGCAGACGTCGTTGACCGCGAGGAAGAGCTCCTTCTTGGAGCCGAAGAGCCTGAAGAGGTAGGGCTGTGAGATTCCGGCCAGCCGCGCGATCGTGTCGGTCGAGGCACCGTGCAGGCCGTGGCGTGCAAACTCGCCGCGTGCGGCCTCGAGCACGGCGACGCGTCGCTGCTCTGCGGTCTGACGAAGTGTCTTCACCATCGGAGGAAGTGATTATTCACTCACAAACGCACGCCTGTCAAGTGCGAAAGCTCGAGACGAGCCCCTCGTCGCGTGACTCGTGCGCATGATGCCGCCGTGCGGCGCGACCTCCCCTCCGGAACCGTCACGTTCCTCTTCACCGACGTCGAAGGCTCGACCCAAGCTCCTGCACGAGCTCGGGAGCCGAGGCGTTCGCCGAGGCGCTCGCCGAGCATCGCCGCGTCCTGCGCGAAGCGTTCGACGCCCACGGCGGCGTCGAAGTAGACACCCAGGGAGACGCCTTCTTCGTCTCGTTCCCGACAGCGCCGGGCGCGCTCGCAGCGGCCGCCACGGCGCTGCTCGGGGACTCGCGGCGGGTCCCATCCGGGTACGCATGGGCCTCCACACCGGCACGCCGCATGTGGCCGATCGAAGGCTACGTCGGCGTCGACGTGCACCGGGCGGCCCGGATCGCCGCGTGTGGGCCACGGCGGCCAGGTGCTGATTTCGTCGTCGACCGCTTCGCTTCTCGACAAGGATGAGTTTGCGCGACCTCGGCGAGCACCGGCTGAAGGACCTGTCTGCGCCCGAGCGCATCTATCCAGCTGGGGACGACGACTTCCCGCCGCTCGAGAGCCTGCATCAGACCAATCTGCCCGATCCCGTCCACGCCCTTCCTGGTCGGAAGCAGGAGCTGGCGGAGGTGCTGGCGCTGCTGCTCCGCGGGACGACGTCCGCCTGCTCACCCTGACCGGGCCGGGCGGCACGGGAAGACGCGTCTCGCGGCTCAGGCAGCGCGGTCGTGTCTCCGGCGACTACGCGCACGGCGTCTGGTGGGTGCCGCTCGCCTCCGCTCCGTGACGCCGACGCTCGTCCTGGAGACGGCGGCGCAGGCACGTCGGCGTCCGAGGAACGGCCTCGTCGAGCACGTCGGCGACAAGCGCCTGCTCCGTCCTCCTCGACAACTTCGAGCACGTGGTCGAGGCGGCGGCAGACTCGCGTCTCTGCTCATTTCCTGCCCGCATCTCGACCTGCTGGTGACCAGCCGCGAGCCGCTGCATGTCACGAGCGAGCAGGAGTACCCGGTGCCGCCGTTCGTGCACGAAGAAGGGGTCGGCTTCTTCCTGGCCAGGGCGCGGGCGGTCGAGCCGACTTCGAGTCCGACGGCGCCGTCGCGGAGATCTGCCGCCGCCTCGACGACCTCCCGCTCGCGCTCGAGCTGGCCGCCGCACGCGTGAAGGCGCTTTCCCCGTACGCAGATCCTCGATCGGCTCGACCAGCCCCTGCCGCTTCTGACCGGCGGCGCCCGCGACGCTCGCCGGAGCGCCAGCGCACGCTGCGAGCGACGATCGAGTGGAGTCACGAGCTGCTCGAGCGAAGAGGAGCAGCGCCTCTTCGCCCGCCTTTCCGTCTTCTCGGGCGGCTGCACGCTCGAGGCCGCCGAGGAGGTCTGCAGACGCCGACCTCGACACGCTGCAGCCGCTCGTCGACAAGAGCCTGCTACGCCACACGGAGGAGCGCTTCTGGATGCTCGAGACGATCCGCGAGTTCGCGGCGGAGCGCCTGGCCGACGCAGGCGGAGGTCGACGAGCTCGAACGGCGTCACGCCGCGCACTTCCTCGCACTCGCCGAGGAGGCCGAGCCGAACCTGCGCTGGAGCGGAAGCCCCGCCGAGTGGCTCGACCGCCTCGAGAGCGACCACGACAACCTGCGAGCGTCACTCGACCTGCTCGCGGCCTCGGCGAGAGCCAGCTCGAGTTGCGCTCGCAGGATCGCTGTCGCGGTTCTGGTCATGAGGAGTCACCTGGGGAGCGCGGCCGCCGCCTGGAGAGCGCGATCGCGGTGACGATCGTCCCACGGCCGAGCGCGCGAGAGCTCTCGACAGCGCAGCCGAGATTGCGCTCGGTGAAGATCGCCCGACACCGAGCCTGCACGCCGAGGAGGCGCTCGCAATCCATCGCGAGCTCGAGCACGCTTGGGGAACGGCCTATTCCGGGTGCATTCTCGCCGAGATCGTCGGCGAGGAAGGCGACCTCGCACGAGCAGAGCAGCTCTTCGGCGAAAGCCGACGCCGATTCAGCGAGCTGGGTGACGAGCACCACACCTTCCTCGCAACGGACGTCTTGCGGGCGTATACGAAGACCTCGGCGATGTCGAGCGCGCCCGGGACTTGCACGAGACAACCTCCGGCGCGCCCGCGCACAGTCCAACAGCCGCATCGTGGCGCGGTCGCTCGGCCAGCTGCGGCGTACGCCCATGAGCAAGGTCGCTTCGAGGACGCGATCTCGATGCTGAAGGAGTCCCTCCGTATCCTCCGCGACCTCGGCGATCGCCTCCGGATCGCAGACGACTTCAGGCGCCTCGCCCGAACCCTTGCCTTCGCAGGGAGAGCCGACGCCGCCCTCCGACTGGTTCCTTGCTCGGAAGCTCTCTACGAGGAAACCGGCCGCAGCGTGGCTCTGGACCGCGAAGCTGAGCGTGTAGACGTTCAGCACCGTCCGCTCGAGCTCGACGAGGCGCGTTCGCCCAAGCCTGGGAGCAAGGCCGGGCTTGACGCTCGACGAGGCTTGTCGATGGCACTCGACGCGTGAGCTGTCGACTCCGTTAGCTGCGCTTCAGCCGGCGGACGGATGCTCGTCGGCTTTCATCCCCCATGCTGTTCCGTCCCTCCAGCGCTTCTGGCCGGGACGTTCGGAGTCGTCGTACCACCCTTCCGGCGACGGCATCGTGGCCGACGCAGCGGGTACAGCAGCGGCGCCACCCTCCACCTGCGACGTAGTCGCCGGGGAGGCGAGCTCCTCCACCCGCGCGCTTCCTGGATCTGGCGTCCCCCCGCTGGCCGGAAGGGCAGGCGCCAGCCCCGCGGTGTTCGCCCTGATCGCGGTCAGCGAGCTGTTCATCCGGAAGACGACGATCAACAGCTCGCAGAGAATGCGCCAGTCGAGACGCCGACGACGAGATGAGGAGCCCGGCAGCCGCCTGGTCGTTGGCGATGCGCCGATCGAACCGATGACGATGGCGATCAGGCCGAGCGCGAAGACGACCTGGATGACGACCCAGTGATCATCGTCCGAATGCCAAGAAGTCACGCATCGATCTCCTTTCCCAAACGTTGGGCTTTGCCCGTCTGACCGATCACGAAGCGGCCGTACCGGCTGATGCAGACGGCGACACTTGTGTGCGCGACGAGCCGCGCGCCGCCGCGCCGTTCATTCCAGCGAGCAGCCGCGTGCCGTCCGCCGACCAGGGCTGGAGCCGACGAATCGTCACCGAGCCCGTCGTCCGTTCCAGACCTTGCGCACGGTGTTGTACGCCTGGTCGACGACGTAGAGGTTCCCCTTGCCGTCCACGGCCACGCCGGTCGGCGACGCCATCTGCGCCGAGATGGCCGGGCCTCCCTCGCCGATGCCACCCGAGGGGCCGTGCGGATCCCTACCCGCGACTCTCGTGAGCTTTCCGCCCGACACTCTCAGAATGCGCGGCGGGCTCGCGTCCGCGATGTAGACGTTCCCGGTCTTGTCCACGGCCACGCCGAACACGTTCCCGACCTGCTGCTTCGTGGCCGGCCCGTCCTTGAACTTCTCATGGTTCTTCCCGTTGCCGGCCAGCGTGGTGATCGTCCCGTTCGGGGCGACCTTGCGCACGCGCCCGTTTTGCTGGTCGGTGATGTAGACGTTCCGCTTCGCGTCCACGACCACGCCGGTCGCGGCGTACAGCTGCGCCGAGGTCGCGGGGCCGCCGTCTCCGGAAGAGCCCGGCTTCCCCGTGCCCGCGATGGTCGTGATCGTTCCGCTCGGACTCACCTTGCGAACACGGTGGCCTCTGTACTCGGCGATGTACACGTTCCCCTGCGCGTCCACTCCGACACCCCATGGCTGGTCGAGCCAGGCGACGTCCCTGGGCCACCGTCACCGAGAGGGCAGGTACTTGCATGTCGCGCCGCGTGCGACGTTCGAGATCGTCCCGTTCGGGTTCACGTAGAGCATCGCGATCCGTCTCGGCGATATAGATGTTCCTCCGCGCGTCGACCGCCACTCCCGTCGGATTCCTCAGCAATGCAGACGTCGCAGGGCCGCCGTCCCCCTCGCTCGACGAGCCTTCCTGGCCGTTGCCACGCGACGTGTGCTCCTTCCGCCGGACGTCACCTCCTCCTCGATTGTTGCGAGTGTCGGCGATTGTAGCTGTTGCCCTGCGCGTCCACCGCAACGCCCTTGGGCTGAGCAAGCTGCGCCTTGGTCGCGGGCCCGCCATCGCCGGAGTAGTCTCCCGTTCCGAACTTGCTGATGCCGGCGACCGTCGTGATCTTGTCGCTGCCGGTGACGCCGAACGCGCCCGTCGCGGCAACGACGGCCGCCATCGTCGCGATACCCACGACTCAGCCAAAGCATCTTCTCGCACAGTGTTCGGTCGCACCATCTAGCCTCCTCATCGAGTGCTAGAACCTTCGCCAGCGCTCGCGACTCAGGAAGAAGCCGTGGCCGCTCTTGTTGCGGCAGGTCAGTCCGGAGACTCGGCCGACGTGCAGCGCAAACCACCGCCGCTCCACGTCTTGCCGTAGCCGAGCACTCGTGCGATCGCGCTCTCGATCAAGCCCCTGGTAGCCCGCATACGCGGCACGATCGCGCGGCCTGTCACCCCTAGTGACGCGGTCGCCGGCATAGCCGCCGTCCTCACACGGACTTCCCGGAGGCGCGCCTCAGCCCGCTCTGAACCACATCCGAGGTTGACTCGTCTGGTCCGCGAGCCGGTGGAGTGTAGCAGGCGTCGTTGACCACGCGAGGAAGAGCGCCTTCTTGGTAGCCGAAGGCGAGTCACCTGATCCAGAGGCCGCAGACGAGGCTGCGAGAGTTCCAGCGCCAGCCGCGCGATCGCGTTCCCCGCTCGGAGGCGCCGTGCAAGCCCGTCGCGGTGGACCGCTGTCGTCTCCCGGATGCCAGAGCCGACCGCCACGAGCGGAGGCACGAGGTACGACGGCTGCTTCAGGACGACTCGCCAGACGCCTTCGGTGAGTGTGAACACCCCCCAGTGCTGGATCCCCCAGCAGGTGGATGCGCCGATGGTGACTGCCATCGCTTCGCTGCCTGCGCCCGTGAACGCCGCAAAGCTCCTGCCGCGCCGGCCTCGAGCACGGCGAAGTGGTCACGCGGTCTGCTCTGCGATCTGTTCGAAGTGTCCTTCGACCAGGCGCTCAGAGCGCCAGGAGCTTCGAGCGAATCCTCACTCGAGGGACCTGTCAAGTCGGATAAGCCGCCGCCAGGCCGAGCGAAGTGAGCGTCATGAGCGCGACCCCGGCCGCGGCCACGCCCACACCGAGCACGAGCCTTCTCGACCTCACCTGACCGCCACGGTGCGCTTCGAGGTGCTCGTGTTCCCTGCCTTGTCCTTCGCTTGTACGGTGATCACCGCCCTGGCCTGCTGACCATTCTCGAGGAGCTTGCGGAACCGTTGCTGCTCAGCTGCCGAGCACTGAAGCCGGAGCGTCCGTTTGCCTGCCGCCAGCTTTGCGGTCGCGCGTGAGAGGCGGAATACATGCTTCGTGCCGAGGATCGTCACCGAGCCGGTGGCGGCAAGCGAGCAGGGCCTGTTGCACTTGGCCGTGATAGTGATGCCCTCTTGGGCGAGGAGCGGCTGCAGAGGCGCGCTGGCGAGCGTTAGCGTCAAGGCTTGCGTGCTTGCTGTCACCTTGCGCACGCGGCTGCCTTCAGAAAAGTAGACGTTTCCTCTTCCGTCCACCGCGACGCCCCAAACACAGCACAGCTGTGCAGCGGTCGCCGGGCCACCTTCCCCGGAGAGGCCCGTCCACCGCCGGCGAGCGTCGAGATCGTCCCGTCTGTGCTCACTTTGCGCACGCGCGAGTTCCCGTCTGCGATGTAGACGTTCCCGCGCCCGTCGAGCACGACTCCACGCGGGAGTTGAAGCCGCGCCGAAGTGGCGGACCGCCGTCTCCGAAAAGCCGTTCGCCCCCGTACCCGCGAACGTCCTGATCGTCCCACTGGGGTGACTTTCCGAACGCGGTGGTTTTCGCGATCTGCGATGTAGACGTTTCCCTGTCCGTCCACTGCGACCGCGTCCGGGAAGCGCAGCAGCGCCGCGGTGGCCGGGCCGCCGTCCCCGGAAAAGCCCTGCACGCCGGTGCCGGCGATCGTGGTGATCGTCCCGCCTGCACTTACCTTGCGCACACGCATGTTGTCGGTGTCGGCGATGTAAACGTTCCCCCGAGCCGTCCACCGCCACTCCGAACGGATTGCGCACTTGCGCCGCCGTTCGCCGGGCCACCGTCCCCGGGAGAGCCGCCGTCTTTCCCCGTGCCGGCGAAGTTGTGATCACCCCGCCGGCTCACCTTGCGACGCGGGAGTTGTAGCTGTCGGCAATGTAGACGTTCCCCTGGCCGTCTACCGCAACGCCTTTCGGGACATACAGCCTCGCCGAGGTCGCCTGGCCGCCGTCCCCGGAGAAGCCAGCTACGCCCGTGCCGGCGAACGTGGAGATCGTCCCTCCGGCGCTCACCTTGCGCACACGGTGATCCTGATAGGTCGCGACGTATACGTTCCCTTGTCCGTCGAGTGCCACTCCCGCCGGTGCGTACAGCTTCGCCGCCGTCGCCGGGCCGCCGTCCCCGGAAAAGCCCTGCACGCCCGTGCCGGCGATCGTCGTGATCGTCCCGCTATTCGGGACGCCTGACGCCCCCGTGGTGGCGACTGCCGCAACCGTGACCACGCCCATACCGAGCCAAAGCCGCATCATGGTCTGTCCTCCTCGAGACTCGCCCCGGCGGGGTCGAGCGCCAAACTGGAAGCCGTTCCGCCCAGTTGGCTGAGGGAGGAGCGCGAGAGCTGGACCCCCACCGACGTCCGCGGGTCCTCTCGTTGCGACCCGCACGAGTGAACTTAATAGGGCTACGCGAACTTTGCAATAGCCGACACGACGCGGTCGACCTCGTCCTCGGTCGTCGTCGTCGCGAAGGGGAGCGCGAGCGCGCGGTCGAACGCTCGCTCGGCACCGGGAAACTCGCCCTGCGAGCGGTACGGCTCGAGCCGGTGCAGTGCCCAGGTCCCGATCTGTGCCTCGATGCCCTCCCCGCGCAGCCCCGCGAGCGCCTCGTCCCGCCGCTCGAGCTGGACGACGTACGCCTGCCAGCCGTGCCGATCTCCTTCTGCCGCGGCCGGTGTGAGCAGCAGTGGCTCTAGCCGTTCCGTGTACCAGACGGCGACACGTTCCCTCGCCGCCAGCAGCTCCTCGAGCCTGGCGAGCTGCGGGATCCCGACCGCGCAGAGCAGGTCCGGAATCCGGTAGTTGAAGCCCGCCGAGGGCATGTCGCCGAGCGTTGCCCATCCGTGGTGGCGAAACCGCCGCACCGCGGCGTCGATTCCGGCCTCGTCCGTGGTCACCGCGCCACCCTCGCCGGTGGTCACGATCTTCCGCGGATGAAAGGAGAGACAGGCGGCGACGCCGAGCGCGCCACACGGCGTTCCCCGGTAACGGGCTCCCAGCGCGCCGGCCGCGTCCTCGAGGAGCACGACCTCTTGGGGCACCGAGGTCTGCAGCGCCTCCCACTCGACCGGGCGACCGAAGAGGTGAACTGCCATGACGGCCCGCGTGCGCGGGGTCACGGCCGCGGCGACAGCGGCGGGATCCAGGAGGAACGTGTCCGGATCGACATCCACGAGAACCGCTCGCGCGCCGCAGAGCTCGACGACGTTTGCCGTCGCAGGAAACGTGTAAGCGGGGACGATGACCTCGTCGCCAGGCCCGATCTCGAGCGCGAGCAGCGCGAGATGGAGCGCGGCGGTGCCCGACGAGACCGCGGCGGCGTGCGCCGTGCCGACGGCGTCTGCGAGCGCTCGCTCGAACTCCTCCACTTTCGGGCCCATCGTCAGCTGACCGCTCTCGATCACCTCCGCCACCGCGGCGAGCTCCGCGTCACCGACGTCCGGGCGTGCCAGCCTGATCGGTTCCTTCACGCTGTGGGGGCTCCCAGCTTCTCCCGATACCACGCGATCGTCCGCTCGAGTCCCTCGTCGAGGTCGACCTTGGCCTCGAATCCGAGCAACGTCCGGGCCTTGTCGATGTTGGGAATCCGCAGCTCGACGTCCATGTAGTGGAGCGGCTGGAAGGTGATCTCCCCTGTGCTCGCGGTGAGCCGCTTGATGCGCTGCGCAAGATCGTGGATCGTGACTGCGGAGCGCGCGTTGCCGATGTTGAAGCTCTCGCCCACCGCGCTCGGATGCTCGAGCGCGAGCAGCGCGCCGTCGACCATGTCGTCGACGTAGCACCAGGCACGAATCTGCGACCCGTCCCCGTGAATCGTGAGGTCGCGCCCGGCGAGCGCCGCCTCGATGAACGCGCGGATCGCGCCACCGCCGATCTGGCCCGGCCCGAACACGTTGAACGGGCGCACGGAGGTGGTGGGAAGCCCGAACTCGGCGTGGTAGGCGTGCGCCATGTGCTCCCCCGCGAGCTTCGACACCGCGTAGGTCCAGCGTGCCTCGCCCACGGACCCGATCGTCGTGACGTGCGCCTCCTGGACGTTGAACGCGTGCTGACCGAAGACCTCGCTCGTCGAGAAGTCCACCAGGCGCTCGACCGTGTCCTTCGCAGCGAGAGCAGCCTCCAGCACGTTGTAGGTGCCGATGACGTTGACACGCATCGTCCGGACCGGGCTCTCGAGAACCGTGTCCACGCCGGCGATGCCGGCGCAGTGGACGACGTGCGTCGCTCCTTGGAACAGCTCGACGAGACGACCCGCATCGAGCACGTCACCATGGACGAAGTCGAAGTTCGGGTGGTCGGCGAGGCTCGTCCCGCCGAGCGAGTCACGGTGCAGGTTGTCCACCGCGACGATCTCGTTCGCATCGACGAGCCGCCGCGCGAGCGTCGTCCCGATGAAACCGGCCCCGCCGGTGATCACGATTCGCTTGCCGCTCAGGGACACGCGGCGAGTCTAGTAGCGGGTGTATGGATCCCGTTAGGGAGGGGATTTCCGGACTACGGCTGCGGGTACTCTCGGTTCGTGCGCATCGTTGCCATCTTGTGTCTGGTGAGTGCTGCGCTCGGCGTCTCGGCATCCGGCTCCGCCGGCGTCGCCGCGGAGACGACACTCAAGGTGACGTACTGGGAAAACCCGGCCAGATCGGCCACCCGCGAGGTATGGACGCTCCGCTGCGCCCCGGCTGACGGAACGCTGCCGCGGCCCGCGGTGGCATGCCGCCGTCTCGGAGCGATCGGGGCGAAGCTCTTCGCGCCTGTACCGAGAGACGCGGTCTGCACCGAGATCTACGGCGGCCGGCAGGTCGCACGCGTCATCGGAATGGTGGACGGAGAGCGTGTCTGGGCGAAGTTCAGCCGAACGAACGGATGCCAGATCAGCCGGTGGGATCGCCTTTCACCCTGGCTTCTCCCGGCGGTTCGCACTCACGGGTAGCGACGCGCGAAAGCTGGTGATTCTCACCGGAGGTGACAGTCACCCCGCTCTCGGCGTCTAGCATCGTCCGCCGTGAAGTCCGTCCTCTTCGTCGGCGCAGGTCGCCACCAGCGCCGCGCGATCGAGTACGCACGCGCACGCGACCTGCGAGTCGTCGCCGTCGATCGCAATGCGAACGCGCCCGGGCTCGCCTCGGCCGACGTCGCCGAGGTCGTGGACTTCACCGACGTTCCCGCGGTCACCGAGGTCGGCCGCCGACAGAGCGTCGACGGTGTGCTGACGGTCTCGGCCGACCGCGCCGTGCCGGTCGTTGCCGCCGTGGCGGACGAGCTCGGCCTCCCGGGTATCGGAGTCAACACCGCGCACCGGATGACCCACAAGCTCGAGATGCGCCGCGTGCTCGCCGAGGCGGGAGTCCCGCAGCCTTCGTACGCCGCGGTTCGCTCGACCGAGGACGCCGCTCAGGCACTCGCGGCGTCCGGGCTTCCCGCCGTTCTCAAGCCCGTGGACTCGGGTGGACAGCGCGCGGTTTTCCGCGTGGACAGCATGGAGGATCTGGAACGAGACCTCGAAGAAGCATTGAACGAGTCGCCGACGCACGAAGCGCTGGTCGAGGCCTTCGTCGACGGCATCGAGATGAACGGGATCGTCATCGCGCGCGGAGGCGAGACGACGCTGCTGACGCTCTCCGACCGCCTTCGCCCGCCGGGAATCGGCTTCGGGGTCGGCTGGATGCACGTCTATCCCCCGTCGATCCCCGCCGACTCAGCTCGAGCGAGCCGAGCAGATCGCGGTCGACGCGGTGCGGGCGTTGGGGCTCCGCGACGGCATCGCCTTCCCGCAGCTCATCGCCGCGCCGGACGGACGTGTCGCCGTAGTGGAGGTGGCAGCACGCATCCCGGGAGGCCAGATGGCCGACCTCGTCCGCCATGCGGTGGGTGTCGACCTCGTCGAGATCGCGCTCCGCCAGGCCCTGGGCGAGGAGGTCGGCGACGAGCTTGCGCTCCCGCAGTTCTCGCAGCCGCTCGCGATTCGCTTCTTCACGGCCGAGCCGGGGCCGCTGCCTACCGGACGAGTCGTCTCGATAGGACACCTCGAACCGGTCGTGGCAGCCGAAGGAGTCGTGCAGGCCGACACCTACCTCGAGGTGGGCGAGACGATCCGGCCCGTACGCCGTGACGGCGACCGACGCGGCTACGTGATCGCGGTCGGCGAGACTCCCGACGAGGCGGTGCGACGCGCGGACGCTGCAGCAGCGCTTCTGACCGTCGAGGTGGCCGGATGACCTGCTCGTTCGACCTGGAGCACTACCGAGAGATCCTGGAGGCGGCCTACGCCGGCGGCTACCGCTTCGCCCGGTTCGGCACCGGGCCCGAGCACGGCGATCTCTTCCTCCGCCACGACATCGACCTCTCGCTCGAGGCGGCAGTCGTCGATGGCTGAGCTCGAAGCGGAGCTCGGGGTGCAGGCCACGTACCTGCTCATGACCGAGTCCGTGTTCTACAACCTCGCGTCCTCGGAAGGTGTGGCGGCGATCGCTCGCCTGCGCGAGCTCGGACATGCCGTCGGCCTGCATGCCGTGCACCCGAACGTCGTGCTCGACGAGCGCTTCGACCCGGTCGTCTCCTGGCACAACCCGAAGCCCGAGTTCCTGTCGGACGAGATTCCCGGCGCCGCCAACGCCTACGGCGAGGCGCTATTTCGCGACCGATACCTACCGCTCGGACTCGAACCAGCACTGGCGGTCCGGCTGTCCCCACGAGGAGCTGCGCGCGGGCACGTTCCCGTGGCTCCAGATCCTCGTCCATCCGGCGATCTGGGTCTATCCGGGAGAGACCATGGGACAGACGATGCGGGCGATGCTCGAGGCCGACCACGCACGCCGGCTCGCTCAGCTCGCCGAAGACGACGTCGACCTGACGTGAGAACCCGAGCCTCAGTGTCAGACACTCCGCCGGACGCGGCTGCCACGTATATGTCCAACGCCGGCCTGTCCTCAACGGGCGAACGTGAGGCACCTAGCCATCGTGGCGCTGGATCGCTCACACCCGACCTGTTGAGAGATTTCCATGGTTTCGTCACAAAACTCCCTTGACACGATTCAGTGTCTGACACCGAGCGCTTCGGGTCGTCCACTGTCCCGTCAACACCGCGGGCGTCCCGTGGGCGAACGTCCAGGCGCAACGAGCTCGGGGCGTCGACGCGAAGCTCGTCGTGTTCAACCGCTACACGCTCCACCCGGAAGCCGATCGGTCGCTCGAGCCGGAGCGGCGGGCTTCGTCCGTCGACAGGCCACGCAGTGGCGCGCGCTGCTCGATCTGCTCCCGAAGACCGACATCTTCCACTTCTACTTCGGCCTCACGCTCGTACCGCAGTCCGTGCAGTTCCCGATCCTGCGCGCGCTCCGGAAGAAGTCGGTCATGCACTACCTCGGCTCCGACATCCGGGGCAAGAGCCCGGCCGAGCTCGCCTTCGGCAGCAAGGCCGGCGCGCAGCTCGTCGGCTCCTACGACGCGCTCCGCTGGGTGCCCGAGGCGGAGGTGATCCCACCCGGGATCGACGTCACCTCGATCGAGCCCGCGTTCCCGGCCGACGACCGCACGAGACCGGTGATCCTGCACGCGCCCTCGTCACGTCGCCGCAAGGGAACCGAGCACGTGCTCGAGGCGTGCGAGGGCCTCGACGCCGACCTCGTCCTGGTCGAAGGCCTCCACCACGACGAGGCGTTCGAGCGCTACCGCGAGGCCGACATCGTCGTCGACCAGCTGAACGCGGGCTGGTACGGGCTCTTCGCGATCGAGTGCATGGCGCTCGGGAAGCCGGTCGTGACGTTCCTGCACGAGGAGGCGGTCGCACGCAGCGAGGCGGGCTTCGGGACACCCGTCCCGATCGTGAACGCCTCGAAGGAGACCCTGCGTCAACGCCTGGAGGTGCTGGTGGCCGACGCCGCCGAGCGTCGTCGGATCGGCGAGGCGTCACGCGTGTACGTCGAACAGGTGCACGACCTCGAGCGCGTCACCGACCGCCTGCTCGCGCTCTACGCTCGCCTCTAGAGCACCTGACGTGATGATCGCCCGTCGCGAAACGGATGCGGGACGTCGTGAGGCAAGGACGCAGGGAGCGCCCATATCCTCTGGATATGGGCGCGACTGAGGACGCTGCATCACGGCGTCCAGCGCCGTCTCGCGGCATGGCCGTTCATTGCGTCAGGTGCTCTTGACATGGCTCTAGGAGCAGAGCTCAGGCGACTCGGCAAGCACTCGGCGATCTACGGGCTCGGCGGGCTCGTCTCGCGGATCCTCGCCGTCCTCCTGCTGCCGCTCTACACGCGCTACCTCTCGCCGTCCGACTACGGGAAGGTCGAGACGCTCATCGCGCTCACGACGGTCATCGGGATCGTCCTCCGGATGGGAATCCACGCCGCGTTCTTCCGCTTCTACTTCGACTCGCCCGAGCCCGAGCACCGGCGCCTCGTGCTGCGGACGTCCTTCTGGTTCACGATGGCCATGGCGACGGCGGGGCTCGTCGCGGGCCTGATCCTGTCGGGCACCATCGCCGACCTGCTCTTCGGCTCGACTGACGACTCCGAGCTCGTCATGGCCTCTTTCGTCGGCCTCTGGGCGGGGATGAACTACGAGCAGCTCACGTCGCTCTTCCGCGTCGAGGAACGATCGGTCGCCTTCGTCACGGCCAGCCTCGCGAACATTCTGCTCACGATCGGAATGACGTTGTTCCTCGTGGTCGCGCTCGACCAGGGGCCGATCGGGGTCATCGTCGGCAACTTCACCGGCACGTTGATCGTGTATGCGGCGCTGATCGGGTATCGCCGCGAGCAGCTCGGCCTCCAGTTCGATCGAAGCCTCCTCCGAGAGATGAACCGTTTCGGAGTGCCGCTCATCCCGACGGCGCTCTTCCTCTGGGTCACGAACTTCAGCGACCGGCTCTTCCTCGTGCGACTCGCGGACACGACCGAGGTCGGCCTCTACTCCGTCGGCGTCCGGATCGCGTCGGCGATGGTGCTCCTGCTGACCGCATTCCGGCTCGCCTGGCCGGCGTTCGCCTACTCGATCGAGGACGAGCGTGAAGCTCGACGAACCTACGCCTTCGTGCTCACATACCTCGTGCTCGTGACGACCTGGGTCGCTACCGGGCTCGCGCTCCTCTCACCCTGGATCGTGGACTGGATCGCTGCGCCGGCGTTCGCCGAGTCGTCGCGGGTCGTAGGGCCGCTTGCGTTCGCGGCCGTCGCCTTCGGCGCGTACATCGTCGTGGTCATCGGCGTGGGCCGGGCGCGCCGCACCCAGTTCAACTGGGTCGTGACCGGCGCCGCGGCGGGCGTGAACGTCTCTCTCAACCTGCTCCTGATCCCGCGCTACGGGATGATGGGCGCGGCCGTGGCGACGATTGCGGCGTACGCAACGATGTTCGCGGGCATGTCCTGGTGGGCGCAGCGCATCTACCCGGTGCCGTACCAGTGGCGCCGCGTCGGTACGGCGGCGGCGGTCGGCGTCGTGCTCGTCGTTGCGGGAAAGCTGCTCGACGCGAATCTCGCTATCTCCGTCGTTCTCGCTCTGGCGTATCCGCTCGCGCTCGCCTTCGTCGGCTTTTACCTGCCCTCCGAGCGGCACGCGATCCGCGCGCGGCTACGGCCGGCGCGCTAGGGATGCGACCGCCGTGACCGCCGCGTCCACGTGCTCGGGGGTGTTCACGATCCCCGGCCCGAGCCGGACGTAGCGCAGCGCATACGGCGTAACGCTCGCGACGATGCGCCGCGACGCGAGGTGCGCGACGACCTGAGCGGGGTCGCGGCCGGCGACCTCGAAGCAGACGAGCCCGGCGGAGAGCCCGGGCGAGTGCGGCGTCCGCAGCCGCACGCCGCGCACATCGGCGAGCCGAGCCTTCAGGCGTGACGCGAGGCCCCGAACTCGCTCCTCGACGCGCTCCCGGCCGATCGACTGGTGAAACGCGAAGGCCTCGGGCAGTGCCCAGCGGTGCTCGAAGGAGTGGAACCCGCCCGGTGTAAGGGTCGGACCGTCGGGCGTTCCCTGCTGCACGCCGCCCGCGACCCACGCGCTGTAGCTGCCGCCGTCGAAGGCCGGGATCGTCGGCCGCATGAGCTCGCGGACGCGCTCGTTCGCCCACAGCACGCCCGTCCCGCGAGGCCCGTAGAGCCACTTGTGACAGCCGGACACGAACGCGTCACAGCCGAGGTCTCCGACGGTCTCGCCCCGAGCGCCGAAGCCGTGCACGCCGTCGACACAGAGGAGTATTCGCTCCGGAAGCGCCCGCGCGATCGCCCGCACCGGGAGCCGGACGCCGTTGCTGGAGTGCACCCACGTCAGGGCGACCACCCGCGTTCGTCCCGTGACCGCTCTCAGCACGCGGCTCACGATCTCGTCCTCCGACGCGGAACGCGCATCGCCGTAGAGCGCAATACGTCGCACACGCGCGCCGGAGAGCCGGAGCGACTCGTGCGTGGCGTAGAAGTCGTGCTCAGTCGTGAGCACCTCGTCCTCCGGCCCCAGCGCGAGACGCGTGTAGAGAAGGCCGAGGCCCATGGTCGTCGAGTCGGTCAGCGCGACCTCGGACGCGGGGGCGCCGAGGAAGCGGCCCGCAGCCTCGCGTGCGGCAGCGCTCAGACCGCCGGCGGGGCCGTGCAGGTATTCGACGGGATTGGCGTCGAGTCGGCGCCGGTGGGTGGCGATCGCGTCCGCCACCGGCCGCGGGTGCGTTGCGAGGAGGAAGGAGGTGAGGTGGATTCGACTGCGATCGAGCTCGAAAGCCGACCGCACCGAACCCCAATCGCGCAGGTCGGGCGCCGCTGCGCCCGCCTCGGCGAGCTCCGGCCCACCGACCGCAAGAGCTCCGACAGCGAGACCGGCTCGCGCGAGAAGTCCGCGCCGCGTTAGCTCGGGCACGCGGCAGAGGCTACGCGACGATCCGGTACACCTGGAAGCACTCCGCGTACTCGCGGTTCACGTTCACTCCGTGCACGCGCGCGAGGTTCCAGACGTACTCCGGATCGGCGTAGCGCCGGTGCTGCTGGGAGGCGTAGCGAGCGAGCGCCGCGACCTTGCGCTCGATGTGCCGCTTCTCGAGCGCGACGTACGCGCCGTAGGAGAAGTCGAAGTTGTTCCATGGAACCTCGTACCCGAGAATCGTGGTCCGCTTGAACGCCCGCAGACCCTCCTGAGCGATCGTCTGGTGATCCTGGTGAACGTCGTGATGCGAAGGCTGGAAGACGATCTCGGGCTGCCACTCCTCCCACAGCGCGACGAGGAGCTCGAGGATGTCCTGACGGCGCTCGGGGAACGTGCGGACGTCGAAGTCGTGCACCGTCAGGCACTTCTCGGGGATGCCGATCTCTCCCGTTGCCTCTCGAACCTCGCGCGCCAACGTATCCGGCTCGAAGCCCGCCGGCAGCGAGCGCGTGGCGATCGAGAACGCGACGTAGCGGACCTCGCATCCGCCCTCGACGAGCCTCGCCATCGTCCCGCCACAGCCGAGCTCGCCGTCGTCGGTGTGCGGCGCGAGCACCAGAGCGCGATGGAGGCCGTCGAGCACCGCGCTATTCAACCAGGACACGTAACGTAGCCGGGCTGTGGAGTTCCCCGATGCCGCCCAGGCCGCAGCGCTCCTCGGGGCGCTCGGCGCCGTCCTCGTCCTGCTCCCCCGCGATCGCTTCCTCCCGCTCGCCGGGTTCGTGCTGCTGGGCCTGGGGACGGCGGGTCTTGCTCGCTACCTCGTGGGCGACGACGACCTCGAGCTGCTCTTCACCGAGCGGGAGGGGATCGTGCTCGTGGCCGTCGGGGCCCTCGCGGTCGTGCTGGGTGCGATTCCGCTCGTGCGCTATCCCGCCATCGTGCCGGTCGCGCTGCTGGCGGTCGCTCCATTTCGCATCCCCGTCGAGCTCGGCGCCGAGGAAGCGTTCCTGCTGCTCCCGCTCTACGTCGTGCTGGCAGCGTCGGTGCTGGCACTGGCGTACCGGACGGTTCGTGGCGAGCCGCCGACCTCGCCCGCCTTTCTGCTCGCGCTCCCACTCGCGGCATTGGTCGCCTTCGCCGGGACGTCGTATCTCTGGACCTGGGACGAGCGGGCCGGCGCGATCTTCCTCGCGTTCTTCGTCTTCCCGTTCACCGCCGGCCTCGCGGTCGTCGCACGCGCGCCGCTCGCATCCTGGCTTCCCCGAGCGCTCGTCCTGACGCTCGTTGCACTCGGCTCGCTGTTCGCTGCGATCGGAATCTGGCAGGCGCAGACGAGGACGCTCTTCTTCGCGCGTGATGTCGAGGTCGCGAACGCGTACACGACGTTCTTCCGCGTCACCTCGCTCTTCAAAGATCCGAGCCTGTACGGCAGGTATCTGGTGGTGCCGATCGTGGTGCTCCTGGTCGTCGTGCTCCTCCGTCGTGGCCGGACGATCGACTTCGTTGCCGCGACGGTCGCGGGCGCGTTCCTGTTCTGGGGTCTCTTCTACTCGTACTCGCAGTCGAGCTTCGTGGCGCTCTTCGTCGTCACGTTCGCAGTCGCGCTCCTCGGATTGGGCCGACGACTCCGGATCCTCCTGGTCGCATGCGCGCTCGTGGCGACTTTGGCCGCCGCCGCGGTCGCAGCGGATGCCGTGAACGGACGCTCCGCGAGAGACGTGACGAGCGGCCGCTCGCGACTGGTGAACGTGACCCTCGATGCGTTTCGGGCTCGTCCGCTCGCGGGCGTCGGGATCGGCGGCCAGCCACGCGCAAGCGCGGAGGAATCGGGCAAGGGCTCCCCCAGCCGGAACGCGTCGCATACGACCCCGCTCACGGTGCTCGCGGAGCTGGGAGTCGTCGGTTTCGCGCTCTATCTCTGGGTTCTCGCTGCGGCAGCCTGGGCGCTCTGGCTCCTGACGAGGAGAGATCGGATCTTCGGAGTGGGGCTGGCGGCGGTGCTCCTCGTTCTCGTGGTGCACTCGTTGCTGTACGCGGGCTTCTTCGAGGATCCGCTGACGTGGGGTGTTTTCGCCCTGGTGCTCGCGGGTATCTCGGACCGTCGGGAAGCGCCTCCGCTGCTGGCACACTGACTCGAGGCCGGGGCGCCGCGGCCACCCTCATGCCCAGAGCTCTCAAGTGGACCCTCCTCGTTCTCTCGGTGCTCGTGATGGCACTGGGAGGGATTCTCCTCGCGATCGGGCTCACCGACGACCGCCCGCAGGGAGCGCTCGATACCGAGCTCGACGACGTCACGGTTTCCGTCCCCACGTACCCCACGGTGCCGAAGCCTCCTCCGAGGCCGTCGGAGCCGGCCGACGACGTGCGCTGCTGGCGGACGTTCGGTGCCGACCCCCAGCGCTCGCTCGCGCGACCGGACGCTCCGCTCGGTCTTCCTGCGCGGAAGCCGCTGTGGTCCCGCGGGCTGCGGAGCTACATCGAGTTCCCGCCCACCTATTGCGAGGGCGATCTCTACGTCAACACGTTCGAGGGCGCGACGTACGCTCTGGATGCGGAGTCGGGCAAGGTGCAGTGGCGCCGGCGGGTTGGCGGGACGCTGCCCTCCAGCCCGGCGATCGACGGTCCGCGCGTGATCGTCAGCTCGCAGGCAGGCACCGTCACCGCGCTCGACCGCGAGAAGGGTCGCGTGCTCTGGCAGGTGCGGACGGCAGGGAAGGTCGAGTCGTCCCCGGTCGCGGTCGACGGCCTCGTCTACTTCGGCTCCCACGACGGGCGCCTCTTCGCGGTTCGCTCCGCCAACGGACAGGTGCGGTGGGCCTACCGAACCGCAGGACGCATCAACGCGAGCCCCGCGGTCTTCGGCGGACGCGTCTGCGTGACGACGTACGCGGGCTCGTTCGTGTGCCTCGACCGCAAGACCGGGCGAGAGCTCTGGACGACCTACGTCAAACGCGACGCCTTCCGCTACGAGAGCTTCTATGCGAGCCCTTCGTCGGACGGGCAGCGCCTGTACTCGGTCGCGCGCTCGGGCAAGGTGATCGCGCTCGACGCCGAGACCGGGAGCACCGTCTGGACGGGCCGCGTCGGAGGCCTCGGCTACACGACGCCCGCAGTCTCGGGAGGACGCGTCTTCGTCGGCGGGTTCGACGGCCGCATCCGGGCGCTCCGTGCTACCAGCGGCTCCGAGCTCTGGAGCACCCAGCTCGAGGGCAGGATTCTGGGCGCGCCGGTCCTGATCGGCGAGAACGTCTTCGTCTCGACGCTCGAGAAACGGACTTACGCCGTGCGCGCGTCGGACGGGAAGATCGTGTGGCGGCTACCGCTCGGCAAGTACTCGCCGGGTATCGCCACCGAGAAGACGTACTTCTTCTCGCTCAACGGACGGCTCTTGGCTATCCGCGGACGGGACGTTCAGCGGGCGTCGTGACAGGAGGGTGGCGCCGGCGCCACAAAGGCGAGCGCTGAGTGGCGGCGACTGCGGCGTTCCAGGCGCCTAGCGCGAGGCGGTAGCGCGCGAGGGCGATCGTCTCGCGGCCGGTCGCCGGCTCCGGCCGTGCCGAGAGCTCGTAGCCGAGACTGGAGAGGAGCTCACCGGCGACCGCCTCGAACGCGCGGAGGTCGTCGGCCTCCATCTGTGTCCGCCAATCGCGAACGCCCGGTCGCGGAGCTTCGAGCAGGCGCTGCTGGTGTGGCTTCTCGGACACGTCGACCTCACCGGCGTAGTCGAGCATCGAAGCCTCGTACGGAAGACCGGCGAACTCGCAGATCCGCGTCGCCACAGCCTCCATCCCGGTTACCAGGTTCTCGTAGCGAACCTCCAGATACCGCGAAGTCCCTACCCGCCTCCCCAGGTCACGTGCCGCCTCGACCTCGGTGCGCCAGAGGCACGCGAACTCGACGGGCGTCTCCGGATGAGCCCAGGTCCGGGTGAACGTCCCCTCCGGCATGCGCAGGAACGAGAGTGCCGCGTCGCGCCCGTCGCGGACGAGGTGGACGTACTGCGCTTCCGGGAAGAGCTCCTCGAGCAGCGGCAGGTGACGCATGTACATCGGCGTCTTGTCTCCCCAGCGCGGCTTGCCCTCCTTCGCCGCGTACGTCTCGAAGATCGCGGCGATCGCCTCGCCGGCGTGCATGCCGGGGCGCAGGGGTGCGGCAATGTCGTCGAGGGAGAGACCCCACGCCGCCAGCGCCGGGAGCCGGCTGAGGTCGTCCAGAAAACGGTCGGGATCCACGCTCCCGGGATGCCGTCTGGCCAGGAGTGGAATGAAGAACGACTCGTCCGGGATGGCGATCCCCGGCGAGCGATCGAGGACGACGCGGAGCAGCGTCGTCCCGGACCGGCTGACACCGAGGACGAAGAGCGGAATGCTCAACTTGCCGGATCTGCCGGCTCGGTGACGACCACCTCCGCGCTGTCCGCGAAGCGTCCGCGAAGCGAGACGTAGACCCTGTAGTTGCCCGGAGTCTCGGGCGCGCGCAGGACGAGAATCCGTTTACGGCGAGCGCCGCGCTCCCCGGCAAACACCCACCGGTAGGAGACGGCGTCGGTCAGGACCCGAACAGAGAAACGGCGTCCCGCGGGAACCTCGATGCGCTCACGAGTGAGCTCGATGTAGCGCACCACCACGGGGACGATCCTCCGCGAGCTCGAGCGGTTGCCCGCGCGGTCGAAAGCCCGCAGCCGGGTCTCGTACGTTCCAGGGGCCACCGGCTGCCCGTTCACCCGTCCGAACCAGATGAGCTGGCCCTCCGTCGAGCGAAACTTCGAGAGAACTCGGCGCCGGCCGTCGACGAGCATCATCGCCCGTGCCAGCTCGTCGGTTTCGTACCGCGCCGTGACGCGGTCCCGTCGCCCGTCCCCGTCAGGTGAGAACACCTGCGGACGCACACCGAGCAGTCGGATCCGCGGGGCGGTCGTGTCAACGCGGATCGGGTTCGGGAGGACGATCGTGCGTCCCCGCTCCTCGAGCTCGACCCGAGGCCGGTAGACGCCCTCGTCGATGATCTGATCGAGATCGTTCCGACCGTCCCACGTGTACGAGACGCGGCCTTTCGGCTCGTCGCGGTCACGAACGAGCCTGCGCACCCGCCTCCCGTCACTGTCCAGCATGTCGACGGTGACCGTTCCTCTCCGACGCAGCACGAACGAGATCACCGCCACGTTGCGGGCACATTCGCAGACGGGTGAGAACACCCGGTCGACCTTCGTCCCCGTAATGGGGCTTCGCTCGAGCTTCACACGCTCGGTGAACGCGAAAGCGGCTGCGGTCGCGCCCAGCAGGGCGAGGACGATCAGCAGCTGTGGGAGCCGCGACAAGAACTTACTTGGACTCGAGGCTGCGCACGAGGACGAATGGCTCCGCGAGCTCGAATCCGGAGCTCGTGCCGTGGTACTCCGCCGTCGCGCGGATCGCCCGCTCGCTCCGGGGGTGCGGATATTCGCGCCGCTCCGTCTCGTAGTGCGCGAAGGCTGCGATCTTCCGTTCCAGCGTGGCCGTTACGTCCACGTACCAGTTGGGCACGAACCAGTTGACCGCGGCCGGTGTCCACTCCGTGCTCGAGGTCGGCGCGTAGGTGAGGAGGCGACGTACGGGCTGACCTGGCGTCGGTCGCGTGGCGACCGCGACGGAGTCGAAGAGCACACGGTGGTCCGAGTTGACGTCCGGCTGCACGGTGTAGACGACCTCGGGCGCGAACTCGTGGACGTGATTCTCGATGACGCGATTCACGTCGACGTGAGCCATGGTGTCGAGTCGCATGTCCGGCAGGTCGAGGTGGACGTAGTCCTGGACGCCCAGCTCGGACGCGGCTCGGAGCGCCTCCTCCTCCTTCCGGGCTCGCGTGGCCGAGTCGCCCGGGTACTGGGTCGAGCTCCCGTCCGTGACGACGAGCACCCGCACCTCGTCGCCCGCGGTCGTGTGGACGGCGATGGTTCCGCCCATACCCAGGACCTCGTCGTCCGGGTGCGCTGCGACGACCAAGACCCGCGTCATCCGAGCTGCACTCCGACCGCGAGCTCCGAAGCATGGGTCTCGACCTCTTCGAGCAGCAGCGCACCTTCGCCGCACGCGACGACCGGCCCCTCCGGCCGGCTCGCCACGATCGTCCCGGCCGGCGCCGCCGCTTCCAGCTCGACCGGGCGCGCCCGCCAGACGACGACCTTCTCGTCACCGAGGAACGTGAACGCCCCCGGATAGGGGCGGGTCTGCGCCCGAACCCAGTCATGGAGATAGCGAGCCCGCGTCTCCCAGTCGATGATCCCGTCGGCGGGCCTGCGCCTCGGCCAGGAGCTGGCGCGCGAGGGGTCCTGCGGCGAGCGCGGCGCCGTTCGCGACAGCAATTGCGGCACGAGCTCACGGATGAGCTCCACGTGGGCGTCCGATATCCGCTCGAACAGCGTTTCGGCGGTCTCGTCGGGCTCTATCTCGACGACGGACTGGCCGACGATCGCGCCGGAGTCCGCCGTCTCGTCCACGATCTCGAAGAGCGTGACACCGGTTCGGGCGAGCCCCGACAGGATCGCCCAGGGAATCGCGGCCCGGCCGCGATGGCGCGGAAGAAGGGTGGGATGCATTCCGAAGACACCGTCGCGCGGGAGGGCGAGGAACGGCGCCTGCACGAGCTGCGACCAGCCGACCACGAAGATCAGCTCCGGATCGAGCAGGCGGATCGCCTCGAGCGTCTCCTCTGCATTGATGTCAGCGGTTTCGATCAAGACCGCTCCCTGACGCCCGGCGACCTCGTCGAACGCACACTGGCCGGAGCGGTTCGGATCGATCGGCCCGGGAAGCGTTACCACTCCGACGATCTGCGCACCCGCGCCCGCGGCGGCCTCGAGGCACGCCCGGCCGATCGTGTCGAAGCTCACCCAGACCGTGCGCACTTGAACGCGATGCTATCGAGCTATTCGACCGCGGACGGCGCACCCGTGTCTCGACCGCGCTGGATGCGGATCCAGCTGTGCCGCGCGAGGAAGACGAGAAGCGCGACAAGTCCCGCCGAGAGTGCGACGACGACGATCACGCCGGAGCCGGGAACATCGAGGAGCTTGATCCCCGCCAGGCCGAGCACTCCCGCCAGGAGGAGCCGCAGGAACTGCTCGGGAATGGCGAGCGTCAGTCGTCCGCCGATCAACACGCCCGGTATCGACCCGAGCAGGAGCCAGAAGAGCAGACCGAAGTCGACGTTCCCGGCCGCCCAGTGCGCGGCGCCTGCGACGTACAGGAGCACCGCCGCGTGGAAGATGTCCGTCCCGACCACCTTGTGAGCCTTGAGTGGGAAGATGACGAGCAGGGTGAGACCGAAGAAGACGCCGCTTCCGACCGAGGTGAGGCCGACGATGAAGCCTCCCAGGACGCCGATGAGGACGGCAGCGACCCGGTCTTTGTTCGTGAGCTTCCAGTTTGGATCGCCAGACGCCCCGGAGTGGACGACGCTCTTGGCCACGAGCCCGATCGCTCCGAAGAGCAACGCGGCGCCGAGGACCTGTCCGAGCACCGACTCCACGTCGTCGCCGTAGCGCTCCGTGAGCTGCACGTTGACCCAGACGCCGAGCAGCGACATCGGGCGCCGACCCGATGAGCATCCAGCCGGCGAGCCTCGCCCGAACGTTCCCCATCCTCCGGTGCTGGACCGCGCTGACGGACTTGAACGCGGCGCCGTGGGCGATGTCGGTGCCGATCGCCGTCGAGGGTGGAATGCCGAACAGGAAGACCAGGATGGGGGTCATCAGCGACCCGCCTCCCATCCCCGTCATGCCGACAAGGAGGCCGGTCAGCAGCCCGACGAGCGTGAACTTCCAGTCCACCGGTCACCTGGGGTCAGGCTGCAGCCTGACCCCGTCGTAGGGTGGTACTCCGAACCTCACACCGCGGTCAGGCTGAAACCTGACCCCCTCGATACGCGTTGATCAGGACCTGGGCGACGTCGGGCCGCGTGAACTCGACCGGCGGAATCTCCCCTGCCTCGAGCATCTCCCGCACCTTCGTCCCCGACAGGAACACGCGGTCCTCGGAACCGTGCGGGCACGACTTCGTGCTCGCCATCGATCCGCAGACGTTGCACCAGAACGTGTGCTCGAAGAACATCGGCTCGATGTCGAGCTCGTGGGGCTCGAACTCGTCGAAGATCAGCTGCGCGTCGTAGGTGCCGTAGTAGTCGCCGACGCCGGCGTGGTCGCGGCCGACGATGAAGTGCGAGCAGCCGTAGTTCTTGCGGCAGATCGCATGCCAGATCGCCTCGCGCGGCCCGGCGTAGCGCATCGCCGCTGGGAACGCCGAGAGGAGCACCCGGTCCTCCGGGTAGTAGCCGTCCAGCAGGGTCTCGTAGCACTCGACCCGCACGTCGACGGGAACGTCGTCCGACTTCGTGTCGCCCACCAAAGGGTGGACGAGGAGGCCGTCGACCGTCTCGAGTGCGACCTTCGTCAGGTACTCGTGCGCTCGGTGGATCGGATTGCGAGTCTGGAAGCCGACGACGCGCTTCCAGCCGCGCTCCGCGAAGATACGCCGCGTCTCCGCGGGATCGCGGGCCAGCTCGGGGAACTCGGGCTGCGAGCGCTCGAAGACGGTGACTTTCCCCGCGAGATAGAGCGGCTTCTGCGAGTACAAGCGGGCGACACCCGGATGTGCCTCGTCCGTCGTCCGGAAGCAGTTCTCCGCCTCGCGCTCCTTGTCGTACTCGAACGTCTCCTCGACATCGAGGACCGCCACCGGCTTTCCACTCTCGTCCGTCAGCGCCACGCGCTCACCACTCGGAGCGGCTTCGACGGCAAGGCAGACGGGGAGCGCCCAGGGAAGCCCGCTCGCGAGGTGCATCTCCTCGACGACCCGCTCGTAGTCGGCCTTGCCCATGAACCCCTCGAGCGGTGAAAGCGCGCCCGACGCAAGCATGTCCAGGTCCGACAGCTCGCGCGAGGTGAGCGTGACCTGCTCGAGCCCGTCGAGATCGTCGGGGCGCTCTCCGGTGCGGTCGACGAGCACACCGCCGTGCGGCGCGATCAGGCGCTCGCTCGCGGCGACAGTCACGCCGTCACCTTGGCCGGCACGAGCCCCAGCTCTTCCAGCTTCGCGATGACGATGGCAGCGGACTCCTCCGGATCGATTCCCTCCGTGTCGACCACGATCTCCGGAGACGCCGGCGCCTCGTACGGGTCATCGACCCCGGTGAAGCCCTTGATCTCACCGGCGAACGCCTTCGCATAGAGGCCGTTCACGTCGCGGCGGGCGCACTCGTCGAGCGAGGTCTGCACGTGGATCTCGACGAACGGGCCATGCTCCTCGACCAGTGCGCGGGCATTGATCCGCGCCTGCTCGTAGGGGGAGATCGCTGCGACGATCACCGCGCCGCCGTGGCGCGTGATGCGCGAGGCGACCCAGCCGAGGCGCTCGACGTGCGCGTCGCGATCCTCCTTCGAGAAGCCCAGGCCCTTCGAGAGGTGCGTCCGCACCGTGTCTCCGTCGAGGTACTCGACGACCAGCCCGCGGCGGTCCATCTCCGGGCCGACGTGGTGAGCGATGGTCGTCTTCCCCGAACCCGAAAGACCCGTGAACCAGAGGGTGAACCCTCCTCCCCGGTCGGTCTCCGACTCGGGATGCTCGTGCGCATAGATGTGCTGACTCATGCAGTTCTCTCCAATCTCGCGTTTTCGTGAATGCCGCACTCCAGCTTGTCGGAGCCGGCCCAGCGGCCTGCGCGCTCCTCCTCGTCCGGGCGCGTCGGCCGCGTGCAGGGAATGCAGCCGATCGAACGGTACCCCGCATCGTGCAAGGGGTTGTAGGGGATGTCGTTCTCGTTGACATAGGACCAGATCCGCTGCTCGTCCCAGTCGGCGAGCGGATGGATCTTGAAGACCTGGTAGCGCTCGGACCACTGCACCTTCGGGGTGTCCGCGCGGCTCGGCGACTGGTCGCGCCGGATCCCCGAGATCCACGCGTCGTAGGGCGCGAGCGCGTTCACGAGCGGCTCGACCTTCCGGATGTGGCAGCAGCGGTCGGGATCTCGCTCCCACAGGTTCGGGCCGTCGGCGCGGTGCTGCTCGGCGATCGTCGGGATCTCGGGCTGGATCAGCTTCAGCTGGTAGCGCTCGACCAGCTGGTCGCGGGTCTCGTAGGACTCGCGGAAGAAGAGGTGCGTGTCGAGCTCGACCGTGTCCATGCGCAGGCCGAGCTCCGCGACCATGTGGACGAGCACGGAGGACTGCTTCTGCCAGGAGCAGGTAAGGCAGACCCGCGGCCAGAAGAACTGGTGCGTCCAGGCAATGACCTCCTCGGCGGCCATGGCCTCGAAGTCGAGGTCAGGGAGCCGGGGCGGGCTCGACACTCTGACGGCCAAGAAGCACCTCCTTCAACGTGTCGGCGCGGAGCCCGAGGCGAAGCGTCTCGAGCGCGATGACCTCGTCGGGCGGGATGTTCCCGAGGTTGACCTCGGGACCGAAGTGCCGCACGAACCAGGCTTGTGAAGTCTTCGTCGGCGTCTCCCAGATCAGGTCGTGGAAGCTGATCGAGTGCTCGATCTCGTCCACGAGGCCCGTCCGGAGCTCACCGGTCGGGCGGTAGATGCCCGCGGTGCCCGCCTCGCGACCCTCGGCGATCACCTTCCACGCACCTGCATCGAGCTCCTCGCGCATCCACTGCACCCATAGGTACGGCGCGATATTGACGTCGGAGTCCTTCGACCCGACCTCGGAGAGCACGACGAAGTCGCGCGCGAAGTCGGCGATGAGCTCGAGCTTCTGGTCGCGCGGGATGTCGAGCGTCCCGTCCGAGATCTCGACGTGCGAGAAGCGGTAGTGCTCGAGCCAGCGCTTGAAGTCGTCCATCTTGTCCTTGCCGTAGACGGCCTCGAACAGCGTTCCGCCGCAGACGACGGGAGTGGAGAAGGAGCGATAGAGGGCGACCTTCTTCTCCAGGTTGTTGGTCACGTAGCTCGTGCCCCAGCCGAGCTTGACGATGTCGACGTACTCGCCCGCGGTGTCGAAGAGCCCCTCGATCTCGCGCAGGTTCAGCCCTTTGTCCATCACGTGCGTCAGTCCGCGCTCGCGTGGCTTGCCTTCGCGCGCGGGGATCTCGAGGAACGAGTTGCCGTCATAGTCGTGCATAGATCTCCTCCAGCTTCTTGCGGGCGCGCTCCTGCACGTCGCGGTAGAGGGAGCCCCCGTGGGCGTCGATGCCGACGGTGAGCGGGCCGAAGTCCTTGACCCGGAACTTCCAGAGGCACTCGGGCATGAGCTCTTCCCAGGCGACCTCCTCGATCTCCTCGATCTGCGTGGTCTCGAGCGCCGCAGCGCCACCGACGATCGCGAAGTAGACCATCCCCAGGCGTCGCATCGGCTCGATCGCGTCGTCCGGGAATCCGCCCTTGCCGCAGATCGCGCGCACGCCGTACTGCTCGCCGAGCGGCTCGGTGAAGCGCACCATGCGTGCGCTCGTCGTCGTCCCGATGCAGATCTTCTCGTAGCGACCCGGGCCGAGCTTGCGCACGCCCGGGGCAGTGTGGAGGAGGAAGGCGCCTGCAAGGTCCATCGGCGGCTCCACGCCCTGGTCGAAGATCCGAACCTGGGTCCGGTCGCGAATCCCGATGATGTGGCCCTGGACGACGACCTCGTCCCCGGCGCGGAGCTTCAGGATCTCGGCGGGATCGGTGACGGGGAACGTGACCTCGTGCGTCGCCATCACGCGTCTCGCTCGTACTCGATGGAACCGTCGGCGGCGACGTGCGCCGAGGCGCGGCGTGCGGCCCAGCACTGGTAGTTGACGGCCACAGGGTTGAGCGTCATGTGCGTGTCCGCGTGCTCGACGTGCACCGAGAGCACGGT
This sequence comes from uncultured Actinomycetes bacterium, assembly GCA_963830035.1. GTDB lineage: Bacteria > Actinomycetota > Thermoleophilia > Gaiellales > Gaiellaceae > GMQP-bins7. The sequence goes on along the minus strand of CAWHKX010000004.1, from coordinate 473,318 downwards.
CACGTCTCCACCGAGGCCCATCGGGCCGATCCCGGTCTCGTTCAGAAGCCCGTACAGGTCGTCCTCGAGCTCGGCGACGAGAGGATCCTCGTTGCGGGTGCCGACCGGTCGCGCGATCGCTTCCTTCGCCAGGTGCATCGCGTAGTCGGCCGAGCCGCCGATCCCGACCCCGACGATCCCGGGAGGACACGGCTTTCCGCCTGCGCCGACGATCGAGTCGAGGACGAACTCCTTGATCCCGCGAACGCCGTCCGCGGGGACGCACATCTTCAAGAAGCTCATGTTCTCGGAGCCCGACCCCTTTGGCACGCACTTCACGTCCAGGCCGTCCCAGTCCGGGACGAAGTCCCAGTGCACGATCGGGACGCGGTAGCCGACGTTCTGTCCGGTGTTCTCGCGCGTGAGCGTGTGGACGGTGTTGGAGCGGAGCGGATGCTCGATCGTCGCGCGCTCCGTGCCCTCCTTCAGCGCTGCGTAGATCCGAGCGGGATGTAACGGAAAGTGCTCCCCGACGCGGCAGTAGTAGACGGCGATACCCGTGTCCTGGCAGACGAGGTTTTTCTCCTCCTCCGCGACGTTGACGTTGCGGAGGATGGTCTGCAGGACGCGCTGGCCGGGGACCGACGTCTCCGTCTTGGCCGCTGCGGCGAGAGCGTCTCGCAGATCCTGCGGGATGTCCTTGAGTGCCCAGACGTAGAGGTGCGCGGCCGCGTCCCGTACTGCGCTGTCCAGATCCGTCGTCGTCACCGTGCTCATGCTTGCGCCCGCTCGGCCGCGGCTTTCCCCGCGCGCCGCCCGAAGACGGTGCACTCGAGGAGCGAATTTCCCATCATGCGGTTCCTCCCGTGCGTCCCGCCCGCGATCTCGCCGCAGGCGAAGACGCCCTGGAGCGTCGTCTCGCCGTGCTCGTCGATCACGAGCCCGCCGTTCTGGTAGTGGAGAACGGGGTAGGTGTAGATCTTCTCCTCGAGCGGGTCGATGCCGGCTCCGCGATAGCGGCGGAGCATGTACGGCAGCGAGATCTCGGCGTCTTCCTCGGAAATACGCGTCGTGTCGAGCCAGACGGCGGGGCGGCCGTCCGGGGTCAAGACGCCCTTCCCCTTGTCGACCTCGTCGACGATCGCCTGCGAGACGGTATCGCGTGCACCGAGCGAGTCCGTGAACTCCTCGCCATCGGCGTTCAGGAGCACGGCGCCGTAGGCGCGGGTCGTCTCGGGGATGGAGTACCCCTGCATCGTGCTCGGCCACGCGCCGCCGTTCGGGTGATACTGGAGCGCGTCGAGATCTCGCGCCTCTGCGCCCGCCTCGAGCGCGATCCGGGTCACCTCGCCCGTCGCGTTCGGATGGTTCGTCGAAAGCTCGCCCCGCGTCTCGGCCTCGAGGTAACAGCGCCCGCCCGCGGCGAGGACGATCGATGCCGCATCGATGTCGACCGTCGTGTCGTCCTTCGTCTCGAACGTTGCCGTCCAGCCGTTCTCTCGCTCTCGAAGGCTCATGAGCGCGTGCTGGGGGAGCTCGGTTCCGCCGCTGGACTCGTATGCCTCACGCAAAGCCTTCGTGATCGCGTGCCCCGTGCGATCGCCGACCTGCAGCAGACGGTGTCGTGTGGCGCCGCCACAGCGCGCGAGCCGATATCCGCCGTTCGACCGAGTGAACTCGACTCCAACCTCCTCCAGCCAGTGAATCGCGGACGGAGCCTCGCTCGTCAAGACTTCGACGAGTCTCGGATCGGCTGTCTGGTGCGAGCTTCGCATGACGTCCTCGGCGTGGATCTCGGGCGAGTCGTCGGCGCCGAACGCAGCCTGGATCCCGCCCTGCGCCTTCGCGGAGTTGCACGCTTGCAGCGTGGTCTTGGTTGCGAGCGCCACGCACGCTCCCGCTCGCTCGGCCGAGACGGCCGCCGCAAGACCGGAGGCACCGCTGCCGATCACGAGCACGTCGAAGGGATCGCGGCTTCGCACAAGCTGGATCCTAGCCGATTTCCTTATTCCTGTCATTACCAAGTGTTATTCGAAGGTCGCTGCCGCGCAAGGGCTGTACACTCGCCCGATCCATGGGCACGCTGGCCGACATCCTCAGGTCGAACTTCATCACCGTCGCTCCTGAAGACACGCTCGGCGAGGTGGCCGAGCGCATGACCAGTCAGAACACCGGCGCGGTCGTCGTCAAGGACTTCGGCCGGCTGATCGGCATCCTCACCGAGCGCGACATGCTCCGGGCGATGGCCGCTCGCGTGCACACGAGCGACGCCCGCGTGCGCGGATGGATGACCCCGGATCCGATGACGGCGACGGCCGACATGACGCTCGACGACGCCGCCCAGGTGATGCTCGACAACGGCTTCCGCCACCTGCCCGTGGTCGAGGGCTCGAACGTGCTCGGTGTCGTCAGCCTGCGCCGGGTGATGGGCGGCCGGCGGCAGCCTGCGCCCGAAGCCGCGTAATCCACCAAGTTACAAGTTGTAACTTGGGGCTGAGCTGCTCAGCTACACGCCGAGGCGATCCCCTTCACCACGACCGAGGCCGCGAGCTTCTGGCCGACGTGGACACGACCGAGCTGCTTCACGAGCTTCGGGTTCTTCTTGATCTCCCCCAGCGCCTCCTGCTCCGTCTCCTTCGGCTGGGTTCGTGCGAACAGGCAGGAGAGCGGGCTCTTCTTGCCTCCGATCCAGCCCACGGCGTAGAGGTACTTCAACACCGGCTTGGAGTACGGGGCCTTCTTGTAAGCCGTCCGCGCGCCTCCTGCAGGCACTTTCTGTGCGCCGGCTGCGGCATTCAAGCCGGAGATGGCAGCTCCGCTCGAGGTCGGAAGCACCGACAGCTTCTGGCCGAAGGCACCGGTCAGCGAGGCGGTCAGCACCGCCATCGCAGCGACCAAGCTCGCGTACTCGACCAGCATCACCACATCGTCCGTCCGAAGACGTCGTGAGTCAACCTGCGAGTTCGAAGACGATCACGAGACGCGCTTCTCTGCAAACTCGACGAACGCCTCTGCGACCCGCGTGCGCGTCCTCCCGGCAGCCGAGGCAAGCGAGATCACTCGGGTCGCTTCGAGACCCTCGACCCTGGCTTCGGCGAGGCGGCCGTCGGCCAGCTCTGACTCGACAGCCGTGCGCGAGATGAACGTCACGCCGAATCCCGCCTCGACGGCACGGCGCACGGACTCCTGAAGACCGAGCTCGAGCCGGACGTCGAGGTCACGTAGGCGAACTCCGAGACGCCGGAGCGCGTCCTCGACGATCTGCCGCACGCCGGCGCCCTCCTGCATCAGGATCAGCGTCTCCTCGCGCAGCTCGTCGAGGGTCACGGTGCGTCCTGCGAAGCGGTGTCCCGGCGGGCAGGCGAGGATCACCTGGTCGGAGAAGAACGGCTCGAAGCGAACGCCCCGGTGCCGCCGCGACGCGCCGACGATACCGAGCTCGAGCTCGCGGTCGGCGACCCGCTCGATGACGGTGTGGGTGTCGGACACCGTGAGAAACACGCGCACGTCGGGATGCTCGCGCTGGAACTCGCCGAGCAGCACCGGGACGACGATCGCGGCGGGTCCGGTGGATGCGCCGAGCACGAGGTCGCCCGCGATCTCCCCCTCGGCCGTCGCCGCGAGCTCCGAGACCAGCTGGTCTTCGAGCGCCAGCATGCGCTGCGCCCCGCGATAGAGACGCCAGCCTGCCTCGGTCGGCTCTACACGCCGCCCGGAGCGGTCGAGGAGCTGCGTACCGACCCGCTTCTCGAGCGCGCGTATCTGCAGGGAGACCGCCGGCTGCGTGACGCCGAGCCGCTCGGCCGCCTGAGAGAAGCTGCGTCGCTCGACGACCGTGCAGAACGCCGCAAGCTGTCGCGTATCCATAAGGAAAGCTTATCCGGCAGCTCAGTAGAGGCCGCGTTCGGCGAGCCAGTGCTCGAGCAGGGGATCCGTGAGCTCCGGCCCATGCGGCGTTCGGTGCGCCTCGGCTTTCCCGATGAGGCCGGCCAGCGCGCGGTCGACGCTGCCCTTCTTGAGGCCGAGAACGCGCAGGGTGTCCTCCGCGTACAGATTCTGAGCTCTGGTCGCGAGCGCGAGCGAGACTCGCTGCTCGTTGACCGCCAGCGACTCCCAACGGGCGCGCAGTGCGGTCTCGGCATGGGCGAGCGCCCGCTCGCGCGCGTCGACGAACGCTGCCTCGTCGGCGATCGACTGGCGTGGCACGAGCTCCCAGAGGTGGTGCGCGACGAGCATCGTCCGTTGCGGGTGTCCTCGGGTGAAGGCCAGCAACGGGTCGAGGGCGTTGCCGACGTCGCGCTCGGTTCGCCGGAAGCGCTCCTCCAGGTACATCGCCGTCGGATCCAACCGCAACGGCCCGAGCTCGACGGAGACCGCGTGCTCGAGCAACGGACGCGAGGGATCTTGGAACAGTCGCTCCATCAACGTGGGGGCGGAGCCGGAGAACGCGTACGACGCGACCGACGTCTGGTGCTGGAGCACGCTCCGCAGGATTCCGTCCGCGCCGTCGACGCGAAGCAGGTCCTGGAACTCGTCGAAGGCGACGAGGCTGCGAGCGCCGGTTCGGTCGTGGAGCTTCGCGGGAAGGTCGAGAAGACGGAGAAGGACGCTCTCGACATCGACCCGCGGATTCGACTGCAGGGTCGCCGTGAACCCGCCGGCACCCAGCGACAACCCGACCTGCCAGGCGCGGAAGAGGGAGTCGACGGTCCGCCTCAGCGTTCCCTTCAGCTCGCGGTCGTACGCGCGCTCGATGCGGACGACGACGCTCGAAAGCGAAAGAACGCCCTCCAGGTCGACCAGAGCCGTCGCCCATCCGTCGCCCGACGCGTGCGAGAGCACACGGCGAAGCAGACTCGTCTTTCCGTAGCGTCGCGGCGCCACCAGCCGCGACGAGTGACCTCCTGCCGCCAGTGCGAGCAGACGCAGGGCCGTGTCCTCTCGATCGATCATCTCCTCGGGGAGCAGCTCACCGGCGATGCGAAAGGGATTCGCCTCGATCATCGGCATCACTCGAGTCTGCACGAGGTATGAGCTCTTGTCTACACCAAGTAGTCGAATGCGACTGCCAGTTGTAGACCACACCGTTGCGTTCGAAGGGCCGGCGAGCATCTAGGGTCAGTCCGTGCGCGTCTGGATCGACGTCTCGAACTCTCCCCAGGTGCCGTTCTTTCGTCCTCTGATCGCGATTCTCGAGAGCCGCGGGCACGACGTCGACGTGACCACCCGCGACTACGCGCAGACGATCGAGCTCCTCCGGCTGCACGGGATCCGACATGAGGTCGTCGGGCCGCCCCACGGCGGCGCAGGTGCCTGGGGAAAGGCGCGTGCGATGGCCTCGCGGCTTCCGGCCCTTCGGAGCTTCGCGAAGCCGCGAAGGTTCGACATTGCCCTTTCGCACGCGTCGCACGAGCTTCCGCTCGCCGCCCGCTCACTCGGAATCCCAGCCGCATATGTCTTCGACTACGAGTTCGCCCGCGTGCAGCACGGGCTCGGGTGTCGTGCTGCGAATCGCGTCGTGGTGCCGGAGGCGATACCGCAGGATCGGCTCGACTCCCTGGGCGCACGCGAGCGCAAGGTGCGCCGCTACCCGGGATTGAAGGAGGAGTACTACCTCGCAGGCTTCGAGCCGGACCGCTCGGTCCTCACGCAGCTCGGCTTGGACGAGCAGAGAATTCTCGTCGTCGCACGCACGCCGCCCGACGTCTCCCTGTACCACCTACACGACAATCCTCTCTTCGGCGCCTTGCTCGCAGATCGACTCGGCTCGGATCCTTCCGTGCAAACCGTCGTGCTTCCCCGCACGACCGCGCAACGAAAGGCGATCGCGGAGCTGGATCTCCCGTCGCTCGTAGTGCCTCAGCACGCGATCGATGCTCAGAGCCTCGTCGCGTGCGCCGATCTGGTCGTCTCGGCAGGAGGGACGATGAACCGTGAGGCAGTCGCCCTGGGCGTGCCGGTGTACACGACGTTTGCGGGTCGGCCGGGTGCGGTAGACGAGATGCTCATCCATGACGGCAGACTCGGAGTCCTCACCTCGGCGGACGCATTGCCGGTACGCAAGCGCGGTCAGACGCAGCAACGCGTCGTTCGAGACCCTGCGCTGCTGGTCGACCTCATGCTCACCGCTTTGTGACCCTTTGTCACTTGGTGGCACGCGCACGATCTGCTTAGGTCCATGGGCGCAACGACTTCTCGGGAGGGGAGAATGAGACGACTTGGAATCACATTGGCGATGGGCGCGATCGCGCTCGTAGCCGTGCTCGCGACAACAGCCGCGGCGGCAAACGGCGGCTTCACGACGAGCGTCGACGAGATGCTCGACGGGCGTAACGGGTGGACGACGGAGGCGATCATCTCCGTCGGTGACACGCTCGGAAGCGGCTACACGTTCGAGGCGCTCCCGGACGGGATCGCCATCGAGAGGATCAACGGCCAGGGGACGGCCGACATCCTGGTGAACCACGAGACGTCCCTCGTGCCGTTTCCTGCCACGCGGCAGGATCACATCAACTCGACGATCAGCAAGCTGCGCCTGAACCAGAACAGTGCCGGCGTGCTCAGAGGCGAGTACGTGATCCCGCAGAGCGCCGGATACCAGCGTTTCTGCTCGAACTTCCTGGTCGGCGCCGAACACGGCTTCGAGCGTGAGCTGCTGCTCACGAACGAAGAGGCTCGCGACATCGTCCTCCGGCAGACGGACTCCTGGGAACCCGGGTTGACGCTCGCGACTCCCAACACCGAGCAGGCCGGGGTCGTCGTCGCGTACGACGTGAGGAGCGGCGCGTACAAGTCGATCTACGGCATGGGCCGGCACAACCACGAGAACTCGGTTGGCATCCCGAGCTACGGCTACCCGGTCGTCCTTTCGGGTGACGACACCTTCGATGCTCCGGCGTCGCAGCTCTACATGTACAAGGCCGCGAGCGGCGCGGACGTGTGGGATGACAGAGGCAAGCTCTATGCGTTCGTCGCCGACAACCCGGCGATCAACGACTACGGCGACGTGACCGAAGCGATGGATCCGATCCCCGGTCGCTTCATCGAGGTGCCGCGCGAGATCGCGACGGGCAAGGACGCCGACGACGGCAGCGAAGTGACGTCGGCGGACTTCGGCTACCCGCTCCCCTCGGCCTCCCCGACCACGATGCCGCCGTACCCGAAGCCTGCGACGGCAGCCATGCCCGACGGCCCGCAGTGGGTGCTCGAGCACTGGAGCAACGAGCAACAACGTGTTCCAGTTCATCCGGGTCGAGGACATCGCCTACGACCGGCGACCCGGAATGTCGAAGGTCGTCTACCTCGCGGACACCGGAGAGCCGCGCGCGAAGCCGTCGGCGATCGCCGGCTGGACTCGGCTCGAACGGAGCGCTACCGGTGGAGGCCCGTACATGAACGGCCGCATCTTCAAGCTCACGCTGGGCTCGAATCCGCTCGAAGGAGCGACCCTCGACATTCTTCCGGGCGCGAACTTCGACGCGCTCGGCTACAACAGCACGGCAGCCGTTCATCAGCCGGACAACCTCGAGACGACGACCGAAGGTCTCTACATCCAGGAGGACACCGGCTCGCACAACGCGCAGTCGGCCGCATTCCCGGACGCGACGAACGCCCGGATCTGGCGATATCCGTTCTCCACGGGCGTGGAGCAGGTGGTCGCCGAGGTGAACCAGGCGATTCCGGGCGCTCCGACCTTCAACCGAGGCGCGTGGGAGTCGAGCGGCATCGTGGACGCCTCGGCGGTGTTCGGCCCCGGCGCGTTTCTCGTGGACGTCCAGGCGCACGGCTGGGACACGGAGATTCCCGGTGGCAACGATCCACCAGCGATCCAGAAGCGCGAGAACGGACAGCTGCTACTGCTGCGAGCTCCGGGCTCGTAGGTAGAAGAGCTAGAACGACTCGGATGCGGGCGCCGTCCTTACGGCGCCCGCTCCGTCTCCGGAGACGAGCGCACGGCGCGGGGCTCCGACGAGCGTGTTCAGGCGTCCGACGAGCTCGAGCGTCTCGCCTTCCTCGACGAGGCCCTCGAGCGCGTCGAGCTGCTCCTCGAGCCAGGCGGCGTCGATCGGAGGCCTGGTCACGAGCAGGATCGCCTCATGACTCGAAGGCGTGACGGTCTCGGATGTCGACCAGAGCTCCTCGTGCAGCTTCTCGCCGGGACGCGCGCCGACGAGCTCGACAGCGATGTCTCGGCCTGGCTCCTTCCCCGACAGCCGGATCATCGTGTCCGCGAGGTCGGCGATCTTCACCGGCTCGCCCATGTCGAGCACGTAGACCTGGCCGCGCCCACCGATCGCCCCGGCCTGGATCACGAGCTGAACCGCCTCGGGAATCGTCATGAAGTAGCGCGTCATCTCCGGATGCGTCACGGTGACCGGGCCGCCGCGCGCAATCTGCTTTCGAAAGATCGGGATGAGGCTGCCGGACGAGCCGAGCACGTTGCCGAAGCGGACTCCGCAGAAACGCGTGGACGTGTCCTCCCGATGCCCCCAGCCCTCGACGATCCACTCGCAGAGTGCCTTCGTCTGGCCCATGACGCCTCGAGGATTCACCGCCTTGTCCGTGGACACGAGCACGAAGCGCTTCGCCTCGAACTCGACGGCGACATCGGCCACCGTCCTGGTCATCAGCGTGTTGTTGCGGACGGCCTCGACCGGGTTCGCCTCGACGAGCGCGACGTGCTTGTACGCCGCTGCGTGGAAGACGACGGCCGGCCGGTACTTCTCGAAGACCTGCCTGATCTTCGTCGCGTTGCCGGCATCTGCGAGAACGGCGGCGGTCGCGCGGAACCCGCGTTCGTCGACCAGCTCTCGCTCGATCTCGAACAGCCCGGACTCGGAGTTGTCGACGAGCACGAGACGGGTCGGGCCGATCCGCGCGATCTGGCGGCAAAGCTCGGACCCGATCGAGCCTCCCGCCCCGGTGACGAGCACGACCTCGCCGGTGAGATAGTCGGCGATGGAGTCGATGTCGACCTCCACCGGCTCGCGGCCGAGCAGGTCCTCGACCTCGACCGGGCGGATCTGCCCCGTCAGGTTGAAGTCGCCGGTGATCAGCTCCGGCAGGCCGGGAAGCGTATTGACCGGCACGTTCTCCTTGCGTGCGATCTCCACGATGCGCTCGCGCACCTCACCCGAAGCGGAAGGAATCGCTATGAGGAGCTCGTCCGGGCGGCGGTCCCGGAGCAGCTGGGGGAGCTCGGCGGTGGTGCCGAGCACCCGAATTCCATGCAAACGCAGGTTCTTCTTGCGCGGGTCGTCGTCGACCAGGCCGATCGGCGTGTAGCCGAGCGCCGGGTTCTTCAGCATCTCTCGCAGGATCAGCTGTGAGGCATCTCCGGCGCCGACGAGCACGACCTCCTTGCCGCGCGCCACGAGAGTCCCGGCCGACGGCCGCTCGATCAGGGTGCGCGCGAGCAGGCGCGCTCCTGCCACGAATGCGAGCAGCACGAGGAGATCGACGAACCAGATGCCACGCGGGACGCTCGCGGGGTGGAAGTCGAGCAGGGTGAAGACGAGAAAGGCTGCGACCGAAGCAGCAGCGACCCCGCGGACGACCCCCCACATGTCCTGGGTCGAGACGTAGCGCCACCAGCGGTTGTAGAACCCGAACGCGAAGAACATCGGCAGCTTGATCGCGAGGATCAGCGCGAAGACGTCCCAGTCGAGATAGCGGTCGTAGTAGACGGGGCCGGTGTCGCCGTCGAAGCGGACGTACCACGCGACCGTCCAGGCGGCGGCGACCAGCAGGGCGTCGGCGGCAACCTGCCAGAGTCGGTGTCGGTTGATCGGAGAGCGCATCGACTACGCCGGAACGCCGACCGCCGAGCGAACCCTGTCGACGACCCGCTCCTGTTGCTCCGCGGTGATCCCGGCCCAGAGCGGGACCGAGAAGTTCTCGTTCGCCGCACGCTCGGTCTCGGGAAGGTCGCCTTCCGAATATCCGAGGTAGCGAAGCGCCGGCTGGAGGTGGAGCGGAGGCAAGTAGTAGTCGGCGCTTCCGATCTCGGCCTCCGTGAGCGCGGCGCGGATCTCGTCCCGTTGAGGCGATCGCGACACGAAGAGGTGATATACGTGGCCAGGCTCGTCGGCCGGAACCTCGCAGGCCTCACCGAGACCGAGGCTTCGATACCGCTCGGCAGCTTCCCGACGCAACACGGTCCAGCGATCGAGCTCGCGCAGGAAGATGCGGAGCGCTGCCGCCTGGATCTCGTCCAGCCTCGAATTGGTTCCGATGTACTCGAAGATGCGCTTCGCCTTCGAGCCATGGAAGCGCAGCATGCGGACGCGCTCCGCGAGCTCTGCATCGTCGGTCGCGACGAGTCCTCCGTCGCCGAGGCCGAAGAGGTTCTTCGTGGGATAGAAGCTGAAGGTCGACGCGATGCCCGCTCCCGCGATCTCCGAGGAGCCGAAGGCCTGCGCGGCGTCTTCGATCAACGGCAGCCCGAGCTCGGCCAGCTCGGCAAGTGGCGCGGGCCGCCCGAACAGGTGCACCGGCATGATCGCCTTCGTGCGGCTCGTCACGCGTTGTGCGACGCGGTCCGGGTCGAGGTTGAGCGTGTGCGGATCGATGTCTGCGAACACCGGCGTCGCACCGACACGCGCGATCGCCTCTGCGGTGGCGTAGAACGTGAACGCCGGACAGATCACCTCGTCCCCGGCGCCGATCTCGAGCGCGTTCAGCACGAGGATGATCGCGTCCGTGCCGTTCCCGACACCGATCGTCTCGCGGACACCGAGATAGCGTGCTGCCTCCTCCTCGAACGCACTGACGTTCGGCCCGAAGACGAACTGTCCGCTCTCGAGAACGTCGTCGATCGCCTGCTTGATCTGGGGGATCAGCGGCGCGTACTGCGCCTTCACGTCGATGAGGGGGATCTGCTGCGTCACGCGCGCGAGTGTAGCTCGGGGGAGTCGCCCTTCTCTTCCTCAGACGCCGGGAGGCTCCTCGGCGGAACGCTCTCGCCGGCGCCGGAGCACGTGCACGACGAGCCAGACGATCGACGACCACGATCGCCGCTGCCACGAGGTACTCGAGATAGCGGAACGCATGGTGGAAGTCCTCCCAGCTCTCGCCCGCGGCCAGCCCCGCGCCCGCGAAGGCGAAGCACCAGATCGCCGAACCTGCCAGCGTCAGCAGGATGTAGCGGACGAACGGCGTCTCCATGACCCCCGCGGGAATGGAGACGAACGACCGGACGACCGGAGTCAGCCGACCGAGGAAGACCGCCCAGTCCTCCCAGCGCTCGAACCAGCGCTCGGCGCGGTCGAGCCGCTTCTTGTCCAGGTGCAGCCAGCGTCCGTGACGCTCGAGGTAGGGCGCCCACCGTAGAGCCCGATCGCCCACCCTCCGGCGGCGCCGATCGTGTAGCCGATCGTTCCCGCCAGCGCGATTGCGACGTAGGCCGGAAATCCCTCCTCGATCGTGCGTCCGAAGAGCACGACCTCCTGATCCGCGAAGGCTCCGGCAGCGACCGCGCCCCCGTAGACCATCACCACTTCGCTCGCCGCCGGCAGGACGGCGTCGATCAGCATCAGGAGGAATACGGCGTAGAGGCCGTAGTCGCCGATGGTGGAGGTGATCGCCTCCGTGATCTCGCTCAGGATGGAGGCGACGAGCACCGCAGGAGTGTATGGATCGGACCCGCGGTTATCGGACTCGACGAACCGTGAGCGGCTGCTCGAGCGAGACGCTCCCGAGGTCGTTCTCCGCCGTGACGCGAACGAGGTAGCGACCACCCGCGGCGAGCTTTCCGTTCGCCTGCCGGCCGTTCCAGACCACCGCCTGCGCTCCTGGCTCGAAACGGCGGAGCGCGGTCACGCGGATGAGGACACCCTCGATCGTCTCCACCGTGACCTTGACCCGAGCCGCCCGTGTCTGCGTCCAGCGGACGGTGGCGTTTGCGCCTCGCGGCGGCAGCGCCAGGCGCACGGGTTCCAGCTTCGGGAACCCGAGCGTGGAGTTCACCGCGAAGCGCCGGACCGCCGACGACGTCAGACCCTGGTCGTCGACGGAGTTCACGCTGAGCGTCCAGCGGCCCTCGATCGGTGGAAGCGGCTCGGGCGTGGGCGGCGGCGGGAGGCTCGGGTCCGGCGGGGGTGCGGGCGTCGGCGCCGGCGGAAACGGCACCTGGTAGGTGCCAGGCACCCGCGCGGCGGTCTCGGAAAGTGCGACGGTGCCGTCCGGCGCCGTGAGCGTGACGGTGACGTTCGACGGTCGCACGACCTTGAACGAGAGCGCCTGCTCCTCCGCGACGCCGTCTCCGTTCGGAGAGACAACGGATACGAGCGGCGGCAAGGCGTAGACGCCGTAGTAGAAGAGCATCAGCGCGTTCGAGATCGGGCGCTCGGACTTGTCGGAAGGCCGGTTCAGGATCTTCCCGTCGAACGCGAGGGTCGTCGATCCTCCGCCGTCGAGCTGCATCCCCCGGACGGCTCCGAGCCGGACGAGGGTCTGGGCCATCTCGAACGTCGTCATGCCCACCGAGTACCCGGACTGGCGACCGTCGACCGCGACGAGGAGAATGCGCCCGTCTGCCGTCTGTCCGATTGCCGTGCGGGGATGTCTCGGTGCCAAGAGCGAGGTCTCGAATGCCTCGTTTGCGCGGTACACCGGCCTGCCGTTGCGGACGAGCACGGGTCCGCCGCCGATGGCGTCGCCGACCGTGTCCCACCCCGGCTGGAGGATGAGCCGGAGCGCCACGGGCGTGCCGACCGGAGCCTCCGCCTGGAGCTTCGCCGCCGCAATTCCGCGGGCGACGAGCACGGCCGTTCCGGGTGCGATCCCCACCGATCCGCTCTGTGAGGTGCTCGCCACCGTGGAAGCGATGTCGGTGTTGGGCGTCGAAGCCGGAAAGCCGGAGAGAACCGCCGCAAACGAGCCGGAGATCCGCGGGGTGGAAGTCCCGTAGTCGGACGTGAAGAGTGCGATGCCGTTCTTTCCAGGCGCCTTGTTGAACTCGTTGAGAGCGCGGCGCTGACCACCTCCACGCCAGGTCCCGAAGAACTTGATGCGTCTCACGTCGAGCATGCCGTCGAGCGTGATGCCGGCGCTCGAGCGCTGGCCGTTGGGGGGGCTGACGAGGACACCGTCGCGCATGAGGATGCCGCTCGGCCTCCCGTCGGCCCAGGCAAAGAGATCGCCGTTGACGCCCACGACGGTGCCCTGGGTCCCGACTCTCCGCTGCATCGCCGAGAGCGTCTCGCGCCGCACGACGGACTCGTTCGAGAGAACCGGGCGGAGCCGGTAGAGACCGACGGGCCGCGGGCCGCGGACGACGTGGATCGCGACCGGCCCGTGCGGCGTGAACTGGACTCCGCTCTCGTAGCTCGTTCCGGGGAAGAGCTGTGCGGGCTGCGCGGCGGCAGGAGCGACGAGCAGAGCCGCGGCGAGAGCGACGACCGCGGAGGACACCAGGAGGCGAAGCACGGCGCGGTCGAGGGTACCTCAACTCAATGCCGCGATTTGCAGGCTCTTACAGGACCCGAACAGCGCCGGTCGCTAGCGGTAGGCCGCGACGATCGTCGAGCGACGCTCGGCCGGCAGGAGTCCCTCGACGGTCTCGAGAAGCGGCGCAGCACCCGGCACGCGTGCTCCGTAGCGATGCAGGGTGCCCACGTACTCGACCGCGACGGCCTCGAAGCCGGCCGCAGTCGTGGCCTGTGCGAGCCGCTTCGGAGTGTTCGCGAGGTACTGCGTCGGGTACACGTCGCGCTCGGCTGCTCCCGCTCCGCGTCGCTTGATCGTCAACCGCACGCGCTCCGGCAGCCGGTCCGCGGCCGCCATCAGCGGGCTCGCGCGGTTGCTCGTCAACAGGACGAGGCTTCCGCCAGGGCGCAGGACACGACGCCATTCGGTGAACGCCCGATCCGGAGACGCAAGATGCTCGACCACGAAGTTGGCGTAGACCAGATCGAAGCTCGCGTCGTCGAACGGCAACGAGTCGTCGAGGTCGGCCCGGAGAAACTCGTCGAGGTACGGATTCGCACGCCCTGCCTCTTCGTCCGCATCGACCCCGACGAGCCGGGCGATGCGGTCGCGATAGTGGCGTAGCCGGGTCGTTCGGCCGCAACCCGCGTCGAGCGCAACGGCGTCCGGCCGGAGCGCTTCGTCGAGAAGTCGGCGTTCAACCGCGGTGTGGTCCGTCTCCATGCGCCCGAGGACTGTAAGGCCCGGGCATGCCCGGCCCTAGGCGAAGACCTTCACCTCGCGGTACAGCGTGTCGCGCTGGACGGGGATCTTCCCGAGCGAGCGGATCAGGTGGACGAGCTCGTCGGTGGTCGTGCGATACGTCGTGCCGGCGGCCGAGACGACGTTCTCCTCGATCATCACGGACCCCATGTCGTCCGCGCCGAAACCGAGCGCGACCTGGCCGATCTTCAGCCCCTGCGTGACCCAGGACGACTGGATGTGTTGCACGTTGTCGAGGTAGATGCGAGAGACGGCCTGCGTGAGCAGGTAGTCGAACGAGGTCGGCCGGTCGTCGTCGGAGACGACGTCGTCGAGCCGGTTGCCGTCCCGCTGGAACGTCCACGAGATGAACGCTCTGAAGCCACGCGTCTCGTCCTGCAACTCGCGGATGCGGCGCATGTGCTCGACGCGCTCCTCGAGCGTCTCCACGTGTCCGTACATCATCGTCGCCGTCGTCGACATGCCGAGCCGATGCGCCTGGCGCATGACGTCGAGCCATTCGTCCGACGTCGTCTTCTTGGGCGCGATGATCGCCCGGACCCGGTCGACCAGGACTTCCGCGCCGCCCCCGGGAACCGAGTCGAGTCCCGCGTCCCGCAGACGCGCGAGTGTTTCGGCGACGGTGAGCTTGGAGCGCCTCGCGACGTGCTGGATCTCGGGCGGCGAGAGCGCGTGCAGGTGGATCTTGTAGCGCGCCTTGATCGAGCGGAACAGATCCTCGTAGTAGTCGATCCCGAGATCGGGGTGATGCCCCCCCTGCATGAGCAGCCCGGTGCCGCCGATCGCGAGCGTCTCCTCGACCTTCTTGTAGATGACCGGCTTGGGGAGGAGATACGACTCGCGCTGATCGCCGGGGCGCCGGTAGAACGCGCAGAAGTCACAGTCGGTGACACAGACATTCGTGTAGTTGAGGTTCCGATCGACGATGAACGTCACCTTCGTGGGGTCGGTGACGCGGTTGCGGAGCTCGTTCGCGACGCGGCCGATCGCAACGAGGTCGCGCGAGCGAAGAAGCCTGCTCGCCTCCTCGTCCGAGATCCGCTCGCCGTCGAGTGCCTTCTCGAGGATCTCGCCAAGTAACAGACTGTTACTTGGCGTCGTCGCGACCGTCACGCGGGGACCTCCTCGCGCACGAAGCGAAGCTCGGGGACGTGCGCGAGCTCGCCGGCATCCCGGGCCATCTCGAGGAACGTGAAGAGCCCGGCGCGCTCGCGCGGGCCGAAGCTGTAGCGAAGCTTCTCGAAGTAGCGGGCCATGAAGCCGGGCGGATAGCCGTATGTCTTGCTCGCTTGCTGCGCGAGGCGCTCCGGCTCCGAACGGGCGAGCCGTACGGACGCAACCAGCGCGTGCTCGAGATCGGCGAGCCCGTCGGCGAGCGGCTCGGGCGCGGCCCAGACGGCGAACACCATCGGTAGTCCTGTCCGCTCGAGCCAGAGGCGCCCGAGGTCGAAGTGCGGCGTGGGATTCTCGAAGGCGCTCTTGAGGGCCGCATCCCCGATCAGGAGCGTCGCGTCCGCGTCCATTCCCAGGGGGAGGATCTCCGCTTTCGGGAGCAAGATGCGGACGAGCACGACCGAAGTTGCGCTCTCCGGCGTGACGGCCACCGACCTCACCTGGCCGAA
Source organism: uncultured Actinomycetes bacterium (assembly GCA_963830035.1). Classification (GTDB taxonomy): domain Bacteria; phylum Actinomycetota; class Thermoleophilia; order Gaiellales; family Gaiellaceae; genus GMQP-bins7. Next base: position 457,527 of record CAWHKX010000004.1, on the reverse strand, counting down.
GGGCAGGCGGGTCACGAGTTGGATCGAGTCGATGGCGCCCTCGGAGGAGACGCAGAGACGTGGCAGGATCCGCAGCCGGTCATGGTTCCGCGCGTACTCGATGGACGGGATCGGCGCGATGTCGATCTCGCCGTCGAGCAGCATCCGGTTGAGCTCGGTGGGGACGCCGACGACCTCCTCGACCTCGGCCTCGAGGCCGTAGAAGACCGGCGCCATGTTCACGTAGCTGATGCGGCCGAGACGGATCACAGCCGGCCCGATCGGCGCAAGAGCCAGGTCGCAACGGCGATCACGACGAGCCCGCCCCAGACGACGATCGCGAGCGGCGAGATGCTCACGGCTGTGTCCTCCGAGTTCAGGGAGCCACCGAGCGTGAAGAGGGCGGACGCAATCAGGACGAGGGCGCCCAGAATCCCGAGGCCGTAGGCAGTCATGACGTACAGAGGCCGCTTCTCGACGATCTCGGTGGCGGGAGCCTTCTTGGCCGAGCGGCTCATTCGTTCACCACCGCCGGAGCTCGCGGTAGAGCGTGTCACGCTGCACCGGAATCCGTCCTGCCTCGCGCACGAAGCGCACGAGCTCGTCGACCTTCTGCTCGGTCTCGGTCACGGCCCCGGCGGCATGGAAGATCTCCTCGCGCACGACCGTTCCCTGCACGTCGTTCGCGCCGAAGTGGAGGGCAACCGCCGCCAGCGGCATCCCCATCATGATCCAGTACGCCTTGATGTTCGCGATGTTGTCGAGCAGGAGGCGTGCGACTGCGAGCATCTTCAGGTCGTCGGAGCCGGTCGTGTGCCGCCAGCCGCGCCGCTCGAAGACCGTGTTCTCGGGGTGGAAGGCGAGTGGAATGAACGCGAGGAAGCCGCCCGTCTTGTCCTGCTGCTCGCGCAGCCGAATGAAGTGGTCGACCCGTTCCTCGTACGTCTCGACGTGTCCGTAGAGCATGGTGCAGTGCGTCGGGATGCCGAGTGAGTGCGCGGTGTCGTGGACGTGGAACCAGATGTCCGGGTGCTCCTTGCCCGGGGCGACGAGACGACGTACGCGATCGGCGAACACCTCCGCTCCCCCGCCCGGAAGTGACCCCAGTCCCGCATCCTTGAGCTCCCGGAGGACCTCCTCGTGGGTGAGACCGGAGAGCGTGGTCATGTGGTGGATCTCGGAGGCCGTGAAGCACTTGAGATGCACGTCGGGAAGCGCCTCGTGCAGCGAGGCGATCGTACCCCGGTAGAACTCGAAGTCGACGTGCGGGTTCTCGCCGTTGACCATGTGGATCTCGGTGAAGCCGGTTGCCTCGCGCTGGTGGAGGACGTCCTCGACGAGCTCCTCGGCCGTGATCGTGTAGGCCTGCGCCTGCTTCTGCGTCGCTGCGAACGCGCAGAACTTGCACTTCACGCGGCAGACGTTCGTCTGGTTCAGGTAGAGGTTCTGCACGAAGAAGACCTCGTCGGTTCCTCCCCGGACGCGGCGCGCGAGATCCGCGAGCTCGCCGAGGGCGAGCAGGTCATCCGACTCGAGGAGTGCGAGCCCGTCCTCGAATCCGAGACGTTCACCGACCCCGATCTTCTCGCGGATCGGCTCCAGAGTCCTCAGCTCGGCGACAGCCACTTCTCACCGCTCTCGGTCGATGACGATGTGCGTGAGGGCCTCCAGTTCGGGCTCGTCCCGTAGGAGCTCCCGCGCCTTCCTAGCGTAGTCCAAGGCCATTGCCCTGGACCGGTCGAGGGCGCTGGTCCCGGCAACGCGCACGAGCGCGCCCTCGAGCGGGCCCCCTTCAAGCGCGCGCCGCACGACATCGTCCTCCCGCGCAGCGAGAATCAGCGGAAGGGTAGGCACACCCTCCCGCAGATCGGCGCCCGGGATCTTTCCGGTCTCGATGGTGTCGCCGACGCAGTCGAGGATGTCGTCTGCGATCTGGAAGGCGATGCCGAGCGCCAGCCCGAACTCCCCGAGCCGTTCGTCTCGCGAGCCGAGGAAGCACGATGCCTCGAAGAGCTTCCCGGTCTTCAGGGATATCCGCTCGAGGTAGGCGTCGATCGGCGTCTCGGGGTCGTGCGCCTGTCGCTGCTGCATCGCCTCGCCGCGCGCGATCGCGAGGCAGGCGCGCGCAAGGATGTCGACACCTTCGAGATCGCCGCCGCCCGCGAGCTCGGCAAACGCGCGCGAGAACAGATAGTCGCCCCCCGCACGCGCCGCAAGCTCACCGTGCGCGTGCCACGCGGAGGAGTGCCCACGCCTGAGCTCCGCTCCGTCGATCACGTCGTCGTGGACGAGTGTCGCCACGTGGGCAAGCTCGACCGCGACGCCGCAGCGAAGCGCACGCTCCCGGTCCGGCGAGGTGAGGTGGACGAGTAGCGGCCGCAGGCGCTTGCCGCCCGAGGCGACGGCGTCCCTGCCGACCCTCGCCACGAGCCCGGGGTACCGCTCGACCGCGAGCTCGAGTCGCTGCTCGAGCTCCTCGAGGTACGGCTTTGCCTCCTGGAGGAGAGCCTGCGTGCTCATGGACCCGCTCCGCGTCTATGAGCGTGGAGGGGTGTGGGGAACCGGGAGGTTCCCCACGCTTTCAAGAAGAAGGGGGCCCGTGGGGGAAACATGGTTTCCCCCACGATCGTTTGCCGAAGGCGAACGATGCTCATAGCCGCATCGCCGTGTGCAGAGCCACGCTCCCTCCGCCGAGCAGCCGGTAGCGCACGTCCTCGAAGCCGGCCGAGACGAACAGCTGGGCAAGATCGCCGGGACCTGGAAAGCGGCGAACGCTCGCGGGGAGATACGTGTAGGCCTTGCCGCCCGGAAGCACCTTGCCGGCGAACGGCACGAGGACGTCGAACCAGAGCCGAAAGAACGGGCGCAGGAGCCCACGCGGGCGCGTGATCTCCAGCACGGCCACCCTGCCCCCCGGTCGGAGAACGCGATGAAGCTCGCGGAGGCCGCTCTCGAGATCGTCGAGGTTGCGCACCCCGAAGCCGACGGTCACCACGTCGAAGTCCCCGTCCGGAAACGGCAGCGCGAGTGCGTCCCCCTGAATCCATTCGATCGTTCCCGACTTGCGCCGCGCGCGCTCGAGCATGTGCCCGGAGAAGTCGACGCCGACCACCTTCCCTCCGCGGCGTTCGGCCTCGATCGCGAGGTCTCCGGTGCCACAGCAGGCATCGAGCACCCGGTCTCCGGGCCACACGACCTGACGCGCTGCGAGGCGACGCCAGCGCCCGTCGAGCCCGACCGTCATCACCCGGTTCATCACGTCGTAGACCGGCGCGATGCGGTCGAACATCCCGCGCACCTCGTCGGAAGGGAGCCGTCCGGTCTCGTGGGTCACGACTCGCCCCAACGCTTTGCGAGCACGTTGTCGATTCCCAACTGGTCGAGGCAGCGCGCCACGAGGAAGTCCACGAGATCGTCGATCGTCTCGGGAGCGTGGTAGAAGCCCGGCGCGGCGAAGAGGATGACGGCACCGGCCTCGTTCAGCGTCGCGAGCCCGCGGAGATGAATCGAGGACAGCGGCGTCTCGCGTGGAACGAGCACGAGCTTACGGCGCTCCTTGAGAGCGACCGAGGCAGCGCGGTGGATGAGGTTCTGCATCGCGCCGGAGGCGAGGGTGCCCACTGTCGCCATCGAGCAGGGACAGATCACGTACCCGTCGACCTTCGCCGACCCGCTCGCGTAGGGGCTCTTGAAGTCGCCTTCGCCGTAGATCCTGACGCTCGATCCCGCATCTCCGACGAAGCGCTCGAGCACCTCCTCGCGCGAGATGGAAGGATCGCCATAGAGCTCGGTGGCGATGACCTCGATCCCGGAGCGCGACGCCGAGAGCCCGACCTCGCAGTCAGCGGCGACGAGAGCGCGAAGCAAGCGCTCGGCGTACGGAGCGCCCGAGGCGCCGGTCACGCCGAGGAAAATGCGCACGGTTCAAGGGTATCCGGGCGCTGCGGGACCAGGACGAGGCATGCCTCGCACTACGGCGATTCGGACTCGCCGCCCTTCGAGGCTTCCAGGAAGGCGCCGAGCGCGGCGAGGTTCTCCTCTCCGAGGTACGAGTACGAGCCCATCACGTTGTTCCCGAAGCGCGACGGATTTGCGAGGTACTGCACGAAGTACTCGGCGTCGTTGGTCTGACCGATCTCGGAGAGATCGGGGGCGCCCAAGGCCCCGGCTCCGAAACCGAGATAGATGTGGCACTGCAGGCACCCGGCCTGGGCGAAGAGCGTCGCGCCCGCCTCCGCTTGCTCGTTGCCTGCGAACCCCTGCTCTTCTGCCCACTCGGCCGGAACGCCGTCGGCGATCAACGTCGAGCCCAGCGACTCCTCCGCGGTTGCTCCCTTGTACGTCAGCACTCCCATCGAGAGGACGGTCAACAGCGCAGCGACCATCGCGACCGGGCGCCGGGACGGACGCCGCTCGCGCCGCCGATCGTAGAACGGCAGGCCGAGGAGGAGCACGAGGAGGACCGTCGGGATTCCGACCGTCGCGATGACCACCGTCTCGGGCCATTCGAAGATCCGGAGGAGGTAGAAGAGGAAGTAGAAGTACCAGTCCGGACGCGGGATGAAGTCCGTCGTCCCGGGCTCCGCAGGCTCGGCGTACAACGGTCCGAGAATCCCCGGCTCGAGACCGACCTCGCCTTCGGGCGAGTCGCCGGCGCCGTAGTACCAGATGACCGCAAGGCCGATGATCACGCCGACGACCACGAACCCCATGACGGTGTCGTGCAGCATGGCCCTCGGGAAGAAGGCCTTGCCCTCCTTCTTGACGTCGTCCTTGTAACGAGCGAACCACTCGCGATTCTGCTCGCCGAGTCCCTTGGCCATTACTTGTCGCTCCCCCGCCGGACGAGTCCTGCCCGGGCGCCGGTCGGCTTGCGCAGCGGGCGCTCGCGCCCAGCGGCCTCACGTGACCACGGAGGCGACGTGATCCCGAGCCGCGCGACGAGGTAGAGATGGATGCCGATGAGCGCGATCAGCGCACCGGGAATGAGCAGCATGTGCAGCGCGTACCACTTGGCGAGCGTGTCCGAGCCGATCTCGGGGCCGCCGGCCAGGAACTGCGAGAGCCAGGGGCCGGCGAAGGGCGCGGTGCCGTTCAGGTTGATGCCGACGACAGTCGCCCAGTACGCGGTCTGGTCCCAGGGCAGCAGGTAGCCGGTGAAGCCCATGAGCATCCCCATGACGAGGATCAGAACGCCGGTGATCCACTGCAGCTCGCGGGGGTACTTGTACGCACCGAACAGGAAGACGCGGCCCATGTGCATGAAGAGGAGGATCACGAAGACGCTCGCGCCCCAGCGGTGCATCCCGCGCACGAGCCAGCCGAGCGTCAGGTCGTTGGTGATGTGCTGGATCGACGTGTAGGCGAGCGGCTTGCCCGTCGTCGGATCGATCTCGGACGCCGGCTTGTAGTACATCGCCAGGATCGCTCCGGTCAGCGCCTGGACGGCGAATGCGATCAAGGTGCCGAAACCGAGAGTCTGCGCCCAGCTGATGTCCCGAGGGACGTTGCGGAAGAGGAACCACTTCGTGCCGCGAACGGCTCCGGTGCGCTCGTCGACCCAGTCGAGCGGTGCAAGCACGGCCAGGTCGACGGCGGTCTGTTTCCTCGTCCTGCGCTTGTAGGCCATCAGCCCGTCACCTGGCTCGGAACGATCGGATAGAGCCACGCCTCGAGCCCGTCGACGTGCGTGCCTGGCACCGACCACGGGTATCTGGCAATGGTCGCGGTCGCACCCGTCCCGGAGACGTTCCCGACCGCGAACAGATCGCCGAGGACGAGGTTGCCGTTGCGGATCGAGAACGCGTAGCGATCGAGCGAGCGCACCGGCGGCCCGGCGGTGCGGTTGCCTTCCGAGTTGTACTGCCCGCCATGGCACGGGCAGCCGAAGGACTGGGCGAGCACCGGCCTGAGCTCGACGTCCTTCACCTTCGTCATCGCGTCCTCGTCGATCGGCCCGTTCGGCTGGACGGGGCAGCCGAGATGGACGCAGCGGCTGTAGAGGATCGTGAAGCTGGGCTCGCCCGCGTCCGTGTCCTCGTTTCTGCGCACGAATGCGGTCCGGCGGGAGACCTCGCCCTGCTCCGGCTTCGAGAGATACGTCGCGATCACGTACTCCCCCTCGGGGAAGTTGTCGATCGGGCCGAGGTCGACCTCGTCCTCGTCGACGTTCGTGAAGGACGGGAGCACCATGAAGCCGAGCACGGGGAGCGTGAGAACCGCGCCCATGCCGGCCGAGAGCCCGATCAGCGACGCCTCCAGGAAGCGAGATCGGGTGTACGCCGGAAGCGGCTCCTCCGGCCCTTCGACCTCGGGCGCGACCTGAACCGCCGCCGCCGCGCGGGACTCCGGCGGGATCGCGGGCACGTCGCCGCGCACGTCACGTGTGACGTCGAGCGCCCAGAGGATCCCGAAGACGACCGCGAGGATGGCGCCGATCGCCGCCACGATCCAGCTGATGACGAGGCCGAGCAGGAGGCAGGCCACCCCGATCGCGAACCCGATCGGCCAGAGGCTAGGCCCGGGAACGTGTGGGGTGTCGGGACCGTTAGTGCTCAACGCAGACCAGGTCTGGATTCAATCTCTCGGCCGTCGCCGCTGTCAACGACGTATCGGCTGACGCATGGATTCTTACTGGTCGTGGGGGCGCGCGTCAGGAGAGGCGATTCCGTACTCGGCCCAGCGTTGGGAAACCCGTTGCCGGATGTCGTCGGACATGACGATCTCCTCGGGCCAGACACGAGCGTCCTCCTCCGGAAGCTTGTGCGTGGCGTCGATGCCGATCTTTCCGCCGTAGAACTGTCGCCCGGGCGCGTGATCCAGGTGATCGAGCGGGCCCTCCGAGATGAGGACGTCACGCTTGGGGTCGACGTTCGCGGTCACGCGGAAGAACACGTCGTTGTAGTCGTGCACGTTCACGTGCTCGTCCACGACCACGATCGACTTCGTAAGCGACAGCATCCCGAGCCCCCAGAGCGCGTGCATGACCTTCTGCGCATGTCCGGGAAACGTCTTACGGATCGAGACGATCGCGCAGTTGTGGAACGCGCCGGCGACCGGAAGGTCGTAGTCGACGAGCTCGGGCAGCGTCATCTTGACCGCGGGCAGGAAGATCCGCTCGGTCGCTTTCCCGAGCCAGGCGTCCTCCGCGGGTGGCTTGCCGACGACGATCGAGGAGTAGATCGCGTCGCGCCGCATGGTCAGCGCTGAGATCCGGAAGATCGGGAACGGCTCGGCGTGCGAGTAGTAGCCCGTGTGATCCCCGAACGGGCCCTCGATGCCTACGTCGTCCTTCGAGACGTGTCCCTCCAGGACGATCTCGGCGTTCGCGGGCACCTCGAGGTCGATCGTCTTGCAGCGAACGAGCTCGACCGGGGAGCCGCGGAGGAAACCTGCGAGCATGAATTCGTCGAGATGCTTCGGGAGCGGCGCCGACGCCGAGTAAGCGGTGATGGGGTCGAGCCCGATCGCGACCGCGACCGGGATGCGGCCATCCTCGGCCGCGAGCAGGTCGGCACGACCGTCTTTGTGCATCTGCCAGTGCATGAAGGTCGAGCTCCTGTCGTTGACCTGCATCCGGTACATGCCGACGTTGCGCACGCCCGTGTTCGGGTCCTGCGTGATCACGGCGGGCAGCGTGATGAACGGCGCGGGGTCGCCCGGCCAGCAGCGCTGGATCGGAAGGTTCCCGAGATCGATGTCGTCGCCCTGGAGGACGATCTCCTGGCACGACCCCTTGGAGACAGTCTTCGGCATCGAGTCCGCGACCGACTTCAGCTTGAGCAGACCCTTGACCTTCTCCCTGAGGCCCTTCGGGGGCTGCATATCGAGGACGTCGCCGAGCTTTTCCCCGACGTCGTCGAGCTTCTCGACGCCGAACGCGAGGCACATGCGCCGCTCGCTGCCGAACTGATTGATCAGGAGCGGATGCTTCGATCCCTTCGGGTTCTCGAACAGGAGCGCCGGCCCGCCGGACTTGACGACGCGGTCGACGATCTCGGTGATCTCGAGGTCGGGGTCGACCTCAGTGGAGATGCGCCGAAGCTCGCCCTCACGCTCGAGGAGCGCGATCCACGCTCGGAGGTCTCGGGGAGGCGACGGCACTTTCGCTATGGCACTGGTCATACGCATAAGTCGTCTCGCCGAGCGCTACGCTAACGCTCCGTGTCGACGTGCAGGCGGCTTTGCGCCAGTCAAGGACACTCCGCTCACGCATCCCTCGGCCGCGCCAGGGGAGCGTGCATGCGATATTGAAGCGGTTCTCGCACGTTTGTATCGCGGCAAGAGTGTTCGTCCCGGACACGCACACACGGACGTCACTCCTCCACGAGCTTGGTCGAGCCCTCGACGTCGGTGACAGAAAAGGTGACGGTTCCGGAGGGTAGGTCGGCTCGCCTCTCAGAGGCGCGGCACGCTGCGACACGGCGTTCGGAGCTCGCCAAGCGCGACAACGCGCACGCGACCGCGCTCGAGGGTGATGGCCCCGCGCGCCGCCTCCTCCTGCAGGACGCGGTGAGGGCCCGCGAGCGGTGCCGGCGTATTCGGCCAGCTGCTCCGCGTAAGCGGGATCGCGATGTCCTCGCCGCCGTACGCCCGAGCGAGCTGAGGAGCGCCCAGCGAACGCGCTCGTCCGCGTCGCAGTAAGCGCGACCATGATCCGCTCGTTGGCTCGACGGATCTGCTCGGCCAGTACCGCGAGCAGGCAGTCCTTCACGCCCGGATGTCGCGCGCTGAGGCGGAAGAACTCGTCCCGGACGACGCTGAACGTCTCGGCGTCCTCGAGCGCGGAGACGGTCGCCGACCGGCGCGATCCCGTGGCCAGCAGAGCCAGCTCGCCGAACGCATCGCCCGGCCCGTGGACTGCGATCATCGCCGACTGCCCGAGCGGGGTTACAAGCTTCGAAGCGAAGTGCCCCTTGACGATCAGCTGCAGGGAGTCCGCGGGTCTCCATGGTGGAAGACGACCTCCTCGCGCTTGAACCTGCGCCGCCGCGCGATCGAGAGAAGCTCGCGAACGTGGTCGGCCGGAACATCCCTGAACACCTCGAACTCCATTGCGCAGGCCTACGAAGTGTGCCCGCGGTGACACAAGCGCTGTCGCCAGTGGGCTGGACACATCACGCCGCGGCATCCAGACTCAGCGGCGCGTAGCGGCAACGGGCAGAGGAGGCATCCCGATGGGCGAGGAGCACACGTTCGAGGTCGAAGGCCACGCGTCCAAGGTCAGGTTCGAGGTCGAGGGCCATGTTGTGAAGATCAGGTTCGAGGTGGCGGAGGTCGAGGGGCAGTTCTCAAAGGTCAGGTTCGAGCCCACCGAGGTCGAGGGCGCGAGCCTCAGGATCAAGTTCGAGCCGGCCGAGGTCGAGGGCCAGGGTTTCAAGATCAAGGCCGAGCCGCCTGCCGAAGTCGAGGGGCAGGTAAGCAAGGTCAGGTTCGAGCCCGATGCCGAGGTGTGGCATGCGAGCAAGATCAGGCTCGAGCCCGTGTCCGAGGTCGAGGGTCATGGAGTAAGGATCAGTTGCGAGCCCCCCGCCGAGATCGAGGGCCAGGCGCTCGCGTCAACTGGAGGCCGCACGTGGAGGTCGAGGAGCGCGGCCTCAAGGTCACGTTCGCGCCCGAGGTCGAGGGGGCCGCGACTCTGGTCAAGTTCGAGCCGGCGAAGTCGAGGGCCAAGCCTCGAGATTCAACGGATAGCGGTCACAGAGGCGCACGGTACGCCGACTCCTCGACGAGATCGTCGCGTACGTTCGCGGCCACTCGATGAGGACCGCCTTGAGGTCGAAGGCGTCAGGCCGGATGCTTCGAGCGGATGAGCGCCAGAAACCCGCTGACGTGCGGCGCCGCGAAGCTGTTCCCGGTTGCCGTCGCAGTTCCGCCACCCGGCCACGCGATGGGCACGTTGACGCCGCGCGCATAGAACTCCACGGGCGGTTCGGGTTGTAGTAGAGGAGCTCCGGTCGTCCGCATCGTGGCTTCCCACCGACACGACGGAGGCGAAGCGCCATGGATAGCTCTCCACAGGCAGGTTGTGGGCGGAGCAGACGAGCACCGTGCCCGCGTGCGACGCTCGATCCGCGAGCTCCGCGAGGTCGAGCGCGAACTCGCGGCTGCGTACGGACAGGCTCAGGTTGACGATGTCCCAGCGGTCTTCGATCGCCCACGCGATGCCGGCCTCAAGGGTTGCGAAGCGCCCGTTCACGTCCGACCCGAGCACTCGCGCGCTGCCCAGGGTCACCTCCGGAGCGAGCGAGCGGATGATCCCCGCACAGGCCGTTCCGTGGCCGCTGACATCTCCCTCGTCATCGTCCACGATCACCGGCCGCTCGTCGTCCTCGAGCACCGTCACGGAGCGCTCGACGTCACCGACCAGGGGATGTCCGGTGTCGATCCCGGAGTCGAGGATGCAGACGCGAACTCCCTTTCCCGTAGCTCCGCCGAACGCCCATTCCCTGGTAACGGCTCCCGGAGTGGCTCGGGGTGAGGGCTTCTCCCTCGCCCGCCGTCAGACCCCAGGCGGGCAGGACGTCGTGCGCCCACCCAGTCGTCTCGTCCGCTGTCAGCGATCTCCCCCGAGAGCGTCGGAAAGAGCATCGAGAGCGCGCGTCCAAGCGACGGCGTCGTCGCGGTCCGAAACGAGTGACGCCAGACGTGCGGCGCTGGCGGCCGGCCCCTCCAGCCCGTCGAGTGCGCTCTGCGCCTCTCGCGCGTGCCGCACAATGTCGAGCGCGATCGCCGCCTGCTCCGCGAAGAGCCCCAGCAGCGCGAGGTCACCCTGGCCCACGGTACGACCGAGATTCGGGTCGAGCACTTCCAGAACGCCGACGCCCGTGTCCTGGAGCAGGATGGGCACGGCGATCAACGCGTTCGGCACGTAACCGATCGACTCGGCGGAGTCGTGTGCGAAACGCGGGTCTCGTTTGAGATCGTCGATTGCGAGCGGCTGCTTCGTCGTCAGCGTCCAACCCGCAATGCCGGTGTTCGGCGGCAGTCGCGACCCGATGAGGCTCTTCTCGCCCGTCCCCGAGACCGCGGCGAACACGAGCTCGTCCGTGAGCTCATCACGGAGGAAGATCGTCGACGCTTCTGCGCGAAAGAGCGCCCGGGCGACATCGGTGATCGATTGGAGCAACGCGCCGTGCCGCTCGTCCGTACCCAGCGCCGCCGCGGCGGCAGCCGCTCGGAAGAGGTCATCCATCGCAGGCGACATTCTCTACAGCTCGAGCAACGCCGGTCGGGAGGCACGCAACCGCGACGCAACCACGGCATCCGCCGCCGTGGAGCTCTCGGAGTAGCCCGTGACCGCGCCGAGGAACTCGTCGCGCTCGAGCGCGAGCAGCTCCAAGTCGGTCGTCGCGGTCACGGTCGCCATGCGGGGCTCGTCCCGCAGCAGCGCGATCTCGCCGAAGAAGTACCCGCGCTCGCCCTCGTGGATCAGCTGGCCGTCTGCGGCCACCGAGACCCGGCCATCTGCGACGAGATAGAAGCGATCGCCTGCTTCCCCTTCCTCGAAGACGACCTGGCCGCCAGCGACCCTCGACGAGCGGAGTGCCCCGGCCAGATGCTCGAGCGCGGTCGGCGGAAGCCGACGCGAGGAAGGGAACGCTGCCGAGCAGGGCGAGGGTCTCCTCGGAGGGCTTCGGCGCGATGTCGAGCCCGCGAAGCAACGGCCACGTCAGGGCGACAACGACGAGTAGGAAGAGACCGGTCACGACGAGCGAAGCGTCGAGCCCGACCACTCCGATGAGCGCCGGAGCCGCGAGCGCACCTGCCACGGTCGCCCCGTACATGATGCTCTCGAGGATCCCGAACACGCGCGCGAGAACGTCGTCCGGAACCGCGCGCTGCAGAAGCGTGAACGCCGCCACGTCGACGAGCGTGTTCGCGAAGCCGACGAGGGCGACGAGGACGAACGCGCCGAAGGACGATTGCCAGATGGCGAGGAGCGCGATCGGGACACCCCAGAGAACCACCCCGACCGCGAAGCTCCTTGTGAGACGTGACCCGATGAGGCCGAGCGAGACGCCGGCACCGAGCACACCACCCACACCGAGCGCCGAGAGCAGGAGTCCGAGCTGTTTCTCGCCGCCTTCGAGGGTCTCGAACGCTACTCCCGTGACGAGCACGAGGAACGCGCCGGCCACGAGCACCTGCGCTCCGATCAGCCCGACCAGCAATCCGACCCGACGGTCGGCGACAAGCGTCCTAGCGCCCACGCCCAGCTCGGCCACGATGCCGCTCGCCTCCTGAGCTTCGTCGTCCTCGCGCGCCTGGCGTTTCGGCTCGTGGACGCCGAGGAGCAGGAGAGCCGACCAGAGGAACATGGCTGCGGTGACTGCGAACGCAGTTCCGGCATCCGCGCTGGCGACGATGACTCCACCGAGCGCCGGGCCGCCGAACGACATCACGCTCTCGATGGTCGATGAGATCGCTGACGCAGTCAGTCTATCCGGCGTCCGCGCCAGCGACGGCAGGAGCGCCGCCTGCGCCGGGCGGAAGGCGGTGGTCGCAACCGAGACGAGGCTCGTGATCGCGTAGACGACGAGGAGCGGGCCGTCTGCCCAGACAATTACGGCGGCGAGGCCGACGAGAACGAACCGCACGAGGTCGGCGGCGATCATCACCTGCCGCCTCGGGAGGCGGTCCGCAAGCACGCCCATGAAGGGAGCGGCCAGCGTCGGCGCAAGCATTCTGAGCCCCAGCACGAGCCCGACACCGGTAAGACCGCCGTCGGAGAAGGAGACGACGCTCAGCGCGACGACGGCGATCCAGCTCCCGACCTCCGAGCCGCGTAGGCGAGCTGGATAAGGCGAAGGTCGCGATTGCCCGCGAGACCGCGGAGAGCGGTCACGGGAGTTCCGAGCCGATCGAGCAGTCGCCGCATACGACCAGCCCTTTTAGGTCAGAGGGCGTCTCGGTTCAAGGCGACGGGCGGCGGAAAACCGCCCGTCGCTAACCCTCGCCCGCATGGACGCTAGATCCACTTCGCCCTTGTCCCTCGACCTCGCGCGTTCTACTTGGAGACGTCCTCGGCCGGCTCGGCTTCGTCGCCGAACCTGAGCGGGTGACCCTCGACCTCCTGGGCCGGCTCGGCCTTGTCGCCCCACTTGAGCGGGTGGCCCTCGACATCCTTGGCCAGCTCGCCCTTGAGCTTGAAGCTTTGCCCATCCACGTCCTTGGTCGGCTCGTATCTCCACGGGTGACCCTCGACCTGGCTTGTGCGCTCAGTCGCGTCCTCGGCGACTTCGCTGCCGGCGTCCGAAGGCTCGCCGTCATCCGCTTCCCAGCGGATGCCCTGCCCCTCGACCTCGGCGTCCTTCGGCTCTTTCTGCTTGTCGGTCATGGTGCTCCTCCTTCTTGTTCGTGGTGGTTGACTGCCCGCTGCAGTCTCTCCCGCGAACAGCCCATTGTCGCTCGCCGCAGCGACAGCGATTCTGTCACCGCTGTGACACCGCGCACAAGCCGTCCCTACGATCCGATCGCGCTTGCGCGGGCAATCAGCGCGTCGCACTCGGCCACGCAGGGCCGTGCTCCCATCTCGGAGAACAGCACACGCGCTTCAAGGAGAGGTGCGTCGGCGCCGGCGCCACCGACCTCAGACAAACACCGCCCTCGGCCGAGGAGCGCGTAGGCTTGCTCGAGCCGACCTTCGAAGGTTTTCCAACGTGATGCGGCGTCCGCGAAACGCTCGGCTGCCGCAACACGTTCGCCGTCCGCCTCCGCCAGGAGCGCCGAGGCCGTGGCGAGTGCATGCGCACCGATGGGGAGCACAGCGTCGACGCCTTCCGCGAAGGTTCGAGCGAGCCGCGAGTCGCCCGTCGCCAGTGCAGCGCGGACGAGCGCAGGCACGCGATATGGGTACTCGGCGCACGCTTTGACGTTGGGCAGCTGCAAGACTTCGTCGAGGAGCTGACGTGCTTCGCGGAAGCTCGCGACGTCGATGTAGACGATCGATCCCGCGAGAGCGGCATTGACGAACTCGTCGAGCCGATCGAGCTGTCGGGCCGTAGTCAGCGCGATCTCGGCGCTCCCGCGTGCCTCCTCCGTCCTTCCCAGCTCGGCCAGCGCTCGAGCGCGGCTTGCCGATGCGGAACCATATTCTAGAAGGTTCTGGTCGCCCTCGTGCGCCGCGAATAGCTCGTCCGCACCGGCAACCGCGTCGTGGAGCAGACCCAGCTCGACCAACGCGCTGAGACGACTGGACGCGGTAACTTGCGCGATTGACGTAATGCCCCGGCGAGTGGCGAAGTCGGCTCCACCGGCGAACACGCCGAGTGCGATGCGAGGACCTTCGTACGCCCATCGCGCGTAGCCGAGGTTGTTCTGGAGCATCGCCGCCTCTCTCCCCCTGCCTTCGGCAATCAGCTCGGCGAGAGCCTCCTCGATGTCGGAGACACCGCCGCGATCGCCGAGCTCGCACCGCACGAGGCCTCGGCAACTCCGCGCGACTGCCGATGATCCGCCGCTCTCCTCCGCGAGCTCGACCGCGCTCTGCGCGGTGGCGAGGGCGCTGTCGTAGTCGGCTCGAAGCCAGAGAAGCGTCGCCAGCCTCGAGAGTGCTTCTACGAGCACGGCGCTCGAGCCTGCCCTCTCCGCCAGTGAGACAGCCTCCTCCACAGTGGCGATTTCTGATCGATCCGCGCCGCCGTATTGGATCGTGAGCGACAGCGCAATCAGCGCCTCCGCCGCCGAAGCGAACTCACCGCGCTCGCTGAACACCGAGCTTGCCCGCTCCAGGGCGGCTGTGGCCTCGCGTACGCGCCCAGCGTCGCGAGCGGCCATGGCCCACCGCGCCTGCACCACGGCGTACTCGCTGTCCTGCTCTGGGGTGAGCTCGAGCGCCCTCTTCGAGCAGCGGCAACGCCTTCTTCGTGTCGAGCCCCAGCGCCCGCTCCCCGGCGAGGAGCGCGTAGCGGCGCGCGGATGGGGCAAGCACCGCAGCCGTTTCGCGGTCGTTGGCGGCCACGGCGAGCGCCAGTGCCTCGCCGGTGTGATACAGCGAGCACGTCCGCCAGATCTTCAATTCGATCCCGAGCCTTCTCCTCGAGCCAGGTGGCCGCCTTGACGTGCTTCCCAGCCCGCTGAGCGCGCGGATTTGCCCGTAGGCAACGTCGCGCACCAAGATGTGCCAGAACGCAAACTCCTGTTCGGCTCGCATGGAGGACTGACGCGCCGGACGGATGAGCTCCTTGCGAGCGAGCTCGTGGAGCGCCCGCTCGACAGACCCGAGGTCGTGTCCGCTCATCGCCGAGATCGCACCTGCCCAGAAGCACCTTCCCGACCACGGAGGCGTCCTGGAGCAGCGCCTTTCGGTCCGGCGCGAGCGTGTCGAGACGTGCGGCGATCAGTGCCTGGATGGAGTCCGGAAACGCACCTCCGCGTCGACACGGAGCGTTCCGCGCGTATCGACGAGATCGCGATCGCGCAGCATCCTCACGAACTCCTCGGCGTAGAGCGGATTCCCGCCGGCTCGCTCGAGGATTAGCCGTTGCGTCTCGACCGGGAGAACCGCCTGGTCGAGGAGCGCTGCGATGAGCTGAGCCGTCTCGACCTCCGACAGTGGGGTCTGCGCGATGGTCGTCGCATTGCGGAGCCCCGCGGCCCACGACGGATGTCGCTCGTACAGCTCGGGCCGAGCTGTGCAGACGAGAAGCAAGGCACGCCGTGCGCCCAATCCGCGAGGTACTCGACGAAGGCGAGCAGCTCCTCGTCCGCCCAATGGACGTCCTCGAAGACGAGAACGCAAGGCCCGCTTTCGCATCGCCTCGAGAAGACGCCTCCAGGCCGTGAACGACTCTTCCCTCGAAGCCGAGACGCCCGAGTCGACTCCGAGCAAGGGGAGAACCCTCGCGCGCAGCCACTCGGTGCTCCGTCACCCTCGGGTAGAACGACGTCGAGCTTTCGCTCTGCTTCGTCCGGCGAATCGGACTCGTAGATGCCCGTCATCGGCCTTGACGTCTCGCCCAAGGCCGAAACGTGATTCCGTCGCCATACGGAAGGCAGCGGCCCTGCCGCCAGGTGATGAGATCCGGGAGCTCGTCGATGTAGGCGAACAGCTCAGCGACCAATCGGCTCTTCCCGAGACCGGGCTCGCCGACAACGGTCACGAGCTGCGTCGAGCGCTCTCGAACGGACTTGTCGAGGTCACCGCGCAGAGCGGAGATCGGTCTCTCTGCCCACGAGCGGACTTGCCATCGAGCGGATCACGTCCGAGCCGAAGCGCGCACGCGCCGGTAGCACGCCACAACTCGAGCGGCGCAGACTTTCCCTTTGCTGTGACCGGCTCGAGAGGCTCGTACTCGAATACGAGCTTCGTCGCTCGTATGTGCCCTCGCCGACGGCCACCCCGTTCACGAGCGCCGCCGTTTGATGCGAGCCGCCGGCTCACAGCATCACCCAGGACGGCTGCCTCGCCGCTCTCCGGCGACGCATCGAGAGTCACCATCACCTCACCGGTGTTCACGCCGATGCGCACGCTCAGATCGACCTATCCCCATGGAGGCCACACTGCGCGCGCCGTCGTTCTGGGCTCGGGCGGGATGGCGCGCCACCGCAGTCCCGCGGGCAAAGTGTGCCGAACCGTGACCCCTTCGGGTGCTCGGGTGCTCCCCCCGACGGGCGGCGCTGAACCGACCTCCATACCCAGCGAGAAGGTCAGTCCCCTTGCTGAACTCGTGGCGCGCCCAGTTGACCTGTAGGCAGCGAGGATGGAGGTTCTCGTCTTCCAGATCGTGAATTGCTGGAAACCCACGTCGACGTCGCGTGCCGACCTTCCCGCCCCGCCGGAGCCCGCGCCGACGAGAATCAGCGCGACGAGGAGTGCGGCTGTGGCACGTCCTCGTCCTCGGCGCTCATCCCTCCCCTGGTTCTCCATCGTGCTCGCCGCGAGCATGTCACCTTCAGACATGTCAACCAAGCCCGTTTCATTCCGGAGGAGCGATTTCCGCTTCCAGGGTCGCGAGCACGATCTCCCACACGCCCGTGTCGCGCCGAACAGCCGACGCGTTTTCAGCTCGCCGCAAGCGAGGAAGGCCTGAGTCGACGCCTGTCGTCACGCGCGGTGAGCGACCCGCACTTGCGACGCGTCATGAAGGCTTTCCCGATCTGCCCTAGCCGTGGCGCCGGTGGCGGCGGCGGGCGAACCACTCGTTCAGGTCGCCGAGGAGAATCACCGCGAGAAAGACGAGCCCGACGACGAGCATCGAGAGGATGATGTTGAGTCCCTCTTCGGCCGCGTCCGCGAGGACCGGTGCATAGAGGCCGCTCATCGGGCGCGACTCTAGCCGACCAACACGGCATGTGCAGCGAGCGCGCGCTCGACCGGCTCGGCACCGGCAGACTCGCGTGCGGCCTCGTCGAGCGGCGCCGGGTTCGTGTCGAGCCTGAGCGCGTCGCGCGCAGCGTCGAGGCCTCCCGACCCGAGGCGAGCCGCGGTCGCTGCCCAGGCGATCCCGTCGCCGCTGCGACCCTCCGCTCTGACCTGCGAGCACATGGCGATGAGCTCGGAGAGATCCAGCACTGCAGCGACGTTTCCGGTCGCAGCGACACGGACGAGCCCGTGCGCGTACAGGTAGTCGCCGAGGAGCAGGGCGGTGTCCGCTCGCGCCGACCTGAACAGCCGTGACCGTCCGTAGTGCACGAGATATCCCTCGTAGATCGTCTCCAGCCCGAGCCCGAGCTCCGGAGGAGCCAGGGGCGAGAAGACCGGCTCAAGACGACGCTCCGCGACCGGAAGCAGCGCGTCAGCCCAGAGCGGGCTCTCGGAGGCCGCGTCGGCCGCGATCTCTTCCCACACGACGGGAAGCTATCCCGAACGGCTGGCCGCGCGCGGCGGCTCCACCTGGGGAGGCTCGAGCTGCACCTCCACCGGAATGTCGGTCGGCCCCTCGTCCCAAGGCTGGAGACGGATCCTCGGCCGGAAGAATCCCCACACGGCCCGCAGCCCGGCCATCGTCGGCAGGGCGACCAGCACGCCGGCGATCCCGTACAGCTCGCCTCCGGCGAGCAGGCCGAAGATCACGAGTAGCGGATGCAGGCGAAGCGCGCTCGCCATGACGTTCGGGACCACGATGTGCCCTTCCACCTGGTAGATGAACAGGAAGAGCAGGCCGACCCAGATCACCCCGATCGGGTCGACGAACAGCGCGTAGATCACGGGCGGCACCGCGGAAAGCCACGGTCCGATGTACGGGATCACCTCGATGAACGCAGTCCAGAGCCCGAAGAGCAGTGCGTACTCGTCCGCACCTTCGACCAACCCGGTCTTGCCGAGAATCCACATCCCGACCCCGGCACTCGTGCCGATGACGGTCGAGAGGATCGCCTGGCCCTTCACGTAGCCCCAGAGCGCGGACTCGATCTGGTTGGTCAGCGGCGGGCCGCCGTGGGGTGGGAAGCGCAGGTCGATGGAGCGTTCGAGCCGGGGCATGTCGAGCAGCATGTAGATGGAGATGACGACGATCAGGATCGCCGAGAAGAGCAGCAACAGCACGGAGATCGCGGCTCCCTGGGCGAACTCGATCCCGTCCTGCACGTATCCGGAGATCTCGCCGGTCCCGAGCGAGTCGATCCACTCGTTGACCTGCTCCCGAACCTCGATGCTCTCGAGGCCATGGTCGTCGAGCCAGACCTGTAGGCCGTCGATGTCCAGCTCGGCCGCGGTCTGACCGGTCGCCGAGTCGACGTCGGTCACGTAGTCGTCCACGCGCTCGGCGGCGTTCCGAGCCTGATCGAATGCGACGACGCCGATCGCGATCAGGAGCGCGACGACGATCGCCGCGAAGATCGCGTACACGATGATCACCGAGAGCGCGCGCGGGACTCTTAGCTTGCTCAGGTCACGTACCAGCGGGTTCAGCATGAACGCGATCACGGAAGCGGTGAGAAAGAGGAAGAGGACGTGGCCGAGCGTGCTCGCCAGGAAGAACGCGAGCACGAGCAGCACGGGCAGGCCCACGAGCTGAATCCATCGCGGAATCTGGATCGTCGGGCCGGGGCCGGCCATGGCCGGATCGTATCGCGGCCGTTCCCGGAATCTTCAGGTGTGTACGGGAGGCTTCGTGTCCTGCCGCCGACCTTGCTACGGTCCGGGAAATGGCAACTCCGCGCTCACGGCATGCCGCCAGGCTGCGTGCCAACAGGCGGCGGGCTCAGGCGAGAGCACGGTGGTTTGCGGTCGCCATGGTGGTCGGCGTGGTCGCCGTCGCGACGCTGCTCCTGACGGCGTTCGACGACAATGCCGTGCCGAGCTCCGCAGGAGCTCCCGTTCCGGCTCCGCTGCCCGTCACCTCGGCTCCGCCCGAGCCACAGGTGCTCGCCACCGTTGGCAACCTCCGGGTGCAATCGCCCGTCGCCCAGGGCGGTGTGACAGCCGTCGGATTCCACGGATCGGACGAAGGCGCGCTCGAGCTCCATCCCGTCGGACCGCAGGCGAACGAGGGATTGGTCGCGCGGCTCTGGCGCAAGATCACCGGCTACTCGCGGGAGGGGCTCGGCTGGTATCAGCTCGAAGGCGGAGCACTCCGTACGCTGGACGTCGGAGCAGTCGCGGGAACCGACGTCTATTCGCCCGTGGACGGAACCGTGATCGCGATCCGAGACCAGCTCGTCTCGGGCCGCAAGGTCGGGGCGGAGATCGAGTTGAGGCCGACATCAGCGCCGTCGCTCGTCGTCTCCCTCCAGAACGTGCGGCCTGACACGGGCCTGACAGTGGGGGCGAACGTGGCCGCCGGTTCCTCGAAGCTCGGGCGGGTCGCGGACATCAGCAGGCTCGAGCGGCAGGCGCTCGCCCGTTTCGCAGCCGATGGTGGCAACAACGTCGCGATTCAGGTGTACCTGTCCGCGACGCTCGGCGTCCCGTAGCCCGCGTACTTGCGCAGACTGCAATCCGCTCGCGCGGACTTCCGGTCGCGCAGGATCCCTGAAGGCGTCCGCTTCGCGGCGGCTAACCTCCAAGCCCTGCGCATCCTGTTCATCGCCGACGTCGTGGGCGCTCCCGGCCGGAGTGCCCTCGAAGCGCTGCTCCCCACGCTGCGCAGCGATCTCGAGATCGACGTCTGCGTCGTGAACGGGGAGAACGCCGCCGACGGGATCGGGATCACGCCTCGCCTCGCGGACCGGCTGCTAGCTGCGGGCGCGGATGCCATCACGCTCGGGAACCACGCCTTCCGGCGCTCGGAGATCGGCCCCTACCTGGAAGGCTCGGATCGGCTTATCCGTCCCGCCAACGCCTCGCGGAACACGCCGGGCCGCGGCGTCACGATCGTGTCCACGGGAAACGGCGCCCGGCTCGCGGTGATCAACGTCCTCGGGTCCTTGTTCCTCGATCCGGCGACCTCCATGTTCGAGGTCGTGGACGAGCTGGTCGACGAGGCCGTCTCGCAGACGCCGCTCGTCCTCGTGGACGTGCATGCCGAGGCGACGAGCGAGAAGGCCGCGCTCGCGCGCTGGCTCGACGGCCGCGTGACGGCGGTCGTCGGTACCCACACGCACGTCCAGACATCCGATGCGCGGGTGCTTGCGAACGGCACTGCCTTCATCACGGACGCAGGCATGACCGGCCCGCACGACTCCGTGATCGGCGTCGAGGCCGAGCTCGCGATCAGGCGAATGCGTACGGGTCTCCCAGTGCGCTTCGAGACGGCTCAGGGGGACGTGCGGATCGAAGGCGCCGTGATCGACTGCGACTCCGGGTCCGGCAAGGCGTCTGCCATCGAGGCCGTCCGCATTCCGTTCTCGTGATCGCGCGGTAATAGGAGCCAGAGCAGTACGAAGGGGAGAAACCAGGGCAGGTAGAGATAGAACCAGTGGGTCAGCGTGAGCTGGAAGGCGACGAGGACCGCCGTGGTCAGCGCCGCGAGCTCGATCGGGCCCTTCTCCCGCGGCACGAACGCCACGACGACTGCGAGGACGACGGCGAGAACCGCGAAGACCGGCTGCAGGAATCCCAGATCGGGGATGCCTTCCGCGTGGTACTGGCCCCACCCCCAGAGCGAGAACGGGGAGTCGCGTCCGGCCTGGAAGCCGACGGTGCGGCTCCAGAAGGTGCGAATCGCGTCCTGGAGATCGGGCTCCAGCAGGAGGATCGCGAACGAGACGAGGGTCGCCAGACCGAACGCGAGGGCGAAGCGTACGAGGCGCCGCAGCTCGAACGCGGGGTAGCTGGCCCAGAGCGGCGCCAGGAGCAGTCCGCCGAACTTCGTCCAGCCTGCGAGCGCGACGGCCGTGCCGCGCGCCCAGACCGACGAGGCGAGCCAGAAGCCGAAGACGAGGAACGCGGGCATGATCGTGTCGTTGGTGTTCGCGTTCAGGGTGTACGCCGTGAACGGGTAGGCGCACCAGGCGAATGCCAGGATGGCTGCAAGCCGCACACCCCCGAAGCGGAACCCGACGAGTCCGAGCCCGAGGATGGTCAGGAGGTCGAACAGGATCGACGTCGCGTGCGCGCCCGGGAGCGAATCCCACTTTCCGCTCCACGGAAAGACGAGCGTCGCGGGAACGTAGGCGGCGTAGGCGATCGGCCCGTACGTGTCCCCGCGCTCGATCGCCGCCTCGCAGCGCCCGTTGGTCTGAATCCGCTGCCGGACGTCGCCGTCCGCGTCCTCGGGTCCGCACTCCTCGAGGTCGCCTCGCTGCGGCATGTTCCCGTACGGAGCCTCGCCGTCGAGGATGCGGCTCGCGCCGACGACGCCGGCGAGCCCGACGTCGATCACCCCCCGCGGCGCCTCGACGTTCAGGCCGATCCGGAATCCGAGGAGAAAGATCGCCGCCGCCGCGAAGACCCACGTGGGCCAGACCGGTCGGAGCGCGCTCTCTCGCTTGAGAATGCCCACCCAGATACTTCGCACGAGCAGGTACGCGAGGACCGGATAGACGAGCGGGACGCTCGTGAAGATGTCCCCGCGACCGAAGAAGGCGAGCGAGACGGAGAACGAGAGCAGGACGAGTACGTCGGCGTTTCGCAGGGAGAACGGCCGCCGCAGGTCGGCGAGCCCGACGAAGAAGACCAGGCAGAACACGAGCCAGACGTACGGCTTCAGGAGCGTCTTGCCGCCGAACGACCCCTCTCCTCCTCGCGCCATCCCCCAGGCGACCTGCGGGCCCGTTCGCACCTCACTCGCGCTCTCCGTCGTGTCATGGACGACCGCCTGCGCGATCTGGCCGGCCTCGCCGGACCAGACCTTGACGAGCCACGTTCTGCTCTCGTCACGGAAGGTCGCGGAGGTCGTCGGATCCGGCGGGTAGCGCTCGAGCCAGCTTGCGACTCGGACCTGGGCGAGCGCGAGGGCGATCGCCCGCTCCTCGGTCAAGCGCGCGGGCTCCTGGCCGGGCGCAGCCGCAGTGGGAAATGCGAAGACCCCGCCGGCCAGGACGGCGGCCGCGACTGCGAGAAAGACTCTCAGCGGGTGCGAGTGGGCCCGAACGACCAGAGCTTATTGCCGACGAAGTTGATCGGCGTGACCAGCACGATCGCGATCGCCTGGGCAACGATCTCCGGCAGCCCGATCTCGACGAGCACGTACAGAACCAGGAGGTTCGCGACGAGTGCGAGCGTCGAAACGACGAAGAACCGCATGCCCTGGTAGGCGACGCTCCCTCGCTGCTCACGGAACGTCCAGAGGCGGTTCCACGTGTAGTTGTTCGTCACCGCGACCAGGAACGAGCCGACGGCGGCCGGGATGTAGTGGACGCCGAACACGAGCACGAGCAGCGAGAACACCCACAGATTGACGAGGTATCCGGTCGCGCCGACGAAGCAGAACTTGACGAGTTGCTCCCAGTTCCCACGGCGGCCGAGCGCGGCGCGCACGCGGGTGCGCCGAAGCCCGACCCGCACGTCCGCAGCCGAGGTCTCCACGACTGTCGCAGAGTAGCCGGGAGCAGCGGTCGCGTCGACCCCCCATTGGGCTAGGTGCGGCCACCCGAAAACCCCTCTGCGCCGACGAGCGGCACGAACCTGCACGGCACGCCCGCGCGCTCGCGGTGACCACCCCCGATGCGCTCGACGAGCACGAGACGCTGACCCCACCGGCCTCCGCGGGGGACGACGAGTCGACCTCTCTCCCCCAGCTGCTCGGTAAGCGCGGGCGGAATCGTCGGGGCGGCCGCAGCGACCGCGATGCCGTCGAAAGGTGCCCAGTCGGATGCTCCCAGCGAGCCGTCCCCGACGAGAACCTCGATGTCGGCGTAGCCCTCCTTCTCGAGGGCCGCACGTGCGCGCTCGGCGAGTGCGGGGATACGTTCGATGGTCACGACCTGCGCCGCCAGCTCGGCGAGCACCGCCGCCTGGTAGCCCGAGCCGGTGCCGACATCGAGCACCCGCTCGTCTCCGGTGAGCCCGAGCAGCTGGCAGATCGTCGCCACCATGAACGGCTGGGAGATCGTCTGACCACCTCCGATCGGGAGAGCACCGTCCTCGTAGGCGAGATGGCGAAGCTCCTCGGGAAGGAAGCGCTCGCGCCGAACCCGCGACATCGCTCCGAGCACGCGTTCGTCGAAGCTTCCACGACGACGGAGCTGGTGCTCGACCATGTGCTCGCGCGCCTCGGCCGCGCCGCGGCCGAGCGGTGTCGTCTGCTCGGCCGAGCTCACTTGGCCAGGGTTCGCAGGCCGGCATAGCGCGCCGCCTGCTTCCCGCGCATGCGTGCGGCGAGCACCGGCACCGCCACCGTCACGATGTAGCCGACGAGAGGGATCAGGGCAAGAAGGCAGACGAGAAGCCCGACCATCGACACGTACGCGGCGATTCCCATGCGAGTTGCCCCGCGCCGCATCGCCCCGCGCACGACCGCGGCCGCAGAGAGGGCTCCGATGAGCCCTGCGATGCCACCCGCAACCGTCTCGGGGAGGTCCCCGACGACGGCGAATCCAAAAGCAGCGCCGGCCGCCGCACCGACGAGGGCCGCGACTCCGGTGCCCACCGCGTTGACGCCGAGGAGCCCGGACAGGATGACGCCGAATCCGAGCCCGAGACCGAGCGAGAGCCCGAGCGTGTACCAGAGTCCCATCGCCGTCCAGTGTAGAGAGGACGGAAAACCGAACCACGCCGCTCCGCGTACCTCTTCGTGCAAGCCCACGAGAGGGGAGGTTCGGTATGCGGAAGCGCACGACGCTGGCGGTGCTGCTGCTGGGTGCGATCGCGGTGCTGGCGATCGGCTCGTATGCGACGGCGGACAGTGGAAAGAAGAACGTCGACACGGGCCCGATGAGCGGGTACCTGGAAGGTGCACCAGGAGGACCCGTCTCGAGCGGCGCAAACGGCTCGTTCGAAGGCCGGATCGAGTCGAGCAGCCTCGATTACACACTCGAGTACTCGGGCCTCGAGGGGGACGTGACGCAGGCACACATCCACTTCGGTCAACGCAGCGTGAACGGTGGCATCTCGGCCTGGCTCTGCGGAACGGAAGCATTGCCGGGACCGACAGGGACTCCGCGCTGTCCCGGCGCTCGATCCGGAACGATCTCCGACACGATCGTGGCGGCGGACGTCATCGGCCCGACCGGACAGGGAATCGCTCCGCTCGAGTTTGCCGAGTTGATCGCCGCGATTCGGGCGGGGAGGACGTATGCCAACGTCCACTCGTCGAAGTTCGGCGGCGGCGAGGTCCGCGGCCAGATCAACGATCCGGATCAACGCGACGACTGAGAGCCGTCGAGGAAGGGGCGGGGTCAGACCCGTTGGTCAGACCCCGCCCCTGCCTCTTGCACTCGCCGGGGATACCGGGATACTCAGGAGGTGCGTCGCCTCGCCTGGCTCCTCTCCGCCGTCGCGCTCGCCGCGGGCATCGTCTCCGTCACCGCGGGTGCAGCGGTCACGGCCGGGCGTCCCGCGGGCTCGCCGGATCTCGCAGCCATGGCGCTGGCGGTCTCCGATCTCCCTGCGCGGCTCGAAAGTCGACCGCCAGGGATACAGGCGAGATCCGGACTTCGTAGCATCGTACGAGCGTGATCTCACCGTCGGCGGACGACGTGTCGGCCGCTCGAGTCTGCTCTTCGTCTTCGCAGAGCTCAACGTCGGGCGCACCGAAGCCGCCACGCGAGCGACGTTCCAGACCCTGCGCGTGCTCGTCGGAACCAGGCGGTTTCGAGAAGCGCTCGCGCGAGAGCTGTCCACGGTATTCGAGGTGTCGAGCAACGACGTCACCGTCGGCCGGCCGCGTGCGCTTCGCATCGGCGACGGGGCGACGTCACTGCCGTTGCGGATCGAGACAGACGGTCTCGGGTTCCCGGTCGTTCTGACGTTCATGCACGTCGACCGAGTCCTGAACAGCCTCGCGTTCTACGGTTTTCCAGAACGCAAGATCTACAACGCAGACGTCGATCGGCTCGCCCGTGCCGGCGCGGCGCGCATGAAAGCCGGCCTCGTGCCCGTGTCGAAGGCGCCGCCGCTCGTTTCAGGTACCCCCCAACCAGGCCAAGGCCTTTCCGCCACCCGCGGCACCTGGACCGGAGACCAGCTCGCATTCTCCTTCCAGTGGGAGCGCTGCGACGCCGCGGGCGCCGGGTGCACACCCCTTCCGGGAGCGACGTCGGCGACGTACACGGTCACCTCCGGCGATCTGGCCTCTACGCTGCGCGTGACCGTGGTCGGGCGAAACCGGCTCGGCTCGATCGCGACGAGCTCCGGCTCCACCTCGGTCGTCGCCGGCCCGCCGGGCTCTCCCACCTCGACGGCGACGCCGTTGCTCTCGGGTACGGCCCAGGTCGGCGCGACGTTGACCGTGGACACCGGCGCCTGGACTGGCAGCCCAATCTCGTTCGCCTACCAGTGGCGGCGTTGCAACGCAGCGGGGAGTGCCTGCCTGGACGTCGCCGGCGCAACGGCCTCGACGTACACGGTCGCAGCCAACGACTCGCGCTCGACGCTCCGCGCGCACGTCGTCGCAACCAACGCGTCAGGCTCGGGCGGAGCCGTTTCCGCGGCGACGGCTCCCGTTCCCTAGCTACTAGTCGTCGCCTCGAGCCGAGCGATGACTGCGA
Source organism: uncultured Actinomycetes bacterium (assembly GCA_963830035.1). GTDB lineage: Bacteria > Actinomycetota > Thermoleophilia > Gaiellales > Gaiellaceae > GMQP-bins7. The sequence continues at coordinate 431,574 of CAWHKX010000004.1, read as the reverse complement.
GGCCGAACTCCGCGGCCCGCGCGCCGTCGACCACGCGATGGTCGAACGAGATCGCGATCGTTCCCATGCGACGCACAACGACCTCACCCTCGCGTACGACCGGGGTCTCCCCGATCCGCCCGAGGCTGAGGATCGCGACCTCGGGGTGGTTGACGATCGGGGTCTGGAACAGGCCGGCCAGCTTTCCGGCGCTCGTGATCGTGAAGGTCGAGCCCCGTACCTCCTCGGGCTTCAACGCTCCCGTCCGCGCACCTTCGGCGAGCCGGCGGATCTCGACGTCGAGCTCGTCGAGCGTGCTCGTGTTCGCGCTGCGGACGACGGGGACGACGAGTCCCTGGTCGGTCTGGACGGCGACCCCGATGTCGTACCGGTCGAGGTAGACGATCGCGTCGTCCTCGAGTCGCGCGTTGAGCTCGGGAAACTCGACCAGCGACCTCGCTACCGCGAAGACCACCGTCGCGAGCAACCGCTCCCGCTCGACGTGCTCGAAGTCACACTCCTCGACCCAGGTGACCGCCGGGATCTCCCGGTGCGCGCGGGTCATGTGCTCCGCCACGAGCCGCCGGACGCCACGCAGTGGCTCGCGTCGCCCTTCGGTCGTGTCCGCGCGACCGGCTGCCGCGCGCACGTCGTCCTCGCTGATGCGCCCGCCTGAACCCGTGGCCGAGAGCGTCCCCAGGTCGACGCCGAGCTCCGCGGCGACCTTTCGCACCAGCGGCGTTGCCTGAACACGATCCAACCCGGATACACCAGTCGTCGCTGCGCCGTCTTGTAACAGACTGTTGCTTGGAGCGGGTGCGGACGCCGGCGACGCGTCGAGGGTCTTCCCGGACTTTCCGGACTCCACAGTCTCGCCGGGCTCCCCGATCGCCACGAGCACGGTTCCAACGGGCGCCACCTCCCCCTCGGGAACGTAGATCTTGAGCACCGTTCCCGCATAGGGAGAGGGAATTTCGACCGTCGCCTTGTCCGTCTGGATCTCGACGAGCGGCTCGTCCTCGTCCACGGTCTGTCCCTCCGCGACGAGCCATCTTGCGACCTCCCCTTCGGTGAGGCCTTCGCCGAGATCGGGCAGCTTGAATGCGTTCGCCATCGCTCTCGCGATTCTCGTCTATCCGGCAAGACGCGCGCGGCGGCGGCGCATCAGCGTGATCAGCGCCGCCAACGCCGACATCGCGATCAGGAGCGGAGGAGCGAGAAAGCCGACAGCCGTAGAGAAGTGCACGCCCGTGCAGTCCTCTCCACAGTCGAAGAAGCCGTCGGCATCGCGGTAGTCCGACGAGATCGCCGCGAAGTCGAGCACCCATACACAGGCCGCGGCGACGAACAGGATGACGGAGGCGGTGCCCAGGCGTCCCCGAGCCCAGGCGCCGGCCAGCAAGCCGCACACGAGCACGAACAGCGCCCCGAGCGCGAGGTAGACGAGCCAGGCGTCCCTCACAGGACGCGCTCGCCACCGGCAGCGAAGGCCTGGACGGGTGTCGACGAGGCGTAGGAGTCTGCAAACCCGTCCCGGAAGAGGCTGAAGACGATCACGTCGCGCGGCACACCGTCTTCGTCGGGTGGGAGGCGGCGTCGCAAGATCCCCTCCTCGACATAGCCAAGCTTTCGGGGGATCGTCAGGCTGGCCTCATTCGCAGGGTCGACTCGGATCTCGACCCGGTCGACATCGCACAGCTCGAAGGCCACCCGCGTCAGCGCGGCGCTCGACTCGGTTGCCAGCCCACGACCGACATGGCTCGACCTGATCCAGTAGCCGATCTCGAGCGCCTCCGCGCTCCGGCGCCGGTGCAACCCCGTGCCGCCCAGAACGTGGCCGTCGTCGAGGTCGAAGATTCCCATGACGAAATCGGTACCCAGGTCGAACGCCCCACGGAACCTGCGGAGCAACGCGACCTTCTCGGAGAGCTCCTGCGGCTCCGCGCGCGCCCACGGCATCCACGGTCGCAGCTCGTCCAGGCTCGAGTCGACGGCCTCCTTGAGACCCGGTGCGTCCCGAGGCTCCCAGCAACGGATTACGAGGCGCTCGGAGACGATCCGGTACGGCGGGTCGATCACGAGCCTGCGCCTCCCCTCACGACCGCCGACACTAGCGAGGCGTTCCGATCCAGGTATCTGCCGTCGCGATGAGGACGCGCAAGCCGCCGTCGACCCGCCACAGCGAGACCGCTAGCTCGTCTCCCGCCAGCTCGGGAGCGACGGCCGCCGGGACGTAGCCGAGCTGCAGGGTCCGCTCCGCGTTGAAGATCGCTACCGCGTGCTGGTCATGGGGATTGTCGGGCTCGGGAACGAGCGCCAGGCGACGGCCGGGGTCGAACGACGAATCGTCGAGCACCTCCTGCCTGTAGGAGACGCCGGCCACGGGGACGACACGGATCCGAGGGTCTTCCCAGCGCACGGGTGCCTCGGTCTCGGCATCGCGCAGGTGGTAGCCGCGATCACCTCGTTCGAGCCACAGGCGGAGCCGGTCCGCCACCTCTCCAAGAGCCTCTAGGCCGCGAGCAGTCGCCGCACGGCATCTCGGACGCGCTCGACCGACGGCATGTACGCGTCCTCGATCTGCCAGTAGGGATACGGCACGTCGTAGCCCGTCACCCGGAGCACCGGCCCGCGCAGGTCGAAGATCGCCTTCTCGGCGAGCACGGCGGCGACCTCGGCGGCGAACCCGCACACACGCGGCGCTTCCTGCACGATGACGGCACGCCCGGTCTTGCCGACGGACGCGAGCAGCGCATCCTCGTCGAGCGGCTTCAGGCTCCGCAGGTCGAGCACCTCGCACGACGCCTCGTCCTCGAGCGCGTCCGCGGCTCGTTCGGCGAGGGGAACCATGGCGCCGTAGGCGACCAGCGTGACGTCCGAGCCTTCGCGGGCGATCCGCGCCTTGCCGAGCGGCACGACGTGTTCCCCGTCCGGCACGGAGCCTCGCGCGGTGCGATAGATGAGCTTCGGCTCGAGGATCACGACCGGGTCCGGATCGCGAATGGCCGCGGCGAGCAGGCCCTTCGCATCGGCCGGTGTGGACGGGATCGCGACCTTCACGCCCGGCGTGTGCACGTAGTAGGTCTCGGGAGAGTCGTCGTGCAGCTCGGGCGCACGCACACCTCCTCCGTACGGCATGCGGATCACGAGCGGGAAGGACATCGTCCCGCGCGTGCGCCAGCGGTACCTGCCGACGTGGTTGATCAGCTGGTCGAGCGCGGGGTAGCTGAAGGCGTCGTACTGCATCTCGCAGACCGGCCGCCAGCCCGCCATGCAGAGCCCGACGGCCGTTCCGAGGATTCCGGCCTCCGCCAGTGGAGTGTCCACGCAGCGGTCGGGGCCGAAGCGCTCCTGGAGCCCTGCCGTCGCACGGAAGACGCCGCCGAGGCGCCCGACGTCCTCGCCCATGACGAGCACGGAGGGATCCCGCTCGAGCTCGACGTGGAGCGCGTCGTTGACCGCCTCCACCAGGAAGCGCTCACTCACCGAGAACTCTCCTCAGCTCGGCGAGGTCGTCCGCGAGCGACGGCGGCGGATTCGCATAGGCGTGCTCGAAGACGAGCCCTGGGTCGGCGGGCGGCTCGGCCTCTGCTTCCGCGATTCCGGTTCGCATGAGCTCGAGCGCTTCCTGCTTGATCTCCGCCGCGCGCGAATCGGTGAGGACTCCGGTGCGGAGCAGATAGCGCTCGAAGCGGCCGACGCACTCGTTCTCCCTCTCTTCTTCCACGCGTTCCGAATCGATGTAGATCGACGGGTCGTCGGCGGTCGCATGAGGCGCCGCACGATAGGTCACCGCTTCGATGAAGGTCGGTCCCTCGCCGGCGCGTGCTCGAGTCACCGCCTCGCGCGTCGCCTCGAAGACGGCGAGGACGTCACCGCCGTCGACCCGGACTCCCGGCATCCCGTAGCCGATGGCCTTGTCGGCGAGCGTGGGCGCGGCGGTCTGCGCCGAGAGCGGAGTCGAGATCGCCCACTGGTTGTTGTTGCAGAACAGGACGACCGGCGCCTTCATGACGCCGGCAAAGGTCGCACCCTCGTGAAACGACCCTTCCGAGGTCGCACCGTCGCCGAAGAAGGTGAGTGCGACTCGATCCTCGCCCTTGAGAGCGGATCCCCAGGCAAACCCGACCGCATGGGGGATCTGCGTCGCGATCGGGACACAGATCGACGCGACGTTGAACTCCGCCGGATTCCACCACCCCGCCGGATGCCCTCTCCACCAGGAGAGCACGGTCGACACCGGCATTCCGCGCAGGAGCCCGATCGCGGACTCGCGGTACGCCGGGAAGATCCAGTCGCGCTCCTCGAGCGCGAAGACCCCACCGGCCTGCATGGCCTCGTGGTTCCAGAAGATGGCGTACGTCCCGATCCGCCCCTGCCGGTGATACACGACCGAGCGCTCGTCGTACGTACGCAGGAGCACGAGATCGCGGTAGAGCGCGAGCAGCTGATCGGATCCGAGGCCGTCCACCTCGCCGTCGGGGAGCGACTCACCGTCGCCGATGACGCGGCGCAAGCCTCCCTCCGCCGGCAGCACCTGGCTCATTCGGGTCTCAGTGTATTTGGAACGGGCCTCGCGGACGGGCTTCAGCGGAGCGCGAGCGCCTTGGCGAGCACCGGATCGCGCCCGACGAAGTGGTCTTCGGCGCCGATCCGCACCGGAACGTCCGGCTCGATCGCCACCCGTTCGTCAGGACGGCCGAGAACCTCGACGTACTGTGGTGGCACGTAGACCGTCCAGCCGAGCGCGTCGAGCTCGACCTGCTCGGCATCGCCGTAGTTGTGCGGGCTGCCGCCGGCTGCCTCGCCGACGATCCGCGCGCGGGTGAACGCGTCCACCTCGGCGACGAAGTTGCCGCCGGCCGAGAACGTGACGCGGCCGGTCAGGAGGACGAGCCGACCTCGTCAGCGTTCGAGTTGCGCTCGACGTCTTGACCATAGTCCGAAGCGGCTTAGTCCGCTTCGGACTATTTCTAAGTTGTTCGTGAGAACTAAGGCGCGAGCACGGTCACGGCATCGCGTTCGGCCTCGAAGACGACCTCCTCGACGTCGCCCAGGTCCTCCCCGTCGGCCTGCAGCGCGAGCGGGCGGTCGCACACGATCTCGATGCGGTCGGCGTCGTGCAGGTAGACGAGATCGCGGGCAGTCGCGCGGTCGCTCCGACCGACGGCGTAGCGGGCGATCCGCGGGATGTCGCGCGCTCGCACCGACATCGGCGCGACGAGGTCGAGGCCCCCCTCGAACGTCGCGCTCGGCGATGCATGCAGGGGAATCGGTCCCGCGTAGCTGTACAAGGGGCCGTTGGAGACGAGCGCGAAGGCAGCCCTCCCGTGCCCGTTCACCTCGAGCGCGGGATCGAGCCGATAGCGGTGCCGCGCCAGCGTGCGAAGGCCCGTCCACGCGAAGACGACGTTCCCCGGACGCCGACCGTCCGAGCGGCGGCCGAGCTCGTCGACCGCGCGCACGATCTCGGCGTCGAGGCCGACGCCGCACGCGAAGCCGAAGCGCCGTCCGTTCACCCGTCCGAGCCCGATCCGGCGGGATCGCGCGCTCCCTGCCAGGCGCCGGGCCGCCGCGGCCGAGGCGCGCGGGAGACCGAGCGCACGGGGAAGCACGCTCGTGCCGCCACCGGGGATGAGCCCGAGCGGCGTCGTTTCGTCGATGCCGTTCAGCACCTCGTTGAACGTTCCGTCGCCACCGAAGACGTAGAGCGCCTCGACCTGGCCGGAGACCTCGCGCGCGATCGCGGTCGCCTCGTCGCGAGCGCTCGTCAGCCGAAGCTCGGTGTCCGCGGGAAGCGCTTCGCGAACGCCGGCGAGCCGGTGCTCGTCGACGCCCGAAGCCCAGGGGTTTGCGATGAGGAGCCTGGCCATCGTCTCTTTACAGTGCCTGGCACTGCACGAGCGTCAACATCGCGACAACGTGTCCACAGTGGTACTGGCCTACGCGGACGTGGCGTAGCCGCGGATGCCGTCGACGAGGATGGCCGTGAAACGGTCCGCGAGCTCGTCGGTGTCCCGGCCCGGCATGAGCCAGGTGTACGCCCAGTTCGCGGCCGAGAGGACGAGGAGCGCGGCTGCTCCCGCGTCGAGATCGGTGCGCAGACCTCCCGAGTCGAGACCCTCCTGGAACAGCGCACGCCAGCGTTCCTCGTAGCGCCGGCGCTCGGCGAGGATCTCCTCGCGATCTGCACCCTCGAGATAGCGCCACTCCCGGGTGAACACCGTCGCGACGTCGAGCTGCTCCGAGACGACGCGGAGATGGCCCCGCAGAGCGAGGCGGACGCGCTCGGCCGCCGGACCCCGCTCCGAAACCTCGTCGAGTGCGGCATGAAATGCGCGCGCCCCCTCCCGCATCGTGTCGAGCAGCAACTGCTGCTTCGAGCCCGTCAGCGAGTAGAGCGAGCCCTTCTGAACCCCTAGAGCTTCCGCCAGGTCCCCCATGGACGTGCCGTGAAAGCCGCGCTCGGCGAAGAGCCTCGCTGCCTCTCGCGTCAGCTGATCCCTGCGGGTGGTCATCTATACTCCCATGCTAACGACCGTTCGGTAGGAGGCCAAATCGTGGAAACGCGCACCCAGGAGTTCCTCGAGTACGTCCAGGCGGGCGGGCAGGTGGAGACCGGCGACTGGATGCCGGACGAGTACCGCTCGAAGCTGGTCAAGTTCATCGAGATGCACGGCAACTCCGAGCTCATGGGGGTGCTCCCCGAGCGCGACTGGATCCTGCGCGCGCCGACGCTTCAGCGAAAGCTCGCGCTCACCGCGAAGATCCAGGACGAGGTCGGGCACGCGCAGCTGATCTATCGCGTCGTCGAGGATCTCGGCAAGCCGCGGAGCGCCAGCCTCGACGATCTCGTCTCGGGCAAGGCCAAGTTCCACAACGTCTTCCACTATCCGACGAAGACCTGGGGCGACGTCGGCGTCATCGCGTGGCTCGTCGACGCGGCCGCGATCGTCTCGCAGAAGGCGCTTCTCAAGTGCTCGTACGCCCCGTACGCGCGGATCATGAAGAAGATCTGCTGGGAGGAGTCGTTCCACATCCTCCACGGCCGCGACGTGATCCTCGCGATGGTCACCGGGACACCGGAGCAGTTCGAGCTCGTGCAGGAGGCGGTCGACCGCTGGTGGGAGCCGCTCATGCACTTCCACGGCAACCCGATCCCCGCCGAGGAGGATCCGATGTACGTCTGGCGGATCAAGAGCCAGGCGAACGAGGATGCGCGTCAGGAGTTCCTCGACGGATACGTGCCGCAGATTCGGGAGCTCGGCCTGGAGATCCCGGACCAGGCGCTCGCGAAGGACGAGGAGACGGGCGTGTGGAGCTACACCGAGCCCGACTGGGAGAAGCTTCGTTCGGTCGTCACCGGTCACGGGCCCGCCTCGCAGGAGCGGCTCTCCTTCCGGCGGCTTTCGCGCGAGGACGTGGCCTGGGTCGAGCGGGTGGTCCTCGCCGAGGCCGCGTGAACGCTCGCCCATGAGCATCTTCGAGGTGTTCAGGCAGGAACGTAAGGGGCAGCCGCTACAGCACGCGGGCACGGTGGACGCGCCGAACGAGCGCTTCGCCGAGATCTACGCGCGCGAGCAGTACGGGCGGCGGCAGGAGTCGGTCGCTCTCTGGCTCGTGCCGCGCGAAGCAGTGAGCGAGATCGACGAGTTTCCCGACGAGTTCGAGATGAAGTACCGCCGCGTGGACGGGTACTCGATCAAGGCGCGGCTGCGCGAGGCGCGCGAACGAGCGGGGACACTCGAGGCGGCTCCAGGGGTGGCCACTGCCGAATGAGCGATCGAAGCGACCTCCTGCTCGCGATCGCCGACGACGAGCTCTTCCTCGGTTGGCGCAACTCGGAGTGGACCGGCATCGCGCCGTTCCTCGAGGAGGACGTCGCGTTCTCCTCCATCGCCCAGAACGAGATCGGCCATGCGCGCGCGCTGTACGAGCTCGCAGCGGCCGAGCTCGGCACGACCGCTGACGAGCTCGCATTCGACCGCGCCCCCGAGGAGTACCGCTGCGCGCCGTTCGTGCAGCTCCGTCGACTCGAATGGGCACGGACGATCGCGCGGCACTGGCTGTACGAGACGGCGGACGAGATCCGGCTCGGCGCGCTCATGACGTCCGACGATCCCGAGATCGCAGGCATCGCCGCGAAGATGGATCGCGAGGAGACCTATCACCGCATGCATGCCGAGATGTGGCTGGATCGCCTCCTCTCCACCGAGGAGGGGCGGACGCGACTGGACGAGGCGCTCGACGAGCTCTGGCCTTATGCGCTGGGTGTTCTCGACGACGAGCTGCGTCCGGAGCTTCGGCGCCGTGCCGAGGAGCGATTGGGACGCGAGCTCCCGGATGTCGAGCCCGTGTCGCGTGGTGTTCACGAGGCCGAGTTGGCCGCTCTCTGGGAGGAGATGACGATGGTTCGCCGCTCCGCCCCGGCAGGTACGCAGTGGTAACCGTCGACGACGTCTGGGCCGCGCTCGCGGAGATCCCCGATCCCGAGATCCCGGTCATCTCCCTGGTCGATCTCGGGGTGATAAAGAACGTCGAGGTCGAGGACGGCAGCGTGCGCATCGACTTCACTCCGACGTTCCTCGGCTGCCCGGCGCTCGAGGTGATGCAGCGGGCGATGGAGAAGAGCGTGGACGAGCTCGGGTCGACGGCTGACGTTCGCGTCGTACTCGACGACTCGTGGTCGACCGACAAGATCACGCCGGCAGGGCGAGAGAAGCTGCGGGTCGCGGGTTTTGCACCACCTGCCCCGCGCGCGCCCGGTGCCCTGAAGCTGGTCGAGCTCCAGCGTGGCGGATTTCGCTGTCCGTACTGCGGCTCCGCGGAGACTCGCCTCGAGAACCTCTTCGGCCCGACTCCCTGTCGCTCGATCCGCTACTGCGACAGCTGCCGCCAGCCGTTCGAGCAGTTCAAGACGATCTAACGTCACCGGTAGAGTCTCGAGGGATGAGCGTCGAGATCCTGTACTGCCCGACCTGAAGCGGCTACGACAAACGGGCCGCGAGTCTCGCGACCGAGATCACGTCGAAGACCGGGCTCGCCGCCACGGCCACTCCCGGTAAGAAATCACAGTTCGACGTTCTGACGGACGGACAGCTGATCTTCTCGAAGCAGACCGAAGGTCGCTTCCCCGAGCACGCCGAGATCCTCTCGCAGTTGTCGTAGATCAGTCGTCGCTTTCGTCACCGTCACCGCAATCCCTGGACGCCTGGCGGTAGAGGCGGTCGATCTCGCGGCGCTTTCCCTGAACCTGCTCTGACCGCGCGAGCAAGGCAAGGACTCCGTCGCATCGACCAAGCGTGCGACGGGTGAACGCGAGGTTGTAGCTCGCGTATGCCTCACTGATCGAGTCCGAGCCGGCGAGGTCGGCAACCGCCCGCTCGAGGAGTGGCAGCGCGGCCGCGTACTCCCCGTTCTGCATCAGGGCGAAGCCCTCGTTGTTGAGGGCTATCCCGTCTACCGGCGGTGACGTCGTCTCCGGCGTCGTCGCGGTCGACTGCGTGGTTGGAGGCGTCGTGGTGGTCGGTTCAGTGGTCTCGGTCGTCGCGGTCGACTGCGTGGTTTGAGTCGCCGTCGTCGTCTCCGTGATCGTCGTCGGAGGCGTCGTCTCCGTCAGCGTCGAGGCACGCGGTCGAGTCGTGGATTGCGCGCGCTCACCGGAGTCGAGCGTCGATCCCAGAAGCGCGGCCAGGCCAAGCCCCGCGAGAGCGAGAACGACAGCCCCTGCGACGAAACTCCGAGTACGCCGGCTCTTCGACCGATGAACGGGTTGTGGAGGCAGTGTCGGAATCGCAAACGTCGGACGTTCGGCTTTGAATACGCGCGTGGTCGCCTCCGCCTCTCTGAACGTCCGTCGCAGGTCCGAGACAAGCTCGGCGCACGTCGCGGGCCGATCGGCGGGGTGCTTCGCGAGCGCTCGTTCGAGGATCTCGTCTACCCCCTCGGGGAGGCTCGGCTTGATCTGCTCGGCACTCGGCACGGGCGCGGTGACGTGAGCGAATGCCTCGGTCGCAGCGGTTTCGCCCTCGAACGGCCGCCGATCGGTCAGGAGCTCGAACGCGACCACGCCGAGCCCGTAGCGGTCGCTCGCCGCGGTCGCGACCTCTCCTCGAGCTTGTTCAGGCGAGAGGTAGCCGGCAGTGCCGAGCACGGTGCCGGGAAGCGTCAGGGTGTCGAATCCCGACGTCGAGGCGATGCCGAAGTCCGAGACGACGATGGTTCCGTCGCGGTCGAGGAGGAGGTTTGCCGGCTTGACGTCGCGGTGGACGATGCCCTCGGCGTGAGCGCGATCGAGCGCCTGCCCTGCCTGGTCGAGCCAGTCCAGCGCCAATCCGGGGCTGACTCGGCCCTCACGGAGCCGATCGAAGACGGAACCTCCTTCCAGGTACTCCATGACGATGTAGGGCTGCGTGCCGTGCTCGCCGACGTCGAAGATCGTGATCACATACGGCGCCCCGGAAAGCCGTGCGGCCGACAATGCCTCTCGTCGAAAACGCGCGTGGGCGTCCTCGTCGCGAGCGTGGCGCTCGGAAAGGAGCTTGACGGCGACCCTCCGCTCGAGCACGGAGTCGACCGCGCGGTAAACCTCACCCATCCCGCCACGGGCGATGAGCGTTGCCGACGTGTATCGCTTGGGAAGAGCCTCGCTAGCCGTGATGATGCTCTGGTCTACCCGACCGGACTCGAAAACATGCGCCGCCGACTCGGAAACGCACGGTGGCAGTCACCGGGTCAGCGCAGGAGAAACCCCTCGCCCAGCGGATCGTCTTCGTCCAGCGTGAAGACGTGCTCTCCCGTCCGGTAGGCGCTGCCCTCCACTTCGGTCACGACTGCCGGTGTGCCGGCCACGTCGGCGTCCCCGACAACCCGCCCACTGAACTCGGAGCCGACGATGCTCAGATGCCGTAGCTCCTCGCCACGGGGCAGCCTTCCGGACCGGTCGAGCAGCGCGAGCCGGGCGGTGGTTCCGCTCCCGCACGGCGAGCGGTCGACCTCGCCGTCGGCGAAGACCGTCACGTTGCGCTGCGTCAGTGGGTCACCGACCTCCTCCTGCCAGAAGGTGACGCCGTACACGTCGCGGAGCTCGGGCTCGAGCGGATGGACGATCTCGTGCGCGGCCTCGAGCGCGTGCTTGAGCTCTCGTCCGAGCGCGATGAGTCGCGGCAGCTCACCCGGTTCCACCGTCTCCCCAAGCGAGGCGTAGAACGCGCCGCCGAAGGCGATATCCACGGTGTGGTCACCCGCCTCCACTCCTTCGGCCCACACGAACGCCGGGACGTTTCGGAAGCGCACGGAGCGTACGCGGCCGTCCTCCACCTGGGCCCAGGTTTGCAGGCGCCCGGACGGTACGTCCACGACGAGGTGGTTCTCACCCTCGCGTCGCTCGACGATTCCCTCGTCGAGCGCCCAGGTGACGAGCGCGATCGTGCCGTGCCCGCACGCAGTCGAGTAGCCCTCGTTGTGGAAGAACACGACGCCGAGATCCGCCTCTTCGTCGTTCGGCTCGACGACGAAGCAGCCGTACATGTCCGCGTGGCCTCGAGGTTCGAAGACCAGCAGGCGCCGGATGTGGTCGAGACGCGCGCGAGCGTCGCGGCGCTTGTCCAGGATGGTCGCTCCGCGCGGCGCCTCGACCCCGCCGGTGACGATGCGAAACGGCTCCCCGCCCGTGTGGTAGTCGACGGCTTCGATCCGCACCTCTAGCGCCCGCGGAACGCGGCCGGGCGCTTGCCCAGGAACGCCTGCACGCCCTCGGCGAAGTCCTCCGTCCCGGTTGCGGCCTGCTGCAACTCAGCCTCCAGCTCGAGCTGCTCCTCGAGCGTCGCCGTGTACGCGTGCTCGAAGAGCTGCTTCGTCATCGCGACTCCGCGCGTCGGGAGCGCCGCGTACCAGGCCGCGAGCTCCTCGACCCGAGGCGAGAAGTCCTCCGCCGCGGCCACCTCGGAGACCAGGCCCAACGCGAGCGCCTGATCGGCGTCCAGTCGCCGGTTCGAGACCATCCACTCGAACGCGCGCGCGAAGCCGAGCAGCCGATGGATGAACCAGGAGCCGCCGGCGTCGGGAATCAGGCCGATCCCGATGAACCCGGGCACGAACGTCGCGTGCGCGGAGGCGATCCGTACGTCGCAGGCGCAGGCGAGCGAGAGCCCGGCGCCGGCAACGGGACCGTTGATCGCGGCGAGCACGGGCTTCTCGAGCGCCCGGATCGCGCGGATATTCGGGTGATACGTCCCCTCGAGCGCATCGCGGATGCCGCCGGGAAGCTCGGAGAACTCCTTCAGATCCTGGCCGGAGCAGAACCCCCGACCGGCACCCGTGATGACGACGGCGCGCACCTCCGGGTCGGCTGCTTCGGCGAGCGCCTCTCGGAGCGCGGCGTGGAGCGCGCGGTTGAAGGCGTTGAAGACCTCCGGCCGGTTGAGCGTGATCGTGAGCACTGCGCCCGCCCGGTCGGTGAGCACTTCGGACACGACGGCAGCCTAGATGCTTGGTCAGGAATTGGCGCGCAGCAGGGCGTCGCGATTCACGTCTTCTCGCGGTCCAGGAACGCGCGCACGGCGTCCTGCGCCTCGTCGCCCAGCATCGACATCGCGAGCCAGTCGCGCGCGTGGCCGACGGTCTGGTGCCAGGCGAGGTCGCGCCAGACGTTCAGCTGCTGCTTCGCGTAGCGCGTGGTCTGGGGGAGCTTCGCGGCGAGCTTCTCGACCCACTCGTCCACGGCAGCGTCGAGCTCGGACTCCGGTACGACCTTGTTCACGAGCCCCCACTCCTCCGCCTGCGCCGCGGGGATCTCGTCGCAGAGGAAGACGATCTCGCGCGCCCGCCGGTCGCCGACCATCAGCTGGAGCCATTGCGTGGCGCCCCCCGCCGGCACCGATCCGTGCTGGAGGCCGACGTGCCGGATGAAGGCGGTGTCGACCATGACCGAGAGATCGCACGCCATCTGCAGCTCGTTGCCGCCGCCGACCGCGATCCCGTTGATGCGCGCGATCGTCGGCTTGCCGATCTCGCGCAGCCGGTCGTGCATGTCCTTGAAGGCTCCGAACCACTTCCAGTACTCCCTGGAGTTTCCGAGCAGATCCTCGCCCCAGGAGCGCAGATCGGCACCGACGCAGAACGCGCGGCCGGTGCCCGTGACGACGACCGCACGGATGTCGTCGTCCCACGACGCGTCCTCGCACGCCCGCCCGATCTCGCGCAGCATCTGGAAATCGAAGGCGTTGAGGACGTCCGGTCGGTTGAGCCGGACGGTGGCACGCGGCGGCGCTTTCTCGTAGACGATCGTCTCGAGGCCGAGCTCCGCCGGATCGCGCGGCCGCGGATGCGTCGGCTCGGTCACTCGATCGACGCGAAGTGCACGACGAACGGGATTCCCATGGCCATCGCGTCCTTACCTGAAGCGGCGAACGCCTCGGAGCTCACCGCGGACTTGAACGACTCCATGTCGTCCCACTCGAACTCGGCGTAGTAGCGGTACGACGGCTCGCCGAACGGTGAGCCGAAGATCTTCCCGTGCCGGAACGCCGAGCATTCGACCGGCGGGACGAACTCGTCGAGGTGCTGCTGATACCGGACGGGATCCGGCTCGGACTCGTACTGGACGATCGCGCGGACCATGCCGCTCCCTTCATCCGATGACGCGGGGAGCGTATAGCGTCCGCACGGTGAGCTCGACCGGAGTCGCCGCCCTGCTCGCGGTCGTCGCGGGCTTCGGCGGAGCGGTGCAGATCGCCGTCCAGGGCAGGCTCGGCGACCGTGTCGGGAGCGTCGAGGCGGTCGCGACAGCCTCGCTCATAGGAGCTCTCGTAGCGCTCACCGTGCTGCTGGTCGTGCGACGTTCTCTCGGAGGAGTCGGCGACGCGTTCGGCGCTCCGAAGTGGATGCTGCTGGGCGGGGTCATGAGCGCGTTGATCATCCTCGCGATCACGGTCGCCGGGCCGCGCATCGGCATCGTCGCGACGACCGCGGTGCTGATCGCCGCGCAGTTCACGCTCGCTACCGTGATCGATCGCAACGGCTGGTTCGGCGTCGAGCGCATTGCGATCAGCTGGCCACGACTCGCGGGTCTCGCCCTCTTGTTCGTCGGCGCAGCGTTGTCCCTGCGGAGATGAGCGTCCTCGAGGGTCTCGAGCCGGTCGGAGTCTGGATGCGCTTCGCAGAGCTGACACGGATCGCGCGTCCGCCGAAGGAAGAGGCCGCAGCTCGGGAGCACGTGCTCGACTGGGCGCGCGAGCGCGGCTACGAGGCAGCTGTCGACGAGGAGGGCAACGTCGTGGTGCGAGTGCCCGCCTCCGCTGGACGTGACGCCGCGCCGACGGTTGTGGTCCAGGCGCACCTGGACATGGTGTGCGAGCGCGATCCTGACAGCCCGTACGACCCTCGGGCGGGAAGGATCCACCTCGTCCTCGACGGAGACTGGGTCGCTGCCGAAGGAACGACGCTCGGTGCGGACAACGGGATCGGTGTCGCGGCTGCGATGGCGGCCGCCGAGGACCGCCAGATCGCCCACGGCCCGCTCGAGCTGCTCTTCACTGTCTCGGAGGAGCAAGGTCTCGACGGCGCCAAGAACCTCGACCCCTCGCTCGTCTCCGGGCGACTGCTTCTCAATCTGGACGGGACGAGCGACCAGGCGATCACCATCGGCTGCGCGGGCAGCTGGCACACCTTCACGCGGCTCCGGCTCGACCTCGAGGCGGTCCCGGCGGATCACGCCGTACGGGAGGTCGTCGTGTCCGGCGCGCGAGGCGGTCACTCGGGCGGAGACATCGCCCGCGGGCGGGCCAACGCGATCAAGGCGCTCGGTCGTGCTCTCGGCGCGGGGTTCCGCGCGGCACCGTTCCGCCTCGCGCTCCTCGAGGGCGGCGTGAGTCGCAACGCCCTCCCCCGCGAAGCGCGCGCCGTGATCACACTCCCGAGCGGAGAGGACGTGGCGTTTCGCGACGCCGTGGAGCAAGAGCTCCACTCGGTTCGCGAGCAGTACGCCGGCTCCGACGATGCGCTGTCAGTTGCGGTGACGGACTCGAGAGCAGCCACCACGGCCGGCGAATCCACGACCTCCCGCGTGCTCGACCTGCTCACGACGACTCCGAGCGGCGTCGTCGCCATGAACCCGAATCTCGTAGGCACGGTCGAGACGAGCACGAGCCTCAACGTTGCTAGCACCGAGGACGGCGTGCTCACGCTCGCCTCGATGACACGGAGCGCCAATGCGCCCGGGCTCGAGGAGGTGGTCGCCGGAATCGAGGCCGCCGCGCGACTCGCAGGAGCAGATGTCGAGATTCTCAGGTCGTATCCACCCTGGCGACCCGACCTCGATTCCACGCTGCTCGAGCGCGCGCGAGCGACCTTCGAGCGTCTGTTCGGCGTAGCGCCGGCGCTCGAAGTGGTTCACGGCGGCCTCGAATGTGCCGTGATCGGAGGCAAGCTCCCCGGTGTCGAGATGATCTCGCTCGGCCCCGAGATCGTCGGCCCGCACGCACCCGGGGAGCGGCTCAGCATCCCGGCCACGCAGCGCTTCTACCGTCTGCTCGGCGCGTTGCTCGACGATCTTTCGCGCTAGCCCGGCCAGCGACAACGGCCGGCGAGCGCCTCGATGTCACGCAGCGTCACACGTCCGCGCTCGAGCGCGACGAGTCCACGCTTCTCCTCCTCCCGCAGAACCCGGTTCACGGTCGCCCGCGAGGTCCCGGCGATCGCGGCGAGATCCTCCTGGGTCAGCGGGACGACCGGCTCGGCATCGCCACCGCCGTACGTCTCGGCGAGCTCGCAGAGCCGCCGGCGCACGCGCGTGTCCGCGTCGACATGGTGCGCCTCGACGATCCGGTCGCTCGTCCGGCGAACTTGCTCGGCGAGCAAGCGCAGGAGCACGTCCTTCACGCCCGGATGGCTTCGTTGCAGGCGCGCGAAGTCGTCGCGGAAGACCGAGCGCGTCTCTCCGCTCCTCGAGCGCCGACACCGTCGCGGAGCGACGCTCGCCCGGAAGAAGCAGCGCGAGCTCCCCGAACGCCTGTCCCGGCCCGAGCACGTCGAGCAGGACGCTGTCTCCGACCTGCGACGCGACGCGCGCCGCGAAGCGGCCGCGGACGATCAGGTGCAGCGACTCGGCCGGGTCGTCCCGATGGAAGACGACCTCGCCCTTGTCGAACGTCCGCCGGCGCGCGATCGCGAGCAGCTCACGCACGTCCTCGGCGGGCAGGTCGGCGAGCAGCGGCCACTCCATGGCGCTCCAAGTCTCGACCACGAGACGTGACATTCGCAACGTCGCCTCGCGATACTTCCGCTCATGACCGACGCGCCGATGTCCGGAGACGAGGTCCGTCCCGTCACCATCCTCTTCGCGGACATCGTCGGCTCGACCGCGCTCGGGCGAGCGGCTTGCAGCTCGACGAGGTGAAGGCGCTCGTCGGCGAGTGCGTGACGATGATGAGCCGCGCCGTCGAGGAGTACGGCGGCATGGTGCAGGCCTACGAGGGAGACGGGATCTGCGCGTACTTCGGCGTGCCGGCCGCCCACGACGACGATCCCGAGCGCGCGGCCCGGGCCGGCCTGCGCATCCTCGAGGTCGTCGCCGAGTACGCGCGCGACGTCGAAGCCGCCTGGGGGCTCGCACGTCTTCGCCGTCAGAGTCGGCGATCAACAGCGGGCAGGCCGCAGTCGGGCTCGTCGGTGCGGCAGAGCCTGGAGCCGTCGCTCTCGGAGATGCGACCAACGTCGCGGCACGAATCCAGTCCCTCGCCGAGCCGGGCACGATCGTCGTCGGAGAGGCGACCGCCCGTCGCCTCGGCGATCGCTTCGTCTTCGAGCCCGCTCGGCGAGTTCGAGGTGAAGGGCCGTGCGGCGCCGGTCTCGGTCTCCCGGCTCGTCGGCCCCAAGGCGCGAGAGCCCGTTGCCGGAGCGACGCCGGTCGTCGGGCGCGACGGGGAGATGGCCCAGCTCATGGGTGCGCTCGGGGAGCTCGTCGCGGGCCGCGGCCGGGTCGTGCTGCTCGTCGGTGCCCCGGGAATGGGCAAGACGCGCCTGCTCAACGAGCTCCGCGGGCTCGCCGAAGACCGGGTCGCGTGGCTCGAAGGCCACTGTCTCTCGTACGGCGGCCTCGCCGCCTGGCCGTTCGTGGAAGCGCTGCTCGGCTGGCTCGGCGCCGAAGTCGGCGAGGCAGAGATCGCTGTTCGGACGAAGGCTCGGGCGAAGCTCGGTGCGCTCTTCGGCACCGAGCTCGACGACGTGCTTCCCAGCCTCGGCCGGCTCCTGCGCCTTCGAGTCGACAGCGACGGAGGACGCAGGAAGCGCCGAGCGGATCCGGGAGGCGTACATCCGCTGGCTGGAAGCGCTTGCGCGGCAGCAGCCGGTCGTCGTCGCGCTCGAGGACGTGCACTGGGCGGACACCGCCACGCGGGAGCTTGCCGAGGCGGTTCTCGACCTCGCCGAGCGTGCGCCGGTCGCACTGGTGCTCACCGAGGAGCTCGCCCCCGGCTCGGAGGGCGCGGCGCTTCGCCTGCGTGCCCTCGGCGACCACGGCCACCGAACCACCCAGATCGCCCTCGGCCCCCTGCCGGACGACGCAGCCGAGCAGATGCTGACGGGAATCCTCGAGGGCGAGGTCGACGCCGTCACGCGGATGGGACTCGTGCGGGAGGCGGAGGGGAACCCCCTCTATCTCGAGGAGCTCTCGCGGGCCCTGCTCGAGGGAGGCCTGGAGCCGCGCGGGAGGACGTGGACGATCACCGTGCGCGCGGATCTCCTCCCGCCCGCGCTCGAGAATCTCCTCGTCGCCCGGATCGACCGCCTGTCCCCGGCAGCTCGACAGCTCGCTCCGGTCGCGGCTGCGATCGGCCGCACGTTCCCGGTCGCCGCGCTCGAGGAGATCGCCGGAGACGACATCGGCGAGAGCTCTCACCGCGCTCCTCCGCGCCGAGATCGTGCGCGAGGTTCGCAGGTATCCCGTCTTCGAGTGCTCGTTCACCCATGGCCTGCTGCACGACGCCGCGCTCTCGACGGTCACGCCGACGCGAAAGCGCGAGCTCTACGCGCGCGTGGCGTCGGTTTTCGAGTCCCTCTATGCCGACTCGCTCGACGACCACGCCGAGCGGCTCGCTCACTACCACGCGCAGGCAGGGAATCTGCCGAAGGCGTTCGAGTACGCGGAGCGCGCCCGCGGCGGCTCAGGCTAGCGCTCGAGCCACCAGTCCTCCGCGTTCCAGAGTGACGCTGGACGTGCGAGTCGCGGGACAAGCCGAGTTCCGTACCGTCGATCGGAGCGCAGACGGACTGCGCCGCTGAAAGAGCGGGATCACCGGCACGGCCTTCGCCATCTGACGTCGGCTCTGTTCAGGACCCGCGCCTGCTGGTCGGCGTCGAGGATCCGCTCGGCCTGCTCGAGGTCGCGCGTGACCAGCCGCTGGCAGTAGCCCGTGTAGTTCTGAGTCGCTGCGCAGCCGAAGATGCGACTTGGCAGCCGCCGCGTTCAGCACGGAGATCCACGCGAAGAGCGCGACGTCGAAGTCGCCGCTCGCGAGGATCTGACCGAAGAACGCCGGTGGCGGGGCGTAGATCGGCACGACCTCGATACCCGACCTGCCGGAGCTGCGCCTGGGCGAGCTCGAGTCACCCGCGGCCGAAACCCGCCGGCAGCGACGTCGTCACGAAGCGAAGCGGAGCCGCTCCCCGGCGCAGAGTAGATGCCGTCGGCGCCCCGTCGGCAGCCCGCCTGCTCGAGCAGCCGCCGCGCCTCGGCGGGGCGGTGGCGGTACCGCTCCAGTTCCGCCGGTAGTAGGGCTCTGGGTCAGGAAGACGGTGCTGTCGCGCAGCGGAGGCGTTCCGCACGTCTGCCGAGGACCTGCCGAACGATCGCGGCCCGGTCGATCCCGTAGGCGAGCGCCTGCCGGACGAGCTTGTTCCTCGAGCGCCGGGTGGCCGCCGGGGCCGACCCGGAACTCGAGGTGCTCCCAGCCGAGCTGAGCGTGGCTGACGAGACGCTGACGCCGGCTCCTGCCGGAGCGTCGGCGACGGAGCCGCAGCGGGAAAGCCCGAGGCGAATGTCGAGCTCGCCCCGCCGGAACGCGTTCCGCGGAGCGCCGTGCCCTGAACGCGGAAGCGGAAGACGAGCCGGTCGAGATAGGCGGGGTGCGGCCCCCAGTAGCGGGGATTCCGGACCAGCGTCAGCTGCTTGCCGCGCTCCCAGCGCCCGGACGAGGAAGGGCCCGCTCCCGATCGGCGCGCCCGTCTTCGGGTTGTCGATCCCGTCCGCTCCAGACGCTCTCGAGCTCCTCGCCCTGCGAGGGCGTGGCGCGGCAGGACGTTCGCCGAAGAGAGCCGTCGCCAGCCGGCGAATCGCGCGCGCAGCACAACCCGGACCGTCTTCGCGTCGAGCAGCGCGAGACGCTGCGCACCTCGGTCCGGTGTGCGCTCCTCGTCGGTCAGCGTCAGCCTTGCGCGCATCCGGCGCGGTGCGTGAAGACGAAGTCGCGCGCCGTGACCGGCACGCCGTCGCTCCACCGCGCCTCGGGGCGAATGTGGTACGTGAGCGTGAACGGCGGCTTCCTCGTGAACGTGACGCCGGAGACGAGCTTGCGGCCGCCACGTGAGTCGGGGCCGACGTCGAACGGGGCCTCGAGAACCTTTCTCCGATGGACGAGCAGGGCGGCCGTCGATCCCGGAGCGCACGCGACGCGGTGGGTTGAGGCAGGCGGGCTCGCCGACGGCCCTCCGAAGACGACCGTCCCGCCACGCTCGGCGTCTGCGCGCCGGAGCCGCCCGCTCCCGAGACGGCGAGGAGCGAGACGACGAGCGCGGCTGCTAGCGCTGCTCCGCGAGCCACCAGTTCTCCGCGTTCCAGAACGCGTTCCAGGGGATGAGACGCGAAATTCCGGACAGACGTGTCGTACGCGACCGTGACGACAAACTGGAAGAGCGGGATCGTCGGGACGTCACTCGCGAGCCCCCGGTCGGCTCTGTTGAAGACGCGGGCGCGCCGACGCTCGTCGAGGATCCTGTCGGCCTGGTTGAGCTCGGCGGTGACGAGCCGCTGGCAGTATCCGGTGTAGTTCTGGGGCCGCCGCAGCCGTAGACGCCGGTCCACGATGCACCCGGTGAGTTGAGCCCATGTGAAGAGTGCGACGTCGAATGCCCCCTGCGGGAGGATCTGGCCGAAGAACGCCCGGGGGCTGCGAACACCGGCACGACCTCGACCCCCACAGCCCGGAGTTGCGCCTGTATCAGGGTGAGCGCCTGCGCTCGAAGCGCGGACCCCGGCGCTCGTCACGAAGCGCAACGAGAGCCGCTGCCCGCCGCAGGAGAAGATCCCATCCGCTCCCCTGCGGCAGCCGGCTTGCCCGAGCAGGCGGCGGGCCTCCGCCGGTCGATAGCGGTAGCGCGCTCCAGTTCGGCTTGTAGTAGCGGCTCTGGGTCAGGTGCACGGCGCTGTCGAGCGCGCGAGCGGAGCGATCGACCTCGCCCCATATCTGCTCGGACGAGCGCGGCGCGGTCGATCCCGTACGCGAGCGCGCGGCGAACGAGCTTGTTGCGGAGCGCCGGGTGAGCGTCCGGCCCGAGCTGAACGGCGAGCTGCTCGACATTGGTGGTCGCGGTGGCCAGCGAAGCCGATGCCGGCACCCCCGGCAGCCGCCGAACGGCCGGGACAGCGCGAGCGGAACGCCCATCGCGACGTCGAGCTCGCCGCTCCGTCAGCTCCTCGCTGGGATCGGTTGCCGACTCCGCGCGAATCTGATGACGAGCCGCTCGACAGTAGGCTGGGTGCGGTCCCCAGTAGCGGGGGTTGCGGCGGAGCACGAGCTGCTCGGCCGCGCTCGAGCCGCTCGACGAGGAACGGGCCACTTCCGATCGGCCGACCCGTCCTCGGATCGTCGATCCGGTCGCCCCAGACCTGCGTGAGATCCGCCCCGCGAAGCGCGTGCGGCGGGAGGATGTTCGCCGAAGAGCTCCCGCCAGCTCGCGAACCTCGGCCGAAGCACCACTCGCACGGTCTTGCGATCGACGGCACGCGCACTCCGGACGGGGGCGTGGAGTTCACGGAGCTCCGGGAGTAGCGTGACGGCGTATCGCCTGGAGCGTGAAGATGAAGTCCTGCGCCGTGACCGGGACTCCGTCGCTCCAGCGCGCCTCGGGGCGGATGTGGTAGGTCAGTGTGAACGGCCGCTTCGCTCGTGAAGTCGACCTTCGAGACGAGGCTTTCCTCGTACGTGAAGTCGGGACCGACGTCGAAAGGCCCTCTTGCAGAACCTTCGTCGATCCAGGGAGGCTGATCCCGGCCGCGAGCTCGATGAGCAGAACGTTGAGACACGGACCTGCTCCGAGCCGACCACGCGAAGACGAGCGTGCCGCCGCGCTTCGGCGACTGCCCGGGAGCCCCTGCGGCCGGAGCCACGGCGATGGCCGCGACTACTACCAGGGCTACCAGCCAAAGTCTCATCGCGCCTCCTGCCTTCAAGACCCGCCGCGGATCAGCCATCTTCCGGCTCGCTCTCGGTCTCGGCAGCACGAACCGTCACCCACACGCCACCCTCACCCGCCGTGACGCGCTGCGGCTCGTTTCCGAGCTCGGTCGTTGCGGTCACGTCGCCCGACTCCGGGTCGATCCTCGTGAGCGTCCGGTCGAGGCTCGAGACGACCCAGATGCTGCCCTCGCCGAACGCGACGTCGACGGGACCGTCGCCTACGGAGATCGTCGTTAGCGTGGGCGTCTGTCCACGCCCGGGGATCACGATCCGCGTCACGGTGTCGTCCTCGAAATTCGTGACCCAGAGAGAGTCCGGCGGGCTGACGGCGATGGCTCCCGGCGAGTTCCCGACGGTGATGTCGCGCTGGCGCTGAATCGTCGCGGTATCGACTTCGATGACGGAGTTGGCGGCGCGGTTCACGATCCAGAGCGATCCGAGCCCGAAGGCGATGTCGGAGAACTCGGGAAGCACCGAGTTCGGGGACGTCAGCAGGCCGGCCTCCAGACCCACCCGCCGAGCGGTGCCCGTGCGGATATCGATGCGACCCAGGTCTGCGGCCTGGCATGCGAACCACACAGCCCCGTCGCCTGCCGCGAGACTCGCACGCGGTGCGCCGCACGGAACACCCGGGCCGAGCGCCGGGAATCGGAGTCGCGGCCTGATCCTGCGTCGGGTCGATGCGCGTGAGCTCGGCCAGCGCCCCCAGGGCGACCCAGACGGTTCCGCTCGCGACGACGACGTCGCTCGGGTAGTCGCCGACGTCGATGGTTCGCCCTCGCTCACGCGTTACCGGGTCGATCCGGGACACCGTCTCGTCCTCGACGTTCGCGACCCAGATCGCGCCCTCACCCACGGCGACCGACTCGGGGTCGATGCCGACGGGAACCTCGGCGACGAGCTTGTTCGATCCGGGGTCGACGACCCCAACGGAGTTGGGTGTGATGGCCGAGAGGCCACCGCTCGGAGTCGCGGAGGAGGACGAACGCCAGGGCGGCCGCCGCGAAGACGGCGATCGCAGCGGCGACCGGCAGCGTCCACCGGCGCGTGCTGGCCGGCGCGGGCGCGGTCTCGACGAGACCGAGCGCTGAACGAGCGGCGGAAACGAGCTCGCCGGCCGTCTCGAAACGCCGCTCAGGCTCTTTGGCGAGCGCGCGACCGAGGACGCCGTCGATCGCCTTCGGCAGCTCGGGGCGAATCTCGCTCGCGCGCTTCGGCTCCTCGTGGACATGCGCCCACAGAAGGGCCACATCGGTCGCACGGGGAAACGGCGGCTGCCCGGTCAGGCACTCGTAGAGGACGCAGCCGAGCGAGTAGAGGTCCGCCTGCGTTTCCACGTCACCGCCGGTGATCTGCTCGGGAGCGACGTATTCGAGCGTGCCGACGACGTCACCGGGGGCGGAGATGCCGCTGAGAGAGCCCGTGCGCTTGGTGAGGCCGAAGTCCGCCAGATAGCAGTGCTCCTTGCCTCCGGCCACGGCGACGAGGACGTTCGACGGCTTGACGTCCCGATGCACGAGTCCCTTCTCGTGCGCTGCGTCCAGAGCCTCCGCGACCTGCTCGAGCAGGTCGATTGCGCGGCGCGGGGCGAGCGCGCCGCCCCCGTGCAAGAGCTTCGCAAGATCGGTCCCTTCGACGTAGCGCATCGCGAGAAAGAGAGCCCCGTCCTCGTCCCCCGCCTTGAAGATCGGGACGATGTGCGGATGGTCGAGGGAGGCCGCGATTCTCGACTCCCGGAGGAAGCGCTCGCGGAAGCGGCTGTCCCCGCCGAGCTCGGGCGCGATCACCTTGAGCGCGACCTTACGTCCGAGCGTCAGCTCCTCGGCACGGTAGACCGCGCCCATGCCCCCACGGCCGATGAGTGCCTCGATCTGGTAGCCGGCGAGCTCGCTCCCGACTACCGCGTCGGTGCTCCTTCCCACGCTCACCCCGCAAGTGTCTGTCACATTCGTGACATTTTCAACGTCGCATTCGCGAACGACGGGAACACGCGAGGCTCCTACGCTCGACGAAAGTCGATCGAGAGAGGAGCACACCATGAGATTCAAGGCGCTGTGCGTCGTGGGCATCTTCTTCGCCTCGACGTCGATCGCACTGGCCGCCAATGTCCCCGCGGGCTGGATCGGGTGGAAGGCCGAGAAGGTCGTGATCAGGGATGCAACAGTCCAGCTTCCGGCGCAGGAGAGGAAGGCACTCGAGGCGGAGCTTCGGATGACGGTCGCCAGCTACGGCTTGCTCGAGCAGACCGCGGCCATGCAACACGGGCACTACGACCAGCTGGCAGGAAAGATCCACAACCTCCGTTACCGCTCCTCGACCGCCCTCAAGCGCGTGCAGCAGGGACTCGCAATCGACAAGGCTGCGTGCGTCGGGATCGGGTCGTCGAGCGCCGACAATCGGTTCAACCGCTTCCGGTGTGCGGTTACCTCGGCGGAGCTCGAGATTCCCTCTGCGGTGGTCACTTGGGACGGCGACTTGATCACCGGCGTGGTCGAGGGAGAGCCCCGCATGCTGGGCCCCTTCGACGCGAACCTCAATGTTCGCGTCACGGGGCGCTCGACGATCGCGGCCCGTCAGGTCGAGTAGATCGAGGCTGGAGGAGTGTCGCGGCCGTGACATTCGCAGCGTCGTGAATACGAACGACGCACACGGCCGCGACTCCTACTCTCGAGACATGACGCAACGGACGAGAAGGGAGCACTCGATGAAGCGCACCGCCATCATCCTCGGAATCGCGGCCGCCATGGCCGTCGTCCCGTCAGTCGCCGC
Organism: uncultured Actinomycetes bacterium; assembly: GCA_963830035.1. Taxonomy (GTDB): domain Bacteria; phylum Actinomycetota; class Thermoleophilia; order Gaiellales; family Gaiellaceae; genus GMQP-bins7. The sequence continues at coordinate 407,374 of CAWHKX010000004.1, read as the reverse complement.
CGGCGGGAACATCTCGACGCAGGATCGGCCACAGGACAAGGTTCAGATCTTCAAGCCACAGCCGCAGAGCCCGGCGCGCGTGACGGTCGCCAGGGTGAGCTCGCAGCGGTTCAGCGCGAACAAGATCTCCCTCATCCGCATCTCCGCTCACTGATCGTCCGCAGATCCCTCCGTGGGAAGAGGAAGAGGGCTCAGGGGAGGGCCCTCTTTCTCTGCGTGTCAGAGCCCGACGATGTCATCGGGGCGTACCGGTACCCGCGTCAGCTCGCGGCCGGTCGCGTCGCGGAGGGCGGCGACGATTGCGGCCGTAGAGACGACCGTCGGCGGTTCGCCCACGCCCTTGACGCCGTACGGAGCAGAGGGCTCCGGCTCCTCGACGAGCTCGGAGACGACCGGAGGCATGTCGAGGAAGGTGGGGATCAGGTAGTCGGTGAAGTTCGGGTTCAGGATCACGCCGTCTTTCGTCTGGATCTCCTCCATCAATGCGAGGCCGAGGCCCTGCGCAGTGCCGCCCTCGATCTGACCCTCCACCGCCTGGGGGTTCAGGGCGTTGCCCACGTCCTGGGCCGTGCCGATCCAAACCACGCGCGTCAGCCCGAGGTCGACGTCCACCTCCACGACGACGCGCATCGCGGCGACCGCGAAGGCGACATGGGAGCGCTCACCGAGCACCTGACCCGTTTCCGAGTCCAGGGGCGAGGTCTCCGGGTGCCGGTAGATGCGCTCGACGTCGACCTCCGCGCCTCCGCTTCGCCCACGCTCCTCGAGCGCAGCCTGACACGCGAGCTGTACCGCGCCGGCGGCCATCCACGTCATCCGCGAAGCAGAGGACGAGCCGGACGAGCCGACGTCCGCCGTCGAGCCCACTTCGAGAACGATGTCCTCGGTCCCGAGCTCGAGCCGTGCGACCTGGAGGATCACCTCCGAGACGCCTTGCCCCACCTCGGCCGCCGCGCAGTACACGTGCGCGCCTCCGTCCGCGCGTAGGCGAACGCGCGCAGAGCAGTAGTCGTCGAAGCCCTCGGAGTAGCACACGTTCTTGAACCCGACCGCGAACCCGACGCCGCGCTGGACGCCTTCTCCACGGGTGGTATTCCCCGCTCCCCCGGGCAGCCGGATCGCCTCTCGCGGAAGCGCCTCGGGCTCGGGAACGGGCAGTGCTGCCGTGCGCCGGATCACCTCCTTCGTCGGCAGCGAGCCCTGGAGAACCTGACCCGTGGGCAGCGCGCCGCCGGGCTCGAGCGCGTTCAGAAGCCGAAGCTCGATGGGATCGATCTCGAGCGCCGCGGCGAGCTTGTCCATCTGCGCCTCGGCTGCGAAGCAGGCCTGGACCGCACCGAACCCGCGCATCGCGCCGCAGGGCGGGTTGTTCGTGTACACGCAGAGGCCGTCGATCAGCACGTTGTCGCAGACATAGGGGCCGACGGCGAACGAGCACGCGTTCGAGATGACCGCGGTCGAGCTCGAGGCGTAGGCGCCGCCGTCCAGGAGGATCCGCATCCGCACCGAGACGAGCTGCCCCGCAGCGGTCGCGCGGTGCTCGGCCCAGATCCGAGCGGGATGGCGATGGATGTGCCCGACGAACGACTCCTCGCGGTTGTAGACCATTTTCACGGGTCGACTCGTGCGGAGGGCGAGCAGAGCCGCGTGCGCCTGGATGGAGAGATCCTCCCGCCCGCCGAAGGCGCCGCCCACACCGGCCAGGTGGATCCGCACCTGCTCCGGCCGCAGGCCGAGGCACGGCGCGATCTGGTCGCGGTCGACGTGCAGCCACTGCGTCGCGACGTGGATGTCGACTCCGCCCTCGCCGTCCGGAATCGCGATGCCGGACTCCGGGCCGAGAAACGCCTGATCCTGCTGGCCGATCTCGTAGTAACCGGAGACCGTGACGTCGCTCGGCGCTTCGGGATCCCCGCGGCGGATGGTCAGCGCGCGCACGACGTTCGGCTTCGGATGCTCGGTGTCCCCGTGCCGCTCGACGGGCCAGTCGACGTGCAGCGGCTCCATCTCGGTCGCACGTTCAGGATCGACGACCGGCTCGAGCGGCTCGTACTCGACGCGCACCGCGGCGGCCGCCCGGCGGGCCTGCTCGGGCTCCTCGGCCGCCACGATCGCGACCGCCTCGCCGAAGTAGCGCACCCGGTCGATCGCGAGCACCGGCTGATCCGGGAACTCGAGCCCGTACAGCTTCTTCCCGGGCACGTCCTCGTGGGTGAGCACGGCATGCACTCCGGGCATGCGGATCGCTTCGAGGACGTCGATCTCGAGGACGCGAGCGTGCGCGTGCGGGCTCCGAACGGTGTGCCCCCAGAGCATGTCGGCGGCCTGGAGGTCGCTCGAATACGCGAACTCCCCGGTCACCTTCGGAATCGCGTCACGGCGCGGCTTCGCGGCAACCGCATGCCCGCGCTCGAGTGTCGTTCGCACCACGGTGCTCATCGGCTTGCCGCCAGATGTACCGCGTCGAGGATCTTCTGGTACCCGGTGCAGCGGCACAGATTTCCCGACAGGGCCTCGCGGATCTCGGGGTCTGAGGGATCGGGAATGCGCCGGAGGAGATCGTCGGCTGCGACCACGAGGCCGGGGGTGCAGAAGCCGCATTGCACGGCTCCGGCCTCGACGAATGCCGCCTGCACCCGGTTCGGCGTACCGTTCTCCGCCAGGCCCTCGACGGTCACCACCTCGTGGCCGTCGGCCTGCGCGGTCAGAACCAGGCACGAGCAGACGAGCGCCCCGTCCAGGAGCACCGAGCACGAGCCGCACTCGCCCTGCTCGCACGCGTTCTTCGACCCGGGCAGGCCGAGCCGGTCACGCAAGGTGGTGAGCAGGCTCTCGCCCGCCCAGACGTCGGCCTCGACGCGCTCCCCGTTGGCGGTGAAGGAGATCTTCACGCGAGTTCTCTCGTGAACGTGGGGTCAGGCTTCAGCCTGATCCCGATCACGCCAGGCACCGCTCGAGCGCTCGGGTTGTCAGCACGCGGAGGGCGTGGCGTCGGTAGGCGGCCGTGCCTCGAACGTCGTCGATCGGGCTCGACGCGGAGGCAACCTGCTCGGGAAAGTCGCTCGCTTCGGCGAGGGGCGCCGTCACCAGCTCGACCACCGGGCTCGACGACCCGTACGCGGCTCGCAGCTCCCCGCGCTCGCGGTCGGCGACGAGCGCGAGCGAGCACACCGCGATGACCATCGCATTCCGCGGGCCGACCTTCATGAACGTCTGTGGCTGTCCGCTCGGGCGAACGAGCACCGCGACGATCAGCTCGTCCGGCTCGAGCGCGTTCCGCTTGACCCCGAGCAGGAAGCTCGCGAGCGGCAGCGTCCGGACGCCGCGAACGCTCGCCAGCTCGACCTCCGCACCTTCGACGAGCAGAGGCGGAAGCGCATCACCTGCGGGCGAGGCGGTGCCGAGGTTGCCGCCGATCGTGCCGCGATTTCGAATCTGGGGCGAGCCGACCGTGCGCGATGCCTCGGCCAGGGCGAGCAGCTCGCTCGCGAAGGGCTCCCGCATCGCTTCCGTGTATGTCAACCCGGCGCCGAGCCTCAGCGTGCCGTTGTCGCGACCGAAACCGCGAAGCTCGGCCACTTCGTTCAGGTTCAAGATGGTGTCCGGCCTGGCTCGATCGAAGTTGAGCGCGACCAGGACGTCCGTTCCGCCTTGAATCGGAACGGCGCTCGGATGCGCCGTCTTCATCCGCAATGCCTCGTCGAGCGAGGTGGGCGTCAGGACGTCCACGGAAGCGTGGTTCTACCTTTCTTCCCTCACGTAGGGAACCCCGAGCGCCGCGGGAGCTCCGAGCCGCCGCTTGGCGAACCCGGCCGACACGACGACGAGAACGACGATCGTCATCACGTACGGCAGTGCGTAGAGAAACTCGGGAGTGACGTCCACGTCGCGCGCCTGCAGTGCGAACGGGAGAGCGGAGAGACCGCCGAACAGGTACGCCCCCACGAGACAGAGCTCGGGCCGCCAGAACGCGAAGATCACGAGCGCGATCGCGATCCAGCCTGCGCCGCCGACGAGCGTGTCGCCGGACGTCCAACCGGGGGTGATGGAGAGGCTGAAGCAGGCTCCCGCGACACCTGCAAAGGCGCCTCCGACCAGCACGTGCACGTAGCGGTACAGCGTCACGTTGACCCCCATGGCGTCGGCCGAGGCAGGCGCCTCGCCGACGGCGCGGACGTTGAGGCCCCAGCGTGTCCGGCCGAGGTAGAGGGCGACGAGGAGCGTGAGGATCCACGAGGCGTACACGAGCGCGGACTGGTCGAAAAGAACCGGACCCACCACGGGCAGGTCTCCGAGCCCGAGCACGTCGAGGTCGCCGAACTGGCGGACGGCGGGAAGGTCGGCCAGACCGAGCTCGGTCCCGACGTACGCGGACAGGCCGAGCCCTCCGGCGAAGATCGTGAGGGCGAGCCCCGAGACGATCTGATTGGCGCGAAGCGTGATCACCAGGAACGCGTGGATCGCGGCCAGCGCCGCCCCCGCGAGCGCCGATGCGACGACGGCCAGGAACAGCACCGCGTGCCCGGAGCCGTCGACCCGCTGCGTGACCCAGAAGCCGACCGCGGCTCCGAAGAGCATCATCCCCTGGACTCCGAGGTTCAGGACTCCCGAGCGCTCCGCGAGAAGCTCTCCGAGCGCCGCGTACAGGAGTGGGGTGCCGTACAGCACCGCCTGCGCGAGCACGATCACGAGGAGGCTGTCGTTGACGCTCACAATCCTGTCTCCACGATGGGCTTCCCGGCTCGAGCTCGAGTGACCCGCAGCCGGTAGCGCAGGAGCAGCTCACCGCCGAGGGCGCAGAAGAGGATGATCCCCTGCATCACGCCCACGAGCCCGGACGGGAAATCGGGTCCCTGCAGCGTGTAGCCGGCGTTCAGGAGCCCGCCGATGAGCACCGCGACGAGGCAGACGGCGAACGGGTTGTAGCGCGCGAGCGCGGCCACGACGATGCCCGTGTAGCCGAATGCGGCAGCCTGGAGCCCGGTCGGGCTCCCGTCGAGCGTGTGCGTGAAGTCGCCGATCTGACTCGCGCCGCCGATGCCCGCGATCGCGCCGGACAACGCCATGACCGCGAGGATCTTCCGGCGCGTGCGCATCCCCGCGTACCGCGCAGCGCGCGGCGAGTCGGCCATGACCCCGACCTCGAATCCGAAGCGCATTCGCGAGTAGAGCACCCACAGCGCGAGCGCGGCCAGGATCCCGAGGAGGAATCCGAGCGGAACGACCACCGACGAGCCGAAGCTCGACCAGTACGACGCCTCGGGCATCGGCTTGCCCTGCGGGAAGGCGCGGGCCTGCAGCGTCGACGTGTCGCGCCAGTAGGAGGAGCTGTCGAAGATCAGGTACGTGAGCAGCAGGCCCGCGACGTAGTTGAGCATCAGCGAGGTGATGATCTCGTTCGTCCTCGCGAACGCCCGCAGGACCCCGGGTATCAACGCCCAGAGCGCGCCGAGCGCTGCGGCCGCGACGCACATGGCGACGACGAAGAGCGGCGTCGACGTGGCTTCGCGATCGCCCATCTGAAGCGCGATCCACGAGGCTCCGACAGCGCCGAGGTACAGCTGCCCTTCGGCGCCGATGTTGAAGAGCTGCATGCGGAAGGCCGCAGCGGCGGCAAGGCCCGTGAACAGGATCGGCGTCGCCGAGATCAGCGTGGCCGACAGCGCCCCGTTGCCGGTGAACCCGGCCTCGACGATCTTCCGATACGTGTCCAACGGGTCGCGCCCCGTGAGCGCGAGGATCACCCCCATGATCGCGAACGCGACGACGAGCGAGCCGACCGGCACCGCGACGGAGAGCCACCACGGCTGCGTGAGGCGGCGCTCGAGCTTCACTCGCCCGCTCCTCCGGCCATGAGCAGGCCGATCTCCTCGATGGAGGCTGCTCCGGCATGAAGCTCGCCGGCGATCTCGCCCTCGTAGACGACGAGGATCCGGTCGGCGAGCGCGCGGATCTCGTCGAGGTCCTCGCTCATCAGGAGAACCCCGACGCCCCTCGCTGCGGCGTCGCGAAGATACGAGTGCACTGTCTCGATCGAGCCGACGTCGAGACCACGCGTCGGCTGTGCGACGACGAGGACGAGCGGATCGTCCTCGAACTCCCGGCCGAGGATGAGCTTCTGCAGGTTGCCTCCCGAGAGGTTGCGAACCGGGGTCTCGGTGCCAGGGGTCTTCACGTCGTAGCGCCGGACGATCCGGACGGCGACGTCGCGCATCCGCCGGAGCGCGAGCAGCGGCCCGTGCGACAGCGAACGGCGCCGGTACGTCTTCATGACGACGTTGCTGGTGACGCTCAGGCTCGGGGCGAGACCGGTGCCGAGCCGGTCCTCGGGAACGTGCGCGACGCCCGCGATGATCGCCTCCCGCGGATCGCCTCCTCGCAGGAGTCGGCCGCCGACGCGAACGCCTCCCGCTTCGATGTCTCGCATCCCGGACAGCGCCTCGGCGAGCTCGCGCTGGCCGTTGCCCGCGACGCCCGCGACGCCGACGATCTCGCCTTCGCGAATTGCGAACGAGACGTCGCGCACGGCCGTCTCGCCACGATCTCCCGCAACCGTGAGCCCCTCCACCTCGAGCGCCTGGACGTCGGCCAACGCCCTCGCACGTTCGAGCGGTCGCGCGATCTCGACCTCGCGGCCGACCATGAGCGACGCGAGCGAGCGCGCCGTGGAGTCGGACGTAGCGACCGTCGCCACCGTCCTGCCGCCGCGCAACACGGTCACCCGGTCGGCGACGGCCTTCACCTCGTGGAGCTTGTGCGAGATGAAGATGACCGTCTTTCCCTCGTCCGCCATCGCGCGAAGAGTTGCGAAGAGCCCCTCGGCTTCCTGCGGAGTGAGCACGGCGGTGGGCTCGTCCATGATCAGAATCCGGGCCTCGCGATAGAGCGCCTTCAGGATCTCGACCCGTTGTTGCTCTCCGATCGAGAGCTGCCAGATCCTCGCCTTCGGATTCACGGCCAGGCCGTAGCGCCGGCTGAGCTCGTCCACGCGCCGTTCGGTCGCTGCCGGGCGCAGGATGGCGCGACCACCCTCACCACGATGGTCGCCGAGGATGACGTTCTCCGCGACGGAGAAGGGCTCGACGAGCCGGAAGTGCTGGTGCACCATGCCGATCCCGGCCTCGATCGCATCCCGCGGGGAATGGAAGCGAACCGTCTCTCCGTAGAGCTCGATCTCGCCCACGTCCGGCCGATAGAGGCCGGTCAGGATGTTCGAAAGCGTCGTCTTGCCGGCGCCGTTCTCGCCGAGGAGCGCGTGTACCTCGCCCGCCGCCGCCTCGAAGGTCACGCCGTCGTTCGCCACCACACCGGGAAACTGCTTCGTGATCCCCACCATGCGGACGGCGGCAGGAGGAGAGACGCCGGGCGAACCGGCGCCTCTCCGACCTTCTCCTGGGGATGTGGGGACCTGCCCCACAGAGCTAGCCCGGAGGCAAGACCGACGAGACCTTCCCGATCACACCCTTCGAGAGCCACTGCATCTCGTACAGATCGGGGAGCACCTTCAGGGTCTTCCCCTTCGGCACCATCAGCTTGCCCTTCTGGTCGTACAGGGGCCCCTGGAAGACGTGGAACTTGCCCGAGACGATGGCCTTCCGCTTCGCCGCGATGGCGGCCTTCGTCTTGGCCGTGACCTTCGGGCCGTACGGCGCGAGACCCGTGAAGCCGTCCTTGATCGTGCCGTAGTAGAAGCCGGGCTTCCAGGTGCCGTTGATCGCGGCCCTGACACGCTTCACGTAGTACGGGCCCCAGTTGTAGGTCGCCGCCGTCAGCCACTGCGTCGGGGCCGACTTGCGGGCGTCCGAGTCGTAACCGACCCAGGGGACCTTCTTCGACTCCGCGACGACGCCCGCCGCGGGGCTGTCCACGTTCTGACCGAGCACGTCGACACCCGCTGCGATCAGGTTCTTCGCGGCAGCCGTCTCCTTCGGGGGCGAGAACCACGAGTTCGTCCAGAGCAGCCGCACCTTGGCCTTCGGGTTCATCACCTGCGCCCCGAGCGCGAACGCGTTGATGTGGCGTACGACCTCGGGGATACCGAACGGGACGACGTAGCCGATCTGCCCGTTCTTGGTCGCGGCACCTGCCGCCATGCCCGAGAGGTAGATCGTGTCCTCGCCGGCACCGAAGTACTCCGACTGGTTCTTCTTGACCTGCAGGCCGGTCGCCTGCTCGAACTTGACGTCGGGGTACTTGCTGTAGAGCTGGCCGTTGACGCCGTTCTCGAACATGCCGAACGAGCAGCCGAAGATCATGTCGTACCCCTCACGCACGAGGCCGGCGACGACCTGCGGGACCTGCGCGTTCGAGAAGATGCTTTCCTTGTAGGTCGTCTCGACCTTGTCGCCGAGCGCCTTCTCGATCGCGAGGCGTCCCCGGTCGTGGGACTGCGACCAGCCGCCGTCGTTGTGGGGGCCCGGATAGATGAACGCCACCTTGTAGGGATCCTGCTCGGACCGGGCCGCGCTGCCGCCGGCGAGCGCGAGCGCGCTCACGGCAAGTGCCAGCACGAGCCCGCCCATTACGAACTTTCTCCTCATCTGCTCCTCCTGTCGACCTGCCCGACTGACCAGGCGACTATACGACAGGGCAACACGCATTACGCTGCCTCCGATGGAGAGGCTGCAGCGCCGTCTGGCCGTCGCGCGCGGAGACGAGCCGGCCGATCTGGTCGTCCGCGGCGGGCACGTGTTCTCCGTCTTCACGAAGGAGTGGCTCGAGGTCGACGTGGCGATCGCCGACGGGTTCATCGCCGGGCTCGGAGCCTACGACGGACACGAGAGCTTGGACGTCTCGGGCAAGTACGTCGTCCCGGGGTTCATCGACGCGCACATGCATCTCGAGTCGACCAAGCTCCTACCCGACGAGTTCGCGCGACTGGTGCTCCCGCTCGGCACCACTGCGGTCGTCGCCGATCCGCACGAGCTCGCAAACGTGCTCGGCACCGACGGCGTGCACTGGCTGCTGGACGCGTGCGAGGGTCTGGCGCTCGACTTCTTCTTCATGGCCTCCTCCTGCATCCCGGCGTCACGGTTCGAGTCGCCGCGTCGCCCGCTTCTGCCGGGCGATCTCGAGAGCCTCCTCCGCCGCCGCCGGGTGCTCGGGCTGGCCGAGATGATGAATTTTCCCGGCGTCATCGCCGGGGACGAGAGCGAGCTGGTGAAGCTCGAGCTCGCCGGAGCCGCGCATGTCGACGGCCACGCGCCCGGAGTCGTCGGGAAGGAGCTGAACGCCTACGCGGCGGCGGGGATTCGCTCGGATCACGAGGCGCTGACCGCCGAGGAAGGGCGGGAGCGCCTGCGGGCGGGCATGTGGCTCCTGATCCGCGAGGCGTCGATGGCGCGCAACCTGCAGGCGCTCCTGCCGCTCGTCGCAGAGCTCGGCACCGGCTCGATCGCCTTCTGCACCGACGACCGCGATCCCGAGGACATCTTCGACAACGGCCACCTGAACGGGATGGTGCGCGAGTCCGTCGCCGCCGGAATCCGGCCGGAGGACGCGATCGTGCTCGCGTCCTACAACCCCGCGACGTGGCATCGCCTCTGGCAGCTCGGCGCGATCGCGCCCGGCTATCAGGCCGACCTGCTCGTCCTGCCCGATCTCGTCGACTTCCAGCCGGACATCGTGCTGAAGCGAGGACGCACGGTCGACGAGATCGAGCGGCCGGAGGTCCCGGACTGGGTCAAGCACTCGGTCCGGATCGCACCGGTCACCGCCCCCGACTTCCGCATCCCCTGGGATGGCGGCCGAGCACGGGTGATCGGTCTCATCGAGGATCAGGTCGTGACGGAGTCGCTCGAGGACGAACCGACTGTTGCCGACGGATCGGCAGTGGCCGACCCTGGGCGAGATCTGGTGAAGATCGCGGTGATCGAGCGCCATCTCGGCACGGGCAGGACCGGCCTCGGCTTCGTGCGCGGATCGGGGCTCGCACGCGGCGCGCTGGCATCGACGGTCGCCCACGACGCGCACAACATCGTGGTCGTCGGAGTGTCGGACGAGGACATGGCGTTCGCGGTGACGCGGCTTGCCGAGCTCGGAGGCGGTGTCGTGGCAGTCGAAAGCGGCGAAGTGCGCGCGGAGCTGCCCCTGCCGGTCGCGGGCCTCCTCGCCGACGCTCCCCTCGAGGAGGTCATCTCGCGCAGTCTGGCGTGCAACGACGCTGCACGTGCGCTCGGTTGGAAGCGGCGCGACCCCGTTCCTCACGCTGTCGTTCCTCGGGCTTTCCGTCATCCCGCACCTGAAGATCACCGACCGGGGGCTCGTCGACGTCGACCGCTTCGAGCTCGTTCCGCTCGAGGTGTGAGCGCGCTTTACTCAGGCGGCTGGATCGTCACCTGCGACGACGCGGGGACCGAGCACGAGAACGGCTGGGTGCTGGTCGAAGACGGCTTGATAACGGCGGTCGGATCAGGCCCTGAACCGGAAGCCGACACGCGCGAGGAGCTCGGCGGCGCCGTGGTGACGCCCGGGCTCGTCAACACTCACCACCACCTGTACCAGACCCTCACCCGCGCGCGAGCGCAGCAGGCGGACCTCTTCAGCTGGCTGCGGGTGCTCTACCCGGTGTGGGCGAGGATCGACGCCGAGTCCGAGTACGCGGCCGCACGCACCGGCCTGGCCGAGCTCGCGCTGTCGGGCTGCACGACGGTGTTCGACCACCACTACGTCTTCCCGCGCGGCCAGGAGGGCCTGGTCGAGGCTGAGGTGCAGGCGGCTCGCGAGCTCGGTGTCCGCATCGTCGCGTCCCGCGGCTCGATGGATCTCGGCGTCTCTGACGGCGGCCTGCCCCCCGACGAGCTCGTCGAGGAGCTCGACGACGTGCTCGCGGACACCGAGCGGCTCGTCGGCGCACTGCACGAGTCGGGGCCCGGGGCCCGTGTCCAGATCGCCGTCGCACCGTGCTCGCCGTTCTCGGTCACCAAGCGGCTGATGCAGGAGTCGGCGTCGCTCGCGCGGCGCCTCGGCCTTCCTCTGCACACGCACCTGGCGGAGACGATGGAGGAGGGCGCGTACTGCCTGGAGCTCTACGGCTGCACGCCGGTCGAGTACCTCACCGACCTCGGCTGGCTCGGACCGGACGTGTGGTGCGCGCACTGCGTCCACCTCTCCGCGGACGACGTGGCCGACTTCGCGGCCTCGAACACGGGGATCGCACACTGCCCCACGTCGAACCTCCGCCTGGGGGCGGGCGTCGCCCCCGTCCGAGAGCTCCTGGACGAAGGGGTTCGCGTCGGGCTCGGCGTCGACGGCTCCGCGTCGAACGAGCGGGGCGATCTGTTCGGAGAGGTGAAGCAGGCGTTGCTCGTCGCGCGCGGTCGCGGCGGTCCCGCCGCGATGACCGCGCGGGAAGCGCTTCGCCTGGGGACGCGAGGCAGCGCCGCGGTGCTGGGACGCGACGACATCGGATCGCTCGAGCCGGGCAAGTGCGCCGACCTCGCGATCTGGCGAACCGACGTGCTCGAGCTCGCAGGAGCCGAGGATCCGGTCGCCGGTCTCGTCCTCTCGGCGCCCCATCGCGTCGACCGGCTGGTAGTCGGCGGAGAAGACGTGGTGCGCGGCGGCGCCCTCGTCCGCGCCGACGAGAGCGACATCGCGCGCGAACAGCGAGCGCAGGCGCGAAGATTCGCGGCGTGAGCGTCTCCGTCTCCACCCACGTCCTGGACACGGCCGTGGGAAACCCGCAGCAGGTGTGCGAGTCGAGCTCCGGCGCGGCGAGACAGTACTCGCGGTCGGAGACACGGACCACGACGGACGCATCGTGCAGCTGGCGGACAACATGGCGTCCGGCACCTACTCCCTCGTCTTCCATCCGCCGTCTCCGTTCTTCACCCGCATCGAGCTGCAGATCGAGCTCGCCGACGGTCACTACCACGTCCCGCTCCTCATCTCTCCGTTCGGATGCGTGACCTACCGCGGCAGCTGACCGTCGAGCAGCTCGCGGAGCTGTTCGAGGGCAGGACGCGGCTGGTCGAGCGCCTGGCCGAGACCGAGGATCCACTCGAGACCGCCGACGACGTGGTCGCAACGATGAGCGAGCAGGAGAAGATCGAGGCCCTCCGCGCGCATCCGGCGATCGGGTCGAGGGATCTCTCTGCGCGGTCGGCCGCGGAGCAGGGGCCGGATGCCGATCCGGCGGTGCTCACCGAGCTCGCGTACCAGAACCAGGTCTACGAGGAGAAGTTCGGCTTCCGCTTCGTCGTGTTCGTCGCCGGTCGGCCGAAGCGCGAGATCCTCGCGGTGCTCGCCGAGCGGATCGGCAACACGCGCGAGGAGGAGCTCGACACGGGACTGCGGGAGCTCGTCGCCATTGCGAGGGATCGGTGGATCCGTACCTGAGAGACGTCCTCGACGTTCTCCTGCGGATGCTGCACGTCACCGCGGGAATCGCGTGGATCGGCGCCTCCTTCTACTTCGTCCGCCTCGACCTCGCGCTGCGGCCGCCGAAGAGTGTGAGGGACGCGGACGCGGGTGTGGCCGGCGAGTTCTGGGGAGTCCACGGCGGCGGCCTCTACCACTCGCAGAAGTACCGCCTCGCGCCCGCCCAGATGCCAGAGCCGCTGCACTGGTTCAAGTGGGAGGCGTACACGACCTGGCTCTCCGGCTTCGCGCTCATGGTCGTCCTCTACTACTTCGACGCGGGGGTGCGGCTGGTCGATCCGACGGTCGCCGACCTCTCGGACTGGTCTGCCATCGCGCTCTCGATCGGCGGGCTCGCACTGGCGTGGCTCGTGTACGACGTGCTCTGTCGAACCGTGGGGCAGCGAAGTCAGCTCGCCCTCGCGGTCGTGGGCGTCGCGCTCGTCGCGCTCGCGGCCTGGGCCGCGAGCGAGCTCTTCGCGGCGCGCGCGGCGTACCTCCAGGTCGGAGCGATGCTCGGGACGGTCATGGCGGCGAACGTCCTCCTTGTGATCATTCCCGCACACCGGAAGCTCGTCGCGGCGATGTCAGAAGGCCGCGAGCCGGACGCTGCGCCGCTGCTCGAAGCGAAGAACCGCTCGGTGCACAACAACTACCTCACGCTGCCCGTGCTCTTCACGATGCTCGCCGGGCACTTCGCATTCACCTTCGGCGCCGACGAGGCGTGGCTCGTCCTCGTGCTCATCGCGGTCCTGACCGCAGCAGTGCGGCACTTCTTCAATCTCTGGCACTCCGGGCGCCGGGCATGGTGGATCCTCGGGGTCGCCGCCGCTGCGGTGGTTGCGCTGGCGCTCTGGCTGCAGCCCGACGAGGTCTCCCCCGGGCAGGCCGGCCCCGTTCCGTTCGCCCAGGTCGAGGCGGTCATCGAGGATCGTTGCACCGCCTGCCACGCGGGCGCGTCGGCGCCGCTCGGCGTTCGTCTCGAGACCGAGGCCGAGATCACCGCCCGCGCCGAGGACATCGAGCGTCAAGCCGTGCAGACGCGCGCGATGCCTCCGGGGAACTCGACCGGGATGACCGAGAACGAGCGCGAGCTCCTCGCCGCATGGGTCGCCGGACAGGGATAGGGTCGCGACCGTGCTGGAGATCACCGCCGGAGGATTTTCTTTCGAAGCGCGCTTCGAGGAGGAAGTCGCACCCGAGACGGTCGCCGCGTTTCGCCGCATGCTCCCGCTCGAGTCGAAGATCATCCACGTCCGCTGGTCGGGCGAGGGCGGGTGGATCCCGATGGGCGACCTCGACGTCGGCATCGGGCCCGAGAACGCGACGCGCTACCCGAGCCCGGGCGAGCTGATCTTCTACCCCGGCGGCGTCAGCGAGACCGAGCTTCTGCTCGCGTACGGCTACGTCGCCTTCGCGAGCAAGGCGGGCGCGCTCGCAGGGAACCACTTCGCGACGATCGTCGAGGGGAACGAGAACCTGCGCGAGCTCGGGCGGCGGATGCTCTGGGACGGCGCCCAGGAGATCATCTTCAGAGAACGCTGAATGGCGACCGTCCGCTACCTCGTCGACGACGTCGACGCAGCGATCGCGTTCTACGTCGACCGACTCGAATTCACCCTCGCCCAGCAGATGGGCCCGGCGTTCGCGATCCTCACTCGCGGGGATCTTTCACTCTGGGTGAGCGGTGCCACATCATCGGCGGCGCGACCGATGCCTGATGGCCGGCAGCCCGAGCCTGGCGGTTGGAACCGACTCGTGATCGAGGTCGACGCGATCGATGTCGCCATCGAGGAGCTCCGCGGGTCGGGGGCGACCTTCCGAAACGACGTCGTCACCGGGCCGGGCGGAAAGCAGATCCTCGTCGAGGATCCCTCGGGTAACCCCGTCGAGCTCTTCGAGCCCGCCTGAGTCTGAGATCGCGCCGCCCGAGCACACGTTGTAACAGACTGTTACTTGGCAGCCTCGCCGTCACGAGCGAGCCGTTCGACGCTCGCGGCGAGAACGCCGACGGCGAGCGCAATGTCCTCCTCGGACGAGAGCTCGTCAGGAGAGTGGCTGATCCCGCCGTTCAGGCTGCGGACGAAGAGCATGGCGCTCGGCACACCCGCCGCGGCGAGGATCCCGGCGTCGTGGCCCGCTCCCGATGGCAGCTCGATCGCTGGTAGGCCGCGTCTATCGATCTCGTCGAGCAGCGCTCGCCGTAGCTCCTCTCCCATCGCCGCCGGCGGAGTCCGATGGGCCGGCTCGAATCCGATGGCCTCGATCAGCTCGTCGAGCCGACGCGCGTCCGGTGCTCGCGCATCCACCGACATCCGAACGCGATCGGGGATGACGTTGCTCCCGCCGGGCTCGACTGCGAGCTGGCCGACCGTCGCGACTGCTCCCTCGACCCCACCGGCGGCGGACCGGATGCGGAGGATCGCCTCGGCCGCGGCGACGAGCGCGTCCTTGCGCCCGTCCATCGGCGTCGTCCCCGCATGCCCCGCGCGTCCCTGGAAGACGAGCTCGCCGCGCGCGTAGCCGACGATGGTCGTCACGACACCGAGCGGGGCGCCGGCCCGCTCGAGAACTGGTCCCTGCTCGATGTGGAGCTCGAGAAAGGCAGCCGGGAGCGACGCGCCCCCACCCGCGCACAGCGCGCGACTTCCGATGCAGCCGACCTCCTCCCCGCGAAACGCGACCACAGACCCACATCCGACCCGCTCCACGGCCTCCAGCCCGCCCACCACGCCGAGCGGACCGTCGAAGCGACCGCCCTGCGGAACGGAGTCCAGATGCGACCCCACCCAGACGTCATCACGTAGGCCCGAGCGGCCGAGGAGGTTGCCGTGCGCATCGACCTCGACCGCGAGACCCGCCTCGTGCATCCACTCCGCGACGAGCGCGTGCGCCTCGTCTTCCTCCGGGCTCCCGTGCGGACGGTTGGCGCCCGAGCCGCCGCCGATTGCGTAGATCTCGTCCAGGCGTTCGAGCACCCTCATGACGGCGCAGTATGTCGGCGCTCACTCAGCGACCCCAGCAGCCACCAGCCCGCGAGCGGGACGAGCGCGGCGACCAGGAATGCGAACCGCCACGATCCCGCCGACACGGTCAGCGCGAACAGGAGCGGCGCCGCCACGCCGATCGCCGCCAGCACGGTCTGCTGGACGCCGATCGTGGCTCCGCTCCGCAGAGCACCGGCAAGCTCCGCGGCCGCCGTGAACGAGAGCCCGTTCCACGCCATCGTCAGCCCACCCGCGAGGACGAGAATGGGCGCGAGAAGCCAGATCGGGCCACCGGCGAGAGCAGCCGTGAGCGTCATCACGCCGACGATCGCCAGACCGACGCGACGCAGCGGCAGGACACGCGCGCCCATGAGGTCCGACCAGCGCCCACCCCCGATCCGAAACGCCCCTCCGAGCACCTGCGATCCTGCGAACACCAGTGCCGCCTCCTGCCCCGAGAGGCCGTGCTGGTCGACGAGAAAGAGGACGCCGAAGCCGAGAACTGCGATCTGCGCATACAGGTACAGGCCACTCCCGACCGACAACCGCCAGAGCCTGCCGTCCGCCAGCGTCGTTCGTACCGAGGACGCTTCGATCCCGTCCGAGGCTTCACGGCCGCGGAGGACAACTGCTCCGACGAGCGCGCCGAACGCACTCAGCGCCGCCAGGAAGAGAAAGGCCGCCTTGGTACCGGCAGCGTCGGCGATGGGCGGCAACGACAGCGCAGCGATGAGCCCTCCCAGCGGAATCGCCGTCTGCCTGACCCCGAGCGCGAAGCCGCGCTCCCCGGCACCGAACCAGTGCATCACCGCGCGGCCGCTCGCCGAGTTGACTGCCCCGCCGGCGGCGCCGACCAGCCCCAGCGCGAGAAGCAGCTCCCAATAGCCGGAGGCGAATGCCGCGCCCACCAGACAGACGGCGCAGCCGAGCAGGCCGGCGGTCAGGACGAGGCGCTCGCCGAAGCGATCGGCGGCGAGCCCCCATGGGAAGAGGGTCAAGGTCGTCCCGACCCACGACGCGGCGAGCACGACGCCGATCTGGCCGAGCGAGAGATCGAACTCCTCCCGCAGCTGGGGGACGATGACCGGAAGGCCGATTCCGAACACCGCAGAGCTCGTTGCCGCCGCCGTGCCTGCTGCAAGCACAGCCCAGCGGTACCCGAGCGACTCAGGAGTAGAGATCGCCGCCCAGGTACTTGAGGCCGGAGTCGACGAGCATGGTCACGACTCGCTTGCCCGATCCGAGCTCACGTGCGAGCTCGAGCGCTACGGTGAGGTTGGCGCCGGTCGAGGGTCCAGACCAGAGCCCCTCCTCCTTCGCCGCCCGCCGTGCCATCGCGAAGGCGTCGGCTGTCGACACCGCTCGCACCTCGTCGAAGTCGTCGCGCTCGAGCAACGGCGGCCAGAACCCGGAGCCACCGCCCTCGATGCGGTGCGTGCCCGGCTCACCTCCGGCGAGCACCGGCGACTCCGCCGGCTCGATCGCTGTGCGATGGAGCTTGGGAAGCGCTTTCCGCAGCTCGCGGGTGACGCCGACGAAGCAGCCCGACGTGCCGACGTACGTACAGAAGGCATCGATGCCGCGCGTCGAGCTGCTCCAGCAGCTCGCGCCCGAGGCCCGCATAGCCGTCGAGCATGTCGTGGTTCCGGAACTGGTCCGTCGCGAAGCCAGCGGTCTCCTCGACGATCTCCTTCGAGCGTTCCATCATCCGCGGGATGAGATCGGGCGTGATCCCCTGTGGGCTCGAGACGATCTCGACGTCGGCTCCGAACGCGCGCATGGTCAAGACCTTCTCGTGCGCGAACGCGTCGGAGGTCACGATCCGGAGCGGATAGCCCTTGAGCGCACACACGTAGGAGAGCGACGACCCCGTGCTCCCGCCCGTGTACTCGACCACGGTCTGGCCGGGCTGCAACCGACCGTCTCGCTCGGCGCCCTCGATCATCGCAAGCGCCATGCGGTCCTTGTAGGAGCCGGTCGGGTTGGCGGACTCGAGCTTGACCCAGATCTCGGCCATGCCCGGCTCGACGAGACGCTCGACCCGGACGACCGGCGTCGACCCGATCGTGCCCAGCGCGCCCTTGCTCACCTCTACAGGCCGAACGGGTTGATCGGGCGCGAGCCCGTTGAGACGACGACGCTCTTCGTCTCCAGATAGAGCTCGAGCGACTCGAGCCCGAGCTCTCGGCCGAAGCCGGACTGCTTGTACCCGCCGAAGGGAATTCCCGGGAAGGCCGTGTAGGGCATGTTGATTCCGACGGTGCCCGACTTGATGCGCGCGGCGATGCGGTGTCCGCGCGCGGGATCGCCGGTCCACACCGTCGCCATGAGCCCGTAGCGCACGTCGTTGGCGATCCGGATCGCATCCTTCTCGTCCTCGAAGGACGTCACGGTCACGACCGGGCCGAAGACCTCCTCCTGGGCGATCTCGAGCTCGTTCGAGGCGGTGACGACGGTGGGTGGATAGAACGCTCCCGCGCCGTCTGGAACCGCGCCACCGGTCACGACCTCCGCGCCCTCTCCGGCTCCGCGCTCGACGAAGCCATGCACACGCTCGCGATGGCCGGTGGAGATGAGCGAGCCCATCTGGGTCTCCTTGTCGAGCGGGTCGCCGACGCGGATGGAGCCCGCGAGCTCGGCCAGCTTCGACACGACCTCGTCGTAGATCGAGCTCTCTACGAGCAGCCGGGAGCGCGCCTCGCAGCTCTGGCCGGCCGCGTAGTAGATCGCCCAGGCCGAGCTGGGAACTGCGCTCGCGAGGTCTGCATCGGCGAAGATCAGGTTCGGGCTCTTCCCGCCGAGCTCGAGCGTGATCCGCTTCACCGGGTCGGACGCGAGGCGCATGATCTCGCCGCCCGTCTTCGTCGAGCCGGTGAACGCGATCTTGTCGACGCCGGGATGGCGTACGAGGTACGCGCCCGTGGTGGGACCGTCGCCGGGCACGATGTTCACGGCCCCGGCCGGAAAGCCGACCTCGGTCGCGAGCTCGGCCAGGCGGATCGCCGTCAACGGCGTCTGCGGATCGGGTTTCAGCACGATCGAGCACCCGGCCGCGAGTGCCGGAGCGAGCTTCCAGGTCGACATCATCAGCGGGTAGTTCCAGGGGACGATCTGTCCCACGACGCCGACGGGCTCCTTCAACGAGTAGAAGAGGAGCGAGCCGCCGATCGGATTCGCGCGACCTCCGATGGTCGCAATCGCGGAGGCGTAGTAACGGAAGTTCTCGACGGCCTGGTGGAGCTCCGCCTTGACCGACGAGATCGCCTTGCCCACGTTCCGGGATTCGAGCTCGGCGAGCTCGGAGCGGTTGGCGGCGATCGCGTCGGCGAGCGCATGCAGTAGACGGGCTCGCTCGGTGCCGGGGGTCTTGCCCCAATCTCCGTCGAGGGCACTGCGCGCCGCCTCGACCGCGCGGTCGACATCAGCCTCGCCGGCCATCGCCGCACGGGCGAGCGGGTCGCCCGTCGCCGGCTCGGTGAGGTCTCGGATCTCCCCCGATGCGGGCTCCGCCAGCTCGCCGCCGATGAAGAGCCCGTACTCGCGTCCGGTGGCCACGGCCATTCCTCGGAATCTACCCGTCGTCTACGAGGCAGGCGCCGACGCGGTGTCGGGGTTCGGGATGGGGATGATCAGCGAAGGGTCGATCCACGGGCCGCCCGCCCTGGCCGCAAGGTCGGCGAACGTCACGCCGCCGAGGAGGGAGATCGTCGCGTCCCGGACCTCCTCCCAGACGTCGCGAAGCGTGCAGCCGACCATCATCGGGCAGGGCTCGGGGTTGTGGCGCGTGGCGCAGCTGATCGGGGCCAGAGGCCCTTGGAACAGACGAACCACCCGCTCCAGCGTGATCTCCTCAGGAGCCTTGTTGAGCCGGTAGCCGCCCGACGGCCCGCGCTCCGAACGGACGATCCCCGCGGTCCGCATCGTCGGCATCACCTGCTCGAGAACCGACTGGGGCACCGCAGTGCGCCGAGCGAGCGCCTCGAGTTTCAGCGGACCGCCACCCTCGAGCGCGAGGCTCAGGATCGCCCTCGTCGCGTAGTCGGTTCTCCGCGATACCCACACGAGCGTCCTCCTTGATCGCTGTCACTTGACAGGGCAGAGTACGCGAACTATCTTGTCCGTCTTTGTAGCGGTTCTTTACAAACTTTGTCGAGATAACCTGAGGAGTCCCTATGCGCACCAAGATCCTGACCCTCGCAGCAGTCCTTGGATTGCTCGCCGCAGCGCTCGCGGCCACGGCCGGCGCCGATTCCAACCGTGCGAGCGCCGCTGAACTGAACCTGGTCGCGTACTCGACCCCGCGCGAGGCCTACCAGAAGCTCATCCCGATGTTCCAGAAGACGCCTCAGGGTGCCGACGTGGACTTCAAGCAGTCGTACGGTGCGTCGGGTGAGCAGGCGCGAGCCGTCAAGGCGGGCCTGAACGCCGACATCGTCGCCCTCTCACTCGCCCCGGATCTCGACACGCTCGTGCCCGATCTCGTCGACCCGAAGTGGAAGAAGCAGTCCTTCAAAGGCATGGTGACCAACTCCGTCGTCGTCTTCGTCGTACGCGACGGCAACCCGAAGAAGATCAAGAGCTGGAACGACCTCCTCCGGTCGGACGTCGACGTGGTCACCCCGAACCCGTTCACCTCTGGCGGTGCACGCTGGAACATCATGGCGGCCTACGGGGCGTGGCGGAAGGCCGGTAAGACCGACAAGCAGGCGCAGGCGAACCTGCTCAAGCTCTTCAGGAACGTCGTCGTCCAGGATGCGAGCGCGCGAGCGTCGCTCAGCACCTTCAACAGCGGCAAGGGCGATGTCCTGCTCGCGTACGAGAACGAGGCGTACTTCTCGCGCATGCAGGGTCTCGACCTGCAGTTCGTGATCCCGAAGGCGACGATCCTCATCGAGAACCCGATCGCCGTTCTCAAGGGCAGCGACGAGAAGGAGAAGGCCAACCAGTTCCTGCGCTTCCTGCGGACGCCGGCCGCGCAACAGGTCTTCGCCGACTACGGCTACCGGCCGGTCGTGAAGCAGGTCGAAAACCGGAACCGGAAGAAGTTCCCGGTTCGGCCAGGCCTCTTCACGATCGACCAGCTCGGACTGGGAGGTTGGGAGAAGGTGCAGAAGCGCTTCTTCGATCCGACGAACAGCATCATGGCCCGCATTCAGCGGGAGATCGGTGGCAGCACTGGTTGAGGTCGCCGTCAGCAGGCCGGCGCGCGCACGCGCCTCGAGGGACAGGGCTGCCACGGCCCTGTCCCTCGGCTTTGTGACCACCTTTCTCACCGTCTTCGTCGGGCTGCCGCTGGCCGCGCTCATGTGGGAGGCGACGAGCGAGGGACGCGTGTCCTTCTGGGATGCCGTCTCCAGCCCGGAGGCGGTCGCGGCGTTGAAGCTGACCCTTGGCGCCTCGCTTGCGGTCTCGCTCCTGAACGCCGTGCTCGGCACCGTCACCGCGTGGGTGCTCGTGCGAGACGACTTTCGCGGGAAGACCGCCGTCAACGCCATCATCGACCTCCCGTTCGCGCTCCCGACCATCGTCGCCGGGCTGACGCTGCTCGCGCTCTACGGCCCGACGTCACCGGTGGGCATCGATGTCGCGTTCACGAAGACCGCGATCGTCCTCGCGCTGATGTTCGTGACCCTTCCCTTCGTCGTCCGGACGGTGCAGCCCGTTCTCCAGGAGCTCGACCGCGAGCTGGAGGAAGCCTCCCACTCGCTCGGAGCATCCCACGCGACGACCTTCAGGCGAATCATCCTGCCGAACATCGTCCCCGGCATCCTCTCCGGCGTTGCGCTCGCGTTCGCGAAGGCGGTCGGCGAGTTCGGCTCGCTCGTGATCATCACCGGGAACGTCCCGTTCCAGACCGAGGTCTCGTCCGTGCACATCTTCGGCCGGATCGAGAGCGGTGACTCGGTCGGCGCGGCAGCCGTCGCAGTCGTGCTGCTCGCGATCTCGTTCCTGACCCTGCTCTCGATCGGTGTCATCCGGCACTTCGCGACGAGGCATGACCATGCGTAGGCCGCGTCTCCCGGCTCGGCCTCCGCTTCGTCGCGCTCTTCTATCTCGCGGTGATCCTCGTCGGCCCGCTCGCGATCGTCTTCTGGCGCACGTTCGAGGACGGCTTCGCACCGGCCTGGGACGCGCTGACGACGCCGGAGACGATCAACGCCTTCAAGCTCACCCTGATCATCACCGCCATCGCCGTCCCGGTGAACACCGTGTTCGGCATCGTCTGCGCGCTCGCGATCGTGCGCAAGAAGTTCCGCGGCAAGGGCCTGCTGAACGCCTTCATCGACCTCCCGCTGGCCCTCTCCCCGGTCGTCGTCGGGCTCGCCCTCTTCCTGCTCTACGGGCGAGAAGGCTGGTTCGGCAGCTGGTTCTCGGATCACGGCATCGAGATCCTGTTCGCGCTTCCCGCGATGGTGATCGCGACGATCTTCGTATCGCTCCCGTTCGTCGCCCGCGAGGTGGTGCCGACGCTCCGCGAGATCGGCGACGAGCAGGAGCAGGCGGCGCGGACGCTGGGGGCGAACGGGTGGCAGACGTTCTGGCGCATCACGCTCCCCTCGATTCGCTGGGCCGTCATCTACGGCGTCATCCTCACCACGGCGCGTTGTCTGGGCGAGTACGGGGCGGTCGCCGTCGTCTCGGGCCGTCTGCAAGGTCAGACCGAGACCGCGACGCTCCGCGTCCAGGAGCGCTACGAAGCGTTCGACCTCGCCGGCGCGTACGCGATCTCGATCGTCCTGGCACTGGTCGCCGTGCTCGTCCTCGTCGCCATGACCGTGATCCGCCCTCGAGAGGAGACTGCCTAGATGTCCATCCTGGTCCGCAACGTCTCGAAGAACTTCGGAGACTTCGTCGCGGTCGACGACGTCTCGCTCGAGGTCGAGAGCGGCTCGCTGACCGCGCTCCTCGGACCCAGCGGCTCGGGCAAGTCCACCCTCCTGCGCATCATCGCCGGGCTGGAGACGCCCGACGCGGGCGAGATCCTGCTGGCCGAGAAGGACGCCACTGCGCTCGCCCCGCAGAAGCGCAACGTCGGGTTCGTCTTCCAGCACTACGCGGCGTTCAAGCACATGACGGTGAGGGACAACATCGCGTTCGGGCTGAAGGTGCGGAAGCGGCCGAAGGCCGAGATCCAGGAGCGCGTCGACGAGCTCCTGCACCTCGTCCAGCTGCAGGGCTTCGGTCACCGGTATCCGGCCCAGCTCTCGGGCGGACAGCGCCAGCGGATGGGGCTCGCGCGCGCGCTCGCGCCCGAACCGCAGGTGCTCCTCCTCGACGAGCCATTCGGAGCCCTCGACGCGCGCGTCCGCGCCGAGCTGCGCGACTGGCTACGCCAGCTCCACGACGTCGTCCACGTGACCACCGTCTTCGTGACGCACGACCAGGAAGAGGCGATGGAGATCTCCGATCAGATCGCGGTCATGAACCACGGACGGCTGGAACAGGTCGGAGGACCGCGCGAGCTCTACGACGAGCCCGCGAGCGAGTTCGTCATGACGTTCGTCGGCGACGCCAACCTGGTCGGAGACGTGCTCGTGCGGCCCCATGACCTCGAGCTCCTGACCGAGCCCGCCGACGGCGCGCTCGAGGCGATGATCGTGCGCGTCACCATCCTCGGACGCGACGCCAAGGTCGAGCTGCATGGAGCGAGCGGGGCCGAGATCGTCGCGCTCCTGACGCGGGACGTGTTCGACGAGTCCGGCTTCTGGCGCGGCCAGACCGTGTGGGTGCGGCCGCAGCGAGAGCGCGTCTTCGCTGCCTGAGCCCGGTGCACGCGGAAGCCGCGCGCTTGCCAGCGCGTCTAGAAGCGTGTATCAACCGCTACGAGGAGGTGGTCAGTGCTCGTGCGCCGCGCGTTTCGGGTCAGCCGCGCCGCCGCCGGCTGCGTGGTAGCCGGGGTGGTTCTCAGCGCGGCCGCCTCTGCGTCATCGGGAGCGCCCGAGCGCGTCGCCAGAGAGGGCGGCACGTTGCGCGTCGCCGTGCCGGCCGGCCGCTTCGGCACGATCGACCCCGCGCTCATCACCGGCCCCGAACTCCAGCTCCTCGACCCCGCGTGCGGCAACCTGCTGGGGTACCCGAGCAAGCCGCTTCCCGAAGGCGGCCGCCTGCGGCCGGAGCTCGCCGAAGCCCACCCTGTCGTCTCGAGGGACGGCAGGACATACACGTTTACGGTCCGCAAGGACGCTCGCTTCTCGGACGGCTCGCGCGTGACCGCTCGCGCGTTCGGCCGCGCGATCGAGCGCAACCTCGATCCGGCGATGAAGGCCCGCTTGGCCCCGGACTTCGCGACGGCCCTCGTCGGCGGCGAGGACGTGCTGGCCGGTAGGGCGAAGACGCCCAGCGGCGTCACTGCCAAGGGCAGGGTGCTGACCATGAAGCTGACGAAGAGAGACCCCCGCTTCCTGGAGTTGATCGAACTATTGTGCGCCGTCCCTCCGAGCCTGCCCGCGGAGCCGGAGGGCGCGAGGGCGCCGCTCTCGAGCGCCGCACCGTATTACGTCGCCGAGTACGCCCCAGGTGAGCGGCTCGTGCTCCAGCGAAATCGCTTCTACCAAGGCGAGCGTCCGCACCACGTCGACCGGTTCGTCGCCGACCTGGCTGCGGATGGAGCGGCGATCATCGACGAGATCGCGAGCGGCAAGTTCGACTGCTGCGTCGGCCTCTTCGGTGATCGCGCAAGCGAGCTCAAGCAGCGCTACGGCGTCAACAAGTCGCAGTTCTTCGTCGGGCCTGAAAACAACCTGGCCATGTTCGTCCTCAACACGAGCCGGCCACTCTTCAGGAACAACGCGAAGCTGCGGCAGGCGGTCAACCTCGCCGTCGACCGCAGAGCGTTGACGCGAGAGCTCGGACCTCTCGCCGGCACTCCCACCGACCAGTACCTGTCGCCGTCTCAGCCCGGATACAAAGACGAGCGCATCTATCCGCTCAAGGCACCCGACCTCCGCCGGGCGCGCTCGCTCGCCAAAGGCAACACACGTGGCGGCAAGGCGGTGCTCTACACGAGAAGCCATCCCGTCGATGTGGCCCAGGCACAGGTGCTCCAGCAGAACCTGAAGGCGATCGGCCTCGAGGTCGAGATCGTTCAGTTCCCGGGCCTGCTGCTCTTCGAGAAGTTGGCCACTGGCGAGAAGCTCTTCGACATCGGCCGCATCGCATGGGGCCATTCGCCCGATCCCAACTGGTTCAGTTTCCTCTTCGACGGGCGGACGATCGGACAGCTGGGCAACCAGAACTGGTCCTATTTCAACTCGCAGAAGTACAACCGGCTGTTCGACCAGGCGTCGCGGCTTCCAGTCGGGTCGGAGCGCGACCGCGCCTACGGCGGGCTGGACGTCCAGCTCTCGCGGGATGCCGCGCCGGCGGTTCCGTACGCGAACACCAACGCCATGACGTTCGTCTCCGCCCGAACCGGCTGCATCGTCCTCAAACCCAGTCTCGACCTGACTGCCGTCTGCCTCAAGTGATGAAGCGGCTCGTGGCGACGGGAGCCTCGATCGCAGTTGCGGCGCTGCTGCTCGCGTCCGCAGGCGGAACGCACGCGATCAAGGAAGGCGGCACGTTCCGCCTGGGAGTGGCCACCGTCATGACCGGGTCAATCGACCCGGCGCTCATCGAGCAGCTCGGCGCGGGTCAGCTCTTGAATGCGACTTGCGCCTCGCTCGTGAACTATCCCGACAAGCCGTTTCCCGCAGGTCTTCGCCTCGCTCCGGAGGTTGCCGCCGGTTACACCGTCTCCCGCGACGGCAGGACGTACACGTTCACTATCAGGAAGGGATTCCGCTTCAGCACCGGCCAGCCGGTGACGGCCCGCGACTTCGCCGCCTCGATCAACCGCGTTCTCAATCCGGCGCTCGAGGCGCCTCCTGGAAATCAAGAGCTCTTCCTCGGCATCGCCGGCGCGCAGCGCGTCGTCGACGGGAAAGCCCAGACCGCATCAGGAGTAATCGTCCGGCGCGGAAAGCTCGTCATCCGGCTGACGAAGGCCCGACCGAGCTTCCTGTCCACGATGTGGTTTGCGTGCGTCCTGCCTGCAAGCGTCGCAAATGCGACCGTCGACCCCGAAGGGGTCCGCGCACCGGTCCCGAGCGCCGGCCCCTACTTCATCTCCGAGCATATTCCCGGCGAGAAGGTCGTCCTCGAACGCAACCGCTTCTACGGCGGAACCCGACCGCACTACATCGACCGGTTCGACGTCAG
This sequence comes from uncultured Actinomycetes bacterium, assembly GCA_963830035.1. Taxonomy (GTDB): domain Bacteria; phylum Actinomycetota; class Thermoleophilia; order Gaiellales; family Gaiellaceae; genus GMQP-bins7. The sequence continues at coordinate 381,827 of CAWHKX010000004.1, read as the reverse complement.
AATCGATGAGGACCAAGATGCGCTGCTGGACGCGGTCCAGCGCGGAGAGCTCGACTACGCGTTCACCTCAAGCAACTCGATTGGTGCCCGCGCCCGGGCGCTCAGAACGAGGTACGGCCGGAACAAAGGGCAATTCTGGGTCGAGTCCAGCTCGTTCCTGCGCATGTTCGTGCTCAACACGTCGCGCCCTCTGTTCCGAAACAACCCCACTCTGAGGAGGGCCGCGAACTTCGCCGTCAACCGGAGCGCCCTCGTCCGCGAGCACGGCGGCAGCCTCGTCGTCACCCCGACCGACCAGTACCTGATGCCGACCCAGCTCGGCTTCCGGGACGAGCGCATCTACCCGCTTCGTGGGCCGGATCTGCGAACGGCGCGCACTCTCGCCGGGGGGCGGACGCGGAGCGGCAAAGCAGTTCTCTTCGTGCCGGACGTACCTTCCATAATTGCCCGGGCCCAGCTGATCCAGAGCAATCTGAAACCAATCGGCCTCGAGGTCGAGATCAAGCGCTTTTCACCCGGCGTCTACTTCGCCACGATTGCGAATCCCGCCGCGCCGTTCGACATCGCGTACGCCGGGTTGCTGGACAACCAGCAGGATCCCGGGGACTTTCTCGCAGGCATGTTCGACGGGCGCACGATCGGGCGGCCAGGGTTCGTCAACTGGTCGTACTTCAGCGCGGCCAGGTACAACCGCCTCCTCGATCAGGCGTCAGCGCTCTACGGGGAGCCTCGTTACCGGGCTTATGGCGAGCTCGACGTGCAGATCTCGCGGGACGAAGCGCCCGCGATCCCGTACGCCTATGACAATGCACTCTCTCTGGTGAGCGCCCGCACGGGCTGCGTGATCGTCAACCCCTACCTCGACCTCGCCGCGGTCTGCCTTAAGTAACGGGCTCCTGCACCGAGACCCACACGCTCCCCGCCCCCACGGCGATGCCCATCGGTCGGTTTCCGACGGTGATCGTCTTCACGTCGAGCGTCTCCAGGTCGATCCGCGAGACCGTTCCATCCGCGCTGTTCGCGACCCAGACGGCGCCCTCGCCGAACGCGATCCCGGTCGGTCCGTCTCCGGCGGGAATCGTCTCGACCGAGCCCGAGGCCGCGTCGATACGGGAGACGTAGTCTCCGGCCTCGCTGGTCACCCAGACCGCCCGCTCGCCGACAGCGACGCCGCGCGGGCTCCCCCCGACGCCTGTCTCGCGAACGACGCCGTTCGTGCGCGGATTCATCCTGACGACGTTGTTGTCGCCGGCGTTCGCGACCCAGATGGAGTCGAAGCCCGTGCCGATTGCCGACGGCAGCAAGCCCGCGACTCCGGTCGGAAAGACCACGGTGTTCGTCGACGGGTCGATGCGTGCGACGACGCCGACGGCGGACGCGAACCAGACTGCTTTCTCGCCGACCGCGATCGAGCCGCCGTTCGCACGAGGAGCTGCATCGGGGATCGTCGCGAGCACCGCGCCGTCCAGGCCGACGCGCGATACGGACCCGAGGATTCCGTGCGCGACCCAGACCGAGCCGGTACCGACGGCGACTCCGGTCGGCGTGGCCGCGAGCGGGACCCTGTCGGTGACGGCGCGTGTGGTCGGATCTATTCGCGCCAGCGTTCGCTCGTCGTAGTTCGCCACCCAGACCGCGCCTTCTCCAAACGCGATCGCGCTTGGTCGCCCGCCCACGTTCGAGACCGAATCGACGACTCGGTTCGACGTGGGATCGATGATCGCGACAGAGTTCGGGGCGACGTCGGCTCTGCCGCTCCCGCTTCCCTGGCCGAACGCGAAGACGGGGATCGCGACCGCGGCCGCAAGGACGCCGATCACGGCCGAGCCGACGTACATGCGACGTCGCTTGCGCCTGAGCTCGACGTCGAGCGTGTGGAGGGGCCCGAACTCGCTCGGCAACCCGTCGATGATGAGCTGGGAGAGCCGCTCCGGCCGCTCGAGGTCCTTGAGGCGGCGCTCTCCGAGATCTCGAATCGCCACACCCGGAGGGACCTCGTCCTCCACGAGCTCTCGCGTCGTTCGCGACAGGAGGACCTGCCCGCCATGCCCAGCGGCCCCGATGCGCGCCGCCTTGTGCACGCCGAGGCCGACGTAGCGCTCTTCGCCGACCTGCGGCTCGCCGGTGTGCAGGCCCATGCGCACCTTGACCTCGGCGCCTGCGGGCCAGTTTCCGGCAGCGAGGTCACGCTGCGCGTCGACCGCGGCCGAGACGGCGTCCTTCGCCCGGCGGAAGGCGACGAAGAACGAATCACCCTGGGTGTCCACCTCCCGGCCGTGGTGGGCGGCGAAGGCCTCCCGCAGAATCCGCTGGTGCTCGGCGAGCACCTCGGCGTAGCGAGGGCCGCCGAGCTCGTGGAGGAGCTTCGTCGAGCCCTCGATGTCCGTGAAGAGAAACGTGACGGTGCCGGTCGGCAGCTCAGTCATGGCGCGCGAGCGATTGTACGACGTGTAACGAGCGCGTCAGCTCGCCGCGACCTAGCGATTACGCTCGAACAACGCTGCCGCGCCCTGGCCCACGCCGACGCACATCGTCGCGAGGCCGTAGCGTCCGCCGCGCCGGCCGAGCTCGTGCAGGAGCGAGACGACGAGGCGTGCGCCGCTCATCCCCAGCGGATGCCCCAGCGCGATCGCGCCGCCGTTGACGTTCACCTTCTCCGGATCCAGGCCGAGCTCGCGAATGACCGCGAGGCTCTGCGAGGCGAACGCCTCGTTCAGCTCGACGAGATCGAGGCTGGCGGGGTCGATACCCAGCCGGTCGAGGAGCTTGCGCGTCGCCGGCACCGGCCCGATGCCCATCACACGAGGATCGACTCCGGCGACGGCACTCCCCACGAACGAGCCGAGCGGCTCGATGCCGAGCTCCTTTGCCTTCTCCTCGCTCGCAAGCACGAGAGCCGCGGCGCCGTCATTGAGCCCCGCCGCATTGCCGGCGGTGATCGTCCCGCCCTTCCGGAACGCGGGCTTCAGCCCGGCCAGCGCCTGGGTCGTCGTCTCGGGACGCGGGTGCTCGTCGACGGCGACGCCCCCGACCGGAACGATCTCGGCCTCGAAACGCCCCGCTCGATGCGCCGCCGACCAACGCTCCTGCGAGCGAAGCGCAAAGGCGTCCTGATCCTCGCGCGAGACGTCCCAGCGCTCCGCGACGTTCTCCCCGGTCTCGCCCATCGACTCGAGCGGGAACAGCTCCTCGTGACGTGGGTTGGGGAAGCGCCAGCCGAGCGTCGTGTCCCACGCAGTCTGGTTCCCGCGCGGGAACGCCTTGTCCGGCTTGGCCATGACGAGCGGTGCGCGGCTCATGGACTCCACCCCGCCCGCGACGACGATCTCGGCGTCGCCCGCGATGACGGCATGACACGCCGAGGCGACGGCGGACAGACCGGACGCGCACAGGCGGTTCAGGGTGACGCCCGCGACGGTGTCCGGAAGCCCGGCCAGCAGGGCAGCCATGCGTGCGACGTTGCGGTTGTCCTCTCCCGCCTGGTTGGCACACCCGAGGTAGACGTCGTCGATCGAAGCGGGCTCGATGCCCGCCCTCTCCACGGCGGCCGCGATCGCGACTGCTGCCAGGTCGTCCGGGCGAATGTCCGCGAGCGCCCCGCCGTAGCGGCCGATGGGCGTCCTGACGGCGGAGAGAACGACGGCTCGGCGCATGCGGGTGACGCTAGACGAAGTCGATCTTGACCGCGTCGGGGAACGCCCCGAGCTCCTCGCCCCTCCGCAAGAGCTCGGTCACCGCCTTGCGGCCCTCGTCTCCGTAGTCCTGGGTGAGCTCGTTCACGTACATCGCGACGAACCGATCGGCGACGGCGGCGTCGATTCCCCGGCCGAACTGGAGCGCGTACTCGAGCGCTTCCGCGCGGTTGTCGAGCCCGCACTGGATCGCTTCGCGCAGGACTTCGGATACCTGTGCGAGAACGTCAAGCCCGAGATCTCGGCGGGCGACGTTCACGCCGAGTGGGAGCGGCAGTCCGGTCTCGAGGAGCCACCACTCACCGAGATCGAGCACCTTGACGAGCCCGTGATCCTCGAACGTGAGCTGGCCTTCGTGAATCAGCAGTCCTGCATCCGCTCGACCCGATGCGACCTCTTCCGGGATCTCGTCGAATGGCAGCTCCCGGTAGTGAAAGTCTCCGAGGTAGAGCCGTAGCGCAAGAAACGACGTCGTCATCGTTCCGGGCACGACGATCTCGAGGACCTCGAGCTCTTCGCGCGTGAGCGAGCGCGGCGCAACCACGATCGGCCCGTACCCCGAGCCGATGCTCGCGCCGTGCGGAAGGAGCGCGTAGTCCTCCTGCACGAACGGGTAGGCCGCGAGCGAGAGCGCGGTCACCTCGAGCCGGGCGGCGCGCGCCCACTGGTTCAGCGTCTGGATATCGCCGAGCACCTGCTCGAACTCGTGCCCATGGGTCTCGATGCGGTCGGTCGCGAGCGCCCAGAACATGAACGCGTCGTCGGGATCGGGGCTGTGGCCGACGCGGATCCGCACGAAGCGCGGGACGCTAGCAGCGTGCTGTCCTCTAGCGGTTGAAGAACCAGCGCTCGAGCAGCGGCAGAACTTCCTTCCGAGTGAACGGTCTTGCATCGACCTCGCGCCCGTCGCCTTCGAGCACCACGACATCGTCCTCGAGCGCCTCGTTCGCGCGCTGGAGCGCGTCGCCGAGCTCGTAGCCCTCGAAGATCAGATCCTCCGGCCGCGTCTCGTCGGACTCCCGCAGCTGAGGGTTGACCGCGCGGCCCACCGCCCAGACTCCCTCCGTGCGGCGCTCGATCCAGAGCACGATCCGCTCCTCCCGGCCGGCGTCGTCCACTCCCACGAGCGTGCGCTCGGCATATCGACCCGCTCGGGAGCTCCGCTTCATGTACCGGGGATACAATCGCGTTTCGTGGCCGCCTTCAAGAATCTCTTCTCGTTCCTCTTCCAGCGGAACTCCGCCGAGGAGCATGTGGCGCGCTACGTGGTCCGTGAGCACGAGCGCGGCCGCTCGCTCGACGAGATCCTCTCCGACAAGTACGTCCAGAACCGCCTGACACCGGAGCAACAGCGCCGCCTCCTCGACCGGCCCGAGATCGTGGGTGCGATCTCGGGGGAAAAGATCGAGGCGGCGAAAGCGTCGGTCTCGCCTCCGTAGGCCGGCCGCCTACAGCATCGTTCCGACGCCCTCTTCTCGAGCGCGCCGCAGCGCCTCTGCACCGATCGCGACGTCCCAGGCCGCGATTCCGTTCGACTTGAACACGACGATGTCGCTGTCCGACTGACGGCCGGGAATCTCCCCCGAGACGACCTCGTGCAGCTCGTGCACCTCGAGCCAGTCGAGCAGGCCCGCCTGGATGGGCTCGATCAGGTCCCCCGACTCGAGACGGGCGGTCTCGAGGGAGTCGCAGCACACGAAGGTCGCGCGCTCGAGGACGGCGTTGTCGAGCTCGCGCCGGCTGGGAACGTTCGCTCCCGCTGCAATCACGAGCGCGCCCTCCGCGAGCCACTCGCCACGCAGGACCGGGTCGGGTGAGTTGGTCATGGTGACGACGACGTCCTGGGCTGCTGCGTCCCGGTGGCTCTCGCCGGCATCGGCCCCCATCAGCTCGCAGAACGCCTTCAGCCGCTCGGGCGTTCGGCAATACGCGACCACCCGTTCGATCCCGGGTAGAGCAGCACGGATGCAGGCGACCTGCGTCTCGGCCTGATTGCCGCATCCGAGCACGCCGAGGGTCGTGGCCCCGTCACGGGCCAGGTGGCGAGCTGCGACCCCGCTGGCCGCCCCGGTGCGCAGCCGGCCGAGCTGGTCGGCCTCGATCACGGCGACGAGCTCGGACTTCTCCGCGTCGAAGAGACAGACGACGAATGCCACTCCGGCCGGCGATGCCGTGTACAGCTTGCCGCCGGCGACCCCCAGCTCGCGATCGCTCGCCGCCATGTCCGCGAGCGACCCTTGCTCGAGCCGCAGTCGCCGCCGTGGAGCGTTCTCCACCGCGCCCCGCGCGATGCGCCGGAAGCAGTCCTCGATGGCCTCGACGGCGTCGCCGGGCCCGAGGAGCGAGGCGACGTCGGCTTCGGTGAGGTAGAGCGGCACTACGGGAAGTCTAGGAAGCCGTTCACCACCGCCGTAGACTCGTCCTGCTCTGGAAACCGAGACCTACCTGGATCTGCGGCTCGATGCCTTCCTCGACCGGCTCTCAGCCGGAGCGGAGGCGCCTGGGGGCGGCTCGGCCGCAGCGCTCACGGTGGCGTTCGCCGCGGCGCTCGTGGCCATGGTCGCCCGGTGCTCGAAGGAGTGGGACGAGGCAGGCGGAATCGCCGCACAGGCGCTGGCACTCCAGTCACGTGCAGCGCCGCTCGCGCACGCCGACGCCGAGGCGTGGGAGGACGCGCTCGGTGCACTCCGGCGCGCCGGCGCCGGCGGGGGTGACGACGGTGGGTCGCGCAGGGATCACGCGCTCGAGCAGAAGCTCGAACGAGCAGCGGTGGTTCCGCTCGAGATCGCCGCACTCGGCGCAGACACCGCCCTGCTCGCCGCTGCCGCGGGCGAGCGCTGCGATGGCGCGTATCGCGCGGATGCCGCTGCGGCCGCCGCCCTCGCGGCAGGAGGCGCACGCGCCGCAGCCCACCTCGTCGAGGTCAACCTCGGCGTCCAGGAAGGAGACGCGCGGCTGGCGGAGGCACGACGGAGCGCGCAAGCCGCAGACGAAGCGGCCGAGCGCCTGCTGGCGGCGATCCGGTGAGCACGCCGTCGACGTTGACCGACGCCGAGCTCGTCCAACGCTGTCGCGCGGGCGATCGCGAGGCCTGGAACATGCTCGTGGAGCGGTTCAGCCGCTACGTCTACGCGATCTGCGTTAAGGGGTTCCGGCTCAAGGAAGAGGACGCCGAGGACGTCTTCCAGGACGTCTTCACGCGCGTCTACACCCAGCTCGACAAGCTGCGTGACGACGAGGCCGTCCGTCCTTGGATCGCCCAGCTCACGAGACGTCGCTGCCTCGACTCGATCGCGCGCAGGGGCCGAGAGCAACCCGCTCCGGAGCTGGAGTTCGAGGAGACGAGCGACGACTTCGCCGAGATCGAGGAAGCTTTCGCCGTACGCGAGGCCGTAACCACCCTCGGCGGCGCTTGCCAGGAGATCCTCGACCGCTTCTTCGCGCAGGATCAGAGCTACCGCACGATCTCGGCCGAGCTCGAGATCCCGGCAGGAACGATCGCGAGCCGTATCGCGCGCTGTCTGCGAAAGTTGCGCGAGGAGCTCGAGGCCTGAGGTATCGCCGGGGGAAATGGAAGAAGTGAGTCCTCTCGACGGTCTAGGGAGTAGATGACACGGATCTACGACGAAGAGTGGCTCGGCCAGCGGTTGCGCATGCTGCGGCCTGCGCCGCAGGGATGGGTGCGCGCGGCACAGGAGCTGCCGGCCGCCCGGAGCTCGCTCGACGAGATCGTCGCACGCGCCGAGGCCGACCTCGAGTTCCGCCAGGCGCTCATCGCCGACCTCGAGAACGCTCTCACGCAGGCCGGTTTCGAGCCGGAGCCTCGCGCGCTGGAAGAGCTACGGCAGCGCCTCGACGCCTCGTAACGTCGTAGCATCCCGCCCGTGATCGACGTGGCGGGTCATGGGTGGGACGCGGCCAAGGCCGCGTTGCCAGCTTGGAGCCTCCCGAAGGATTCCGTCGAGCGCATCTCTCTGCCTTCCGAGTGGCCCGAACGCGTCACTCGCGAGTGGGCGTGGGGCGACTCGACCGGGGAGGGCGCGCGTGTCTGCATCCTCGACTCCGGGGTCGAGGCGAGTCATCCGCTCGTCGGCGGCCTCGAGAGCGCGGTGACGATCACCCTGGGCGAGAACGAGGAAGTCATCGCCGAGGAAGACACCGAGGGTGACGTCTCCGGACATGGAACCGCGTGCGCCGGCATCGTCCGGTCGCTGGCGCCGAACGTCAGCCTCTCGAGCGTGCGCGTGCTCGGATCGAGCTTCACGGGCTCGGGTGGCGTCCTCCTCGCAGGGCTCCGCTATGCCATCGAGCAGGAGTTCGACGTGATCAACATGAGCCTCTCGACGACCAAGAAGCCGTTTGCCGGCGTTCTCCACGAGCTCGCCGACAGCGCGTACTTCAAGCGCTCCGTGCTCGTCGCCTCGGCGCACAACATGCCCGTCGAGAGTTACCCGTGGCGCTTCTCCTCGGTCATCTCGGTCGGCAGCCACGAGGAGCCCGAGCCGCTCGCGTTCTTCTACAACCCGAGTCCGCCGGTCGAGTTCTTCGGACGCGGCGTGAACGTGGAGGTGCCCTGGCTCGGCGGGCGGGTGCTCACCGTGTCCGGCAACAGCTTTGCCACCCCGCACATGACCGGGATCTGCGCGCTGATCCTGGCGAAGCATCCCGAGCTGACGCCCTTCCAGCTGAAGAGCGTCCTCTACCTGACGGCGACCAACGTGGGAGGTGGACGATGAGTGAGAGGTCCGAGCTCGAGGCCGCCGTCGCGGCCGGAGTGATCGGCTCCGAGGAGGCGTTCCGCAGCCTGCTGGCGGCGATCGTCGAGGTTGCGCGCTCGATCTTCGGCGCGAAAGCGTCCTCGATCCTCCTGCTCGACGAGGAGACCGAGGAACTCGTCTTCGAGGCGGTCGTGGGCGAGGGCGAGCAGGAGCTGCTCGGGATGCGCTTCCCTGCGGGCAAGGGCATCGCGGGCTGGGTGCTCGCGACACGGACGCCGCTCGTCATCGAGGACGTCCGTGAGGATCCGCGCTTCGCCAGCGATGTGGCCGAGGACACGGGCTACGTGCCGAGTGGCCTCATGGCGGCCCCGCTCCTGCACGACGAGCAGTCGCTCGGCGTCCTCGAGGTGCTCGACCGCCCGGGCGCGTCGCTCTTCAGCCTCGCAGGAGATGGAGCTCCTGGGGCTGTTCGCGCACCAGGCCTCGATCGCTGTCGACCTGCTGCAGAGGGCGCGCGAGGGCCGAGCGCGATGCTCGGGGACGCCGAGGCGAGCTGGCGGTCGTCGCGCGGCTCGCTGCGTCGATCGACGCGCTCGAGGACGATCGGCGCGCCGCAGGCGTCAGGCTACTGCGCGATCTCGCCGACACGCTCGGGGCGCAAAGGAATTCGTAGACGCAGAAGGGCCCGGGCGGCTGCACATCCCGCCCGGGCCCGGAAATGCGTCCCGTTGTCTAGAGCTCGCGAGGGCCGAGCTCGCGAGGGCCGAGCTCACGCGGGCCGAGCTCGCGGGGGCCATGCGCCTCGACGTCCGGCTCGTCGTCCTCGGTCGCCTCTCTGTCGGCGTCGAGCTCACGTGGGCCGAGCTCACGTGGGCCGAGCTCGACGAGGCCCGTGAGCCTCGACGTCCTCTTCGTCCGTGCGGATGTCGTCCGCCATTTCGACTTCCTCCTCTTCGGGGGTCGACGACTCTGCCCAACAAGACGGGCGAGAGGGCGGATATCTTCCCAGCCCCCCGTGAATTTGACAAGGCGCGCTTTGACGCGACCACGGGCCTGAAATGCTCTCGCACCTGGCGAGGCCAGGCAAGATGATCGGCGAGTCGGCATCTGCATTCGCTGCGGTCCTGGCGAATCCCGACCTGAGGCGACTGGAGCTCGCATGGGCGTTCGCCATCGTCGGGCACTGGGCGTACACGGTCGCGGTTTCCGTCTATGCGTACGACGCCGGTGGAGCGGAAGCCGTGGGCGTGATCTTCGCAGTGCGCCTCTTCGCAGCAGCGCTCGTGGCTCCGTTCGCCGGCATGCTCGCGGACCGCTACCGGCGAGAGCTCGTCCTTCTGGTGTCGAACGGCGCACGCATCGTGCTGATCGGTGCGGCCGCGGTTTGCGTCTTTCTCGAAGCCCGCCCCGTGATCGTGTACGCACTGGCAGTCGCCGCTGCGATCGCGACGACGCCGTTCCGGTCTGCACAGGCAGCGCTCACCCCTGCACTCGCACGGACGCCGGGGGAGCTGACCGCAGCGAACGCCGTCGTCAGCACCGTGGAGAGCCTCGCGGTGTTCGCGGGCCCTGCGCTCGCCGGTTTCCTGCTTGCCGTCACCTCGACGGGAGTCGTCTTCACGGTGAACGCCCTCATGCTCTGCGTGTCCACGCTTTTCGTGGCTCGCATTCGAGCTCCTCGAATCGAGAGGGAGCCACAGCTGGAAGCGACCACCATCGTCTCCGAGGCTTTGGCAGGTTTCCGGGCGCTCGGCCAAAATTCCGCGCTCGGGATCTTGACGGCGCTGCTGACGTTTCAGACCCTCATCTTCGGCGCGTTGAACGTCTTCATCGTCGTCATGGCGTTCGACGTATTCGACCAGGGCGCAGCAGGCGTCGGCTACCTGAACTCGGTCATTGGCGTAGGTGCGCTCATCGGAGGCGTGGTGGCCATCTCACTCGCAGGGAAGGACCGACTAAGCCCGTCATTCGCGGTCGGATTTCTGCTCGCGGGCGCTCCTCTGATCGTCCTCGGAGTCTGGCCCGCGGCGGCTGCCGCGCTGATCCTGCTCGGACTCCTCGGTCTCGGCAACACCGTGTCGGACGTCGCCGGCTTGACCCTCGTGCAGCGCGCCGTCCCCGACGAAGTCATGGCTCGCGTGTTCGGCGTCCTCCAGATGCTCTGGTACCTCTCGCTCGCACTCGGATCGGCGTTGGCACCCGGGCTGATCGACCTGCTCGGGCTCGACGTCGCGCTCGTCGTCACGGGCGCGAGTCTCGTCGTCGTCATGCTCCTGCTCTGGCCCAAACTCGCTCGAATCGACGCGGCGGCGCTTGCACCTGAAGCGAGCGAGCTCCGGTTGCTGACGGCGATTCCGATCTTCACGCCGTTGCCGGGAACTTCGATCGAGCACCTGGCGGGACGCCTGACTCCGCTTCGGGTCGACGCCGGTTCCGTGATCATCGAGACGGGGGATTCGGGCGACCGTTTCTACGTCGTCGCCGAGGGGCAGCTCGACGTGACCGAAGACGATCGCCCTCTCTCGGTGCTCGAGACCGGTGACTACTTCGGCGAGATCGCGCTCCTTCGCGACATGCCGCGCACGGCGACCGTGACCGCGCGGACGCCGGTCGTCCTGTATGCGCTCGAGCGCGAGGACTTCCTCGCTGCGGTCACCGGGCACGCTCCGAGCGCCGCAGCTGCGGAGTCCGTGATCAGCGCGCGGCTCGCCGGCCCGGCGCCGAGCGGGGTACGGGCCTCGTCCGGCTAACAGCGACCTGACGTCTGGGCACGCGATCGCGAAGACGTCCCGCGCGTGCCGGTCAGTCCTCAGCTGCGCGAGTCTTCCTTGCTGATGAAGCTGATGCGGCCGCTCGTCTCGAGGACGGCCCACTCGACCCGGTCGAGCGAACCGATGCCCTCCTGCCTCGCAGCTGCAAGGAGCTCGCCGAGCGTGATCCTGTTCCGCGCCAGGTTCCGGTCGATCGGCTCGCCGTCCTGGACGACGATGACCGGCTCGCCGTCGATCACCGGGCGCAGGAAGGGCATCTTGAAGCTGCTGTAGGAGACGACCACGGTGAGCACGGCAATCGTGCCGCCCGCGAGCACGAGTCCGGTCACCGAGAAGTCGTTCTGCGTCACGCCCTGCTGGACGAGGTCGCCGATCATGACGAGCAGGATCAGGTCGAACGGCTGCAGCGAGGCAAGCTCGCGTCTCCCGACGATCCGCGTCACGAAGAGGACGAAGAAGAACGCGAGGGTTGCGCGGAGGACGATGTCCATTGCTCGGTCCTATGGCCAGACGATTGCGTCGCGCTCGACGGAGAGCAGGAGCCGCTCGCCGTCGTAGAGGTCGACGTGCTGCGAGCGCCGCCCGAGGGCGGTCGGGTTGACCTGGAAGTGGAGGTAGAGAAGGTGCTCGTCGCCTGCTGGGATGCGCCCGAGCTCGAGCGCGATGCGCCCGTCCCGGCTTGCCTCTCCCACGGGAGCCGGCTCCACGGTGTTCAGCGTGATGTCCTCGAGCCAGTCCGGATGGAGCACGAGTGTGGCGTTGGCGATCTCCTCCAGCGCTTCGATGCGGAAGCGCGCCTGGAAGAAGATCCCGCCGCGCACCTTCGTCGGCGCGGAGATTTCGAGCTGCGCACCCGGGCTGTCGGCCGAGCTGACGTCGACCTGCTGGCCGAACAGGTTGAACAGCCCGAGGACGAGGATTCCAGCCAGCAGCCCGACGAGCACACGCCGCACGACAGGGCGGCGCTCGCGGTCGACCAGGTCGCGATCGTGCTTCAACGTCAGCCCCTGTGGAGGCGTAGCCACATCCGACTCGTTCGCCGCCGCGAGGCCTCGTCCTACTCGATGCCGTGGCAGCTCTCGATCCGAGCACCTGCCGAGCCGGAGGCCGGCTCAGCCGGCCGGGAGGCAGTCGCCACGACCCGAGTTGACACCGCAGAAGAAGGGGATGGCGGGGGAAACATGGTTTCCCCCGCCCTTTGCGCCCGGCAAGATTCGAACTTGCGACCTCTGCCTCCGCAGGGCAGCGCTCTATCCCCTGAGCTACGGGCGCGGGGAGGTCAAGTCTAGCTGCGTCACCGAGCGGTCTCCGAGCTCGAGATCGGCGTCGCGCGGGACTTCGACTCGCACGTAGGCGAGAGCGACCACCCGACCGTCGTCGCGGGCGGCGCTCGTCACCCGCCCGATCACCTTTCCCTCGTACGTCAACTCTGCGTCGTACTCCGGGAGCTCCTCTCCTTCGCTCTCGAGCACACGCAGCGAGCGGTTGATCCGACCCCGGTAGTGCTGGCGTGCAATCGGTTCCTGGCCCGGGTAGCAGCCCTTCTCGAAGTTCACGGCACGCACGTCGAGCCCCGCTTCGGCGGGTAGCACGCGATCGTCGATCTCGCGACCGAAGCGTGGCGTACCCGCGCGAATGCGCAGGAGCTCCAGCTGGTCGTCGCCGACGTTCGGCTCGAGATCTGCGTCCAGCACCTCGACAGCCGGCGTGCCGTAGTCCGCGGTCGGGATCCCCTCGCCCTCTCCGAGCACGACAACCGAGCTGTGCTGCTCGCTTGTCACCTCGCACTTGGCGGCGAAGCGCATGCGCGTGAGGCCGGTTCGCAGCCGCTCGCCGAGCCCCGGCTCGGTCAGGAGCAGGAAGTCGTCCGCCGAACGCCGGAGAACGACCAGCGGGGCGATGACCCGGGCCTTCGGCGTCAGGAAGAGCGCCTCGCAGGACTCGCCCGGGCCGAGCGCCTCGACATCGTTCGAGACCATGGCCTGCAGGTACGTCGCAGCCTCGGGTCCCCGAACGGCAACGAAATCGCGTGAGCGAGCGGCGATGCGCATCGTGGTCACGGCCATCAGGACTAGTGTAGGAACGTGTTCAGGGGCCGCGCAGAGCGGAAGGTGATCGCCGCCGGCTACGACCCGGCACGACTGCCGCCCGGGCAGTATCTGACCGAGAAGTGGCCAGTCCTGCACGCGGGCGGAATTCCCGACACCGATCTCGCGACCTGGGACTTCTTCGTGCGGGGCGAGGTCGAAAACCCGCTCAGCCTGAGCTGGGACGAGCTCAACCAACTCCCACGAACCGAGATCACGGAGGACATCCACTGCGTCACCCGCTGGAGCCGTTTCGACGCGACCTTCGAGGGAGTCCACTGGAGCGCGCTCGAGGAGCTCGTCCGTCCGAAGCCGTCGGCGCACTTCGTCGTCGCCCACTCCGAGCAGAGCTACACGGCGAACGTGCCGATCGCTTCGCTCCGCGATCCGCTCGCACTCATCGCGACCCATGCCGACGGAGCGCCGCTCACCCCCGAACACGGCTGGCCGCTGCGCCTGATCATCCCGGGCAAGTACTTCTGGAAGAGCGCGAAGTGGCTACGGGGAATCGAGCTCACATCGAACGACCGGCCCGGCTTCTGGGAGCGCTACGGGTACCACAACGACGCTGATCCCTTCGAGGAAGAGCGCTATGGGTTCTAACGGGTTCCGGGTCAGACTGAACTCTGATCTCCGGCGAGCCGCGATTTACCCCTTCCGGGGGAGGAGCCGAGAGCCCGGATCGACGACAACCTGATCAACCCATCCTCCCTAGTTCTTCCCCTTAGAGTGGCCGTCCCAGCGGCCACTCTTCTTTTGCGCCTAGAGAGCGATCCGCGTTGGTGCTACGGGCTGCGAGACGCCGATCATCGTGTCCCGCGTCACGAGCGCCGCCAGCTCCTCCTCGCTCATCCGTTCGGTCCCTCCGGGCCGGCGCGGAATCACCAGGTAGCGGACATCCGCCGTCGAGTCGACGACGCGCACGTCGACATCGTCGGCCAGCGCGAGCCCGAACTCCTCGAGCACGCCCCGCGGATCGGAGACGGCGCGCGAGCGGTACGGAAGGCTCTTGTACCAGTCCGGCGGGGGGCCGAGGAGCGCTTTCGGATAGCACGAGCAGAGGGTGCAGACGACGACGTGATGGACGGTGTCGGTGTTCTCGAGCCCGACGACGACCGGAGACGGCCCGGGGTCGAGCCCCACCTCGAGTGCAGCGGCACGCGCGTCGACGAGCAGGCGCTCCTTGAAGGAGGGGTCGACCCAGGCACGCGCGACGAGCCGCGCGCCGTCGGCAGGCGAACGGGAGACGAGCCAGTCGATGCGGCGACGAATGTCTTCTCGGTCGAGCACGCCCTTCTCGACGAGCAGTTCCGCGAGTACTCGCGCCCGCGCTCCTACAAGCGGCTCGTCAGCTGCGACGAGCTCGTGCGGATGATCGTGGTCGTGCTCGTGGTGGCTCACGCCGTCTCCTCCAGCCAGTGCTCGAAAACGTCGATTGAGATCCGGTCCGACCTGTGACGCGCGCGCTCGGGCCACACGTCGTCGTAGGCGAAGTCGACGAGGTACAGCGGCTGCTCCGGAAGCCCGTCCTCTCCGTAGGCACGGGTCTCCGGGTTCGTGAACGGCCCGTGAGCGCGCACGACCCTGCCGGTCTTCCCCTTGATGTACGCGGGCGTCCGGTGATGCCCAAGGTGAGACCTCGAAGAAACGCGGACTCGCTGTCCCACGCGATACCTCACGGCGTGAGCCTGCGGTCGATCTCGCCGGGTGCCAGAACGCCCTTCTCGGTGAGGATCGACTCGACCGAGTAGAGCCAGCGCTCGTAGTACGACGCGCGCTCGTACTCCGCCGGCGGCATGCTCTCGATCCCGCGCCGCAGCTCGTCGACGTTCATCAAGCCGCTCTGGCCGAGCGCCCCGACGATGGCGTCCGTCAAGAGCTCCCAGTCGGCGAGCTCGTGCTCGCTGCGGTCGATCGGCGCCTGTCGGTCGGCCACCCGCCGCGATCGTGCGCAGCCCGTTCCACGAGGCGATCGTAGACGTCAGGGACTGGAGTCGGGCTCAGCCGACCCCAGAAACACGAAGGGCCGGCAGACTGCCGGCCCTTCGTGTTCGCTCTCGGTGAGAGCGGGACGTTTCTAGAAGTCCATCCCGCCGCCGCCGGGCATGCCCGCGGGCATGGCCGACTGCTTCTCCGGCATCTCCGCGACCACTGCCTCGGTCGTGAGGATGTTCTTCGCGATCGACGCGGCGTTCTGCAGCGCCGAGCGCGTGACCATGGTGGGATCGATGATCCCGGCCTTGACCAGGTCCTCGATCTCGCCCGTCTCGACGTTCAGGCCCTCGCCCTTCTTGGCGTTCCGGACCTTGTCGACGACGACGGAGCCCTCAAGACCCGCGTTGTACGCGAGCTGACGAAGCGGCTCCTCGAGCGCGCGGATGATGATCTGAGCGCCCGTCTTCTCCTCGCCCTCGAGGGTCTCGACGAGCTTCTTCACGGCATCGGCCGCGTTCAGGAGAGCGACGCCGCCGCCTGCCCCGATGCCCTCTTCGAGAGCTGCCCGGGTGGCCTTCAGCGCGTCCTCGACGCGATGCTTCTTCTCCTTGATCTCGACCTCGGTGGCCGCGCCGACCTTGACGACGGCGACACCGCCCGAGAGCTTGGCGAGACGCTCCTGCAGCTTCTCGCGGTCGAAGTCCGAGTCCGTGTTCTCGATCTCCGACTTGAGCTGCTTGATGCGGCCCTTGATGGCCTCGGACTCGCCGGCGCCGTCGATGATCGTCGTCGTGTCCTTGTCGACGACCACCTTGCGGGCGCGGCCGAGCTGAGAGACCTTCGTGTTCTCGAGCTTGAGGCCGAGCTCCTCCGTGATGACCTCACCGCCGGAGACGATGGCAATGTCCTCGAGCATCCGCTTGCGGCGATCGCCGAAGCCGGGCGCCTTGACGGCGACTGCCGTGAAGGTGCCGCGGAGCTTGTTGACGACGATCGTGGCGAGCGACTCGCCCTCGACGTCCTCGGCGACGATGACCAGCGGCTTGCCGGCCTGGATGACCTGCTCGAGAATCGGAAGCAGATCCTTGACCGCGCCGATCTTCTGGTTCGCGATCAGGATGTACGGATCGTCGAGCACGGCTTCCATGCGCTCGGCGTCCGTGATCATGTACGGGGACAGGTAGCCCTTGTCGAACTGCATGCCCTCGGTGAACTCGAGCTCGAGACCGAAGGTCTGGCCCTCCTCGACGTTCACGACACCGTCCTTGCCGACCTTCTCGATCGCGTCGGCGATGACGTCGCCAATCTCGCGCTCGCGCGAGACGACCGTGCCGACCCGGGCGATGTCCTCCTTGCCGGAGACCTCCTTGGAGTTCTTCTTGAGGTCTTCGACGACCGCGAGGACCGCCTTCTCGATGCCGCGCTTGAGACCCATCGGGTTCGCGCCGGCAGCGACGTTCTTCAGGCCCTCGCGGACGATGGCCTGTGCGAGCACCGTGGCGGTCGTCGTGCCGTCGCCGGCAACGTCGTCCGTCGATGTGGCAGCCTCGCGTACGAGCTGCGCACCCTGGTTCTCGAACGGGTCCTCGACCTCGATCTCGCGGGCGATCGTCACGCCGTCGTTCGTGATCGTCGGCGCGCCGAACTTCTTGTCCAGGACGACGTAGCGCCCCTTCGGCCCGAGCGTCACCTTGACCGCATCGGCGAGGATGTTCACGCCGCGCTCGATCGAGCGGCGCGCGTCCTCGTTGAACTTGAGCTCCTTATGAGCCATTACTTCCTCCTAAGCGAATCGGGCTATGCGGTGGCGCCGGCGAGCTTGCGCTTGCTCTTGCCACCCGTGGTTACGACCTTTGCGAGCACGTCCGACTCACGCAGGATGAGGACGTCGTCCGCGCCGACCTTGATCTCGGTTCCGCCGTACTTCGAGAAGATGATCTCGTCGTCGACGTCGATGTCCATCTTGATGAACTCCCCGTCCTCGTCACGCGGGCCGGGGCCAACGGCGAGAACCTTGCCGCGCTGCGGCTTCTCCTTCGCCGTGTCGGGCAACACGATGCCACTGACCGTCGTCTCCTCTTCGTCGAGGACTTCGACGATCAGGCGGTCGCCCAAAGGCTGCAAATCCATTCGTAGACCTCCTGGTCACGAGTTTGTAACACGTCTGGCACTCTCACTAGGTGAGTGCCAGGGACACCATAGCACTCTTGTGCCGTGCGACCAAGCCAGATTGAGTCGGTGTGACTCACATTTGGCACGAATACGCATTCTTACTGTTACAAAGTCGTGACCAGGCGCGAGTTCTCTGCCGGGGTGGTGCTCGTTCGCAGGATGCGCGGTGCGTACTGGTGTGCAGCGGTTCAGCCGCGCGGCAAGGCAGAGGGGGTCTGGGCACTGCCGAAGGGCTTGATCGACGCGGGGGAGTCCCCAGCGGAGACCGCCATTCGCGAGGGCTTCGAGGAAACCGGGGTGCGGGCTCGGCTGGAGGGAAAGCTCGGCGACGTCCGCTACGTCTACACGTGGCAGGGAGAACGCGTCTTCAAGATCGTCAGCTTCTACCTCGCACACGCCCTGAGAGGACGGATCGGCGACATCCCGCCCGGAATGGAGCGTGAGGTGGCAGACGCGCGCTGGCTCCCCCTCGCGGATGCGCCCCGTCTTCTCGCGTACAGGGGCGAGCGCCAGATGGCGGTCAAGGCACTGGAGGCGCTCCGCTTGGAACGCGGTTCAGAATGACCACCCGTCGGCATGGCTGCTCATTCTGAGTCGGGTTCTAAACCCCGTATGATGCCGCGGCCGCCCGTGCCGACGTTTGCGCTCAACTTCTACAACACCGCCGTCGCCGATCAGCTCCGCAGCGGCCGCAAGACCGCCACGATCCGACTGGGCGACAAGTCGCCGAAGTACCGCAAGGGCTTGATCGTCACCGTGCTCTGCGGGGCGCGCTACGGCCAGCGCGACAAGATCTTCGACGCCGTCATCGACAAGGTCGAGGTGAAGCAGCTCCGTGACCTGTCACCGCGGGAGATCGAGCACGACAACCCGGAGCTGCGACGCACCGAAGAGATGGCGCATTTCCTGGGGCAGCTCTACAACCGCGACGTCTCCGAGAACGACGTCGTCACGGTGATCCGCTTCTCCCAGATCGTGAGCTGAAAACGACTGGTGACTGTCGCCGCAGGTGACGGTCACCTGCCTGTTCGACCTTCAGCGGCCAGGCTTGCGAATCGCTGTTCCGAAGAGCTCGGGCGGTCGAATCTCGGTTCCACACTCCTCGCACTCGACGGCGAACGCCGACGGGATCGGAGCAGCACAGGACGGGCAGCGATGTCGGAGCTCGCTCCCGCACTGCGGGCACGCGGCGGGCAGCTCGCCCTCGTCCTCGAGGAAGTAGCGCTGGGTGTGACCGCACGCCAGGCAGAAGGCGACCCAGTCCCCGAGCGTCTTCCGACGCTCCTCCTGGATCCAGTTGCGTTTCGGCTTCGCCACTACGAGGCAACTGTAGAGGCGGCCGCAGGTGCCTTCGTTAGAGTGAGGTCGACCCTGGCCCGAAGACGGGAGACCACGCATGGCCGTACGTGAAGCCGAGCCCGTAGGCTCGCTCCAGGAGGTGAAGGAGGCGGGACTCGACCGCGAGGACCTGCTCGGCATCTACCGGAACCTCTTGATCACGCGCGGGATCGAGGAGCGCGGACACATCCTCTACCGTCAGGGGAAGATTCCAGGCTCGTTCTACACGGGCCGAGGAAACGAAGGCGCGGCAGTAGGCGTCGCCACGGCGATGGGGCCGAACGACGTCGGAACACCGCTACACCGTGACATGGGCGTCCACATAACGCGCGGTGTCGAGCCCTGGCGCATCCTCGCGCAGTACATGGGCCGCGAGGGCGGGCCGACGCGCGGACGCGACGGAAACGTCCACATGGCGGTGCCCGAGCTCGGTCTGCACCCGATGGTCAGCCACCTTCCGGCGATGCTGCCGGTCGCGGTCGGGATGGCGCTCGCGTTCAAGATGCGCGGGGACCGCCGGGTCGCGCTCGGCTGGTTCGGCGAGGGCGCAGCCGCACGCGGTGATGCGCACGAGGGCATGAACATGGCCGGTGTGCGGCAGCTTCCCGTGGTGTTCATCTGCGACAACAACCAGTGGGCCTACTCCACACCGACGTACCTCGGCTACCCGATCGAGCACATCGCCGACCGTGCTGCCGCGTACGGCTTCGACGGCGTCGTCGTCGACGGCACCGACGTCCTGGCGGTGTACCGGGAGGCGAAGGCGGCGATCGAGAAGGCGCGCCAGGGCGGGGGTCCGACCCTCATCGAATGCCTGACACTGCGCATGGAAGGTCATGCGGTGCACGACGACGCGTTCTACGTGCCGAAGGAGATGTTCGAGCAATGGGCGCTGCAGGATCCGCTCGAGCGATTCCGCACCTGGCTCCGGTCGAACGCCGACCTGACGGACGACGAGGAGGACCAGATCACGTCCACCGTGAAGCGGCTCCTGAACGACGCGCTGGAGCGCGCCGACGAGTCTCCGCTCCCGGATCCGTCCGGGCTCGAAGCGGGCGTGTTCGCGTCCGCAGAAGACCTCGACACGCCACACCACAAGTAGATGCCGGAGCTCACCTACATCCAGGCGATCTCGGATGGACTGCGCCAGGAGATGCGACGCGACCAGCGCGTGTTCGTGCTGGGCGAGGACGTCGGCGTGTACGGAGGCGCGTTCAAGGTGACGCTCGGCTTCCAGGAGGAGTTCGGGCCGTGGAGGGTGCTCGACACGCCGCTCTCCGAGACCGCGATCGTCGGGGGCGCGACGGGGGCGGCGCTGATGGGGTTGCGCCCGGTCGCCGAGATGCAGTTCGCCGACTTCATCTCCTGCGCGTGGGACCATCTCGTCACCGTCGCCGCGAAGCAGTTCTTCCGCGGCCGCACCCCCGTGCCGATCGTCGTCCGCCTCCCGTCGGGTGGCGGATTCTCGGGCGGGCCGTTCCATTCCCAGAACCCGGAGAGCTCGTTCGCGCACATCCCTGGCCTGAAGATCGTCTGCCCGGCGACCCCGCATGACGCGAAAGGCCTGCTGGCAACGTCGATCGAGGATCCGAACCCGGTTCTCTACTTCGAGCACAAGCATCTCTACCGGCGCATCAAGGGCGAGGTGCCGGAGGAGCGCTACACGATCCCCTTCGGCCAGGCGCGGGTGCATCGCGAGGGCGACGACGCCGTCGTCGTGACCTGGGGCGCGATGGTGCACACCGCGTCCGACGCCGCCGATCAGCTCGCGGGCGAGGGGTTCGAGGTCGAGGTCCTCGACCTGCGAACGCTGATTCCGTGGGACAAGAATCGGGTGCTCGAGAGCGTCAGGCGCTGCTCGAAGGTGCTCGTCCTGCACGAGGACACGCGAACGGGTGGCTTCGGCGGCGAGATCGCGGCGACCATCGCCGAGGAGGCGTTCGAGGATCTCGACGCCCCGGTCATGCGCGTCACCGCGCCGGACACCCCGGTTCCGTTCTCGCCCACGCTCGAGAAGGCCTTCCTTCCCCAGGTCGAGGACGTCGTGAAGTCGCTCCAGGAGCTCGCTGCCTACTAGGGCCAACGAGGAGGAGACGTGTCGACAGGAACTCAGCTCGAGATCGTGATGCCGCAAATGGGCGTGTCCGTCTCGGAGGGCACGGTCACGAAGTGGCTCAAGCAGCCGGGCGAGGCGATCGCGCGGGACGAGCCGTTGCTCGAGATCTCGACCGACAAGGTCGACACCGAGGTGCCGAGCCCCGGCGACGGCGTCCTCCGAGAGATCCTCGTCCCGGAGGGCCAGACCGTGGATGTCGGCACCCTGCTCGGCCGGATCGGGCCCGCGGGCGGCGAAGCCGTCGCGACCGCGCCCGAGGAGCCCGCGCCGGCCGCTGCTCCGACCGAGCAGCCCGTGGCCGACGCCGAGGCGGTCGTCGCCGCTCCCCCACCGGCACCGGTAGCCGAGCCGGCACCGGAGGCTGAGCCGGCTCCGGTGGCTGAACAAGCTCCGGCTGCGCCTCCCGTTCCCGCTCCGGTCGCCGCCGCGGGTCAACCGGACACAGCAGGGAACGGACGCGCGTTCGTCTCCCCCGTCGTGGCGCGCATCGCTGCCGAGCACGGCGTCGATCCCACTGCTCTCTCGGGCACCGGCACCGGTGGCCGCGTCACGAAGAAGGACATCCTGGCGTTCATCGAGTCCGGCGCGACGGTGGCACAGCCTGCTCCGGTGGCTGAGCCTGCCCCGGTTGCAGAGCCCGTACCGGCCGCCGTGCTGCCGGGCCCGCCGACCACGGAGCCCGCTCCACCCAGTCCGGAGCCTGCTCCCATTCCCGAGCCCGCTCCTCAGCCCCAGCCGCCGAGCGAAGCTCCCGAGCCGCAGACGATCCCCGTACCGGAGCCGATGCCGGAGCCTCCGGTGCCGCGACCTCCGACACAGGTTCAGCCGACGCCCGAGCCTGCGGTCGCGGCCATGGGAGAGACGCTCGAGCCGATGACCGCGATGCGTCGAGGCATCGCCGAGCACATGCGCCGCTCGCTCGACACCTCCGCGCACGTGACGAGCGCCATCGAGGTCGACATGTCGCGCGTCGTGGCGCTCAGGAAGAAGCTCAAGCCCGAGTACGAGAGGGCCCACGGGGTGAACGTCACGTACCTCGCGTTCATCGCCCGCGCCGCCGTGGAGACGCTCAAGGAGTACCCGTGGATCAACGGCGAGCTGCGCGGCGAGAGCATCGTCACGCGCAGCGACATCAACCTCGGGTTCGCGGTCGAGCTCACGGACGGGAAAGGCCTGATCGTCCCGGTGCTGAAGAACGCCGAGACGCTCAACCTCCTCGGGATCGCGAAGGGCGTTGCGGACATCGCGGAGCGTGCGCGGTCGAAGAAGCTGCTCCCTGACGAGGTGCAGGGCGGCACGTTCACGATCACGAACCCGGGCGGCTATGGCACGTTCCACGGCACGCCCGTGATCAGCCAGCCCCAGGCCGGGATCCTCGGCACGTATGCGGTCGTCAAGCGCCCGTGGGTCATCCAGGACGAGCTGGGCCAGGACGTGATCGCGATCCGGCCGATCATGAACCTGACGCTCACGTACGACCATCGCCTCGTCGACGGCGCCCTCGCCGGGCGTTTTCTTCGCGACATTCGCGAGCGCCTGGAAACCTGGGACGAAGCCGCCTACTAGCCGTGGACGCGCTGACCGGAGCTTGCCTCTGCGGGGCCGTGCGGTTCGAGGTGACCGAGCCGTTCGAGCGTGTTGCCGCTTGCCACTGCGATACGTGCAAGAAGCTCTCCGGCGGTGGAGGAACCGTGAACGGTCGCGTGCGCACCGAGGCCATCCGGCTTCTCGCCGGTGAGGACCTGGTGAAGACCTTTCAGCCCGAGGAGGGCTCGGCCAAGACCTTCTGCTCGGAGTGCGGCTCGAACCTCTTCGGTGCCGGTTGGCCGAAGTCCGAGTTCACGAGCGTCCGCCTGCCTGGGCTCGAGGAGCCGTACGACGGGAAGATCGAGTCGCACATCTTCGTCCGCTCGCTGGCTCCGTGGGAGGTACTGCCGGACGACGGCGCCGAGCGCTTCGACGTCCGTGGCGCCTGAACGGAGAAGCGAATTGTCCGAAAGTGAGCTGGTCAGCCTGACGATCGTCCCGAACGAAGCCGAGGCGGAGATGATCCGCGGGTTGCTCGCGACGGAAGGGATCGAGTCGATGCAGCGCAAGACGGACTTCGCGGCGGGAGCATGGGCGGGCTCGCCGACCGGTGGCCCGCACGAGATCCTGGTGTACGCGGGCGATCTCGAGAGGGCACGTGGCCTGATCGCCGACCAGTAGCCTGCCGGAGTGAGTCGCGGCGCATACCTGCTGGAGCTCGGCGTGGTGCCGTACAGCGAGGCGTTCGAGCTGCAGCGATCGCTCGCCGGCGCGGTCTCGCAAGGAGCCATCCCCGAAACCGTCGTCTTGCTCGAGCATCCTCCGGTCGTAACGGTGGGGCGACGGACCGAGACGGGGGAGCTGCATATCCCAGAGGGGACCAGGGTCGAAATCGCCGAGACAGACCGCGGAGGCAAGTCGACGTTTCACGGCCCGGGGCAGCTGGTTTGCTACCCGATCCTCGACCTGACGAAGCACGGCAAGGACGTCAAGCTCTACGTCCGGAATCTGGAAGAGGCGCTGATCCGTACGCTGAACGCGTTCGACCTGGACGGAACGAGGATCGAGGGACTCACCGGGGTCTGGATGCCGCCCGCCGGCGGACAGGGCCCGCGGAAGATCGCGTCGATCGGGGTACACGTCTCCCGCTGGGTCACGACGCACGGCTATGCGCTGAACGTCGCCCTCGACCCCGCCCCTTTCACGGAATGGATCACCGCCTGCGGCCTGGAGGACGCGGCGTTCACCACCATGGCACGCGAGCTCGATCGCTCGATCACGGTCGAGGCGGTGCGGCCGGCGGCGATTGCTGCGGTAGCGGAAGTCTTCGGGCTCGCGCTCGAAGAGCTCCCCGCCGACGAAGGGACAGGCCTCTGGTCGCAGCCGATCCACGCCTCGCTCGCAGCTCGATGAGCGTCGACATCCGCGCCTTCCCGCGGCCCGGTTGGGACCCGCTCCCCTACGAGGGATGCATCGGTGTCGTCGGCCGCGTCCTCGTCCGAGAGGAGGACTTCTTCGTCGCCCAACTCCGCTTTCCGGAGCACGCGACGATCCACGAGCATCCCGGCGAGAACGACGCGATCGTCGTCTGTCTCGAGGGAGAAGGCTTCACGTCCGTCGCCGGCGAGACCGCCCCGGTTCGCGAGGGGCAGCAGGTGCGCTGGCCGAGAGGCGTCTCGCATCGGCTGTGGACCGAAGACTCGACCATGACGACGCTCATGATCGAGCGCTGGAACGCCAAGTAACAGACTGTTACTTGGCGCGGTCGCCGAGTCTCAGATCAGGCCTGCGCGCGTCGCATGTGCCGCTGCCGCGGCCCGCGACGACTGCGTGAGCTTGCGGAGGATGTTCGCGACGTGTCGATGCACGGTGTGCTCGCTGAGGACGAGCGACGCTGCGATCTCGCGGTTCGAGAGCCCTGCGGCCACCAGACGCAACACCTCCGTCTCGCGGCTGCTCAGGGGCGAATCGCCGTTCGACTCGGCGCGAACGACGTCGTCGAGAAACCCGGAGAGCGCTCGCTGCAGGTCGCGCTGGTCGTCCGCCCACGGCAGATGGGAGTCGCCACTCAGGGTGACGAAGCGCGCATTTGGCAAGAGCGCGGCCAGCTCGCGTCCGCGACCGATGGGAACGGTGCGGTCTCCGCGTCGATGCAGCACGAGCGACGGCATCGTCACCTTTGGCAAAAACGGGCGGGCATCGGACCTCAGGTCGAGATCGAGAAAGGCGGCGGCGACTTCCGCCTCGGCCGAGTGACGCTGATAGCGGCTCGACGCCTCGATCTCGTCTCCGCTGCCGTGAGGGATGAAGAGCCCCGCCAGCATCTGGGCGGCCAGGGGCCAGTTCGTGCGGACGAAGTCGACGAGCGAGCGGCGGGTCGCTTCGGGGATGTCGGCGCGCGACACATAGCCGCCGAAGAACACGATCTTGCGCACGCGCTCCGGGAACGCGCTCGCATATGCCGTCGTCGCCAGACCCGCGCAGGAGCAGGCGAAGATCGTCGCCGGCCCGCCGCCGCAAGCGACATGCACCGCAGCCAGGGTCTCGAGCTCGGAGGCGGGCGTCGGCGGGCCGTCGAGGCTCCGATCCGAGAGCCCCGCGCCGATCCGGTCGTACCGGACGACCCGATGTCGCTGCGCGAGCTCCTCGAAGAACGCGCGCACCCTGCGGTCGGCCCACTCCTCCTCGAGATGTGTGACCCAACGGCCCCCGAACAGGAGCAACGGCCCTTCTCCGACTGACGCGTACGCAATCCGCTGGCCTCGGAGCTCGCAGAAGCGGATGTCCTGCTCCATGGCCCGTGAGTTTGATGGCCGGAACGGGCCATGTCAACAAGATGGCCCGCGAGGGCGAGGCGGCCGGGTGGCCCGACGGGCGATCATCGAGGGGTGCAGACACGTCATGTCGACGGCCTCATGATCCGACTCCTGCGAAACGGCGACACCGAAACCGTCTCGGCCCTGTTCGAGCGGCTCGGGCCTCGCTCGCGCGAGCGCCGTTTCTGCGGCGCGAAGCCGCGCCTGTCAACGCACGACCTCCGGGTCCTCGCGCGGGTCGACGCCGAGCACCACGTGTTGGTGGGCTATCTCGGCGGCGACCCGGAGCCGGTCGGAATCGCGCGACTGGTTCGTGATGGGAGGGCCGCGGAGGTTGCGTTCGCGGTCGCTGACGCCTACCAAGGTCGGGGCATCGGCACGATCCTGACGCGCGAGCTCGCAGCGGATGCGCGCGCTGCCGGGATCACCGAGCTGCTGGCAACCGTCTGTGGCGACAACGAGCGAGCCGTGTCGCTCCTCGCCCGCGTCTCGCAGTCGCTGCAGGTGCGCTGGCGCGGCGGCGAACGCGAGCTCGTCGCACGGCTCGAAGGCTAGTCCGGGAACTCAGGCGGACAGACGACGGGCTTGTCGTCGCCGAAGCGCGCGTATGCCTCTTTCGGATCGGATGTCTCGGTCTCGACACCCGCGCCGTACTTCAGCGCCAGCGCGTTCACGGGATAACGAATTCCGCGTCCCTTCCTGCGAGCACCCACGCCGAGCACGAGGCATGGCCCGTCGCCCGCACCGACGAAGATGTGCTCGGTCCAGTTCGGGCAATGGACGAAGTCCCAGGCCTTCAGGCGCCGCTCCTCACCTTCGATCAGGAGCAGGCACTCGCCGGAGAGCACGAGGAAATCCTCCTGCGCGTCCTCGCCGTGGTACATCGCGCCTGGCTGGCCTGGACGCAGGATGCCGACACCGATTCCGAGCTCGGGGAAGCGAGCGTTCTCGCCCTCGAACTGCGCGTAGAAGCCGAGCTCCGACTCGAACCAACGGGCATCGCGAACGTTGAGTACGAACCAGCCCTCGCCGGCCGGCGCGAGCCCGTTCTCGGCTCTCTCGAGCGGGGCCTCGGGCACCACGGCTTCGAGGCTAGCGCCTCGACCCTTGCTTCGACCAGGTCATGTTGATCGAGCGCTCGAACTCGTGCCATCCGTTCCGCTTGAAGGCCGTAGCCATCGGGATGTTGCCGAGGTCGGTCGCGGCTCGAATCCGATCGACACCCTGACGTGCGAGGACCGCGGTTCCCTCCGCCAGGATCTCTCGGATGTACCCGCGACCCCGGTGCTCGGGAAGCACTGCGAGGTACCCGATGACCGGGTTGTAGTGGTTGTGGCCCGGTGTCACGAATCCGACGACATTCCCGTCCCGGTCGAGAGCGATGCGCCAGTTGTCACGGGGGCTCACTTGCTGGTCGAGCTCGCCGTAGAAGTGCTCGCGAGCGGCCTCTGCTGCGCTCATCGTCTCGAGATCCAGAAGGGTGTGGGCATCGAGCGTGCCGGCGACGACGGCTGTCATCAGATCGATCACCTCGTCGTCGTCGTGGGGTTTCGAAACGACAGCCTCGTGCTCGCGGACGGAAGAGCCGCCGGACGCCACTCGAGGCGTAGTCGCTCGGCGAAGATACGGGCGCCGAGCTCTCGGGCGATGGCGATGCGCGCCTCGGTCTCCTTCCGGGATCGAGCATGGTCGCGCCAGGCGGGTGTGACGTACCGGATGTATGACGGTGGCTCGCGGCTGTCGATCACGTTGTCGAGGGCAGCGCTGAGGAGGTCGCGCGCGATCTCCAAATCGGTGGGTCGGGTCGGGTCGGCGAGATCGAAGATGTCGAGCAGAGATGGATGCGTCGATCCCGGATTGCTCCACCAGGCGGCTCGTGCGACGACCTGCTCGCCGCGCAGAGCGATCCACATCCATGACGCTCTGCGCCTGCCGGCGCGCATATCGTCGAGCAGCTCGCCGTTCAGCGAGTAGGGCAGCGAATTGAACCGGTCGAGCTCGCCCTCACCTGTTATCGGACGGATCTGGACTTCCGAGTCCTGCTCAGACACTCATGCGTTCATGGTCGGAAAGGGCGTCGAGTAGCACCGTCTCTAGACTAGCCAGGCCATGCAGAAGTCCCTTCCTGTGGCCGAGCGCCCCCGCCGCCCCGAGTGGATGAAGGTGCGCGCGCCAAGTGCGAACTCGCGCTACCACGAGGTAAAGGGGCTCATGCGCGAGGGGCAGCTCGTGACGATCTGCGAGGAGGCGCGCTGTCCGAACATCGGCGAGTGCTGGGGTCGCGGGACGGCCACGTTCCAGATCCTGGGCGACACCTGCACGCGGGCCTGCCGCTACTGCTACGTGCACTCGGGAAAGCCCGACGAACCGCCGGATCCCCTCGAGCCGCTCCGGCTCGCCCAGGCGGCTTACCAGATGGGGCTCTCGCACGTGGTGGTGACCTCGGTCGACCGCGACGACGTTCCCGATCGCGGCGCGGCGCACTACGCGGCCACCATCCGCGCGCTCCAGCGCAAGCTTCCGGGCGCGACGGTGGAAATCCTCACTCCCGACTTCCTCGGAGTCGAGGAGGAGGCGCTTGCCACCGTCCTCGACGCACGACCAAACGTGTTCGGCCACAACATCGAGACCGTCCGCCGCCTGCACGCGCGGATGCGGGGCGCGAAGGCGAGCTACGACAAGGCGCTGTGGCTGCTTCGACGGGTCAAGGAGATCGCCGACTACAGGGTGCTCACGAAGTCGGGGATCATCGTCGGGCTGGGCGAGACGAACGACGAGGTGGTGGGCACCATGCACGATCTCCGCGCACACGGAGTCGACGTCGTCACCATCGGCCAGTACCTGCAGCCCTCGCCGAAACACGCCACGATCGACCGCTGGGTGCACCCCGACGAGTTCCGCTGGTTCCGCGAGCAAGGTGAGGCGCTGGGCTTCGGCTCGGTGTTCTCCGGGCCGCTCGTCCGCTCGTCGTACCGCGCGGACGAGCAGCGGCATGCCGCCGAGACGGGGCGCGGGGCCGTCGCCTACTAGCTACCTGCTTTCGGTCGAAGGAGGCGGCGCCGGGATCGCTTCGCGCGAGTCGATCCTCGATGCGCTGGAGCGCCGCAATGCTCTTTGCCAGCTCTCCTTCGAAGTGTCTCGTCTGTTCCTGTGTGCGCTTCGAGATCAGGGTCGAGACGATCACGCTCGTCAGCGTCGGGATGAGCGCGAGACCTGTCAGCATGAGCAGTGCACCGACGACGCGCCCCTCGGGGCTCTTTGGCACGATGTCCCCGTAGCCGACGGTCGTCACCGTCGTGATCGCCCACCAGTAGGAAAGACCGAGGCTGGTGAAAACCTCCGGCTCGACGAGGCGCTCGAGCAAGCCGGCAACCAGGACGAGAACGACGGCGACCGAGAGGATCGTGCCGACGGCACGGACCAGGGTCAGCCGCTCCACCCACGTCGCAACGCGCGACTGAACGTCGAACGACATCTACCGAGAGTTCTCGATTGCGGGGCCTGCCCCTGCCCGAGAACGACTACGTGGCGGACAGCTTGCTCAGTACCCCTTGCTGCCGCCGTAGCGCGACTGCGCCGAGCGCGCGCTGTAAGTCGCGATGTCGAGCACGACCCCGAGCGCGACGAAGAGCCATTCGGCGCCGCTCACTCCGCCGACGGCTGACCAGACGATGACGTAGAAGAGGGTCGTCCAGGGAAGGAAGATCAGCCCCAGCAAGGGCCAGATCCAGGTGCTGAACGCAAAGTCGACCTTGTCGCCGAAGATCCACCAGAGCGCAAGGGCGATCCGCGGGCCGAGACCACTCGCAATCAGCAGCAGGCAACACATGCGGACGGGATCCTCTCGAATCGACGGTCGACAATCAAGCCGGAACCGACAGCAGTAGTGTCCGCTCGTGGATCAGCGTGCCGTCGGGTATCTGCGGACACTCGTCTTCGCAGCGCTCCTCGGTGTCCCCGTCGCCTTCGCCGCCGCGCTCTTCCAGACGGCGATCCACGACGTCATCCAGCTCGTCTGGGAGGAGATTCCCGACGCCCTCGACTGGAGCCAGCCTCCATTCTGGTACGTCATCCTGGTTCCCGGCCTCGCGGGCGTGCTGGTCGCTGCCGCGGTCCGCCTCCCAGGACACGGCGGGCACTCGCCGCTCGAGGGCCTCGGCATGGAGCCGGTTCGCGCGGCCGAGCTCCCGAGCATCCTGCTGGCCGCGCTCGCCACCCTCGGCCTCGGGCTCGTGCTGGGCCCCGAGGCTCCCCTCATCGCCCTCGGTCTGGGCCTCGGATCCGTCGCCGTACGCATGGTGCGACTGGACGGGACCGACGCCCAGCTGCTCGTGCTGGCCGGAGCCTTCGCGGCGATCGCGGCGCTGTTCGGGGGTCCGTTGGTCGCTGCGTTTCTCCTCTTCGAGGTGGCAGCAGCCAGTGGCGCGATCCCGGCTCACGCTCTGGGCCGGGCGCTCCTACCCGGATTCGTCGCAGCGGGCACGGGAGCGCTCGTTTTCACCGGCATCAACGACTGGCCGGGGCTCGAGCCGGTCTCGCTGGCGGTGCCCGGCCTGCCCGCGTACGAGGCAGTCAGAGTCGCAGACCTCGTCTGGTGCATTCTCGTGGCAGCCGCCATCGCCGTGACCATCGTCGGTCTGCGTCATCTGGCACATGCGGTCAGCGAGAGGGCGCACCGC
This sequence comes from uncultured Actinomycetes bacterium, assembly GCA_963830035.1. Classification (GTDB taxonomy): domain Bacteria; phylum Actinomycetota; class Thermoleophilia; order Gaiellales; family Gaiellaceae; genus GMQP-bins7. Next base: position 351,976 of record CAWHKX010000004.1, on the reverse strand, counting down.
CGCCCACATGCGACGCTCGTCGCCGGGGGCCTTCTGGTCGGCGTCCTCGCCGTCCTGTTCAGGGCTTTCGCAGATCGACCGGTCGATCTCGTCCTGTTCTCCGGCCAGGAGGCGCTGCCCGCCGTCGTCGCAGAGACGTCTGCCGGCGTGTTGCTTCTGCTCGTTGCCGCAAAGGGCCTCGCCTATGCGCTCTCACTGGGGTCCGGCTTCCGAGGAGGGCCGGTGTTTCCCGCCCTGCTCATCGGTGTCGCGATCGGCGGCCTCGCCGCGGACGTGCTTCCGGGACTCGAGTTGACTCCGGCCGTCGCGACGGGAATCGCCGCCGCAACCTCAGCTGCCCTCCGCGTGCCCTTCACCGCCGTGCTGTTCACGACTCTGCTCGTGGGCTCGTCGGCCGCGGACATCGCGCCCATCGCCGTCCTTGCAGCCGCGGTGGGCTGGTTGGTCGCTATCGCGCTACCGAACCCTGAAGATCGCGCGAAGGCGCTCGAGGAAGAGGTCGCATCCGGAGTGCCTGGGCACGGTCAGCCCGGTACGCCCTAGTGCCGCCGGTTCGCGCTACGTAGACATCCGACCCGTCCATTGCGCTATCGTCCCTGCCCCCCAGGCGCGAGGCAGATCCTCGCTTTCTGAGGGACGAGCGCACCGACATGGCGACCGAGACGACAGTGCTGACGGGACTCGAGCCCCGCTCGTTCTGGGGGCACTTCGAGACGCTGACGAAGATCCCGCGCCCGTCGCGCGCGGAGGAGCCGGTGATCGAGCACGTTCGCGCGTGGGCGGACCAACACGGCTTCGAGCTCGAGCAGGACGCCGGGCGAAACCTCGTGATCCGGGTTCCCGCGACCGCGGGGCGCGAGTCGGCGCCCACCTTGACACTGCAGGGACACCTGGACATGGTCTGCGAGCGCGACCCTTCGAGCCCCAACGACCCGGCCGAAGGGCGCATCTCGCTCGTTCGTGACGGCGAGTGGCTGACCGCGGACGGGACGACGCTCGGCGCCGACGACGGCGTCGCGATCGCGGCGATGATGGCACTGGCCGAGGACGAGTCGTTGCCACACGGACCGCTCGAGCTCTTGATGACGGTGGCCGAGGAGGTCGGGCTCGAAGGCGCGAATGCGCTCGACCCGAAGCTCGTCAAGGGCACGATCCTCGTGAACCTCGACAGCGAAGAGGATGGTCGACTGACGGTCGGCTGTGCCGGAAGCACGGACACGTGGGTGCGGATCGACGCGCCGCGCGAGGATCCCGTTGCGAACGCAGTCGCACTGTCCGTGACCGTTGCAGGCGGCAAGGGCGGACACTCCGGATCGGGCATCGCACTCGGCCACTCGAACGCGATCAAGATTCTCGGTCGTGCGCTGCGCGAAGCGCACGCGAAGGCTCCCTTCCGCCTCGTGTCGGTGAACGGAGGCAAGAGTCGCAACGCGATCCCGCGCGACGCTTCCGCCGTGATCTCGGTCGAGCCCGGGAACGAAGCGACGCTGCGGCAGGCGCTCGAGGCCGCGAACGCCACGATTCGTGACGCATTCTCGAAGACCGACGCCGGTGTCGCGGTCTCGGTCGCGTCTGCGGAGTCGAGTGAACAGCCGTGGACGAATGACGCGACAACGCGTCTCCTCGACGCGATCGCAGTGGTGCCCACGGGGCCGCTCGCGATGAGCCCCGACTTCGACGACCTCGTCGAGACCTCGACCTCGCTCGGGGAGGCCATCACCGAGAACGGCCAGCTGACCCTGCACAGCCTCTCGCGCTCGTCGAACGACGCAGCGCTCCCCGAGGTGATCGCCGCGCTAGACGCCGCTGCGCGGCTCGGCGGCGGCGAGCTCGAGATCAAGCACAACTACAACGGCTGGCGCCCGAACCTGGACTCGCCCGCGCTCGCCGCTGCGCAGTCGGTCTACGAGCGCGAGTTCGGTGAGCCTCCTATAGTCACGGCCGTGCACGCTGGCCTCGAGACGGCCGTCATCGGAAGCAAGGTGCCCGGTCTCGACATGCTCTCGTTCGGCCCGCAGATCGAGTTTCCTCACTCGCCCGACGAACGTGTAAGTATCCCGACCGTGGAGCGATTCTGGAAGCTCCTCGTTGCCTTCGTGGACGAGGTCTCGGCAGGAGCGCGCCGCTGATGCGCGCACTGGGCTGGATCATCGCCGCCGTCGGCATCGTGCTCGTGCTCGTCGCGACCGGCCTCATCGGAGATCGGGACAACAGCGGCGAGAGCGTCCCGGCAGGCGAGTGGGCGCAGGACGTGTGCGCCGCGGTCGGCGTCTGGCGCGGTGAAGAGGAGGCGATCAGCGAGTCGTTCCGACTCTCCTCCGAGAGCAACGAGCAAACCGAGAACGCTGCCCAGTCCCGAGGGGCGGCTCGGTGCCGCGCAGGTCGCGCTGGAGCGAAGCGTCGAGGCTGTCGACACGCTCGTCGAGGCGATCGACCGGGCGGGCGTTCCCGACACGGCAGGGGGTGAACAGGCCGCCGAGGAGATGTCGAGCTGGGCGAACGGCGCCAAGGACGATCTGGAGGAGGCGGAAGACCTGCTCGACGACGAGCCGGACTCGCTCGAAGACGACGTCGAACGGGTCACGGAGATTGCCGGGCTGATCGGTGGGGTGCTCGAAAGCGGCCGTCAGACCCTCGCAGCGGTCGCCACCTCGGATCCCGAGCTCGAGGCGGCGTTCCAGGATTCGAGCACGTGCCAGCAACTCCGAGAGGAGACGGGCTAGATGTCGACCACCGACTGGGTTCTCCTTGCCGTCCAGGGCCTCGTCGTCATCGCCTTCATCTTCCTCGGGGTGCGCTCGGGCGGCATCGGCCTCGGTCTCTGGGGTGGCGTCGGCACGCTCGTCCTCGTCTTCCTCTTCGGGCTCGAGCCGGGGGAGCCGCCGGTCAGCGCGATGCTCATCATCATCGCGGTCATCTCGGCGGCGGCGGCGATGCAGGCGGCAGGCGGCATCGACTACATGGTCCAGATCGCGAGCACTGCGCTCCGCGCCCGTCCGAAGGCGCTCAACTTCGTCGCCCCGTACATCTCGTACGTCCTCACGATCCTCACCGGGACGGGCAACACCTTCTTCTCGATCATTCCGGTGATCAACGAGGTGGCGTATGCGAACAAGATCCGACCGGAGCGCGCGCTCGCGGGGTCGTCGATCGCGTCGGCCCTTGGGATCACGTCGAGCCCCGTCGCCGCTGCGACCGCCACGATCTTGCCGCTCGTGGAGGTGTACGGATTCGAGCTGATCGACGTGCTCCTGATCACGATTCCGGCGAGCATCATCGGCATCCTGCCCATGGCATTCGTGATGAGCCGCCACGGGAAGGACCTCGACGACGACACGGAGTACCAACGGCGCCTCGCGGCGGGCGAGATCGCCCCGCCGGCGCCGCCCGCCGAGATCGTGCTGCAGCCGTTCGCGAAGCGGAGCGTCGCGATCTTCCTCCTCGGCGTCGCGGCCATCTGCATCTTCGGGCTCTTCGAGGGCCTCCGGCCGACTGTCGCTGCCGAAGAAGGCGGCGTCGAGCCGATGTCGATCACGCCGCTGATCCAGATGTTCATGCTCACGGCGGCGGCGTTGATCCTGCTCCTCTGCCGCGTGAAGGCGAACGATGTCGCGGGCTCGCCGATCTTCAGGTCGGGGATGGTCGCGATGATCGCGCTGTTCGGCATCGCGTGGATGGCGGACACCTTCATCGCCAACAACGAGGACGCGATCGTCCAGCTCCTCGGCAGCATGGCCGAGAACTTCCCGTTCATGATCGCGATTGCCATCTTCGCGGTCGCGGCGCTCACGACGAGCCAGTCGGCGGCCACGCGGACGATGGTGCCGCTCGGTCTGGCGCTCGGAATCGGCGCGGGATACATGATCGCGATGTGGACCGCCGTGGTGGGTGTCATGTTCCTGCCCGCAAACGGAACGCAGATTGCGGCCGCCGAAGCTGACACCACGGGCACGACGACGCTCGGCAAGCGCGTGGTCGACCACTCGTTCCAGCTTCCGCTCCAGGTGTGCTGGGTCGCGACGGCGCTCGCGGGGATCGTGATCGTCTGGCTCTTCTTCGGCGGTCACACGCCGGCGGCTCCGGTTCCCACCACGCCGAGCCCGTAGCTTGAGCGTCCGCGGCGCCGCCTTCCTTGGCATCGGCGCCATGGTCGGCGCCGGCATCTTCGCGCTGCTCGGAGAGGCCGGAGCGGTCGCGGGGTCGGCCGTCTGGCTCTCGTTCCTCCTCGCCGGGATCGTCTCCGCGCTGCTCGGCTACACCGTCGTCAAGATGGGCGTCCGCTTTCCCTCGTCGGGCGGGTTGATCGCGTACCTGATCGAGGGGTTCGGCAACGGACGACTCGTCGGGGTCGCCTCCTGGCTCGGCTACTTCGCCGCAATCGTGATCGTCTGCTCGATGGTCGCCGTCTCGTTCGGGAGCTACGCCACGTCTCTCTTCATCGGGGAGGGCGCGGCGGCGGGCTGGGACAACGTGTTCACGACGCTGGTCGTGCTCGCGATGGCGGGCATCAACATCGTCGGCTCGAAGATCGTCGACCGTGCGCAGTCGCTGATCGTGATCGTGCTCCTCGCCGTCTTCGCGGTCTTCATCGCGGTCACGCTCGTGGACGTCGACTGGGGGCTGCTCGCGTTCGACGGCTATCCGCCGGTCAACGACATCATCGCGAGCGTCGCCCTGACCTTCTTCGCCTACCTGGGTTTCAGCGTGATCACCTTCGCGGCCGGCGACCTACGTGACCCCGCCAGCGACCTGCCGCGCGCGATGTACTCCGCCCTCGGCGTGACGACGGTGCTGTACGTGCTGATCTCGTTCGGCGTGTTCGGGACGCTCACGGTCACGGAGGTGATCGGCTACGGCGAGACGGCGATCGCCGAGGCAGCGCGCCCGACGCTCGGGGATGCCGGGTTCACGATGATGGCGATCGCGGCGCTGCTCGCGACCTCGTCGTCCGTGAACGCGACTCTCTACGCCTCCGGCGGCCTGACGAAGATGCTCGCGGGCGTCGGCCAGTTCCCGCCGTTCTTCGGGCCGGGGTCGCGGCTCGGCCCCCACTCGGGGATGCTGATCACGGCCGCGATCGTGCTCGTGGTCTCGAACGTCGTCGACCTCTCCGCGATCGCCTCCGTCGGGAGTGCGTGCTCGTTGGTGATCTTCCTGCTCGTTGGCGTCGCCGCCTACCGGCGCCGTGCGGACACGGGTGCGATCGCCGCGATCGTGCTCACGGCGATCGCCACGACGGCCATCGTGCTCGCCTTCTTCGCCGTCGACACGTTCCGCAACGCTCCGCAGACGTTCGCTGCGATCGTGGTGATCACGTTGCTCGCGGTGGCACTCGATCTGGTCTGGAAGCGCAGCCGCGGCGATCTGGCCGAACCTGATGCCCCGCGGCGGTCTAGTGCCGGAGCATTCGCGTGCGCTCCAGATGGCGCCCGGGAACGAGCTCCTGCTCTTCCTCGCCGATCTTGGCGCCGCACTCAGTGCGATCGGCGAGACGGTCGATGCGATCGAGCAGCGACTCGCCCTGATCGCCCGCGCCTACGGACTCGATGACGCGCGCTTCAGCGTCTTCCCGACCTCGCTCTTCCTGACGCTCGGCCGCGGCGAGGCCGCGACGATCGAGCCGACGAAGCGGCTCTCGGCAACACCGCGCCTCGACCAGATCGCGGCCGTCCACCGGCTAGCGGAGGAGGCGGAACGCGGCGCGATCGCTCCTGGCGCCGGGCTCGCGCGGCTCGAGGAGATTCGTGCGACGGGCAGCCGCTACGGGACGCTGGCGAGCGTGCTCGGCTATACGACCCTGACGATCGGGATCGCGCTGATCCTGCGTCCGGCTCCGCGCGACGTCGCGGCCGCCGCCGTGCTCGGCACGATCGTCGGCGTGTTGCGGCTGCTCGCGCGCGGGCGGCGCTCGCTCGAGGTGCTCATGCCCTTCCTTGCCGCCTTCGCCGTTGCCTTGCTGGCCGCCCTGGCTGTCAAGCACGACGTCACCGATCCCGGCCTGCGGGCGATGATCGCCGCGCTTGTCGTCTTCATCCCCGGCGTCGCGCTGACCACGGCGGTGCTGGAGCTGACCGAGGGTCAGATGATCTCGGGTTCGAGTCGGCTCGTCTGGGCAGCCACCCAGCTCGGCCTGATCGCGTTCGGGATCGTCGCGGGCGTCAGTGCCGCTGGGGTGTCTGCGGAACGCGCGTTCTCCAGCTCCGACGCGCTCCTCGGCGACTGGGCGCCCTGGCTCGGTGTGCTCGTCTACGCCGTCGGCGTCACGATCGCCCACTCGACACCGCCCGGCGCCCTGCTCTCGCTGCTCGTGGTCCTCTACGCCGCCTGGACCGGCCAGGTCATCGGCGACGCGCTGTTCGGCGCCTACTCGAGCGGCTTCGTCGGGGCCGTCGTGATGACGTTCGTCGCATACCAGCTCGCCCGGCTCCGGTCGACGATGCCGGTCTACGCGATGTTCCTCCCCGGATTCTGGCTGCTCGTCCCCGGTTCACTCGGGCTGATCGGGCTGACGACCTTCCTCGCCTTCCCGGGCTCCGCCTCCGGCACCGACGTCTTCGCCGTGATCGGCGCCATCGCGGCGGTCGCGCTCGGCGTCCTCTGCGGCGTCGAGCTCCACCGCTGGTTCGCGGGCGCGGAGCGGCGCGCCCAGGCTGTCAGACGACGGGTCCGGACGCCCGGTGCCTGAACGTCTCCCGCGCCAGCTCGACGGCCTGCATGACGGCCACGGCCGTCAAGGCGACGCTCGCAGCGAGGACGAGCACCATGCCGAACCCGACGGATGCGCCGATCGTCGCACGGGCATCCAGCCAGTTTTCGATCGCGGTCCAGCCGATCACGAGCCCGCTGCCGAGCACCCCGATAACGCCCGGCCACGACCCGAGCATCCGGATCCACAGCAGCGCGAGCCCGGCGATGATCGCGGCCAGCCAGCCGTTGTTCGGGCCCTGCGTCCCGTCGAGCCGGACCGGCCCGTCGGCGACCCACGTCACGAAGACGCCGACGAGGACGGCGGCGACCGCGATCCGGCACGCGAGCCTCCGGCGTGCGGCAGCATCCGCGCTCGGGTTAGGGTCGCTCATGGCTGACGACGCTACCACCCCCGCACGGCGCGGAAGGGGACGCCGCACGGCGGCGATTACCGGGCTCGCGCTCGTAGCGCTCTTCGTCGTCGTCTACCGGCAGGTGCTCGGGATCACCCAGCGACCGAGCTGGCCGCCGCCCGCCGATGCGGTCACCTCCGCCGGGGCGCAGGCGGCGACGGAGGCGTTCGTGGCCTCGAGCGGCGTCCGCCCCCACGATGCAGCGCTGCCGTTCGCGTGGTCGACCGCCGCGACGATCGAGCCGCTGGTCGAGGGGGTCGCGTTCTTCCCGCGGATCTTCGCGGACGTCGAGGCGGCCAAGTCGTCGGTTCACATCCTCATGTTCGGCTGGCGTGAGGGCGAGGTCGGGATGAAGATGGCCGCACTCCTCCGGCGCAAGCTGGGCGAGGGCGTCGAGGTGCGGGTGATCGTCGACGGCTTCGGCTCGCGGCCGTACGAACAGGCGCGCGAGATGTTCACGAGCCTCGCGGACGCGGGGGCCGAGATCGTCGTCAACGACGTCTTCCCGCTCGATCGCGACGGGCTCTTCCCCGATGGTCAGAGCATCGACTGGCGCCAGGACGAGGTCGGCCGCGCCGACCATCGCAAGCTGTACGTGATCGACGGCGCCGTCGCCTGGACCGGCGGCGCGGGAATCGAGGACCACTTCGAGAACGGCGGCTTCCACGACGTGATGGTGCGGGTGACCGGCGCCGTCGTCCGCCAGGCGCAGGCGGCGTTCCTGACGAGCTTTCGCGGTCATGGCGGCCCGCTCGGAGCCGACCTCTCCGCGCACTTCCCCGGCGGCGACGAGGGCTCGACGCCGATCGCGCTCGCGCAGGTGATCCCCGGCGGTCACGTCGCAGCCTCGCAGGCGATCCGCGAGCAGATCGACGGCGCGCGTCGACGGCTCGACGTGATGAACCCGTACGTCACGGACGCAGACATGATCGGCCGGATCCTCGCCGCGGCCCGTCGCGGCGTCGCGGTGCGTCTCGTCGTCTCGCAGACGTCCAACAACGCGCAGGCGACGGCCGCTCTGAAGCACTACTACGGCGAGCTGGCCGAGGCGGGGGTCGAGCTCTGGGAGCTTCCCGGCACGGTCGTCCACGCCAAGGTCGTGGTCGCGGACGACCTCGTCAGCTTCGGCACGGTCAACCTCGACGCCTGGGCCCTCTACCGCAACAACGAGATCATGATGCTCGCGCAGAGCGCCGAGACGGCCGAGCTGCTCGAGGAGCGGCTGTTCGAGCCGGATATCGCGCGCTCGCAGCCAGGCGTGCCGCCGGAAGGCGCGCGGGAGCGCTTCGAGAGCTGGCTCTGGAGCACGTTGGGGTCGTTCCTGTGAACAGCTCGGCAGGTCGCGCGGCCCCCGCCATGCTCGTGCTGCTCACGCTCGCCGCCGGACAGTTCCTGATGACGCTCGACAGCTCGGTGATGAACGTGTCGATCGCGACGGTCGCGAAGGACGTCGGCACGACCGTGACCGGGATCCAGGGAGCGATCACCGCCTACACGCTCGTGATGGCGGCGCTGATGATCACCGGCGCGAAGGTCGGGGCGATAATCGGCCGGAAGCGAGCCTTCGCCATCGGCTGCGTGATCTACGGCTGCGGCTCGTTCACGACGTCGATCGCGCAGAGCCTGCCCGTGCTGCTCTTCGGCTGGTCGTTCCTCGAGGGCGTGGGCGCGGCGCTGATCCTGCCGGCCATCGTCGCCCTCGTCGCCGGGAACTTTCCGTCCGAACGCCGTCCCGCTGCATACGGTCTCGTGGCGGCTGCGGGCGCCGTCGCCGTCGCCGTCGGTCCGCTGATCGGCGGCTTCTGCACGACCTACTTCTCGTGGCGCTGGGTGTTCGCAGGAGAGGTCGTGCTCGTGCTCGCGATCCTGCTCCTCACCCGCCGCATCGCCGACGCGCCGGTCGAGAAGCCTCCGAAGCTGGACTACGTCGGTTCGGTGCTCTCCGCGCTCGGCCTCGGCCTGCTCGTGTTCGGCGTCCTACGCACTGCCGAGTGGGGCTGGATCCAGCCCAAGGCCGGCGGTCCGTCCTGGGCCGGACTCTCGCCCTCGATCTGGCTGATCCTCGGCGGCTTCTTCGTGATCTGGGTCTTCTTCCGCTGGCAGGCCCGCCGCGAGTCGCGCGGCGAAGAGCCGCTCGTGCGGGTGGCGATGCTCCGCAACCGGCAGCTGACCGGCGGTCTCACGATGTTCTTCTTCCAGTTCCTGGTGCAGGCGGGATTCTTCTTCGTCGTTCCGCTCTACCTCTCCGTGGCGCTCGGCCTGTCCGCGATCGAGACCGGCGTCCGCCTGCTACCCCTCTCCGTCACCCTGCTCGCCGCCGCGATCGGGATCCCACGCCTCTTGCCGACCGTGTCCCCGCGCCTCGTGGTGCGAGTCGGACTGCTGGCGCTGCTCGCCGGCACGGTCGTCCTGCTCGGAGCGCTCGACCCGGACGCAGGGCCCGAGATCGTTTTCGTGCCGCTCCTCCTCATCGGCCTCGGGATCGGCGCTCTCGCCTCCCAGCTCGGTGCGGTCACCGTCTCGGCGGTGCCGGACGACGACAGCCCGGAGGTCGGCGGCCTCCAGAACACGATGACGAACCTCGGCGCCTCGCTCGGCACCGCGCTCGCCGGCTCGCTCTTGATCGCGACCATGACCTCGGCGTTCCTGATCAATGTCGCGCAGAGCCCGGCGATCCCGCCCGAGGTCACGCAGCAAGCCCAGGTGGAGCTCGCCGGCGGGGTGCCGTTCATCTCCGATGCCGATCTGGAGGCCGCCCTCGAGGAAAGCCAGGCCGAGCCAGAAGCAGCGGACGCGGCGCTGGACGCCTACGGCGACGCTCGCATTGATGGGCTCCGTTCGGCGCTTGCGATCCTCGCCCTGCTCGCGGTGGTGGCACTGTTCCTCGCGCAGAGCATCCCGACGAGACAGCCCGGTGCGGCGGAGAGGACGTAGCACGATGTGCAGATGGCTCGCGTATTCGGGATCGCCCATCAGGCTCGACGAGCTCCTCGTCAAGCGAGACCGCTCGCTGATCGACCAGAGCCTGCACGCGAGGCAGGGCGCGACGACGACGAACGGCGACGGCTTCGGCGTCGGCTGGTACGGGGAGGACGAGACGCCACACATCTACCGCAGCACCCACCCGGCCTGGAACGACCGTAACCTCCGTGAGCTGGCCGCCGGGATCTCCTCGCCGCTCTTCTTCGCGCACATCCGCGCGTCGACGGGGACCGCGATCCAGGAGACGAACACACACCCGTTCCGCTACGGGCGGTGGCTCTGGATGCACAACGGGCTGATCCGCGAGTTCCCGCGCATGAGGCGCGAGCTCGCGCTCGCCGTCGACGACTCGCTGTACGACTCGATCGAAGGCACGACGGACTCGGAGACGATGTTCTACCTCGCGCTCACGTTCGGTCTCGAGAGCGACCCGGTCGGGGCTGTGGAGCGGATGGTGGGCTTCGTCGAGGAGAGCGGGCGCAAGCACGGCGTCGAACATCCCATCCAGATGACGGTGGCGACGACCGACGGGCACAGCGTTTGGGCGTTCCGGTATTCGAGCGAAGGCGACTCGCGCTCCCTCTACTTCAGCACCCGAATGGATGCTCTGAAGGACCTCTATCCGGAGAGCGAGGAGCTCGCCGGGCTGTCGGACGAGACGAGAGTCGTCGTCTCCGAGCCTCTCGGCGACCTCCCGGGTGCCTGGAACGAGGTGCCCGAATCCCATGTGGGGATCGTGCAATCCGGAGCCGACGAGCTACGGCCGTTCACGCCGCACGCGTGAACCGAGATCGGCTCGTGCCCGGGTAGCACCACCGGCGCCCGCCGCCACGGGGCGTAGCCTTCCGCGTCATGGACACAGGCGGCGCCCGGCGCGTCGAACTGGTACTGCCCATGCGGACGATTCTTCTCGTCGCCGCGGCGATCGGGGTGCTGGCCGCGTTCTGGGCGATCGGCGACACGTTCCTGATCGTCTTCGTCGGCATCTTCCTCGGCCTCGTCTTCGAGTATCCCGTGCGCTTCGTGATGACCAAGACCGGCCTGTCCCGCGGGCTGGCCGCGACCGTGACCGTGCTCGGATCGGCGGTCGCCGTCACCGTGCTCGGCCTGTTGCTCCTCGTGCCGCTCGTCGGCGCGGTGCGGGACTACCTCCAGGATCTGCCTGCGACGGTCGAAGGCCTGCGCAACTCCGGAGAGCTCGACGGACTCGGAGACACCGGCGCCGCGGAGAACGTGCAAGCGGGCGCCGACACGATCGCGGCATCGGTGCCCGATGCGGTCGAGAGCATGCTCGGCATCGCGAGCACCTTCTTCGGGATCTTCCTCGCGGCCTTCACGATCCTCTTCATCTGCCTCTTCCTGCTCTGCGACATCGGGAGGTTGAAGAGCGCGCTCGCGAGCATGCTCATGCCCGGCGAGGACGAGCGCTGGCTGGCAGTCTGGGAACGGGTGACCGAGTCCGTCTCCCGGTGGGCGATCGGGATGGTGGTCATCGCGACGATCGCGGGGATCACGCAGGGAACGACTGCATGGCTCCTCGGCTCGAGCTATGCGATCGGGCTGGGAGTGATCGCAGGCCTGCTCGACATGATCCCCAACATCGGCGCCACGATCGCCGGCTTCATTCTCGTGCCGACTCTCTGGGCCGAGGAAGGGCTCGGCGCTGCAATCGTGATGGCCATCGTCGTGCTGGTCTACCAGCAGGTCGAGAACAACATCCTCACCCCGAAGATCCAGGGCAAGGCGGTCAACCTCTCGGGCTTTTTCATCATCGTCGCCGTGACCCTGTTCGGCGCGCTGCTCGGTGTACTCGGCGCGCTCACCGCCGTGCCGCTCGCCGCGACGGTTCAGATCTTCGCGCAGGAGCTGACGAAGGCGCGCCGCGAGCACGTCGCGGCGGCGAACGCGGCGCTCGAGGCACCCGAGGCCGCCACCTGACCCTTCGCCGGTCCTGCAACTAGGCGTCGTACAGGACCACGGTTCCTGCCAGGAAGTCCGGGAGACCGCGCCGTCGCTCGGTGAACAGCACGGGGACGAATCCGAGGAACAGCGGCACGATCGCGAGCACGAGCCCGATCAGGCGCACGACCGACCGAGCGAGCGAAGGAGCGGCGCCACCCGGGCCGTGGACGCGTATGCGCATCAGCCTCATCCCGGGCGTCTGACCGGCCGAGCTCCAGAAGAGGGTGAAGTACGTGGCCACGACCAGCATCCAGCCGGAGGCGAGCAGGGCGCCGACGAGCCACTCGGGACGGAGACCGCCGACGAGCGACGAGACGAGCGCCGTCATCCCGACCACGGACATGAAGAGGACGATCGTCAGAGCCGCGTCGGTGGTCAACGCGATGGCGCGCGTCGCGATCCCCGCGTAGACGGGGCGCTCGGTTCGTGCCGGGCGCCGAAGGGCGCGCTCGGCCCGGTCGTCCAGTCGCACGGCCGAAGCGCGCACACCGCCGACGACCTCCTCGGCGAGCCCGGTCGTCTGCCGGGCGACTGCATCCCGCAGCTCGGGGCTCGAGGCGACGTGGCGAAGAGCACGCCCGGTCTCGTCGCTCGCGAGCACTCTGTCGGTGAGCTCGCCCGTCCGCGGGCTGGCCAAAGCCGCGGTTACGAGGCGCTCCAGCTCGCCGCTCGCAGCGAGCTCGGCGACGATGCGTTCCAGCACGCGGTTTCGCACGAGCGAGCGCGCGATCTCCTCCGGCAGAGAGCCCGCGAGCGCCCGGTCGATGACACGCGCGATCTCGGGCGCCGACAGGACCTCGTCCACCGCCTCCTCGAGCGGACCTCGCCACGCTCGAGCCGCTGCTCGTGCCGGGAAAGAATGCGGCGCGTCCCGGCGGTGTGGGCAAGCCCGGAGCGTTCGCGATCGTCCTTCGGTTCCATGCGTACGCGATCAGCCCGGTGGCTCGCCGTCCTCGTCGCCCGACGAGCGACGGAACGCCCGCAGGAGGCCGCTGCGCGTCTCGGCGTGCCCCGCGTTCCTCCTGCTTCTCCAGCTTCTTTCCCTTGCGCTCCTCCTTCATCTCGGACGCTTTCTCCTTCGCGCCGACGTAGGAGGTCTTGACGAGCGCCGAGCCGCCGCTCCAACCGAACACCATGCAGATGAGGATGATCGCGAAGCCGATGTTGAACGCCGTGGTCACGAGCTGCTGTCCGACCGAGTACGCGGTCGCGGTCGTCGCGTCCGTATAGCTGTCGAGGGCGAACGTATTGAACGCCTGGTTCACGCCGACTCCGCCGGGAGTGAGCGAGAGCGAGATTCGCGAGCTGGTTCGACCCGAGCACGCTCATCACCGAACCGAACGACACGGGAATCCCGTACGCGGCGAGGAAGACGATGATCACCCCGACCTTGGCGACGTATCCGCCCATCTGCGGAAGCAGCACGAGCTTCACGTAGGCACCGAAGTCGCCGAGGATGGCTGCGCCTTCCTTTGCCCTCACCCACATGACCTTGACCCAGCTTCCAGAAGATCCTCATGAGCAATCGCGACGAGGAAGATCGAGCCGGCGATGATTCCGAGCGTCAGGACCGGATGGTTCGAGAGCGCGTCCCGCTCGTTCCCGAACTGGAACTCGAACGAGCCGGCGACCTGGGTGAACAGATAGAGGTAGATGAGCGTCCCGACGATCAGGTAGAAGATCTTCTGGACCATGTACCCGGCGAGGATCCCCGGGAACGTCGAGCCGCGGACGATCGCGACGTACATGATGAGCGTCACGAAGGTGCCCATGTTCGCCGGGACGACGTTGTTCAGCGCAACGCCGGCCGCGTAGGCCGCGAGCACGGCCATGAAGGTCACCCCGCCGGGATACGCGTAGCGCAGGATCCCGTACCAGCCGAGTGCCGTGAGCACGGTCTGAGCCCCCTGGAAGAGGCAGCCCAGGATCACGTAGCCGAGCGAGATGGCCGTGACCGACTCCCAGAGGCTCTCGAGCCAACCCCAGACGTCGACGCCGACGAGCTGAAGCGCGCCCAGGACGACGAGGATCCCGACCAGCCAGGCGACGATCCGCAGGATGCGGCGCCGCGGATGCTCGCCTGCAGGGGCCGGGCCGAGCTCGACAGCGGCGTCGGTCATCGCGCGCGAGCCTAACTGGCCACGGCTACTGGCGCGCCATGGCGACTCGGAGTCGCTCCTCCGGAGTGATCAGGTGGTCCGTATCCTCGGCGGAAGCGTCGACGTCGAGCTGCACCCAGCGCACGGTGCCGGTGAACTCGCTGTCCTTCGGCCCGTAGTCGTCGCTGACCGGCGTCGCGGTGTCCTAGCCGACATCCGTCGTCTCGTCGGCCGAGAAGACGCATCGGCACGGTGTTGTCGACGCGCCCCTCGCCGACCTGCTCGCCGTCGACGTAGAGCTTGACGTCGCCACCCTTCCCGAGCCCGCCGCCGTCGTAGGTGAACTCCATCCGCACCTGATGCTCGCCCGCAGGGATCGATTCCTCGCCGTAGACCTTGAACTGCTGCAGGCCGAAGAGGTTGTAGCAGTACGCCGGCTTGCCGTCCTTCGCATAGAGCGCGAAGCCGCCGAACGCGTCCGCCCTGGGCGATGATCACGCCGTTCGCGCCCGTCTCGGGGACGTCGATCTGCGCCGTGATCGAGTGCGACTTGTTCTTCATCGTGACGACCGAGTTCTCGGACAGCCGACCCATGCGGCCGAAGAGGAGCTGGGACGTCCCGCGTACGAGCTGCGGGCGACCTGCCATATCGGGGTTGAAGCGCTCGAACCGTCGGTCGTCGAGCGGGAGGACGTTGTACTTCCCCGCTTCCATGATGAAGAGGCGCTGGAGCTCGGCCAGCTTGTCGGGCTGGTCGTCGGCGAGGTCGTACGCCTGCGACCAATCGTCGGGACCGTATAGCTCCCACACGTCGTCGTCGAAGGCGACCATCTCCGTAGCGACCCAGGGCGTGCTGTGTCGAGTCACGGCGGTCCAACCCTGGTGGTAGATGCCGCGGTTGCAGAACATCTCGAAGTACTGCGTCGTCCGCTGCTCGTCGGCACTGGCGTCGTCGAAGGAGTACGCCATCGAGCACGCCGTGGAGTGGCGCCTGCTGAACGCCGTTGACGCTCATGGGCTGCGGGAGCTTGGCCGCGTCGAGCACCGTCGCCGCGACGTCGATCACGTGGTGGAACTGGGAGCGGACCTCACCCTTTGCCTTGATACCGCGCGGCCAGTGGACGATCGTCCCGTTCCGCGTGCCACCCCAGTGCGACGCGACTTGCTTCGTCCACTGGTAAGGCGTGTCCATCGCGTGGGCCCAGCCCACCGCGTAGTGGTTGTAGGCGTCGGGCGTCGCCGAAGTCGTCGATCCGCGAGACCATGAACTCGACCGTCTCCAGCCCGGCGGCACCGTTGAGGACGACCAGCTCGTTGAAGCAGCCGTTCGTCGTACCCTCGGCGGAGGCCCCGTTGTCGCCGATGATGTAGTAGACGAGGGTGTTCTCGAGGATCTCCGAGCTCACCGAGCGAGTCGATCAGCTTGCCGACGTAGTGGTCGGTGTGCTCGAGGAAGCCGGCGTAGACCTCCATTTGGCGCGCGAGCACCGGCTTCAAGTCGTCGGGCATGTCGTCCCACGCGGGGATCTCGTCCGGCCGCTCGGTCAGCTCCGCCTCGGGCGGGATCACGCCGAGCTCCTTCTGACGGGCGAACGTCCGCTCGCGCAGCGCGTCCCAGCCGTCGTCGAACTTGCCCTTGTACTTGTCCGACCATTCCGGCCGCACGTGATGTGGAGCGTGCGTCGCGCCAGGCGCGAAGTAGACGAAGAAGGGCTTGTCTGGCATGAGCGCTTTCTGCTGGCTTGATCCAGTCGATCGCCTGATCCGTCATGTCCTCGGTGAAGTGGTAGCCCTCCTCCGCCGTCTTGTCCTGCTCGACCGGCACCGTGTCGCGGTAGATCGCGGGCGCGTACTGGTTCGTCTCGCCGCCGATGAAGCCGTAGAAGTGCTCGAAGCCGGAGCCGGTGGGCCACGCGTTGAACGGCCCCATAGGGCTCGTCTCCCAGACCGGCACCTCGTGGCACTTGCCGAACTGCGCGGTCGAGTAGCCGTTCAGCTTCAGCGTCTCGGCGAGCGGCGCGCACGTGTTCGGGCGAATCGAGTTGTAGCCGGGAGCCGAAGTCGCGATCTCGGTGATGCCGCCCATTCCCACCGCGTGGTGGTTCCGTCCGGTGAGCAGGGCCTGGCGCGTCGGCGAGCAGAGAGCGGTCGTGTGGAAGCGGTTGTATTTGAGCCCGTTCGCGGCGAGCCGCTCCGCAGTTCGGCGTCGAGATCGGCCCGCCGAAGGCGCTCGACGCGGCGAAGCCGACGTCGTCGAGCAGTACCACGAGCACGTTGGGAGCGCTCTCCGGCGGCCGCAGCGGCTCGATCGGGGGGAATGACGTCTCCGGATCCTTCGCGTCGTAGGTGACGTGATCCGGCAAACGCACTGCCGATCGCGGAATCGGCAGGACGGAGCGATCTCTGGTGATCGTGCGCGCGCTCACTGCTGGGGAGTCTCCTAGATTGGGGTGGCCAGAGTCCGGAGTCTGACCGGAACCCATCCGCCCACTCGGATGAGTCGAGCGCGACGGGCGGCGTTCACACGGGTGAAGGCGTCAGGTCACTTCGGCGAACACGGTCGACCAGTCGTTCTTGACGCTGACGATCGTCCAGCCCTCCGCTTGACCGCGCTCGAGCGACGCCTCCGCACCCGCCGTGTAGGCGAACTCCCGCTCGGCATCGTCGTGGAGGACGAGCAGCCGCAGAGACGGCTTGTCCGCGTGCTGCGTGAAGTCGAGCATCTGGATGTCGCCGTTCGAGTTCCCCGCGGCGAGAAGCGGCCGCCGGCCGACGCGGCTCCAGATCCGGACCGGCTTCTGCGGGCCGTCGTCGAGAACGTCGGCCTCGGGCTTGCGCATGATCGTGCCGCCCTCGTCGTCGCCCGCATAGTCGAGCGCGGTCGAGCTCCCGATCACCCGGTCGCGCGGGATCCCGTACATCTCTTCGCTGATCGGCCGCATGAAGTCGCGGCCGCCGCCGGAGGCGATGTAGTTCGAGAACCCGTTCGCCTCCAAGTACCGCAGCAGCTCGACCATCGGCGCGTACGCGCACGCGACGTAGCCGCGGCCGAGGGTCGGGTGCTGCGCCGTATGCAGGAACGAGTCCGCCTGCTTCTCGAAGTCGTCGACGCTGATCCCTCCGTGTGCGGCGAGGACGCCGCCGAGCAGCGTCCGCACGTTGGTGTCGTCGCCGGCGTAGTGCTCCTCCATCACCTTCCCGAGCCACGCGTAGTCCCGCTCGTAGGCCGCTTTCCAGGGCTGCTTCTCGCGCAGCGCGGCGTCGGCCTCGGCCATCTCGTAGAGGCGGCGCAGGATGAAGTCCGCCTGGATCGGCAGCGGCTTCTCGCACCAGAGCGTGCCGTCGTTGTCGAAGACCGCGATCCGCTCCTCGGTCGGCACGCCTTCCCCGCGGACGCGCTCGACGAAGCCGAGCACGGCGGTCTTCGCGGGCCCGTCGTTCCAGGACGCAAGCGGGCTCGCTCATGGTCAGTGCCCTGACGCGAGCGCAGCCTCGAGCTTCTTGACCGCCTGGTCGATCGTGAAGCTCGGCGCCTCCTGCCGTGGCGGGAACTCCTTGAACGTCTCGAGGAACTGGGTCGACGATCGCCGTTGCTGCCAGGACGATGTAGGCGTTGTCGATGAACCAGTCGTAGTACGTGTTCGAGGTCACGTCGGCGCGCTCGAACGGGTCGGTGCGCAGGTTGAACAGCTTCGGCACACGCAGCGAGACGAACGGCTCGGCCCAGATCCGCAGCGTCCCCTGCGCCCGCTGCTCCATGAAGACGACCTTCCAGTTGTCGAAGCGGAGCCCCAGCACGTCGCCGTCGTCCGAGAAGTAGACGAGGCCCTGCCGCGGGCTCCTGTCCGCCTCGCCGGTCAGGTACGGCAGCAGGTTGTAGCCGTCGATGTGCACCTTGAAGCTCGTGTCTCCGATCCGTGTGGCCCGCCTTCAGCTTCTCGACGATGTCCGGCTCGCCCGGCCGCGGCGAGGAACGTCGGCAGCCAGTCGTGGTGCTGGACGATCTCGTTCGAGACTGTGCCGGCTGCGATCTTGCCCGGCCAGCGAATCAGCTCGGGGACGCGGAAGGCGCCTTCCCAGTTCGTGTTCTTCTCGCTGCGGAACGGGGTCATGCCGCCGTCCGGCCAGGTGTTCATGTGCGGGCCGTTGTCGGTCGAGTAGATGACGATCGTGTTCTCCGCGATCCCGAGCTCGTCGAGCTTGTCGAGCAGCGCGCCGACGTGCTTGTCGTGGTCGATCATCGTGTCGTGGTAGGGCGACTGCCACCGCCCCGCCTGGCCGAGGCTCTCCGGCTTGGTGTGCGTCCGCAGGTGCATGTGCGTCGTGTTGAACCAGACGAAGAACGGCGTCCCGGCGGCCGCCTGTCGCTCGATGAAGTCGAGCCCATGCTCGAGCGACCTCGTCGTCGATCGTCTCCATCCGCTTCTTCGTCAGCGGGCCGGTGTCCTCGATCTTCTGCCTGCCGACCCGGCCGAAGCGCCCGTCCTCGGTCGTGTCGTCCTCATCCGTCGCCCACGAGTGGATGACGCCGCGAGGGCCGAAACGCTCGCGGAAACGCGGGAAGTCGTCGTCCGGCGGCCAGTTCGGCTGCTCCGGCTCCTCTTCCGCATTCAGGTGGTACAGGTTGCCGAAGAACTCGTCGAAGCCGTGCACGGTCGGCAGGTACTTGTTCATGTCGCCGAGGTGGTTCTTGCCGAACTGCCCCGTCGCGTAGCCGAGCGGCTTCAGGAGCTCGGCGATCGTCACGTCCTCGGCCTGGAGGCCGATGGCCATGCCGGGAACGCCGACCTTGCTCAACCCGGTCCGGTAGACGCTCTGGCCGGTGATGAACGACGCGCGGCCGGCAGTGCAGCTCTGCTCGCCGTAGGAGTCCGTGAAGCGCATCCCCTCGTCGGCGATACGGTCGATGTTCGGCGTCCGGTAGCCCATCAGGCCGTCGCTGTAGCAGCTCAGGTTCGTGATCCCGATGTCGTCACCCCAGATGACGAGGATGTTCGGCTTGTCCTGCGGCATCGTGCTCGCTCCCTTCGTGGCGGTGGGGCTAGGCCGCTCGCACGAGGCAGCGGAAGCCGAGGTGGCTAGTCGAGGTGTCGATCGCCTGCGCCATGCGCGCCGCGGGCGGTACCGGCGGCAGTAGTTCGGCGCGCAGAGGTGCGAGCCGCCCTTCATGACCCGGCGCGGGATCGCGGTCCGGTCGGTCGGGTCGACGCTCGCCTCGGCGCGGCATCGCGTTGCCGCAGCACGTAGACGAGGCTGCCCTTGCCGGGCCGACCGAGTACCAGTCGGTCGTCCACTCCCAGACGTTCCCGATCATGTCGGAGAGCCCGTAGCCGTTCGGCGGGAACTTCCCTACGGGCGACGTGCCCTCGTACCCGTCCAGCAGGGTGTTCTGTACGGGAACTCGCCCTGCCATGTGTTCGCCTGCGGCCGTCCCTTCGGCAGGTACTCGTCGCCCCAGGCGAACTCGGCGCCCTCGAGGCCGCCGCGCGCCGCGAACTCCCATTCCGCCTCGCTCGGCAGCTCCTTTCCCGCCCACGCGGCATACGCCTCGGCGTCGGCGTAGGCGACGTGCACCACGGGATGGCGCTCGCGACCGTGCAGCGCGCTCTCCGGCCCTTCCGGGTGTCGCCACTGCGGCCCCGCGGCGCCACGACCACCACTGGTAGGGGTCGTTCAGGTCGACCGGCCCGGTCGACGGCTGGAACACGACGCGAGCCGGCGAAGAGAAGGTCGGGTTGAGCGCCGGGATACCGCTCGGCCTCGGGCACCTTCTCCGCGACCGTGACGTGCCCGGTCGCCTTGACGAACCGCGTGAACTCGAGATTGGTGACCGGGTGCTCGTCCAGCCAGAAGCCCTCCGACCGTCACGTCGCGGACGGGTGCCTCCTCCGGATAGTGATCCTCGGAGCCCATGGCGAACGTCCCGCCGGGAATCCAGCGCATCCCTTTCCGGCCCACCCGAGTCTGGCTCGAAGTCGTGGTCATTCGCTATCCGGCCGGGAATCTAGCGCAGCCCCGGCTCACCGCCGACCCGGTCTCGCGGAGACTGCAGCGCGCTCGGCACCGCGAGCGCTGAGCCAGAACCTACGTCCACCCCAGGGTTCACGTAGCCGAGCAGCTTTCGTCGTCGCCTGGCAGTAATACGGCATGAGCCGTTCTCTGTCGAGCCAGCGCAGCGCAGCGTGACCTGGCGCGTCCTCTTTCGGGCCCGGCAGTACCTCCACGGGAGCTTGTGGATCCTTCCGGTCTGCGGAGGCGGCCTCGGCTCCTTGGCCGGGCTCGCCGCGTCTGATGTGGGACGGTCGTCGAGTCTCGAGCAGGTGGGCCTATTCGGTCGGGACGGCGGAGGCGGTGCTTGCGGCCGTCGTGGGAGCAAGCGTCGCGCTAACCGGTTTCGTCGTCACGGTCAGCGTCCTCATCGTCCAGATGGCCACGGGCACGTTCTCCGCCCGGTACATGCGCCTCTTCTACCGCGACGGCCTCCTGAAGGCCGTGCTCGCGGTTCTCGTCGGCACGTTGACGTTCTCCTACTGGCTTCTTCGCCGCGTCGAGCAGGACTCGGTACCGGGCTTCGGAGTCACCCTCGCCGGACTTCTCCTCGTCTGCGGTGTCCTCCTCTTCCTCTTTTTCCTCGACCGTTCGATTCACCGCCTGCGCCCGGTCGCGGTCGCCTCACTCGTCGCCGGCGCGGCCGGCGAGCGTTCGAGGAGGCCCTTCGGGAAGCGGCGCACCCGGACGCACCCGTCTTCTCGCCGGACCCCTACGAGTCACGAGGGACGCCGCACCTCGTCGTCAGAAGCAAGCTCGCCGGCGCAATCCAGGCCGTCGACACCCGTGGCCTCGTCCGCTTCGCCCGCGAACACGACTGTTTGATCGTCGTCCCGAAGGTGTCGGGGACTTCGTCCCGGAGGGCGCCGTGCTGATGGAGGTGTACGGGGACCGTGACCAGGCCTGGGTGCAGAGCAGAAGCTCCGATCGATGATCGCGCTCGGTGTCGAGCGAACGATCGAGCAGGACCCGGCGTTCGCGCTTCGGATCATGGTCGACATCGCGATTCGAGCGCTGTCGCCGGCGGTGAACGACCCGACGACTGCGGTTCAGGTCCTCGATCATCTGGGCGATGCACTGCGCTTCGTCGGCTCCACCCGCCTCGAGCTGCCGGATCGCCCGCACCCGGAGGTCATCGTGCGTACGAGGCGCTGGGAGGATTTCCTAATGCTGGGAGTCACGGAAATCCGGGAGTACGGTGGCGCGTCGATCCAGGTCGTCCGGCGATTGCGGGCGATGCTCGAGGAGCTCCGGGAGAGCGTGCTCGCCGAGCACGTCACCGCAGTCGAGGACGAGCTCGCACGCCTCGACGCGACGCTGATCGCAACACTGGGCGGACTCCGTCGACTTCGACCGCGCCGGCACTGCCGATCGCCAGGGGATCGGTGGGCCGGGATCGAGCGCACTCACCCGGGTGAGAAACCACCGCACCACTAGTAAGTCACCGTTCGATGTCGAAGAACCCCTATTGTCCGCAGAGGGGCCGGCGCGTGGCAGGAGGTGGGACGGGCGAGGGAGGCAGTGAACTCCCTCGCTGTCAGCACGGTCGACCTCGCGCGCCTCCAGTTCGCGACGACGTCGCTCTACCACTTCCTGTTCGTGCCGCTCACGCTCGGCCTCGCGCCGCTCGTCGCGGTCATGCAGACGCTCTGGTACCGCGGCGGCGACGTCGCCTGGCTTCGCCTGACGCGGTTCTTCGGCACGCTGATGCTGATCAACTTCGCGATCGGCGTCGCGACGGGGCTCGTGCAGGAGTTCCAGTTCGGGATGAACTGGTCGATCTACTCGGAGTTCGTCGGGGACGTCTTCGGCGCGCCGCTCGCGATCGAGGGGCTCGCGGCCTTCATGCTCGAGTCGACGTTCCTCGGCCTCTGGATCTTCGGCTGGGATCGGCTGTCGAAGCGCGTCCACCTGGCGACGGTCTGGATCTTCGCCCTCGGCTCCTGGCTCTCCGCCTTCTTCATCATCAGCGCCAACTCCTGGATGCAGCGGCCCGTCGGCTCGACCGTCACCGACGGCCGTGCGGAGCTGACGAGCGTGTGGGAGCTCTTCTCGAACCGCTTCGGGATCTGGGCGTACATCCACGTCCTGCTCGTCGGGCTCACGACAGCGGCCGTCGTGATCTTCGGCGTCGCCTGCTGGCACCTCGTCCGCGGCCGGAACCAGGAGCTCTTCCGCCATGCCGCGAAGCTCGCGCTGATCGTCGGCGTCCCGATCTCGGCGGTGAACCTCGGGGTCGGCAGCCAGATGGGCGTCGTGGTCACCGACTACCAGCCGATGAAGATCGCCTCGACCGAGGCGCAGTGGGACACGTGCCAGCCGTGCGCGTTCTCGCTCTTCCAGATCGGCGGCTTCACGGAGGACGACCAGACACCGTCGTTCTCGATCCAGATCCCGCACCTCCTGTCGATCCTCGCGACCCTTTCCTGGGACGGCGAGGTGCAGGGGATGAACGAGCTCCAGCGGCAGTCCGAGCGCCAGTACGGCCGCGGGGCGAACTACATCCCGCCGGTGCGGACGACCTACTGGAGCATGCGGATCATGGCCTACGCCGGCACGCTCGTCTTCCTCGTCTTCGCGCTCGGGGCGTTCCTCTACTGGCGCGGGAGGCTCGCGTCGACGAGGTGGTTCCTCTGGCTCGGCGTCCTGACGATCCCGCTCCCCTACCTCGCGGCGCTCGCCGGCTGGGTGCTCTCGGAGGTCGGGCGCCAACCGTGGATCGTGTGGGGCCTGCTGAAGACGGCCGATGCCAACTCACCCAGCGTCTCGACGGCCACGATTGCCACGAGTCTCGGCACGTTCGTCGTCCTCTACATCGCGCTTCTGATCGTGGACTTCGTCCTCATGCGCCGGTACGCGCGTGTCGACCCGCCCGAGGTCGGCGGTGAAGGCGACGAGTTCGCGCTTCCGGCGGTGACCTACTGATGGATCTCGAGACCTTCTGGTTCTGCCTCATCGCCGTCGTCTGGGCCATGTACTTCCTGCTCGAGGGGTTCGACTTCGGGGTCGGGATGCTGCTCCCGTTCGTCCCGCGAGAGGACGAGGAGCGGAGCACGGCGCTGCGGACGATCGGACCGGTCTGGGACGGGAACGAGGTCTGGCTCGTCGTCGCCGGCGGTGCGACGTTCGCCGCGTTCCCGGCCTGGTACGCGACGATGTTCTCGGGCTTCTACCTCGCGCTGCTGCTCATCCTCGTTCTTCCTGATCATCCGCGTCGTCTCGTTCGAGTGGCGCTCGAAGAGCGAGACGCCCGGCTGGCGGTCGACGTGGACCTGGGCGAACACGATCGGCAGCTTCGGGGCGCCGCTGCTCTGGGGCATCGGGCTCTCGTGCCTCGTCTACGGCGTCCCGATCGACTCCGACGGCGACTTCACCGGCGACCTCCTGGACCTCTTCAGCCCGTACACCGTGTTCGCGGGAATCGCCGTCGTGGCGCTCTTCGCGTTCCACGGGGCGACGTTCCTCACGCTTCGCACGACGGGCGAGCTGCGCGACCGCGCCGAGGCGGTGCGCCCGAAGGCTTGCGATCCCGGCCGCCGTGCTGGGCGCGGCGTACCTCGCCTGGACCGTCGCGGTCGCGATGGACCGCAACGACAAGGATCTCTTCCCGCCGGTGCTCCCCGCGGCGCTCGGGATCGCGGCGCTCGCGCTCGCGGTCGTCTTCCTCTACACGGACGCAACGGACGAGCATTCGCGATGACCGCGCTCGGGACGATCTCGCTCGTGGCGACGCTGTTCGTCTCGCTCTACCCGCGCGTGATGGTGTCGAGCACCGGCTTCGAGAACAGCCTGACCGTCGACGGCGCCGCGTCGTCGCACTACGCGCTCCAGGTGATGAGCGTCGTGGCGGTGATCTTCGTCCCGCTCGTCCTCCTGTACCAGGGCTGGACGTACTACGTCTTCCGGGCGCGTCTCGGTGGAGAGCCGATCGCAACGACGTCGCCCGGGCGATCACTTCTACGAACGGGGGGTCGGCCGCATGAAGCCACGCATCGTCATCCTCGGCGGCGGCTTCGCGGGCATCGGTGCCGCGCGCAAGCTGAAGGACGCCGACGCGGACGTGGTGTTGATCGACAAGCACGACTACCACACCTTCCAGCCGCTGCTCTACCAGCTCGCGACGGGACTGCTCGAGACGAGCGCCGTCGGGCACTCGCTCCGGGACCTCGTACA
This sequence comes from uncultured Actinomycetes bacterium, assembly GCA_963830035.1. Lineage (GTDB taxonomy): Bacteria > Actinomycetota > Thermoleophilia > Gaiellales > Gaiellaceae > GMQP-bins7. The sequence goes on along the minus strand of CAWHKX010000004.1, from coordinate 327,612 downwards.
GGACCAGGACAACGCGACCATCCACAAGACGACGCGTGACGGCCATCGACCTGGAGGCGCGCGAGGTGCAGTTCGCCGAGATGGCGCCTCTCGTCTACGACTACCTCGTGCTCGGCCTCGGCGCCGAGGTCAACTTCTTCGGGACCGAGGGCGCGGCCGAGCATGCCTTCCCCATGTACACGCTGCCCGACGCCGTGCGGCTCAAGGACCACGTGCTCGGGCGCTGGGAGGCGGCAGACAAGGATCCGCGCCTCATCGACGACGGCGCACTGAACGTCGTCGTCGTCGGCGGCGGGCCGACCGGCGTCGAGAGCGCCGGCGCGCTGGCGGAGCTCTACCGCGGCGACTTCGCCAAGGACTATCCGGCCGTGCCGCAGGAGAAGGCCCGCGTCGTGCTCGTCGAGGCCGGGCCGGAGCTCTTCTCGATGTTCAAGCCGGACATCCGCGCCTACACGGCGGACGCCCTGGAGAAGCGCACCGTCGAGGTGATCACAGGTGAGGCCGTCGAGTCGGTCGCCCCGACTCGCGTCACGCTCAAGTCGGGAACGGAGATCGATGCGCACACGCTCGTCTGGGGCGCCGGGTTGCAGGGCAACCAGCTCGTGCAGTCGCTCGGACTCGATCTGGAGCGAGGGAACCGGATCGGCGTCGGCCCGGAGCTCACGGTTCCGGATCATCCGGAGGTATACGCCGTCGGCGACATCGCGGCCATCACGCGACGCGAAGACGAATCAGGTCCTGCCTCAGCTCGGCTCGGTTGCGCTGCAGTCCGGTGAGCACGCCGGCGAGACGATCGCCAGGCGCCTCGCCGGCAAGAAGACGAAGCCATTCAAGTACCGCGACAAGGGAACGATGGCGACGATCGGCCGCGGGGCAGCTGTCGTGCAGATGCTCGGCGGGCGGACGATGAAGGGCAGGAAGGCCCAGGCTGGCGTGGGGCGCCGTGCACCTCGCGCTCCTGCCGACGAACGAGGACCGCGCGAAGGCGGTGGTCGACTGGGCAGGAGCGGGGTTCACGCACCAGCGCGCCGGCCGGATCACGGTCGAAACCGGAAGAGGACGAGTGATGGCCGATGCGACCGCCGAATTCTTCGACGCGCTCGCCGAGCGCGGGCACGAGCCGCTGCTCGAAAGACGACGGGCACGATGCGGTTCGACCTCAGAGACGGGAAGAAGACGGAGCGCTGGCTCGTCGCCGTCGTCAAGGGCGACATCGCGGTCTCGCGCCAGAATCGCGCGGGCAGACTGCGTCGTCTCGGCGGACAAGGCGCTCTTCGACGGCATCGCGAGCGGCAAGACGAATGCGATGGCGGCGCTGCTGCGCGGGGCGATGAGCGTCGAGGGCGACGTCCAGACTGCTCGTGCGTGTTCCAGCGGCTCCTTCCCGGGCCGCCGGCTCCCGCAGGCGGCGCCCCACCACGGCTCCTGCGAGGAGGAAGCGATGAGCAACGGCCTGGTCCAGATCCTCGACGGCAACACCTTCGTCGTCAGCGACGTCGCCGGCGACATCGAGGCGTCGCTCACCGACCCGACCGGCCTCTTCTCGTTCGACACCCGCTTCCTCTCGAAGTGGGTCCTGACCGTCGACGGCCAGCGGCTCAACGCGCTCTCGGTCGACGACCTCCAGTACTTCGAGACGCGCTTCTTCCTCGTGCCGGGACGGGAACCGTGTACGTCGACGCCAAGCTCTCGGTGATCCGGCGGCGCGCCGTCGGCGACGGCTTCCACGAGGAGCTGACGATCCTCAACCACGACGACGAGCCGGTCGACCTCGCGGTCCGGATCGAGGCCGGCGGCGACTTCGCCGACCTCTTCGAGGTCAAGGACGCGCTCGAGAAGAAGGGGAAGTACTACGGCTCGCGTCGAGCGAGGACGGCTTCTGCTCGGCTACGAGCGCGAGACGTTCAGGCGCGAGACCGCGATCTCGGCGACGGCTCCGGCCCGAGCTCGACAAGAGCGGCCTGACCTTCGCGCGTACGCATCGAGCCGCACGGCGACTGGACGACCGATCTCGACGTCGTCACCGCCGCGGGCGCCGGCGGGACGCACGTCCGGCCGAAGTACGCACGCGGCGCGAAGCGAGCGCGGCCGAGCATGGAGCTGAGCCTCGAGCAGTGGATCGCGGACGCGCCGCGGCTCGAGTGCGACCGGGACGCGCTCAAGGCGACGTACCGGCGCAGCCTCGTCGACCTCGCCGCGCTCCGCTTCTCGCCGCCCGATCGCCGGTGGGCGGAGCCTGCCGGCGGCCGGCCTGCCGTGGTTCATGACCATGTTCGGCCGCGACAGCATCTTCACGAGCCTGCAGGCGCTGCCGTTCACGCCGGAGCTCGCGGCGACGACCCTGCGGGCGCTCGGCGACTGGCAGGGCAGCCGGCGTCGACGACTTCCGCGACGAGGATCCGGGCCGCATCCTGCACGAGATGCGCTACGGCGAGATGACCGCGTTCGAGGAGCGGCCGCACTCGCCCTACTACGGCTGCGCCGACGCGACGCCGCTCTTCGTGGTCCTGCTCGACGAGTACGAGCGCTGGACCGGCGACCGGAAGCTCGTGCGCGAGCTCGAGCACGAGGCGCGGGCGGCGCTCAACTGGATCGACGAGTACGCCGACCTCATGGGCAACGGCTACGTCTCGTACCAGCGCCGCAACGAGGAGACCGGCCTCGAGAACCAGTGCTGGAAGGACTCCTGGGACTCGATCTCCTACCGCGACGGCCGGCTCCCCGGCTTCCCGCGGGCGACCTGCGAGCTCCAGGGCTACGCCTACGACGCGAAGGTGCGCGGCGCCCGCCTGGCCCGGCTCGTCTGGAAGGACCCCGAGCTCGCCGACCGGCTGGAGAAGGAGGCCGCCGACCTCAAGCGCCGCTTCAACCGCGACTTCTGGGTGAACGACGGCGAGTACTTCGCCCTCGCCCTCGACACCGAGGGCAACCAGGTCGACGCGCTGACGTCGAACAACGGCCACCTGCTCTGGAGCGGCATCGTCGACAAGTCGAAGGCCAAGGCGGTCGCGGCGCACCTGCTGGGCCCGCGGCTCTTCTCCGGCTGGGGCGTCCGGACGCTGGCCGAGGGCGAGGGGCGGTACAACCCGATCGGCTACCACGTCGGCACGGTCTGGCCGTTCGACAACTCGTTCATCGCCTGGGGCCTGCGGCGCTACGGCTTCAAGGAGGAGGCGGCGCAGATCGCGGCCGGCATCCTCGACGCCGCCGAGTTCTTCGACGGCCGGCTGCCGGAGGCGTTCGGCGGCTACGAGCGGACGGTGACGAAGTACCCGGTGCAGTACCCGACCGCGTGCAGCCCGCAGGCCTGGTCGACGGGCACGCCGCTGCTGCTGCTGCGCACGATGCTCGGCCTCGAGCCGCTCGGCGACCACCTCGTCGTCGACCCGGCGCTGCCCCGAGGCATCGGCCATCTCGAGCTGCTCGACATCCCCGGCCGCTGGGGCCGGATCGACGCCTTCGGACGCGGCCGCGTCGACGTCGACGGACCGTCGCAGCCGCAGAGCTCCCGGTGCGACGCGTCGTCAGACGTCGAAACGGGAGGCGCGGCAATGAGCACTACGGAAGCCCCAGAAGACGACGAGAGCAGCGCAGGGCGCGGAACCGCGCCGGCGGACGTCCTCGTCGTCTTCGGGATCACCGGCGACCTGGCGAAGGTGATGACCTTCCGTTCGCTCTACCGGCTCGAGCAGCGCGGGCTGCTCGACTGCCCGATCGTCGGGGTGGCCGTCGACGACTGGACGGTCGACCAGCTCACGAGCGCGCGCGCGAGTCGATCGTGGGCACCGGCGAGACGCTCGACCAGAAGGTGTTCGACCGCTTCGCGGCCCGGCTCTCCTACGTGTCCGGGCGACTTCGCGGACGCCGCGACCTACGAGCGCGTGGGCGAGGCGATCGAGCGGCGCGCAGACGCCCGTCTTCTACCTCGAGATCCCGCCGTTCCTCTTCGGCACGGTCGTCAAGGGCCTGGCCGAGGCCGGTCTGACGAAGACCGGCGCGCGTCGTCGTCGAGAAGCCGTTCGGCCACGACCAGGCCTCGGCCCGCGAGCTCGCCGACGAGCTGCACCAGTACATCGACGAGTCGCAGCTCTTCCGGATCGACCACTTCCTCGGGAAGATGGGCCTCGAGGAGATCCTCTACCTCCGGTTCGCGAACACGATGCTCGAGCCGGTCTGGAACCGGAACTACGTCGAGTCCGTCCAGATCACGATGGCCGAGGACTTCGGCGTCGAGGATCGCGGCCACTTCTACGACCCGGTCGGCGCGCTGCGCGACGTCGTCGTCAACCACCTCATGCAGGTCGTCGGCGGCGACCGCGATGGAGCCGCCCGCCGGCGGCGACCCGAAGACGATCAAGGACGCGCAGGTCGTCGCTCTACCGCGCGGTCAGCGCCGGCCGACCCGGCCCACTACGTCCGCGGCCAGTACGACGGCTACCTCGACATCGACGGCGTCGCCCCGGACTCGACCACCGAGACCTACGCCGCGCTCCGGCTGGACATCGACAACTGGCGCTGGTCGGGCGTTCCGTTCTTCATCCGCGCCGGGCAAGCGGCTCCCGGTGACGCAGACCGAGGTCCGGCTCGTCTTCAAGCACCCGCCGCGGCTCGGCTTCGCCGCGTTCGACAGCAGCCGGAGCCGAACCAGCTCGTGATCAAGCTCGATCCCGTCGACGGGCGTCCGGATCGTCCTCGACGCGCATCGGGCCGACGCCGGCAGGGCCGAGCCGATCATGTTCGACATGGAGTTCGCCGAGGAGGGCGGCGAGGGCGCGACGCCGTACGAGGTGCTGCTCCACGCCGCGATGGTCGGCCAGAGCACCCGCTTCACGCGCCAGGACGGCGTCGAGGAGACCTGGCGGATCATGCAGCCGCTGCTCGACGCGCCGCCGCCGGTCCACGCCTACGCGCCGGGCTCGTGGGGCCCCGAGGCCGCCGACAAGCTCGTCGCCGGTCACGGCCGCTGGCACGGCGACCGTGGATCGCGTCATGAGCGCCGCCGAGCCGCCAGACGCGCGCCGCAGAGCGCGGCCGCGCCCTCGCCGTTCCCGCCGATCGCGGACTACGCCTTCCTCTCCGACTGCCACACCGGCGCGCTCGTCGCGCCCGACGGCGCGATCGACTGGCTCTGCGTCCCGCGCTTCGACTCGCCGAGCGTGTTCGGCAGCCTGCTCGACCGCGAGGCCGGGTTCTTCCGGCTTCGCGCCGTTCGGCATCAACCATCCGACCGCGCGCGACGTACGAGCCGGGGACGAACGTCCTCGCCACGACGTGGAAGACGCCGACCGGCTGGGTCGTCGTCCGCGACGCGCTGACGATGGGCCCGCGCGACCACGAGGACGAGATCACGCCGCACACGCGCCCGCCGGCCGACGACGACGCCGACCACATGCTCGTGCGCACCGTCGAGTGCCTCGAGGGCCGCGTCGAGGTCGAGCTCGTGTGCGAGCCGGTCTTCGACTACGGCCGCGAGCCGGCGACGTGGACGCTGGTCGACGGCGAGCCGCCACGCGGCCGACGCGACGGCGCGGGCCAGACGATCCGCCTCCAGACCGACCTCGCGCTCGGGATCGAGGGCGACCGCGTCCGCGCACGGCACGTGCTCGAGCCGGGCGACCGGGCCTACTGCGCCCTGTCCTGGGCCGAGGGCCTCGCGGCCCGCAGACGTCGACGAAGCCGAGGCGCGGATCGCGGCGACGGTCCGCTTCTGGCGCGCCTGGCTCGGCGAGCGCGGATCCCCGACCATCGCTGGCGCGACCCGCTCCAGCGCTCTGCGCTCGCGATCAAGGGCCTGACCTACATGCCGACCGGCGCCACCGTCGCCGCGCTGACGACGTCGCTGCCGGAGACCCCGGGCGGCGAGCGCAACTGGGACTACCGCTACACCTGGATGCGCGACACGACGTTCACGCTCCAGGCGCTGCACTACCTGAACCTCGACTGGGAGGCCGACGAGTTCATGCAGTTCGTCGCCGACGTCGAGCCGAACGACGACGGCTCGCTCCAGATCATGTACGGGATCGACGGCCGCCGCGACCTGACCGAGTCGACGCTCGACGACCTCTCGGGCTACGCGGGCGCCCGCCCGGTGCGGATCGGCAACGGCGCGTTCGACCAGCGCCAGAACGACGTCTTCGGCGCGGTCCTCGACTCGATCCTGCTCCACACCCGGCGGAGCGAGCGGCTGCCCCGCCGGCTCTGGCCGATCGTCCAGGCGCAGGCGGAATGCGCCACGCGGGTCTGGCAGAACCCCGACCAGGGCATCTGGGAGGCGCGCGGCAAGCCGCAGCACTACGTCTCCTCGAAGCTCATGTGCTGGGTCGCGCTCGACCGCGCGGCGAAGCTGGCCGAGATCCGCGGCGACCCGGAGCTGCAGGCGACCTGGCGCGCGACCGCGGAGGAGATCCGCGCCGACATCCTCGAGCACGGCGTCAGCGACGGGGCGTGCTGCGCCAGCACTACGAGACCGACGCCCTCGACGCCTCGACGCTCCTCGCCGCGATCTTCGGCTTCCTGCCCGGCGACGACGAGCGCCTGCGCAAGTCGGTGCTCGCGATCGCCGACGAGCTGACGCGAGGACGGCTTCGTCCTGCGCTACCGCACCGACGAGACCGACGACGGCCTCTCCGGCAAGGAAGGAACGTTCCTCATCTGCTCGTTCTGGCTCGTCTCCGCGCTCGCCATCGTCGGCGAGAAGCAGCGGGCGCACGACCTGATGGAGCGGCTGCTGCGGATCGCCTCGCCGCTCGGCCTCTACGCCGAGGAGTTCGACGTCGCGACCGGCCGCCACCTCGGCAACTTCCCGCAGGCGTTCTCCCACCTCGCGCTGATCGAGGCCGCGGCGCGGATCATCGTCGCCGAGCGACTCGAGGAGATCTGACCGTGATGGACTCCTACGACGTCATCATCATCGGCACCGGCGCCGGCGGCGGCACGCTCGCGCGCCACCTCGCCCCCTCGGGCAAGCGGATCCTCCTGCTCGAGCGCGGCGACTGGCTCCCGCGCGAGCCGCAGAACTGGTCGACCGAGGACGTGTTCGTCGACAACCGCTACGTCTCGCCCGACACCTGGTACGACGAGAACGGCAAGCCGTTCCAGCCGCGGGTCCACTACTTCGTCGGCGGCGCGACGAAGCTCTACGGCGCCGCGCTCTACCGCCTCCGCAAGGAGGACTTCGGCGAGCTCCACCACCACGACGGCATCTCGCCCGCCTGGCCGATCTCCTACGACGAGCTGGAGCCGTACTACACGCTCGCCGAGCAGCTTACCAGGTGCACGGCGCCCGCGGCGAGGACCCGACCGAGCCGCCGGCGAGCGCGCCGTACCCGCACCCGGCGGTCTCGCACGAGCCGCGGATCCAGCAGCTCTCCGACGACCTCGCGGCCGCCGGCTACCACCCGTTCCACGCGCCCTGCGGAATCATGCTCGACGAGTCGAACATGCCGTTCAGCACGTGCATCCGCTGCGCGACCTGCGACGGCTTCCCGTGCCTCGTGCACGCGAAGTCCGACGCCGAGGTGCTCGGCGTCCGCCCGGCGCTCGAGCACCCGAACGTCACGCTGCTGACGAACGCGAAGGTCGTCAGGCTCGAGACGAACGACGGCGGCACGGCCGTCACCGAGGTGGTCGTCGAGCGGGACGGCGGCGAGGAGCGGTTCGCCGGCGACGTCGTCGTCGTCGCGTGCGGCGCCGCCAACACGGCCAAGCTGCTCCTGAGTCGGCGAACGACAAGCACCCGAACGGCCTCGCCAACGGCTCCGACCAGGTCGGGCGCAACTACATGTTCCACGACTCGACGGCGGTGCTCGCGCTCTCGCGCGAGGAGAACCCGACCGTCGTACCAGAAGACCCTCGGGCTGAACGACTTCTACTTCGGGCAGCGACGACTTCGACTACCCGCTCGGCAACGTCCAGATGGTCGGCAAGTCGACAGGCGCCGATGTTCCGCGGCGAGCGGCCGCGGGAGACGAAGCTCGCGCCCGAGTGGACGCTGGAGCGGATGGCGCGGCACGCGATCGACTTCTGGCTCTCGACCGAGGACCTGCCGCGGCCCGACAACCGGGTCACCGTCGACCGCGACGGCAAGCTCACGCTCAGCTACACGGAGACGAACGCCGACGCCAAGAAGCAGCTCTACGAGAAGGTCAAGTCGATGCTCGGGAAGCTCGACATGAACCCGGACCACCTGATCCACCGCTTCGCGTACATGAAGAACGACATCCCGGTCGCCGGCTGCGCGCACCAGGCGGGCACCTGCCGCTTCGGCACCGACCCGTCGACGTCCGTGCTGAACGTGGACTGCCGGGCGCACGAGCTCGACAACCTCTACGTCGTCGACACGAGCGTCTTCCCGAGCATCGGCGCCGTCAACCCGGCGCTCACGGCGATGGCGAACTCGCTCCGCGTCGGCGACCACCTGCTCGAGCGGATGAAGTAGCTCCGGAAGGCAGGCGAGGTGCAGCGTCGGTTCCCGGCTCGGTTGACCTACCACCCGTTGCCGTTCGTGCTCGCCGGCGCGTTCGTCGTCATCGCCTTGCTCCCCCAAGACCAACCTGCGCTCGGAATCCTTGCGTTCGGCCTCGCCGGCTTCGGATGCTCGGCACTCCTGCCACTCACGATCAGCTTCGGGCAGGAGGAGCTCAGGCGTTCTCGGCAGCTCTCGCCGGAGGAGTGATCGCCTTCTACCAGTTGGGCTGCGGGCTTGCAGCGTTCGGCGTCGGCCCTCTTCTTGGCCGAGGGCGTCTCGTTGCCGACGATCTACGCGTTCGCCGCATGTGTCGCCGTCGCGATGGGCATGTGGTCCTTCGTCGTCGCCGGTCGGCGGCCGAGCCCCGGCTTCGCTGCACCCCACAGGATGACCGGACGAGCAGCGATCTCTCCGTCCGGCGAGCAGTTCGAGATCGCGCTCGGCGCCCAGCTCGCGGTCGTCGTCGAGGTCGGCGGCGGGCTTCGTACGTATTCGGTCGGCGGTCCGCGACGTCCTCGACGGCTACGGGCCTCGACGAGATGTGCTCGTCCGGGCGGGGCCAGGTGCTGATCCCGTGGCCGAACCGGCTCGAGGACGGCACCTACGAGCTCGACGGACAGCGTCACCGGCTCCCCCTCACCGAGCCGGACAACGGCAACGCGATCCATGGCCTCGTGCGCTGGGCGGCCTGGACCGTCGCCGAGCGCGAGCCGCACCGCGTCGTTCTGGAGCACGTTCTCCATCCGCAGCCCGGGTATCCGTTCTCGCTCGCTCTCGCGATCGAGTACGCGCTTTCGGAGGAGGGGCTGCGCGTGCGCACGACGGCGACGAACGTCGGCACCGATGCGTGTCCGTACGGCAGCGGGGCTCATCCCTATCTCAAGCTCGCAGCCGAGACGGTGAACGATGTCGTGCTCCGCGTGCCCGCAGGACCGTGCTGCGCTCGGACGACCGCGGGATTCCGGTCGGCACGGCGTCCGTCGACGAGGCGGAGCTCGACTTCCGGGTTGCCCGACCGATCGGCGCGACGAAGCTGGACCACTGCTTCACGGACCTCGAGCGCGACCCGGACGGCCTCGCGCGCGTCGAGCTCCACAGCGCCGGAGGGTGTCTTTCGACGCTCTGGGTCGACGAGACGCATCCCTACTTGATGCTGTTCACGGGTGACCCGCTTCCGGACGTCGCCCGGCGCAGCCTCGCGGTCGAGCCCATGACCTGCGCGCCGAACGCCTTTCGGAGCGGAGACGGCCTGATCAGGCTCGAGCCGGGCGAGTCGATCACGAGCAGCTGGGGCATCGTTCCGAGTATCTGGGCTCGTCTCGCCTGATCGTGGACCCCGGAGTCCCGGCGGTCCTCGGCCAGGCGGTTACGGCCCCCGACCTCGAATCCCTCGTCTACGTCCTCGGCGCATCGCGCTCGCTGCGATCGTCTCGAGGATCCATGGACGGATCGTGCTGCCGACGGTCGTCGTGGAGATCGTTCTCGGAATCGTCATCGGCCCGGAAGTCCTGGACCTCGCCGAGGTCGACTCCTACATCCGCTTCCTCTCGAATTTCGGCCTTGCGCTGCTCTTCTTCTTCGCCGGGCTCGAGGTCATCGAGAGACGCGTCGTCCGGAGCTCGGTCGTTCGCGGGGCAGCCGGCTGGGCGGTCTCTCTGGCGATCGGGCTCTCCGTCGGAGCGCTGTTGAGCGCGGCCGGTGTGGACGCCGAATGGTGGCTGCTGGGGGTCGCCCTGAGCACGACTGCACTCGGCACGCTCGTCCCGATCCTCATCGACGCCGGGTTGCTGTCGACGCTGCTCGGGTCGGCCGTGCTGGGCGCCGGGATCGCCGGAGAGTTCTGGCCGATCGTCGTCATCTCGATCTTCCTGACCGGGGCGTACGGCGCCATCGAGGAAGCGCTGCTCCTGGTCGCGTTCGGCGGGCTCGTGGCGCTCGCTGCAGCGGCCGCGACGCGGGCTCGGCCACCGCGTCTCCTACGCGTCTTGCAGGAGACGGTGCACACGACGGGCCAGGCCGCGGTTCGCGCGTCGATCTTCTTGCTCGGGGGCCTCGTCCTGCTCGCGAACGACGTAGGCCTCGATTTCGTCCTCGGTGCGTTCGCCGCGGGGCTCGTCGTCGGTCTCACCCTCGACTCGCCGGAAGGTGCGACGGTGCGGATGCGGTTGGAGGGAATCGGCTTCGGGTTCCTCATCCCGATCTACTTCGTCGTCGCCGGGATGAACTTCGATCTCGACAGCTTCCTCAGCGTGACCGGTCTCGCGCTCGGAGGGCTCTTCCTTTCTCTCCTCCTCGTCGTCCGCGGCGTCCCGTCGCTCGTCTGGCTCCGCGAGCTCGGCGCGAGAGACACGCTCAGCCTCGCCGTCTTCAGCGCGACTGGATTGCCGCTGATCGTGGCGATCGTGGGGATAGGTGCCGATCGAGGTGCGATCTCCGCCTGACGTCGGCGCCTCGCTCATCGGCGCCGGAATGATCTCGGTGCTCGTCTTCCCACTCCTTGCGATCCGCCTCGCCGATTCTCGCGCGGTCGACGACGGAACGAGGGCGCTCGCCCGCGACGAGACGGGTGAGTACTAGCGCTAGAACGGCGGTCTCGGGACGTCGTCGGCAGCGGCGGACGTTACACAGGCCGCGGTAGCCTCGTTCGCGTGCGCCCGCTCGATCCGCGCCTTCTGCGCCGCGCCCGGGCGGCGCGCGTCCTTCTTGCAGTCGATGTTGCGATCGGCCTCGCGACCGCTCTACTCGTCCTGCTCCAGGCGACGCTGCTCGCCCGCGTCGTCGCCCGTTCGTTCGACGGTGCTTCGCTCGACGAAGTCTCCGGCGCCCTCGTGCTGCTCGCGTTCGTCTTCGCGGGTCGTGCGGTTCTCGCCTGGGGGTTCGAGGTTGCGGGACGCCTCGCTGCGACGGGCGTGCTCTCACAGCTCCGGCTCGAGCTCGTCGAGCGGCGGCTCCGGGCGAGCCGGCTTCGCTGGACGGCACGCAGAGCGGCGAGGTCGCGGCGGTCGCGGTTCAGGGAGTCGACGCGCTCGAGGCCTACTTCGGGCGGTTCGTCCCGCAGCTCGTGCTCGCGGTCGCGTTCCGGTGGCCGTGATCGCCTGGATCGTGCCCATCGACCTCACCTCGGCGGCGCTCATGCTGCTGACCCTGCCGCTCGTCCCCGTCTTCATGGTCCTCATCGGCCGGTACACCGAACGCGACACACACGCGCGCTGGCGTGCCCTCTCCCTCCTCTCGACGCACTTCCTCGACGTCGTGCGAGGTCTCCCGACGCTCCGGGCGTTCAATCGCGGACACGCTCAGACCGCGGCGATCGCCGAACGAGCGAGCAGTACCGCAGCACGACCATGATGACCTCCGCGTCGCGTTCCTCTCGGGGGCCGTCCTCGAGCTCGCGGCGACGCTCGGGATCGCGCTCGTCGCCGTCACCGTCGGCGTGCGCCTCGCCGACGGCGGGATCGGGCTCGAGTCCGCTCTCACGATTCTCGTGCTCGCGCCGGAGCTTTATCTGCCCCTTCGCAATCTCGGGGCGCAGTACCACGCGAGTGCGGACGGGCTCGCGGTGGCCGAGCGCCTGCTCGAGCTCACGGAGGGACCGACGACCACTGACGCGGCCGTTGGCGCGATGCCAGCCCATCCGGGGGCGACCATCCGGCTCGAGGGCGTCTCGTATGCGTACCCGGCACGCGACGCCACGGTGCTCACGGGCGTCGATCTCGAGCTGCGCCCCGGCGAGACGGTCGGCCTCGTGGGAGCAAGCGGGAGCGGGAAGAGCACCGTCGCGTCCTTGCTGCTCGGGCTCACCCAGCCGACGCAAGGCCGCGTCACCGTCGACGGGGCCGAGCTGACGGCAGCGATCACGCTGCCTGGCGCCGTTCCGTGGCGTGGGTTCCACAGCGGCCGACGCTCTTTCATGGGTCGATTGCGGACAACATCCGGCTGGGAGAGCCGACCGCCGACGACGACAGCGTTGTCGCGGCAGCCCGGCTCGCCGGCGCCGACGAGTTCGTTCGCGCACTCCCCGACGGCTACGGCACGGTCGTTGGGGACGGCGGCCGGCCGGTCTCGGCCGGCGAGCGGCAGCGCATCGCCCTCGCGAGAGCGCTCCTCCGGGACGCATCGCTCGTCGTCCTCGACGAGCCGACTGCCAACCTCGATCCCGAGAACGCCGCGGCCGTCGCCCGGCGATCGAGGGGTTGGGAGAGGGCCGGACCGTGCTCGTCATCGCGCACCGGCCCGAGCTCGTCGCGCGCGCGACCGAACCATCCGGCTCGACGGGCCGCTGGCCGAGTCCCCGGTCGCGCGCCGGCGTGACCATCGACGCTCCGCAGGCTCGTCGCCCTCGCACCGGCACCGCGTGGCGGCTCGCGCTCTCGATCTTGCTCGGCGCGGCGGCCGTGATCTTCGGCATCGGGCTGATGGCGACTGCGGGCTACCTGATCTCTCGCGCGGCAGAAGGTCCCGCGATCCTCTCGCTCACCGGGACGATCGTGGCGGTTCGATTCTTCGCCCTCGCGCGGCCGCTCACCCGCTACCTCGAACGACTTGCCTCGCACGACCTCGCCTTCCGCGTCCTCGCCCGCCTGCGCGTCCGCTTCTACGAGCGCATCGAGCCGCTCGCGCCCGCGGGTCTCGAGGCCTACCGGCGGGGCGATCTCGTCAGCCGGATGGTCGGCGACGTCGACGCGCTCCAGAGCCTGTACCTGCGCGGCCTCGCCCCTCCGCTCGTCGCCGTCGCGGCCGGCGCGGTGGCGGTCGGCGTCGCTGCCGCGATCCTGCCGGTCGCCGGGGCGATCCTCGTCGCGGGACTGCTGGTCGCGGGGATCGGGGTGCCTGCGATCGCCGGACGGCTCGAGGCGGCTGGCGACGACGGGCGAAGCGCAGGGACACCTGCACTCCGAGCTCGTCGAGCTCCTGCGTGGCGCTCCCGAGCTCGTCGTGTACGGGCGCGAGGAAGAGACGCTGCACCGCGTCCGCGAGACCGACCGTGAGCTCGTCCGGCTCGCGCGGCGAGACGCCTTAGCGACTGGTGTCGCCGACGGCCTGGGGACGTCGTCACCGGGGCGACGGTCGTCGCCGTCCTCGCCGTCGCGGTCTCGGCCCACGCGGCGGGCGACCTCGACCGAGTGCTCGTGGCCGTGCTCGGCTGCTCGCACTCGCCTCGTTCGAGGCCGTCGCCCCGCTGTCGCAGGCCGCACGAGAGCTCTCGGCGACGCTCGCCGCCGGACGACGCGTACTCGAGCTCACGGACCGCGAGCCTGCCGTGCAGGACCCCGCCGCGCCGCGCCGCGCTCCGCCTGCACGCCCCGGCGCTGTCGCTCGACGGAGTCTCCGCACGCTATGCGCCGGACGAGCCGCCTGCTCTCGACGGCGTGAGCCTCCGGCTCGATCCCGGGCGCAAGGTCGCTCTGGTGGGGCCGAGCGGCTCGGGCAAGACGACGGTCGTCAACCTCCTCCTGCGCTTCCTCGATCCCGAGGACGGACGCGTGACGCTCGCGGGCCTCGACCTCCGCGAGTATCGCCAGGAAGACGTCCGACGGGCGATCGCCGTCGCGGGCCAGGACGCGCACCTGTTCTCGACGACGATTCGCGAGAACGTCCGTCTCGCGCGACCCGGAGCGCCCGAGCCGCAGATCGAGGAGGCCCTTCGCCGAGCGCGGCTCTGGGAGTGGGTGGCCTCGCTTCCCCAGGGTCTCGACACGCTCGTCGGCGAAGAGGGGGCAAGCTCTCGGGCGGACAGCGCCAGCGAATCGCGCTCGCGCGCGCGCTCCTCGCCGACGCGCCCGTGCTCGTCCTCGACGAGCCGACGGCGCACCTCGACCGAGACGGCCGAGGGGTCGTCGCAGACATCCTGCCGCAGGCGACCGAGCCGTGCTCCTGATCACGCACCGGCCCGAAGGGCTCGCCTGGGTGGACGAGGTCGTGGTGCTCGCCGAAGGACGCATCACAGTCCGTCCCTGAGCCTCAGTCACCCGGGTGAACGGCATCGACGAAGCCACTGTTCGGCAGCTGGTTACGAGCATCCCGGCAGCGACCGTGGTGAAGAAGGGGACGCAGGGCCGTAGTGCGCGCCGACGCCGTATCGGCTGCGCCGGCGCGGTCGGGGATGGTCCCGATCTCCCTCATTCTCGTAGCGGCGGTCGCCAACCTGAACCTGTCTGTCGCCAACGTTGCCCTGCCCGATATCGGCGAGGCGTTCGATTCGGGGCAGACGACACTCGACCTGATCGCTGTGGGCTATTCACTCGGCCTCGCAGCCTCGGTGCTGTATCTCGGCGCGATCGGAGACGCTACGGGCGCAAGCTCATGCTCATCGTGGGGATGGCGCTGTCAGTGCCTGCCTCCGTTCTGGCGGCGTACGCCCCGTCGGACGTAGTTCTCTTCGCGGCGCTGTCCGGCGGTGTCTCCGCGGATATGGTGTACCGACGACATTGGCGCTGTTCACAGCGCTCTGGTCGGGGCAGGCCCGAACGAAGTCGATCGCCCTGTGGTCGCGGGGGGCGGCGGCATCGCGGCACTCGGGCCCTCGTCGCGGGTGGTTTGCTCGAGTCCTTCTGGTGGGGTTCGGTGTTCCTGGTCACGCTGCCGCTCGTCGCGGTCGCGCTGGTGATGGCGGTCGCGTTCGTGCCGAGCCACGTCAACGAGACCAGCGACCCCTCGACAATCTCGGCGGAATCCTTTCGGTCGTGTTCGTCGGAGCGCTGATTCTCGGGATCAACTTCGCGCCGGTCCCGAACAAGGGAACTTGGTAGTGGGGCTGGCGATTATCGCGCTCGCAGCGGGCGCCGGGTTCTACCTCCGGCAGCGTCGGCGAAGAATCCCCTCTATGACCTCCACATCGCCGGACGCCGCATCTTCTGGGTCGCGGCGTGCGCTGGGATCATCGTGTTCGGATCCTTGATGGGCGCGGCGTTCGTCAGCCAGCAGTACCTTGAGAACGTGCTCGGCTACTCGACGCTCGAGGCCGGCGCCGCGATCCTGCCAGCTGTGGTGTTCATGGTGCTCGTTGCGCCACGTTCGGCCAAGCTCGTGGGCGCGCGAGGGGCCCGGTTCACGCTGCTCCTCGGCTACGTGTTCCTCTTCCTCGCCTTCCTCTCGATGTTGCTGCTCTGGAAGGAGGACATCCCGTATTGGCATGTTGCGCTCGCCTACGTCTTCATCGGAATCGGCGTGGGACTCGCGGGTACGCCGGCCTCGCACTCGCTGACGGGACCTGTTCCCGTCGAGCGCGCCGGGATGGCGTCGGGGACGGCCGACCTGCAACGCGATTTGGGCGGAGCCCTCATCGACCTCGATTTTCGGTGCGCTTCTCACGGCGGGATATGCCTCGGCCGGAGCGGCGATCGCGGCGTCGGACAAGAACGTCACTGACAGCACGCAGAGCCAGCTCCAGCTGCTCGTTTTCGCGTCGCCGAGAACCTCGCCGAACAGTATCCGAATACGCCAGCCAGATCACCGCCGCGGCGAAGTCGTCGTTCCTCGAGGGCGACCAGTGGGCCTACACGGCCGGAGCGTCGCGTTGCTCGGGCGCGGCACTCGTCTACTTCCTCTTCCCCAAGAAGGACGAGGAGGAAGAGCTGCTCGCTGCGTACCACGCCAGGACGCGTCGCGAGACGCCGGTTCGACGGGAACGGCGCTCCCCAGGCAGGTCGACCTGGGGCGGAGCCGAGTGAGGCGCCATGATCCCGTCGACGCCGCCCACGGTGATCGACTGGCTCACCCGGGTGAAACTCGCGCTCGACCTACGCACACGGCGCGCATTGTATCAAACTCCGTGGTTCTAGGGGGTAGTCCAACGAAAGGAGCACAATGGCCGGATCGACAAGCGAGACCCCGGTTCTCGACCTGTGGCGGCATGACGGCGGCTCCATCGAGGCGTCGAGCCTCGACCCGGAGACGCTGATGCTCGTGCGCATCGCCGCGCTTGCCGCGGTCGGCGCCCCTTCGATCTCGTACCTCATGAACCTCAAGGTCGCGAGCGAGCTCGACATCGACGCCGAGCAGGTGCGCGGGTCCTCGCCGCGATCGCCCCGATCGTCGGAACCGCACGCATTGCGTCCGCGACCGGCAAGATCGTCGAGGCGCTCGCGATCAGCATCGAGATCGCCGAGATCGAGGCTGAACGGAGGACTAGAAAAGTCGGCAGCAGACCCCGTCCCTTTCGTAAAGGCGACGGGGTCGCGACGCCGTGTAAGGCTAGCTGCTCGAGTTGGTCAGTTCCTCGCAGGAGTATGCGTCGTCGAACGCGGTCTTCAGCTCGCCACTTGCGTCCGCGTCCTCGAGCGTCTGCACGGCACTGTCTACCTCGGTGCCCATATCGGCGACGGTGGTCGTGATCGTGCCGACGGCTGACGGGATGTCGCCGACGCTCGAAATCCCCTCGACCGCAGCCTCGACCTCGTTCGCCCCATTCTCGATCTCCGTTACGAGATCGTCGACCGAGCTCTCCACTTGCTGTCCCGAGCTGGTGTCCGGGCGTCCGAGGCCCCTCAGGCTGTCAGCGAGCGTCTCGGTTGCCGTCTTGGCGTCGTCGGCGCCTGTCGGACACTCTCCTCGGAGAGAGAGGAAAGATCGGTGAGCGGCTCCGCCGCCTCCTCGAGATCGTTCTTCCACGTCGTGACCGCCGAACAGAAGTTGCCCGCCCACTCCTCGGCCGAGGCTTCGCTGGACGTCGTGGTCGTCGACGCCTCGTCGTCTCCGCCGCAACCCGCCGCGACGAGCGCGAGCGACGCGACAAGCACGAAGATCGCGAGCGTCGGCTTCGACCCTCTGAAGCTGTTCCCCGCACGCGCAGCAACACGCGCGCCGTCCAGAAGGCCACAACCACCAAGGAGACCACTATGACCAGCCGCTGAGACCCGAGCCACCAACCTGCTGAAAGAGCGAGCATCCGGACCTGCCGTTAGCGTCTCGTCTACGGCGTGCAGGGGCCGCGTTCTACCGGTGGAGAGGTGCGACCCGCAGTCTCCAGGCTCCATGAACACAGCCAGGTCGGCCCGCATCCTCGTTCACTCGCGTGAAACTGCCACGCTGGTCGGCTTCGCGAGTCGACCGAGTAACCGCAGCATCGCTGACGATGGCGACGTAGGCTCCCGCGCGTGGCAGAAGCCCTCGCTCTCTGCGCAGAGCCTTCTTCTTCGCACTCGCCGCGACGCTGCAGCAGAAGGGCGCGCTCGGCATGGGCGAGGTCTCACTCGGATCGCCGGCCTCGTTCGTCCAGTTGGCCAGGCAGAAGTTCTGGCTCATGGGAACGGGGGCACTCCTCGTCGGCTACGCCTTCCAGGCCGCCGCTCTCGACCGCGGACGGCTCGCGGTGATCGAGCCGCTTCTCGTCCTCACGATCGTCTTCGCGCTGCCGCTCGGCTACTGGCTGACGAATCAGGTCGTCGGCCGGACAGGAGGTCATCGGAGACGTACGTGGTCGTGCTGGGGCTCGCGCTGTTCACCGTCGTCGGCGAGGCGGCGGAGGGGCGCGACAATGCGCCGGCAAACGAATGGGCGATCGTCGCCGGGCGCTGGTCGCGGTCGCCTCCGTGGTGCTGCTCGTCCCTCGGAGGACGCGGTTCGCTCGGACGGAAAGCAGCACTCTACCGGCGCAGCCGCCGGGATGCTGTTCGGGCTTTCGGCATCGCTCTGCAAGCCGACAGTCGAGATCTTCCACGACAACGGTCTTGGGCGACTCTCCAGAGTTGGGAGTTCTACGCCTTCGCCGTCTCGGGCATCGTCGCGTTCGTCGTCCAGCAGGTCTCACTTGCCACCGGGCTGCTGGCGACGTCCGTCGCGACCGTCTCCGTCTTCAACCCGCTCGTCAGCATCGTCATCGGCACGATCCTGTTGCAGGAGCGGCTCAGCGAGCCCACGTGGCACAAGCTGATCGCGTACGGCGGACTCGCCCTTGCGCTCGTAGGAGCAGTGGCGATCTCGCGCGCGACCGAAGGCGAGGAGGAGGACGGGTCGGACAAGCCCCGGCCAGTCGCCGTTACCCGCACCCGCATAGTGGCCAGCATCGTCGACCTCAGGCTTGGGGCGATCGGGCGTGAAGGGCATCAACTCGTCCTGCCCCTCGCGAATGACACCGTTACTCGAGAGCTAGTGCGCGAAGGTTGATGCACTCGCTCCATCGAGATCTACACCGGTGCCGGCTGCTCCTGCAGGCGCGGCAGCTGACGCTCGAGGTCGTGGACGAGCATGTCGGCCAGGTCGTGACGTGAAACCACGCCTGACGACAACGCGAAGTGCGGCGAGATCGGTTCGCTTCTCCGGGAACGTGTACGCAGGCCGAGGCCAGCCGCGCTCGCGCATGGCGTTTCGAAACGTCGACACCGTGTCACTCCGCGACGTCGTCCTTCAGCCTGAAAGCGAACACCGGCAGCTCGTCTCCTCGCGTCAGAAGCTCGAACGGCCCCGCTCCGCAGTCGAGCCGACGAAGTCGTGGCGACGTCCGCGCGTACGCCTGCGCGCGGCGGTAGCCGTCGAAGCCGAGGCGGAGGAAGATGTAGTACTGCGCGACCACCTGGGAGCCGGCCGCGAGAAGTTCAACGCGAAGGTCGGCATGTTGTCGCCGAGATAGTTCACCCAGAAGATCAGGTCCCGGGGAGTTCATCGGCGTCCCGCCAGACGATCCAGCCGACGCCCGGGTGGACGAGCCGTACTTGTGGCCCGACGTGTTGATCGACGCCACCCGAGAGAGCTGGAAGTCCCACTCGAGCATCGGATCGACAAACGGGGCGATAATGGCGCCCGATGCCCCGTCGACGTCGACGGGAACGTCGATGCCCGTCTCCTGCTGGAACGCGTCGAGCGCGTCGCAGATCTCCTTCACCGGCTGGTACGATCCGTCGAAGGTCGACCCAGGATCGCCACGACGCCGATCGTGTTCTCGTCACAGCGTGAGACAGCTTCGTCCGCGGAGAGGTTGAAGCGGTCGCCCTCCATCAGTCGGCCGCATCTCGACATCCCAGTAGTTGCGAACTCTCCAGCAGATCTGGACGTTGATGCCCATCACGAGGTTCGGCTTGTCGGCCGGCTTCCCGTCGGCCGCACGCTGTGTGCCAGCGCCGCTTGACGCAGGCCGCCGAGCATCGCCGCCTCGCTGGAGCCCGTGGTGGACGGGCCTCTCGCCTGATCGGCGTACGCCGTGCAGATCCGCTGAGGATGTTGACGCAGCGCGTCTTAGACTCGCGTCTGCGGTACTCATCCTTGTCGATCATGTTCTTGTCGAAGCACTCGGCCATCAGCTTCCGGCCTGGGGCTCCATCCAGGTGCTCACGAAGGTCGCAACGTTGGGCCGCGCGTTTCCGTCGAGCATCAGCTCGTCATGAGTGATTGTGAGCGAGGTCCAGGGCCATCTCTACCTGCGGCAGCTCGTGCTGCGGAATGGTGCCCGTTTGAGGCTACAGCGGAGGGACGGCAAGATCGCCGGTTCGCGGAGCTCGAGCCTGGGTGCTTGAGCGTCACGGTTGCCTCTCGTCGTGTGAACGGCAGCGGAGTATCGCACCGCCTCCTCGGCCGCGACCCGTCCGCTGCGGTCACTACCGTCTGCCCAGAACCATGAAGATGGGAGGACTCTTCGACCGCTTCCGTCGCGGGGACACCGATGCCGCGCACGAAGCCGCCGCGCCTGACGAGACGTGGTGACGATCGACGCAACATCGCTCTCGCGGGTGTTCTCGGCGCCGATGTGGCTGCGCGACCTCGGGCTGCTCGCGTGGTTCCTCGTCGGTGTTGGGCTCGTCCTCTTCGGATTGGTCTGGTTACTCGGCCTGACGTCGACAATCGTCCACCCTGTGCTTGTCGGAGCGATCCTGGCTACCGTCGCCGGTCCGCTTGTCAGGACGATGCAGAGTCACCGAGTACCGCGAGCGGCGGGCGCGGCATCGTCCTGCTCGGGCTCATCGCACTGGGCGTGCTCATCTTCCTTTTCGTCTTCGGAGGGATCGCCGAGCAGTCGTCGGAGATCGAGGCCGGCGTCTCCGAGGCGGTCGACAAGGTGGAAGGGTGGGTCAACGACGCCGGGGCGGACGGAACGTCCGGCACGAAGGAGGATGCGAAAGCAGGAGCTTCGGCCGCGGGCGACACGCTGGTCAAGGGGCTGGCGCAAGGGATCGAGGGCCTGACGTCGCTCATCTTCTTCATCACGTTCGCGATCTTCAGCACGTTCTTCCTGCTGAAGGACGGTCCGACGGTGCGGCGCTTCATCGATCGCAGCATGGGAGTCCCCACCGCGGTCGCGACCACCATCTCGAGCAACGTCATCCATTCGCTCCAGCGCTACTTCTTCGGCGTCTCGATCGTTGCCGCCTTCAACGCCGTCGTCGTCGGCATCGGCGCATATCCCTCGACATTCCGTTGTGGGGGACGATTGCCGTCGTCACGTTCGTGACTGCGTACGTCCCGTTCATCGGCGCCTTCGTGTCGGGTGCTCTGGCTGTGTTACTCGCTCTGTCGTCAGGCGGAACCGACACTGCATTGATCATGCTCGTAATCGTGATCCTGGCCAACGGGCTGCTCCAGAACATCGTGCAGCCGATCGCGTTCGGCGCGACGCTCGACCTCAACCCGCTCGTCGTACTCATCGCGACCATCGGCTTCGGGAGCATCTTCGGGATGATCGGCCTCATACTCGGCGCCCCGCTGACGTCGGCCGCGGTTCACATCAGCCGCGACCTCGCTGCCGCAAAGGCCGCCGAGGCACGGGAGGAGCCGGAACGCGCTCCACCTGATCCAGAGGCCAGCCCGGCGCCAGCGGGCTGACCTCCATGAGCTTCGGCGCGCTGCTTGCAGTCTTCATCGCAGCGGCTGGTGCGACCTGGTCGCCGGTACTCTTCCTGTCGAAGACGACCCGGCCTGGCAGGTTGCCGGTGAAGCGCCGCCCGCGACCGGCGAAGGCGAGAACCGATTCCGCAGGTCGTCCACGCGTACCGTCCTCAGCCTGTTCGGCCTGGCGTCACTCGTCACGCTCGTCGCGGGCGTGGCTCTCGAGCGATCCGGCAACGCCCTGGCAGACGATCTGGGCATGAACGGCGTCGCCGTCGGCGCGACGATTCTCGCCGCGGTCACGGCGCTGCCCGAGATCTCGAGCGGGATCCAGGCCGTCCGGCTCGGAGCAGTTGGCCTGGCGATGAGCGACATCTACGGCGGAACGCGGTTCAGCTCAACTTCTTCCTGGTCGCGGACATTCTCGCCGGCGACCCGGTGCTCCCACAGGCGAGCGCACAGTCCCTCTGGCTCGGCGCGCTCGGCGCGTTGGTCACGGGAATCATGATCTTCGGCCTGCTGATGCGACCAGATCGCAAGATCCTCGGACTCGGGCCGGACTCCCTGATCGTGTTGCTTGCCTACATCGGCGGAGTGCTGCTGCTCACCGCCGTTCCCGGGTGACGCAGGTTTCTCGCGCCGAGCAGGCGTCGGAGAAAGCCGATACGAGCGGCTGGACGGTGGTCAGCGTCAGGAACGAGTGGGCCGCTGTCTTCTGAACTAGACGTGGGCGTTGCTCACGCAGCTCGCGTGCTCGGCACATTGAGACGCGCATACCGCGCCGTAGGAGCCGGGCGACGGGTCGGCCGCGCTAGGGTCCGGCCGTGAGCGACGCGGCCGTCGACATGCAGGAGAGCCTCGACCGCTACCGGGCCGTTCGCCGAGAACTCGAAGAGAGGATCCTTCCACTGGCGACCTCGGTCGACGGGCGGCGCTTCTCCTATCAAGCGTCGCTCTACGGACTCGAGCTCCAGGCCGGCTCGTACGTGGTGCTCGAACAGGATGACGGGCGCCGGCTCGGCCAGGTTGTAACCCTCGGGATCGGTCGCCACCAAGGACCTGACCTCGCCCCCGCCGGCGCCGGTGGCCACCGCGCTCAGGTCGTAATCCGCGGAGCGGAGGGGGAGGGTCGAGTCCTGAGCGGTGACGGCTCGCCGTTCCACGATGCAACGGTACGGCCTGCGACCTCAGACGAGGTACGCGACCACCTCGAGGAAACCGCCCCGCGACGAGCGCGCCTGGAGGTCGGGGAGTTGCTGCTTGCGCCCGGCGTGCCGTTCTCTCTGGATGCGGGTGGTTTCGGGCGCCACACCTTCTTGTGTGGCCAGTCGGGCTCCGGCAAGACGTACTCACTCGGCGTGGTGCTCGAGCAGTTGCTCCTCGAGACCGATCTGCAGATCGTCGTACTCGACCCGAACTCGGACTTCGTGCGGATCGGGGAGTTGCGGCCTGACGCTGACGACTCGAGCGCTGCGCGCTACTCCGAAGCGACGCGTTCGCTGGCCGTGCGGCGGGCGGGCGACGGACTCGCGCTCCTGCTGGCGGAGCTCGAACCGGCAGTGCAGGCGGCCGCGCTGCGGCTCGACCCGGTGACCGACCGCGAGGAGTACGCCGAGCTCGTAGCGCTGACGGAAGGCGGTGAGGCGCTATCCCAGGAACGGCTCCAACGACTCGAGCACGAGGGCGGTGACGAGGGTCGGCGCCTGGTGGGTCGCGCGCGGAACCTCGGCCTGCTTCGCTGGGGCATCTGGGCGGGCGAGGAGGGACGCTCGCTCCTGCCCGAGCTCGCACGGGACGATGTGCGCTGCCTCGTGGTCGACCTCGGCTCGCTCGCGACCAGAGAGGAGCAGGCGTTGGCGTCCGCGGCGGTGCTCGGGGAGCTGTGGCGGCGTCGCGAGGAGCGCAGGCCTGTCCTGATCGTCGTCGACGAGGCGCACAACGTCTGCCCGGCGCGGCCCGAGGATCCGTTGACCGCGATCGCGACCGAGTACGCCGTCCGGATCGCCGGCGAAGGCCGCAAGTTCGGGCTCTACCTCCTCGTGTCCACGCAGCGGCCGCAGAAGGTGCACGAGAACGTGCTCTCGCAGTGCGACAACCTCCTGCTGATGCGGATGAACTCGCTCGCCGACCTCGGCTTCGTGAGCGAGGTGTTCTCGTTCGTACCGCCCAGCCTGCTCGAAAGGGCGACGACGTTCCGGCAGGGAGAGTCGATCGCGGCCGGCCTGATCGCTCCCCACGCGGCCTTCCTTCGCTTCGGGCAGCGCCTCGCCCAGGAAGGCGGAGGAGACGTGCCCGCCGACTGGTCGGCATCGAAGGCGTAAGACGCTACGACGCGCTCGGGGTACCGGAGGACGACGTCCCTCGCCCCTCGGAACTGGACTCGAACCAGCGCGCATACCGCTCTGCGAGCGGTGCCGCCGAGAGGCCGTGCGCGAGCACCGAGAGGCCGATCGTGAAGTAGACGGTGGTGAGGATGGTGTCGTCGTGAGGCAGGCCGCCCTCCTCGACAAGGATGATCGCAAAGACGATCGAGGCCAGGCCGCGAGGGCCGAACCAGCCGAGGAAGCCTACCGTGGGAGTCCGTGCGCCCGACCCGAGGAGGGCGATCGCGACGGGAAGCATTCGCACCACCGTCAAGCTGAGTACCGCGTACAGCGCGATGGGCCAGGTCAGCTCGGGGAGAGCAGGCCCGAGTAGGACGGCGCCGAAGACGACGAACGTCACCGCGCCGAGAATCGAGCCACCCTGCTCGAGCAAGTAGCCCACCTGTCCTCCGCGCTGTCTGCGCAACCACCCGAACACGAATCCTCCGACGAACGCGGCGATGAAGCCGGAGCCGCCGAGCGGTGTCGCGATTCCGTAGGCCAGTCCAGCGCCGGCCAGCGGCACGATCTGGAGCCAGCCCGCCTCCACGAACCCGCGTCTGGACGACACCACGACGACCGCCGCGGCGGCAGCGCCGCCGACGATGCCACCCAGGATCCCGTACCCGATCTGCTCCGAGACGAGCCGAGCGGCCGCGCCGTCTCCGATCGCGCCGGTCTCGGCCTGTGCCACCGCGAGCGCGACGAGGAAGAGCGGCACGCAGATGCCGTCGTTCAGCCCGCTCTCGACGTTCAGGCTTTGCCGGATCCGCAACGGGAGGCGCGGCAGCGTCACGACCGCCTGGCCGAGTGCGGCGTCGGTCGGCGCCAACACGACTGCGAGAACGAGCGCTTCAGCCCACGTCAGCTCCCCGAGAACGCCGAGGGCAGCGAGAAAGCCGGCCACGAGCGTGAGCGGCAGTCCGATCCCGAGCAACCTGGCCGGGATGCCCAGCTCGCCGCGGAGCGCGCGCACGTCGATGCGCGACGCGTCGGAGAAGAGCACGAGGGTCAAGGTCGCCTCCGCGAGCAGCTTGACCGTCTCTCCCTCCGGCGCGAGGTCGACCAGCCCCAGAGCGTCCGCTCCGACGAGCAGGCCGACGCCGGTGAACACCATCGCCGACGTGATCGCAGTTCCCGCGATGCGACCCGAGATCGCTGCGAAGGCCAGAAGGGCGAGCGCGAGGGTGGCGAGCGCCCACGTCACCGCGGGCTCAGACGGCGACGCTGATCGGGAAGGTCGCGATCCAGACGAGGGTGCCCAGGAAGAGGATGCAGCCGAGTGCGACGGTGACCTTCCGCAGCCGCGGGTCACGAAGCTTCGTGCTCATCCCGGCGAAGAAGAGTGAGACCGCACAGAGAACGACTCCGAGCACGTAGTTGGACGCCCGTTGAATATTTCGACCCACCGCAGCGGCGGACAGGGCGGCCTCGGCGTCCAATCGTTCCGCTTCTTGCGCGGCTGCCAGCCGGTACTGCGGCATCGCGAAGGGGCTCAGCGGAGCGTTCGGAGTCTTCAAGGGCCGCGTCGCGATCCACGCGTCGACGGCCGGCTTGAACTCCTCTCGAAAGCGCAGGAAGTAGAAGTCCGCCAACTCCGTTTCCTTGCGCGCGTATGCGTCGACCCATTGCGTGAACGTGGCGACGTCCACCTGGGTCTGCGCCTCTGAGAGCCCCTGCGCCCGAGCCGCGTCGATGCGGATCGCGTTCGTCCGGCCCGATGCCTTGGCCTGCTCCCCGTTCCAGCGAGTCGCCTGGTAGCTGCACCACGCGGTCGCCACTGCCGCGAACGCCAGCAAGATCGTGGCGGCCAGCTCGGTGCGGTCGGTCACCGCGGTGCAGCCCCGCGCGCGTCGCACGGAACTGCGGCCGTTTCACGCAAGTCCGTCCGCGCCTCCTCGATGATCGAGAGGGAGCGTTCCATCGCAACGGGTTCGATGTTCCCTACCCCGGCTTGGTACGGGTTGTCGAGCGCGTAGATCGCGAGCAACGTCGAAACGACGACCGCGGTCGCCGAGCCCATCAACATCGCCTGGGACAGAGCTCGCTCGCCGCTGTCGGCGAAGAAGAGCATGTACGCGAAGACAACCCCCGCCACGAAGAAGAGGACGAGCCAGAGGGAGGTGGGAATGATGCCGGAGGCACCGTGCAGACGGTCACGTCGCGCTTCCTCGCGGCCGGACGTCTGATCGAGCCACTTCCCGTAGGCGGCCTCCTCCGAGGGGCTGTTCGGGCTCACGGTCTTGAGGCTCCGAAAGAGCGCGAGGCCCCAGGAATTGATGGCGTCGCCGGCTGTGCCGTTCTCCATCCGCGGCCACTCCTCGAAGACGACCGAGCGTGCGTAGCAGACGAGCTCTCCGCTCAGACGGCTGCGCACGTCCGTCGGAAAAAACTGCGCCGTCTCGAACTGCTGGACGACCGTGAGCGCCTCGGCTTCACCGCCCGCACGCGACAGGTCGTAGCTCGTAAACGCGAGAAAGATTACGAAACCGGCGAAGATCGCGAATCCCGTCGCCAGCACACCGAAGACCCCGGACGCTCGGTCACCGTCCGAGAAGTAGCTGCCCTCGGGCGCTCTCCGACGAACGAACAGCATCGCGGCAACGGCCGTGCCGACGGTTGCGACGAGGACGAGAACGCCCCAGACCAGATTCACTGCCGAATCCGCCCCACGAGCTTCGCGTCGACGATCAGCGGCGCCAGCAAGGCCGCCTCCGAACGGATCTCGGTGCTCACCGATTGGTATTCAACACGCGTGGGGCGAACGCCTCCGATTTGGGCGAGAGCCTGGTGAGTACGCCGCCTTCCGGAAAACGGTAGAACACCTGAGTTGAATGTCCCTCAAGGAGGTTTCAGGTTGATCGCAGCTGACTATCCGTTCCTCGACATCGTCTGGACGATGTTCATCTTCTTCGCGTGGGTGATCTGGTTCTGGCTCCTGATCACGGTGTTCACCGACATCTTCCGCCGGCATGACACGTCCGGGTTCGGGAAGGTGCTTTGGATGATCTTCGTGATCCTGCTGCCGTACCTCGGCGTGTTCATCTACCTCATCGCCAACCACGACGGGATGACGGAGAGAAACATTCAGCAGATGCACGCCAAGCAAGCGCAGATGGACGACTACGTGAAGTCGGTCGCCGGTAGCGGCGGTGCCGCAGCCGAGATCGAGAAGGCCAAGGGTCTCCTCGACTCGGGGGCGATCACGCAGTCCGAGTTCGACGCGATCAAGCAAAAGGCGCTCGCAGCGTCGTAAGGGAGAGGAGAAGCATGGAAGAAATCGGACCAGTCGACTACGCGATCATCGCCTTCCCCGGGAACCGCTTCCGGGGAGAGATCGCACCCGCGATCGCCGACCTCGTAGATGCCGGCACGATCCGCGTCATCGACATCGCCTTCGTCGGCAAGGACCAGGACGGAAACGCGATCGCGATGGAGCTCACTGAGCTCGACCCGGACGTCCAGGAGGGTCTCGAAAAGGCAGGCATCGAAGTCAGCGGCCTCTTCAACGAGGACGACCTGATGGATGCCGCCGATGGGCTCGAGCCGAACTCGTCCGCGGCGTTGCTGGTGTGGGAGAACGTCTGGGCGCGCAAAGTGACTCAGGCGATGCGTGCCGCGGGCGGGGAGCTGCTCGCATTCGAGCGGCTGCCGCATGACGTCGTCCAGTCCGCCCGCGAGTGGGCGCTCGAACAGGCCAAGGCCTAGAGAGGAGAACCGCACATGTTCGGACGAAGAGGCCCCGGTCTCGTTCGCGCAGCCGCTACGACCGCCGTGGTGGCGGGAACGGCTGGAGCGGTACGCCACCGGCAGGATCAAAAGTACGCAGCGCAGGATCAGGCAGCGTACGACCAGCAGATGGCGGCTCAACAAGCTGCGGCTCCCGCCGCGCCGGCCGCTCCCGCCGAGCCGGACTACGCGGCCGAGCTCGAGCAGCTCGCGCAGCTGAAGAACCAGGGAATCCTGACCGAGGACGAGTTCCAGGCGAAAAAGAAGCAGATCCTCGGAATCTGAGCCTGGGGACGCCCCGCGGCGATCGCGGGGCGTCTCGGCTCGTCCGACCGAGGAACCCTGCTCCGGCATCCGCGTCTTACGCTTCTTGGCCGGCGCCCGTAGGATTTCACTCGATGTTCCTCCTCCTCGCGGTGGCATTGCTGATCGCGTTGCCGTCACCCTGGAACGCGGTCGGGTTCGTAGCGTGTCTCGTCCTCTTCGGTGGCGAGGTGGTCTTCTGGAACCGCAAGGTGCGTGGCTCGACGGGCGACCGCAGGTGCCGAGACTCTCGTCGGACAGAGAGGGTCCGTGGTCACCGCGTGCCTCCCCGACGGTCAGGTGCGTCTCGCCGGCGAGATCTGGGACGCGCATTGCGAGGGCGGGGCGGAGAAGGGCGAGACCGTCGTCGTGACCGGCCGTGACGGCCTCAAGCTGCTCGTCGAGCGCTCGACGTAGACCGAGCCCGCGACGCGGGCGCGATAGCTTGCAGGTGAGATCGAGCGCCGAAACCGGGCAAGTCCGCGCCCGCGCTGATTGCATTCCCGGCAACAACCTGCGAGTGTTCCAATGCCGTCGCACGCGAAGGCAGTGTGCTTTTCCCACAGACGCTGCTGATGATCCCTAGAAAGGCAGGTCGGAATGAACTCCAAAAGTATGGCGGGCTGGATCGGATTCGCCGGACTTCTTGCTAGTGCTCGTCGGCGGGATCGACTTCCTTCAGGGTCTGGTCGCCCTGTTCGAGGATGAGTACTACGTGCCTACCGGGTCCGGCTTCCTCGTCTTCGACCTGACGGGGTGGGGCTGGATGCTGATGCTCTGGGGAGTGCTGCTCGTCCTCGCAGGCTTCGGCTTGATCGCCGGGCAGGGTTGGGCACGCTGGTTCGCGATCGTCCTCGTCGGTCGTGAACGTCATCGCCCAGCTCGGATTCCTCGGGAACACCCAGACCCCGCTCTGGTCACTCACTGTGCTGGCGCTGAGAATCATCGTGCTCTATGCGCTGACCGCACGCTGGGACGAGAGCAGGGACGAGTTCATCGACACCCGGTAACGGGCTCTCCGGAAAGAGGCCGTCGCAACGCGTCGTGCGCGGCGGCCGCATGGGCGAACCGTGAGAACGAACAGAGCGTTGCTCTTATAGAGTGGCGCTCCGAGCGACGGTGGTTATCGCCGACCGAATAGCGACGCCGCCGAACGACTAACCGAGGAGACTCCTTGATCGCTGCCGACTACCCCTTCCTCGACGTCTTCTGGACGATGCTCGTGTTCTTCGTCTGGGTGGCGTGGTTCATGTTGCTGTTCAGGGTCATCGGAGACATCTTTCGCCGTGATGACCTCTCAGGCCTGGGAAAGACGGGCTGGCTCATCTTCGCCATCGTTCTGCCATTCCTGGGCGTCTTCATATACCTGATCACGCAAAACGACGGAATGACGAAGCGCGAGATCGATCGAGTCCAGGCGAGGCGTGCCCAGTACGACGAGCAGATACGTTCGGCGGCCGGCGGCGGCGCGACGGCGGAGATCGAGAAGGCCAAGCAGTTGCTCGACAGCGGTGCCATCACCCAGGTGGAGTTCGACGCACTCAAGCAGAAGGCACTGGGCTAGGGCCGCGCGTAGCCTCCACGTCCCGAACGACCGGCTGGCCACGCACGCACAGGACTCGAGCTCCGGCTGACGCGTCAGCCGGAGCCAGGTTGAGCGGTGCTGTCGTTGCCGAGGCTCACGCGCCACGACTTTAGAATCGAGTGAACCGCTGCCGCGCCGAGAATCGGGCCGTCCGGTACTGGTAACTCGACGGGAGACAGAATGAAGGGGCGGGTCTGGAGACCACCCAGGCCGCCGTGGAAGGAAATGAGCTCCTCGAACGCACAGCCCTCGTCGAGATCCGGGTCGTAGAAGCTCCCGACCATGATGTCGGCAACGTGGGCGAACCCGTCCGTTCGCCTGAGATGTAGGTAGGCAGTCGGGGAGAAGGACGCGAGCGGATCCTCACCCTCCACGCGATCATCAGCCAGGTAGCGGGTGCCCTTCCCACCCAGCACGACCGCGCCGTGCTCGGCCGAGCGCACGAGCAGCCAACCGACGTGCGGGTGCTCCCGCAGCGCGGGCAGGAGAAGTGGGTGGCGCTCCTCGATCTCCTCCTGCGTGAGCCGGCGCTTTTCCTCCATCAGGTAGACGAGCCCGAGGTTTCCGGAGCCCATTACGACGACCTCCCGATCCGAGACGTCGTTCTTCGGCCGCTTCGGCGCCTTTCCGGTCGCCTCCGTCAGCGCGTGGCCGACCATTGCCTTCTGCTCGTCTCCACCGGCGACCTTGGCCACGTCTCCGCTGGCGAGCGAGCGCTCGACGAGATCGTCCAGGCCGTACCCGTTCCGTTGCTTGAAGGTCGCGCCCTGGGTCTGGCCATGGTCGGAGAGGACGACGATCTCGTACGGCCGTGGTGCATAGCGGCGAGCGCGGTCGATGCGCGCGAACTGCTGATCCAGCTTCCGCAGCGCCTCCAGCGTGTCCGACCGTTCGAGCCCGGAGTGATGGGCGACCTCGTCGTAGCTCGAGAACGTCGCATAGATCGCCGGCCGACCCTTCATCAGGTCCGTCAGGACCCCGAAGACGATCAGGTCGCGGACGATGACGCACATCGCGCCTCGTAGCAACGGATAGATCCCGCCGCGATGGCCGCGTGGCTGCACGTCACGGCGAATCGCCCGCAGGGCGGAAACCCATTCGAGAATGACCTCCCAGAAGAACAGGACGAGCGACCGAGTGACGTTGTGGGCGTTCGAGAAGAAGGCGCGGTAGCCGGGGTTTGCGCCCTTCTCGGCCTCCATTCGGCTCACGGTGAGGATCACCTGGTCGGCCTCTCCCGAGAGGAGGTTCCCGCGACTGGCGCCGCCGTTGCGAAGCAGTCCGTCGCCTGCGTGACGGCGCTCGATCTCCTCGCAGTCGGCGGGCGCCGAGCAGGTCATCATGATCCCGCGCTCCTTCTCCACCCAGCGGAAGGCGGGGATGTCCTCGTTCGAGCCGAGGAGGATCCCCGCCTGGCTCGCGCCGGTCTGGGAGGAGAGGTCGGTCTCCCACTCGAGAAGTCGGTGGGACCCGTCCGCGAGCCAGCGTGCCATCGTCGATGCGTTGCCGTCCCGCATCGCGCGCTGGAGCACGGGCTTCGCGAGGCCGTCGATCTCGAGGAAGACGATCCCGGGAACGTCCGTCTCGACCTTCTCGCCGGAGCGCCGGGCGATGCGCTGGATCACGCGGAGCATGTAGACGTCGTCGTCGTTCGTCCCGGCCACGGCCTCGAGGGCGGTCGAGATGGCGGTGATGACGAGCGCTGCGAGAATCGCCGCTCCAGCGCCGTCGACGCGGATCGCACCCTCCGAGAGTGCATCGACGATGCGGAGCACGACCGCGTTCAAGATGAGCAGCAGGAGAAAGGACGTCGCGACCGTGTACGGAAGCCGAACCGCTGCTACGAGCGGAGAGAGCACGGCGTTCAGAACGGCGATCGCGAGAGCGGCGAGGAGCGCCTCCCAGAAGTCGCCGACGTCGAAGCGCGGCAGGATGCCCGCGGCGAGGAAGACGCTCGCCGCACTGACGAGCAGCGAGAGGAGCATCCTCGCCGGCCGAAGCTTCGGTCTTACATCGGTCCGTGCGGGGCGGACGCCGTATTCCGGCGCAGCGATCTGCGACGACGACATGTCCCGGACACTAACGTGACGCAGGGGCGGCGATCGTGGGTAGCAGCGCGAAACGCCGCCTCTCACCCGGACGAAAACGCCGCGGTGTGCCGCACAGCCATCCGCAAGGCGTCAGACTGCCTTTCGATGAACGACGAGGAGCGATCCGGCCGCGGGAGAATCGTCCTGGCGCGCGGCCTCACCATCCTGGCGCTGTTGATCGGATTCGTCTCGATGCTCGCCTTCACGCTCGAGCGAACGATCCTCGAGGAGAGCGGGATCGAGCGGATCGCAACCGATCTGATCCAGGACGACGACATTCGGGAGCAGGTCGCTCTAACTGCCGTCGAGCAGCTGTACGCGAACGTCGACGTCGAGGCGCGCATCGCCGCGCGCCTCCCCGAGGCTCAGAAGGCGCTGGCGCCGACGCTCGCGTCGCTCTCTCGGCAGGCGGCCGATCAGGCAGCCGACAGACTCCTCGAGCGTCCGCGCGTGCAGGCTGCGTGGGTCACGGTCGCAACCCGGACGCACGAGCAGCTTCTCGCGCTCCTCGAGGACGAGGGGAGGTTCGTCCGCACCGGTGACGGAAAGGTCTATCTGGATCTGAGGCCGATCATCGTCGAGCTCGGCGAGCAGATCGCGCCGATCGGCAGGCTCGAGGAACAGCTGCCTCCTGCCAGCGGGCGCATCGAGCTCATCGACTCCGAGCAGCTCGAAACGGCGCAGACAGCGGTGCGTGTCCTTCGTGCCCTCGCAGCCTGGCTCTGGATTCTCGCGCTCCTCGTCGCGGCGCTAGCCGTCTGGCTCGCCAGCGGTCGTCGTCGTCTCGAGATCAGGGCGCTCGGGATCGGGCTGCTCGTCGTCGGTGTGACCCTCCTCTTCACCCGGCAGGCGGTCGGTGCCTATCTCGTCGACGAGCTCACGAGCGACGCCACGCAGCCTGCGGGCTCGAATGCATGGAACATCCTCACGCAGGCGCTGGCCGATCGCGCCTGGGTCTGGATCGCCCTCGGCGTGATCGTGCTCGTCGGGACCTGGCTCGTCGGGCCCGCAGGTCTCGCCGCGCGTGCTCGTGTTGCCCTGCGTCCCGTCGCCGCGAGCCTCGTCTGGACCTACGGGCTCGTCGCCGGCCTCATGGTCGTGCTCGCGACCTTCCTGCCGGCCTTCCAGCGCTCGTTCCTCGCCGCCCTCGTGTTTCTCGCCCTCCTCGTCGCCGGCGTCGAGGTGGTCCGGCGCTTCGTCCTCTCCGACACCGGCGAGGTGGCACCCCGCTGAGGCCCCATCCGAAGGTTGCGTGCATCGTCGTAGTCGCTGCGACCGTCGCGGTTGCAGCTGCGGGGGCGGCGACCTCGGCAGAGCGTCAGCTGCGGGTTCGCGAGTACGCCGTGCCGAGCGGCTCGCGGCCACATGACGTCGCACCCGCTCGCGACGGAGGCATCTGGTACACGGCGCAGGGGTCGGGTGAGCTCGGCTGGCTCAACCCGAAGACGGGGAAGTCGAGGCTCACACCGCTAGGCAGCGGCTCGGCTCCCCACGGAGTGATCGTGGGTCCGGACGGAGCGGCGTGGATCACGGATGGTGGGCTCAATGCGATCGTCCGCGTCGACCCCCGGACGCGTCGGGTTCGAAGCTTTCCGCTTCCGGAGAGCACCGGTTACGCGAACCTGAACACGGCGACGTTCGACCGTAAGGGCATTCTCTGGTTCACGGGTCAGAGCGGGATCTACGGCCGACTCGACCCGAAGGTGGGCAAGGTACGAGTGTTTCAGGCACCTCGAGGAGAAGGGCCGTACGGGATCACCACCACTCCGGCAGGAGACGTCTATTACGCCTCGCTGGCGGGCAGTTACCTCGGTCGCATCGACACCCGGACCGGAAAAGCAACGGTGCTCCGGCCGCCGACCTCGGGACAGGGTGCGCGCCGTGCGTGGTCGGACTCTCGAGGACGGGTCTGGATCAGCGAGTGGAGCGCGGGCAAGGTCGGAAGGTACGACCCACGCACTCGCCGGTGGCGCGAGTGGCGGGCTCCCGGGACGAATCCGATGATCTATGCCGTCTACGTCGACGAACGCGACAAGGTGTGGCTGAGCGACTTCGGCTCCAACGCGCTCGTTCGTTTCGATCCCGTCACCTCCAGGTTCACGAGCGTCCGGCTACCGAGCGCGGGCGCCGACGTGCGACAGATACTCGGACGCGAGGGCGAGGTTTGGGGCGCCGAGTCTGGCACCGACAAGCTCGTCGTCGTGGTGACGCGCTAGCGGTCTTGGTACGGCTTCGCCATGCGGCGGTAGTCGAGCGCCGTGTCGACAGTCGCGCGATCCACGCCCGCGTCGAGCGCGACCTCGCGTAGCGACCGTCCGGAGTCGGCAGCCTCCTTTACGATCTCCGCGCCCTTGTCGTAGCCGATGTACGGGTTGAGCGCGGTCGCCGCAGAGAGCGTGAGCTCCGCATAGCGCTCCAGCTGTTCCCGGTTCGCCTCGATTCCGTCCACGCACTTCTCCGCGAGGAGCCGGCTCGCGCTCGTGAGCAAGGCGATCGACTGCAGTAGGTTGCGAGCGATCAGCGGGACATACACGTTGAGCTCGAACTGCCCGCTCATGCCGCCGATGGTGATCGCCGTGTCGTTCCCGATCACCTGCGCGGCGACCTGAGTGACGACCTCGGGGATGACCGGGTTGACCTTCCCCGGCATGATCGAGCTCCCTTTCTGGAGCTCGGGGAGGAAGATCTCACCGAGGCCCGCCCGCGGCCCTGACCCCATCAGGCGGAGGTCGCTCGCGATCTTCGTCAGCGAGACGGCGACCACCTTCAGCGCTCCCGACGTCTCGACGAGCGCGTCCCTCCCCGCCTGCGCCTCGAAGGGGTCTGCCGGAGCCGAGATCGTGAGCCCCGTCTGCTCCGCGAGCTGGGCGCGCACCCGCTCGGCGAACTCCGGGTGCGTGTTCAGGCCCGTTCCCGTCGCCGTGCCACCGAGGGGGATCTGACCGAGCCGCGGAAGCGCATCTTCCACGCGAGAGATCCCCTGGCGCACCTGCGCTCCGTAGCCGCCGAACTCCTGGCCGAGCGTCACGGGGACGGCGTCCATCATGTGCGTACGGCCCGACTTGACGATTTCGGCGAACTCGGTGGCCTTCCTCTCGAGCGATTCCGCCAGCCCGGCGAGCGCGGGAAGGAGGTTCTCGGCGAGCTCGTCGAGGGCAGCGAGATGGACTGCCGAGGGGAAGACGTCGTTCGAGGACTGGCCCATGTTGACGTGGTCGTTCGGGTGCACGTCATCGCCTGCAAGCGCCGCGAGCACTTCGTTCGCGTTCGTGTTCGAGCTCGTACCGGAGCCCGTCTGGAAGACGTCGATCGGGAACTGGTCGTCGAGCTCGCCGGCCGCCACGCGATCGCCGGCGGCTGTTATTCGCTCGGCGATGTCGGAATCGAGCAATCCGAGCTCGCCGTTCACCCTGGCGGCAGCGGCCTTGATGCGGCCGAGCCAGCGCGCGACAGACACCGGAATCGGCTCGCCCGAGACAGGGAAGTTGGCGACCGCCTTGTCAGTCTCCCCGCCCCAGAGCCTGTCCACGCCTGTGGTTTCCGCCATCGCGACGAGTGTAGACGCCCGCAGCGGCCCTTGAACGGGCGGGAAGCCGAATCGCTTCCCGCCCGTTTCGCGGAGCTATGAGGACAGGTAGGGGGTCACGAAGTCCAGCGTCTCGGCGATGTCCGCTCGATAGCTGAAGTCGACGCCCGTGCAGTGCGGCGTGATACCGAACGACGTCACGGCCGCGACGATATTGGTCTCGTCCCAAAGTGCCGGGCCACCGGAGTCGCCGAAGCACGTGCCGCTTCCGCCGGTGCCTTTCCCTGGGGCGTTCGTGAACTTGAAGTTGTAGCCGTCGGTGAGCGAACTGTTGGTGCCGGTCAAGGTCGTGTCGCCCTTGTAGCGCCTCCAGTCGTCCTGGGCATCCTTCTTCGGGACGATGCGCTGGACGCCGTAGCCCACGACCTCGAACCTGCGATCCTCGGGCTTGCCCTTCAGGCCGTCGAACTGGCCCAGCGTGGGCAGCTCACCGTACTCAGCCAGGCTGACACCACCGCTCAAGAGGAAGAGCCCCACATCGTGGGTGTTCGGGAAGCCGGCGAAGTCCGCGTACTCCGGATGTGGAACCGCCGTTGCCTTGATCCAGCCGTTGGCGGGATCGTTCAGGAAGTCGTCGATCGTCGGGTACTTGGTTCGGTCGCGATTGACCAGCGCATCGACATCGACGACCTCGTCCATCCAGACCCAGCTCGCGAGATTGGTGACGCCTCCGCTCTCCGTACAGTGTCCCGCACTCAGCATCACCGTCGGCGACAGCAGCGTGCCGCTGCAGCTGAACAGGCCCTCGGGCTGCCTGAAGAGAATCGTGCCCACAAACGGGTGCTCGCCGTCGTCCGGTTGTCCGTTCGTGATCGCCACAGCCGGAACGGCGACGACAAGCGTGGTGAGTAAGGCGACAAGCCAGATAGCGCTCTTTCGCATGCGATTTTCCTCCCCTATCGGTACGTGGTCTCGTACGTGATCAGAGACCGCCTACCCACTCTGCAAACGATGAAACGAGTCTCCTCGAGCGGCCGCAAGCAGTCCCTCCCAGGTGCAGAGCTTCACCCGTGGTCGACCCTGCGCCTCCCCTGCCGCGCGCTCGAGCGCGTCGATTGCGCCCCAGCCTGGGTACGTCACGATCTCGACCCCGCGCTCGGTGAATCGCTCCTCGATGCGTCCGGGGCGATCGACAGGAGGCAGGAGCCCAGCACGCGCATCCTCCAACAGGTGGTCGACGGTCTCGGTTGCGTCCTTCTTGTTCGTTCCGATCACGCCGGTCGGGCCTCGCTTGATCCAGCCGGCGGCGTACACGCCTGGGAGGGGCACGCCCGAAGCGTCGAGAACTCGTCCGCCAA
The DNA here is from genome assembly GCA_963830035.1 of uncultured Actinomycetes bacterium. Lineage (GTDB taxonomy): Bacteria > Actinomycetota > Thermoleophilia > Gaiellales > Gaiellaceae > GMQP-bins7. The sequence continues at coordinate 291,438 of CAWHKX010000004.1, read as the reverse complement.
CATTCGGGATCGTCCCGCTCGCCTCGTCGAATGGCGTTCCCGGAACCGCCACTCCCCGGTAGCCAACGCTGCGAAAGACGATCCCGCAGGGGATGATCTCGCGCTCGTCCGTGGCCACCGCTCGAACGCTCCCCTTGCCATCGGGCTCGAGCCGATTCCTGGCTACCTCGATGGCTTCCACGCGCTCGTCGCCGAGCACCGCGATTGGCGACGCGCGGAAGCGAAGCCGCACCGCACGCGGCTTGCCGGTCGGCTCTCGTGCCTGCGAAACCGCGCAGGATCTCGACGTTTCGCTGGACGATGTTGGACGCATCGGCGAGCTCGGCCTCGCTCGCCGGGTCGAGCTCGAGCTCGGACGGATCGACGAGGATGTCGGCGCCGGCGAGGTCGCCCATCTCCTGCAGCTCCGTCGACGTCCAGGCTGCTTGCACCGGCCCGCGCCGCCCGAGGACGACGATCTCCCGGATCCCGGATCGGCGATCGCCTCGATTGCAGCATCCGTCGTATCCGTCGGCGCGAGCTCCTCCCGCGTCAAAGCCAGCATGCGCGCGACGTCGAGTGCGACGTTCCCGTTGCCGATGACGACGGCCCGCTCGCCCGAGAGGTCGAAGGGCAGCTCCTGGAAGTCCGGGTGGCCGTTGTACCAGGCGACGAGCTCGGTGGCGGCCCATGAGCCGGGCAGGTCCTCGCCTGGAATGCCGAGACGGCGGTCCGTCTGCGCGCCGACCGCATACACCACCGCGTCGTAGTGCTCCATGAGCTCCGCGTGAGAGACGTCCTCGCCGACCTCGACGTTGCCGAAGAAACGGAACCCTGGTCGCTCGGCGATCCGCTCGAACGCGCGGGAGACGGTCTTCAGGTTCGGGTGGTCGGGCGCCACGCCGAGGCGAACCAGGCCCCACGGCGTCGGCAGCCGCTCGATCATGTCCACCTCGGCCGGCGGATCGGTGCTCGCGAGCAGGTGCCCGGCGGCGTAGAACGCCGCCGGCCCGGATCCGACGACCGCGACGCGGAGAGGCATGCCTGCGCCGTCGTCGCTCACGGATCGCCATCCTATTGCCGTGCGCAAGTCAGCTCTCGGCACGCTGATCGCTCTCGTGACCGTCCTCGCCGCGGGAGTGCTCGGTTGGATCGGGCTCATGTGGTGGGACAGCCGTCTCCCCGGCACGTACAACGTGATGGATCAAGGACAGGTCGACTTCGGCGGCGGCAGCGAGGTCTCGCACGCCGAACACGGCGGTGCTCTGACAGGCACGAGTGTCGCGAGCCTGCACGGTCCGCGCGAGGGCGAGCCCGACGCCCGCTACACGCTCACGGCACGGCGCGCGACGATCGAGCTCGCCTCGGGCCGTCGCGTCGACGCACTGACCTTCGACGGGCGCTCGCCGGGACCGGAGCTGCGCGTGCACCAGGGCGACCTCGTCGAGGTGACGCTGGAGAACGACGACATCGAGCAGGGCGTGACGATCCACTGGCACGGCATCGACGTGCCGAACGCCGAGGACGGGGTCGCCGGGGTGACGCAGGATGCGGTCCTACCGGGTGAGCGCTACGTGTATCGCTTTCGCGCCGAGCAGGTCGGCACGTTCTGGTACCACACGCATCAGGCGTCCTCGAAGGAGGTTCGGCGTGGGCTCTTCGGTGCGGTCGTCATCGAGCCCGTCGTCGCGACACAGTTCGACCTCGACCGCGTGATCCTCGCCCACACGTACGACGGTATCCCCACTCTCGATGCCAACGAAGGGGTCGAACGCCTCGACGTTCCTGCCGGGACGCGCGCCCGCGTGCGAATCGTGAACACGGACAACTCTCCTCACCGCTTCGCCCTCACCGGGGCACCGTTCGAAGTCGTCGCGCTCGACGGCACCGACCTGAGCGCGCCCGATGGGCTCAGTGACACGCTCCTCGAAGTTCCGGGCGGCGGGCGCGTCGACGTCGCCGTCACGGTGCCCGCATCACCGGTGTGGCTCTCGCTCGTGGACACCGAAGCTGCGCTTGCGCTCAACGCCGGCCAGGGGGCAGCCCCGGTCGTGTCCCCCGAGCTGCCCGTGTTCGACCCGACGTCCTATGGCAAGCCCGCGGCGACGCCGTTCGGCGCCTCCAGCGAATTCGACCGCAGCTTCGCGCTAACGATCTCCGAGAAGCCCGGCTTCTTCGACGGCCGCCCCGGGATGCACTGGGCGATCAACGGTCGGATATTCCCGCACGTACCGACGTTCGTCGTCGAGGACGGAGATCTCGTCGAGATCGAGATCTCGAACGAGACGGACGCGCACCACCCGATGCACCTGCACGGGCACCACGTGCTCGTGCTGAGCCGCGGCGACCGGCCGGTCTCGGGCAGTCCCTGGTGGGCCGACACGCTGAACGTCGAACCCGGCGAGCGTTATCGCGTGGCGTTCCGGGCCGACAACCCCGGCCTCTGGATGGATCACTGCCACAACCTGCGCCACGCCGCCGACGGCCTGACGATGCACGTCGCCTACGCCGGCGTCACGACGCCGTTCGACGTCGGCGGCGAGCACGCCAACGCTCCCGAATGACGTAGGTAGTGCTAAACCGCTGGTGCGGGATCCGGCTTCGCCGTACGCAGCCGCCACTCTCGCCAGGCCACCATGCCGGCCAGGCTGAAGATCAGGAGTGCGTTGACCGGGTGGAAGAAGCCGATGACCGGCACCTCGAATCCGATGAACGCGAGGATCATCTGCAGGACGAGCAGTGCGAACAGCGCGCCGTGCATGCCGAGCCGCCACTTGCCGATCCCGGCGACGACGCCGATGATCATGAAGATCAGGGCCGCGAGCATGACCAGGTACCCGAAGATCGCATGCGCGACGAACCCGTCGAAGAACACGTCCTCGTCGATCGTCGCACCCTCGTCACCGAGCTTGCTGGCCGAATAGAAAGCGCCGTAGCCGGCCAGTCCGACCTGCACGACGATTGCCGCGAACAGGATCCACGACCACACCGCATAGAGCGTCCTCACGCCAGCTCCTCCCGTTGGTTAGAGAGGGCGGAGCCTACGACAGCGGCCGGAGAATCTCAACCGCTCAGTGAGAACAGCCCGAGCCGCAGCCGCCCACTTCGGTTCCCTCGGGCAGCTCCTCGTCCTCGGCGACCTGGAACGAGTGGCCGCAGCCGCAGGACGAGACGGCGTTCGGGTTCTCGATCTTGAAGCCCGACTCCTGGATCGTGTTCAGGAAGTCGATCGTCGTGCCCTGCAGGTACGGCGCGCTGTACGGATCGACGACCACCGGCACGCCGTCCACCTGGAGCTCCAGGTCTCCCTCGGCCAGATTGTCGAAGCCGAGGTTGTACTGGAAGCCCGAGCAGCCACCGCCCTGGATCGCCACACGCAGGACGAGGCCGTCGTCCGTCTCCTCGGCGAGCAGGTCCCGGATCTTCGCCGCCGCAACCGGCGTGAGCGTGATCAGGGTCTCGCCAGGAGTGTCGACGGGATGCTCGATGGTTGCCATGAGTCGGATGGTAGCTGACGGGGTTGCGGTTCCCAGACCCGAGTTTGTGACACTCGTATCGCGCATTCTGGGCGGAATCCCCGATCCCTTCGTGCGCCGGAAAGGGGAGTGCTAGGTTTCGGCGCGAGACAGACGACCGAGGCCCACGCGGGGGTAGCGAGGCGTGTTGCAGAACTGGCTGCCGTTCCTGATCTACGCGCTCTTCGCGGCGGCGATACCGGCTTCCCTGATCCTTGCGTCCGTCATCCTCCCCAAGCGGCCGGTTGCCAGGAAGAGGCAGAAGATGCTCCCGTTCGAGTCGGGGGTCGCCGTGGCGGCACCTAGCCAGGATCGCCGCTTCACCGTGAGCTTCTACCTGACGGCGATTCTCTTCATCCTCTTCGACATCGAGATCGTATTTCTCTATCCGCTGGCCGTGCAGCTCGACGCGCTCGGGTGGTTCGGCCTCGTCGAGTTCCTCGTCTTCGTGGTGATCCTGGCTGTCGCCTACGTCTACATCTGGCGGAAAGGGGCGTTGAACTGGCACTGAGACGAGAGTTGCCCGTGGTCAGCGACCGACCGCTCGCCGACGCAGGCCTCCAGTCGGAGCGGGTGCTATGGCCGGACAAGGGGCCGGGTGTCTTCGAGCGCGAGGTCGAGCTGATGGAGGACGCCCTTCTGTTGACAACCGTGGGCAAGGCGGTCGCGTGGGCGCAGTCGAGCTCGGTCTGGCCCGATACGTTCGGGCTCGCGTGCTGCGCGATGGAGATGATCGCGGTCGTCTCGTCGCGCTACGACATCTCGCGCTTCGGCATGGAGAAGTTCAGCTCGTCGCCGCGTCAGGCGGACCTGCTCATCGTCTCGGGGCGGGTGACGCACAAGATGGCGCCGCCGCTCGTGCAGGTCTACGACCAGATGCTCGAGCCGAAATGGGTGATCGCGATGGGGGCGTGCGCGAGCTCCGGAGGAATGTTCGCGAACTACACGATCCTGCAGGGCGTCGACAAGGTCGTTCCCGTCGACGTGCACGTTCCCGGCTGCCCGCCTCGGCCGGAGGCGCTGATCGAGGGCGTTATCCGGCTGCACGAGAAGATCCGAGCGGGAGTGCCTCCCGCGTACGAGATCCGAGGAGTGGCCGAGTGACGTACGCAGGAGTCCCAGGTGTGATCGAGACCCGCGAGTCCTACGAGGAGACGACGCTCGTCGTCGACCCTGCACGGCTCGTCGAGGCCTGCCTCGCCCTGCGGGACGAGCACGGCTTCAACTTCCTGGGCGACATCACGCCCACCGACTACCTCGGCTGGGGAGAGGTGGGAGTCGCTGGCTACATCGGGACCGCGACCGGACGCGACCTGAATGCTCCCGGCTCTCAGGGGCTCGCGCGCCTGCCGGAGCCGAAATCCAAGCGCTTCTCGGTCTCGTATCACCTGCTCCGCGTGAGCGACGAGCCCGCGAGGGTACGCGTCCAGGTCTGGCTCGACGACGGCGAGCCCGTCGCGACCGTTCTCCCCGTCTGGCCGGCGGCGGACTGGTTCGAGCGCGAGGCGTGGGACATGATGGGCATTCCCTTCGAAGGCCACCCGAACCTCGTCCGCATCCTCATGGACGACGACTGGGAGGGGCATCCGCACCGCAAGGACTATCCACTGGGCGGGGAGCCGGTCCGCTTCTCGGACGAGGAATAGCGTGGCGGTTCTTCCCTCCACCCGCATCTACGAGGGCACGCGCATCCCGAGCCCCGTCCCGACGATCCTCGAGATCGACCCCGACAAGCACGACCTCGCGGACATCCTCACCATCAACTTCGGGCCCAACCACCCCTCCACCCACGGCGTCCTGCGACTGATCGTCGACCTGGACGGAGAGACGGTGGCCGGCATCCGGGCGGTCATCGGCTACCTGCACACCGGCTTCGAGAAGAACATGGAGTCGAAGACGTGGTGGAAGTCGATCACCTACGCCCCCAGGATCGACTACGTCTCCTTCCAGTCGAACGAGCTCGTCTACGTGCTGGCGATCGAGAAGCTCCTCGGAATCGAGGTTCCGCGGCGCGCGATCTGGGTGCGGATGGCGCTGGCCGAGCTCAACCGCATCCACTCGCACCTGATCTGGCTCGGAACCTCCGCCCTCGAGCTGGGAGCGATATCGCTCCTCTGGTACACGTTCGACGACCGCGACGAGATCCTCGACCTGTTCGAGATGGCCGGCGGGACGCGCATGCATACCCGCTACTTCCAGGTCGGAGGGCTCGCCGAGGATCTGCCGCCGGCGTTCACCGCCGAGACGCGGAAGTTCCTCCCGCGGATGCTGCGATCGCTCGACGAGTACGAGTCGCTCCTGGATCGAAACGCGATCTGGCTCGAGCGCACCAAGGGAATCGGGCTCCTCTCCGCCGACGACGCGCTCGCCCTCGGCGCAGTCCGGTCCGATGCTGCGCTCCTCGGGCGTGAACTGGGATCTCCGCAAGTCGATGCCGTACCTGGCCTACGACGAGGTCGAGTTCGACGTCCCGGTCTATCCCAACGGCGACGTGTACGACCGCTACAAGGTGCACCTGGACGAGATGCGCGAGTCCGTGCGCATCGTCCGCCAGTGCCTCGACCGCATCGACGAGACTGGACGGCGAGCCGTGGATCGCCGACGACCGCAAGGTCGTCCTCCCGCCACGGCACGAGCTGCACACATCCATGGAGTCGCTGATCCACCACTTCAAGATCGTCACCGAGGGCTACGTGGTGCCCGAGGGCGAGATCTACCTCGCGATCGAGGCTGCACGGGGCGAGTCCGGCTGCTACCTCGTCTCCGACGGAGGAGCACGCCCCTGGCGCGTGAAGTTCCGCGCGCCGAGCTTTGCCGCCTTGCAGGCGACCGCCACGACCGTGCAAGGGTGCCTGGTCGCGGATCTCGTCGCCATCGCCGGCTCGCTCGACCCGGTCATGGGAGACGCGGACCGGTGATCTACGACGAGATCCAGGCGCTGCGCGACAAGTACCCACAGAGCCGCTCCGCGGTGATGGACGCCCTTCGGCTCGCGCAGGACGAGCACGACGGTTGGCTTCCGCCCGAGGCGCTGCGCGAGGTCGCGGCCGCGCTCGACGTGACACCGGCGTTCTGCTACTCGATCGCGTCCTTCTACGACATGTACCACCTGGAGCCGGTGGGCAAGCACATGGTGGAGGTGTGCACCAACCTCTCCTGCGCGCTGGCCGGAGCCCAGGCGGTGCTGGACGCTTTCGCGAGCGAGCTCGGTGTCCGGCCGGGCGAGACCACCGACGACGGCGAGGTCACGCTGCGGGCGGTCGAGTGCGCCGGCGGCTGTGGCCGGGCCCCGGTGGTCGTCGTCGACCACGTCTACCACGAGCCGCTGCGTCCAGAGGACGTGCCCGGTCTGCTCGAGGAGCTCCGTGGACGCGGGTAGCCCGCAAATCCTGCTCATGGCGGGAACCGAGGAGCACGACCTGACGCGGCTCGACGAGTACCGCGCGGTCGGTGGCTACGCGGCGCTCGACACGGCTCGCGCGCTGGAGCCGCAGGCGGTCCTGGACGAGATCAGCGCCGCGACCCTCCGCGGCCGCGGCGGCGCCGGCTTCCCGATGGGCCGCAAGGCGTCACTCCTGGCGAAGGACACGGGCAAGCCGACGTACCTCGTCATCAACGCGGACGAGTCGGAGCCCGGCGCGTTCAAGGATCGCGACGTGCTGCGGATGACCCCGCACCGCTTGCTCGAGGGCTGCCTGATCACCGCGCACGGCATCGGCTCCGACAGCGTGTTCATCTACATCCGGGGGGAATACGTTCACGAGTTCGAGGTCATGCGCGATGCGCTCGAGGACGCCCGCAGCGCCGGCCTGCTCGGCGGCGTGACGATCGTTCTGCACCGCGGCGCCGGCGCCTACATCTGCGGCGAGGAGACGGCGCTCCTCGAGTCGCTCGAAGGTCAGCGCGGTCAGCCGCGCCCTCGGCCCCCGTTTCCGCCCGTGAACGGCCTCTACGCCGCTCCGACGCAGATCAACAACGTGTCCACGATCGCGCTCGTGCCGAAGATCTTCGAGCTCGGCGCGGCCGAGTTCTCCAAGATCGGGGTTCCCTCCGCTCCCGGAACCGCGGTCTTCTCGCTGTCCGGGAACGTCGCCCAGCCGGGGAACTACGAGCGGCCGCTCGGGATCACGATCCGCGAGCTGATCTACGACGTCGCCGGAGGCATCGCCGGGGGGCGCGAGCTCAAGGCGGTCATCCCCGGTGGCTCGTCGGTGCCGGTACTGACCCCTGCCGAGATCGACACGCCGATGGACTACGACTCGATCCAGGCGGCGGGATCGTTCTTCGGGTCGGCAGCGATCATCGTCGTCGACGATCGCTGCTGCATGGTGCAGCTCGCGCTCCGGGCGGAGCAGTTCTACATGCACGAGTCCTGCGGAAAGTGCACCCCTTGCCGCGTCGGAACTCGCTGGCTGGTGCAGATCCTGACCAAGCTCGAGGAGGGCCGGGGCGAACGCTCGGACCTCGATCTCCTCGACCAGGTCTGCGACCGCATGCTCGGAAAGTCGCTGTGCGCGCTCGGCGACTTCGCCGTGTACCCGGTCGCGAGCTACCTCGAGAAGTACCGGGCGGAGTTCGACGCTCACGTGGACGGGCACAGCTGTCCGTTCGGCGGGGAGAGCTCGATCGAGGGCACGTTCGCGCCCATCGACCAGCACACGCACCCGCTCCCGGTCGAACAGGTGCACGCGTGACGACCCGAGTAACAGACTGTTACTTGGGGTCGAGGGGGCACGCCTTGTGAGCGCTCCCGAGCTCGTCTCGATCACCGTCGACGACCGCCCGGTTCAGGTCCCGGCGAACAGTGGGCTGGTCGAGGCCGCGCTCGCGGCCGGGGTCGAGATCCCGGTGTTCTGCTACGAGCCGCGGCTCGGCGCGCCGATCGGGGCCTGCCGCATGTGCCTCGTCGAGATCGAAGGGATCCCGAAGCTGCAGGCGGGCTGCACGCTCACGGCCACGGAAGGGATGGTCGTGCGCACCGCCGCGACATCCGCGAAGGCGGCGGACGGCCAGGAGGCGACCCTCGAGTTCATCCTCGTCAACCATCCGCTCGACTGCCCGGTCTGCGACAAGGGCGGCGAGTGCCCGCTGCAGGACCTCACGTTCAGATACGGGCCGGGCGCGACGCGCATGACCTTCCCCAAGGTGACGTTCGACAAGCCGATCCCCGTCTCGCCCTTGATCGCGCTCGATCGCGAGCGCTGCATCCTCTGCTACCGGTGCACGCGCTTCTCGGAAGAGGTGGCCGAGGACGGGCTGCTGATCGCGCGGAACCGCGGCGCCCGCTCGGAGATCGCAACGTTCGAGGACGAGCCCTACCGCTCGGTGTTCTCGGGCAACGTGATCGAGCTCTGCCCTGTCGGTGCGCTCACGTCGACCGTCGTACCGCTTCGACGCTCGCCCGTGGGAGATCCAGAACGTGCCCACCGTGTGCACCGGCTGCGCCACCGGCTGCAACACGACGGCGACGATTCGCGAGGGCAAGGTCAAGCGCATCCTCTCGCGCAACCACGCGGAGATCGACCGCGGCTGGCTCTGCGACAAGGGGCGCTTCACGTACCCGCACCTGAAAGCGCGCGACCGCATCACGGCACCGCTCCAGCGCGGTCCGAAAGGGCTGAAGGAGATCTCCTGGGACGAAGCGCTCGACGCCGCGGAGCAGATGCTGCGCGAGGCCGAAGGCGGCATCGTGACCGCGCTCTCGGGTGCGGAGACGACCGAGATCGCCTATGCGCTCGGACGGCTCCTCCGAGCAGGTGTCGGAGCGCACTCGGCCGTCCTGCCCGAAGCGACCTCCGACGCGCTCGAGGCCTTCCGACTGCCGCTGTCCGGAATCGCCGAGGCGGAGCTCGTCGTCGTGGTCGGCGACGACCCGGTCGTCGAGCGCGCGCCGATCGTGGATCTCTGGCTGAAGGAGGCCAGGCGTCGCGGGGCCGAGATCGTCGTCGGCTCCCCGACGGGGACGATGCAGGTCGCACCTGGTGGCTCGGCGGAGTTCTGTCGACGGATCGCAGAGACCGGCAACGAGCTCGGCCAGCGGTTGCGACGCGCGGATCGGGCCGTTCTCATCTGGTCCGGCCCCGGGGGTGGTGGCGGCGCCCGGATCGCAGAGCTCGCCCACGAGCTCGGCTTTGCTGACAAGCCGGGTTGCGGAGCTTTCCATCTCCCGGTGACCCCCAACGGGCGCGCAGTCGCAGCCGCGTGGTCGGCGGCGGCGGACGCCGACGAGACGAGGCCGGAGACGATCAGCGTGCTCGTGGTCTCGGGCGAGGACGCCGCGGCCGACCCGGGTGTGAGAGCGCTCGCCGAGCAGGCGGAGCGGGTGATCGTGGTGACGATGTTCCACGAGCTGGCCGGAGGCTGGGCGGACCTGATCCTGCCGGCGACCGGAGCGCTGGAACGAGAGGGCACCACGATGAACCTCGAGGGACGCCTGCAACGGTTGCGCCGGGCCGTGGCACCGCCGTGTCCGGACGAGCTCGCGTGGATCTCGAAGCTCGCCGCCCGCTTCGACGTCGAGATCTCACCGCATGTATCCGGCGTCTTCGCCGAGCTCTCGGAGCGCCTTTTCCAGGATCTCTCGCTCGACGAGATCGGCCTGCGAGCGGGGCTCCCGACGAGGACGCAGTACGAGGCACCCGCCGCTGCCGCCCAGCCGGCGTCTTCGCCCGAGCGCAGCGCCGGAGAGCTTCAGCTGCACCGCTACCGGGCGTTCCTCTCGGGCCCCGCGGTCGAGCGGGTTCGCGAGCTCGAGTTCCAACGCCCGGAGCGCGAGGTCGAGATCTCCGCACCGGACGCCAGGCAGCGCGGCATCTCCTCCGGGGACACGGTGCTCGTCCGCTCGAACGGAACGTCGGTCGAGCTCCGCGCGCGCGTCAACCGGCGTCTGGTCGAAGGAATCGCTCGGGTGGCCGAGGAGCACGCCGCCGACCTGCACGCCACGGTCGAGGTCGTCAAGTCGTGAAGGTCGAGTGGTACGTGAGCCTGATCCAGTCGGCCATCGTCATCAACCTCGTCATGGCGACCTTCGCCTACCTGACCCTCGCCGAGCGCAAGGTGATGGGGCGGATGCAGCTGCGCTACGGGCCGAACCGGGCCGGACCGTACGGGCTTCTGCAGCCGATCGCAGACCTCGTGAAGCTCCTGAACAAGGAGAGCTTCTATCCGACCGCGGCAATCGATCGCCTGTATCTGTTCGCGCCGTTCCTCGCGGCGTTCACCGCCCTCACCACGTTCTCGGTGATTCCCTTCGGGCCGGGCTGGGAGGTCGGGGGCGTCTACATCCCCGGCCAGGTCGCGGATGTCGACATCGCCCTGATCCTCGTCTTCGCGATCGGCTCGGTCGGCGTGTACGGGTTCATCATCGGGGGCTGGGCCTCGGACTCGAAGTACGCGCTTCTCGGCTCGATGCGCACCTGCGCGCAGCTCGTCTCCTACGAGGTCGCGCTCGCGCTCTCGGTGCTCGGCGTCGTGCTGATGGCCGGATCGCTCTCGCTGACCGAGATCGTCGCCGCCCAGGAAGGCCCCGTCTGGTACTTCGTGCCGCAGTTCGTGGGGCTCGTCATCTTCCTCTTCGCCGGCACCGCCGAGACCGCCCGCGCACCGTTCGACCTCCCGGAGGCCGAGCAGGAGCTCGTCGCCGGCTACCACACCGAGTACGGCGGCATGCGCTTCGGCCTCTTCACGATGAGCGAGTACATCAACCTGATCACGCTCTCCGGCCTCTGCATCACGCTGTTCTTCGGCGGCTGGCACGGGCCGGGCTGGGACGGGCCGAGCTGGCTGGCACCGCTCTGGTTCCTCCTCAAGCTCCTGATCCTGCTCTACCTCTTCATCTGGATGCGGACGACGCTGCCGCGCCTGCGCTACGACCAGCTGATGCGCTTCGGCTGGAAGGTGCTGCTGCCCCTCGCGACGCTGAACGCGATCGTGACCGCCGTCCTGGTGGTCTGGCTCTGATGCCGCAACCTTTGGACAGCTTCAAGGGCTTCGCGGTCACCTTCAAGCAGATCTTCCGGCGGCCGATCACGCAGCAGTACCCCGAGTACAAGCGACCCGTCTACCCGCGCTTCCGCGGTCGGCATCGACTGTGGAAGCACGAGAACGGCCTCGAGAAGTGCGTCGGCTGCTCGCTCTGCGCGGCCGCCTGCCCCGCCGACTGCATCCGCGTGGTCGCGGAGGAGAACGCGCCCGGCAACAGGATCTCCGCGGGCGAGCGGTACGCGCGGATCTACGAGATCAACATGAGCCGCTGCATCTTCTGCGGGTACTGCGAGCTCGCCTGCCCGTTCGACGCGATCACGCTCGGCAACGAGTTCGAGATCGCGGAGTACTCGCGCGACGACCTCATCTACACGAAGGACATGCTCCTGGCGGAGCCGATCAAGCGCGTCCCGGTCGCCGATGCCGCACGGTACGACACGCCCGAGCCGTCGTACAAGACCAGCTCGTGAAGGCGCCAGAGTCACCACCGAGACAGCGGCCGCGGAGCGGACGCCTTTAGGGATCTTGAGCGACCAGAATCCGCGCGAGCGGATTCTGTCTGCGGAACTAGATGGGAAACGTCCTTGTCTGGATCGTGTGGTTCGTGGCGGCGGGCGCCTGTCTCGGGAGCGGCATCGCCGTCGTCACCCTCACGAACCCGTTCTACTCCGCCCTCGCGCTGATCGGGAACCTCGCCTCGCTCGCGGTTCTCTACCTCCTGCTCGCGGCGGAGTTCCTGGCGGCCGCGCAGGTGCTCGTGTACGCCGGCGCGGTGATGGTCATGTTCCTCTTCGTCATCGCCTATCTGGGCGGACGTGCGGACGCCCCCTGGGCGGGCGGTTCGCCGATCCTGCAGACCGCGGCGGTGGTCGCGGCCGTCGCGCTCCTCGTCGAGGTCGTCGTCGTGCTCGGGCTTGCGTGGGGTGACGACCTCAAGGATCCCGCCGAGATCTCGGAGGCGTTCGGGAGCCCGGCAGCGATCGGCGAGCTCTTCCTCACCGACCACCTGCTCGCGTTCGAGATCACCTCGATCGTCTTGCTCATCGCCGCCATCGGCGGGGTCGTGCTCGGGACGACGCACGAGAAGGAACGGCCCTGATGTCCGGTCCTGGCGTGGGCTGGTATCTGATCGTCTCGGCGGCGCTCTTCGGAATCGGGTCGCTCGGAGTCATGCTCCGGCGTAGCCCGCTGGTGGTGCTCCTCTCGCTCGAGATCATGCTGAACGGCGCGAACCTCGCCCTGATCGCGTTCGCGCGCCAGCATGGGAGCCTCGACGGCCAGATCTTCGCGCTGGCGGTGATGGCGGTCGCCGCGGCGGAGGTCGCGATCGGGCTCGGGCTCATCGTGGCCATGGCTAGGCGGGACATGGCCCTAGACGTCGACCAGGCAAGCGTGCTCCGCGGCTGATGAGAGGCGCCGTCGAAGCAGAGCTGCGTGGGGTCAGGCTGAAGCCTGACCCCTGCGACGCATGACCGCCGGCGCCTGGATCTGTCTGCTCGCACCACTCGCCGGTGCGCTCACGATCACCCTGACCGGACCCTGGATCTCCCGTCGTCTCGCCGGTTTGATCTCGACGCTCACGACCTTCGTCGCCTTCGCGGGCGCGCTCGTCGCCTTCTTCGGCCTCTGGTCACGCGACGCGGAGGAGCGCGAGCACCTCTCCACCGCGTACACGTGGCTCGCCGCGGGCGACTTCCAGGTCGGCTTCGAGATCCTCGTCGACCCGCTCTCGGTCGTGATGATGCTGATCGTTTCCGGGGTCGGCGGGCTGATCGTCTGGTACTCGCTGGGCTACATGGCCGGCGACGACGAGGAGCGCCGGTTCTTCGCCTACATGTCGCTGTTCGTCTTCTCGATGCTCCTGCTCGTGCAGGCGGGCAACTTCCTGCTCCTCCTCGTCGGCTGGGGCTTGGTCGGGCTCGCGTCGTACCTGCTGATCGGCTTCTGGCACAAGCGCCCCGAGGCGGTCGCTGCCGCCAAGAAGGCGTTCGTCATGAACGCGATCGGCGACGCGACCTTTGCGCTGGCGCTCGTCCTGCTGATCTGGAGCACGGGGACGCTCGAGTTCAGCGGGGTCTTCGACGAGGTCGACGGGCTCTCGAGCACGATCGTGAATCTCGTCGCCCTCGGCCTGCTCGGCGGCGCGGCGGCGAAGTCCGCCCAGATCCCGTTGCACACCTGGCTCCCGGACGCCATGGAGGGCCCGACCCCGGTCTCTGCCCTCATCCATGCGGCGACGATGGTCACCGCAGGCGTCTACCTGCTGGTGCGGGCGCACCCGATCTTCGAAGCGGCGCCGGACGTCCAGGCTCTCGCGGCCATCCTCGGCGCCGTGACGCTCCTCGTCGCCGGCCTCGTCGCGCTCGTGCAGTGGGACATCAAGCGCGTCATCGCGTACTCCACGATGTCCCAGATCGGCTACATGTTCGTCGGCGCGGGGGTCGGCGCCTACGGCTTCGCGATCTTCCATTTGCTGACGCACGCCTTCTTCAAGGCGCTGCTCTTCCTTGCCGCGGGCGTCGTCATCCACCACCTGCACGACGAGCAGGACATCCGCCGGATGGGCGGCCTGAAGACGGCACTTCCCCGGACACACGTGGCGTTCCTCATCGGCACCGTCGCCTTGGTCGGCCTCCCGCCTTTCGCGGGGTTCTGGTCGAAGGACGCGATCATCGCGTCGGCGCTCTCTCGCGGCGACGCCCTCGGTTGGACGCTCTTCATCGCCTGCCTCGTCGGTGTGTTGCTCACCGGGGCGTACTCGTTCCGGCTCTACTTCACGGTGTTCCAGGGAGAAGCGAAGGAGCCGGTGACCGTCACCGAAAAGGCCGGCGACAGTCACCACGGGGAGGGGCCGCTGTCGATGCTGCTTCCGGTGGGAGTGCTGGCGGTGCTCTCGACCATCGGCGGCCTGCTCTCGATTCCCGGTGTCTGGCACCCGTTCACGCACTGGGTCGAAGAGACCGGCGAGCCGCTCGTCGAGGCGACGGCTGCGCAGGACTATCTCGTCAGCGCGATCTCGGTGACGCTCGGGATCGTCGGGCTCCTTTTCGCGCGACGCGCCTTCCTGCACGACCGCCAGCTCGTGACCACACCGAGCGCGTGGCGCGTCTTCGAGCACAAGTTCTACTTCGACGAGCTCTACGACGCGCTCTTCTACCGTCCGGCCGCGGCACTCTCGAGCGCGCTCAGGCGCAGGGTCGAGGAGCCGGTCATCGAGGGCTCGCTCGACGAGATCGGCTCCGGGACGATCCTTGCGAGCGACGGTCTCGCGCGTTTCCAGAGCGGGCTCCTCCGCACCTACGCAGTCGCGATCGCGTTCTCGGTCTGTGTCCTCGTCATCGTGTTCGTGGCGGTGCGCTAGCCGGTGCTGACGACCGCTCTCATCCTGCTCCCGATCGCGGCCGCGCTCGTCATCGCGATCCTGCCGCTGGCGCGCGAGCTGACGGCCGGGCTCGCCTTCCTCGCCGCGCTGATGGAGGTCGGGCTCTGGATCGCGACCGCCGCGCGGTTCGACTTCGACGAGAGTGGGGTTCAGCTCGGGGCGAACGAGGAGTGGATCGAGAGCCTGGGCATCTCGTATGCGGTGGGGTTCTACGGCTTTTCGCTCTGGCTGACGGGCGCGGCCGTCGTCGTCTCCGCGGCGGCAATCGGCTATGCGCTCTGGGTCGGGCGCGACCGGCCACGCGCCTACCACGCATTGATGCTCCTCCTGACGGGAGCAGTGGTCGCGACCTTCGCAGCGCAGGACGTCCTGCTCTTCTACGTCGCGTTCGAGGCGATGCTCATTCCCCTGTACGTGCTCGTCGGAGTGTGGGGCGGCGCCAGGCGGCAGGCAGCGACGCTGACCTTCGTCGTCTACACGATGGCCGGGTCGCTGTTGATGCTCGCGTCGGTCGTCGCCTTCGGCGTCACGCAGGACACCTTCAGCCTGCTCGATTCGGGGACGAGCGACAACACCTGGATCTTCCTCGGCTTCGCCGTCGCCTTCGCGGTGAAGGCGCCGCTCTTCCCGCTCCACGGCTGGCTTCCGCTCACCTATCGCGAAGCTCCACCCGAGGTGGCCGCAGTTCTCTCGGCGATCGTGTCGAAGACCGCCGTGTACGGGTTCATCGTCATCGTGCTCGCGAAGTTCCCCGAGCCGGTCGAGGACTTCACGGGCGTCATCCTCGTCCTCGCAGCAGCGGGGCTCGTGTACGGGTCACTCCTCGCGTTTCGCGCTCCCGACCTGCGCGGGATCGTCGCCTACTCGTCGCTCGCCCAGATGGGGCTCATCGTCCTCGGGCTCTTCGCTCTGAACGATCTCGGGCTCGACGGCGCCGTGTTGCTGTCGGTCGCCCACGCGCTCATCTCCGCGACGATGTTCCTGCTCGTGGGGATGGTCGAGCGCCGCTGCGGAAGTGGCGAGCTCGAGGTGCTCGGTGGGATGGCGCGCGGACGTCCCGTGCTCGCAACCGTGCTCCTCGTCGCCGGGATGGTCGCGCTCGCAGTTCCGGGGTCGGTCACGTTCGCGGGCGAGTTCCTGATCATGGCCGGCGTGTACGAGAACGGCTGGGGCTACGCGGCCGTGGTCGCGCTCGGAATCGTGCTGGCGGCGATGTACGTGCTCCGGCTCATCTCGGCGGTGCTGCACGTGCGGCCGGGGAGCGCTGTCCGTGATGAGGCGCTCGACCTGAGGCTCGGAGAGCTCGCGCTCGTGCTTCCGCTGGTCGCCTGCCTGATCGCACTCTCCGTCTGGCCCGCGCTCGTCAGCCAGAGCTCGTTCCCGGGCGATGAGCCCGCTCGCGTGATCTCGGAGGGATTCCGCTGATCGACACTCCCAAGGTCGACTGGCTCGCGCTCTCCCCCGTGCTCGCGCTGCTCGGAGCCTCGGGCATCGCGCTGCTCGCGGCCGTCCTCGTCCCGGCCTGGATGCGCAAGACCGTCTCCGCCGTCGTCGTCTTCGCGGGATTCGTCGTCGCAGCGGTCTTCGCCGGGATCGTCTTCGACGAGACACCGCAGCCGGAGGTCCTGCTCTCCGAGTCGATGGTTCGCGATCAGCTGGGCGCGCTGGCGCAGCTCATTCTCGCGATCACGGGCGCGGTCGTCGTGTTCGCCGCCTGGTCCGAGCGCAGGCGGGGCCACGATGCCGAGTTCTACTCGCTCCTCGCGGCCGCGGCGGCCGGGATGATGTTCTTCGTCCAGGCGGAGAACCTGATGACGCTCTTCCTCGGGCTCGAATGGTTCTCGCTCTGTCTCTACATCCTCGTCGCGATCGACACCGATCGTGCGACCTCCCTCGAGGCCGGGCTGAAGTACGTCATCGTCGGCGGATTCGGCTCGGCGGTGCTGCTCTTCGGCTCCGCGCTCGTCTTCGGCGCGACCGAGGAGCTGGGCTTCGCGCAGATCGCCGCAGCGGAAGCGGGAGACGACGCCTTCCTCGTCACCGGCCTGGCGATGATCCTCGCGGGGCTCGCGTTCAAGATCTCCGCCGCGCCGTTCCACATGTGGACGCCTGACGTCTATCAGGGCTCGCCGACCTCCGTCACCGCGTTCATGGCCGCCGCCACGAAGGCCGCGGCGCTCGTCGTCACCCTGCGCGTGCTGACCACGGCGTTTCCGGACGAGAGCGAGATCTGGACGATCGCGGTGGCGGTGATCGCATGCATCTCACTGGCGTGGGGCAACCTTGCGGCGCTCGCCCAGCGCGACGTGAAGCGGATCCTCGCCTTCTCCTCGGTCTCGCACGCGGGGTTCATGCTGATCGCGATCGCAGCGGCCAGCGAGCGGGGCACCGAGGCCCTCCTCTTCTACCTCGTTCCCTATGCGGCGATGTCGGTCGGCGCGTTCGCAGTCGTCGCCGCGAGGGAGCGCGAGCTCGACAAGCCGGTCACGCTCGAGGGTCTCGCCGGGCTCGGCTGGGAGCGACCCTTCTACGGTGTCGCCCTGTGGATCTTCATGCTCGGCATGGCGGGCTTCCCGCTCACCGGCGGCTTCTTCGGGAAGCTGTTCGTGTTCTCGGCCGCTTACGAGGCGGGCGACTGGTGGCTCGTGCTCGTCGGCGTCGCCGCGACGGCGCTCTCGCTCGCGTACTACCTGAACATCGTGCGGTGGCTGTACATGCGCTCGGGGGCCGAGCTCCGTCTTGCTCCAGCCGGTGGGTCGCCACCCCGCGAGCTCGCCCTCGGCGTCGCCGTGACGGCCGCGGTCGTCGTGACCGTCGGATCGTTCTTCGCCGCGCAGCCGATTCTCGATCTGGCTTCCGACGCGGCCACCTCGCTTTCCTTCTGATCCGACCCCCGGCATGATCTCGCCGTGCGCACCGATCTCCCGGGCGGCACCGTCACGTTCCTCTTCACCGACATCGAGGGCTCGACCAGGCTCCTCGACGAGCTCGGTGTCGACATCTATGCGTCCGCCCTCGCCGAGCACCGGCGGATCGTGCGCGAGTCATGCGCCTCACAAGGGGGCGCCGAGGTCGACACCCAGGGAGACGCCTTCTTCTTCGCGTTCCCCACTGCCCCCGGAGCGCTCGCTGCGTCGCGCGGGATCGTCGAGGAGCTGAGCTCGGGCCGGGTACAGGTTCGGATCGGTCTGCACACCGGCACCCCGCTCCTCACCGACGAGGGCTATGTCGGCGCCGATGTTCATCGCGCCGCTCGTATAGCCGCCTCCGGCCACGGCGGGCAGGTGCTCGTGTCCGCAACCACCGCCGCGCTGAGCACGCTGCCGCTGCTCGATCTCGGCGAGCATCGCTTCAAGGACCTCGCCGCGGCAGAGCGAGTCTTCCAGCTCGGTGAGGGCGAGTTCCCGCCGCTCAAGAGCCTGTACCGGACGAACCTGCCGGTCCCAACGACGGAGATGGTGGGAAGGGAGACCGAGCTCGCGGAGATCGTGGAGCTCTTGCAGGGAGACCATATGCGCCTCCTGACCCTGACCGGCCCGGGCGGCACCGGGAAGACGCGGCTCGCACTTCAGGCGGCGGCCGAGGCAGCCGAGGGTCATCCCGACGGGATCTGGTGGGTGTCGCTGGCTCCGCTCCGCGACCCAAACCTGCTCGTCTCCTCGCTCGCGGAGGCGCTGCAGGTCGAGGAGCAACCTGGCCGCGAGCTCGCTGCCAGCCTGATCGAACGACTGGGCGGGAAACGCGCACTGCTTCTGCTCGACAACGCCGAACACCTGTTGCCCGAGATCGCCCAGGAGATCGCGCGGCTGCGCGCCGCCCAGCGGCCGACGATCCTTGTCACGAGCCGCGAGCGGCTCCAGCTTCAGGGCGAGCACGTGTACGCCGTTCCCACCCTCGCGGACGACGACGGCGTGAAGCTCTTCATGGCTCGCGCCGGCGCGCTTTCGCCCACGCTGGAAGTCTCTCCCGCGGTTGTCGAGCTCTGCTCGCGTCTCGACAATCTGCCGCTGGCACTGGAGCTCGCCGCCGCCCGCACCGTCGTCTTCTCGCCCGAGCAGCTCCTTGAGCGCCTCTCCCAGAGGCTCGACTTGCTCAAGGCCGGCCGCGACGCCGACCCGCGCCAGCAGACGCTCCGAGCGACCATCGAGTGGTCGTACGACCTTCTCGACGACGCCGAACAGAAGCTCTTTCGCGGACTGTCGGTCTTCGCCGGAGGTTGTACGTACGAGTCCGCCGAAGCGGTGTGCAGCGCCGACCCCGACACACTCCAGTCGCTGCTCGACAAAAGCCTGCTTCGCCGCCGGGCAAGCGAGGTCGGCCCCCGCTACTGGATGCTCGAGACGATCCGCGAGCTGGCCACCGAGAAGCTCACAGCCGAAGGCGAGGCCGACGGCGCGCGGCGTGGCCATGCCGAGCACTACCTCGCGGTCGCGCGCTCGGCCAATCTCGATGCCGAAGCGGAAGGCCAACAGCGACACGATCTCGCCATCCCCGAGCGCGACAACATGCGAGCAGCGCTGACGTGGGCGCTCGAGACCGAGGAACGCGAAGTCGGGTTGGAGCTCGTCGTCGCACTCGAGAACTACTGGGCGACGAACGGCTCGCAGGAGGGCAGGGACTGGGCCGCGGTCCTGCTCGAGAAGAGCTCGGGTGTTCCCGACAGCCTCGTCCTGCGCGCGCTGCGTGTTCAGGGCGGCATGGAGAACATGCACGGAAGCACGGCCGTTGCCGAGGACCTGTTCTCGCGTTCGCTCGCCATGGCCCGCACCACGAACGACGAGCGAGCGGTCGCGGTGCTCCTCCATCGCCTCGCGAACACCGTCGCCCAACGCGGCGACTGGCAGCGCGTGCAGGCATTGGCGGAGGAGAGCCTCGCGGGCCATCGTCGCATCGGATTCCCGAAGGGCGCGGCGCAGGCGCTGACCTCCCTCGCCGACGTCGCCATCGCCGCAGGCGAGCTCGAGCACGCGCTCGAGCTCCTTCAGGAGAGTCGGGACCTCTGCGAAAGCGTCGGCTTTCGGTGGTGGCTCGCAGGCAACCTGGCGAAGATCGGCGCCGTGTCACTGGCGACTCGGCAGGCTCGACGACGCCCGTGAGAGCGCGCGGGACGCGCTCTCGATCTCGCAGGCGATGCGGGATCGGAAAGCCGTCGTCTACGAGCTCGGCCTGCTGGCAGAGATTGCGGCCGAGGCTGGAGATCGCCGGCGCGCAGGCATTCTCTGGGGCGCGGCGGAGGCCGAGAACGAAAGGGCGCCCGGCGGGCCGCTGGATCCACGGAGCGATCGAGCCCGGCCGCGTGCTCGCCCACGCCGACTGCGGAGTTCGAAGAGGGCCGGGCAGTCGGTCGTGAGCTGTCACTCGAGGCAGCCATGGCGCTCGGGCTCGAGAATGTGGGTGTTGATCCAGCGCATCACCTGCCGTGAGCAACGTCCGAGGCTCGTAACTTCGCGGCATCGGCCATGGCCGCTTGGGCCGCGCGAGCCAGTCTTCCGGGTCTCGTCTCGTACAGCAATGCGAAGTCGGTGTCGGGCGTCACTTTCGGGCTCCGGTCGTAGGCGTCCCAGATCGGAAGGAACCAGTCAGGCCAGCGGCCTTGCTTCGGGTCTCGCGTCTGGCGCCGAGCCGCCATGCGCCGAGCCGGCCCAGAAACCCGTGAGGAAGAAAGTCGCTCCGATCGCGGCTGCGATCAGCAGAGCGGCGAGAAGCTGGAACCGCTCGGCTCGATCGCCCACCGCCGAGCTCGATGGCGTCGCGACGTTGCGCATGCGCTCCCGAACCGGCCTCATGGCTGGATCCGCTCGACCAGCATGCGCTCGCCGGACGAGATCGCCGTCCCGACTCCGAGCACGGCTCCGCTCGGGTCGAACGTCGTCACCCGGGCGACCGCCGAGAACGACTGTCCGTCCTCGGAGAGCTCGATCGTCCGGTTGATCTTCCGCGAACCGACGAGAGCCCCGGTCTGCGGATTGAACAGAAAGTGCACGCCGGTCGCCGCGTACTGGCGGCCGCTGACACGCTCCCAGCTCGAGTACAGGGCAGACCGCGTCGCGGGCCACTCGTTGGACATCTCGATCGCGCTTCCGTCGCTCGTGAAGATCTGCAGCGACTGAAGCTGTGGCAGCGGCGCCGGTCGGTTGACCGTGGCCTGCCAGGTACCCGCCAGCTGATTCGCGGCCGACTGGGCGGATCCGGCACTTCCCGTGGCGACGACCGTTCCAGCGATCGCCAGCGCGACGACGATTGCCGCCGCGATGGACAAAGACAACTTCGTGCGTCTCATGTCTCCTCCTGACTCGTCGAATGCGTTCATGCCGACAGGCACTCGACGCTACGCCCGGAGGTCCGGCGAGGAATCGGGCGTTTGCCTACTTCTGTGGAACTTCGTGCGAACGCTCTTCGGCCATTCGCGCGCCGAGCTCGGCCCGGGAGCCGATCCCGAGCTTGCGGTACACGCGGGTGAGATTGGCCTGGACGGTCTTCGGGCTCATGAAGGCTCTCGTCGCGACCTCCCGGTTCGTCAGACCTCGAGCTGCCAGCTCGGCCACGTGTCGCTCGGTGACCGTCAGCTCATCCGACGACCGCCGGAGGCCGATGCGATCCAGCTCCGCACGAGCGTGCTTTTCCCACGCGGGCGCGCCGAGACGCTCGAAGATCGTGAGCGCCTCTTGGAGCGCGTCTGCCGCTGAACGCTTTTGCTTCACGCGCCGAAGCAGCCGTCCGCGAACTAGGAGTGACCACGCCAGGTCGAAGGGGAGCTTCGCCGCTGCCTCTTCGTCCAGCTGCTCGAGCTCTGCGAGCGCGCCGGTGAGATCGCCCTCTGCAGTGAGAACGAGAGCGCGCGCACGGGGCAACGTCGTCGCGATCCAGAGCCGCGGAAGGGTTCGGTCGCGCCACTCGAGCCGTTCGAGCACCTCCCGGGCGCGCTCGGGCTCGCCGAGCGCCACGAGAGCTTCGACGTGGTACGGCTCGCTCCGATCGGGAAGGAAGTCACGGACCCCGACGGAGGCGACTCGCTCGTGCATCCGCGCCAGCACGCGATCGACCTCTCCATGATTCCCGTCGGCGAACTCCACGAAGGCAAGCCCCGACAGGAACAGCGCCTCCCACCACGCGCGTCCGGCGCTCTCGGCCTGGACGATCAGGGGAAGCAGCGTTTCGCGTGCCCGGTCGGCTCTGGCCCTGTGCACATCGACGATCGCCCGGATCCGGAACGTCGCCGCCCAGGGACCGGGAGTGGCGACCTGTGCGAGCGTCTCACAGCCCTCTTCGATGAGCTGCTCTCCGAGCTCGAACTGCCCGGCCCGAAGCTCCGCCGACCCGTAGTGGATGCGCCGTTCGGCGCGCCACACGTCCTCGCCTCGCTCGGCGTACCAGCGATCCTCGAAGGCGAAACGGGCTCGTGCTGCCTCGAAGTCGTCGACCGCGTTCACGTAGAAGACGCCGAACAGGCTCTTCGGCGCGTCTGGACCGGCTCGCTCCTCGAACGTCCGCCAATTCTCGAGCAACTCGTCCTGCGCTCCGTTCCCACGGACCATCTCCGCGTAAGCCCAATCGAAGTAGACGGATGCCAGCGCAGCGGGGTCGCGTTCGGGATCGATCGCTGCCACGGCCGCGCGGGCGCGCTCGATTGTGCGCGCCGGATCGTGGCCCACCGTGACGTTCACGAGCTTGCGCAGCACGAGTGCCGTGAGCTCGGCGTCGCCGACTGCGCCCTCGAGGGCGAGGTCGAGCTCCTCGATGGCGTCTCCACCTGCGACCCACGCGACCTCACCCAACAGGAGGCGCGCACGAGCACGAAGAGCATCCGTGGAGGAGCTCTCTGCGACGACGCGAGCACGTACGCGGGCGCCGTCAACGTCGCCGAGAGCGAACAGCGCCGAAGCCTCCCCGAGACCGCGCCGGTGGAGATCCGCCGAGTCGCTCTCGCCCGGAGTGAGGCGGCGGGCTCCCGCGTACAGCTCGGACGCAGCCTGCTGGGCGCCCCGGTTCGCCGCCTGCGCCGCGGCGCGCTCGAGTTCGGCGGCGACCGTCTCGTCGGTCTCTCTCGTACAGAGCGCGAGATGATGCGCCCGCTCCTCGAGATCGGTGACGACCGTAGCCAGGCTCGCGTGCAGTTGCCGACGCCGCTCCGCGGTCGCCGATCCGTAGACGGCCGACGCCAGCAGCGGATGGGTGAAGCGGACCCGATCGGGCGCGACGATGAGCACGCCCGCTTCCTCCGCCTCCAGCAGTCCACGCCCGCCGTCCACGCTCTCCGACACAGCCGCCACGACGGTCGCCGCCGTGGGCCGAGACAGCGCAGCACATGCGAGCGCGGCCAGGCGAGCCGGCTCGGACAAGCCGGTGATCCGCTCGGAAACCAGCTCCTCCAGGCTCCGAGTGACCGGCAAGGGCTCTCCCGGAGGGAGGTCGCTCCAGTCGCCGCCGAGCGCCTGGGCGATCTCGAGCGCAAAGAAGGGGTTGCCGGCGGACGCTTCGGCGATGCGAGCAAGCACGGGGCGAGCAGGCGCCGACCCGAACCGGCCCGAGATCAGGTGGTGAAGCGCCGCCAGGGAGAAGGGTCCCGGCTCGAGCTGCTCGAAGGCACCCTCGGGCAGCGCGCGAGCGAGGCCGACCGGGGGCTCGTCACCGGAAACGCCCCGCCGAGTCATGAGCAGTCCGGAGCGGCTCGGCAGCCGGCGCGCGACGAACGCGAGCGCGGCTGCAGACGCCGGATCGAGCCACTGGACGTCGTCGACCGCGACGAGCACGGGCTGCTTCTCGGCCAACGCGGCGAGAACTCCCACGAGCGCGGTCGCCGTGGTGCGGGGCTGTGCAGGCTCGTCCGCCTCCGACCGCAGGAGGGCAACTGCCAACGCTCGCTGCTGGACGGGCGGCAGGGAGCGTCGAGTCTCGTCGAACACCGCGTCCACGAGGTCGGCCACCGTGGCGTACGAAAGCCTGGCTTCGCTCTCGGCAGGTCGTGCTTGCAGGACGAGAACGCCTCGCGAGGTCGCGCTCTCGATCGCCGCCAGCCAGATGGTGGTCTTGCCGATCCCGGCTTCGCCTTGGATGAGCAGCGCCGAAGCCCGCGAGTGCACCCTGTCCAGGAAACGCTCGACAGCGGCGAGCTCGGCGGCGCGTCCGACCATCGCGGTCATGGTCGGCTCGCGACGAGCTACTTGACGAGGTCGGTGGCGGAGAACGACTCGGGAATCAGCTTGTACTCCGCGTAGAGGTCGATCCACGGCTGCCCCGAGCGAGGCCGAAGTCGAGTCGCGTACGCAAACCGGGTCATTTTCGCGAGCACCTTGGCATCGACCGGTGCGTACCTGGCGAGGATGCGGCCACTCGCCTCCTGGTTTCGCTTCTGGTTTCCCCACACCGCCGCGGCCTGAACCGCGTTCCGGAACCGCGCCGCGAGCTCCTGGTCGACGTTTCGGTGGGACATCCACATGGTCAGGAGGCAGTCCTGGGAGCAGACGGCGTCGAAGGGGAGGGCGACGATGTGCGCGCCGCGCTGGAGCGCCTGGGTCGCGAAGGGCTCGGGCAGCCACGCGGCGTCGAGCTGGCCACGGACGAGGGGCGCGATCATCTGGGGGAACGGGAGCGTCGAGATATCGACGTCCTCCGGGGAAACGCCTCCGCGGTCGAGCCAGCGGAGGAGCCCGATGTGCGCGATGCTGTTCAGGAAGTCGACGCCGATGCGCTTGCCGACGAGATCGCGAGCGCGGCTGATCCGCTTGCCCGGCGAGGCAATGAGCACCGTCGTCGGAACCTTGGGCTCATAGAGCGAGCCGCCGGCAACAGCCTTTACCGGCGCGTTCCGCGACCTCAACTGCGCGAGCCCGGCGACCGGAATCGCCGCGAACTGTGCTTCCCCCGAGAGCACTGCCGGCACCGTGAGCGTCCCGTCCCCGACGACCATCAGCTCGACGTCGAGTCCCTGCTTCTCGAAGAAGCCCCGGTGCTTCGCGAACATCGCCTGCCCGGTCGCGTCCACCGCGATGATCGCGACCTTGACCTTCCGCAGCTGCCGAGCGTCCCCTGCGATGGAGGTTGCCGAGCTCGCCAGCGGGACTGCGAGCAGAGCGACGAGGAGGCAGGCGAAAAGCCATGCCAACGGGTTTCTCGCCGAGCCGAACGTCAAGCGCACGATTCACCCCCCGTTTCGGTGGACCTCGTGATGGTACTCCGCTACTCAGCGGAAATCACGTCGTGAATCGCATCGACGGCGTGGCCGAGGGGGGAGAGCTGACGGCTACTTGACGAGGTCGACCGCGGAGAACGACTCGGGAATCAGCTTGTACTCGGCGAAGAGGTCGATCCACGGCTGTCCCGAGCGCGGCCGAAGTCGAGTCGCATACGCGATCCGGGTGATCTTCGCGAGAACCTTGGCGTCGACCGGCGCGTACCTCGCGAGGATGCGGCCGCTTGCGACCTGGTTCTTCTTCACGTTCGCCCACACGGCCGCGGCCTGAACCGCGTTCCGGAACCGCGCGGCGAGCTCGGGATCGACGTTTCGATGTGACATCCACATTGTCAAGAGGCAGTTCTGGGAGCACACGGCATCGAAGGGATAGGCAATGGGCCGTGCGCCACGCTGGAGCGCCTGAGTCGCCCAGGGCTCGGGAAGCCAGGCGGCGTCGAGCTGGCCGTTGACGAGCGGCGCGATCATCTGGGAGAACGGCAGCGTGGTGATGTTGACGTCGTCCGGGGAGACCCCGCCACGCTCGAGCCAGCGCTTGAGGGCAACGTGCGAGATGTTGTTCAGGCTGTCGAGCCCGATCTGCTTGCCGACGAGGTCGCGAGCCCGGTTGATCCGCTTCCCCGGCGCTGCCGCGAGCACCGTCGTGGGCACTTTCGGCTCGTACACCGAGCCGCCTGCAACGGCCTTGACCGGCGCGTTTCGCGACTTCAGGATCGCGAGCGCGCCGACCGGAATCCCCGCGAACTGCGCTTCGCCCGCGATCACGGCCGCGACGGTCAGGGTCCCGTCCCCGACCACGGTGATCTCGGCATCGATTCCCTGCTTCGCGAAGAAGCCCCGATGCTTTGCGTACATCACCTGCGCGGTCGCATCCGTCGCGATGATCGCGATCTTGACCGTTCGCAGCTGAAGGCCGTCTCGCTGCTCCGAGGTGGCCGAGCTAGCCAGTGGAACTGCAAGGAATGCGATCGAGAGAAACAGCGGCACCCATCCCAGCGGGCTTCGTACGAGACGCGGCGTCCCGCGCATGTCACTCGCTTTCGATGGACGTGGCCATGCTACGCCTTTGCTCCGCCGAAATCACCTCGTGGATCGCGTTTCGCACCTCGAGGAAGCGCGGCGAGCTGCGCGTCTCGGTCTGCGTCCTCGGACGCGGCAGCCCTATTTCGACCGCGCTCGCCACCCTTCCAGGGCTCGGACTGAGGACGAGAACGCGATCGGCGAGGTAGACGGCCTCGTCGATGTCGTGTGTCACGTGCACGATCGTCACGCGGCGGCCCTCGACGTCGCGATGGACTCGCAGGACGACGTCTTGGAGCTCCGCGCGGGTGAGAGCGTCGATCGAGGCGAACGGCTCGTCCAGCAGCAGGAGCTCGGGCCGCGAGACCAGAGCACGCGCGATCGCGACGCGCTGCTGCATTCCGCCCGAGAGCTCCCACGGGTACTTGTCTGCAACGCCGTGAAGTCCCATCTCCTCTAGGACCGCCTCGGCTCGCTCCTTCTTCCCGGCTTTCGACAGCCCCGCGCGTCGCAGGGGAAACATCACGTTGCGGATCACCGTCAACCACGGGAAGAGTGAGCGGCTGTAGTCCTGGAAGACGAGCGCGACCTCGGGCGGCGGCCGTACGACGGGCCGGCCGTCGAGGAGCACGCTGCCCTCGCTCGGGCGCATGAGCCCGCACAGAAGACGAAGCAGGGTCGTCTTGCCGCAGCCCGAGGGGCCGACCAGAGCCAGGAGCTCCCCGGCCCTGACGTCGAAGGTGACGTCGACCAACGCGGCAGGACCGTTCGCGTTGTAGCGCTTGCCCAGTCCCGACACGCGGAGTACCGGCTCGCCATGCCCTCGTTCGCTGACCTCAGCGACCTCGTTCACCGACCGCTCCGTAGTGCCATGCCAGCACGCGCCGCTCGACCAGACGAAAGAGCAGGTTGAGCGCGTAACCGAGCAGGCCGAGGAAGAGGATGCCGGCGTACATCTCGGGGTACGCGAACTGTCCCTGCTGATCGAGAATGAAGTGCCCGAGACCGCTGCCCTCGCCGGCAAATTCGGAGATGACGACCAGCACGAGACCGATCGAGAGCGCGATCCGCAACCCGGCGAGAATCGACGGGAGCGAGGCCGGCAGGTAGATGCGAAAGATGCGTTCCGCTCGGCCCACGCGCAGCATCGAGGCCGTGTCGCGCGCCTCGGGCGAGACGGCACGAACGCCCTCCACGGTGTTGATCAGGACCGGGAAACACACGCCGAAGGCGATCACTGCGATCCGCATGCTGTCTCCGAAGCCGAGCGTGAAAAAGAGAGCCGGGACGATCGCGATGGGCGGTGTCGCCCGCGCAAGCTCGAGCAAGGGGTCGAGCGCTCGTCTGAGCGGACGAGATGTCCCCGTGGCGAGCCCGATGGCGATACCGACGGCCGCTCCGATCGCGAAGCCTGCGGCGAGGCGCTTCAGGCTCCCTACGACCTCCGTGAGAAACTCGGTTGTCGGCCAGATCTCCCAGGCTTGCTCGAGCACGTCCGATGCCGGGGGAACCAGGAACGACTCCGCCGCGTTGGCCCACAGCTCCCAGAGCACGAACGCGCCCGCGAACACGGCGAACCCGAGCAGCGGTCGCCCCGCTCGGTCGAGAGCAGTCCTCACGGCCACTGAACGCGTTCCTCGCCACTCCAGTGGACGACGCGCCGCTGGGTCAGTCGCAGCGCGACGTTGACCGTGTAGCCGAGAAGAGCGGTGAGCAGGACGGCGGCGTACATCTCCGGCAGCTGGAACGCGACCTGCTGGCGCTGCATGTACGACCCGAGTCCTCCGTCCCCGAAGAAGAACTCGGCGGTCACCGCGACGAGGAGGCCGATCGACGCGCTCACCCTGATCCCGGTCGTGATGCTCGGCAACGCCGCCGGCAGGGTGACGCGAACGAGCCGCCCGAGCCGGCCGACGCCAGAGGCCAGAGCGACGTCGTGCAGCATGCGGTCCGAGCCGCGCACGCCGTACAGGGTGTTGACGAGGATCGGCCAGACGGCCGCGTAGGCGACGATGTACCGCCGCATCTCGGCGCCGGTGCCGAAGAAGAGGAACGCGATCGGGATGAGCGCGACAGCCGGAATCGGCCGGAGGAACTCGAGGACGACGAAGGACGCGTCGAGCAGCAGGCGCGAGCTTCCGATGACGACGCCGAGCACGACCCCGACGACGATCGCGAGAGCGAGCCCTCCGAGATAGGTCACGAGCGTGATCCGAAGAGCGCCTGCGAGCTCGCCTGACGAGAGGCCGTCCCAGAGCGCGGGCAACGTCTCGGATGGCGGCGAGACGGTGTCGTGCAGTTCGAACCGCTGAATCGCCCCCTCCGCGAGCAGCGCCACCAGCATGACGACGAGCCAGCCGAGAATGTTCACCCGCTTGCCGAGACGGTATGTGCGCTGCATGTCACAGAGGACTATCGCGCGCGACGGGAAACCGCACAAGGAGTCGCCCACCGGGGGATGCCAACCGTCCGTTCGATACGCGAAAATCGTGTTCCCGAAACCAAGAGATAGGAGAGCTGAGTGAAAGCACGCCTGTCCTGAGCCTGGTCGTCGCCGGTGGCATCGTCCTCGCCGTCGGCGCAACCCTGGCGTTCGCCGGGAAGCCCGGCGGTGGTGGAGCGACGACCACGCTCTATCCCGACCTCCGAACCGTCGTTCCCGCCCATCTGAACCTCGTGAACCAACAGCAGAACGAGTACCTGCGCTTCTCGAACGGGATCGCGAACACCGGTGGCGGCCCGTGGGCGATGCGTCCGGAGAACCAGCTCGGAGTCAATCCGACGACGACTGCGATCCAGGAGATCCGCTCCTCGAACGCCCAGCACAAGTGCGGCGAGCAGCCCAAGCCCGCCGATCCCTGTTACACGATCGTCCACGAGCAGGCCGTCTCCGTCTTCGAGTATCACGCGACGCACAACCACTGGCACACCGCCGACGTCGCACGCTTCGAGGTACGGAGGGGGAGCCCCACCGGGCCGGTCGTAGGCTCGAACTCGATCAAGATCGGCTTCTGCCTGCTCGACCTGTACCGGCTCGACGGCAATGCTCCTACGAGCGGAAAGACGTTCTGGGACTGCTACACGAGCTACCAGGGCGTGTCGGTGGGCTGGGTCGACCAGTACCACCAGGCGACCGATGGGCAGCAGGTCGTTCTCACCGGCTTGGCGGATGCGAACGACTACTACCTCGTCTCGACCACCAACCCGACCGGCGTGTTCCTCGAGCAGGACAAGACCAACAACACCGAGTGGGTCAGGTTCAGCCTCTCGTCGGACTCGAACGGCAACCGCAAGGTCACCGTCACGGATCACTCGCCATGCGAGGACCCCGGGATGTGCGGCGAGCGGGCGACGAACCGCTAGCGAGCTCGAGGGTCGAGTCCGCGAACGCGGCGGGCTCGGCCCTCGCTCCTCTAGATTTCGCGGCATGGCGACCGACCTGACCTGGCTCGGGCACCGCCGCGACCTGATCGCGCTCGCTCATGGCCACGACGATCATGCGGAGACCGTGAGCCTCTGATGCGCGAGCGCTGGTTCGGCTCCACGGGTCGCAAGGTGCCGGAGGTCGTCCTCCAGGGAACGCTCGAGCTCGACGGCACGTTGATCCTCGACGACGTCTCCGATCTCGAGCGGATGCGTGCGGCCCACCTCGAAGGCACGCCGGTGGTCGTTCGCGCAAAGACGGCCGAGGAAGTCGTGAACGCCCTCTCGCGCGGCGAAGTCGCCTGCGTCCTCGTTGCGGACGAGGCACTCCTCGAGCTCGACCTCGCGAGTCTGACGTACGGCTAGCTCGTGAGAATCACGGAACTGGACGTCGACGGGTACGAGCGCGTCGCCCGCGCCGAGGACGAGGAGAGTGGGCTTCGCGCCTACATCAGCGTGCATTCGACGCGACTCGGCCCCTCGCTCGGCGGTATGCGCCTGTGGCCGTATTCGACGGGCGAGGCTGCACTCGAGGACGTGCTGCGGCTGTCACGGGCGATGACCTACAAGTCGGCGGTCGCCGGCACCGGCCTCGGCGGCGGGAAGTCCGTCGTCATCGCCGACCCACGCGACAAGTCCGAGCAGCTCTTCGAGGCTATGGGGCGCTTCGTCGAGGACTTCGGCGGTTCGTACATCACGGCCGAGGATGTGAACGTCGGCATTCCCGATCTCCGCTCGGTTCTGCGCTCGACCACGCATGTCACCGGCCTGAGCGTCGATGAAGGCGGCGGGGGAAATCCGCGCGCCGCGACGGCCCTCGGCTGCTTCCTGGGAGTCGGCGCGGCGGTGCTCGAGTCCACGGGCAGCGCTGACCTCGAGGGCAAGACAGTCGCTGTGCAGGGGCTCGGAAGCGTGGGGTACGCACTTGCCGAGCACCTCGTCGAGGCGGGTGCCCGTCTGGTCGCGGCCGACGTCGACGAGGGACGGTTGGCCCGTGCCGCGGCCGATCTTGGAGCAGAGATCGCCCCCTCTGCGGAGGTGTACGACGTGAAGTGCGACGTCTTCGCGCCGTGCGCGCTCGGAGGCGTGCTGAACGACGACACCATCCCCCGGCTCCGCTGCGCAGTCGTCGCGGGAGCCGCCAACAACCAGCTCCTCGACGAGCATCGGCACGGCGCGATGCTGCGGGAGCGCGGAATCACCTACGCCCCCGACTACGTGATCAACGCCGGCGGTGTCCTCAACATCAGCTGCGAGCTACGTCCCGGTGGCTACGACCCCGAGCTCGCGGAGCAGCGGGTGCACGAGATACCGAAAACCCTGGCTCGCGTCTTCGCACGCGCCCGCGAGCAGGGGGTGACGACACACGCCGCCGCCCAGGAGCTCGCGGAGGCCGCTCTCGCCGCGGGTCCTGCCTCTAGTCCGTGATCCTGATCTCGTAGCCGAAGGGAAGAATCGGCCACAAGACGACTGCCGCGACGGCGGTCAGCACCTTCGCTGTGGTGCCGAGCGTCTCGAAGTAGTCGTAGACCGCGGCGACGACGGCGCCGAGGAGGACCCACAGGGTCGGGAGGAAGAGCACCCTGACTGCGGCCATCGCGCTCTAGTGCCCGTTCCAGCCGGGCCTGAAACCGCTCAGGGCTCCGGCTCGTCGCCAGGAAGCCGCCGTCCGTCCGCCAGCGCTCGAAAGTCCGGAACCGGGTCGTGCTCAGGCCTCACGACGACGAGCACCGCTCCGTGCTCCTCCCCCGCAAGGGCGCCGACGAGGAGCTCGAGCCCGGCCGCGAGCGCGAAAGCCTTGTGCGCCTGCTCCCCGCCGAACGGCATGAGCTCTTCGGGTCGTGCTCGGCCCGCGAGCACGTCGCCGTAGGTCACCGCTCCCATGGACACGTCCGCAACCAGCGGGTGCCCGTCGCTCGAGGGGATCGCGATCGCGAGCGGGTTGGTCCCGGTCAGCGCTGGGCCGCCCTGCGGATGCGGAAGCCGACGCGGCGAGGTTGCCGTGAGAACCGCGACCAGCCCGCGCTCGGCGAGCCGCCGAACCCAGTAGCCGAGCACACCACTCGGGAAACAGCGCTCTGCGACCACGAGCCGGGCGCGCGCGGGAGGATTCGACAGCGTCGCACTCACGATCTCCTCCAGGACGAGATAGCCGAGCGCGCCTCCTCCGTCCCAGCGCTCGAACCCCTCCTCGGCCACGACGCGGGACGGCCGTGCGTTCGAGTCGAACTCGATCGTCTCCAGCCAGCTGACCCGCGAGAACCCGTGTCCCTGCTTTCCCCGCCGCTCCGCGTCCTCGAAGTGGGCGACGAGCGCGGCGACGGCGTTCTCGTCGAGCCCGAGCGCCGCAAGCCGGATGCGGGCGTCCTGGCTGGCCACGGATGGCTAGAGAACGGTGAGCGGCTTGCGGATCGTCCCCGCCCGGGACGCGGCGACCGACTTCGCGAGCGCAAGAATCGCCTGGGCGGCCTCGGACTCCGGCGCGACCTCGAGAACCGGCGTGCCGTCGTCGGCTGCTTCCCGCAGCACCGGATCCAGGGGAATACGCGCCAACAGCGTCGTTCCGATCTCGTCGGCGAGCGCCTGTCCGCCTCCCGATCCGAAGAGCTCCTGTCCCGTCCCGACGAGATAGGACATGTTCTCGACCGCTCCCACGATCCGCATCCCCGTCTTCTGCGCCATCTGCGCGGCGCGCACGGCCACCTGCTGCGCGGCCGGCTGCGGAGTCGTGACGATCAGCGCCTCGGCCCGGGGAAGCAGCTGCCCGAGCGACATCGCGACGTCACCGGTCCCCGGAGGCATGTCGACGAGAAGCGTGTCGAGATCGCCCCAGTGCACGTCGGAGAGGAACTGCTCGAGCGCCTTGTGCAGCATCGGCCCGCGCCACATGATCGGCGCGTTCTCCTCGAGGAAGAACCCGATCGACATCAGCTTCAGATCCCCTCGGACCGGAGGCACCATCATCTCGTCGACGGCGATCGGCTTCTGATGGACACCGAGCATGTGCGGGATCGAATGCCCGTACACGTCGCCGTCGAGGACTCCGACCTCCTCGCCGAGCGAGGAGAGCGCATAGGCGAGGTTCGCGGTGAGCGTCGACTTGCCGACGCCACCCTTCCCCGAAGCGACGGCAATGACACGTGTCCTCGGAGACAGCGAGATCGTCCGCTCCTTTCCCTCGCGTCCGCCTTGCAGGCGCGAGACGAGCGCGGCCTTCTCCTGCGGGCTCATCACGTCGAAGCCGAGCCGCACCGAGGTCACGCCTTCGACGGGTCCGACGGCTTTGCCCACCTGCTCCTCGAACGAGTGCCGGAGCGGACAACCCGCGACCGTGAGCGCGATCGTCACCGATACGGCGCCGTCGTCCGTCGACCACGACATCGCGAACCATGTCGAGCTCGGTCACCGGTTTCCGGATCTCGGGATCGATGACCTGCTCGAGCGCTTTCAGGATCGCGTCGCGGTCGGGCCTCATGAGTCGAGCGTACCTAGCGGAGTGTCGTCGAGAGGGCGTCCACGAGCACGGATGTACCGGCTGCGGCAACGCGCGACCGCGTGACGAGATCGAGGGGCGCCGCAGTGAACGGCGGATCCTCGAAGAGCTCGATCGACAACCCGCATTCACGCACCAGCAGCTGAGCAGCAGCGATGTCGACGGAACGGGCCTCCTTCAGCGAGCAGACCGCGTCCACCCTTCCGTCCGCGAGGTGACAGAGAGACAGCGCGAGCGAGCCCATCACTCGCACACGGTCGACGAGCCCGAGAACGCCCGGGATCCGCTCGGCGATGGCCGCGGCCGTCGTCCCCTCGAACGAGAGGATCTCGATCCTGTCCTTGGGGGCCACCGAACCGAGGCGCTCGTCCTGGAGGAACGCGCCCTTCCCCCGCTCCGCCGTCCACTCCTCCCCGGTGCCGAAGTCGTAGACGTAGCCGAAGAAGACGTCGCCCATCCTCGGCCCGTCCGCGACCGCCAGAGAAAAGGAGAAGAACGGGATGCCGCGCTTCGCGTTGACGGAGCCGTCGATCGGGTCGACGACGACCCGCAGCGTGCCGCCCGCGCCGAAGGTTCTCTCCCCGAGCTCCTCGGAGACGAGCACGAAGTCGTCTTCCAACGCGGAGAGGCGCGTGACGACCGCGTCCTCGGCGGCCTGGTCGATGGCCGTCGTGTCGTCCCCGCCCTGACCGCGCCGGAGCACCGGCTCGCGCTCGACTCTCGTGGGCAGTCGCAGGAGCACCTCGCGGATGTCCGCCACGCAGAGTCGGCAGACGGCAAGCCAGTCGGTCACGACTCGAGCTCGTGGAAGAGCAAGCCCGACAGCGGCTTGGGAAAGAAGTATGTGCTCTTCGGCGGCATGCGCCGGCCGCTCCGCGCAACCGCGAAGACGTCCTCGACCCGAGTCGCCCGGAGCAGGAACGCTGCGTCCGCGTCGCTGCGATCGACGGACGCGACTGCCTCCGCTGCCGACTGCGTGTACCGGATCCCGTCCAATCCGAAGCGATCGACGAGCTCGACGTCGAGCTCGCCCTCTTCGCCGCGCAGGAGCGCGATCCGCCCGCGGCGATACGCGACCGCCGCGGACCGCGTTTCAGGCTCGGCCGCGAGCAGCGCCAGTGCCTCGTCCACGCTGTCGGCCGCCTCACCGTCGTCGAGCTCCGCGAGCTCCGGCCGCTGCGAGAACACCCGGTGCGTGGGGAACACGTGCAGGCCGGGATCCGAGGTCGCGACGAGCAACGCCATGATCCGAACCTGCGTGCCGAGCTCCGCTCCGAGCTCGAGAGCGCTCTCGTAGCGGTGGTGACCGTCCGCGATGAGCAGGCTTCGATCGTCGAGTGACCTCGGATCGAAGTCCGCGAGGCGCCAGAGCCGCGAGCCGTTCGCTTCGAGATCGGGTCGCCGGCCCGGAAGCTCGTCCTCGAGCTGCCCGTCCAGGAGGAGAAAGATGGGCTCCGGTTGCACTCGCGTGGCGCGGAGCAAGCGCAGCCGCTCCTCGCGGATGCCGGAATGCGTCCGCTCGTGCGGCAGCACGTAACCCGTCTCGTACGGCTCGGCCCCGAGCGAGACGATCACTCCACGGCGCTCTCGCCCGATCCCGTCGGGGCCGACGTACCCCTCCGAGAGCAGCCACGCGGCAGGCTCGCCTTCTCGCGTGAGGATTCCCTCCGAGAGCCAGTCGTCGTACAGGTCCACGGCCTGCTCGGGGGACTCGGGAAGCGTCAGGTGGACGACGTTGAACGGGCTGCGGGAGAAGAGCTGATCGCGCTCCTCGGGGCCGACTGCGTC
Source organism: uncultured Actinomycetes bacterium (assembly GCA_963830035.1). Classification (GTDB taxonomy): domain Bacteria; phylum Actinomycetota; class Thermoleophilia; order Gaiellales; family Gaiellaceae; genus GMQP-bins7. The sequence goes on along the minus strand of CAWHKX010000004.1, from coordinate 256,666 downwards.
GTAGGGAGGTGCGACGAGATCGACGAGCCGACCGGCCGCAGCGGAGTAACGGACGGCGCGAAACGGCTGCAGGTCGCCCATCGCGGCGAGCGTACCAACGCCCTCCAGCCCTAGACTCCTGAGCCGTGACCACGATCGCCGAGCTCGCCGAGGACAGGACCGTGGAGGGCGTGTTCGCGGTCACCAAGAAGGAGCGGCGGAGCACCAAGTCGGGCGCCCCGTATCTCGCCCTCGAGCTCGCGGACGCAAGCGGTCGCATCGAGGCGAGAGTCTGGAGCGACGTCGAGCTGCTCGACCAGCGATTCGGCGAGGGTGACGCGGTGCGCGTCCTGGGACGCGTCGAGCGATTCGGTGGGCGACTGCAGATGCAGGTGCGGGCGGTCGAGTCGGTAGACGACGCCGATCCGGCCGAGCTCACGCCCACGCTCCGTCGCGACGCGGACGAGCTCGACGGCTTCTTCGAGTTCCTCGCCGAAGAGATCGCTCATCCTGGGCTTGCCTCGCTCGTCGGCTCGTTCGTGCGGGATCCCGAGATCCGCTCGGGGATGAGAGCGCTTCCCGCGGCCGGCGCCGACGGGCATCACGGCTACGCAGGTGGTCTCCTCGAGCACACGGTCGGCGTCGCGACGCTCTGTCGCGAGACCTCGCAACTCCATCCCCGGCTCCGGGCCGATCTCCTTCTCGGCGCAGCGCTCTTGCACGACGTCGGCCGCATTCGCGAGCTGGGACGTGGTCCCGCTTTTCGCCAGACCGAGGAAGGGCGTCTCCTCGGGCATGTCCATCTCGGGCTGCGGTTGATCGAGGAGCGAGCGCCCAAGCTCGACTCGGCGGTTCTCGCCGAGTTGCTGCACGCCGTTGCTGCCCACCATGACCGCCCGGCCGCGCGCACGGCGGAGGCGGCGGTGCTCTACCACGCGAACCAGCTCGACGCGCAGGCCGCGACGCGCCCCGTCGGCGACTGACCGAACGTGGCGGCGCTGCTGGCGCTCGGTGGTGCGCTTTCGTGGGGCGCGGGCGACTTCGTGGCGGGTCTCGCCGCGCGGCGGATGGCGGTCTTTGCCGTGCTCGCGCTTTCGCAAGCGATCGGCCTGGTCGGGATTGCCCTCTGGGTCTTGCTGGCGAGTGATCCGTTTCCCGGGTTCGTCGAGCTCTCCCCGGCCGCGCTCGCCGGGTTGGCGGGCGCGATCGGGCTTGCCGCCCTCTACCGCGGCCTGGCGGTGGGCGCGATGGGAATCGTGGCGCCCATCTCCGCCGCATCGCCCATCGTCCCGCTGTCGGTGGACGCGGCGCAGGGTGTCGTCCCCGCCCCCGCGCAGTGGCTCGGCGTCGGGCTCGTTCTCGCCGGGATCGTCACGCTCTCGCGCGAGCCGAGAAGCGATGGGCCGCGAATGGCGGCCGGTGCCGGCCTCGCGGTCGTCGCCGCTCTCGGGTTCGGGCTCTTCTTCGTCGGGCTCGACGCCGGGGCGGACGAAAGCGCGCCCTGGGCTGTGGTGGCAGCCCGGTCGGCGTCGGTGGCCTTCGCCGTCGCGGCCGCGGTCTTCGTCACGCGAACATCATTGCGCCCGCCGCGCGCGCTTCTACCTGCGCTGGTCGCCATCGGCGTCTTCGACACCGGAGCAAACGTTCTCGTCGCCTTTGCGACAACGAAGGGTGCCACCGGCATCGTCGCGGTCCTGAGCGCTCTCTACCCGGTCGTGACCGTGGTGCTCGCCCGCGTAGTGCTCGCGGAGCATCTGAGCACCTCCCGGAGGGTCGGTGGCGTCGTGGCCCTGGCTGGCGCCGCGCTGGTCGCCGCCGGGTAGAGAGCAGGTGACCGTCACCCGACGGCGACAGTCACCGCGTCACACGTTGAACCGCACGTTCACGACGTCTCCGTCCTCGACGACGTAGCTCTTGCCCTCGAGACGTTGCAGGCCCCGGCGAGCGGCCTCGGCATGCGAGCCGCACTCGAGCAGGTCGTCCCAGCGGATCACCTCGCAGCGAATGAACCCGCGCGCGATGTCCGAGTGGATGCCCTCCGCGGCATCGAGTGCCGTCTCCCCGTACCGCAGGGTCCACGCGCGCGCCTCGGTGTCGCCGACCGTGTAGAAGACGACGAGGTCGAGAGCGGACTTCAGCGACCGGACGACCTCGTCGAGCGCGGAGGCGCCGGTGCGGAACTCGGCCGCTTCCTCCGGAGCGAGCTCGGCGAGCTCCATCTCGAGCTTGCAGTCGATGCCTCCGGGGCCATTCTCGATCGGAAGCAACGGCTTCGTCGTCAGCGGCTCGAGCTCGCGCGGAAGCTCCTTCTCCCATGACGACAACGGAGCTCCACCCTCGAGATGCGCGAGCATCGCCTCGAGAAGCACGGCTTCCTGTTTCGGCGCCGAGTCTCCCGACTTCGCGTCCTTGCGGACCTTCTCCAGGCGGCGCTCGACATGGTCGCGATCGGCGACGATCATCTCCAGCTTCAGCGTCTCGAGGTCGCGTGCGGGATCGGCGTCCACGGTGAAGCCGTCGACGACGGCCAGGAGCGCGTCGGCTTGCCTCAGTCCGCCCGGAACGTCGACTTTCGTCGCAGGAACGTCGACGACGCGGATGGCAGCAGGGGTGATCTTGCGTGACCCGATCACTTCGGCGAGGCGGCCGACCCGATCGTCGGGAATGAGCGCCATGCCGACATTCGACTTCTCGGCCACCGACGCGTAGGCGGTTACCTCCCCGCCGGCGCTGGTCAGCGCGTTGAAGAGCGTGGTCTTGCCGGCATTGGACAGGCCGACGATTCCGACCTGTAGCGGCAGCTCCGCTCAGTCCCCGAAGCCGACGCGCGACTCGCGCGCGAAGCGCTTGGCGTACAGCACCCGCGGGAGTGCGAGCAGGACGTTTCCGTCCTGTGCCTGGAGCTCGAGCGCGCCGGCGGTTCCGGCGTTCAGCGCCTGCTCGAGGGCGTCCGCGCTCTTCGTCGTCACCAGCATGCTCAGGATCTGACCGCCGTCCAGCCCGATCTCTACGCGTGCGAACTCGTTCTCGCTAGTCAGTGGAAACCACCTCCGTGAGGACGCCGTGCACGGCGTCGGGATGGACGAACGCGACTTCGAGACCGTAGAGGCCCCGCCGCGGCATCCGGTCGATGAGCTCGGCGCCCGCGGCGTCGAGATCGCGGAGCGCACCGTTGATGTCGTCGGTCGCGAGCGCGACGTGATGCATGCCCGGACCACGGCGTGCCAGGAAGCGCCCGACCGGCGTGTCCTCGCCGGTCGGCATCAGCAGCTCGATGCGGCTCTCGCCCACGCGGAGCGAGACTGCATCGACGCCCTGGCTCTCCAGCGAGTCGCGGTGCTCGACGCTCGCGCCGAACAGGCGCTTCCAGGTCTCGACCGCCTCGTCGAGATCGACGACCGCGACCCCGAGGTGATGGATGCCGCGGACGTGCACCCGCGCGATGCTACTCAGTCGCGCATGGGCAGGACGCGCACGGTGCCCACGGTCTCGGACGACCGCGACTCCGCCTTGACGTCCGAGAGCAGCGCTTCCAGCTCGAGACGGTCGAGCGTCTCCCGTTCGAGCAGTGCCTCGGCGACACGATCGAGCGGAGCTCGGTGCTTGAGCAGGAGCCGTAGCGCCTCGTCGTATGCCTGATCAGTGAGACGCGCCTGCTCCGAGTCCCGCAGCCGCTTCGTCTCCTCCGAGAGTGCGTAGTTGTCCGCGCGCATCGTCCGCGAGGGGGCGATCTCCGACATCCCGTACTCGAACACCATCGAGCGCGCGATCTGCGTGACGCGTTCGAGGTCGTTCGACGCGCCGTTCGTGATGCGCCCGAAAACGACCTGCTCGGCTGCGCGACCGGCGAGGAACACCATCATCAGGTCGACGAACTCCTCACGCGTGTGCAGGTAACGATCCTCGGCAGGGAGGTTCAACGTGTAGCCGAGTGCCTCTCCGCGCGACACGATCGTGGCCTTCTGCACCGGGAAGAGCTCTCCCGTCAGATGTGACATGACTGCGTGGCCGGCCTCGTGGTAGGCGAGGATCCGCTTCTCCTTCTCCGACACGACCCGCCGTTGCTGGAGACCGCCCACGATGCGCTCCATCGCGGCGTCGAAGTCGGCCTGGCGAATGTACTGCGCGCCGTTTCGTCCGGCGAAGATCGCCGCCTCGTTGCACAGGTTTGCCAGATCCGCACCGGTCAGCCCTGACGTCTGCTTGGCCACATGGGCAAGGTCGACGTCCGCCGCGAGCGGCTTGTCGCGTGTGTGCACCGCGAGGATGGACTGCCGGCCGGAGACGTCGGGCGGGGACACGAGCACCTGGCGATCGAAGCGTCCCGGGCGCAGCAACGCCGGGTCGAGGTCCTGCAGCCGGTTCGAGGCGGCCATGACCACGACCTCGTCGCGCGTCCCGAAGCCGTCGAGCTCGACGAGAAGCTGGTTCAGCGTCTGGTCGTGCTCACGGTGAACGGAGCCGCCGGCGCGAGCCGTGCCGACCGCGTCGAGCTCGTCGATGAAGATGATCGCGGGCGCGTTCTTGCGCGCCTCCTCGAACAGCTTGCGGATCCGGGCGGCGCCGAGACCGGCGAACATCTCCACGAAGGACGACGCGCTCTGGGAGTAGAAGTTCGCCCCGGACGCGCTGGCCACGGCCTTCGCGAGCAGGGTCTTGCCCGTACCGGGAGGGCCGTGGAGCAGGATTCCACGAGGCACGCGCGCGCCGAGGCGCTCGAAGCGCTTGCGGTCACGCAGGAACTCGACGACTTCCTGGAGCTCCTCCTTCGCCTCGTCGAGACCCGCGACGTCGCCCCAGGACACCTCCACCTGCGAGCCCTTGACGACCGGAGCCGGCTTCGCCCGCGGCATGAAGCGGATCGTCCAGACCAGGAGGACGATGACGACCCCGAAGAAGATGATCGGAAGCCACGTGAGCAGCGCGTTTTCGAAGTCACCCACCTCACCCCGTATCGGCAGGCGGCAAGGCGGTCTTGAAGCTCGCGGCCTATGACCCGAGCGCGCGCTGAAGAGCGAGCACGCGTGCGGCTGCCTCCCGAACCCGAGCGCGGAAGGCAGGGTCGCGCCTGGCCTCCGCGAGGAGCGCGCGGTAGACCTGGATGTACGAGCCGCGGCCCGTCGTGAGAACGATGTCCACACCGGCCCGCACGTTGCGCACCGCTGCCTGGGCGGGCTGGGTCACCGCGAGCACGGCAGCGGCCTCGGTCGAATCGGTGATGACGACCCCGCGGAAGCCGAGCTCGTTGCGCAGCAGACCGTCGACCACCGCCTTCGACTGGGAGGCGATGCGAGAACGGTCGATGGCGGGATAGCGAGCGTGGCCGACCATCACGAGCGGAACGCCGGCTTCGATCCCTCGGCGGAACGGCTGGAGATCCTGGCGGCGCAGCTGCGCGGCGCTGCGAGCGATCGTCACGCTGCCGTCGTCGGTGTTGACTCGAGCCTCGCCGAGACCGGGAAAGTGCTTGACGGTGGACGCGACGCGACCGTCACGCCAGCCGCGGACTGCGGCGGCAACGGACTCGCCAGCTGCGCCGAAGTCCGTCGAGAACGACCTGGCAGCGAGCGCCGCGCCTGGAACACTGGCTACATCGGCGACCGGAGCCAGCGAGACGTTGATCCCCGCTGCCCGTAAGCCGCGTGCCGCTGCTCTCGCGTCCGCTCGCTCCGAGCCGGCCGCTCCCTGCTCGGGCGCTGAACGCGTTGGTCCGAGCCAGCGCAGGATGCGGATCTCGCCGCCTTCCTGGTCGACACAGATCAGCGGCGGGCTCTGCGCGCCGCGAGTGAGCTGTGCCGTGAGCGTCCTCGTCTGTTGCGGGCCGATCACGTTGTCGCGAAACAGAATGACGCCGGCTGCTCTGCCCTCGCGCAGGATGTCGCGCACGTACGCGGGCGCCGAGGTGCCCGCAAAGCGGAGCACCACCAGACGGCCGACCTGGCTCGAGAGTGGCAGCTCGTCGACGGCCGCCGGTCGCGCGACGGCAGCGGAGTCCTGAGAACCGGCCGGGAACGTCGCCTGACCGCCTCGCGCGCTCCCGCCAACGAGAAGGACGCCCCCGACGAGGAGAGCGAGCGCCGAGCGCGTGCGGGACACCTACTGCTCGAGAGCGAGACAGGCGTCGCGTGCAGCGTCCGCGACCTCGACCTGGGCGTCGGAGGGCTCAGCGGTCGAGAAGCGCCTCTGGAGCTCGAAGCCCGGCCGCGCCAGTGCACGCGCGATCCGGTTCTCGGGATTTCGCGCCATCCAGCCGAAGACCTCGACGGACGCGCCGATCGCCGCGGTCGTCCCCAGGAGGCGTGCGAGACCACGCGCGGCGGCCGGGGCTCTGGCGGCGGCGACGTTCGCCGCGAGCGAGGAGACGAGCATCGGCCCGATCAGCTGCGAGCCGCAACGCGGGTGCTCTTTCGGAGCACGCTCTCCGTCGTTCTCGTAGGTCCCGATCGAGACGTGCTCGGCGCCGTGGTACTCGGCGAGGCCGGACCCGCGAAGAGCCAGCGCCGCCGGCAACAGGCTCACGGCTCCGGCCGCGAGCTCCTTTCCACCCGCGGACAGAGTGGATCGGCGCAGTGCGCGCGCGACCACCGACGACGCGACGATCGAGCCGAGAACCGGCGGACGGGCGAACGGAAAACGAGCTTGAGGAAGCGCTCGGTGGACGACGGGAAGAAGGGCGAAGGCTTCCGCCAGCCTCAGCGGGCCCCGCAGCACCGGCGCGTCGACGGACTCGCCGAACCGCGGCTTCTTCCCCGACGCGACGTGCAGGACACCGTCCTTGCCGCGCACCGCCGCTCCCCACGAGGTCGGACCGTGCACGAGAACACCGTTCTGCAGCGCCATCCCGCCGAGCCGGACGTTTTCCTTCTCCATGGCTCAGAGGGTAGCTGCGAGCTCGCGGAGCGCCTCCTGCAACCGGTCCGCCGCGGGGCCGCGGACGAGCCGCCGACCGTCGATCTCCACGAGCGGCATGATCTCCCGTACCGACGACGAGGTGAAGGCCTCGTCCGCTGCCAGGACGTCGTCGAGGGGAAAGGCGTCCTCCTCGACGCGATAGCCCGAGGCGGGGGCGAGCTCGAGCAGCGTCGCTCGGGTCACCCCGGCGAGGATGCCGAGGTCGAGCGACGGCGTGTACAGCGTCTCGCCTTTCCGCCACCAGACGTTCGTCACCGTTCCTTCGAGCACGATGTCGTCGGCGTCGACGAAGATCGCCTCCTCGACGCCGCGCCGCTTGGCCTCTGCCTCCGCGGCCATGTTCACCGCGTAGCTCGTGGACTTGACGCCTGGGAGGAGCCACGGCACGGCCGCCCGGATCCCCAGCAGGGATACGGCCCGCGCGCCATGCGGGCGGAGCTCTTCGATCCAGGCGGGGATCGAGCTCAGGAGTGCGATTCCCACGGGAGGGCCACTCGTCGGCCCACCGGTCCACACCAACCGCAGCGCGGTGTCGTCCTCGCCGGCGCGTTCGAGAACGAGAGAGACGAGCTCCTCGAGCTCTTGTCGCTCGACGGCCGGGAGGCCAATGCTCCTGGACGATGCTGCCAGACGTTCGAGATGCGCCTCCAGCCGGAAGGGCCGGGCGCCGTACACACGCAGCGTCTCGAACGCCGCGCGCCCGCGAAGCAACCCTTCGTCGTCAGCCCGTATCACCGGCTCCGCAGGATCCACGAGACCGCGACCGGAGACTGCGAGCGCGAGCGTGCTCATCCCCGCATTCCCGCGAGGGCGTCCTCGGTGGATCCGAGCGCTCTCAGGAGCGGCCGCGCCTTCGTCCACGACTCCTCGACCTCCGCTTCCGGATCCGAGTCCCAGACGACGCCGCCACCGACCCAGAGGTGGATCCGGCCTTCCGCGACGGCGAACGTTCGGATCGTGAGTGCGAGATCGAAGTCGCCGTTTCCGTAGATGCGCCCGAGAGCCCCCATCGACGCACCACGTCCCACCGGCTCGAGCTCCGCGATCAGGTCGACTGCGGCAATCTTCGGTGCGCCCGTCACCGATCCACCGGGAAAGGTCGCCTCCAGGATCTCCGCCAGCCCGACACCCTCGCGGAGGGTTCCTTCCACCGTGGAGACCATGTGCTCGACTCCCGCGAGCCGGCGGGTCTTCAGCAGCTCGGGCCAGCGGACGGTCCCCGGCTCGCAGACGCGCGAGAGGTCGTTTCGCTCGAGATCGACGATCATCACGTGCTCGGCCGCGTCCTTCGCCGAGCGGCCGAGCTCCGCGGCCGCACCGAGCGGGCGGGTGCCCTTGATCGGCTTCGTCCACAGGCGACGGCCACGGCGGGCCAGGAAGAGCTCGGGAGAGGCGGAGACGATCGCCCACGTCTCACCGACCAGAGGATCGGGATGCAGCGGCGCCAAGGACGCAAGCTCGGCCGCAAGCGCGGCGGGGGTGCCCGCGAACGAGGCCGACAGGTGCTGGACGAGGTTGACCTGGTAGACGTCTCCGCGCGCGATCGCAGCTCGGACCTGCTCGACAGCACTCCGGTACTCGGCGGCACTCCAATCTCCCACCCAATCGCCCACGTGTAAGAGCCTGTTGTTGTCATGATCGCCAACATAGCGAGCCGATCGGACGGCGCAGGCCGCGAGCGGAAGGCTCGGACACGGCTCGGGCGGAGGCGGCTGACGCGTCCGGCGGAGCGACTGCGAGAGCCCGTAGCCGAGATAGAGGTCTGCCGTGAGGGGTTCGCCACCGCATGCGAAGAATCCGCGTTCGCGCAGCCACGCTTCGATCTCTCGAAACGCGCCCGTGGGGCTACGCAGCTCGAACGACGTCTCGCTAGCGGCCATCTCGCAAAGCCCGGTAGCGACGGATCAAGGCATTCGTGGACGAGTCGTGGTGGAGCTCGTGCTTCCACTCGGTCGCGAGCTCCGGAGCGATCCGCGAGGCGAGCTCCTTCCCCAGCTCGACGCCCCACTGGTCGAAGGGGTTGATCCCCCAGATCGCGGCCTGGATGAACACGCTGTGCTCGTAGAGCGCGACGAGCGCGCCCAGCGTCGCGGGCGTCAGGCGCTCGGCGAGGATCACGGAGCTCGGCCGGTTACCCGGCATCACGCGGTGCGGGATCGTCTCCTCAGGAGCGCCCGCATCCTCCAGCTCGTCCGCTGTCCGTCCGAAGGCGAGCGCCTCGGCCTGCGCAAGGAGATTCGCCGCGAGCAGGTCGTGTCGCTCCGCGGCATCCTCGTTCGATTGTGCGAAGCCGATCAGGTCGACGGGTATGAGCGCCGTCCCCTGGTGCAGCAGCTGAAAGAACGCGTGCTGGGCGTTGGTGCCGGGCCCTCCCCAGAGAACGGAGCCGGACTCGACCTCTGCAGGCCCGCCTTCCGCCGTGACCGACTTCCCGTTGGACTCCATCCACAGCTGCTGGAGGTACGCGGGGAAGAGACGAAGCGCGTCGCTGTACGGCACGACCGCCGTGGTCTCCGCTCCCATGAAGTTGCGATACCAGACCGCGAGCAGGCCACAGATGGCCGGGAGATTCCCCCCCAGCGCGGCGGTGGCGAAATGGTCGTCCATCGCGTGGGAGCCATCCAGCAGCGCGCGAAAGGTCTCGTCGCCGAGCGCCACGAGGAGGGACAGCCCGACCGCAGAGCAGAGCGACGTCCTGCCCCCGACCCAGTCCCAGATGCGATACATGTTCTCGGCCGGGATGCCGATGCGCTCCCCGGCTGCCGGGTCTCCTGCCACGCCGACGAAGTGCGGTGTGAGATCTGCGTCGGGCCCGAGCGCCCCGGCGACCCACTCCTTCGCAGCCCGCGCGTTCTCGATCGTCTCGAGCGTCGACATCGTCTTCGAGACCACGACGAAGAGGGTCTCCGCCGGCTCGAGACCGGTGAGCGCGCCCGCGAGGTCGGCGGGATCGACGTTCGAGACGAAGCGCGCCGCCAGCCCCGAGGGTGCGGACGGAGCCAGCGCCTCGTACGCCATCGCCGGCCCGAGGTCGCTGCCGCCGATCCCGATGTTGACGACCGCTCTGAGCGGCCGTCCGGTCGCGCCCACCCACTCTCCGGTTCGGACTCGCTCTGCGAACGCCGACATGCGGTCGAGCTCCGAGTGCACCTCCTTTACGACGTCCACTCCGTCGACGACGAGCGAGCGGAAGCGTGGCATCCGCAAAGCGACGTGCAGCGCCGGCCGACCCTCCGACGTGTTCACCGGCTCACCGCGGAACATCGCCTGCACCTTCTCGGGGAGCCCACGCTCGGTCGCCAGCCGTCGCAGGAGCTGCAGCGTGTCGTCCGTCACTCGATGCTTCGAGTAGTCGAGATGGAGGCCGGCCGCCTCGGCGGTCAGCCGCTCTCCTCGCGTCGGATCGGACTCGAATGCATCGCGAAGGTGCAAGCTCTCCACCTCGCCCCGGTGCCACTCGAGACGACGCCAGAGGGCGGACTCGACGAGCGGCTCAGCCATGGGCGGGCGCGCGAACCGACTCAGAGAGGTCTCTGTACGCCTTCCCGGGATCGTCATGCCAGAAGACAGCGCTGCCGGCGACCAGGAGGTCGGCGCCCGCGTCTCTCGCGATGTCGAGGGTGTCCGCGTTGATGCCTCCGTCGACCTGCACGCGAACCTCCTCGGGCACGAGTGCCCGGAGCCGCGCGATGCGCGCGGTGGCCTCCGGCATGAAGGACTGCCCCGAATAGCCGGGGTGGATGGACATGCAGAGGACGAGATCGGCGCCCTCGGCGGCCGCCGCAGCCACCTCCACCGGGGTGTCGGGGCTGAACGCGACGCCGACGCCGAGGCCGAGCGAGCGCGCCGCGGCGATCGCTCTCGCCGGGTCCGGGCAGGCCTCCACGTGGAACGTGACGCTGTCTCCTCCCGCCTCGGCGACCGAGGGGAAGTGGCGCTCCGGCTCCTCGACCATCAGATGGCAGTCGAGCACGGCGCCCCAGGCGTGCACCAGCGGCGAGATCGACGCGAGGACGACGGGGCCGATCGTGATCTCGGGGATGAAACGGCCGTCGCCGGCGTCGAAGTGGAAGACCCTCGCGCCCGCTTCCACGAGCACCCCCAGCTGTGCACCGAGTCGCGAGAAGTCGGCGGCGTAGATCGAAGGCTCGACCTCCACCTCGGCTGCCCAGTCGCTCCATGCCACGAGTGGTTACGGTAATCGACGTAGGGTCCCGGCGTGAACGTCGACTCCGAGCGCGAAAAACGCGTCGCCGCCCAGGCCGCGGCTACGCTCGTCGCCGACGGGATGACGGTCGGCCTCGGCACGGGATCGACCGCTTCGTACTTCCTCAGCGCGCTCGCGGCGCGCGATCTGGAGGTCGTGTGCATCGCGACCTCCCCGGCGACCGAGGCTGCGGCCCGCGGGCTCGGCCTGCGCCTCGAGCCGTTCGACTCGGCGGATGATCTCGCGCGGCTCGATATCGCCGTGGACGGCGCCGATCAGGTCGCCCGCGACGGCTGGGTGGTGAAAGGAGGCGGCGGCGCCCACACGCGGGAGAAGATCGTCGCTGCTGCAGCCGAGCGCTTCGTCGTGATCGTCTCGTCGGAGAAGATCGTCGGCGAGATCGAGGCCCCGATCCCGCTCGAGCTCCATCCGTTCGGGCTGGCCGCGACGCTCGAGCGCCTGGGCGACGCCCGGCTCCGGGACGCGCAGAGGAGCCCGGACGGCGGGGTGCTAGCCGACTGGATCGGATCGGTGGGCGACCCTGCGGAGCTTGCGGCGCGGCTCGACACGACAACAGGCGTCGTCGAGCACGGCCTCTTCCGACCCACGCTCGTGTCCGAGGTGCTCGTCGGCCGCGGCGACGAGGTGGAGCGGATCGAACCGGTCTAGCCGCCGGCCCCGGGGACGCGCCAGCCGCCGTTCTGCGCGGCCAGGAGATCGGCGCTCGCCGGGCCCCACGACCCCGGCGCGTAGCGCTCGAGGGGCGGCGGTGCGTCGAGCAAGGGCTGGACGATGCGCCAGGTCTCCTCGATGACGTCCCAGCGGGGGAAGAGCGTGCTGTCCCCGCGCAACGCGTCGGCGAGCAGACGCTCGTACGGCTCGGGCGGCTCCCCCAGCTCCTCGTTGAAGTGGAGGTCGAGCGAGACGGGCTGCGAGACCTCCTTCCCCGGGGTCTTGGCGCGAATTCCGATCGTGACTCCTGCGTTCCGGCCGACGCGTAGCACGATGTCGTCGTTCCCGGGGGTGCGCAGCCGGTTCGAGCCCCAGCGGAGTTGCGGCACGCGCTGCAGCCGGACGACGACCTCCGTGGCCGAGACCGGCAGCGCCTTGCCGGCGCGAATGAAGATGGGGATACCCGCCCAGCGCCAGTTCTCGATCTCGAGGCGCAACGCGACGAAGGTCTCCGTGTCCGACTTCGGGTTCACGCCTTCGATCTCTCGATACCCCTCGTACTGTCCGAGCACGGCGTTGTCGGGATTGATGGCGGGCATCGCCCGGAACACGTCGAGGCGGCGTCGTGGGATGGCATCCTCGCCACCCGACGGAGGTTCCATCGCGGCGAGTGCGAGAACCTGGAGCAGGTGGTTCTGTACGACATCGCGAATCGCGCCGACGTTGTCGTAGAACGACCCCCTCTCCTCGACTCCGAAGTCCTCGGCCAGCGTGATCTGGATCGAGTCGACGTCCTCGCGGCTCCAGACAGGCTCGAAGAGCGCGTTGGCGAAACGGAGATAGATGATGTCCTGTACGGGCTCTTTCCCGAGGAAGTGGTCGATGCGGTAGAGGCGGTCCTCGGGAAAGATCGCGGTCAGGCGCTCGTTCAGCTCGCGCGCGGAAGCCAGGTCGGAGCCGAAGGGCTTCTCGACGACCAGCCTGGCGTTGTCCGCGAGGCCTGCTCCTGCGAGCTCCTCGGCGACCTCGAGGAACATCGAGGGCGGGGTGGCGAGATAGAAGACAGGCGCCGATGCCTCGCCGAGTGCCTCCCGCAGGCGGTCGTAGAGAGAGCCTTCCTCGGCATCGCCGCCGATGTAGCGGAGCCGGGAGAGCAGGTCGCCGAGGACCTTCTCGTCCACGTCATCGATGGCCTCGGTCACGGACGCGCGCGCCTGCTCGGCGAGCTCGTCGTCACGTAACGGCCGGCGCCCGACGCCGATCACCGAGCACGTCAGCAGCCCCTGCTCGGTCAGGCGGTAGAGCGCGGGCATGGTCATCCTGCGCGCGAGGTCGCCCGTGATCCCGAAGACGACGAGCGCGTCCGCCTTCTCGTTCACGTGGTCGTCGCTCGCCGCGTAACGTGTCGCACGGACAGGATGCTCGCGGAAAGGAGCGCACGTGGCAACTGAGACACCGCTCGAGCTCGGGATCGTCGGCCTCGGCCGGATGGGCGGGAACATCGCGCGGCGCCTGCTCGAGGACGGTCACCGCATCGTCGGGCACAACCGCACTCCGGAGCCGGTCGCAGCCCTCGTAGCGCAGGGCGGAACAGCTGCTGAATCCGCCGCGGAGCTCGTCTCGCTCCTCGAGCCACCGCGGGCGGTCTGGCTCATGCTCCCGGCGGGAGCGATCACCGAGACCGTGCTCTGGGAGGTGGCCGCTGCCCTCGAGGCCGGTGACACCATCATCGACGGCGGCAACACCCACTACGCCGACGACATTCGGCGCGCTGGAGAGCTCGAAGCGCGCGGGATCGACTACCTCGACGTCGGGACGAGCGGCGGGATCTTCGGGCTGGAGCGCGGGTTCTGCCTGATGATCGGCGGCGCCGAGCCGGCGTTCGCCCGGCTGCAGCCGATCTTCGCGTCGCTGGCTCCGGGGATCGACGCCGCACCACGCGGCAGAGGGCGGACCGGAGAGCCAACCGCAGGCGAGCACGGGTACCTCCACTGCGGGGGCAGCGGTGCGGGCCACTTCGTGAAGATGGTGCACAACGGCATCGAGTACGGGCTCATGGCCGCCTACGCCGAGGGCTTCGATCTCCTCCGACATGCCGGGGCAGGGTTGGCCGAGCGAGCCGCGGATGCCGAGACCGCTCCGCTCGCGCACCCCGAGCATTACACGTACGAGCTCGACCTGGGAGCGATCGCGGAGCTGTGGCGGCGCGGCAGCGTCGTCTCCTCCTGGCTGCTCGACCTGACGTCCGCAGCCCTCCACGACTCCCCCGAGCTCGGCGACTTCGCCGGACGGGTCTCGGACTCCGGCGAAGGCCGCTGGACCTCGATCGCGGCAATCGACACCGGTACGCCGACCCCCGTTCTGACCACGGCGCTCTACTCGCGCTTCACGTCGCGGGGCGAGGCCGACTTCGCGAATCGATTGCTCTCCGCGCTGCGTGCCGAGTTCGGAGGGCACGCCGAAAAGCGCACGTGACGCTTCCGCTCGAAGTGCACCCCGATCGAGCCGCTGCGGTGCGGCGGGTCGCGGAGCTGATTGCAGAGCGCCTGCGCGCCGGCGCGTCCACGATCGCCTTCAGTCGCGGTGCCGAGCTGCTCGAGCACGTCGCCGCTCTGGAGATCCCCTGGTCGGAGACACGCGTGTACCAGGTCGACGAGCGCGTCGCGCCGCCCGGCCACGAGGACCGGAACCTCACTCAGCTCCACACATCGCTACCGCCGGCCTCGGTGCACCCGATGCCGGTCGAGGAGGCCGACCTCGAGGCTGCTGCGACGCGCTACGCCGACGACCTTCCGGCAGCGCTCGATCTCGTCCATCTCGGCCTCGGCCCTGACGGCCACACGGCATCGCTCCTCCCCGGCGACCCCGTGCTCGACGTCACGAGACGGCCTCGTCGCGGTCACGCAGCAGTACCAGGGCTACCGCCGGATGACGCTCACCTATCCGGCGCTCGAGGCGGCACGCGAGCTCGTATGGCTCGTCACCGGCGTCGAGAAGCGCGAGGCTCTCGCCCGGCTGCTCGACAGCGACACGTCGATTCCGGCCGCGCGCATCGCGAGCTCGAACCAGCTGATCGTCTGCGACCAGGCTGCTGCGATCCGCTAGAGACGCGAGCTTCCCGTGTACAGCGGCGCGCTCGACCTCTCCGCCACGAGAGGACGATGCTCTCCGCCGGTACGGAGGTGATACAGATGGCTTGCGCCAGCCAGGACTCCCGCACCGACGTACTCGTTGAAGTCACGACTCAGGCTCTCGATGGTGAATCCCAGCCGAACGATCGCCTGCTGAACTCGGAGAGACGCTCCCGGTCGCATCGAGCCGAAGGAGAAGAAGACGTCGCCACGAGCGGCGCCGATCGCCTCGGCAGCGCGGGAGAGGAACACGCGTGCGCCTTCGACCGTGTACGGCGGATCGGTGACGACGGTGTCGAATGCGCCTGCCCAGCCGCGTGGGAGCGACGAGCGGAGATCGTGCTCCAGGAAGGAGACCGGAAAGCCCGAGCTCGCAAGTCTCCTCTCGACGAAGGCGACGATCGCCGGATCGATGTCGACCACGCCGACGTGCTCGATCGTCGATTCCGAGCCGATCTCGTCGACGAGCCTGCGCAGGGCCAGCGACGTCAGGTCGTCGTCGCCGAGAAACAGGATCCTCCGGCCGGTCAGGGCGCCGGCGTCGTGGATCGCAAGCACACGCCGCAGCTTGGTCTCTACGGTGCAGTGGCACTGATCGAGCTCGAGACGTACTCGCGGTGCGTGAGCGGCGTCTCTCGCGATCGCTCGTACGACCCTCGTCAACCCGGGCGGAATCACGACTGCGCGTCCCGCGCAGGAGGGACACCTCGCTCGCCGTTCGAGACGGAGCTCGCCGGCTGCGAAGAGCCGACGACCCACCGCCGTCAGCTGCGCAGGTCGCTCGTCGGCGACGACGCCGCGCTTTCGCAGCTCCCCGCATACCGAGGCGACGATCGGAACCGGGAGCGCCACTGCCCGGCTGAGGCGCCGCGTCGACACCGGTTCGAAACGGGCCAGCGCCGCGAGAACCGCGCGTACGCCAGCCTCGGCTTCGAACAGCCCCACGGCGGCCGCGACCTCGCGCACGACCCGCTCGGCTTCAGCCAACGGCTCGAGGGATACAGACGGCATTCGCCCGTTCCACGTCCAGACGCTCGCAGATCGCCCGCAGCACCAGATTCCCGTCGACGTCCCCGTAGGTCAGGAGATCGACGTTGGCAAGCAGCAGCTCGGGCCAGGTATGGATGCTGAGATGGGACTGGGCAAGGACGAGGACGCCGGTCACGGCGCCGTTCGGAAATGAATAGAACTCCTTACCGACGACGGTCGCGCGCCCGGCAGCGGCGCCGGCGTAGAGAATCTCCTCGAGCCGGACGACGTCGGTCAGTACCGCGGGGCTCCGTACCCACGCGTCGAGGGCATGCAGGCGCATGCGATCGATTCGGTGTTCCAGCGGCCGGGGCGCATGGCTCCGGCCTTCTCGGTCCACGAGCAATCGGTCTCCTTCGCAGAGTCGGCGTCGAGGCGCCGCCCTGAGCGAAAGAGTCCGCGCTAGCGGGCTTCTCGCCGAGCAGAGGCGACGCCGGAAAGGGCTGAGACGTTCACATTCATCCGAGACGCACCTCCTTCCGGCTCGCTAGCCCGGCGAGGGTAGCCGCATGGCTGCCGCGCCGTCAAGAGCTTCCGGCGGACCTCGCGCTACGCCAGCAGCGACCGCGCCGTCGCGCGGAACATCTCGACGCCGAGCTCGAGGTCGTTCACCGCGATGCGCTCGTTCGCCGAGTGCACGAGCTTCGTCGCGTCCACCGCGTCCATCTCCTTGATGGGAAAGAAGCCATAGGCGACCGTCCCGTACGCCTCGCGCAGATAGTGGCTGTCGGTGAAACCCGGACATGCGATCGGAGCAAGTCGCGCGTCTGGCTCGATTCCGGAGGTGAAGCTCTCGATCGCATTCCAGAGCGGCGTGTCGAGAGACGAGCGCGTGCCACCGCTCGCGCTGATCCACTCGAGCTCGTAGTCGCCCTCACCGAGCGCGGCGCGGATCAGCCTCTCCGCGTCCGCAGGTGTCTGCTCCGGGAGCAGCCGGCAGTCGACGGTCACCTCGCAGAGCGCGGGGATCACGTTCACCTGATGTGACGCGTCGATCATCGTCGGCGACAGCGTGAGCGCGAGGAGCGGCTCGACGAGGGCGGGCAGCAGAGGATCGAGCGCGTGCGCCCTGGCGAGAGCCTCCTCGACGGGAGGGGCTTCGCCGAGCACCGCCTCCAGGAAGCCGCGCGCCTCCGGGATCAGCTCCGGCGCAGGCTCGTACGCGCCGAGCGCCTCCACGTACCGCGCGGCCTTGACGAGGGCGTTGTCCGCGATGCCGGGCATCGACGCGTGTCCGCTGCGGCCGTGCACGCGGAGCTTGAACGGCGCGGACATCTTCTCGGCCGTCGCGCACAGGTACACCGGCTTCCCGCCGAGCACCAGCCGTTCCCCGGCACCCTCGTTGACCGCGTAGTCGCACCGAGCGGCCTCGGGGTGGGCCTGTACGAGCCAGCGAAGCCCGTAGCCGTCGTCGCCTCCTGCTCCACCGACCTCCTCGTCGGCGACGACGATCAGAACGAGGTCACCGGAGGGGACGAAGCCCTCGCGCTTGAGCGAGGCGAAGGCAACCGCCGAAGCCGCCACCTGGCCCTTCATGTCGAGCGCGCCACGCCCCCAGACCTCGCCGTCGACCAGGTCCCCGGACCACGGATCGCGCTCCCACTCGGCCGGGTCGGCGAGAACGGTGTCGGTGTGCGACAGGAACCCGAGCGACGGCCCGCCGCCTCCGGGGAGACGCGCGACGAGGTTCGCCCGGTGCGGCTCACGCGCGTAGAGCTCGCACTCGATGCCGTCTCGTGCGAGGTACTCGCGGAGGTACTCGGCGGCGATCGTCTCGTTCGCCGGCGGATTGACGGTGTCGATGCGGAGCAGCCCCTGCAAGAGCCCGGTGACTTCCTCTCGCAGCTGGAGATCAGGCGTCAGGCGGACTCCTCTTTCGAAAGTGCCGTCAGCTCGTTTCGAACCTCCCAGAGCTCGGGGAACGACGTCTTCGAGACGAGCCTGCCGAGGAGCTCGACGGGCGTGCCCTGCGTCCCGACGACCTTGTCGCCGATCACGCGCGCGACCACCTGGTAGTGGCGCAGGCGCCAGTGCTGCGCCTGCTCGTCGAGCTCGATCAGGGCCTCCGCGAGCCGGTAGAGGTGCTCGTGGTCGCGCCCCTGGACGTAGACGTCGGCGACCGAGAGCCCGGCAGCTCGGCGGCTCGTATGGAACGCCTGCCCGAGTCGGGGAAACACGTGACGTAGAGCGTTCCAGCCGGGCGAGTCGAAGCCCGAGCCGTGACCGAGCACCTTGCGGATCTCCTGGTACTCCCACGGAGACATGTGCTCCAGCATGTCCAGCTGGGAGATCACGAAGCGCACGCAGAGCGACGCGCGGTCGAGCAGGCGAAGAGCGCCCTGAACGTCGCCCTCCTCGATCAGCCGCGTCGCTTCGGCGGCGTCGCTCCCCGCGAGCTTGAGCCACAGCTCGGAGGACTGGTGCGTGACCTGGAAGAGGAGCTCGTCACGGTGCACCCATTCGTCCGGCCCTTTCTGCAGCGCGAGCAGCCCTTCCGTGTTCAGGTAGCGCTCGTAGTCCGAAGGCGCTCCGCCCTCCAGGACCGGCTGCGAGTAATCCTCGGGCTCCGGGCCGGGATCCGAGTGCGGCGCCACCGCCTGAGCATACTTCGCGTCATGGGAGACCTCTTCACCGAGGCCGCGAGGGAGCGCCAGCTGGAGAACGCGCCCCTCGCAGTCCGCCTGCGACCGCGCACGCTCGAGGAGCTCGTCGGACAGCAGCACGTCCTGGGCCCGGGGTCGGCACTCAGGCTCGCGATCGAGCAGGATCGACCGCCCTCGATGATCCTCTTCGGGCCGCCCGGCACCGGCAAGACGACGATTGCGCGCATCGTCGCCGAGCGGACGGGTGCCGCTTTCGAGGAGATCTCGGCAGTCTCCGCCAGGGTCGACGACGTCCGCGGCATCATCGCGGCCGCGCGCCAACGGCTCGGCGCGAACGGTCTCCGGACCACCCTTTTCATCGACGAGATCCACCGCTTCAACAAGGCACAGCAGGACTCGGTCCTGCACGCGGTCGAGGACGGGCTCGTAACCCTGATCGGAGCGACGACGGAGAACCCGTATTTCGAGGTCAACTCGGCCCTGCTCTCGCGCTGCTCGGTGATCGAGCTCCAGGCCCTTTCGGAGGAAGACATCGTCGCCATCGTCGAGCGGGGAGCTCTCGCCCTCGAGACGGAGATCGCCCGCGAGGTCGCCGCGGCGATCGCCGGACGGGCCGGCGGTGACGCCCGCGCCGCGCTCCAGATTCTCGAGCTCGCGCACGAGACCGCGCGTGCGGAGGAGGTTCCCTTGTCCGAGAGCCACGTCCTCGACGCGTCGCGCAAGCGCCCGCTGTTGTACGACCGCAAGGGAGACCAGCACTACGACTTCGCGTCAGCGTTCATCAAGTCGATGCGCGGCGGCGACGCCGACGCGTCCGTCTACTACCTCGCAGCCATGCTGGAGGCGGGAGAGGATGCGCGCTTCATCGCGCGGCGCATGGTGATCCTCGCGTCCGAGGACGTGGGCAACGCCGACCCGAACGCGCTCGTGGTCGCGGTCGCCGCGGCGCAGGCGCTCGAGCACGTCGGCCTTCCCGAGGCACAGCTCAACCTCGCCCAGGCGGCGATCTATCTCGCGCGTGCGCCGAAGTCGAACGCGTCCGCAGTCGCGATCTGGGAGGCACGGCGCGACGTGCGCGAGCACGGAAACGCGCGACCTCCAGCGATGCTGCGCTCCACCGGCCACAAGGCCGGCGCGAAGGCGCGCGGGCACGGCGAGGGTTACGTCTATCCGCACGACGACCCCGACGGATTCGAGGTCTCGTACCTTCCGGAAGAGCTCGAGGGACGTCGTTACTATCGCCCGAGCGGCCACGGGGAGGAGCACGCGGATGACGACGACAGGTGAGCGGGCACCCGAATTCGATCTCGAGATCACCCACGAGGAGCGGGTACGGCTTTCCGACTTCCGCGGCCGCTCGAACGTCCTCCTCGTCTTCCACCCGTTCGCCTTCACCCCGGTGTGCGAGGACGAGGCCCGCGACCTGCAGGAGAATCTCGAGTCTTTCCGCAATGCGCAGACGGAGATCGTCTTCGTGTCCTGCGACCCGTCAGCAGCACGTCAGGCCTGGAAGAAGGAGCTCGGCGCCGAGTACACCTTCGCGTCGGACTTCTGGCCGCACGGCGACGTGTCCAAGGCGTACGGGGTATTCAACGAGACGACCGGAGCGCCGCTCCGGGGAACCTTCCTGATCGACAAGGAAGGCAATGTGATCTGGTCGCTCGTGAAGGTGAAGGACGAGCGGCGGACGGAGCTCGTTCCGGAGTCGCTCGACGCGCTCCACGAGACCGTGTGAGGCTCCACCTCGAAGAGTGGGGCCCGCGCGATGGGCCGCGCATCGTCTGCTTGCACGGGGTCACGAGTCACGGTCGCCACTTTGCGAAGCTGGCCGAGGCGCTTCCCGGCTTCCACGTTCTCGCGCCCGACCTGCTCGGGCACGGCTCCTCGTCCGTACGAGCCTCCGTGGGATCTCGAGGCGCACATGCGACGCGATCGTCGAGACCGTGGGAGCCGCGCCCGCGATCCTCATCGGCCACTCGTTCGGCGGCCGGCTCGCCTTCGAGCTTGCCGCGCGCGCGCCAAAGCTCGTACCCAGGCTCGTCCTGCTCGACCCGGCGATCCACGTCCTCCCCGAGGTCGCGCTCTTCGCCGCCGAGAACGCACGGAAGGACCGAGCCTACGTCTCCTTCGAGGAAGGAATCGACCGGCGCTACGACGAGAGCCAGCTCTCGCTAGCGCCCCGCGAGCTGGTTGAGGAGGAGCTTCGCGGTCACCTCGTCTGGAGCGACGAAGGCGGTTACAGGTATCGGTACAGCCAGTCGGCGGTCGTTGCTGCCTACGGAGAGATGGCCTCCACTCCACCGCCGTTCGAACGAGTGCGAGTTCCCACGCTGCTGGTCCTCGGCGAGAGCTCCTATCTCCCGTACGACCACCTGCTCGAGGAGCACCGGGCCGCGCTCGGCGACCTGCTCGAGGTCGTCGTCGTCCCTGGCGGCCACACGGTTCTGTGGGATGCACTCGGTGAGACGGCGAGCGCCGTCAGCATGTTCCTCGAACGCTAGATCACGTACTCGTCGGCGATCGAGAGCACCTCGTCCAAGACGGCGAGGCCCTCGTCGACCTCCTCGCGCGTGATCGTGAGCGGCGGAACGACCATGACCACGTTCCAGTGCGTCATCAGGTAGAGGCCGCGTTCGAGCGCTGCCTTCGCCAGACGAGTCACCGGTGCAGCAGCCTCGCCGGAGGCGTTGTACGGGACGAGCATCTCGCGCGTTTCGCGGTTCTTTACGAGCTCGACCCCCCAGAAGCAGCCGAGGCCGCGCACCTCGCCGATCGACGGATGACTCGTTGCGAGGCCCCGCAACCCCTCGCCGAGATACGCGCCAACCTCCGCCGCGTTCTCGACGACTCCCTCTTCCTGGAACGCCTCGATCGACGCCACCGCTGACGCACACGCCAGCGGATGCCCCGCATACGTGAGCCCGCCGGGGAAGAACTTGTCGCGCACCCAGTCGGCGATATGCGTCCGGAAGATCATCGCGCCGAGCGGCACGTAGCCCGAGTTGATCCCCTTCGCCACCGTGATGATGTCCGGGACGACATCCCAGTTCTCGCACGCGAACCAGCGGCCGGTCCGGCCGAAGCCCGCCATTACCTCGTCGAAGACGAGCAGGATCCCGTGGCGGTCGCACACCTCCCGAATCGACTGCAGGTAGCCGTCCGGCGGCGGGATGACGCCGTTCGTCCCCGTCACCGTCTCCATGAACACGGCGGCGACGTTCTGCGGCCCTTCGTACTGGAGGATCTCCTCCAGGTGCGGCGCACCGGTGCAGACCGGGCACGGATCGGGATGACCCGCGGGGCAGCGGTACGTGTACGGGTCGAACATGCGGACGACGCCGGGCATCCCCGGCTCGTTCGGCCACCGCCGCGGGTCGCCGGTGAGCGAGATTCCGCCGAGCGAGGCCCCGTGGTACGAGCGATAACGCGCGATGATCTTGTGCCGCCCCGTGTACAGCCGCGCAAGCTTGATCGCGTTCTCGTTCGCCTCGGCACCTGAGTTCGTGAAGAAGGACATCGAGAGATCTCCCGGAGTGACCTCCGCGAGCAACCGCCCGAGTCGCGACCGCGACTCGTTCGCCATCGGCGGCCCGATCGTGCAGAGCTTGTCCGCCTGCTCCTTGATCGCCGCGACGATCTTCGGGTGCTGATGCCCGATCGAGACGTTGACGAGCTGCGACGCGAAGTCGAGGTAGCGCTTGCCGTCGTAGTCCCAGAAGTAGCGCCCTTCCGCCCCGGCGACCGCGATCGGGTTGATCGCGTCCTGCACCGACCACGAGTAGAGGACGAACTCCTTCGCGTCCTCCACGATCTCCGCGCCGAGATTGGGGTTCGCCTCGACGATCGCCACTCGCTCTGCTCCTTCGCTCGCTCGCCCGCGATCCTAGCGCCGCTTGACTTCCGGGCCCCGAAGCGACACGATGCACCCGTGAGCGCTTCACGCGTCAGGCCGAGCACTGCGCCTGCTCCGAGCCTCCTCGAACGGGAGCCTACTCGAGCGCTTGCGCACGGCATTGGCCGCTGCGCTCGGCGGGACAGGCCGACTTCTGCTGGTGAGTGGCGAGGCCGGCGTCGGGAAGACGGCCCTCGTGAGCCAGTTCTGCGCCGCAGCGAGAGGGTCGCTCCGCGCTCTCTGCGGGCATCGTGCGACTCCCTCTTCACGCCGCGACCCCTCGGCCCGTTCCTCGAGATCGCCGAGCTCTAGGGGGCGATTTCTCCAAGACCGTCGTCAGCCGGCGCGGAAGCCACACGATGTCGCGGGCGCGCTTCTCACCGAGCTTGGCGCGAAGCCCGACGATTCTCGTCGTCGAGGATCTCCATGCGCCGACGAGGCAACGCTCGACGTGCTCGCCTCCTCGCGCGCAGGATCCAGAGCGTCGGCGCGCTCCTCGTAGCGACGCTACCGCGACGACGAGCTCGAGGTCGGTCACTCCACTGCGGTGGTTCTCGGAGAACTCGCGTCCTCGAGAGCGGTCGACCGCCTGCCGTCAGACCCCTTTCGCCGGCCGCGGTCGCGGAGATGGCCGAGCCGTATGACGTCGACGCCAACGACCTCTTCGCACGACCGGCGGGAATCCCGTTCTTCGTCACGGAGGCGCTCCTGGCGCCGGAGGAGCGGATCCCGCCGACCGTCCGAGACGCCGTGCTCGCCCGCGTTGCTCAGCTCGCCCCGTCGGCGCGCGCAGCGCTCGAGCTCGTCGCGGTCGCGCATCCGCAGACCGAGCTCTGGCTGCTCGAGGCTGAAGCGATCCGGAAGACATCGACGCGTGCGTGAGCTCGGGAATGCTCGCGCTCGACGCCGAACGCCAGTCTCGTTCCGTCACGAGCTCGCCCGGCTCGCCGTCGAGGAGTCGTTGACCCCCGAGCCGCGCGCGTCGAGCTGCAGCGGATCGTTCTCGCCCGCGCTTCAGGAGCCGCCGAGCGGCGATCTCGATCTCGCCCGCTTGGCCCACCATGCGGAAGGCGCTGAGGACGCCGGAGCGGTCCTGCGTTTCGCGCCCGCAGCGGCCCAGCGCGCTTCGTCGTCGGCGCGCACCGCGAGGCAGCCGCGCAGTACGCGCGCGCTCTCCGCTTCGCGGACAACCTCGAGCTGGGCACTCGCGCCGCCCTGCTCAACGGGCACTCGTTCGAGTGCTACCTGACGGCACAGGAGGAAGAGTCCATTGCATCGGTCGCATCGGCTGCCGATTGCTACCGAGAGCTCGGGAGCGACGGGGTCTCGGCGCAACGCTCCGTTGGCAAGGACTCGCACTCCTCACGCGGGGCCGCGCGGCGGAAGCTCTTTCGAGCGCGCGGGAGGCCATCACGCGTTCTCGAGCGCCTCGAGCCCGGTCACGAGCTCGCGATGGCCTTCAACTTGCGCGCGGCCATCGCGATCCTGGACGAGACGGCTCCGAGGAGGCACTCGCTCTGGGCGCGTCGCGCGCTCGAGCTCGCAGAGCAGGTCGGCAGCACCGAAGCTCGGGTCTCCGCGCTCGGCACTCTGGGCCTCCGAGACGCGCTGCAGGGGTCGCACGAGGGCAGGACGCAGATCGAGGAGGCGCTCGCGCTCGCCCGGCGAGCAGAGCTCGAGAATCAGGTTGGCCGCGCCTATGTCTTCCTCGGAATGGCTGCGTCCCGCGAGCGGTCGCTTGCTGCGATGCGGCGATCGCTCACGCCTGCGCTCGCGTTCTGCGAGGAGCGAGATCTCGATGCTTGGGACGACGTCCTCCTTGCGATGCGCGGTTGGCTCGAGCTGGAGGAGGGGAACTGGGACGCGACTAACGTGACCGCGTCTCAGGTCCTCGCGCGAAACTGCAGCCTCTCCACGCTGCAGATGCTCGTCATCCTCGGGCTTCTCCGAGCACGACGTGGAGATCCCGACGCCTGGACACCCTTGAACCGAGCGGGCGAGCTCGCGCGACGAAGTCAGGACAGCTGTGGTGGACGTCACAGGTAGCGGCGGCGAAGGCCGAGGTGGCCTGGCTCGAGCGAAAACCCGAGGTCATTGTCGAAGTGACGGACGACCGCGTTCGATCGTTGCGCTCGAGAGGCACGCGTCGTGGCCGATCGCAGAGCTCGGATACTGGCGCAGCCGAGCGGGCATCCACGTGGACACGCTCGACGCTGCTCGGGGGCCGTTCGCTGCGCAGCTGCGAGGCGATTGGGCGCGGCGCGGCCGAGGCATGGGCCGAAGCTGGATGCCCATATCAAGCCGCCCTCGCGCTCGCCGAAGGAGATGACGATGCGCTTGCGCGACGCTCTCGACGAGCTGAATCGCTTGGGAGCCAGGCCCGCCGCAGACATGGTCGCGCGGCGCATGCGCGAGCGCGGGCTCGCCGTGACGCGGGCGCCGCGGCCTCGACCCGCGATAGCCGAGCAGGGCTCACGCGAAGGGAGACGGAGGTGCTCGAGCTTCTAGCCGAAGGGCTTCGAAACGCCGAGATCGCCGATCGTCTCTTTCTCTCGCCTCGAACGATCGATCATCACGTCTCCGCGATTCTCGGCAAGCTGGACGCGCGGACCCGCGGCGAGGCAGTGGCAGCCGCGACGCGGCTAGAGCTCCTCGAAGATAGGTAGAGCAGTCACGCCAACCTAGGCATCCGCTCCGATGTGGGCGCGAGCGCGAGTCCCTACCGTCGAGTCACGTGCTACCGACTTCGAGGAGCGTGTGCATGGAGACCTACGTGATCTTCCGCCGGAGCGGCTGGAGTGGTGCGGCCGATCTCGAGCGAGGCTGCCGCTCGCGCCACCGACGAGGTCGAGCGGATGCCTGACGACGTGGCGTGGATCCGAAGCTACGCGCTCGCCGAGCGGGACGGCCGCATAGGAACGGTCTGCATCTACCAGGCCTCGAGCCCGGAGGCAATCCGCCGCCATGCCAGCGCAGCGGAGCTTCCCGTCGACGAGATCGTCAAGATCGTCGACACAGTGCTCGTCCGCCCCGATTTTGTCCTCGAGACGACGTAGCGAAGGGAGAAAGAAATGTTCCTACGAGCGACACTGTTCGTGTTGCCGGCCATCCTCGCCGCTCTGCTGGTGAGCGTCGCGTACGGGAATCCGCCCGGCCTCACCGATCTGGAGCAGACCGACAAGCGTTGGGACTGCGAACCGTACGTTCCGATCGCCGGGAACTACCAGCACTGCGCGCCGCCCGGCAAACCGTCGGTCGCAGAGCTCCTGGCCGGAACGACTGCGCCGAGCATCGAGCTCCGCGTGTTCGACTTCACCACCGGCGAGTTCGCCGGCATCGAGTCGCTGATGCGCGCCGATCTGTACCAGGGGCAACCCTGTCACCAGGACGGCCAGGACGAGTGGGGACTTCTCGACCTGCCGGTCGACTATCGGGCCTGCCATCGGTTCGAGACGGGCAACCCGCCCACCTGAGTCGCTACTCCGCGGAGAACGCCGGAAAAGGGTGAAGTGTCCGGTGAGCCTCTAGCAGGCCCCTGTCAGCGAGACGAGGCGGCCGCCAGCCGCCTCGTTCTCACTTCAATGCTGCGCGGGAGCGCCGGTGCTAGGGGGAAGGAAGCGCCGGCGCCCCGCGCATCTGCTCGTCAGCGTGCTGCAGCCGGTAGGAGCTCCTGCCCGAACGCGGCTCGCTCGACGAATTGTCCAATGCCTGGTTCCGCTACCAGCTCTCCATTCTCGACGATGACGGAGCCGCGCAGCAAGACAACCTCCGGAGAGCCCGTGACCTCCGTTCCCTCGTAGAGGTTGTAGTCCGACTTGGACTGCTGCGTCTCGGCCGTGATCAGGTGCCGCTTGTCGGGATCGAAGACGACGACGTCCGCGTCGGATCCGGGAGCGATCGTCCCCTTGCGCGGGTAGAGCCCGAAGAGCTTCGCCGGATTCGTCGACAGGAGCTCGACCATCCGATTCAGGGTGATCCGCCCGGTGCGCACCCCGAACTCGTGGATCATGTGGAGGCGGTTCTCGAGCCCGGGCGCGCCGTTCGGAATCTTCGAGAAGTCGTCCTTGCCCAGCGACTTCTGGCCGTCCCAGAGGAACGCGCAATGGTCAGTGGAGACGACGGAGAGGATGTCCGAGCGGATGGCATGCCAGAGGATCTCCTGGTTCTCCTGCGCTCTCGGCGGTGGCGTGTACACGTATTTCGCCCCCTCGAAGCCCGGCCGCTCGAGATCGGTGTAGTCGATGAAGAAGTACTGCGTGCAGGTCTCTCCCCACACGTCCCAGCCCTGCTCGCGCGCTCGCGCGATCGGCTCTACCGCCTCGCGACAGGAGACGTGGACGACATAGAGCGGAGCGCCGGCGATCCGGGCGAGCTGGATCGCGCGGTTCGTCGCCTCCCCCTCGAGCTCGGGCGGGCGCGTGAGGGCGTGGTAGTGCGGCGCCGTGTTGCCGGCAGCAAGCGCCTGCTTGACCAGAACGTCGATGGCGTCCCCGTTTTCCGCGTGCACCATCACCAACGCGCCGGTCTCGGCGGCGACCTCCATGGTCCTGAAGAGCGTCTCGTCGTCGACCATCAGGGCGCCCTTGTACGCCATGAAGAGCTTGTACGAGGTCACGCCCTGCTCGGGCAGCCGCGCGAGCTCCTCGAGCGAGCCTCCCTCGCCGAGATCCGTGACCGCCATGTGGTAGCCGTTGTCGATGATCGCCTTGCCCTCGCGCTTCGCGTGCCACGTCTCGAGCGCGTCCGCGAAGGACTGGCCCGGGGACTGGATGCAGAAGTCGACGTGGCACGTCGTCCCACCGAAAGCGGCAGCCGTCTGGCCGGAGGTGACGTCGTCGATCGTCGTCGTCCCTCCGAAGGGCATGTCCAGGTGCGTATGCGGATCGACGCACCCTGGCAGCACGTACCGTCCCGACGCATCGATGACGCGGTCTGCGTCCACGTCCAGCGACTCTCCGATCAGCGAGATCCGTTCTTCCTCGACGTAGACGTCGCCGACGTAGTCGTCGGCCGCGGTGATGATCCGGCCGCCCTTGATCAGAACCGACACGCTCTCTCCCCTCCTTTCGGAAGCTCTCGGGGGATTGAACCGGGCCGCTGCCGCAGCGCGGCCCGGTTCGCCATCTTCCCCTATTCGCTGCCAGGTGTCACCTGGCTATTCGATCGGTGTCACCTGGCTTATTTGCCGCCGAGCTTCAGCTTGACGACTGCCTTCTTGAAGCCCTTGCCGCTGACGTCGAGCCCCTGCCTCTTCAGGTTCGCGATCGCCTTCTTCGCCAGATCCGTGCGGTAGGAGGCCTTCGTCGCCGGCTTCTTGATGACCTTGTAGGTCTTGGCGATCGTGGTCGTCCGCTTGTACTCGACCGGATCCATCAGCCCGATGCCGAGGCGGTTCGGCCAGATGAGTGCGTTGACCTCGTTCATCTGCCAGCGCTGGTGTCCCGCCGGAAGCGCCGGGCCGTTCTGGAGCACGATCTTCGTGCACGCGGCCAAGTGATCGCGGCAGTAGATCCAGCCCTTGAAGGACGCCTCCAGGAACTTCACCGCCGTCGCCTGGTTCTCCTTGTCAGCGATCCAGTCTCCGCGGACGAAGACGCCGTCCTGGAGCATCCCGGTGCCGAGATCCGAATACTTGAAGACGTTCAGGTCCTTCAGCGTGTAGAGCTTGCCCGTGTCCGGGTTCTTCACCTCGAGCACCTGGGCGAGCTCGTTGTACGTCATCGCCGAGGCGGCGTCGATCTCGCCGTTCAGGAACGCGAGCATGTCGAAGTTCTGCTTGACCAGCTGCACGTCCTTGTCGGGGTTCATCCCGTTCTTGACGAGGGCCGCCCTCTGTTCGAACTCGTTCCCGAAGATCCAGACGCCGAACTTCTTGCCCCGCATCTTCTTGAAGGTGTTGATCCCGCTCTTCTTGAACGTGACCTCGGTCGTGCCGCTGCGCGCGTAGACCTGGGCGATGTTGACCAGGTCGTTTCCCGTATCGCGCTGCTGGAGGGTGCTCGGGAACCAGTTGATCCCGAACTCCGCCTGCTTGCCGAGCACGACCTGCTCGGGGAGGATGTCCGGACCGCCGGCCTTGATGTTCACGTCGAGCCCGGCCTGTCTGTAGTAGCCCTTGGCCTTGGCCGCGTAGTAGCCGGCGAACTGCGACTGCACGACCCACTTCGACTGCAAGGTGACCTTGGTCAGCGCCTGCTCCTCACTCGACCTGCTCGCCGTCGCGAAGCCGGCGACGACCAGGCTCGATCCCACGACGACCGTGGCCGCGAGCGCGTACCACCTGCGTCTCCTCATGTGCCCTCCTCGATGGTCATTGTGCCTCTCCTCTCGTCGACGGATGCCAGCGGAGCGCGTAGCGCTCGACGATCGCGACCGAGGCGTAGAACGCGATGCCGAGAACGCTCGCCACCAGAATGGCAGCCCAGGCGGTCTCGTACTGGGCGAGCGAGACCGCGGACACGATCTGGACGCCGAGTGCTTCCGTCGAACCTCCGAAGTAGTCCCCCACGACAGCGCCGATCATCGCGAGTACGGACGCGATCTTCAAGGCCGAGAAGACGAAGGGGAGGCTGTTCGGGATCCGGAGTCGCCTGAAGACCGTCGGTTGGCCCGCCGCGTACGAGCGCATGAGCTCGAGCGACTCCGGCCGTACCGAGGTCAGTCCACGCAGGGTGTTGACGAGAACCGGGAAGAAGCAGAGGACGGCCGCGATGACGATCTTCGACCAGGGGCTCAGGATCCCGAACCAGGCGTTCGTGATCGGCGCGAAGGCGACGATCGGCACCGCGTTCGCAGCGATCAGATACGGCATGAGCGCGTTGCCGAGCGGACGCCAGCGCGCGAGAGCGAGCGCGAACACGAATGCGAGTGAGCAGCCGATCACGAAACCGCCCAGCGCTTCCTTGAACGTGATCCACCCCGCACGCAGGAGCTCGTCACGACCGTCCCAGAAGGCGCTCAGCACGTCCGAGAACGGCGGCAGCAGGAAGCGCTCGACGCCGAGCGCGGGGAGGATCCACTGCCACGCCACGAGGCCAAAGCCGAACACCGCGAGCGCGGGCAGCCATCTGCTCGCCCTGCGCCCGAGCGCGAGGTCACGCCGCTCGTCGTGAGCCACGCTCGTCATTCGAGCACCTCCAGCTCGGCGACGATCTCGTCCGCGCCACCTGCATGCAGGGCCTCGCGCACCTCCGTGACCAGCTCGAAGAAGCGTGGCTCCTCCCGCGTCTCGGCGGTGCGCGGCTGCTCCAGGTCGATCGGAACCACGGCCGATATCCGCCCCGGCCGCGCCGACATGACCACGACCCGCGTGGAGAGGAACACCGCCTCGGAGATCGAGTGCGTGACGAAGATCACGGTCGAGCCAAGCTCAGCCCAGATCCGAAGCAGTTCGATGTTCAGGCGCTCGCGCGTCATCTCGTCCAGCGCGCCGAAGGGCTCGTCCATGAGCAAGAGCTCGGGGGTGAACGAGAGCGCGCGGGCGATCGACACACGCTGCTGCATTCCTCCCGAGAGCTGCCAGGGGTAGTGCTTCTCGAATCCTTCGAGCTCGACCAGGTGCATCAGCTCCCGGACTCGGCCCGCGCGGGTCGACCTATCGACGCGCATGAGCTCGAGCGGAAGCGCGATGTTCTTCGCGACCGTTCTCCAGTCGTACAGAACGGCCGCCTGGAACACGATTCCGTAATCCCGGTCGAGGCGTGCGCGGTGCGCGGTCTTGCCATTGACGAGGATCTCGCCCGAGGTCGGCTCGACGAGATCGCCGATGACCCTCAAGAGCGTCGACTTGCCGCAGCCGGAGGGGCCGATCAGTGAGACGAACTCGCCCCTGCCCACCTCGAGATCGATCTCGTGAAGCGCCGTCACCCCGCCTTTGCCGAATGTCTTGGTGACGTTCCGCGCGGAGACCACCGCGTCCACCACGCTCATACGAGCTGCTCCGGTGCCCGGTGGACTACGAGTTTCTCCACGACCACGACCACCAGGAAGAACGTGATTCCGAGAAGCGCAGCGATCAGGTTCGTCGCCCACAGGTTCTCGGGATTCAGCACGTAGTACTGGTTGAAGTTGATGATCGCGCCGCCGAGGCCGTCCTGGATGGAGGACGGGAGCTCGCCGATCACCGCGCCCACGACGCTCGCCGTCGCGGCGACCTTGAACGCGGAGAAGAGATACGGGAGCGCGGACGGCACCCGCAGCTTCCAGAACACCGCCCACTCGCTCGCGGCGTAGGACTCCATCAGCTCCACCGCCGACGGATCGGCCGACTGCAGCCCGCGGACGGTGTTCACGGTGACGGGGAAGAACGTCAGGTAGGCGGCGATCACCGAGACCCGCATCCAGTCCACGGGTGTCCAGCCGGCGATCGTCACGCTTCCGAGCCCGACCACGACGATCGGCGCGATAGCGAGGATCGGAACCGTCTGCGAGGCGACGACGTACGGCATCACGCCGCGCTGCAGCGTCTGGAAGCGCGCGATGACCGCGCCGAGCAGGAATCCGACGGTGGCGCCGATCGCGAAGCCGAACACGGCCTCCTTCGCGGTGAAGAGCGCGTAGTGGAAGAGCAGGTCGATGAGCAGCGGGCCACCCTCCTGCGGCGACTCGAAGAGCGCGCCGACGATGTCATGCAGGTGCGGCAGCGTCGTGTCGTTCACGGGGAAGGGCTTCGTCCAGCCGGTCTCGATCCAGAGCCAGCGGTAGCCCTCCCAGAGCCCCCACAGGGCGAGGAGCACGAGCAGGAGCGTGCCGGCCCGCTTCGCCACGGCAACAATCCTGGAACCCGGACGCTGCCGAGCAGGAGTGATGACGGCGACCTCGCCCACTGCAGGTGATTCTTACCGACTCGAAATCGGCCCGTAGTAAGCTCGCGCGCGTGCCGCTCTCGCCGAAGCGAACGGTCGACGACCTGAAGGAGCTGCGAGAGCTCACCGGCGACGAGAACGGGGCGCAGCGCGTCGCGTGGACCGAGACGTGGGAGCGCGCACGGCAGTGGCTGCGAGACAAGGTCGCCGAGACGGGCGCCGAGGAGGAGATCGACGCCGCGGGCAACCAGTGGTTCACCTTGAGCGGCGCGTCCGAGCGTGCAGTGCTGGTCGGCGGGCACATCGACTCCGTGCCGAACGGCGGCTGGCTCGACGGTGCGCTGAACGTCGTGGCCGGCGTCGAGGTGCTGCGGCGAGTTGCGGCCGATGGAGCGCCACCCGTCACGGTTCGACTGGTCAACTGGGCGGACGAGGAAGGCGCCCGCTTCGGCCGGAGCCTCTTCGGGTCGAGCGCAGCGGCCGGATCCATGGTCGATCAGGACGAGCTGCGTCAGCTCACCGACGGCGAGGGCGTCCGGCTGCCCGATGCGCTGGCCGACTACGGGGTCGACCTCGATCGCGCCCTCGACGCCCGCGGCCAGCTCGAATCGGCTGCCGCCTACCTCGAGCTGCACATCGAGCAAGGGCCCGTGCTCGAGTCACTCGACCTGCCGCTCGGCGTCGTCCTCGGGACGTTCGGCGTCGAGCGCCACCGGGTCACGTGGCGCGGTCAGGCGGCGCACGCCGGCTCGACGCCGATGGCAGAGCGCCGAGACGCACTCGCGGGCGCCGCGAAGCTCGCGCTCGAGATCCGCGAGATCGCCGCGGAAGTGGGGGACGGCGCGGTTTGTACCTCAGGAGGTGTCGTGTGCAAACCAGGAATCGTCACCTCGGTCGTCGAGACCGCCGAGCAGCTCCTCGACCAGCGGCACCTCGACGCGGAGAAGCTCTCCACGATGCTGGAGCTCGCGAAGGCGACGAGCCTGCGCTTCGCCGAGGAGGAGAAGATCGAGGTCGAGTGGGAGACGATCTGGTCGATCGAGCCGATCCTCTTCGACGAGACGCTGCTCGGCTTCTGCGAGGAGGCGATCCTGGAGGTGACCGACACCGCGCACCGCCTCCCCTCCGGCCCGCTGCACGACGCGGCCGAGGTGTCTCGCGCCGGCGTCCCGACAGTGATGCTGTTCGTCCAGAGCCTGCGCGGTCTCTCGCACACGAAGCTCGAGGACACGAAGGAGGAGCACCTCGAGCTCTCGGTGTCCGCACTCGACAGCCTCGCCTCGAAGACGATCGACTGGGTCGCGGACGGCGGCGGCCGCTAGCCAGAGCGCACGGGGTCAGGCTTCAGCCAGATCCCCTTGAGCTGGTTCCCTGGCAATGATCGCGCGTATCAGCGGATAATCGCCGTTCACGAGAACGAACCGGGAGAGCACATGTCCTTGAGCTTCGGCGTCACCGTCCTGCCCGATCCTCCGCCGAGCCGCCTCGTCGAGCTCCTCCAGCTGGCCGAGTCGCACGGCTTCGAGTACGGGTGGACCTACGACTCCCACCTTCTCTGGCAGGAGTCGTTCCCGCTGCTCACGCTTGCCGCGCAGGCGACGAGCACGATGAAGCTCGGGCACTGCGTCACGAACCCGGGGACGCGCGAGCCGACAGTGCTCGCGAGCGGGTACGCGACGCTGCACGACATCTCGGACGGACGCATGGTGATGGGAATCGGCCGCGGCGACTCGGCGCGGCGAACCATCGGCCAGCAGCCCGTGAAGGTTGCCGAGTTCGAGCGTCGCCTCGCGATGATCAGGGACTTCATGAACGGTCGCGAGGTGAGCTGGAACGAGAAGGAGCTCCAGCTGAAGTGGGTTCGGCCGGAGCTTCCGGAGATCCCGATGTGGGTTGCGGGATACGGGCCGAAGGCGCTCGGTGTCGCAGGCCGGGTCGGCGACGGCGTCATCATCCAGCTCGCGGACCCCGTGATCGTCGAGTGGATCATGGCAACCGCACGCGAGTCGGCCGAGCAGGCCGGCCGCGATCCGGATGCGCTCCAGTGCATCGTCTGCGCGCCGAGCCACATCTCCGACGACATGGCGGAGGCCCGCGAGCAAGTCCGGTGGTTCCCGGCGATGGTGTCGAACCACGTGATGGACCTGATCGAGCGCTACGGCTTCGAGTCGGACATCCCGAAGGAGCTGACCGAGTTCGTGCGCGCGCGGAAGTTCTACGACTACGAGGAGCACTCGCGCGTAGGCGCGAAACACGGCGAGTTCGTCACAGACGAGATCTGCGACCGCTTCTGCGTGCTCGGCACCCCGGAGCAGGCCGCGGCGAAGCTGAAGGAGCTCGAGGCGGTCGGTGTCGACCAGTTCAACATCTACCTGATGACCGAGGGCCAGGAGGACACGCTCGGCGCCTACGGGCGGGACATCATCCCCGAGCTCGCCGCAGAGGTGGCCACGTAACTACCCCCGAGCACGAGCAAGTCGCGGCCTGGAACGCGTCGGCTCGAGGCTGGCAGCGCCAGGCGGCGCGTGCCCGTGAGGCGACGCGCCACCTCGACGAGCGCCTCGTGGCGCTCCTCGATCCAGTTCCAGGCGAGACGGTGCTCGAGCTCGCTGCCGGTCCCGGCGACACGGGCTTCATCGCAGCGGAGACGCTCGGCCCGGATGGACTGTTGCTCTCGACCGACTTCGCTCCCGAGATGGTCGCCGCGGCGCGCCGGCGTGCCGCCGAGCTCGGGGTCGAAAACGTCGAGTTCCGGGTCGAGGACGCATCGTCGATCGACCTCTCTGACGGGGCGGTCGACGGCGTCATCTGTCGCTTCGGTGTCATGCTCGTGCCCGATCCCGCGCAAGCCCTCGCCGAGATCGCACGCGTGCTCCGTCCTCAGGGTCGAACGGTGCTCGCAGTGTGGGCATCCTCGGGCGACAACGACTGGATGACTGCGGCCGGACGCTCGGCCGTCGAGCTCGGGCTCATGGAGCGGCCGGATCCGGGAGCTCCCGGCCCGTTTCGCCTGGCGGATCCCGACGAGCTGCGTCGGTTGGTGACCGAAGCGGGACTTCGGGTCGAGGCGCTCGAGGACGTCAGGATCCTCTGGCGCGCTGCTTCTGTCGACGAGTGGTGGCAGACCGTCCGAGATCTGTCGCAGATGTTGACGACGCTGCTCGAACGCGCCACGGCCGCAGAGGGGCAGGCGATCTTCGAC
Organism: uncultured Actinomycetes bacterium; assembly: GCA_963830035.1. GTDB lineage: Bacteria > Actinomycetota > Thermoleophilia > Gaiellales > Gaiellaceae > GMQP-bins7. Next base: position 222,235 of record CAWHKX010000004.1, on the reverse strand, counting down.
GGCGCCGAGCGACGGCTGGCCGACTACGTCGCGGAAGACGGATCGCTCGAGGTGCCAGGGCTCGCCCGCGCGATGCTCGCCACTCGCCCGTAGGGCGGGGGAGCGCCGTCTTCAGAGGATCTTCTTACCCAATGCGCTGGCTGCGAGCTCGACGGCGGTCAGTGCGGTGGTGTTCTCGCGGTCGAGGATCGGGTTCACCTCCACCACCTCGAGCGAGCCGGCCAGCCCGGACTCCGAGACGAGCTCGAGCGCGAGGTGCGCCTCCCGATACGTGAGCCCGCCCCGCACCGGCGTGCCCACCCCTGGAGCGACGTCCGGGTCGAGCACGTCCATGTCGAACGAGACGTGGACGAAGCCTCCGCCCGCGACGCGATCCAGCGACTCGCGCACCGCCCGCTCGATTCCGATCCGGTCGATCTCGCTCATCGTGTAAACGCGCACTCCAGCCTGGCGCAGCAGCTTTTGCTCCCCCGCATCGAGCTGGCGCGTGCCGATCAGCGCCACGCGCTCAGGCTCGACCGCGGCGAGGGGCCAGGCATCACTTGCGAACTCCGCTCCGGCGAGCCCGAGCGCGGCAGCGAGCGCCATGCCGTGGACATTCCCGCTCGGGCTGGTCTCGGGTGTGTTGATGTCGGAGTGCGCGTCGATCCAGAGCACCCCACCCGATCCGTGCGCGGCCGCAAGCCCACCGAGAGTCCCCAGCGCCACCGAGTGGTCTCCTCCGAGAACGAGCGGTGTCTCACCCGCGGTCGAGGCCTCGGCCACGAGGGCGGCGATCCGCGCGCAGGTCTCCTTGATCGCGGGGAGAAAGCGCGCGCGCTCGTCCTCCAACGTCGTGGCCTCGGGCTCGGGGCTCTCGACGTTGCCGAGATCGCGCACCTCGTACCCGAGGCTTCGAAGCCGCTCCTCGAGACCGGCGGCCCGCATCGCGGAGGGCCCCATGTCGACGCCGCGGCGTCCCTGACCGAGGTCGAGCGCGGCGCCGATGATCGCAACTCTGCGCGTCCCGTCGGCCACGCGCGGACAGTAACCATCTCCTCGCCACCCGGGTACGGCCACAGCGAGAGGATCGCCAAGTTACAAGTTGTAACTTAGGGGTTGCCCGACGTCCTTCGAGCGGCCGGTTCGGGTGAGCGCGCGATTCCCTGGCTAGACTGGCTTGCCGCGGCGAGGTAGCTCAGCTGGTAGAGCACACGGCTGAAAACCGTGGTGTCGCCGGTTCAAGTCCGGCCCTCGCCATCTCGTGACCGACACTGAGCTCGCGTTCCGCTCTGCGACCGAGCAAGCTGGGCTCGTCAGGGACGGAGACGTCTCCGCGGTCGAGCTCACCGAGCTCTACCTCGAGCGAATCGAGCGGCTCGATCCCGAGCTGAACTCGTTCGTCACCGTGCGCGGCGAGGAGGCCGTCGCTGACGCGAGGGTTGCCGATGCCTCGGAGGCTCTCGGCCCCTTCCACGGTGTCCCGATTGCAGTCAAGGACCTGACCGCGACGAAAGGCATCCGAACGACGTACTCCAGTCGCGCGTTCGCGGACAACGTCCCCGACTTCGACACCGCGGTCGTCCGCCGGCTGCGCGACGCCGGCTTCGTCATCCTCGGCAAGACGAACACCCCGGAGTTCGGCACGGTCGCGTTCACCGAGTCTGAGCTCAACGGCAACACTCGGAACCCCTGGAACCCGGAGCGCACGCCCGGCGGCTCCAGCGGAGGGGCCGCAGCCGCGCTCGCGGCGGGGCTCGTGCCGCTCGCCCACGGCACCGACGGAGGCGGCTCGATCAGGATCCCCGCCTCCTGTTGCGGAGTCTTCGGCCTCAAGCCGTCGCGAGGACGGGTCTCCACCTCGCCGTTCCCGTCGCTCGAGGGCCTCTCGACCTCCGGTCCGATCACCCGGTCGGTTGCAGACGCCGCCGCACTGCTCGACGTCCTGTCCGGCTACGAGCCGGGCGATCCCTGGTGGGCGCCTCCCCCCGAGCGACCGTTCGCACACGAGCCGGGCGCTCCACCCGGCTGCCTGCGGATCGCCGTGACCTCCCACCCCCCGATCGACGCGCCGGTTCACGACGATTGCGTCGCCGCGTTGCAGGAAGCCGCGGAACTGCTCACGAGCCTCGGTCACGAGGTCTTCGAGGCCACGCCTCCGTGGTCCGATGCGGGGTTGCTCGACGCCTTCATCGCCGTCTGGCAGGTGAGTCCGGCCCTCTACGCAGTCGATCAGGAGCTCCTGACTCCGCTGAACCGCGGTCTAGCCGATTCCGCTCGCCGGAGCTCCGCCGTCGACTACGCGCAAGCCGCGTTCCACCTGCAGACGGCTGCACGCCGCATCGTCGCGTTCTGGCAGCAGGCCGACGTCGTGCTCACGCCCACGCTCGCGCTTCCGCCGGTTCGGATCGGCTGGCAGGAGGAAGGTGTCGCCGACGCGGTCGAACAGCTCGGGCGGAACACGCTGTTCACGCCGTTCACGGCGATCGCGAACCTCACCGGATTACCGGCGATGTCGCTCCCGTTGCACTGGTCGGAAGAAGGACTTCCCATCGGCGTCCAGGTGATCGGGCCGCCTGCCGGCGAGGGGCTCCTCCTTCGCTTGGCGGCTCAGCTGGAAGTGGCTCGACCGTGGGGAAACAGTCGGCCGCCGATCTCCTGAGCAGTGACTCAGACGCGCTGCGCGATCCGGATCCGCTGGCCGGGCGCTGCGTGGAGCATCCGGCCTGCGTTTCCGCGCGAGATCGCGACCGACATGTTCCCGTAGCTGTCCTCGTACAGGATCACGTCCCCTGGTCGCGCATCGGCGAATGTCCTCGCCATGACCGCGTAGTAGCGCTCGCCGGCGTGCTCGAGCTCGAGCTTCGTCCCGGAGGCGATCCCCAGCTCGTCGACGTCCTCGCGCGTCAGGTTGAGCGCGATGTTCCCGAAGCTGTCGACGTAGAGCAGCGTCGCGGTGAGCACACCGTTCTCCGAGACCGGCTTCGGGACATCGAGACTGACCAGCGCCTCCACGTGCAAGGGCGGGCCGAGCTCGGCGAGCGGAACTCCGTTCGTGAGGTGCGCAGCCGCCGGGCTGAAGAGATCCCGCCCGTGGAACGTGCGCGACACCGCTTGCAGCGCGTACTCCGGATTGGCGAGCTCGTGCGCCTCCGCGATTCCGGCGCGGCCCGCCGCGGGGAGCAGAAGCCCGTTGTCGGGCCCGACGAAGAGCCGCCCGGCTTCGTCGCGTAGTGCCAAAGGCCGGCGGGGGCCGCCGACGCCGGGATCGACGACCGCGAGGTGCACCCCGATCGGCATGTACGCGATCGTGTTCGCAAGCACGAGCGCGCCCTCGAGCACCGCCTGTGGAGGGATGCCGTGCGTGATGTCGATGATCTGCGCTTCCGGCGCGATCGTCTTCATGACCCCGTGACACGTGCCAACGAAATCGTCCTTGAGGCCGAAGTCGCTCAGGAACGTGATGAACACGCGCGGAGCGTAACGCGGGCTGGGCCGAAGCGAACGTCAGCGCCGGCGCGCTTGCGCTGGTGCACAGCGGCGAAGCCGTTCGGTACGCGCCTCGCCACAGACGCGTAGGCCACGCCGCCGAATACGCACGAACGCAGTCGGAACCTGCAACGGGAGCGGTCTTCCGACCAGCGCGCGCTTCACGTCCACGCACGGATCCTGTTCAGCGTCGTCGGCACGCGCGCAGGATAGTGGGGTGACCGGTCGATCATGCGTCAGGCACGCGTTGCCGGACGAGCTCGAGCAGCTCCGACGTGTCCCGCTGGAGGCGAACGAGCTTCGCGGCGATGATCGCCACGTAGACGAGCAGGAAGACGAACACGACCCCGTAGGCCGCGGCGACGTACTCCCCTCCGGCTCATTCCAGGGCCTCGCGCAGCTCCCGCAGATCCGTGTGCAGCCGCTTGCCGGCGAGCTCGACGCGGTACAGCACGTAGGCGAGAAGGGTGACAGCTGCCCACGACACACAGAACGCCGTGAACATCGTTCCCGTCATCTGCGGACCGTCACGCGTGAAGGTTGTCGGGTGGATGAAGTCTTCGGCGAGGCGGATCGCGAGAAAGCTCACCGGGATGAGCGCGACTCCGAAGAGGGCGTAGACCGCGGACGAGCGAGCCCGTCTCGGCCCTTCCGGGAGCGAGAAGCGGAGCATGAAGTACGCGCAGTAGAAGAGGAAGAGGGTGAGGAAGAGCACGAGCTGGTTCGAGTCCCACGTCCACCACACACCCCACGACGCCTTGGCCCAGATGGCGCCGGTGATCAGGGTCAACGAGCCGAAGATCGTCCCCTGGTGGATCGCGACGTAGCTCTCCAGGTCGTAGCGCTCCTCGCCACGCCAGAGGAGCAGCAAGGCCTTCCAGGCGCCGAGGCCGAAGCAGAAGTACGCCGTCAGTGCGATCGGCACGTGAATGTAGAAGATCCGCTGCGAGATCCCCTGGTCGGCGTCCTCCGGCGCGATGAAGAGGGACAAAAGGAGTGCGACCCCCATCAGCCCCGCTGCGAGCGCAGCGAGCCCCGGGAGGCCTCGTATCGGACTGAACGCGCGGCTCATGCCTCGGTGACGACGTACTCGAAGGACGCCCACGAGAGTACCGCGAAGATCCCGTCGTACAGGACGAGGAGCAGGAGGTAGCGCTCGGGCTCGGACGAGATGGAAGCGCCGACGCCTCCGACGATCAGCGGAATCGAGAGCGGGAGCAGGAGCAGCGGCAGGAGCAGCTCTCGCGCGCGGCCGGCCGCCGCCATCGCAGCCATAAGCGAGCCCACGGCGCAGATGCCGATGTCCGCCAGAAGCACCCCCGCGACGGCAACGGCGTCGAGCGGAGCGAAGAAGAGGACGAACGCGGGTAGGGCAACCACCTGCGCGGCAAGGAGGAACGCGAGCGTCGCGAGGGTCTTTCCGATCCAGATGGCACTGCGATCGGAGGGAGCGAGGACGAGGCCGTCGAAAACTGCGTGCTCCTGCTCCGGGATCCACGCACGCGCGAGGCCGAGCAGCGCCGTGAACACGATGGCCACCCAGAGCAGCCCATACGCAGCGTCGTCACCCGTCTCCTCGGGCAGGGCGAAATGGAAGACGACCAGCGTCGAGAGAACGAAGAGCAGCATCGCAGGCAGCGTGTCTCGAGCCCGAAGCGCGACCCGCAGATCCTTCCGCGTCAGGGCGGCGACGTCAGCGAGATAGGTCACGTCAACGCCAGGTTCTGCGTCGCCAGGCGCTGGACTCGCGCGGGATCATGCGTCGACAGGACGATCGTGCGCGAGCCGGACAGCTCCTCGAGCTCACGGTCGAGAAGCGCGGCGCCCTGCTCGTCCAGTGAGGCGAAAGGCTCGTCGAGGACGAGCAGCTCGGGATCGTGGAGCAGGGCACGGCAGAGAGCAAGACGCTGGCTCATGCCGCGCGAGTATTCGGCGACCCGTTCCGAACGCACATCCCAGAGGCCGAAGCGCTCGAGCAGCATGCCGATCCGCTCTCGTCGCTCCGGGACTCGATACAGCCTTCCGAACAGATCGAGGTTCTCGAGCGCCGTGAGCTCTCTGTACACCAGCGGCTCGTGAGCGAGAAAGCCGAGCCGTCCGCGGCCGACGTCGATCTCGACCGTTCCGCGGGTAGGAGCCGCAAGGCCGGTGAGGATGCGGAGAAGTGTCGTCTTCCCGGAGCCGTTCGCCCCCGTCACGAGCAGGAATCCGTGAGGGGAGAGCTCGAAATCGACCCCCGCGAGAACGCGGCGCGTGCCATAACGCTTCTCGAGGCCGCGAACGTCGATCACCGGAGGAGCACGTCCGCAGCGACGAACGCGAAGAAGACGATGCTGATCACGCCATTCACGGTGAAGAACGCCGCGTCCAGCCGAACGAGGTTCCCCGGGCGAACGATCAGGTGCTCGTAAGCGAGAAGCGCGGCCACGGCCACGACTCCGATCGCGTACCACGGCCCCAGCTCCAGGCCGATGCCGACCAGTGCGAGCAGGAGGACGGTGCCCGCATGGAGCGCACGCGCGCCGTAGAAGACTCCGCGCTCGCCGAAGCGCGTCGCCCACGAGTGCAAGCCTTCTCGACGGTCATTGTCGAGATCGTAAAGCGAGTAGAACAGGTCAAAACCGGCGACCCAGAGCACCACCGCAGCGCCGAGCGTCCAAGCCTCCCAGGGAGCGCTCCCGGCGACGGCCAACCAGGCGCCTACCGGCGCGAGCCCGAGGCACGCCCCGAGCCAGAGATGGCAGAGCCAGGTGTAGCGCTTGAGGTACGGGTAGACGACGAACATCGCCACCGGGACGGGCCACAGCCAACGGACGATCGGGTCGAGCTGGAAGACGGAGGCGAGGAACAGCGCGAATGCGGCGGCGCTCAACCCGAGCACCTGCGCGCGTGTCAGCGTCCCGCTCGGCAGCTCGCGGGCCGCGGTGCGGGGATTCTGGGCGTCGAGCTCGACGTCGATGAGCCGGTTCAGCGCCATCGCAAGCGTCCGTGCCCCGACCATGGCGATCGTCACCCAGAACAGGTCACCCCACCCCGGCCACTCCCCCACCGCGAGGAAGGCACCCGCGTAGGCAAAGGGCAATGCGAACACCGTGTGCTCGATGCGGACGAGCGACGCGAGGCGACGCGGGAGAGGAACGGCCGAGGTCGTCATGTCTGCCGATGCGGGGTCTCTCGGTCTCCGGCCGCCAGCTCGAGGCCGTGACGCAGAGCGGGGCGCAGGACTGCGAACCCGTCCCGGCATCCCCCTGGGGAGCCCGGCAGGTTCACGATCAACGTCTCGCCTCGAAGCCCTGCCGCTCCCCGTGACAGAAGCGCATGCGGAGTGCGGGTGAGCGCATCGGCGCGAATTGCCTCGGCGATGCCGGGGGCGTGCCTGTCCAACACGGTCTGCGTCGCCTCGGGGGTCACGTCTCGAGGGGCGAAGCCCGTGCCTCCTGTTGTCAACACGAGCAACGAGTCCGCAGCGAGCTCCGCGATTGCCGACGAGATCGACTCGGGCTCGTCCGGTACCACGCGCCGCACGACGTCGAATCCCTCCTCCTGCAGCAGCTCCTCCAGCAGCACGCCGCTCGCATCGTCGCGCTCGCCTGCATGCACGCCGTCCGAGACGGTGAGCACGGCTGCCTTCAGGTCGCCTCCTTCGTCTTCTCGACGAGTTGCACGTTTCCGACCACCATCGTCTTGTCGATGGCCTTCGCCATGTCGTACACGGTCAGGGCGGCCACGGCAGCGGCGACCAGCGCCTCCATCTCGACCCCGGTTTGAGCGGTGGTTTCGGCCGTCGCCTCGACTTCGACAGCTCCGCTCGAGACGGCGAGCCTCACCTCCAGATGGGTGAGGGGGAGCGGGTGGCAGAGCGGGATGAGCTCGGCCGTACGCTTGGCGGCCATGATTCCCGCCAGCTGCGCCGTCACGAGCGCGTCTCCCTTGGGAAGGTCGCGGATGGTGTCCGCGGTCGCCTGAGCCATGTGGACGCTCGCCGACGCCACGGCGCGGCGCCGCGTAAGCGGCTTCTGGCCGACGTCCACCATCCTCACCTCACCGGTGTCGCCGACGTGTGACAGGCCGCTCACGGGTCGAATCGTAGACCCCCGGCAGCCATCAGCCAGCGGAGTGGCCGTTTTCACGTGAAAACGGCCGTGGGAGAGCCTGAGGCGGCTCGGCCGGCTCCGCGCCGGGGAGATCGAGCGTGACCACTGTCCTACCCGGTGCAGACTCGAGCCGCACACCGCCGCCCATGAGCCGAGCGACCTCGCGCGCGATAGCCAGACCGAGCCCGCTTCCCGAGGCGACACCACCCTCGACCCGGTAGAAGCGCTCGAAGACCGCCTCCCGCTGTTCCGGCGGAATGCCCGGCCCGTCGTCCGTGACCTCGAGCTCGGCGCGGCTCCCGCGTCTGCGCGCACACACGACGAGTCGCGTCCCCGCGGGCGTGTGGACGAGCCCGTTGACCACGAGTGCCCGCCCGATCTGGAGCACGCGTTCCTCGTCGGCCGTGCACCAGGCACTCCCGTCCCGTTGCGTATCGAGCACATGTCCGGACGCCTCTGCGACATGCTCGAGCTCGCTGCCGAGCGTCGCGACCACCTTCGAGAGGTCGACGAGATCACGGCCGACTCGGAGCTGGCCCGCGTCCATCCGGGAGAGATCGAGCAGGTCGGTCGACAACTTCGTCAACCGCTCCACCTGGCTCCGCATCGTCGCCAGGAACTGGTCGCGTGTCTCCTCGTCCAGTTCCTCGTCGGTCAGGAGCTCGAGGAAGCCGCCGATCGAGAAAAGCGGCGTGCGGAGCTCGTGCGACGCATTGGCGACGAACTCCTTCCGCGCATTGTCGAGCTGGGCGAGCCGGACGCGCATGCGATCGAAGGTTGCCGCCAGCTGTCCGATCTCGTCCTCCCCACGATCCACGATGGGCGCGTCGAAGTCGCCACCGGCGATCCGCTCTGCCGCCGTCTCCAGACGGCGCAAGCGGTGCGCGAACATCCCCGCCGCGGTGAGACCGAGGACGAGCGCGAGGACGAGCGCAAAGGCGGTCGCAACCAGAAGACGGCGCTCGACGAGTCGTACCGTCGCAAGCGAGTCCGCGAGCGACGCCCGAAACAGCGACGACTGCGTCCTCGGCGTGGGGAACCGCGACCTCGGCGTAGTCACCTGTCACATCGACCAAGCGACCCCGCTCGACGCGCCGTGTTTCCGCGGCGCTGAGCGCGGTGATGTTCTGCGCCACATCCTGTGAGCTCTCACCCCGGCGGGAGTCCGCCACGACGGCGAGCGCGGGCTCACTGGCGCCAAGGGTGCGAAAGGCGACCACGCGAGCGTTCGCAGTTACCCCGAACTCCTCCACCTTGTCGTTCCACAGGAGCGTGTCAAGCGGAAGCTCGTCCGCAAGCGGCACGGCCTGCTCCTCGAGCTCGGCGAGCCTCGCATCGACGAGTTGCCGCTCCAGCGAGGGGACGACGATGAGGTACGCCGTCCCCAGGGCTCCTGCCACGATCGCGACGAGCCCGAGCGCGAGCCGCACCCTGATCCCGCCCGGGATCGTCATCGCTACGACCGAAAGCGGTAGCCGGCTCCGCGAATGGTCAAGATGAGCTCCGGGTTGCTCGGGTCCGCCTCGATCTTCTCGCGCAGGTGCCGAATGTGGACGTCGATCGTTCGCGGCTCGCGGTAATCGGCGCCGCCGCGGAGTCTCTCGAGCAGCTCGCGTCGCGAGAACACGACGCCGGGGCTCGACGCGAGCAGCACGAGCATCTCGAACTCGATGAACGTGAGCTGAACCGGCTGACCGCGAACGTCGACAGTGCGACGTGGCAGGTCGATCCTGAGCTCGCCCCGCTCGATCACTTCGACGCGGTCGCGTCCGGCGTGCGGTGCAGCGGCGCGTCGGAGCAAGGCACGAACGCGGCTGCGGAACTCCCTGATCGAAAACGGCTTCGTGATGTAGTCGTCGGCACCGAGCTCGAGCCCGAGAACCTTGTCCAGCTCCTCACCTCGTGCGGTGAGCATGATGATCGGGACACTGCTCTGGCTGCGCAGCCGCTTGCAGACTTCGAGCCCGTCCAGCCGTGGGAGCATCACGTCCAGGACGACGAGATCGATGTCCTCGTCGTCGAAACGGCGCAACGCGTCCTCGCCGTCACGCGACTGGACGACGCGGTACCCGTCGCGCTCGAGCGGGAACGTGAGCAGCGTCTGGATTGACTCCTCGTCGTCGACGAGGAGAATGGTCGCGGGGTTCTGCATCGCAGCGGTCGCTGAAGCTTCTAACACACCGCCGCCCTACGGAGCCCGGGGACGCGGCAGTGCAGGCGTGAGCCGAGAGCGGCGGGCCGCCTACACTAGCCCCGCGATGGAAGCGGCTCGTCCCCCCGGGCGGAGGCGGCGGGCGCGCCGCGGCACCGTCGACAGACCTCTCAACACGCGGCTGGTTCGCGTCAGCTCGCTGGTGCTGGCACCGGTGATCCTCGCGCTCCTGTTCTCTCTCTCGGCAACAGGTGCGTTACCCCGTCCCCCGCTCGAGCCCGTCTTCGATGCGACGGCCGCGGTCTCGGTCGCGAGTGAGCTTTCGACGGAGTTCCCGTCGCGAGTGCCCGGCACCGAGGACGCAGCGAATGCCGCACGCTGGTACTCGGAGACGATCTCGGGGCTCGGGCTCGCGGTCGAGGAGGACGTCTGGAGCGCTGATCTCGTCGATCTCGGCACGGTCGACCTCCTCAACATCGTCACCGTGATCCCGGGACGATCCGAGGAGACCGTCGTTCTCGTCGCCCATCGAGACAACGCAGGTGCGGGTCGAAGCGGAGACAACGCCTCCGGTACCGCTGCCCTCATCGAGCTGGCTCGTGGCTTCGCTCCCCAGGAGAGGTCGCCCGCTCCGATCCCGAACCGCACGCTCGTTCTCGTCTCGACGGACGCAGGGGCATACGGCGGAGCCGGGGCGGTTCGTTTCGCGCGATCGTCCGTCTACGCCGAGACGGCGCTTGCCGCAATCGCGCTCGACGACATCGGAGGAGGCGGGCGTCCCCGCATCGCACTCGCAGGTGACGGATCGAGCTCCCCTGCGCGAACACTCGTCAGGACAGCCTCCGCGCGAGTCGCCGAACAGGCTGGACAAGCGCCGTCCATCTCTTCCGTTCTCACGCAGCTCGTCGATCTCGGCATTCCCTTCGCGGCCGCCGAGCATGGGCCTCTCGTTGCCGAGGGCATCGCCGCAATCTCCCTCACAAGCCGCGATCCAGAGCGAGCGAGCACATCCGCGGCGAGGCTGACCGGCGAGATCTCCGAACGGCGGCTCGGACAACTGGGGCGGGCGACCGAAGCGCTCGTGGCGTCGATCGACGCCAGCGCCGGGGCGGCGTTTCGAACGCCGGACAGCGTCTTCCTGGACGAGCGCGCTGCGAGCGGCTGGACGATACGACTCGCTCTGGTCGTCGCAACCGTTCCGTTCTGTCTCGGCATTCTGGATCTGATCGTGCGAGGACGCCGCAGAGCCCTCCCGTTCCTACCCGCCCTGCGCGCACTGCGAACGCGCCTGCTCCTCTGGCTGTGGGCCGGTGCTCTCCTCTGGGCCGGTGGCCTGACGGGTGTCTTGCCGACGGGGGACGCACTGCCGCTGCCGCCGAGCTCGTCGTTCGTCGCTGATCCGAATCTCGCCGGGATCGCCCTCCTGACCGTTGCCTTCGTCGTCGGCTGGCTGCTTCTTCGCCGGCCGCTCGCACCGCTCGCGCAGGCGGCCCCGTCAGAGCGGCTCGCGGGATACACGGTTGCCCTCGGCTGGCTCGGCGTCGTCGCTCTCGTCATCGCCCTGACCGTGCCGTTCGCGCTCGCGTTCATCCTGCCGTCGCTCTATGCCTGGCTCTTCCTTCCGCTCCAGGGGCCGTTCTGGCAACGCGTCGGCGTCTATCTCGTGGGCCTCATCGGCCCCCTCGGCGGAGTTCTTCTGCTCGGGAGCGAGGTCGGCCTCGGCCCGGCGGAGACGACGCTCTACGTCGCCGGGCTGGCCACCGTCGGCTACGTCTCGCTCTTCTCCGTGCTGCTCGCGCTCGCGTGGCTGACCGCCGCTGCGCAGGTCGGAGCACTGGCGTTCGGTCGCTACGCCCCCTACGGCGGTGGCTTGGAGCCGCCTCCACCCGGGTTCGTTCGCACCGCGGTTGACGGACTTCGCCGAAAGCTTCGGAGCGACGACGCCCGTTACGCGAGATCGAGGTAGCGCACCGGGCCGCCGGCGGCGATCTCCCCGCTGCCGCGCGGCACGTGGACGATCGCCTCGGCCGACGCGGCTCGAACGATCATGTGCGACTCCTGGCCCGTCACGGGCTCGAGTACGACCCCGTCCTCGGTCACTTCTCGGCGGGCTCGAAGGAACTCGTCCCGTTGCGCGTTGCGGCCGAGCGCGCTCTTCGTACGCCCGATCTGGAAGGCGGGACGCGGGTCAGCGAGGCCCTGCAGGGCATCGAGCGCAGGCCGGACGAACACGAGCGCGCCGACCAGCGAGGAGACGGGGTTTCCGGGCAACCCGAAGACGAGAGTCTCTCCGCGCACTCCGAACGAAAGCGGCTTGCCGGGCTTTACGGCGACCCCCCAGAACAGCTCCTCCACACCGAGCTCTGCTGCAGTCCGTCGCACCAGGTCATGCGGCCCCATGGAAACCCCGCCCGACGTGACGAGCACCTCGGCGGACAGACCGCGCTCGAGCGCGGCTCGGTGGGCGCTCTCGTCGTCTCGGACGACCGGGAGTACATCGACGAGAGCACCGCTGGCGCCGAGCACCGCGGCGATCATCGGCCGGTTGGACTCGTAGATCTGACCCGGCTCCAGCGTGTCGCCCGGCGCGCGCAGCTCACTTCCCGTAGCGAGCACGGAGACGGCGGGACGGCGCGCGCAGACGACGTCGGCAACGCCTGACGCGGCGAGCGCCCCGATCTGTGCAGGGCCGAGGCGAGCTCCCGCCGCTATCACGACTGCTCCGGCACGCACGTCTCCGCCCGTGGGTCGAATGTGCGCAGCGGCCCGGGCGGACTGTTCGATCCGGACCTGCCCGTTTGCCTCGATGGCCAGCTCGACCGGCACGATCGTGTCCGCTCCGTCCGGTACCGCACCGCCGGTCGCGATCGCGGCGGCGGTGCCGGGCGCGAGCGGAGCCGGGGAGGGGCTGCCGGCAGCAACCCGGACCGAGATCGGGAGGGTGCCCGGCGTCTCGTCGCCACGCACGGCGAACCCGTCCATCGCAGAGCTCCGGAACGGCGGGAGGTCCGCGCGAGCGCGTGCGGGCTCGGCGACGACTCTTCCGGTCGCATGCTCGAGAGGCACGGGCTCCGAGGGAAGCGGCTTCGCCCGGTCGAGGACGCAGGCGAGCGCTTCCTCGAAGCTCAGCAGGTCACGCACCGGGGTGGAGGTTACGGGAGCCGGCTCGGCACGATCGTCGGCTTCGCCGGCTGCGTCTCCGTGGTCTCCGTCTCCTCGGTCTCCTCGGTCGTGTAGGTGGGTGTGTAGCTCGGGTCGTACGTCAGCGCGTACTTCCCCCGCGTGAAGCTCTGCCACTCGGGCCACACGGACGGCTCCGGGAACGCGCGCGGCTCGATCGCGTCCAGCGACGGCTCCATGAAGAGCCGCCAGATCTCGGCGGGGAAGCTTCCTCCGCTGACTGCGATCCCGTGCACGTTCTCCATCGGGATCTCGGCCTTCGTGTAGCCCATCCAGACAGTCGTCGCGAGATCTGGGGTATAGCCGGCGAACCACGCATCCTTGTGCTCCTCGTTCGTGCCGGTCTTCCCGGCCGCCGGGCGGCCGAACGCCGCACGCGTTCCCGTACCCGACTGCATGTTCTGCTCGAGAATTCGGGTCACGATGGCCGCGGTTCCCTCCGAGACCGCACGCCGACGGCGCGGAACACCCCAGCCCGCGTCGCGGTCCTCCTTGCCGTTGGCCAGGACGACGCGGCGGATCGCCATCGGCTCGGCATAGACGCCACCTGCGGCCAGGGTCGCGTACGCCGAGGCGAGATCGAGCGGAGAGACGGCGACGGAACCGAGGCCGATCGACGGCACGTAGGCACCGTTGACGTCGAGCGTCGAGCGGACGCCCATCCGCCGGGCCGTTTCCGCGACCTTCTCGGCGGTCACGTCGAGCGTGAGCTGCGCGTAGACGGAGTTGTCCGACCGGATCGTGGCGCTGCGAATCGAGCTCCAGCCGTAGTAGTCATTGGCGTAGGTGTGCACGCACCACCAGCTTCCGTCGTCGCAGTTGCCGGCCGGATGCACGCGATAGGTGAAAGGCGCTGAAACGTAGTACGTCGAGTCCGGGTCGATCCCCATCTCGACCGCGGTGGCGAGGACGAAGGTCTTGAAGGTCGAGCCCGGCTGCCGCCGCGCCTGCGAGAGCAGGTTGAACTCGTTCTTCGGACGATTGGGGATCACCGCGGCCATGGCGCGGATGGCGCCCGTTCTCGGACTGATGGAGATGAGCGCGGCCGCGGGATCGGTGGCCTCGGTGAGCGTGTCCTTGATCGCTTCCTCTGCGAGGCGCTGGTAGCGCGGCTTGATCGTCGTGTAGACCCGAAGCCCGCCGGAGCGAACCGTGGCGGCTCCGTACTCCTCGATCAGGCGATCGCGGACGTATCCGAAGAAGTACGGCTCGCGGATCCGGCTGTAGAGCCTTCCGGGATCGAGCGCAAGACCCGACTTCGCAGCGCGCGCATGTTGTCTCCTCGTGATGACGCCTGTTTCCAGCATCGCGCGTAGCACCGTCGCGCGCCGGGCCCGCGCACGTGCAGGGGCAGTGAACGGGTTGTAGCTCGACGGCGCCTGCGTGAGCCCCGCGAGAAGCGCCGATTGCGAAAGCGTCAGGTCGAGCGCGGGCCGGGAGAAGAACGTCTGCGCCGCTGCCTCGATCCCGTATGCCTGACTGCCGTAGTAGACCTGGTTCAAGTACGTCGTCAGAATCCGGTGCTTCGTCCAGGCATCATCGAGCTTCGTCGCAAGGCAGGCCTCCTTGAGCTTCCGCTGCACCGTACGTTCGCGCGAGATGTAGAGATTGCGCACGAGCTGCTGCGTGATCGTCGAGCCGCCCTCGACGATCCGGCCGGCCTTGACGTCCGCAACCGCTGCGCGGGCGATTCCCTCGATGTCGACGCCGTCGTGGGCGAAGAAGCGGCGGTCCTCGACGGCGATGGTCGCCTTCCGGACCCAAGGGGACATGCCCTCGACCTGCACCGGCTGGCGATTCCGCTCGGCGGGGATCGAGCCCAGAAGGCTCCCGTCCGCGGCGAAGAGGAACGAGTTCTGGCCGATCCGCACCGAGCGGAGGGAGCTCAGGTCGCACGACGACCCGTAGGCGAAGACGGCGGCGCCTCCGCTGATCCCGGCCACGATGCCCAGCAGAGCGATCACCGCGAGAGCGATCACGGCGCCGTGCCGGCGCCGGCGGCGGCGAGCTGCGCGCCGGTGGCGTCGCCTCGGGGTGAACGTCTCCGGGTCGAGCGACGTCCGTCTCCCGCGCGTCGGACTCATGAACAGATGCTAGCCGCCATCCTCCGCAGTTCGACAGGCGCGGCCGAGGTCCTCAGAATCGCGACACTTCCCTCGTGGACTCCGCCGTTACCCCTGACGTCTCAGCTCGCCCTCCACGCGGACGCCTGCTCGCGTGGCTGATCTTCGTGCTGGCCCTGACCGCGCTGGCCTACGCGGGGCGGCTCGGCGATTCCGAGCCACCCGAGGACATCGCGTTCCGCTACGGGTATGCGATCGCGGCCGCCGCTCAGTACGCGGTCATGCTCGGGATCCTGCTCCTGATCGCGCGCGGCCTCGACAAGCGCCAGGTCTTCGCGCTGCGGCGGCCGGCGTCCTGGTGGCGGGCGTTGGGATACGCGGCGATCGCGCTCGTCGCCATCTGGATCGTGGGCGCCGCTCTCTCACCCTTCCTCGACGCGACCGAGGAGCAAGGGCTCGTCCCGGACGAGTTCGACTCCAGCCGAGCAGGAGCCTTCGCCGCGTTCTTCGTCGTGGTCGTATTCGTCGCGCCTGCAGTCGAGGAGCTCACGTATCGGGGACTCGGATTCGGATTGCTCGCGCCCTACGGGGCGCCACTCGCGATCCTCGTCACCGGGCTCTTGTTCGGGCTCGCGCACGGCTTGCTCGTCGCGCTTCCGGTGCTGACCTTCTTCGGCTTCGCGATCGGCTGGCTGCGTTGGCGCTCCGACAGCATCTACCCGCCGATGCTGCTGCACGCCACGTTCAACGGAACCGCTCTGATCCTCTCGGTCGCCGGTGTCGGCTGAGACCTACCTACGCTCGTCCTCGTCTTCCTCGTCCTCGTCGTCTTCGTCCTCGTCAGCGGTTTCCTCGGGCTCCTCGAGGCTCGTGAGAAAGTCCTCCACGGTCACCGTCTCGAGGAACTTGCGGAACTCGGCCGGATCGAGGTCGGAGAGACTCGAGACCGTCACCAGCCGCGACTGCTCCTCGTCCTCCGACTGAAAGTCGATTCCCGACTCGTCGATGACCTCGTCCGCGGCAAAGATCTGCGCGTCGCAGCGAACGGCGAGCGCGATCGCGTCGGATGTACGGGAGTCGATATCGACCTCCCGACCGTCCTGGACGATGGTGATGTTGGCGTAGAACGTGTTCTCCCGGAGCTCTGTCACGGTCACCTTCACGACCTCGCCCTGGAGCTCGGAGATGACGTTCGTGAGAAGGTCGTGCGTCATGGGACGCGGCGCGGCAGCGCCCTGGAGCTTCATCAGGATCGCGGCCGCCTCGGCATGTCCGATCCAGATCGGCAGGAACTTGTCGTCGTCGGCGGTCTTCAAGAGCACGATCGGCTGCTTGCCGATCGGCTCGAAGCTCACGCCGTACAGGGTCATTTCTCGCATCAAGGCCGCCGCCGCTCATGTTAGTGACCGATGCCGAGCGCACGAGTTGCGAGGACCTGGCGTCCGCTACAGTTCCGGCCCGAAAGCAGCAGGCAAGCGGGCGATTAGCTCAGTCGGTTAGAGCGCCGCTCTGATAAGGCGGAGGTCCGTGGTTCGAGTCCACGATCGCCCATGCACACGTGACCTGCGACGCTCCCCTTCCGCCGCTCGCGCTCGCCGATCGCGTAGGCAGAGGCGCGGCCTTCGACGACGTGGGCAGGGCCACACGGCTCGAGATCGTCAAACGACTGCCGGCCGACTGGTCGTTCGACGGAAAGCGCGTTCTCGACTTCGGCTGCGGCGCCGGGCGCACGCTTCGGCACTTCCTCCCTGAGGCAACGGCCGGCGAGTTCCACGGCTGCGACATCGATGCGCCGAGCATCGCCTGGCTCTCCGAGAACCTGAGCCCGCCGCTCCGCGTGTTTCGGAACGACGAAGCTCCCCCGCTGCCGCTCGACGGCGATTCTTTCGACCTGATCTGGGCGATCTCCGTCTTCACGCACATCGCCGACCTGTGGGCGGCCTGGCTGCTGGAGCTCCATCGGATCCTGCGGGATGGTGGTCTCCTCTTCGCAACGATCCACGGTCCCGATCGCTCGGCGGAATGGGCCAAGGTACCGCCGGACGAGCGATCTGTGCAACGCACCGAAGCGAGCGAGGCAGACCGGGTTGGGATGAACGTGCTCAACTACGGACGCTCCTGGGACGCGGGTGGGCCGACGGTCTTCCACTCGGAGTGGTGGATCCGTGAGCATTGGGGACGAGCCTTCGACATCGACTCGGTCGAGGAGTACGGAGTCATGCTCGGCCCGCAGTGGAACGGGCAGGGCGTCGTCGTGCTTCGCAAGCGGGTAGTCGAGCTCACGGCCAAGGAGCTCGAGCGGGTCGATCCCGGTGACCCCCGGGAGGTCGCGGCGCTCCGTCACAACCTCCGTCAGCTGCACCACGAGTCGCAGGCGACGCGCGAATCCCTCAGCTGGCTCCAGTCACAGGAGGCGGCGAGCCAGAGTCCGGCCGGTTTCTCGAAGTAGCCGAGCTCGGCCGCGGCCGGGAGCTACGGTGCGGCGGCTTCGAGAGTCTCGACCAACTCCGCGAGACCGGTCTCGTCCCGAAATCTGATCTGCAAGGCGTCGTTCGCGACGCTCGCGGAAAGGCCGGTGAGGCGCTCGGCGGCGGCTCTCGCACGATCTGCGAGCTCGGGATCGACCGCGAGATTGCGCCGCGGCCGGCGGCGGGCTCCACCCTCCCGCGCGGCTCGCTCGGCGCTCCGCACGGTCAGACCTTCCTTCGCGATCCTGCGAGCCAGCCGGCGCCGGGCGTCGTCGTCCGGGAGCGAGAGCACGGCGCGAGCGTGCCCCTCGGTGAGGTCGCCGCGGGCGAGCATCCAGAGCACCTCCTCCGGAAGCTCGAGCAGCCGCAGCCGGTTGGAGACTGCGGACTTCGACCTGCCCACGCGCTGCGAGACGTCGCCCAGCGAGAGCTCGAACTCGTCGACGAGCGACGCGTAAGCCCGTGCCTCCTCGACGGGCGAGAGTTGCTCACGTGCCACGTTCTCCACGAGCCCGAGGAGAAGCGACTCGCCGTCCTCGACGTCTCGGACGAGCGCCGGAAGCGTCGGCATCCCCGCCGCTCTGGCGGCACGCCAGCGTCGCTCGCCCGCGATCAGCTCGAAGCCGCCCTCGGCGCGTCGTCGGACGACGATCGGTTGCAGCACGCCCTGGAGGCGGATCGATGCCGCCAGACCAGTCGCCGCCTCCGGTTCGAAGCGGCGCCGGGGCTGCCGAGGATTCGGGTGGACGGTCTCGACCGGAAGGTGGAGCAGCTCCGGCTGTCCGCCTTCGCCCAGCAGGACCTCGAGCCCGCGCCCGAGACCTCTCCGCTCCTTAGGAACGCTCGACAAGCTCCATCGCCACCTTCCAGTAGGCCTGCGCGCCGGCGGAGCGGCGGTCGTAGGCGATCGCGGGAAGCCCGTGGCTCGGAGCCTCTGCGAGACGCACCGAGCGGGGCACTGTCTGAGTGAAGACCAGATCGCCGAAGTGCTTGCGGAGCTCGGCCTCGACCTCGGCGGCGAGGCGTGTCCTCCCGTCCGCCATCGTGAGCAGGATGCCGGCGACTGCAAGCTCGCGGTTCAGCCGCGCCTTGACGAGATTGATCGTTCCGAGAAGCTGGGAGAGTCCTTCGAGCGCGTAGTACTCGGCCTGAACCGGAACGAGAGCTCGGCTCGCCGCCGCGAGCGCGTTGACCGTGAGAGTTCCGAAGGACGGCGGGCAGTCGAGGAAGACGAACGAGTACGGGTCGAGCGACCCTCCGAGGGCCTCGGCGAGATACCTCTCGCCGCCCTCACGGGTCGAGAGCTCCACCGCCGCGGTCGCGAGGTCGTTCTTCGCCATGACGACGTCGAGGTTCGGAAACGGCGTCGGCTTCGCGAGGACGGAGAGCGGCGTCCCGTCGAGGAGGTCGTGCGTCGACGCGCCGTTCGCGCGCATTCCGAGCCCCGAGGTGGCGTTCGCCTGGGGGTCGAGGTCGATGAGCAGCACGCGCTCTCCCGCCTCGGCGAGGCAGGCGCCGACGTTGACGGCGGTCGTCGTCTTGCCGACGCCGCCCTTCTGATTCGCGACGGCGTAGACCCTCGTAGTGCGCAAGGCCGGCGATCCGCTAGCGCGGGAAGCCCGGTCGCGCGGAAACCCTGGGGCGGGCACCGGGCAAGCCTAGAGAGAGGGGCGGCTAGAGTCGCCTCCCCTTGCGCCCGCCCGCGCCCCCCTACGCCGGTGAGGAGGCTCACGCACTCTGGCACGTGAGCGAGGACGCGACGATCGACCGTTTCAAGCCTCACGTCAGCAGGACTGCAGACGATGACGAGCCGCGGGTCTGGGCGATCGACACCCGGCATCTCCCGCTGTACTGGTTCCCACGGGAGTGTCCGCGCGGCACGTTCTGGGCCGGGCCAGAGACGACGGCCGAGGACGAGGATCGCCTGCTCGCCGGCGCGAAGCGCGTGCACGCAGTCGAGGCCGCCTGGCTGGATCGGATCCGCAGAGCAACGGTCGTCGCCTACCGTCTTCCCGAAGCGTCGTTCAGGCCCGACCCGGAGGTCGGCGGCTATTGGCTCAGCCGCGTGCCCGTCGAACCGCTCGAGGTCGTCGAGCTGGGAGACCTGCTCGCGCTGCATGCAGAGGCTGGGATCGAGCTCAGGATCGTGGCAAGCCTGTGGCCGCTCTGGAATCGCGTCACCGCGTCGACCGTCGAATTCAGTGGGATACGCCTGCACAACGCCGAACCGCGCGGCATCTAGGCGAGGGGCCGCTTTTTCGCCACCCCCGCTCGGCGCGGGAAGCCCCGTGGCGTCGGCCCGATCTTTCGCAGCACGAGGAACCCGTGATTGTCCTCCTCCAGCCGCGCGCCCAAGCGCTGGGCAACGACGGCCACCGGTCTCGTGTCCGCAGTTTCGCCTACCCAGAGGATCGCAGTGCCTCCCTCGGCGACGAGCGGGAGACAGAGCTCCGCGGCCGTGGGCGGTTTGGCGAGCGCCTTCGCGAGCGCGGCTCCGAATCGATCGGTCGGTTGCTCCTCCGCCCGGCCCCAGACGACCTCGACGTTGGGAAGGTCTCGGGCGATCGCGCGGAGATAGTCGCACTTGCGCCGCTCTGCCTCGAGCAGCGTGAACGAACGATCGGGAAGCGCAACGGCGAGCGGAATCCCGGGAGAGCCTCCCCCCGAGCCCACGTCGACGATCGCTCCCGTCGTTCGTTCGATCAGCGGCCGCGCGCGGAGGGCGTCGTCGAGCAGCATCAACCGGGCTTCGGCCGGATCGCGGAGCCCCGTGAGCCCTGGGGTCGAGAGCACGCCCTCGAGCCAGCGCTCGAGGAACTCGTGCGTCACGTCAGTCGGCGCTGCTGCGGGGGAGGACGACGACGTAGCGGTGCGGCTCGGAGCCTTCGCTCTGCGTCTCGACCTCGGGATCGTCCTTGAGCGCCTCGTGCACGATCTTCCGCTCCACCGACGTCATCGGATCGAGCTCGACCGCGCTCTGCGTCGTGGCTGCCTGCCGCGCCGAACGGATCGCAACCGCTTCGAGGGAGGCATTGCGGCGTGCGCGGTATCCGGCAGCGTCCACGACGATCTCGTAGTCGTGTCCCTCGGTGCGCGTCACCGCGTTCGCCAGATACTGGATCGCGTCGATCGTCTGGCCATGCTTGCCGATGAAGAGGCCGAGGTCCTCCCCGGAGCAGGTGACGGTGACGACTCCTTCCCGCTCGCCGGCGGAGACGGTGACGTCGGCTCCGATCACCTCGGCAATGCGGGCGACGAATTCGCGAGCCTCGCTCGTACTTCCGGTGGAGACGACATCCGCGCCCCCGACGTCGGCGGCGCTCGCGATCACACGGGCGGGTGTGTATCCGACTCCGAGAAGACCTCGCTCGCCCTCCGAGACGATCTGGAACTCCACCTGCTCTCGGTCGAGCCCCGGTACGAGCTGTTCGAGCTCGCGAAGCGCGGACCACTTGGCCTCACCGACCGTCTCTCCGCTGGCCTCCACGCGCACGTCTGCGTCGCTCGTCATCGCTTGCGCCCGCCGCCCTTCTTCCGCTTGACCCTGCGTGGAGGCCCGCTGCGAACCGCGGCGGTGCCACTCGTACCGTCGACCGCAGGCTCGATCTCAGCCGCAGGCACGTCTTCCTTCGGGGGTGTCCTGCTCGATCGCTTGGGAGGAGCTACGGGCCGAGGCATCTGCCGGCGCGTGATCAGCCCCTGTCCCGTCGTCCAGAGGTTGGTCGTCAGCCAGTAGATCATCAACCCGGACGGGAAGCCGAGGATGAACGGGATGAAGACGATCGGGAGGAGCATGATCATCCAGCGCTGCGCCGCGCTCTGCATCGACGTCGACATCAGCCAGGTCGACGTCAGCTGGCTGATCACGTAGACCACGAGCAGCACCGGCCCGAGACCGTCCTTCGTCGGCTCGGTGATGTCGATGAGGTTGAGCCACTCGAGCGACGTCTGCTCGAACCTGCCGTACACCTCGTCCTCGAAGTCGCGGAGGACGAAGAAGAGCGCGATGAAGATCGGAATCTGGAAGACGATCGGGAGGCACGACGCGTACGGGTTGATCTTGTTCTCCTTGTAGAACTTCATCAACTCCTCGCTCTGCTTCTGGCGATCCGACTTGTAGCGCTGCTGGATCGCCTTCATCTCCGGCGCGTGAATCTGCAGGCTCTGCATGGAGTGGATCTGCCTGATCGCCACCGGCACCAGGAGCACGCGGACGATCACCGTCAGCGCGACGATCGCCCACGCCCAGGTCAGGCCGCCGGTCTCGTGCAGCCAGATGAGAACCTCGGTGAGGACGTTCTCGATGGGCGAGAGGATCCCGCCGACGATCACGTGTCCGCCCTCCGCGAGCGAGCGAGCGGGAAGACGGTCTGGTCGCGCGCGTAGTCGACGCCGCCATGGCTCCACGGGTTGCAGCGGAGCAGCCGCCACGTTGCCAGGACCGTGCCGCGGGCGAGGCCGAGCTCACGGAACGCGTCGATTGCGTACTGCGAGCAGCTCGGGTGGTACTTGCACGTTCCCGCCGGCGTGAGGAGACCGAACGTCCACCGCCAGGCGTACACGAGTGCGATGCCGACGTGCTTCACGATCGCACCCGCCCGAGAACACCCGAGACCTCTGCCGCCAGCCATTCCGGGCCACGCGCCTGCGCCGGCTCCGCCAGGCCGGGGCGCGCGACCAGGACGTAGTCGTGCCCGGCCGGGATCTCCGGAAGGAGCTCCCGCCACGTCTCGCGCAGGACCCGCTTCACCCGGTTTCGCACGACCGCCGAGCCGACCGAGCGCGGCACTGCGAGACCGAGCCGAGGGTCGCCCGCTTCGTCCTGCTCCCGCGGAAACCAGTGCAGCACGAGATAGCGGGTCGACGCGGAGGTGCCGCGTCGGTAGACGGCATCGAAATCACGCGAGCGCGAGAGCCTGTGTCGGCGCTGCACCGAGGCCCTCAGGCGGATAGCCGCTTGCGCCCTCTCGCGCGGCGACGCTTCAGGATCGAGCGGCCGCCACGGGAGGACATTCGCGCTCGAAACCCGTGCCGCCGCTTGCGGCGGCGCACGTTCGGCTGGTAGGTGCGTTTCACGATTCTCTAGGCGATCGAACGAGGGGAGCGCGGGCGGAGCGCACCAGTATAGACGACGGTTCACGGATGAGGTTTTCCACAGTCCAGGGGCCGCGGCCTGTTCGGAAACTGCTGCTCAGCCAGTCTCCCTGTTGTCTCCAGAGAGAACGAGTACGTTGTCTTCCACACCTGGGGATAGTTGTGTGGAACGCGATAATCACCTGCAAAATCGGCTCTTTTTGTCCACTGAGGGCTGGCGGCGGCGGCCGTTGAGACCGGGCCGGAACGCTGCTATGCTCGCCCCTTCCTGGACACCGACGACACTCGAGGACGGTTGGATCACTCGAACGAACCGACCCCCGACAGCTTGTGGGAAGCGATTTCCGCCAGGCTGAAAGAGGTACTCAGCGAGACGACCTACGACACGTGGCTCGCCCATGCGGAGCCCCGCTCTCTCGGCGACGGGAGGCTTGTCGTGGCGGTTCCGAACGAGTTCACCCGGGACTGGATCGAGAGCCATTTCCGGGGATTCGTGTCCGCCGCGGCGCGAGAGTCATCCGGCCGGGATCACCTCCGCGTCTCCTTCGTCGTCCGAGATCGTGCTCCGGTGCCTGCGGCTTCTGCGCCGGCCCCAGAGGAGCGCGCACCGAGGCCGGCGGAACTCCAACCCGGCGACTCGTCGGATGTCGGGCTCAACCAGAAGTACACGTTCGACACCTTCATCATCGGCTCGTCGAACCGCTTCGCCCATGCCGCGGCACTGGCGGTGGCGGAAGCTCCCGCACAGGCCTACAACCCCCTCTTCATCTACGGCTCGACCGGTCTCGGAAAGACGCATCTGCTGCAGGCGATCGGTCACTACGTCAGCCAGCATTCGCGGCGGCTCACCCGGCGTTACGTGACGAGCGAGACGTTCATGAACGACTTCATCGACTCGCTTCGCGACAAGCGCATCGAGGGCTTCAAGCGTCGATACCGGAACTACGACGTCCTCCTGATCGACGACATCCAGTTCTTCGAGGGCAAGGAGCGGATCCAGGAGGAGTTCTTCCACACCTTCAACTCGCTCTACGAGGGTGGCGCACAGATCATCATCTCCTCCGATCGGCCACCCCGCGAGATCGCGACACTCGAGGAACGGCTTCGTTCCCGCTTCGAGTGGGGGCTCCTCACCGACATCCAGCCGCCGGATCTCGAGACGCGGATCGCGATCCTGCGCAAGAAGGTCAACACGGAGCGGATCGCGATCACCGACCCCGAAGTCCTCACGTTCATCGCAAGTCGAGTCGCCTCGAATATCCGGGAGCTCGAGGGCGCTCTCACCCGTGTCGTCGCCTTCTCGTCGCTGACCGACCGCGTGATGACCGTCGAGTTGGCGGAGCACGTGCTCAAGGACGTGTTCCCTCAGGGCGACGCCGCGCCGGAAGTCACCATCCCGCGGATCCAGGAGATGATCTCCGAGCGCTTCGGGGTCACGTTGGACGAGTTGGTGAGCCCGCGCCGCTCTCAGTCGGTCGCGTACCCACGACAGGTGGCGATGTACCTCTCACGCGAGCTGACGGACTCGTCGCTTCCGAAGATCGGGAAGGAGTTCGGCGGGCGCGACCACACGACCGTCATGCACGCGAACTCGAAGATCACCCGTCTGATCCGTGAAGACCGTTCTGTGTACAACCTCGTGCAAGAGTTGACGGCGCGCATCAAGCAGGCGCGCTGAACATGTGGGTCCCGCCGTCTGAGCATGCCGGCCTTGGGGGACCTGTCAGTGAGGACCCACATCTCCGTCCACCGACGATTTCCCCGCTCGTACGGCAGAATGAGCCCGTCTTCCACGTGATTCACACTCTTACTACTTCTACGAGTTCTTTTCTCAAGTAATGAATACAGACCTAGCCGAGGCCATCGCGATTCGCGCAACCTGCTCGCGGAACGAGCTCGCAACGGCGCTCGGCGTCGTTGCACGAGGCATCTCGACCCGGGGAGCAGTGCAGGTGCTGAGTGGAATTCTGCTCCGCGGCGAGGAGGGGAAGCTCACTCTTGCATCGACGGACATGGAGATCTCACTCCGCGCCGCGATCGCCGGCGACGTGGTCGGCGAAGGCGGGGTCGTGGTGCCCGGGAGGCTCCTCACGGATCTCGTGCGGCTGCTTCCGGACGACACCGTGACGCTGGCCTACGAGGAGGGCGACGGCGTTCTCGCCGTGACGTCGGGAAGCCACGCATCTCGTCTGAACGTCTACAGCGCCGAGGACTTTCCGAGGCTGCCGCCCACCGACATTCAGCTCCACACGATCGCTGCGCCCGCCCTCCTCGCAACCATCGAGAAAGTCGCTCGTGCGGCTTCCCGCGATGAGTCGCGACCGGTGCTGACCGGGATCCTCGTCCGCTTCGAAGGCGACCAGCTGATCATGGCGGCCACGGATTCCTACCGTCTCGCGGTGAAGGAGACGCAGCTCGAGGAGACGGGACCGGAGCTCGACGCGATCATCCCGGCTCGGGCACTACAGGAGCTCGCGCGACTCGCGGGTGGTTCCGGCGAAGTTCAGCTCGGCGTCCACGAGAACCACGTGGTGTTCAACGCCGGCGATGTCTGGCTCACGAGCCGGCGGATCGACGGCCAGTTCCCGAACTACAAGCAGCTCCTTCCCGAGACCTTCGAGGCGGAGATCGCGACCTCTCGCGAGCCGCTTCTGGAGGTCATCCGCCGCGCCGGTGTCCTCGCGCAGCGAAATGCTCCCTTGCGCCTGCGCTTCGCGGAGGGGGAGCTCGCGGTGTCCGCGCAGACCCAGGACGTCGGGGAGGCGCACGAGTCGATCCCGATCGACTATGCCGGCGAACCGCTCGAGATCGGCTTCAATCCGGACTTTCTGAGGGACGGGCTGGAGGCGGTGAACGGGGAGACCGTGCAACTCAAGCTGATCAATCCGCTTCGCCCAGGACTGATCGTCTCGCCGGACGAGAGATTCTCGTATCTGATCATGCCGATACGGCTTCCAGACTGACGCAAGCCCCGAGAGGCGGCCTGATCGTCGGCGAGGTCACACTCCGCGACTTCCGCTCGTATCCGCGACTCGAGCTCGCTCTGGAGCCCGGCGTGGTGCTCGTCACGGGCCCGAACGGATCGGGCAAGACGAACTTGCTGGAAGCGCTCCACGTCGGAACGCAGGGCTTCTCGCCGCGCGCGCGCTCGGATGCCCAGCTCGTCCGCTTCGGCGCTGCTGCGAGTCACGTTCGGCTCCGCGGCGTCAACGGGGAAGCTCGCTTCGAAGCGGATGTGACCCTGGGTCCGCGCGAGGCCAGGAAGGCACGCTTGAACGGCGGTACGCTGACGTCCGCCGAGCAGCTGCGGCACGAGCTTCGGACGCTCGTGTTCACGCCCGATCGACTCGCCGTCGTCAAGGGTGCACCGGCGGTCAGACGGGCGTACCTGGACAGGACGGTGAGCCGGCTGTTCCCCGCCCGCTCGACCCTTCCGGTCGAGTACGCGGCAGCCGTCGGCCAGCGGAACGCTGCGCTTCGACGTCTCGCGATCGGTGCCTCGTCGGCGGATGCTCTGACGCCCTGGACGGAAAGCGTGGTGCTGCTCGGGTCGCAGCTCGTGGCGGCGCGAGAGGACGCGCTTGCCCTCCTCGCACCGGTCTTCACCGGTTCTGCAGAGAGCCTGGGCCTGGCGGGAGCAACACTCTCGTACGAAGGTGAGCCCGTCACGGCTGCCGAGTACGAGCAGCGCCTGTCACGGGACCTCGAACGCGGGCTGACCGGCGCCGGACCCCATCTCCACGAGATACGGCTGGAGGCGGACGGGCGTGACCTGCGCAGCTACGGATCGCAGGGCGAACAGCGAATCGCGGTTCTCGCGCTCGTGCTGGCCGAGGCAAGGACGCTGACCGACCGGGTGGGCTCGCGCCCACTCGTTCTGCTCGATGACGTCCTCTCCGAGCTCGACGGTGAGCGACGCCACGCTCTCGCCTCGCTCGTCTCCGGTGCGGGACAGACCATGCTCACCGCAACCGCGGCCCGAGCATTTCCCGGCGAGCCCGCGCAGTCGCTCCTCGTGTCCCCCGGCGAGGTTACGGCGGTCTAGATGGAGAAGATCGGAAAGTCCGTGGAGCGAGTGCTCTCGCGAAGCGGCGGTGGCACCGCGCTCGCTCTCACCGAGATCACCGCGGTGTGGCCGGAGGCGGTAGGTGCGGCCGTCGCGCGAGAGGCATGGCCCCTTCGCGTCGGACGGGACGGGACGCTGCACGTGGCGACGACATCCTCGACGTGGGCCTTCGAGCTCGATCGCCTCTCACTGGAGATCGAGGAGAAGCTTCGGGTTCTCCTCGGCCCGTCCGCCCCGGAGAAGCTGCGCTATCGGGTCGGCCCGGTGCCCGAGCCCGGAGCTCCGAGCGACGGGCCGGCGGAGCCGACCACCGTCTCCGCCGAGGTGTCCGCCGAGGCTGCTTCCCTCACCGCCGAGATCGAGGATCCCGAGCTCCGTGAGCTCGTCGCCAGGACCGCCCGCGCGAGCCTTTCGCGAGCCTCTTCCGGCCGTCGTTTCTGATACACTCTCCCAGGCCCGCAAAACCTGGTTTTTGCAGGGCTTTTCTTATGGCCGAAGCAGCCTATACCGGAAAGGACATCACCGTCCTCGAAGGCCTCGAGCCGGTCCGCCTTCGACCCGGGATGTACATCGGGTCGACGGGTCCCCGGGGCCTCCACCATCTCGTCTACGAGGTGGTCGACAATGCCGTCGACGAGGCGCTCGCGGGCCGCAACGATCTGGTCGACGTCACCATCCACCCCGACAACTCGGTGACCGTCCGGGACGCGGGAGCGGGAATCCCGGTGGACGTGATTCCGGAGCAGGGCCTGCCCGCACTCACGGTCGTGCTCACCAAGCTGCATGCGGGCGGGAAGTTCGGCGGGGACGGGTACAAGGTCTCGGGCGGACTCCACGGCGTCGGCGTGTCCGTCGTCAACGCGCTGTCCGAGTGGCTCGTCGCGGAGGTCCGTCGTGACAAGAAGGTCTACCGCCAGGAGTTCGCGCGTGGAGAGCCGACGACGGAGATGACGACGGTCGGAGTCGCCGGCAAGGACGAGTCGGGGACCACGATCTCGTTCCTTCCCGATCCCGAGGTGTTCGAGGAGACGGAGTTCGACGCCGCGACACTCTTGCAGCGCCTGCGCGAAACCGCGTTCCTCACCCGTGGGCTCCGCATCGTCGTCGCGGACGAGCGCGCCGGTGGAAAGACCGAGGAGTTCTTCTACGAGGGCGGGATCCGGGACTTCGTCGCGCACGTGAACGAATCCAAGGACGCGGTGCACAAGCACATCGTCTACCTCGAGGGCGAGAGCGACGAGGGCAATCTCGAGGTCGCGCTGCAGTGGAACAGCTCGTACGTCGAGTCCGTGTTCTCCTTCGCCAACAACATCAACACCACCGAGGGCGGTACGCACCTCCAGGGCTTCCGGTCGGCGCTCACCCGCACGCTCAACCAGTACGCGCGCCAGGAGGGCCTGCTGAAGGAGAAGGACGACAACCTCGAAGGCGAGGACGCGCGCGAGGGTCTCGCAGCCGTCATCTCCGTCAAGCTGCGGAACCCGCAGTTCGAGGGTCAGACGAAGACGAAGCTCGGCAACCCGGGAATCGCGGGCCTGGTCGAGCGGATCGTCAACCAGAAGCTCTCGGAGTTCCTCGAGGAGAACCGCACCGAGGCGCGGCAGATCGTCCAGAAGGCGATCGCGGCCCGGAACGCCCGCCAGGCGGCCCGCAAGGCGCGCGAGCTCACCCGCCGCAAGAGCGCGCTCGAGAACTCGTCGCTCCCGGGAAAGCTCGCGGACTGCACCATCAAGGACCCGGACTCGGCCGAGCTCTTCATCGTCGAGGGCGACTCCGCAGGCGGCTCCGCGAAGCAGGCCCGCGATCGCACGACTCAGGCGATCCTGCCCCTGCGCGGGAAGATCATCAACTCCGAGAAGAACCGCATCAACAAGGTGCTCTCGAACACGGAGATCCAGGCCATGATCACCGCGATCGGAACCGGCTTCGGGGACGAGTTCGACATCGCCAACCTCCGCTATGGCCGCGTGATCGTGATGACCGACGCGGATGTCGACGGCGCGCATATCCGCACGCTCATCCTCACCTTCCTGTACCGGACGATGCCCGAGCTCTTCGAGCGCGGCCATGTCTATATCGCGGTACCGCCGCTCTATCACGTGAAGCTCGGAAGTCGCGGGATGTACTTCGAGAAGGACGCCCAGCTCGAGGAGCTTCTGGTCCGCGAGCGCGTCAAGGACATGATCGTGAGCGCTCGGGGCGATCTCGAAACGACGCTGACGGAAGCTCGCTGGACCCGTCTCGTGCGTGAGATCGGCAACCTCGAGGCCTGGGCAGCGAAGCTCGAGGCGGAGTTCGGACCGGCCGCACGCTTTGCGATCTCGCACCGGCTCGTGGAAGCGGAGGGGGGCGGCACCCCTGATGCCGCAGCGCTGATCGCCTCGCTGCCCGCCAACGGGTACGTGCTCACGGTCGAGGAAGAGCTCGGCGAGCTCCTCCACGTCCGCGTCGTCGAGACGGAGACGAGCACCGCTCACCGCGTCGACCTGCCGATCGCGATGCTGACGTCCTCGACCTACGGAGCCGTCCAGCGCGCGTACGCGAAAGTGGTGGAGATCATCGGACTTCCGCCGTTCACCGTCGCGTTCGGAAGCAAGTCATCTCATGCCGATACGTTCGACGAGCTGCGCTCGAGCTCCCTCGACCTGGCGAAGGAGGGCATGCAGATCAGTCGCTTCAAGGGCCTTGGGGAGATGAACCCCGAGCAGCTCTGGGAGACCACCATGGATCCCACGAAGCGCATGCTCATCCGCGTCGAGGTCGAGGATGCAGCCGCCGCCGACCGGGTCTTCTCGACGCTGATGGGCGACCAGGTCGAGCCGCGCCGCCTCTTCATCGAGCAGAACGCGAAGGATGTGAGGTTCCTGGATGTCTGACATCGTCGAGCCTCTGGGCGCGGGCCGCATCGAGCCGCGCGAGCTCGAGCAGGAGATGCGCTCGAGCTACCTCGACTATGCGATGAGCGTCATCGTGGGCCGCGCGCTGCCGGACGTGCGCGACGGGCTCAAGCCCGTGCACCGCCGGGTCCTGTGGGCGATGCACGACTCGGGGCACCAGCCGAACCGTCCGTATGTGAAGTGCGCCCGGGTCACCGGCGACGTGATGGGGAAGTATCACCCGCACGACTCGAGCTCGATCTACGACGCGATCGCGCGGCTCGTGCAGTCCTTCTCGCTCCGCTACCCGCTGGTCGACGGCCAGGGCAACTTCGGCTCGATCGACGACGACCCACCGGCTGCCGAGCGCTACACGGAGTGTCGTCTCGCGAAGCTCGCGACGGAGCTCCTCCGCGACATCGACTCGGATACGGTCGACTTCGGGCCGAACTACGACGAGTCGCGACGCGAGCCGCAGGTCCTGCCGGCCCGCTTCCCGAACCTGCTCGTCAACGGCTCGACGGGAATCGCAGTCGGGATGGCAACGAACATCCCGCCGCACAACCTCGCCGAGACCATCGACGCCGTGGTTGCGCTGATCGACAAGCCGTCGGCGAGCGTGGAAGACCTCATGAAGCACGTCAAGGGGCCCGACTTTCCCACGGGTGGCATCGTCGTCGGCCGCTCGGGCATTCGCGACGCGTACCGAACCGGCCGTGGCCGCATCGTCATGCGTGCGCGGGCCCATATCGAGGAGCTCCGCGGGGGCAAGAACGCGATCATCGTCACCGAGCTGCCGTACGGGGTGAAGAAGGGCGGAGACGGTGGTGTGATCACGAAGATCGCCGCGCTCGTCCGCGAGAAGGTGATCACCGAGGTCTCCGATCTCCAGGACTACTCGGACAAGACGGGCATGCGCATCCAGATCGAGCTGAAGCGCGAGGCCGTTCCGCAGGTCGCCCTGAACAAGCTGTTCAAGCACACCGCGTTGCAGACGACCTTCGGCTACAACGCGGTCGCCCTCGTCGACGGCGTACCGCGGACGCTGTCGCTGCTGGAGTTCGTCCGGCATTACCTGGATTTCCAGCGCGAGGTCGTGACCCGACGCTCGCAGTACGAGCTGCGAAAGGCGCTCGCACGTGCGCACGTCCTCGAGGGCTACCTGATCGCGCTCGACAACCTCGACGAGGTCATCCAGCTGATCCGCGCCTCCGACGACGCCGACGAGGCCCGGTCGGGGCTGATGGAGCGCTTCAGTCTCTCCGAGCTCCAGGCACAGGCCATCCTCGACCTGCGGCTGCGCGCGCTCACCGGGCTCGAGCGCAAGCGCGTCGAGGACGAGTACGCAGACCTCCAGGAGCGCATCTCGGAGCTACGGGCGCTTCTCGGAGACGAGGCGCGAATCGCAGCACTCATCAAGGAGGAGCTCCTCGAGATCAGGGAGATCTACGGGAAGTCCGACGACCGCCGCAGCGAGATCGTCGCCGGTGAGACCGACCTCGAGCTCGAGGACATGATCGCGGAGGAGGACATGGTCATCGCGATCACCAAGTCCGGCTACATCAAGCGGCTGCCGGTGACGACATATCGCGAGCAGCGTCGCGGCGGCATTGGCGTCATGGGCATGGATATCAAGGACGAGGACTACATCGAGCATCTCTTCGTCGCCTCCACCCACGACTACATCCTCTTCTTCACGACCGTCGGCAAGGTCTACCGGCTCAAGGTGCACGAGCTTCCGCTCGGGTCGCGCCAGTCGAAGGGCCGGGCGATCGTCAATCTCCTCCCCTTCCGCCAGGACGAGGACGTTCAGGCGGTGATCGCCACGCGGAACTTCGAGGAGGCGCCGTACCTCGTGTTCGCGACGCGCAAGGGAGTTGTCAAGCGCACGACGTTCGCGTCCTACAACACGCCACTGAAAGCCGACGGGATCATCGCGATCAAGCTTCGTGACGACGATCAGCTGATCGGCGTCCGCCTCGCGAGCGAGACCGACGACGTGCTCATGGTCTCGCGCATGGGACAGGCGGTGCGCTTCCACGGCAAGCAGGTGCGCTCGATGGGCCGCGACACGTCAGGTGTCTCCGGGATGAAGCTGCGAGCGGGCGACGAGGTGATCGAGGTCGACATCGCGGACGAGAGCGCCGACCTGCTCGTCGTGACCGAGAACGGATACGGCAAGCGGACACGAGTCGCCGACTACCCGGTCAAGGGCCGCGGCACGATGGGCGTGAAGACGGTGCAGCTGGTCGACCGCAAGGGCAGGCTCGCCGGCGCGCGGATCGTCCGCGACGGCTACCAGGTGATGCTGATCTCGGACGCCGGCACAGTGATCAAGGTGCCGGTCGAGGGCATTCGCAGGGCCGGGCGCTCGACGCAGGGCGTGATCGTCATGCGCCTGCGCGAAGGCGAGAAAGTTGCAACGCTCGCGCCGGTCATCGGGTCGGAAGATGACGAGCCCGTTGCCGACGCCGCTGTCGCTGACGCGGTTGACGAGGCAACCGTCGCTGACACCGTTGCGGACGACACCCCGGAGGCCTGACCGAGGGCGCTAGTCGTTCGACCAGTAGTCGGCGAAACGGGCTCGCCCTCGAGCTCTACGGCTCGCTCTTGCCGGCGAGCTTCGAGAGCGCAGTCAGGAGGTCTATCGGGATCGGGAAGACGATCGTCGAGTTGTTCGAGGCGCCGATCTCGAGCAGCGTCTGCAGGTAGCGCAGCTGAACCGTGATCGGCTCCTGCGACATCACCGCCGCGGCGTCCTTGAGCCGCTCGGAGGCCTGGTACTCGCCCTCCGCGGAGATGACCTTCGCGCGCCGTTCCCGCTCCGCCTCCGCCTGGCGGGCCATAGCACGCTGCATGCCGCTCGGGATCTCGACGTCCTTCACCTCCACGACCGAGACCTTGATGCCCCACGGGGAGGTCGCCTCGTCGATGATCCCCTGCAGGAGCACGTTGATCTTGTCGCGCTCGGACAGGAGCTCGTCGAGCACGTGCTGGCCGAGGACCGAGCGAAGCGTCGTCTGCGCGATCTGCGAGGTGGCCACCATGTAGTTCTCCACCTGCACGATCGAGGCGTTCGGCTCCACGATGCGGAAGTACGCGACGGCGTTGACCCGCACCGGAACGTTGTCCTTGGTGATGACCTCCTGGGGTGGGACGTTCAGGGTCACGGTGCGGAGGTCGACCCGAACCATGCGATCGATGACCGGGATCAGCAGGAAGAGACCTGGCCCTTTCGGCTCAGGCAGCAGCCGGCCCAGCCGGAAGATGACGCCTCGCTCGTACTCGCGCGCGATCTTGACGGCGGCGAACAGGAACAGGATCACGACGATCAGCGCCGCGACGAGAACGATCAGCCCTACCGACACGCCATCCATCAGCCCAGCGCCTCCCCGGTTGGTGACGACATGGATCCTACGACCAGTCGCAAGTCCTCCTGTACCTTCTCGACCCGAACGTGCTCTCCCGGAACCAGCGGCGAGCCGTCGTCCCGCGCAGCACGCCAGAGCTCTCCGTTCAACGCGACGAGCCCGTCCCGCCGAACGACTCCCTCTCCGCCTACGAGACCGTGCACGCCGACGGCAGCCGGCCGCCGAGCGACGCGCACCACTCGCGTCAGCGCGAAGCCGAGCAGGAGGGCGAGTGTTGCGGCGATGCCGATCGCCACTGGCAGTGAGACCTGATACGCGTCTCCCGCGGGGTCGAAGAGGATGAGCGACCCGAGGACGAACAGAACTCCTCCTGCGACCGTGAGTGCCCCGTGTGTCGGCACGAATGCTTCGGCGACGAAAAACGCAGCAGCGAGGAGCATCAGGAACAGACCGGCGAGCGAGACCGGCAGCACTTGGAGCCCGTAGAGGCCCAGGATGAGCGAGATCGCCCCCACAGTGCCGGGGAAGATCAGCCCCGGGTTCCAGAGCTCGACGACGATCCCGATCAGCCCGATCGAGAGCATCAGCGCGATCAGGTTCGGGTCGACGAGAAGATCCCGCGCGCGTTGCCAGAAGCTCATCTCGACGTTCTCGATCTCGGCTCCTGCGGTCTTCAGGACGAAGCCCTTGGGGACCGTCTTCGTCCCGTCGATCTCGTTCAAGAGCGCGGGGAGAGTCGGGGAGACCACCTCGATCAGCCCGATCTCCTCGGCCTGACGAGCGCCGTAGTTCGACGCCTTCGTGACCATCCGTCGCGCTGCGACGACGTTGCGGTCGTGCTCGCGTGCGAGCTCACCTACGTACGCCGCGGCATCGTTCACGATCTTTCGGCGCAGATCCTCGGAGATGTCCTCGCCGCCGAGCGAGATCGGGGTCGAGGAACCGATGTTGGTCTGTGGCGCCATCGCCGCGACATCGGCGGCCATCGCGATCACCGCGCCGGCCGAGTCCGCGCTCGAGCCGGGCGGTGAGACGTAGACGATCACTGGAACCGTCGAGGCGAGAAAGCGCTTGACGATTCCGCGCATCGAGGAGGAGAGGCCGCCCGGCGTGTCGAGGACGAGGACGACCGCATTCAGCTCCTCGTCCTCGGCACGGTCGATCGCGTCCTCGACGTACTCCTGCGTCACAGGATTGATGTCGTTGTCGAGATGCACGGCCAGCACCTGCGGACGCGCGTCCTGGCCGAAAGCGATCGCAGGCACGAGAAGCGCGAGGAGAGAGAAGGCGAGAAGAAATCCCCGCAAAGGGCGGATCCGCACCGGTGTAAGGATTCTATCAACGGAGGGTTTCCGGCCCTTGCCCGCGAAGGGCATCCGCGCCACCCTGGAAACCCCATGCGTCGCCTTCTCCTCATCCCCTTCGGCCTCGTGCTGGCGGCAGCTCTGACTCCGACGGCGTTCGGAGCGCATCCGACGGTGGCGACGGTCGAGCTGGCAGGGAGCGGGCAGGTCTCCGAAGGACAGAGGCGCTTCACGCTCGCGGGAATTCACTGGCGAGGTCCCGGCCGGGTCGCGTTTCGCACTCGCTCGCTCGAGGGCGGCTGGAGTGCGTGGCGTCCGGCCGCACCGGAGGACGAGGACGGGCCGGATCCGGGGTCGATCGAAGGACGAGCGCTCGCGGGCTGGCGCGTCGGCAATCCCTGGTGGGTCGGCCCGTCCGATCGCATCGAGGTGCGTACGAGCGGCCGAGTCGGCCGGGTGCGCGCGCATCTCGTCTGGAGCCCGGAGACACGCATTCCGTACCGCGTCCCCGCCACCACGAGCATCCCACCGATCGTCCCTCGCCTCTCATGGGGCGCCGACGAGTCGATCCGCCGCGCACCGCCGGCCTACGCCGACCAGATCCGCTTCTCCATCGTCCATCACACCGCCGGCCAGAACGACTACTCCCGCGCACAGGCGCCCGCGATCGTCAAGGCGATCCAGCTCTATCACGTCAAGTCGAACGGCTGGAACGACATCGGCTACAACTTCCTGGTCGACCGCTTCGG
Source organism: uncultured Actinomycetes bacterium (assembly GCA_963830035.1). Classification (GTDB taxonomy): domain Bacteria; phylum Actinomycetota; class Thermoleophilia; order Gaiellales; family Gaiellaceae; genus GMQP-bins7. The sequence continues at coordinate 187,350 of CAWHKX010000004.1, read as the reverse complement.
CACGATCTACGAGGGTCGCTTCGGAGGCGCGGAGCGAAACGTCGTCGGCGCTCACGCGCAAGGGTTCAACACCGGTTCGGTCGGAATCGCCCTGCTCGGGACCTACGGAGGCGTGGCGCCGTCCCCCGCTGCCCAGGAGGCGATCGCCACACTGGTCTCCTGGCGGCTCGACCTCGCGCACGTCGATCCCACAGCCCCGCTGACCTTCGTCTCCGGGGGAAGCAACCGGTTTCCGGCGGGCGTGCCGGTGCTTCTGCGTGGCGTGTCCGGACACCGGGACACCGGCTTCACGGAGTGTCCCGGCAATCAGCTCTACGGCAGACTCAACAGCCTTGCCACCGAGGCGGCTCGGATCGGCTCGCCGAAGATCTACGAGCCGCGCATGGAGTCGGGCGAAGGATTCGTCCGCTTCCGGGCCAGGCTCTCGTCGAGCCAGCCCTGGGTGGTCGTCGTCACGGATGCCGGCCGGGCGGAAGTCGCGCGCGGCACGGGGATAGGCACGACGGTCGACTGGACGTGGGATTCGACGCTCTCCCCCGCAGGCCGCTACACGTGGACGATCCGGAGCGGATCCTCGCGTCCGGCCACCGGTCCGCTTCGCGTCGGAGGCGTGACCCTGCCGCTTGGCATCCAGGCGATCGCTGCCTCGCCCGAGGCGATCACGCCGAATGCCGACGGCCAGGGAGACACCGCCGTCGTGAGCTTTCGGCTGACCGCGTCGGCGAACGTGACCGTGGAGGTCGTCGACGAATACGGCGGCGATCGTCGCAACGGTCGTCGACCGTGTGTGGACGCGGGCCGGCAAGCGCATGGTCACCGTCGCAGGCGACGATCTGCTCGACGGGTCGTACGACGTGGTCGTGCGGGCCCGCGTGCCTGCGGGCCTCGAGGTCGAGAAGACGATCCCGCTGCGCGTGAGTCGCACGCTCGGCCTGGTCTCGGTGACTCCGGAGCCTCTTCTCGCCCAACGGGGACGGTCGGAGCGACACCATGCAGATCGGCTTCTCCCTGACGGTTGCGACTGACGTCAGCATCCGCATTCTCCGCGACGGTCGCTGGGTCGCGAGCCCGCACACGGCGAGCTACGAGGCTGGTGCCCACGCCTTCGCGTGGAACGGGACGCGGGCGGCAGGACCTCTCAGGGACGGCTCGTACGCGGCGGTCGTGGAGGTCTCGGACGTCGCGGTCGGATCGGTTTCCGCTGCGGTCCCGTTCGCCTCCGACACGATCGCACCGCGCGTGCGCCTGCTGCCGACCCGTGGAGTCCGCGTGGCCGTCAGCGAGCCGGCCATGCTCTATCTCACGATCGACGGCGCCCGCAGGGAGCGAGAGGTGAAGAGGGCCGGAACCGTCCGGATCCCGTGGAGCGGCGCAGCCAGGCGAGTCCGGGTCGTCGCCCGTGACGCCGCCGGAAACACGAGCCGGCCGGCCGTTCGCGTGAGAAGCTCTGCGCTGACCGGCGAGTAGACTCGCCTTCGTGAGTCAGCCGTTCCCCGCCGTCCCCTTCGGGCGGGACGCGATCGAGTCGATCCTGCCGCATCGGGAGCCTTTTCTCCTGCTCGACGAGGTGACGGAGCTCGAGCCAGGCCGCCGGGTCGTCGCGACGAGGGCGGTGCGAGCGGACGACTGGTGGGTCCCGGGGCACTTCCCGGAGCGCCCGGTCATGCCGGGTGTCCTCATCGTCGAGGCGATGGCCCAGGCCGGCGCGGTCGCCGTTCTCGTCGAGGAGGAGAATCGCGGCCGGATCGCCTTCTTCGCGGGGATCGACGACTGCCGCTTCAAGCGCATCGTCTCGCCCGGGGACGTCCTGACGCTGACCTGCGAGATCGACACCGTGAGAGGGCCGATCGGCCGCGGCAAGGCCACTGCCCATGTCGGCGAGGAGCTCGCCGCCCGCGGGACGCTCACGTTCGCCGTGGAGCGCTAGTGATCGGCTCGGCCACCGGCGCTCGCATCGGTATCACCGGACTGGGGACGCACGTTCCCGAGCGCATCCTGACCAATGCCGAGCTCGCTCGGATCGTGGACACCTCCGACGAGTGGATCCTCGAGCGGACAGGCATTCGCGAACGCCGCATCGCCGCCAAGGAGGAGGCCCTCACCGACATCGCACGGCCCGCGGCGCTCGCCGCGCTCGCCGACGCCGGCGTCGAAGCGGGCGAGATCGACCTCGTGATCTGCGCGACGGTGACCCCGGACATGATGTTCCCGACCTCGTCCGCGATCCTGGCCGACGAGCTCGGTATGCCGAAAGCCGCCGCCTACGACCTGCTCGCCGGGTGTACGGGCTTCGTCTACGCGCTGGCGCAGGCCTACGGCATGCTCGCGTCGGGGCTCTCGCGGCGGAGCCTCGTCATCGGAGGCGACGTGCTCTCCAAGATCCTCGACTGGGAGGATCGCTCGACGCTCGTGCTCTTCGGCGACGGCGCCGGCGCGGTCGTGATGGAGCGCGTCGAGGAGGGAGGCTTTCTGGGCTTCGAGCTCGGCGCGGACGGGGGCGGCGGTGAAAACCTGTGGCTTCCGGGGTCGGGCTCGCGCCACTTCGACGACCCGGAGGCCCATGTGAAGATGAACGGCCGCGAGGTCTTCAAGTTCGCGACCCGAATCATGGTGTACTCCGCGGAGCAGATTCTGGGCGAATGTGGAAAGTCCGTGAACGATGTCGACGTGTACATCCCCCATCAGGCGAACAAGCGGATCATCGATTACGCGGCCGCTAAGCTCGGGATCCCTCCTGAGAGGACCGTCGTGAACGTCGATCGCTATGGAAACACCTCATCGGGCTCGATCCCTCTCGCGCTCACCGACGCGCGAGCCGAGGGACGCCTGCGCGATGGCGCGCTCGTGCTGATGACCGGGATGGGAGCGGGTCTGACGTGGGGATCCGCGCTGATCGAATGGACGAACGGGAGGCCCCGATGAAGATCGCGTACTGCTTTCCCGGACAGGGTTCGCTCGAGATGGGCATGGGGCGAGACATCGCCGAGGCGTTCCCCGTCGCGAAGGAGGTGTACCGCCTGGGCTCCGAGGCGACCGGGCTCGACCTCGAGAAGCTGTGTTTCGAGACGCCGCTCGAGGATCTCGTCGACACCGCGCTCCAGCAGCCTGCACTGGTGGCCACGAGCCTGGCAATCCTCGCGGCGATGCGCGACCGCGGTCTGGCGCCGGATGTCGTTGTGGGTCACTCGGTGGGGGAGTTCGCCGCACTCGCGGCTGCCGGTTCCATGGGAACGGGCGAGGCGATCGGGCTCGTCCGTGAGCGAGGGCTCGCGATGGCGGAGGCTGCACGGCAGCGGCCCGGGACGATGGCTGCAATCCTCGGGCTCGACGACGAAGAGGTCGAGAAGCTCTGCCGGAAGATCGTCGGAGTCTGGCCCGCGAACTACAACTGCCCGGGTCAGATCGTGATCTCGGGCGAGCACGATGCAGTCGAGGAGTGCTGCGCCGAGGCCACGAGCCTCGGCGCCCGACGAGCGATCCAGCTCAAGGTGTCCGGGGCATTCCACAGCCCCCTCGTAGCGCGCGCCGCCGACCGCTTGCGCCCGGCGCTGGATCGCGTGCGGTTCACCGAGCCGCTGGCGCCCTTCATGTCGACAGTGACCGCGAAGGTCGAGCCCGCGCATCGGCTCGCGGCGCTGCTCGTGGACCAGCTGACCGCGCCGGTGCGGTTCACGCAGGCTGCGACGGAGCTGATCCGGACGGGTGCCACGACGTTCGTCGAGGTCGGCCCCGGGAACGTGCTGTCCGGTCTCGTCAAGCGGATCGATCGCGGGGTGAAGACGATCTCTGTGAATACGGTCGAGAGCCTGGATCGCGCGCAGGAAGCGCTGTCTCGGTGAGCTCAGCCGCGTTCTGCTCCCTCGAGGGCAAGAACGCGCTCGTGACGGGCGCCTCTCGCGGGATCGGCCGCGCGATCGCGGCCGAGCTGGCTCGTGCCGGAGCCTCGGTCGTGGTCTCCTATCGCACGGGAGCGGACGAGGCCGAGGCGCTGGCCACGGAGATCGGGGGGAGGGCCGTTCAGGCCGACGTCTCCGATGCGGACTCAGCGCGGGCCCTGGTCGAGGAGGCGGGCGATCTCGACGTCCTCGTCAACAACGCCGGGGTGACCCGAGACGGGCTGCTCGTGCGCATGTCGGACGAGGACTGGAAGACGGTGATCGACACGAACCTCGCGTCCTGCTTCTACACCTCGCGAGCGGCCGTGCGCGGGATGATGAAGAGACGTGCCGGCGCCATCGTCAACATCTCCTCGATCGTCGGCCTGCGCGGAAACTGGGGACAGACGAACTACGCGGCCTCGAAGGCGGGAATCATCGGCTTCACGAAGTCGCTCGCGCGCGAGCTGGGCAGCAGAAACGTGCGCGCCAACGTCGTCGTGCCCGGATACGTGAAGACGCAGCTGACTGATGTCCTGCCCGACGAGGCGACCGAAGCGATGCTGCAGAACACGCCGCTCGGCCGCCTCGGCGACCCGGACGACGTTGCCGGAGCCGTGCGGTTCCTCTCCTCTGACCACGCGGCGTTCATCACGGGCGCGGTGCTCCTCGTCGACGGCGGGCTGGGGATGTAGCGCGGATGAGCGACGTCGCCCAGAACGGCAGGCGCCGGGTCGTCGTGTCGGGACTCGGGATGGTGAGCCCCCTCGGCAACACCGTCGAGGACACGTGGAGCGCGCTGATCGCGGGAGAGTCCGGTGCGGCCAAGATCACTCAGTTCGACACGACGGGCTTTCCGGTCGACTTCGCGTGCGAGGTGAAGGATCTCGACGTCACCGACTACGTCGACTTCAAGTCCTCGCGCCGCATGGACCGCTTCACCCATCTCGCCTTGGCGGCTGCGAGACAGGCCGAGGCCGACGCGGGCATCGACATTGCCGCTGCGCCAGAGCGCATCGGCGCTGCCGTCGCGACCGGAATCGGCGGCCTGAAGTCGTTCGAGGCCTGCATCCAGGTGCTCGACCAGCGGGGACCCGACCGCGTCAACCCGTTCTCGATCGTCCAGATCATCCCGAACCTGGCCGCAGGCTGGGTCTCGATGGAGCTGGGCACGAAGGGCCCCCTGCTTTCGGAGTGCACTGCCTGCGCGGCGTCGAACATGGCGCTCGGCGACGGACTCGATGCGATCCGGCTCGGGCGCGCAGACGTGATGATCTGTGGAGGAACTGAGGCGCCCGTGACCCGCGTCGGCATCGCCGGCTTCGCAGCAATGCGCGCGATCTCCCGCCGGAACGACGATCCTGAGCGCGCCTCCCGCCCCTTCGACGCCGAGCGCGACGGCTTCGTCATGGGCGAGGCGGCCTCGATGATCGTGATCGAGGAGCTCGAGCGGGCGCGCGCGCGGGGAGCGAAGATCTACGCCGAGCTCCTGGGCTACGGCGTCTCCTCCGATGCGACGCACGTCTCGGATCCCGATCCGACCGGCCAAAGTCCCGCTCGTGCGCTCGCGATGGCCTTCGCGGACGCGGGAATCAGCCCCGACGACGTCGGCTACATCAACGCACACGGCACCTCGACTCCGGTCGGCGACATCGCCGAGACGAAGGTGATCAAGATGGCGCTCGGCGAGGAGAAAGCCGGGCGGACGCCGGTCTCCTCCACGAAAGGCGCGACCGGCCACTGCCTCGGCGCGGCCGGAGCCGTCGAGGCGACGTTCACGATCCTCGCGCTCCAGCGCGGCATTCTCCCGCCCACTATCAACCAGGAGTCTGCCGACCCACAGTGCGATCTCGACTACGTCCCGAATGCCCCCCGCGAAGAGCAGGTCGAGATCGGAGTCTCGAACTCGTTCGGATTCGGTGGACACAACGCGTGCGTGGTCTTCCGCAGATGGACAGACGATTGAGTGCCCGAAAGAAGGGGGCTCACGGGGAAACATGGTTTCCCCCGTGCTGAACGCGTGCGTGGTCTTCCGCCGCTGGGCGGACGAGGCATAGCGCACCACCTCGCGAGGCGATGACGGGTTACACGGCGTTCGCCCCGTTCTACGACCGGGTCATGGGCGATCGCGGGGGAGAGGCGGACTACGTGCGTGGGCTCATCCGGAGGCATCGCCCGAGCGCAGCATCCGTCCTCGAGCTCGCCTGCGGGACTGGCGCGATCCTCGAAAAGCTGCAACCGCACTACGAGGTGACCGGGCTCGACGCCTCGCAGCCGATGCTCGACATCGCGGCGAAGAAGGTCCCGCAGGCGCGCCTCCGCCGCGAGGACATGACGCGGTTCGACCTGGGCGAGAGGTTCGACGTGGTGCTCTGCGTGTTCGACTCGATCAACCACCTCGTGCGCTTCTCGGACTGGGAGCGCGTTTTCGGCCGGGCACGCGCGCATCTCAACGACCGGGGACTCTTCGTCTTCGACGTCAACACCGAGCGGGCGCTCGCGGCGTTCGCGGTGGCACCGCCGTGGACGCAGTGGTTCGGCGACGACAATCTGCTTCTGATCGATGTGAGGGACGAAGGGCAGGGCGTCTACGCGTGGAAGGTTCGCGTGTTCGAGCACGGCAGCGAATCGGCGTACCGGCTCCACGTAGAGGACATCCGAGAGGTCGCGTTCCCGGTCGAGCGGGTGCGGCAGGCTCTGCAGAGGCGCTTCCGTCGAATCCGGATTTTCGACGCCGGGCGGTCGAGGCCGACGGCCCGCTCGGAGCGCCTGTACTTCGTCTGCGAGGTCTGACGGTCTAACGTCGCCCGTCGCCGACCGTCTGAATGCAAGATGGGGGCGACCAGGGTGGGGACCGCAAGTCCGAACGGCACCGGCTACACACGCGCGGTAGTTGGCGCGTTCGAGGTCACGCGGCTCGTGTTTCCGCCGAGCTTCCGTCATGGTTCCGTCGAGCCCGAGCGGGGATACCTGGCCGTCGTCCTCGACGGCGCGGTCCAGAAGTCGTTTGCCGGCGATGACGACGAGCACGTTCCGTCTTCCCATGTCCTGCCTCCTTCGGAGATGTCGCACCGAGGCTAGGAGTGGCGTCGCCGCCGGTCTTGCACGAATCGGACGTCCGGAACCCTGTTAGCGCGTGCCCTGCGAGCGGCGCTCGAGGAGGAGCGTGTCGCGCCAGACGCCGTGCAGCTGGGCGATCCGCTCGCGCTGCCCGACCTCTCGGAAGCCGAGCCGTTCGTGGAGCGCGATGCTGGCGGCGTTCTCGGGGAAGATGCTCGTCTGGATCGTCCAGAGCCCGGCGCCGTCGGCGCTGGCCAGCAGCGCTTCCATGAGCGCGCGTCCGACGCCACCCCCACGAGCGTGTTCTGCGACGTAGACCGAGTGCTCGACGACTCCCGAGTAGCACGCACGGGCCGAGGTCGGTGACAACGCAGCCCAACCGACGATCCCGCTCTCGTCCGTCGCGACGAGCCGATGGTCGCGAAGCCGTCCCGAGTCGAACTCCTCCCAGCTCGGCGGCGCCGTCTCGAAGGTCGCGTCCCCAGTCGCGATCCCTTCGACGTAGATCGCCCGCACCTCGGGCCAGTCCTCCGGTGTCAGCGCCCGAATCTCCACAACACCCGCAGCCTAGTAACCGTCTGTTGCGAGGGAGCAAACGCAGAGGCCGGGTGTTGGTGATTTGCACGCATGCCCGACCCACACCAAGCCTCTAGGCTTCGCGGCGTGAGAGAGCGGTGGGCGACATTCGACTGCTACGGGACGCTCGTGGACTGGAACGGCGGGATTCGAGCCGAGCTCGAGAGCCTGTTCGGAGTCGCGCACGCAGACGACCTGCTCGCGCGCTTCCACGAGCTGGAGCCCGAGATTCAGGCTGCGCAGCCGGGGGCTTCGTATCGCGAGGTGCTCACGCTCGCTCTCGAGCGCCTCGCAGAGGAGGAGGGCCTGGCGCTTCCCGAGGGAGAGACCAGTGCGCTCGCCCGGTCGCTTCCGTCCTGGCCGGTGTTCGACGATGTCTCGCCGGCACTGGCCGAGGCACGCGATCGCGGCTGGAAGCTCGCGATCCTCTCGAACACGGATCGCGATCTGATCGACGCCTCGATGGTCGCCATCGGGATCGCCTTCGAGCGCGTGATCGTCGCCTCCGAGATCGGCTCCTACAAGCCGGCGAAGCGACACTGGGAGGTGTTTCGGGAGCAGACAGGCGCCGACGACACGAACCACGTCCACGTCGCTCAGAGCCTGTTCCACGACATCGGGACGGCAAGCGAGCTCGACATCCCCACCATCTGGGTCAACCGGCTGGACGAGACGGAGGACGAGAGACCCACGCGGACGTTGTCGTCGCTCGCACGCCTCGCGAACACGCTCGACGACCTCGTCCCGAAGTGAGCGAGGAGCCGCCCTCGGCGACGAGAGTGGCTGCGTGAGCTCGCTGCGCGCTCGTTGTCCCGACTGTCGTACGTTCACGGCCGTCGCGATGGAACCGGGCTACGAGTGCCATGCCTGCGGCCGGGAGTTCGCTGCCGGGCTGGTCCGCGTGCCGCGCGCGTGGGGCAAGGACGGCGAGAGAATGGCCGACGGCGCGAACCTCCCTCTGCCGTATCCGGAAACCGCAATCGTGGCCAAGGACTCGCTTGCCGAGCAGACCGCGGAGCTGGCAGCGGTGCTTCCGTACCGACCTCTCGTTCTCGGCGGGTGCTGCTGTGCGCACGTAGGCGCGGTGCGGGGGCTCGCCGGACAGGTGAATCGGCTCGCCGTCGTCTGGATCGACGCCCACGGAGATCTGAACACGCCCGAGACCTCGCCTTCCGGAAATCTCTGGGGGATGCCGCTGCGGATGCTCCTGGACGACGAGGTCGTCACGGCCGCGGACGTCGCGCTCGTCGGGGTACGCAGTCTCGATCCGCCCGAGCAGGACTATCTCGACGAGGCCGGGATCGACGATTCTCTCGACCGCGCGCTGGAAGGCACCGACGCCGTCTACGTCGCGCTCGATCTCGACGTGCTCGATCCGGGCGCTGTAGCGGTCTTCGTCCCCGAGCCGGACGGCGCGTCGATCGATCAGATCGAGACGATTCTCGGAGATGTCGTCTCCCGCTCGAGGCTTGCCGGAATCGGCGTCACCGGGCACGTGCGAGACGAGCGAAACACGTCGGTCGTCTCGCGCCTTCTGACTGCGGCGGGGCTGTGACGGAGCCTGAGGCAAAGCGCACGTAGGATCCGCGGAATGTCCTCCGGTCAGGAGCGCGTCGACGTGTCGGTCGAGACGAAGAAAGCGCCGGACACGCCGGCCGAGAAGTCGCATCCCAACACGTGCCCCCGCTGCGGGTCGCACTACCGCGACGACGAGCTGGAGCAGAACCTCCGTGTCTGCCCACAGTGCGGCCATCACTTCCCGGTGGGCGCGCGGGAGCGGATCGAGCAGCTGGCCGATCCGGGCTCCTTCGCCGAGGAGGACGCCGAGCTACGGTCGGCCGACCCGCTTTCGTTCTTCGACCTCCGGCCGTACGCCGAGCGTCTCGCCGAAGCCGAGATCGCGACCGGGCTCGGCGACGCCATCGTCTGCGGCAGCGCGACGATCGAGGACGAGGCGTGTCGGCTCTCGGTCATGGACTTCTCGTTCATGGGCGGCTCGATGGGAAGCGTGGTCGGAGAGAAGTTCGCGCGAGCATGTGAGAGCGCGAGCGCCGGCGGCGTGCCGCTCGTATCCATCTCCGCGTCGGGCGGCGCCCGCATGCAGGAGGGGATCCTCGCGCTGATGCAGCTTCCGAAGACGGTGTGTGCGATCGAGGAGCTGCACGACTCGGGCGGCGCACTCTTCTCGGTGCTCACGCATCCGACGACCGGCGGCGTTCTCGCGAGCTTCGCGAGCCTCGGTGACGTCGTCCTGGCAGAGCCGGGCGCGCTGATGTCCTTCGCCGGCCCGCGGGTCGTCGCGCAGACCACACGAGAGAAGCTTCCGGACGATTTCGGGCTGGCCGAGTCGAACTACCGCTACGGGCATGTCGACGGCATCGTCCCGCGCACGGAGCTCCGACCGACCATCTCGCGCCTGCTGCGCCTCTTCAAAGACAGAAGCTCGTGACGAGGGGGCACAGCGGCCGCGAAGCGGACGCCTTCAGGGATTTTCGCGCGAATCTTGCGCTGAAGTGATGCCGAGCGAAGCCGAAATGCGCTTGCGCGAGCGGCTCAGTAAGCTCGCCGGCATGAAGCTCCTGCGCGGGACGAAGCTGAGCGGCGAGCTCGACCGCCTGCAGGATCAGCTCGACCGTCTGCAGGCCGAGCCGAGCGAGGAGGAGATCTGGCGCTCGGTCGAGCTCGCGCGCCACCAGGAGCGGCCCTACACGCTCGACTACGTCGACCGGATTCTCGACGACTTCTTCGAGCTCCACGGAGACCGCGGTCGCGCCGACGATCAGGCCATCGTGACCGGTCTCGGCAAGCTGGGCGAGCAGACCATCGTGCTCGTCGGTCATCAGAAGGGTCGTGATCTCAAGGAGCGGACGAAGCGGAACTTCGGGATGGCCTATCCCGAGGGCTACCGAAAGGCCATGCGAGCGATGGCTCTCGCCGAGCGGCACGGCTTCCCTCTCGTGACCATGGTCGACACGCCGGGGGCTTATCCTGGCGTCGCCGCGGAGCAGCACGGTCAGGGCGGCGCGATCGCCCGCTCGCAGGCGGCGATGGTGCGTCTCTCGGTGCCGACGGTCGCCTGCGTCATCGGCGAGGGCGGCTCCGGCGGGGCGGTCGCGATCGCCGTTGCAGATCGAGTGCTCATGCAGGAGAACGCGATCTACTCGGTCATCTCGCCGGAGGGGTGCGCGGCGATCCTCTGGAGGGACGCCGGCGAAGCGCACAAGGCGGCAGCGGCCTTCAAGCCCGACGCGGCCCATTGCCTCGAGCTCGGAGTCGTCGACGCGATCGTGCCGGAGCCGGAGGGCGGTGCCCACACCGATCCGGAAGCGGCAGCGCAGCTACTCGAGCAGAGCATCGCCGACGCCTTGCAGGAGATCGTCTCCCTGCAGCCCGACGAGCGCCGGCGGCGCCGTCGCGAGAAGTACCGCGTCATGGGCGTTCTGTCGTCCGCCTGACGACTATCCACACTCTCCACAGGCTTATCCCCTTACGAGAAAAGCGCGCTGAGCAGGAATTTCTTCGATTCGAGGGTCAGTTGGTGAAGAAAGTGTTGCGTTGATGGCGACAATCCACAGGTGACGCTCGACGAATACCGGCGCAAGCGGCGCCCCGGGAAGACGCCTGAGCCGTTCGGCACGAAGAAGCGGCTTTCCACCGAGCCGCGCTTCGTCATCCAGCGCCACGATGCGCGACGGCTGCACTACGACTTTCGTCTCGAGCGAAACGGCGCACTGGCAAGCTGGGCGGTGCCCAAGGGCGTCCCCTTGCGGCGAGGCGAGCGGCATCTCGCTGTTCACGTCGAGGATCACCCGCTCGAATACGGCGACTTCGAGGGCACGATCCCGGCCGGCCAGTACGGCGCCGGAACCGTCGAGATCTGGGATCGCGGCACGTACGAGCTCGTCGAGGAGAAGCGGGACGGCGGCTTGACCGTTCGCCTCCAGGGGGAGCGCCTGGACGGCGTCTGGACGCTCGTGCCCGCGAAGCTCGACGGAGATCCGAAGAACTGGCTCCTCCTGCGCAAGGACGGGGCGAAGGAAGGCGTGAACCGGTACACGCCCATGCTCGCGACGTCATCGGAGAAGCTTCCACGGGGCGAGCGCTGGGTTTACGAGCCCAAGTGGGACGGCTTTCGCGCTCTCGTGACGATCGCGGGCGGTCAGGCCACGCTGACGAGCAGGAACGGCAACGACCTGACCGAGCGCTTCAAGCCGGCTGCACGGGCGGCAGAGCTCGGAACTCGCTCGGCGGATGCGGTGCTCGACGCCGAGATATGCGCGCTCGACAGCGGCGGACGCTCGCGCTTCTCGTTGCTCCAGGAGGGCACCGGCACGCTCGTCCTCGTCGTCTTCGACCTGCTCGAGCTGGACTCGGAGTCGCTCGTCGGGCTTCCGCTCGAGGAGCGGAGGAAGCGGCTCGACGCGCTGATCGACCCCTCACGGGGAGGCATCGTCGTCTCGCCGCAGTTCGACGACGGCGAGGCGCTTCTCAGTGCGGCCGAAGAGCAGGAGCTGGAAGGCGTGGTCGCGAAGCGCACCGACTCTCCCTACCAGCCCGGGAGGCGCAGCTCCGACTGGCACAAGGTAAAGGTGCGCAAGGATCAGGAGGTCGTGATCGCCGGTTACACGAAGGGCCAGGGGCGCCGATCGGCGGGCTTCGGCGCTCTCGTCGTCGGCGTACACGAGGCCGGCGGCCTCCGCTGGGCGGGAAACGTCGGCACAGGCTTCAACGAGGCCGAGATCGAGCGGCTTCTCGGTCTCTTGAAACCCCTGAGACGCGACGACTCGCCCTTCGTGGAGACTCCGAAGATGCCGCGCGTCCGGCGCTCGGACGTCGTCTGGGTGGAGCCGCGGCTGGTGGCCGAGGTGGCATTCGCGGAATGGACGCACGAGGGCCGCTTACGCGCTCCGGTGTACCTGGGGCTCCGCGAGGACAAGCCTGCCTCCGAGGTGCGCAAGGAGAAAACCCCGCTGCCGCCGGTTCTGAAGAAGGGTCGCCGCGAGCTCCGGCTCTCGAACCTGGACAAGCCCTTCTGGCCGGACGAGGGGATCACGAAAGGCGATCTCATCGCGTACTACCAGGACGTCGCCGAGGTGCTCGTTCCGCATCTTCGCGACCGGCCGTTCACGATGAAGCGGTACCCCGACGGATGGCAGGGCAAGAACTTCTTCCAGAAGCAGGCGCCGTCGCACATGCCCGCCTGGATCGAGCGCGCGCCGTTTCCGGCATCGACGCGGGAAGGGGAGAAGAAGATCATCGACTACGCGCTCGTCGACGACGAGCTCGCGCTCCTCTGGATGGCGAACATGGGCTGCATCGACATGCACGCCTGGTCGTCGCGCGCCGACAAGCCCGACCGGCCCGACTGGGTGATGTTCGACCTCGACCCGGCCGAGGGAGCCACCTTCGAGGACGTGGTGACCGTTGCGAAGCTCGTCAAGGAGATGCTCGACCTGCTCGAGCTCGAGGCGTTCCCGAAGACGTCCGGCTCGCGCGGGATCCACATCCTCGTCCCGATCGCGCGGCGCCACACGTTTGCCGACGCGCGTGAGTTCGCCATCGATCATCGCCGGCGCGCTCGCTCGCTCGCATCCCGGGCTCGTCACGACGGAGTGGTCGAAGCAGAAGCGTCGCGGAGTGCTCGTGGACGCGAACCAGAACGGCCCCGGCAAGACGAACGCCTCGGTGTACTCGGTGCGTCCGCGGGCCGGGGCTCCGGTCTCCGCGCCGCTGCGCTGGAAGGAGGTCGTGCCCGGGCTCGACCTGGCGTCGTTCACGATGGACGCCGTCCTGGATCGCGTAGCGCGCGACGGAGACCTGTTCGCGGGCGTCCTCTCAGGGAAGCAATCGCTCGGCAAAGCCCTTCGCGCCCTGAGGTAGCGGTGGGGGACGCTCACCCACCCCATCCGATCCGGCGGGCGTTGCTGCCCGACGGCCTCGAGCTGCCATATCTGGAACACGGCGATTCGTCCGGTACACCCGTGGTGTTTCTCCATGCTTTCGCGGACTCGCTGAGGTCGTTCGAGCGTGTTCTCCCGCATCTCCCGAGATCGATCCGCGCAGTCACGGTGACGCAGCGCGGACACGGCGATGCCGGCCGACCCACGGCTGGCTACCGCGTGGAGGACTTCGCGGGCGATCTCGCAGATTTCATGGATGCGCTCGCCCTCGAGCGAGCAGTGCTGGTCGCTTCCTCGAGCGCAAGCTTCACCGCCCAGCGATTTGCAATCGACAACCCGTTGCGAGCGCTCGGCCTCGTGTTGATCGGCGTGCCGTGGAGTCTCCGTGACAAGCGGGTCGGCTCGAGTCTCGTAGAGGCGGTGTCCGAGCTCCGCGATCCGGTCGATGCGGAGTTCGTGCGAGATCTCGTCGAAAGCACGGTCGCGGGCGCGGTTACCGCGGGTATTCCTCGAGGCCGTGATCGAAGAAAGCCTCAAGATGCCCGCACATGTCTGGAAGGACACGATGAGCGGCCTGCTCGAGGCGATGCCGCCCGCGGAATCCGGCGGGATCTCGGCGCCGGCGCTCATCGTGTGGGGCGACCGGGACGACTTCGTGCCGAGGAGTGACCAGGAGAGGCTTGCCGCCGCGATTCCGGGATCGCAGCTACTCGTCTACGAAGGGTCGGGCCACGTCGTCCACTGGGAGGAACCGGAACGTGTCGCGAGCGACATCGCGGCCTTCGTCGGCAGGCTCACCTCGTGATGCAGGTAGCAGTGATCGGTAGCGGCGCCGAGTGGGAGGCCGCTGCCGAGGAAGTCGGGCGGCTTCTCGCCGAGCGTGGCTGCACCATCGTCACCGGCGGGCTCGGCGAGGTGATGGCGGCGGCTCACCGCGGTGCCAAGGCAGCGGGAGGAACGACGATCGCGATCTTGCCCGGCGAGCGACGTGAGGATGCCAACCCGTGGGCGGATCACGTCGTCGTCACGGGGATCGGCCATGCGCGCAACCTGGCGGTCGCGGCCTCCGGGGACGCGGTGATCGCCGTCGGCGGGGCGTGGGGAACTCTGGCCGAGATCGCCTTCGCGCGACGACTCGGGCGGAGGGTCGTAGCGCTGGCGGGAGCCCCGGATGTGGACGGCATCGAGACGGCGGCGACGCCTGCCGAAGCGGTCGAGCTCGCGCTACGAGACCTCCAGTAAGCGACGTTCGAGATACCGGCTCTCGGGCTCGCTGGCGGTCAGCTCGAGCGCACGCCGATACTCTGCCGCCGCCTCGTCGCGCCGCTCGAGGCGGCGGAGCAGGTCGGCACGGGCAGCGTGGAGCAGGTGGTAACCGTCCAGTGAATAGAGGTCGCCCATGAGAGCGAGGCCCTCCTCGACGCGTCCCGACAGCGCTACCGCCACGGCCCGGTTGAGCTCGACGACCGGGGAAGGGTCGAGTTCGACGAGGCGGTCGTAGAGAATCACGATCTCGCTCCAGGGGCGATCCTGCGCGTGCGCGGCAGCGATTGCGGCCTGTAGCTGGTAACGACCACCTCGCCGAAGCGAGGCTGCTCGCTCGAGCACGCGCAGGCCCTCGTCGATCCGCTTCTCGTCCCAGAGCGAGCGATCCTGATCGTCGAGCAGCACCAGCTCGCCGTCTCCGCCGACTCTCGCGGCGCGACGCGAGTCGTGCAGGAGCATCAGCGCGAGGAGCCCCAGTACCTCGGCTTCGTCCGGCATCAGGACGGCGAGGAGCTTGCCGAGCCTGATCGCCTCGTCGCAGAGGTCGCCGCGCACGTATGCGGAGCCTGCGGTCGCCGCGTAGCCCTCGTTGAACACGAGGTAGAGCACCGCGAGCACGGAGCGCAGGCGCTCGGGAAGCAGATGGTCGGGCGGGATGCGAAACGGGATACCCGCCGTACGGATCTTCCGTTTCGCACGCACCAGCCGCTGTGCCATCGCCGGCTCCGTGACCAGGAATGCGCGCGCGATCTCACCGGTCGTGAGTCCCCCGACCTCGCGTAGCGTGAGAGCGACCCGGCCCTCGGCCGCCAGTGCGGGGTGACAACAGGTGAAGACGAGCGCGAGCCGGTCGTCGGGGATCGCGCTCACGTCGTCCTCTTCCTCCGGGAGATCCTCGAGGCGTGCCAGGAGCTCGGCCTTCTGGCGAAAGACCTTGTCGCGCCGGATCCGGTCGATCGCACGGTTGCGCGCGGTGGTGACGATCCAGGCACCCGGGGTGCGCGGTACGCCGTCCTTCGGCCAGCGCTCGAGGGCCGTCGTGAAGGCATCCTGCACCGCGTCCTCGGCCAGCTCGAGGTCGCCGAGGACGCGGGTGAGGATGGAGACGGCACGGCCCCATTCCTCCCGAAAGACCTGATCGATCGTCACTCCACCAGCGGCCGGATCTCCAAAGACCCGTGCTCGGCGGTGGGAACCAGTGAAGCCAGACGGATCGCCTCGTCCAGGTCTGGCAGGTCGATGACGAAGATCCCGCCGACGACCTCCTTCGTCTCCGCAAACGGACCGTCGGTGACCGTCCGCTCGCCGTCTCGGACACGCACGACCTTGGCCGTGTCCCGCCCGTCGAGCTCGTATCCGGCCAGGCTCGGGTCGGCTTTCCCCAGCTCGTCGAAGAGCGCCATCCAGCGCGGCATCTCCTGTGCGCGGAGCTCGGCCTGCTCCTCCTGCGAGAGATCGACCCACGCGGAGTCGTCGCCGTAGACCAGCATCGCGTACTTCACGACACCGCTCCTTCCGCATTCGGGTCGACGTAGATGGGACGGACTTCGATCGCGCCGTGCTCCGCCCCTGGGATACGTGCGGCGTACTCGACCGCCTCGTCCATCGACGCGCATTCGAAGAGGAAGTAGCCGCCGAGCGCCTCCTTCACCTCTGCGTACGGCCCGTCGGTCACGAGCGACTCGCCGTCGCGGACGCGGACGGTCGTCGCATCACGCGTCGATGCGAGTTCCGCTCCGCCGACCACGACGCCGGCCTTGCCCGCTTCGTCCGAGAACGCGCGGTACTGCGCGTACACGGCTTCCCGCTCGTCGGCGGAGAATGCGTCCCAACGGGATGCATCGCCGTAGATCAGTGCCATGAACTGCATGCCTCTCCTCTCTTGGGTTCACACTACGACGATCCACGACCGCCGAGATCGACAGCCCCGCTATCCGGCCGAAAGCATCCGTTCGAGCAGTGTCCTCGCGCCCGTCTTGTCGAGCATCTCGTTCAGATTCCCGCACTTCGGGCTCTGCACGCACGACGGGCAGCCGCTCGTGCACGGGCAGCGCTGGAGCAGGTGCATCGTGTCCTCGACCCAGCCCTCGAAGCTCGCGAACCCTCGCGCGGTGAGGCCCATGCCGCCCGTGTGGCCGTCGTAGACGAAGATCGTCGGGCGGCCGGTCTGGTAGTGGACGTTCGTGGAGAGCCCCCCGATGTCCCAGCGGTCGCACATCGCCCATAAGGGGAGGAGCGCGATCAAGGTGTGCTCCGCGGCGTGCAGCGTGCCGAGGAGTGCTGGCATCTGCTCGAGCTCTTCGAGGAGAGCGGGCTCGGGCGAGAACCAGATCGCCTCGGTCTCGAACGTCGTCTCCGGCATCAGCATCGGGACGACGTCGATCGTCGAGCCGTCGCGGACTGCCTTCCTCGCGTACCCGACGACCTGCTCGGAGACCGACACCCGGCCGAAGTGGAGGTCGACCTCGAGCCGACGCTCGACCCGCTCGGCCTCTTCGATCGTCGTCTCCGTTTCCTTCTTCACCTGCGTGTACCAGTCGACGCTCGCCGGGACGACGACCGCCACGCGGTTGTCGTGGTCGAGCCGCTCGACGAGGTACTGCTCGCCGAGGTGCAGGTAGACGGCGCCCGCGTGAACCGTGGAGTACGCACGCTCGCGTTCGACGAGTCCGAGCAGGGACCCGGTCATGCCGTCGATCACGGTGAAGGCCTCGCCGTCTCCGGAGCGCAGTGAAATCCGCGCGGCCGGGTAGTCGCGTCCCTTCCAGACGTAGCCGGCAGATGTGTGCTCGAGCTCGGGGAGGACGGCGGCCCGACGCAGCGCTTCCTTGCCGAGCGTCTCGGCGTCGCCGTCGTCGACGGGTGCCTCGAACGCTGCCGCGAGCACGTGCGGATCGAGGATTCGCGGATTCGTGTGATCGACGATCGCCGCTTCCACCCGGCGCGAGAGCAGCGCTTCCGGTTCTCGCGCGAAGAACTGGTCGAGCGCGTCCTCGCTCGCGACGAGCACCGCCAGGCCGCGCGCCCGCCTTCCCGCTCGTCCCCACTGCTGCCGGAGCGATGCGACCGTGCCGGGAAACCCGACCGAGATCGCACAGTCGAGGAGGCCGATGTCGATGCCGAGCTCGAGGGCGTCCGTCGCGGTCACGCCCAGCAGCTCTCCTTCGACCAGCCTCCGCTCGATGTCTCTGCGCTGCTCGGCGGTGTAGCCGGCGCGGTAGGGAGCAAGTCGGCTGGCGGTGGCGGTGTCCACACGCTCGACGGTGAAGCGGTGGATCAGCTCCGCGGCCTTTCGGCTCTTCGCGAAGCAGATCGTCCTCAGGCCGCGGGAGGTGAGCTGCGACATGAGCCGAGACGCGTCTCCGAGCGCGCTCGCGCGCAGTCCGAGCTCGGCATCCAGCAGCGGTGGGTTCCAGATCACGACCTCCCGCTCGGCTCGCGGTGACGTGTCGCTCTCGACGACGGTCGCCGGCTCGCCGGTCAGGGCCTCTGCAAGCTGGCCCGCATTCGCGATCGTCGCCGATGCGAGCAAGAACTGCGGCTCGGCCTCGTAGATCCGTGCGAGCCGTCGCAGGCGGCGCAGGACGTTGGCCACGTGCGATCCGAAGACACCGCGGTAGACGTGCGCCTCGTCGACGACGACGTAGCGCAGGTTGTGCAGGACGTCGCCCCAGCGGTCGTGGTGCGGGAGCACGCCCACGTGGAGCATGTCCGGGTTCGTGAGAATCAGGTTCGACCACTTACGTATCTGCCAGCGCCGCTCGCCAGGGCGTGTCGCCGTCGTAGATCGCGGGCTTGAGCCCCTTCAGCCGCAGCTCCGCGAGCGCGCGCGCCTGATCCTGCGCGAGCGCTTTCGTCGGATAGAGATAGAGCGCCCGCGTCTTCGGCTCGCGTGCGATCGCGTCGAGAACGGGAAGGTTGAAGGCAAGTGACTTTCCGGAGGCAGTCCCGGTCGTGACGACGACGTTCTCGCCGCGCCGTGCTGCGTCCCAGGTCTCCGCCTGGTGGCGGTAGAGCGAGGTGACGCCGTTCGCGACGAGCGCAGAAGCCACGCGTGGATCGAGGTCGTCGGGAAGCGATTCGGATCGCGCGTCCCGCGCGGGCTCGACCCCCGCGTAGGCGATCTCCTCGCCTTCCAGCAGGTCGGCCCAGGTCGTCGCGACGTCGGTCGCCATGAGGGCCAGTGTCGCAGCCGCGTCGCTAGTCGAGGTGCGGCGCGAACGCGTTCTCGTAGTGAGACCGCGCGTGCGCGCCGAAGATCGTCACGCGAGCAGCGCCCTCTGCGAAGAGCATCACCGTGGGAAGCGAGAGGACGCCGTGCCGGCTCGAGACTGCGAGGTTCTCGTCGACGTTCACGCGTACGAGACGAAGGCGGCCTGCATGCTCCTCGGCAATCGCGTGCAGGTGCGGCTCGATCGCCTCGCACGGCTTGCACCACGGAGCCCAGAAATCGACGATCACCGGAATCGGTGACGCGAGCACCTCGTCGGCGAACGTCTCGTCCGTGACCTCGTCCATGTGGCCAGCGTAGTGCTACGCGCTGAGGTCAGGCTCAAGCCTGACGTCGGTCCTGGGTCTCGAGCGAACACCTCACACCGGGGTCAGACCGCAGCCTGACCCCTTGCCCCTCACAACCGGCCCAGAAGCGCCCGCAGTCGCAGCAGCGGTACCTTCCAGATCGCCTCCGCCACGATCGAGCCGGTCATCTTCGACGCGCCCGCGCGGCGCTCGACGAAGCGGATCGGGACCTCCTGCACGCGCATCCCCTTCCGCAGCACGCGGTAGGTCGTCTCGATCTGGAAGGCGTACCCGTGCGCGGACAAGGCATCCAGATCGATCGCCTCCAGGGTCGCGCGCCGGAAGCACTTGAAGCCTCCCGTCAGGTCGCGCACGCGCACGCTCAGGAGCACCTGCGCGTAGATGCAACCGCCCCGCGAGATCACACGCCGGATGACGCCCCAGTTGGCCGTTCCTCCACCCGCGACGTACCGCGAGCCGAGCACGAGATCGGCCTCACCGGCCGCAGCGATCAGTCGCGGCACGTCCCCCGGGTCGTGCGAGAAGTCGCAGTCCATCTCGAGGATGAGCTCGGTGTCGCCCGCGAGGAGGTGTCGAAACCCTGCGATGTACGCCGGTCCGATTCCCTCCTTCTCCGTGCGATGCAGCACCGAGACCCACGGCAGCTGGGCAGCGAGCCGATCCGCGATCTCGCCCGTTCCGTCCGGCGACCCGTCGTCGATCACGAGAACGCCGTCGCGCGAGGTGTCCAGCACCTCGCCGAGGGCCTGAACCATCGCATCCAGGTTCTCGCGTTCGTTGTACGTGGGGAGGCAGACGACTGCGCGAGGCACGTGCATATCATCGCCGCATGGCGCAGACCTTGCCGAGAAATGCGGAGGTGGCCGATCAGCTCGACCTCCTCGCGGACATCTCGGAGATCCTCGCGGAGGAGTCGTTCAAGGTCATCGCCTACCGCCGCGCGGCCACGCGTATCCGGGAGACGCCGTCGCCGGTCGCGGAGCTCGCGCTCGCGGGTCGCGCGACCGAGCTGCCCGGAATCGGCAAGACGATCGAGCAGAAGGTCCTCGAGATCGTCTCGGACGGGGAGATGCACGCTCTCACGCGGCGACGCGAGCGCGTCCCCGTGGGCGTGGTCGACTTCCTGCGGCTGCCCGGCGTCGGCCCGAAGACGGCCGCCCGGATCTGGACCGAGCTCGGCGTCACCACGCTCGAGAGCCTGAAGACCGCGGCCGAGGAGGGGAGGCTGCGCGACCTCTCAGGGCTCGGGCAGAAGAGCGAGGAGAAGATCCTGACGGCTCTCGAGGCTGGAGCGGGTGAGCAGCCGGAACCGCGGCGACTGCTCGGCGCCGGGCTGCCTGCCGTTCGCAGAGTGGTGGAGGAGCTGGAAGCGCACCCTGCGGCCATCGCGGTCTCGGAGGCCGGCAGCGCGCGGCGGCGGCGGGAGACCGTTCGCGATCTCGACCTGATCGCGACCTCCTCCGACGCACCGGCGCTGATTGCCGCGTTCTGCCAGGGCAACTGGGTTCGGGATGTCGTCGCGCGCGGGCCCACCAAGGCGACGGTGGTCGGTCACGACGAGCTGCGCTTCGATCTCCGCGTTGTGCCTCCGGAGTGCTACGGCAACGTGCTCCAGCACTTCTCGGGCTCGAAGGACCACAACGTCGCGCTGCGCGAGGAGGCACAGCGGCGTGGCCTCTCGATCTCCGAGTACGGGGTCACGGTCGTGGAAACGGGAGAGGTCGTCACTCACGCAACCGAGCAGGAGCTCTACGCCTATCTCGGCTACGCCTTCATTCCCCCGGAGCTGCGCGAGAACGGCGGCGAGCTCAGCGCTGCTCGCACGGGAGAGCTGCCGGAGCTCGTGGAGCTCTCCGACCTCCGAGGCGAGATGCACTGCCACTCGACGTGGTCCTCCGACGGCAAGAACTCGATCGAGGAGATGGCGACCGAGTCGAAGGGCCGCGGTTACAGGTTCCTCTGCCTTACCGATCATTCGCACTACCTGCGCGACGGGCGGATGGAGGCGCAGTGGCGGGAGATCGAAGCCGTCAACGAGCGCGTGAAGCCGTTCCGCATCCTGCGCGGTGTCGAGGTCAACATCCGCGCCGACGGCTCGCTCGACGTCGCGGACGAGGTGCTCGCGGAGCTCGACTGGGTCGTCGCGTCGATGCATACGGCGTTCGAGCGCAACCCCACCGAGCGCATCCTCGGTGCCATCGATCATCCGCACGTTGATTGCATCGGACATCTCACCGGGCGGCGGATCCTCAAGCGAGCAGGTGCCGAGGTGGACATCGAGCGAATCGTCGCGCGTGCTGCGGAGACGGGAACCGCGCTCGAGATCAACTCCCAGCCCGACCGGTTGGATCTCCGCGACACTCACGCTCGGCTCGCCGGCGAGGCGGGCGTCCGAATCCCGGTCACGACCGATGCCCACTCGACCACCGCCCTCCGGTATGCGGAGTTCGGGATCGGGCTCGCGCGACGCGCGTGGCTCACGAAGGAGCAGGTGCTGAACACGCGCACGTGGGCGCAGATCGAGCGACTTCGGCGATGACGTGTGCCTCGCCCCGACAGTCGGCCGGGACATGAGCACGTTCCGCGAAGACGGTGCCGCCGCGGTCGAGTGGGTCGCCTCCTACCTCGAGCGCCTACAGGATCTCCCCGTGCTCTCACAGGCCGAGCCCGGAGACATCCGCGCAGCGCTTCCCCCGTCGCCTCCGAACGAGCCCGAGCGGTTCGCGTCGGTGCTCCGCGACCTCGACGACGTGCTCCTACCGGGTCTGACGCACTGGCAGAGCCCCCGCTTCTTCGCGTACTTCGCAGGGACCGCGACGGAGCCCGGTGTCCTTGCCGAGCTCCTGATCGCCGGCCTCAACCAGGTCGGGATCCTCTGGCGCACGTCTCCTGCACTGCAGGAGCTCGAGGAGGTGACGCTCGACTGGCTCGCGCAGCTCCTCGGCCTGCCCTCGGA
Source organism: uncultured Actinomycetes bacterium (assembly GCA_963830035.1). Lineage (GTDB taxonomy): Bacteria > Actinomycetota > Thermoleophilia > Gaiellales > Gaiellaceae > GMQP-bins7. The sequence continues at coordinate 165,178 of CAWHKX010000004.1, read as the reverse complement.
CTTTCACGGCCACATCGAGGACACGGCTTCGACGGGTGTGCTCTCGGCGCTCGCGGTCGCTCGCGCGCTGCGCCCCGACCGCCGCGTGGTGCTCTGCTCCGAGCATGCGCACTCGGCTGCCGACAAGGCCGCGAAGCTGCTCGAGCTCGAGCTGCGCAAGGTGCCGGTCGACGACGAGTTCGGGCTGCGAGCGGAGCTCCTCGAGCTCGACGCCGCGTGCGCGGTGATCGCGACCATCGGGACGACCGGCGCCGCGGCGATCGACCCGATTCCTGCAATCGCCGACGCGTGCAGCGCGGCCGGTGTCTGGCTCCATGTCGACGCGGCCTACGCCGGCTCGGCGGCGGTCTGCCCCGAGCTCAGGCCGCTCTTCGAGGGCTGGGAGCGTGCGGACTCGATCGGCGTGAATCCACACAAGTGGCTCGGAGTGCCGATGGACTGCTCGGCGCTCTGGACGCGCCGTCCGGACGACTTCCGACGGACGTTCAGCCTCGTCCCCGAGTACCTCCGGTCCCCCGACGACGCGGTGAATCTGAGCGAGCTCTCGATACCGCTCGGCCGCCGCTTCAGGGCGCTCAAGCTCTGGGCGGTGCTCCGCTGCTTCGGGCGCACGGGCCTCCAGGAACGGATCCGCGAGCACGTTCGCCTGGCCGCGCTCTTCGAAGGATGGCTGCGAGACGATCCGGGATGGGAGGTCGCCGCGCCGAGGCACTTCTCGCTCGTGTGCTTCCGCCGGGCGGGAGCCGACGAGGACAACGAGCGCCTGCTCGAGCGAGTGAACGCATCCGGCGAGGTCTTCCTCTCGCACGCCCGGCTCGGCGGTAGCTACGCGCTCCGGCTCGCCATCGGGAACTTCCGCACGAGCGAGGACGACGTGCGCCTGGCGTGGGACGTGCTCAACCGGGAGGCTGCCGGCCTCTGATGTAGATCCGTGAGGCCCGGAAGGCGCGACCGCCTTGGGCTCCCGAGACGGTACGCCCGGCCGCGAAGAGACCGTCGCCGCCGAGTGCGAGCGTCGCCAGAGTCGCCTGGCCCACCGAGAGCCCCGCGCGCTTCAGGTCGACCTCCGAGACCAGCATCGAGCTGGTGGTGTTGAGCCGCGACGCACGGATCGAGAAGCACGGCTTGCGAACGCAGCGCACACCGATGTCGTGGAGGCGATAGAAGGAGCCGGACGCGACCGCGCCCACGGGATTGCGGACATCGGTCGCCATGAGCGTGCCGAGGTGCTCGAAACCGGGTACGTCACCCGCTGCGATCCCGCCCTGTACCAACGCGCCGTCCTGGATCGCGCGGCTCGCCGGCCACGCCGACGCGACGTAGCATCGTGGCCGGTACTTCCTGTCCGGACACTTGGTGCGGTCCTTGTTCGCGAGCGCGATCCAGTAGCCGCCGCAGAGCGGTGACGGGCAGAGCCGAACGTCTGCTCGAACGACGTATTCCTGGCTCGGCTTTGCGTCCGCACCGTCCGCCGAGAGTGCTCCGAGGCCGATCGCGCTTGCGACGAGCGCGAGCGTCGCGCCGAGGATGATCTTCACCCCTCCCTAGGATACGAGCCGTGCGCCTGATCGCCATCGGAATCGTGGCGGGGGTGTTCTCCGCCCTCCTGGGCGTCGGAGGTGGGCTGATCGCCGTTCCTCTGCTCATTCTCTTGGCGCACGTTCCGGAGCGCGAGGCCACCGCGACCTCGCTCGGCGCGATCGGGATCACGGCCCTCGCCGGAGTGATCGCCTTCGCCTACCGCGGCGAGGTCAACTTCGAATACGCAGCGCTCGTCGGGCTCCCGGCCGCCGGTGGCGCCTTTCTCGGAACGATGCTCCAGCAGCGGATCACGACGCAGCATCTGACCTATGCCTTCGCGCTGCTCCTCACCGGCGTCGGCGTCTGGCTCCTGGTCGCGTGACCACGTCCACCATCGTCCTCGGAATCGTGCTCGGCCTCGCTGCCGGAGTGTTGTCGGGGCTCTTCGGCGTGGGGGGTGGAATTCTCTTCGTCCCGACGCTCGTCGCGCTCGGGCTCGGACAGATCGAGGCCCAGGCGACGTCGTTGCTGGCGATCTTGCCGACGGTGGCCGTGGGGGCGGCAAACCAGCGTCGCTACGGGAACCTTCGCGTCCGAACCGCGCTCGTCGTAGGCCTCGCTTCGGTGCTGGGAGTGGAGTTCGGTGCCAGGATCGCCACCTCGCTCTCCGAGACCACGTTGAGGAGGTCCTTCGCCACGCTGCTCTTCGCCGTCGCCGTTCAGCTCGTCTGGCGTGCCGCGCGCGCGCGGCCCCGCTACCCTGACTCGTCGTGATCCGTGTCGTCGTCCTCGCCGGCGCGGTACTCGCCGTCTGCGCCGCACTCGCCACCGCCGCCCCGCCGCCGTCGGGTGCCAGCACAGGAGCGAGCGCCGTGCTCGTTCGGATCACCATCCCCGGCCAGTCGACCGTGTCGCTCGGCGAGCTCACGTGGCCGACGAACCTGAGCGCCGATGTGCAGTCGTTTCAATTTCCGGACGACGGCTCCATCGTCAGCCTCGGACGTTCTCGAGCGCTCGTATCGGCGCAAACGGGTGAGGCGGCGACCGCACAATCCATCGCGGAGGTGGTGGGGCTCACGCTGTTCGGAGGCGAGCTCGCCGCGGCCCAGGTCAGCGCGTCGACCACTGCGGGTGCGAGTCAGCGCTCGGCCGGCTTCGATGTGTCGGCCTCCGGGGTGCTCGGACTGCGAGCGCTCGGGCAGGACCTGCCGACGTCACCGGGTTCGACGACCCCGCTCGCCGAGTGGGGCATCGTCACCGTCCTCTCCGTTCAGAGCGGCAGCCGTCGCGCGAGCCCACCCGGCGCGCAAGGGAGCGTCGTCGCCCTTCGACTGACGCTGATCGCCGCGCACGGCGGGCTTCCCGCCGGAAGCGAGATTCTCATCGGCAGTGCTCAGGCCATCGCCGTCGCTCAGGTACCCGCACGTCCACGCCCACCGGGCGAGCCGACGCCCCGCCCCTCGCCTCCCGTCAGACCCTCTCTCCCGTCGGCGCCCGAGCCAGACACCGTCGGAGCGGTTCCGGGCGGCCCGGTGCTCGCCTCGCCGGAGGTCACGGCGCGGCTGTCGGCCGGCGGCTACGTGTTCCCCATCTTCGGTACCGCCTCGTTCGGAGACAGCTTCGGCGCTCCGCGAGCGGGGATCCCCGGAGGCTGGCACCACGGAGAGGACGTCTTCGCCCGCGAAGGTGCGCCCCTCCTCGCCGTTGCCGACGGCGTCATTCACACGGTCGGCTTCATCAAGCTCGGGGGCTACCGGCTCTGGCTGCGGGACGATCTCGGGAACGAGTTCTACTACGCCCACCTCTCCGCGTACTCACCGCTTGCGGTCGACGGAACACGGGTGCGGGCGGGAGACGTGATCGGGTTCGTCGGTGACACGGGCGATGCCGAGGGCGGATCGCCTCATCTTCACTTCGAGATCCACCCCGCGGCGATGAGCGGCCTGGGCTACGACGGCGTCGTCGCCCCGTACCCGATCCTCGTCGCGTGGCGCCGTGCCGAGGACATCTCCTTCGCGGCCGGCCGTATCTATGTTCCCAGGGGGCCGGAGGGAGCCGCGCTACCGTTGCCCGGGGCGGTACTGCTCCAGGCCGACGACATCGCCTCTACCAGTGGGCTCGTCCCCGGAGCCCTCGAGCGCGTGCTTGCCGCCGGGCGCAAGACCGGAATCCGCTGACGCGGATCCCGGTCGCGCTAGATGCCTGAACGCGCCCGCTTCTGCGCAGTCGCGCGAGACTACGACTTGAGCTCTTCGACCGGCTCGCTGCCGTTGCCGGGCGTCATGTCCGACTCGGCTGCGAATCCGTCGCTGAACTCCTCGAAGCCGTCACCGTTCCCGCCGGAGATGCGCTCCATGATCCAGTCGCGTGTCGACTGGCCGGTCCACGGGTTGTAGAGCATCCCGATGATCACTCCGGTCAGCACCGCCACATTGCGCGCCTTGTGGCCCTTCTTCTCGCCCTTGATGCGATCCGACGCGTCGGTCAGACCCTCGACGAGCTCGTTGAGCTCCTTCTGGAAGCCCTTCGAGGAGATCTTCTGTGCCTTGCCTTTCACGCCGTCGCCCTTCGAGACGTTCTCGTAGAGCTCGCGCGCGGCGGCGAACGCCGTCATGAGGTCGTCGCGCAGCTCCGGATCCTCCATCGCGCGCTTGACGTAGGGGCGCACGGCCTCCGCTCGATCTTTGGTTCTCGCCATGCGAGGTACCACCTTTCTTCGACTAGGTCGTGAAGTATGTCGTCTAGGATCGCCCGGGTGCAGGGGATCCTCTCTCTTCTTCTCCACCCGAAGCGATTGCTAACCATCCTGGCGGGAATTCTCGCCACCATTGCGTACGTCTGGATCGCCGCCGTGCGGGCGGTGCCCGGTGTTCGGCGGCGTAAAGCCGTCGCTCGGGCGGAATGGCGAGCGCGGCGGGGGCGTTCCGAGAACTGAGGTCATGGAGGGTCTGACCCGGTTCGTGCTTCGCCACCGTTGGCTCGTGCTGGTGGCGTGGACGATCGTGTTCTCCATCTGCGGCGTCGCCTCCGCGCAGCTCTCGGGCCTGCTGACGAACCGCTTCACGCTTCCGGGCACCGACACGCATCGGGCCGAGCGCATCCTCGAGGAGCAGTTCGGGCAACGGACGACCGGGGCGTTCACCGTCGTCGTCCGGGGGGAAGGGGACGCCGAAGCGCTGGTTCCGCAGGTGCGCGTTGCGGCCGAGCGCGCAGCTGCCGAGCTGCCCACCGGGCAGCTCGTGACCGTCGCCGCCGTCTCCCAGGATGTCGTCGTCGCGCAGATCGTCTCGAATCTCGAGCCCGCCGACTCCAAGGGACGAACCGACGACATGCGGGAAGCGCTGGGAACCATCCCGGGCGCAGAGGTCCTCCTGACCGGCCAGGCTGCGATCGAGCACGACCTCGAACCCGTGTTCGCGGAGGACCTGCTCAAGGGCGAGCTGATCGCGGTTCCGATCGCGCTCCTGATCTTGATCTTCACTTTCGGGACGCTCGCGTTCCTGCTGCCGTTCGCGTTCACGATCGTGACGATCCCGACCACGCTCGGGATCATCTGGGTCTTCGCCAACTTCATGGAGCTGACGACCTATCTGACCAACCTCGTCACGCTCATCGGCCTCGGCATCGCCATCGACTACTCGCTCCTGATCGTGTACCGCTACCGCGAGGAGCTGCGCCGCGGACTACCCCGCGAGGACGCGCTCGTGAACACGATGGCGACGGCGGGCCGTGCGGTCGTCTTCAGCGGCACCGCGGTCGCGCTCGGGCTCGCGCTGCTCCTGTTCATGCCATTGCCGTTCATCCGCGGGTTCGGAGTCGGCGGCCTCATCATCCCCGCGGTCTCGGTGCTCGCGGCGGTCACGTTCCTCCCGGCTCTGCTGTCGCTCGTGGGCAAGCCGCTCGACCGGGTGCGCTTGCTGCCGAAGAGCTGGCTCGAGCAGCGGGCGGATCCCGAGAACGGCTTTTGGCCGGTGCTCGCGCGCTTCATCATGCGCTACCCCAAGCTCGTCGCCGGAACGACGTCCGCGTTTCTCATCCTGCTCACCCTGCCCGTCCTCGCCCTGGAGCTCGGCCCCGGCTCGAACGAGGGCATCCCACGCGATCTCGAGGCGGTTCGGGGGCTGGAGATCGTGGACGAGGCGCTCGGCGCCGGAGCGACCGCGCCGAGCGCGATCGTGATCGACACGGGAAGCGCAGGAGGGGCCCGCGACCCAGCGGTCGCGGCCGCTCTCGAGGAGCTCGGCCGGCTGCTCCTGGCGGACCCCGAAGTGGCGACGGTGCGGTTCGCCGCGACGCCGCAGCACGTGGACGTGAACGGTCGCTATCTGAACGTCGAGGTCGTGGGCGTGAACGACTACGGCGACCCGTCGAGCCTCGAGTTCGTCGATCGCCTGCGAGGCGAGATCATCCCGGGCGCGGGCTTTCCCGAGACCACGGTCGTGTACGCCGGGGGCGGACCGCCCGCGGGCAAGGACTTCATCGACCTCACGTACAGCTGGTTCCCATGGCTCGTGCTGGCGGTGCTCGTCGCGACGTTCTTCCTGCTGATGCGGGCATTCCGCTCCATCGTTCTGCCGCTCAAGGCGATCCTGCTGAACCTGCTTTCCATTGGCGCCGCGTACGGGCTCTTGGTCATCGTCTTCAAGTGGGGCGCCGGCGAGTGGATCGGGCTGATCGGCTTCGACCAGATCGAGGCCTGGATCCCGGTGATGCTCTTCGCCATGCTGTTCGGTCTGTCCATGGACTACGAGGTGTTCCTCGTGTCGAGAATGCGCGAGGAGTGGGACAACGGCGCGACCAACGAGGAGGCTGTCGTCTTGGGCCTGATGAAGACGGGACGGCTGGTCACCGCCGCCGGTCTGATCATGTTCGCCGCCTTCATGGGCCTGATCGCCGGCTCGATCGTCGGCCTGCAGCAGTTCGGGTTCGGATTGGCTGCCGCGATCCTGATCGACGTCACGATCGTGCGGGCTCTACTGGTCCCGAGCGCGATGAAGCTCTTCGGGAAGTGGAACTGGTGGCTGCCCGATCGTCTGGCACGCGTCGTTCGCGTCGAGCCGTCGCCGCTCGGCGCGCATCGGGCACGCACCACACCTGCGCCGGCGAGCGGCGACTAGCGCACCGGCCTGCACCGTTAGCATCCGCGCGTGCAGCCGAAGGGCCTCATCTGCGCGGGTGGCGAGGCGACCCGCCTCGGCGAGCTGACGCGCGTCTCCAACAAGCACCTGCTGCCGGTCGGGAGCTGGCCGATGATCTACTACCCGCTACAGCTGCTTCAGCTCGCGGGCATCCGGGACGTGCTGCTCGTCACCGGGAAGGGTCACGCGGGGCAGATGATCGACTTGCTCGGCGACGGACGCCTCGCACCGCGCGGGGGCGGCGATCCGATCCTCGAGGTCGACCTGACCTACAAGGTGCAGACGGAGCCGGGCGGCATAGCGCAGGTCGTGGGAATGGCGCGAGACTTTGCCGCCGGCGCACCGCTCGTGGTCGTGCTCGGAGACAACATCTTCGAGAACGCGCAGTCGGCGGCGCTCGAAGAGTGGGCGGAGGACGGAAAGTGCGCGCAGATCTTCGTCAAGAACGTCGGGGATCCCGAGAACTTCGGAGTCGTCCTCTATGGCGACGACGGCACGGTCGCCGACATCGTCGAGAAGGCGGGCGTCGTGGACACGCGCTTCGACTCCCCGCCGTCCTCTCACGCGGTCGTCGGCCTCTACTGCTACCCGCCGGACGTCTTCGACGTCATCGCGAAGCTCGAGCCATCGAGCCGTGGCGAGCTCGAGATCACCGACGTTAACCGCCACTACGCCTCCGAGGGCCGGCTCGCCGCACGCGAGGTCGAGGGCTGGTGGGAGGACGCGGGCAAGCACTGGCAGCACCTTGCGGACATCGGCCGACGGATCGACGAGACCGGAGCCAACAAATGATCGAGGGGTTGCGGCGGATCCCGCTGCGGATCCACGAGGACGAGCGGGGCTGGTTCTGCGAGCTGCGCAAGGACAGCGCGCTTCCGGCGCACATGATGCAGACGAACGTCTCCTTCTCGCGCGCGGGGGTGATCCGCGGCCTGCACTTTCACCAGCGAGGTCAGGACGACCTCTTCGCCTGCCTCCAGGGCACTGCTCGCATCGTCGTGCTCGACCGCACGAGCGGGGAGACCTACACCGAGGACATCGGGGAGGACAATCGCGTCGCGCTCTACATTCCCGGGCGCCACGGCCACGGCTTCGAGGCGCTCACGGACATTCTCTTCTGCTACCACGTGACCGCCGAGTACGACCCCGCGAACCCCGACGAGCAGACGATTCCCTGGAACGACCCGCGCGTCGTAGGCCTATGGAGCACGAGCACACCGACCCTGTCCGCGCGGGACGCCGCCGTCGCGTCCTGATCACGGGCGCAGGCGGCCAGCTCGGCCGGGCGCTCCAGGACGTGTTCTCGGACGACGATCTCGCAGCGCTCGGCCACGAGGACTGGGACGTCACGAACCCGCCAAGCAACAGACTGTCACAAGGCGGGTTCGACCTCGTTCTGCATGCGGCGGCCTGGACCGATGTCGACGGGGCGGAGGCGGACCCTCAGGGGGCGGCCGCTGCGAACGTGGGCGGAACGGCGAACGTGGCGGGGCTGGGCGCGCCGCTCGTGGCCTTCTCCTCCGACTACGTCTTCGACGGTCGCAAGGGCGCGCCGTACGTCGAGTCGGATGATCCGAACCCGCTCTCCGTCTACGGTCGCAGCAAGCTCCACGGCGAGGCCGCAGCCGGGTCGAATGCCTGGATCGTGCGGAGCTCGTGGCTCTTCGGGCCGACCGGCCACAACTTCGTGCGGACGATGCTCCGGCTCGGCTCCGAGCGCGACGAGGTTGCAGTGGTCGATGACCAGCGTGGCTGCCCGACCTTCGTGGGGCATCTGGCTCTCGGCGTGCGCAAGCTCGTCGACGAGGACCAGCCGCGTGGGATCTGGCATGTCGCCGCCGCAGGCGACTGCACGTGGGCCGAGTTCGCCGAGACGATCTTCGCGGAGGCGGACGTGGACTGCCGCGTACGACGGATCTCGACCGAGGAGCTCGGCCGCCCCGCGCCCCGTCCCGCGTACGCGATCCTGCGCAGCGAGCGCGACGGCGCACCCGTCCTCCCGCACTGGCACGAAGGCCTGCGCGCATGCCTCGAGGAGATCCGTCGCTCGGGACGAGACAAGCCAAGTTACAACTTGTAACTTGGCTCAGTAGCCTTACGGCGATGCGTCTTCTCGTTACCGGCGCGGCCGGATTCATCGGCTCGAACTTCGTCCACTACTGGCTCGAGCAGCACCCGGATGACCATGTCGTCGCCTACGACCTGCTGACCTACGCCGGCAACCGCGAGAGCCTCGCGAATGTCGAGGACCGGATCGTCTTCGTGCAGGGAGACATCTGCGACGGCGAGCTCGCGGAAAAGACCCTTCGCGAGGAGCGGATCGACGTCGTCGTGAACTTCGCGGCCGAGTCGCACAACAGCCTCGCGGTCGTCGACCCGACGCGCTTCTTCCGCACGAACGTGCTCGGCACGCAGACTCTGCTCGAGGCTGCTCGGGCCGCCGGAGCATCGAGATTCCATCACGTCTCCACCTGCGAGGTGTACGGAGATCTCGCCCTCGATACCGACGAGGTCTTCACCGAGGACTCCCCGTACCGGCCGCGCACGCCCTACAACGCATCGAAGGCCGGGGCGGACCACGCCGTTCGCGCGTACTTCGAGACCTTCGAGCTACCGATCACGATCACGAACTGCTCGAACAACTACGGCCCCTTCCAGTTTCCCGAGAAGGTGCTCCCGCTCTTCACGACCAACGCGCTCGACGACGAGCCGCTGCCGATGTACGCCTCGACCCAGAACAAGCGCGAATGGCTGCACGTCCTGGATCACTGCTCCGCAATCGACCTCGTGCTCCGCGAGGGAGTCGAGGGTGAGACGTACAACGTGGGCTCGGGGATCGAGGCGACCATCGAGGAGATCGCCGATCTCGTGCTCGAGCTGACCGAGAAGCCTGCATCGCTGAAGACCATCGTCCCCGACCGGCCGGGTCACGACCGTCGCTACCTGCTCGACGCGACGAAGATCCGCGACGAGCTCGGGTGGCAGCCCGCCCACGGCTGGCGCGACGGCCTGGCCGAGACGGTCGCCTGGTACGCGGAAAACCGCGCCTGGTGGGAGCCGCTGAAGAAGCGCGCTCCGGTCGAGGAAACCGCCTGGCGCTCGTAGCCAGGAGAGTGCGGACTCTCGAATTTCCCTCATAGCGAGGTCCCGCTGCCATAAACCTGCGGTGCCAGATCAGAATCCCCGCCACCGGCGCTCAAAGAGCCGTACCGGACTGCCGAAAATACAAACGATTTACGTTATGTCGCTAGCCTGGTCCACCGCTGTGCGCCTCCTGACCGTCTGCTCGGTTCTCGTTGCGCTTGCCGCGGGCGCGGCCTGGGCGCATCCTGCTCAGTCCGAAGCCATGTCCGGAGAGGCGGTGTTCGTCGTGTCCGGTCGCGGCTGGGGTCATGGTGTCGGGATGAGCCAGTACGGCGCGTACGGCATGGCCAACGCCGGCCACACGCATGAGGAGATCCTCGCGCACTACTACTCCGGAACGACGCTCGGCCAGGCGCCGACGAAGCAGGTCCGCGTGCTTCTCGCCGAGGCCAGGCCAGCGGTGACGATCTCTTCGCGGAAGCCGTTCACCGCCCTCGACGCGCGCGGCGAGACGTTCAAGCTCGCGCCCGGAGCGATCGTCCTCAGATCGAAGCTCAAGCTGTCCACGAAGGACGGGCCCGTGAAGGCGGCGTCGCCGCTCCTGATCCGGCCCGGAAAGGACACGCCGCTCGCCCTCGACGGCCTGGAGTACCGGGGCAGCCTGGAGCTCGCCGTGCAGGGAAACTTCATCCGGGTCGTGAACGTCGCACCGCTCGACTCCTACCTCTCCGGGGTGGTCGCGAACGAGATGCCGTACACCTGGCCGGGCGAGGCGCTGAAGGCCCAGGCGGTCGCGGCGCGCTCCTACGCGCTCGCCAACGTCGTCAAGGGCAGGCCGTTCGACCTCTACTCGGACGTTCGGAGTCAGGTCTACCGCGGGGTGGCGGGCGAGAAACCCCAGACGACCGCAGCCGTGCGTGCGACAGCGGGCCAGGTCGTCCTCTACGCAGGCCGGCTCGCGACGACCTACTACTTCTCGACCTCGGGCGGGAGGACCGCCAGCGCGGCTGACGTGTTCGGGACGCCGGTCCCCTACCTCCTGTCCCGTCCGGACCCGTGGGACAAGGCATCGCCCCATCACACGTGGGGGCCGTTCCTGTTCGGCGCACGGACGCTCGAGGCAAAGCTCGGAGTCGACGCTCGCGTGCTCGACGCAGTCGGCGTCGCGACGCCGTCCGGTCGGCTGCGCTCACTCACTCTCCAGACCGACGCCGGGTCGAGGAGCGTGGCTTCCAGCCTGCTGCGTAGTAGCCTCGGTCTCCGCTCGACCTGGGTCACGATCGGCGTCCTGCGCCTCGATCAGCCGCGCGAGACCGTCGTTTTCGGGTCGCCCTTGCGGCTCACCGGCATCGCCCGGAGCTTGCCTCAGCCCAAGATCGGTGCGTCTCCCGACGGATCGCGCTGGACGGAGGTCGGGCCGTTCCAGCGTGAGACGAGCGGAGTCGCCTCCCTCGTCGTGAAGCCGGAACGGACGCTGCGCTACCGCATCGAGGTCGACGGCGCGGCGTCGCCGGCCGTTCTGGTCGAAGTCGCTCCGCGCGTACAGCTCTCGCGGGGGGACGAGCCCCTGTCGTTGACGGGAACCGTTCGCCCGCGACTCGCCGGCGCGACCGTCTTCGTCGAGCGTCGCGAGGGCGCTACCTGGAGCCGAGTCGCGAAGAAGATTGTCGATCCTGCCGGCGCGTTTCGAGCCGAGGTGCTGCGCGCGGGCGAGTACCGGGCCCGCGTCTCCCCCAGCGGGGGCTACGCCGAAGCGGTGACGGCCGCGCTCGCCCTGAGCGGATGATCCACATCATGCGCGCTGTCTCTCTCGTGGTCGTGCTTCTGGGAGCCTTGCTCGCGGCGCCCGCCGTCGCGGACGCGGGTCGTGTCGCCGTCGGCCTGCAGCGCGGTGCGGACGCGGAGCGGGTCGCGGCAGCCATCGAGCGCAGAAGCGGGATCCCGCCCCGAGCTGCTCCGCCCGATTCCGGCTCTCATGGTCGATCTCCCTCGCGGCACGTCGCTCGCCGGGATCGAGGGAATTCGCTACGTCGAGACGATGCGCTCACGGCGGCTCGCCTTCACTCCCTCCGATCCGCTCGTCTCGCGGCAGTGGTATCTGACGCAGAGTCGCTTCTACGAGCCGTGGCTGACGCTTCCGGCTCTCGAGCGGGTGCCGGTGGCCGTGATCGATTCCGGTGTGGACGCCACGCATCCGGAGCTCGCTGGGCGGATCCTCGACTCGCGCAGCTTCGTCGGTGGCTCCGCCGGCGTCGACACCCTCGGGCACGGAACCTTCGTTGCGGGCCTGATCGCAGCGGGCGTCGGAAACGGGATCGGCATCGCCGGCCTCGCGCCGTCGTCCGAGCTTCTCGTGGCCAAGGTCGTCACGGCGTCCCGCGCGATCCCGATCGAGGCCGAGGCGAAGGCGATTCGTTGGGCGGTCGAGAGCGGCGCACGGGTGATCAACCTGAGCCTCGGGGGCATTCGCGATCCGCTCGACCCCGATCGGGACAGCTTCTCGCGGCTCGAGGCCGACGCCGTCGCCTACGCGGTATCGAGCGGAGCCGTCGTGGTGGCGGCCGTGGGCAACGCCGACAACGCGCCCTCCAGTCCGTGGTCGTATGCGAGCTACCCCGCCGCGTTGCCGCACGTCCTCGGTGTCAGCGCGCTCGGCGAAACCGGCGGTGTTCCCAAGTTCTCGAACCGCGACAAGGTCTACAACGACCTGGCGGCGCCCGGTGACCGGATCCTCTCGATCTTCCCGAGGCCGCTGACGTCACGTTTTCCCGCGTGTGCGGAGCAGGGGTACTCGAGTTGCGGTCCCGAGGAGTACCGCGAGGCGCAGGGCACCTCCTTCGCCGCGCCGCAGGTCGCCGCCGCCGCGGCGCTCCTGCTCGGTCTCCGGCCACATCTTCGCTCGGAGCAGGTAACGGCGATCCTCCAGCGGACGGCGGTCGACGTGACCCCGGCAAGCGGTTGCGCCGCCTGCCTCCCCGGACGTGACGAGCACTCCGGCCGGGGGAGGTTGGATGTCGCTGCGGCCATCGCCGCGCTGACGGAGCCCCTTCCGCTCGCCGACCGGTACGAGGCCAACGACGACGCGGGCTCGCGCGCCTACAAGCTCACGGGGTCGAATCGCCAGATCAACGCCGTGGTCGATTTCTGGGACGACCAGGACGACGTCTATGCGATCAAGCTGAAGAAGGGCCAGCGCGTGTATGTCGGGCTGACGGGAGCCGACACGACGGCGGATCTCAGCCTTGCGTTCTGGCTCCCGCAGGCGCGCACGATCGGGAACGTCCGCAGCCTCCGCTTCCGTGCCCGTATCTCGGCGCGACCCGCGGCCCGCGAGTACTTCTCGCACCGTGCGTCGAAGGCGGGGTGGTACTACGTGCAGGTGCGGATGTCGAGCCCCGGCGTCACCCGCTACCGCCTCACCGTCGTCAAGGGCTAAGCGACCCTAGGCGAGTGCGTGTCCCTCCTCGCCTTCGCGGCCCGCTGGCCGTGCGGCTGCCGCTGCTGATCGTCGGCCTGTTCCTCTTCGCCGCCGGGATCGCCGCGCTCTTCGAGTCGGAGCTCGGCCTCTCGCCTTGGGATGTGCTGCATCAGGGACTTGCCGAGCACACGGCTCTCTCTTTCGGGGAGGCGAACATCGCAGTCAGCGTCCTGGTGCTCGCGGTTGCATGGCTGCTCGGTGCCCGGGTCGGGATCGGAACCCTTGCGAATGCGCTCCTCGTCGGCACGTTCGTGCAACTCCTGACCAGCGTCGAGGCGGTCTCGTCGCTCTCGGATGGCGGGCTCGGGCTCCGGATCGCCCTGCTCGCGATCGGAATCCCGCTGATGGGCATCGGAACCGCCGTCTACCTCGGTGCGGGGCTCGGCGCCGGTCCACGCGACTCGTTGATGGTCGTCGGCGCAGAGCGGACGCGAACACGGATCGGGGTCGTTCGGGGCGTGCTCGAGCTGACCGCGCTTGCTGTCGGCTTCGCGCTCGGAGGAACCGTCGGCATCGGCACCGTCGCCTTCGCCCTGCTGATCGGCCCGGCGGTGGAAGCCTCCTTCTGGCTGCTCCAGCGGGCGTCCTTCGCGCGACCCGCCTCGGTCTACTAGAGGAGCTCGTCCTCGGGCACCTCGCGCAGCACCCGTGCCGGATTCCCGACGACGATCGTCCGCGGCGCGACGTCCTTCGTCACCACGGCCCCCGCCCCGACGAACGCCTCCGCTCCGATCTCGATTCCCGGGCAGAGCACCGCGCCGCCGCCGACGCGCGCGCCGCGACGGATCGTCGGGCCTTTCATGAGCTCGTGACGACGCTCGGTGCGGCCCATGAAGTTGTCGTTCGTCGTCACGACGCAGGGCGCGATGAAGACCTCCTCCTCGAGCGTCGAGTACGCGGTGATGTACGCCTCGGCCTGGATCCGTGTCAGCGCGCCGATGCTCGTGTCGTTCTCCACGAGGGAGCCCCTCCCGAGGACGACGTCGTCGCCGATCGAGACACGCTCCCGCACGCAGGATTGGTCTCCGAGAATGACCCGCGCGCCGATCCGAGACCCCGCGAACACGATTGCCCCCGTCGACACGATCGTCCCCTCTCCGATCTCGGCAGGCGGTAGCGGCTCGCGCTTCGCGGTCGAGCGGGGCGAGAGGGAGGGCTGCTTGCCGACGACGGCGTTCTCGAGCACCTTGACGCCCTCCCCGAGCACCGTTCCGGGGTACACGAGCGCGCTCGGGTGGACGTCAGCCGCCACGGAGCGAGGTCGTGAGGAGGTCGAGGGCGCGAACGACGCGGGCACCGTCCTGGGCGACCTTCCCGCGGTCGCCCTCGCCCGTGACGAGGCGCAGGAACTCCATGCACTCGAGCTTCAGGGGCTCGTCGCTCGAGATGCGCGGGCTGAAGATGTCGCCGGTTCTGGTCTGCCACTCCCCGTAGCGGTCGGAGGGCCGCCACGGTGCCTTCTCGTACACGGTCACCTTCCGCTCGAGCTCCATGTCGTCGAAGACGACCATCTTCTCCGTGCCCACGACCGTGATCCTTCGCATCTTGTGCGGGTCGAGCCAGGAGAGGTGCATGTGGGCGATCCTCCCGGACGGGAAGCGTAGATAGCAGAAGACGACATCCTCGACCCCGTCGGTCAGGAAGTCCCGGCCGAGCGCGATCGCCTGCTCGGGATCTTCGTCGAGCAGGTGGAGGATCACCGAGAGGTCGTGCACGCCGAGCGACCAGAGGGCGTTCTCGTTCGAGCGGATGATCCCGAGGTTCTGCCGGTTTCCGTACACGCAGAGGACCTCACCGAGCTCGCCCGCACCGATCATCTCCTTCAACCGCCGCACGCCGGGGTGGTAGAGGAGGAGGTGGCCCGGCATCAGGACGAGATCCCGATCCTGCGCGAGGGTGACGAGCTCGTCCATCTCGATGCCGACCATCGCCGGCGGCTTTTCGACCAGGACGTGCTTGCCGGCACTGAGCGCACGCCGCGCCAGCTCGAAGTGGGTCGGGACCGGAGTTGCCACGATCACGGCGTCGAGGTCGGGGTCGGCGAGCATCTCGTCGAAGCTGGCCGTCCAGCGCGCACTGGGGTAGCGGGCGGCAACCTCGCCTCTCCCGGGATCCGAGTCGCAAAGCCAGGTGAGCTCCGCCAATTCGGCGAAGTTGCGTGCCAGGTTCGGCCCCCAGTGGCCGAGCCCGGCGACCCCGACGCGCACCGTCACAGCTTCCAGACCTTGTCGGAGCCCTTCCCGTTGGCGCCGGTCGCGTTGCGGAGATCGACCACGAGCCGCGAGTCCTCGACGAGCTGGTCGTAGTCGATGCCGGAGTGGTCGGTCACGATCACCACGCAGTCGTACGACGCGGCGTCGAGCGGGGACGAGGTCATCGAAACGCCGTTCTCCCGAAAGGTCGGTACGTGCGGGTCGTGGTACGAGACGTCGGCGCCCGCCGCCTTCAGCAACCCGATGAGCTTCACGGCGGGCGATTCCCGCGTGTCCGAGATGTTCGGCTTGTAGGCGACCCCGAGCACGAGGATCCGCGAGCCGGAGAGTGAGAGCTGGAGGGAGTGGTTGAGCGCCTGGGAGACGACCGAGCGGCAGAAGTACGGCATCGACTCGTTCACCTTCCCGGCGAGCTCGATGAACTCCGTGTAGAAGCCGTACTCGCGTGCCTTCCACGTGAGGTAGAAGGGGTCGACCGGGATGCAGTGTCCCCCGAGCCCAGGCCCCGGCTTGAAGGACATGAACCCGAACGGCTTCGTGGCCGCCGCCTCCACGACCTCCCAGACGTCGATTCCCATTCGGTCACAGAGCTGCGCAAGCTCGTTGACGAGAGCGATGTTGACCGAGCGGAAGATGTTCTCGAGCAATTTCGTCAGCTCGGCCGCCTCGGGCGAGGACACGCGGTGTACCTCGTCGATCGCGCTGGCATAGAAGGCGGCCGCAGCGTCCGTCGACGCGAGGTCGATGCCGCCCACGACCTTGGGCACGGTCTTCGTCGTCCAGTCTTCGCGGCCCGGATCGACCCGCTCGGGAGAGAAGGCGAGGTGGAAGTCCGGTCCGGCTCGAAGGCCGCTTCCGGCCTCGAGCACCGGAAGCACCTGTTCGCGGGTGGTGCCGGGATAGGTGGTCGACTCGAGGATGACGAGATGTCCCGGCCGCAGGCGCTTGGCGATCTCCTCCGCGGCCGAGACGAGAATTCGAAGATCGGGCTCGCGCTGGCGTGAGAGCGGGGTCGGAAGCGCGATCAGGATCGCCTCGGCGTCCCGGAGCTCGTCGTAGTCCGTCGTCGCGGAGATCCTCCCGGCCTCGACATGCGGCCCGAGTGCCTCCGAGGGGATGTCCTCGATGTAGCTCTCCCCGCGGTTCAGGCGCGCGACCCGATCGGCGTCGACGTCGACGAGAACGACGGTCTTGCCGACCTCGGCGAAGGCGTAGGCGAGCGGCACGCCGACGTACCCGGCGCCCACGATGGCGACGTCCCGCTTCATCGGCCGGGCATCGTAGCGACCAGCATGCTGACGATCCGTGCCGAGGCGTGGCCGTCGCCGTACAGACGAGGTCGTGCCTCCGGCATCGTCGCGGCGATCACCGCCGCCTCGATCGCATCCGGGTCGTCGTCCACGAGGACGTTCGCGCCCAACTCGACCGTCGCGGTCCACTCCGTGGAGGGGCGAAGCGTCACGCACGGAACCTCGTACCAGTACGCCTCCTTCTGGAGGCCCCCCGAGTCGGTGGCGATGACCCGCGCCTGCGACGCAAGCGAGGCGAGCTCGAGGTAGCTCAGCGGATCGGTGAGATGGATGTGGGAATCCAGCGCGACGCCTTCCTTCTCGAGTTGGGCGCGCGTGCGCGGATGGGCGGGGAAGACGACCCGTTCCTGCAGCCGGTTCAGCCCCTCCATGATGTTGCCGAGACGCGGCTGGAAGACGTTCGCCTCCCGGTGCACGGTCGCGACCACGTAGCTCCCGGGCTCGAACGGTATGGGGAACCGCTCGCGCGCGATCGGCGCGAAGCGCTCGCAGGCCTCCATCATCACGTCGCCGACCACGTGGGCCTGACCCAGGACGCCTTCCTCGGCAAGGGTTGCACGCGCGTGGTCGTCCGGGCAGAAGAGGAGCCAGGACAGGCGGTCGACCTCGATGCGGGCGCGTTCCTCGGGCATCGCCAGATCGCCGCTGCGCAGGCCGGCCTCCACGTGCACGAGTGGAACGGACGCCTCCGCCGACGCGCGCGCGCCGGCAAGGGTGGAGTTCGTGTCGCCGTAGACGAGCACGAGGTCCGGCTCCTCCCGACGGATCACGCGCGTGATCTCGGGCTCCATGAGCTCCGGGTCCGCGGTCTTCAGCTCGAGGCGGTGCTTCGGTCTCGGCAGACCGAGCTCCTCGATGAAGACCTCGGACAGCTCACGGTCGTAGTGCTGCCCGGTGTGTACGACTACCTCCTCGACGCCGGCGACGAGGAATGCGAAGGACAGCGGGCCGCTCTTGATCAACTGAGGTCGGTTCCCGACGACGGTGAGGACCTTCACAGAGCGAGCAGACTACTGGCCCGCCGCAGCGAGCCACACTTACCGAGCGAAGTCCCGCCGCTTCCCACCGTGCCGTTGCCGTAGTCGGCGGTTGCGGCCGGCCGGCCGCTTGAGGGAAGCTAGCCGGGTGAGCGACGCCCGCTTCGCGGATGGTCTCCGGTACCGGATCGAGATCCCTTCGGTCGAGGGTCCTGCCGTGCTTCGCGCCGTCCTCGAGGAGGCGAGAGCACGCGACGTGCCCGTGCGTCGTGTCTCTCAGGGCTCGGGGGTGATGATGCTGACCGATCCGGAGATCTCGGAGATGGCCGAGCTCGGAGCGGAGCACGGGGTCGAGGTCTCCCTGTTCCTCGGGCCGCGTGGCGCATGGGATCCCGGCGGGCAGTCCTTCGTGGCGGGCTCGGCCGGTGGCGTCGCCCGCGGCCAGGCGGGTATCGAGGCGTGTTTGACGGAGGTGCGGCGAGGGCTCGAGCTGGGGATCCGCTCCTTCCTCGTTGCCGATACCGGTGTCCTGGCGACACTAGGACGGCAGAAGCGAGACGGCGAGCTTCCTGCAGCGCTCGTTCTCAAGACCTCGGTGCTCCTCCCCTGCGCGAACCCGCCTACGGCGCGGACCCTGGAGGAGCTGGGGGCGACCACGATCAACGTCGCCACCGACCTCTCGGCCGCGGAGCTGGCAGAGATCCGCACCGCCTGCGCCGCGCCGCTCGACGTGTACGTCGAGGTGCCGGACGACCAGGGCGGCTTCGTGCGCTATTACGAGGTTCCCGCGATCATCCGAGCCGCGGCCCCCGTCTACGTGAAGCTGGGTCTGCGGAACGCCCCGAACATCTATCCCTCCGGCCTCCACCTCGAAGAGCTCGCGGTGAAGCTCGGCCGGGAGCGCGTGCGTCGTGCCGAGCTCGTCTTGCGCCTCCTGCGCGAGCTCGATCCCGAGTTGGTCGAGGGACGCGGTGCCGACCGCCCGCCGGATCTCGGAGTTCCGGAGCCGTGAGAGAGCGCTTCCTCGAGATCTACACGGCGGCGCTCGCCGACATCCTCGACGCCCGCGGACTGCACGAGCAGACGCTCCCGCCTGCGATCCGGCCGCTTCGCGAGGGAACCAGGCCGCAGGCCCGGCGTTCACCGTGTCGGGCCGACCTGCACGCCCCGAGTCGTATGACGCCGCGCTGCGGAAGGTGCTCGGCGATGCTCGGCGAGGTCCCGGCCGGGCTGCGTGGCCGTGTACTCCTGCGCGCAGGATCGGGCGGCGCATCTCGGTGAGCTCTCGGTGACCTCGTTGAAGGCGCGCGGCGTTGCGGGATGCGTCCTGGACGGAGGCTGCCGGGACGTGCGCTTCATCCTCGACGAGGACTTCCCGGTGTTCTGCGGCCACATCACTCCCGAGGACTCGACCTGGCGCTGGGAGCTCGAGGCGACCCAGGTCCCGATCACCGTGGGCACGGTCCGGATCGAGCCGGGCGACTGGGTGGTGGGAGACGACGACGGGGTGGTCGTGGTGCCTCTCGCCCTCGCCGAGAGCGTTCTCGCCGAGGCGGAGGAGAAGGCGGCGACGGAGAGCGAGATCCGCATCGCCGTGCGCGAGGGCGCATCGCCGCTCGAGGCGTACGAACGCTACGGCACCTTCTAGCCAGGTCCACCGCGGACGACAACCCCGTGGACGAACTGGCGCTGAACTGTTCGCCTTGCAGTGCCAGGCACTGTAAAGAGAGTGCCGACGAATCTC
Organism: uncultured Actinomycetes bacterium; assembly: GCA_963830035.1. GTDB lineage: Bacteria > Actinomycetota > Thermoleophilia > Gaiellales > Gaiellaceae > GMQP-bins7. The sequence continues at coordinate 145,713 of CAWHKX010000004.1, read as the reverse complement.
GTCCCCGTCTGCTCGAGGCTTAGCCGATCGACAGCACGAGCTTGCCGAAGTGTTCCCCGGACTCCATTCGAGCCAGGGCCGTCTCGGCCTCGGCCAGCGGAGTGACCGAGTCGATCACCGGACGCCAGCTTGCATCCTCGAGCATCGCGAGAAGTGCCTCGAAGTCCCGTGGGCTCCCGAGTTGCGTTCCGTACAACGACTGCTGCTTGAAGTAGAACGGCCGCACCTGGAGCGCGACCTCGGTACCCCCGGTTCCACCGAAGACCACCACTCTGCCTCCTGGCCGTGCGGCATCGAGGGACTGCTGCCACGTGGATCCGACGGAATCGAGAACGAGATCGATCGGGCCGAGCTCGGCGACGGCCGCCGGCCAGTCCTCGGACGTCGCGTAGTTCACTCCAGCGTCCGCTCCGAGCTCCTTCGCACGCTCGATCTTCTCGTCTGAGGACGAGGTGACGAGGACTCGCGCGCCCGCCTGCACTGCGAGCTGCACGACGAACGTCGACACTCCGCTGCCGGCGCCGAGGGCGAGCACCGTCTCTCCGGCCTGCAGCTGCCCACGCGTGAAGAGCCCTCGATACGCGGTCAGCGCGGCCAGCGGGAAGGCGGCGGCTTCCTCCCACGACAGCGACTTCGGCTTCGGGAAGAGGTTCTCCTCGGGCAGGGCGATGAGCTCTGCGTACGTGCCGTCGCGAGGGCCGCCGAGAATCTCGAAGCCGGGTGCCGGGGCATCCTCACGCTCGCCCCAACCCAGCCCGCAGTAGACCACGACCTCCGCGCCCGTGTCCCGGCGGATGCCGGCGCCGTCCGAGCCGGGAGTGAGCGGCAAGGGGAACGGATAGATGCCGGACCGCACGAGGAGGTCACGGCGATTGATCCCTGCCGTCTTCAGCTCGACGAGTACCTCACCTGAATTGGGCTCGGGATCGGAAACCTGCTCGTGGTCGAGCACACCTCCCTCGTGGACGCGCATCGCCTGCATCAGGACCCGTCCTCCGGAGGTTGCACCGGATTCCAGGCCGGGCTCGAGTCGTTGTTCTCGTTGTCCGTGAGCTTCTCGACGTCCCCTCCACCGAGCTCGGCCGAGAAGATCGAGCCATCCTTCCGAGAACGCGATCTTCGACCCGTCCGGAGACCACGACGGCTCGAACATGTCGCCAGCGGTCGGGGTCACGCTACGCAAGCCCTTTCCGTCGACGCCGATGGTGTAGAGCTCGAAGACCTCGCCGTCGTGGTTGGAGCTGAAGACGATGCGCTTGCTGTCGGGCGACCAGGCGGGCGTGGAGGCAGTCGCGCCACCCGAGGTGACCGCGCGGCCGGCGGACCCGTTCGGGCGCATGAGCCACAGCTCCTGAACGGGCGTGCCAGGAGTCCGACGGGCGTACGCGATCCACGCGCCGTCAGGAGACCAGGCCGGGTCCGACTCCTCCACCTTCGGGTCGGAGATGCGCCGTGGACTGGAGCCATCCGCGTTCATGACGTAGATGTCTCCTGCTCGTGCAAAGGCGATGCTCGAACCGCTGGGAGACCATGTCGGTCGGGAATCGTTCTTCCCGTCCGAGGTCAACCGCTCCGTCCCCGTCCCGTCCGCGTTCATGACATAGAGGTCGAACGTCCCCGAGCGCCTGCTCGAAAAAGCGATTCTGGAACCATCGGGTGACCAGGCAGGCTCGATCTGGAAGAAGAGCCGGGCGGGAGACGACGTGTCTACTTCGCGCGGCGTGAGCCGGTGTTGCGCCCCACCGTCGGCGTTCATCTCGAAGATCGCGTAGTCGCCGTCCCTGGTGCTCACGAAGGCGAGATCCGGTCGCGCCTCCTCGCTTCCGCCACACCCCGCGCCGGCGATCACCGTGACGATCGCGACGAGCACGCCTGGTAGACGCCGGATCGTCATCGGCCGACGATCCTAGCCTTGAACCGGCTCGACGCCGAGGAACCTCCGTTGCATCTCAGCGTCACCCGTGAGCTTTGCCGCGGTCGTCTCCAGCGCGATCTCGCCTCCGACCATGACGAGCTGACGCTCGGCGATCGATGTTGCGACGTCGAGCTTCTGCTCGATGAGGAGGATCGCGAGGCCCTCTTGCTCCGAGTGTCTTGACGGTCTCGATCAGGGTGTCGATCACGGCCGGCGCCAACCCCTCGGAGGGCTCGTCCATGATCAGGAGACGAGGATTTCCGAGCAGCGCGCGTCCGATCGCGAGCATCTGCTGCTCGCCGCCCGAGAGCTCGGCACCGCCGTTCCGTTTCCGCTCGGCGAGCCTCGGAAAGAGCTCGTAGACGCGCTCCATCGTCCACGTCTCGGAGCCGTTGCCGCGCGAGGCGATCTTCATGTGCTCGTCGACCGTCAACGACGGAAAGAGACGGCGTCCCTGCGGGACGTATCCGATGCCCGCACGCGCGATCTTGTATGCCGGCTTTCCGATGAGCTCTGCGCCCCTGAAACGCACGGAGCCCGCGACACGCGGCGGCGTAAGGCCCATGATCGCGGCGCAGAGGGTCGACTTGCCCATGCCGTTGCGCCCGAGGATCGGCGACCGACTCCTGTCCGATCGTGAGCGAGACGTTCTGGAGCACGTGCGCGCTTCCGTAGAACGCGTCGAGACCCTCGACCTCGAGGAGGACCTCACTCATGCGCGTGGTGGTGGCGACCGAGGTAGAGATCGTGGACGAGCGTATTCGCGCGGATCTCGTCGGGCGTTCCCTCCACGATCACGCGGCCGTCGTGCATCATCGTCACGCGCTCGGCCACGACGAGTGCGACGTCCATGTCGTGCTCGATCAAGATCAGCGTGATCTCCGGATCGAGCGCGAGGAGCAGCTCGGTGAGGAGTCTTCGCTCGCCGCGAGAGAGACCGGCAGCCGGCTCGTCGAGCATGAGGATCTTGGGCTCGGCGGCAAGCGCCATGGCGAGTGCGACCTGACGCTGCTCGCCGTGTGAGAGGTCGCCGACCGCAGTGTCGAGCCTGTGGTCGATCGCGACCCGCTGCGCAGCCGCGCCCGCCCGCTCGCGGATCGCCTTGTCCTTCCGCGGCAGGACGACGGGCCGGAGATGGCCGCGGCCGACACCGAGGATCGAGAGGTAGATGCTGTCTTCCACGGACAGGCCGCCGAAGAGGCGGGACTGCTGATACGTGCGCGCGAGCCCGAGTCGCGCCCGCTTTCGCGCGGCGAGGCGGGTTACGTCGCGGTCGAGCATCTCCACCGATCCACTCGAGGCTGCGAGATCACCCGAGATCACGTTGAAGAGTGTTGTTTTCCCGGCACCGTTCGGGCCGAGGATCGCGCGACGTTCGCCGTGTCCGACGGCGAGATCGACGTCGGACACTGCTTGGAGACCCCCGAACCGCCGGCCGACCCCCCGCAGGCGGAGGGCCGGCTCGGCGTGTTCGAGGGATTGTGCTGCCTCGCTCAACGACCTACTTGATCGTCGTGTTCGTGATCACGCCGTTCCTGACGGTCTTGATCTTCCCCTGCCACGGCGTCTTCAGCTTCTTGCACGCCGGCTGCGAGCGTCCCGGCGGTGGGCTCGAAGGCTTGAACAGGCCACCGAACGACTGGTCGACGTTCGGGATGTAGGCAACCGTATTCGGGCCCACCGAGCCGTCGGCCTTCTTGACCAGCTGGAGCAGGTATTGATCCTGAATCGCCTGTCTCCTCGAGTCGAGCTTGAGCACGCCGCCGTCCGACACCTCGTACGGACCCTTGATGCTTCGTGGCAGCGCCTTCTGCAGTGCCGCACCGACTGCGCCGTTCGACTTGTTCAGGCCTTCCACCAGCGCCTTTGCCGATGTGAAGTAGTTCGCGACGAAGAGATCGTCCGCCGGCAGAGCCGGGTAGTACTTCTTCATGATCGCCCGGTACTGCACCATCTGCGGCTTGTTGACGCCCGGAGCGGTGCCCGTGCCGCCGATGTAGGAGCCGGCGAACTTCGGAGCCACAACCTTGTCGTTCCCCAGGAACCCGAAGAAGAGGTTCCCGATGAACTGCTTCGGGTTGGGCTTGCCGTACGCCTGCTCGAACGCCGTCAGGCTACCCGACGTGTTTCCGCCGACCACCCAGAAGTAGCCGTCGACCTGGTCGGGCGGCGGCAGCTGCCGAACGAACGCCGCGTAGTCGGCGTTGTTCAACGGTGGGAAGACGCGCTTCGTGATCTTCCCCCCGACTGCGCAGAAGTCGGCGATCATGCCGGCCGCAGACGTCCAGCCGAAGGCGTAGTCGTCCATGATGATCGCGGCGTTCCGCCAACCGAGCCTCTTGTACGCGAGCTCGCCGACACCCGCGTTCCACTGGGCCCCGTCCCCGAAGTAGCGGAACAGGTTCTTCGGCGCGATCTGCATCGTCGGGTCCTGCGAGCCCGCGGTACCGACGATGATCGTCTTCGTGGGATTCGCCTTCGCCCAGTTCGCGATCGCGACCGCCTCGTCACCGGAGAGCGGACCAACCATCACGTCGGCCTTGAGCTGCTGCATGAGACGTCGTGTCTCCTTGATGGCTGTCGCGGCCGTGTCGTCGCCGCACCCATAGCCGACGATGTTGACGGTCTTCCCACCAGCCTTGATTCCGGTCATACCGGCCGACGGCTTTTTCCTGCTCTTGGGCCTACCGCCCGCGTACTGCCCGAACGCGGCCTGGGCCCCGCCGATGTCGAACTCGTAGCCGAACGCGAAACCGCCCTTGCAGTCGGTCATGATCGCGACCCTTACCTGGTTGCTCTGCGCCGATGTGGCGAGAGCACCCGAGGTTCCGATCGTTGCAGCGATTGCGAGCAACGCGAGCGGAAGCAGGAGCTTCCACTTACCTACTTTCATGTGACCCTCCTTCTCGGTGCCTGCACGTTCCGAAACCTGCCTTTCAGCACGGGGTGAGCCTACGCCAACTCGTCGGCCTGTTCCACCTCCTCGTCACGACGAAGCAGCCGCCGCCGGTTCGTTGCCTTCGGACTGCTCGTCGAGGCGGACCGCCTCGCCGGTGCGCAGCATCCCATACACGATCCCAGATGCCCATCAGACCGCCCGGCGAGAGCAGGACGATCAGCAGAAAGACGACCCCGATCACCGTGTTGAAGCTGCCCCCGACCCACGGCAGGACACCCTTCTCCGACGCGAACGGAAACTGGATGTCGCGAACGTAGTTGTTGATGACGATGAACGCGAACGCGCCGAGCCACGCCCCCTCGACGCGGCCGAGACCGCCGATCACCGCGATGATCAGCAGGTCGATCGTGGCGCCGAGACCGAGGTTCTGCGGCGAGATCTGTCCGTCCCACCACACGAACAGGACGCCCGCAAGTGACCCGACGAAGGCCGCGAAGCCAAATGCGAGCGTGCGATGGAGGGCGACGTTGTAGCCCAGCGAAGCCAGACGGACGGGGTCGTCGCGCTGCCCTCCTAGGGAGATGCCGAAGGGCGTCCGCACGAGATAGCGAATGAGGACGTAGACGAACAGCGAGACCCCCAGGGCGATGTAGTAGAGCTTGTCCGGATGACCGACGATGTCACCGATCCAGCCGGGCGTGTAGACGTTGATGCTGGCGATCGGTGAGAAGCCGCCCAGCTTGGTCACCTGACCGAAGAAGTAGTTGGCGATGACGCCGAACGTCAGGGTGAGCATGAGGAAGTAGATCCCGACGCTGCGCGACGCGACTGCGCCCAGGATCAGCCCGACGACCGTCGTGATGACGAGCGCGAGCACGAGCGCGAGTGTCGGGTCCCAGCCGAGAGTGAGCCCCTTGGACTCGCCCCCGACTCCACCTGCCGTGACCAGGTTCCCGAGCACGTAGCCGGCGATTCCCATCAGCGCGGTCTGGGCGAGCGAGATCATCCCGCCGTAGGCCGAGAGGAAGATCAGGCTGGCCGCAGCGATTCCGAAGATGAAGCTCTGCGTGAGGATCGTCGTCGTGAAGTAGCCGCTGAAGATCGCCGGCCCGAGCAGAGCGACCAGGAGCACTACGACGCCTGCCGACCGCTCGACGACGGTCTTCGGAGTCCACGCCAGCCGGCTCATGCGGCTTTCCCGAGGAGGCCCTGCGGCCTGAAAGCGAGCACGAGCGCAATCAGCACGAAGGTGAAGGTGATCGAGTACTGCGTGCAGCATTCGATGCCGGCCGGATCGCCCGTCGAGGGCAGGTACGAGGCGGAGAACGTGAGCACGAACGCGACGAGCAGCGAGCCCACGGCGGCGCCCAGGAGCGAGCCCATCCCGCCGACGATCACGACGACGAGCGAGTACAGGAGCCACAGCCCGTCCTGGCCCGAAGCGATGCCTCCTTGCGAGGCACCGACCGTCCCGCCCATGGCCGCCAGCGCGGAGCCGACGATGAACGCGATCGCGAACGTGCGCTGGATGTTGATCCCGAGTGCCGAGGTCATCTGCCGGTCGTCCACGCCGGCTCGGATGACCATCCCGGTTCGTGTTCGTTGGAGCCAGACCCAGAGGGCGACTCCGACCGCAATGCCGAGCGCGAGGATGGCCAGTCGCGTCAGGGAGTACTGCACTCCTGCAACCTGCAGATCGATCCTACGTTCCGTCCAGCCCGGCCATGTGACGGTGGAAAGGCTGCCGCCGCCGGTCTGGAAGGCCCCCGACCGCGGTAAGTGGGCGATGATCTGGTCGGCGATGATCACGGAGAGCGCGATCGTGATCAGTGCCTGCCGCAGATCCTGTCCCTGTGTCCAGCGGAGGAACCCTTGTTGGATGACGAGCCCGAGACCACCGATGCAGAGCATCGCCACGGCCATCGGAATCAGCCACTCCCAGGTGGTGACGAGCTCGCCGGGGATGAAGCCCGGCGTCTCCGCGGTCATCCGCTGCTGGACTTCGTACGCGATGTAGCCGCCGAGCAGATAGAAGGCGCCGTGGGCCATGTTCACGACACGCATCAGGCCGAAGATGAGCGAGAAGCCGCTGGCGACGATGAAGAGCCAACCGGCCAGGGTCGCCGCGTCGAGCAGGTTCGCTATGAAAGCACCGGGATCGTCGATCACCGAGCCGCGGTTGGTCGTTCGCCAGTTCCCGACGCCGCTCTCGGACGGCGGATTCGCGATCACCAGAACGAACAAGAACGAGAACACGACCAGCGCCGCCACGGCAATACGCGGCACCGTTCCCCAGACGCCCCAGGCGCTGACTCGCTCCCTCACAGGCGGAGCGAACCTACCAACCTGCGGATTCACTTTCAACGCGGAGCCGTTCGATAATCGATTACCCGTCTCGGTCCTAGCGACCTTCCCAGGCGAGGCCGGCCGCCAGCACGACCTCGTCCCGCGGCGCGACGAGCTGCATGTTCCCGATCGCGAGCCCTGCCCAGCCCGTGAGGTTCACCCAGCGCAGGAAAGAGCTGAGAGGCAGTCGGACCTCGAGCTCGTCCGCGTCCTCGGGCGGAAGCTCGATCGCGTAGCACGGGCTGACGTAGAGGTCGACCTCCGGCCCGTAGCGTCGCCACTTCTCGATCGCACGGTAGGCGGCGGTGATCTCCTCCGCGGTGGCGCGCCCGGCTGCTTCGAGCTTCCTCCGCATGACATCCCCGTACTCGTCGGCGCGGCTCGGAAAGGTCGCTGGCGTGCGACTGCAAGGCCTCGTGCTGGAACTGCGGCCACGTGTTCGCCTCGGGTTCGGGCACGCGCGCCTCGACCACGCGCGCGCCGAGGCGCTCGAGGTCGGCCACCCACTCCTCCGCTGCGTCGCTCGTCTCGATCTCGCGACCGTCACCGATTCCTGGCGGCTGACGCAGGAGGCCGATGGTGAGACCCGCGATTCGCGGCTCGGGCACCGGGCGTCCCGCGAGCAGCGACCACATCGTCGCCACGTCGTCGACACTCCGCGCCATCGGACCGACCGTGTCGAGCGTGGGGCAGAGCGGGAAGACTCCCTCCGTGGGGATGAGCCCCCACTCCGACTTCAACCCGACGACGTCGCACGCCGCGGACGGCAGCCGAACCGAGCAGCCGGTGTCCGTTCCGAGTGCGAGGTCGCACAACCCTGCTGCCAGCGCCGCCGCTGAGCCGCTCGAGGAGCCGCCGGTCGTCAGACCCGGGCGGGTCGGGTTGTGGCACATGCCGTGCCACTGGTTGTCGCCGAGCACACCCCAGGCGAACTCCGTCAGGTTGGTCTTGCCGACGAGAATCGCACCGGCGTCGAGCAACCGCTGCGCCGCCACCGCCGTCCGCGTGGGGACGTGGTCGGCGTACATGCCCGAGCCGTAGGTGGTGCGGACGCCCGCGGTGTCGAAGAGATCCTTGACGGCGAGGGTGCGTCCGGAGAGCGGCCCGGGAAGCGGCTCGCGAGGCTCGACACGCGTGATGAACGCGTTCCAGGTGTCATAGGTCACGAGGGCACGAGGGCGACGCACTCGATCTCGACCTTCGCTCCCTCCACGGCCAGCCGCGGCACCTCGACGAGCGTGCTCGCCGGCCGCGTGTCGCCGAAGACCTGCTGCCGCACGGGATTGATCCGCGGCCGGTCTTCGACATCCGTCAGGAAGACCGTGACCTTGACGACGTCGGCGAACCCGCAGCCGGCAGCGGCGAGGACATCGCCCATGTTCCGGAAGACCTGTCTCGTCTGCTCGACGACGTCGTCTCCTCCGACGAGACGTCCCTCGCTGTCCACGGCGACGATGCCGGAGACGAAGACCAACATCCCTGCGCGGACGGCGTCGGTGAAGTGGGAGATGGGCTCGGCCTGGCCAGCGACGCGGATTTCTTCCCGCTTCATCCGGCGCCCTTCTGCAGATCGCTGAGCTTGATCCTGGGGCTGATGCGCTCGGGGTCGACCGGGAGCTCGAGGAGCGCCGGCTTCCCGGAGGCGAGCGCCCGCTCGAACGCGGTCTCGAAGTCCTCGGTGCGCTCGACGCGCTCCCCGAAGCCGCCGTAGGCCTGGGCGAGCGCGGGAAAGTCCGGGCTCTCGAGCGAGGTTCCGATCACCCGCCCTGGAAAGAGCCGCTCCTGGTGCATCCGGATCGTCGCGTACATGCCGTTGTTGACCAGCAGCACGACGATCGGGAGCTCGTACTGCACCGCGGTGGCGAACTCCGGCGAGCTCATGACGAAGTCGCCGTCGCCCGTGAAGCAGACGACGATCCGGTCGGGATGAACGAGCTTCGCGGCGACGCCCGCCGCGATCCCGTAACCCATCGAGCCGCTGCGCGGGCACACCTGTGTCCCGTGCTGCGTGAACTCGGCAAAGCGGTGCGCCCAGACCGTGAAGTTGCCCGCGCCGCAGGTCTGGATCGCGTCCGTAGGCAGCCGCTCTCGGAGGAACGCCATGACCTCGCCGAGGTCGACTGGGCCTTCCATCGCCTCGTGGCGCAGGTTCGCCTCGTAGTCGGCGCGTGCCGCCTCGGTCCAGCCGCGCCAGCGCGCCTCCAGCGGGCCGAGCGCGCGGAGCGCGCGAGCGAACTCCGGCAGTGTGGAGACGATCGGCACGTCGGGCTCGTAGACGAAACCGAGCTCGCTTGGATCGGGGTGAACGTGGATGAGTGCCTGTCGCGGCGAAGGAACGTCGAGCAGCGAGTAGCGCCGCGTCGGAACCTCGCCGAGCCGCCCGCCGACGGCGAGGACGACGTCTGCGTCCTTCAGGCGGGCGGCGAGCGCGTCGTCCATGGCCACGCCGAGGACGCCGGCGTAGCTCGGGGAGTGGTTGTCGACGAAGTCCTGGCAGCGGAAGGCGCAGGCGACCGGCAGGGCGTTTGCCTCGCAGAACGACAGAACGTCCTCGCCGGTCTCCTGTGTCCAGCCGCCCTCGCCGACGACGACGAGCGGCCGTTCGGCGGCTTCGAGAACCTCCCGTACCTCGGCCAGGTCGCTCTCGCGCGGCGCAGCTCGTCCCACACGCACCGGGCCGCCGTCAGGAGTGTCGGCCGGTTCTGCGAGGACGTCCTCCGGAAGAGCGAGCACCACGGGGCCGGGGCGGCCCGAAAGGGCCAGCGAGAACGCACGCGCGACGTGCTCGGGGATGCGGGCAGCACTGTCCACGTGCCAGGCGGCTTTGGCGATCCCGCCGAACACGCGCGTGTAATCCAGCTCCTGCCATGCCTCCCGCCCCTGCACGCCACGCGGAACGTGGCCGGCGAAGAGGATCAGCGGCGTCGAGTCCTGCCGTGCCGTGTGCACGCCGACTGCAGCCTGCGTCGCGCCCGGCCCGCGCGTCACGAAGCAGATTCCCGGTCGCCCTGTGAGCTTGCCGTACGCCTCGGCCGCGTTCGCGGCGCCCTGCTCGTGCCGGCAGGAGACGAGCCGGATCGGCGAGTCGTAGAGCGCGTCCAGAACTGGCAGGAAGCTCTCTCCGGGCAGGCAGAACGCGAGCTCGACCCCGTTCAGCTCGAGCTGGTCGACGAGGATCCGGCCGCCGCTTCTCACAGTTCGAGCGGCTCCTCGAGCAGGATCGTCGCGCGTTGGAGCTTCGGCTTCTCCGCGTCCGCGGGATCGAGGTACTGGATGCTCCGCTTGCCCGCCCACTCTGCCGGCAGAAGCAGGACGCGGACGAAGGCGGTGTCCTTCGTCGCGGAGGCGGTTGCGATCACCGGATCCTCGGCATCCTCGAACCACGACTCCGGTGCGCGGTAGGTATGCGCATCGACGTCTTCGTCACCGCGAACGACGGTCAGCTCGCCGTGGAGGATCCGCCGAATCCCCGGGCCAGGATGGACGTGGCGATATGCGACTCCTCGAGGCGGGAAGTCCACTCGGTCGCAGCGCAGTACCCAGTCGCCGTCTTCTGGCTCGGCCGTGAGCTCCCAGACGAGCGCATGTCCCAGCACCGCGGCAGCGCCGAAGTGCGCCTCGTCGGCCTCGACGTCGTAGACGACTCGATTGCCCGGCGCGGTTCGCACGCCGCCGGGATACTCGGTCAGCTCGAGGATCAATGGAAGTACTGGCCGCCGTCGATGACCATCGTCTGACCCGTGATGAAGTCCGCGGCCGCGGAGCAGAGGAAGACCACGGCGCCGACGACGTCGTCCGGCACCTGATCGCGCTGGATCGTCCGCGCCGAGACGGACGCGTCACGGAGCTTCTCGACCACCTCGGGATGCGCCTTCACGCCGTCCGACATCGTGAACCCGGGCGCGACGCAGTTCACGTGGATCGAGTCCTTGCCGACCTCCTTCGCGAGCGCACGGGTGAAGGCGACGATCGCGCCCTTGCTCGTGACGTAGTGCAGGAGAAACGGAACTCCGCGAAAGGGCGTGCCCGAGGAGATGTTCACGATCTTGCCGCCGCCATGCTCGCGCATCACGGGGACCACGGCGCGGCTCGTCAGGAACATGCTCGCGACGTTGACCTCCAGCACCCGGTTCCACTCCTCGAGCGGAATCTCGGTGAAGGGGCGCATCTTCAGGGACGCATAGAGGCCCGCGTTGTTCACGAGGATGTCGATCCGCCCGTGCCGGGCAAGCGTTTCCTCGACCATCCGAGCCACGTCCGCCTCGGACGACACGTCCGCGCGGATGCCACTCGCCGGCGGCTCGAGGTCGGCGACCGCGATCACCGCTCCCTCCGCCTCGAGCCCGTCGGCGATCGCTCGGCCGATGCCCTGGGCGCCGCCGGTGACGATCGCGACCTTCCCGTCGAGCTGGCCCATCAGCGAAGCGGGGAGAACGACGTCGGGACGAGGATCCGATTCTGCTGCGTGTGCATCAGCGGCTGCACTTTGCGAAGGAACTCCTGCCAGCGCTCGTCCGCCTGAAGTCGCCCGCGCTTCTCCTCGCGCTCGGCGAACGAGGCATACCGCCAGAGCGTGGTGTAGGTCGAGAGGGCGCCGATGTCGGTCGTGAACGCGCCGACGAGGCCGCCGAGAATCTCGTTCTGAAGCGGGATTCCCTCGGTCTCGTACAGCCTGACGAGCTCGGGGAGCTTGCCCGTATACACGTGATAGTCGCGCTGCTCGACGATCACAGAGGATCGCTCATGCCGCCGAGCGCCCAGTACTTGAGCTCGAGCCATTCGTCGATCCCGTAGGAGGATCCCTCGCGCCCGATGCCCGACTCCTTCACCCCGCCGAACGGCGCGACCTCGGTCGAGATGAGCCCGGTGTTGACGCCGAGGATCCCGTACTCGAGCGCCTCTCCCACGCGCGTGACCCGCGCGAGCCCCTGCGAGTAGAAGTACGCGGCGAGCCCGTACGGCGTGTCGTTCGCGATCTCGACGGCTTCCTCCTCGGTCGAGAAGCGGGCGATACCCGCGACCGGGCCGAAGGTCTCCTCGCAGCTCATCGCCATCTCGCTCGTGACTCCGACGAGGATCGAAGGCTCGAAGAACTGGCCCTCGATGCGGCTGCCCCCCAGGACCGCCTCGGCGCCTTCGTCGAGCGCATTCGCGACATGGCGCTCGACCTTCGCGACCGCAGGCTCGTCGATGAGCGGCCCCACATTGACTCCCGCCGTGAAGCCGTCCGCGACCTTCAACGCTGCGACCGCGTCGGCGAAGCGCTCGAGGAAGGCGTCGTAGATCCCTTCCTGGACGAGCATGCGATTGGCGGAGATGCAGGTCTGGCCGGAGTTCCTGAACTTGCAAACGATTGCGCCGGCGACCGCTTCGTCGACATCGGCATCGTCGAAGACGATGAACGGCGCGTTGCCGCCGAGCTCGAGCGAGATCTTCTTGAGCCCGGCGGCGCACTGGCTCATCAACAGCTTCCCGATCTCCGTCGAGCCGGTGAACCCGAGCTTGCGGACGGCCGGGTTCGACGTCAGCTCGCCCCCGATGACCGGGGCATCCTCGGCCGCGCCGGTGATGACCGACAGCACGCCTGGCGGGATGCCGGCCTCCTCGGCGAGCGCTGCGATCGCGAGCGCTGAGAGCGGAGTTTGCTCGGCCGGCTTCAAGACCATCGTGCAACCGCCCGCGAGGGCGGGCGCCGACTTCCGGGTCACCATGGCCGAGGGGAAGTTCCAGGGCGTGATCCCGGCGGTGACGCCCACGGCTTCCTTCGTCACCAGGATCCGCTTGTCCGGCCACGGGGACGGGACCGTGTCGCCGTACACGCGCTTCGCCTCTTCACCGAACCATTCGTAGAACGACGCGGCATAGGCGATCTCGACCTTCGCCTCGGCCAGCGGCTTCCCCTGTTCCGTGACCATGAGGCGGGCGAGGTCGTCCTCGTTCTCGAGCATCAGATCCGCGAGCCGCCTGAGGATTCGTGCGCGCTCCTTCGCCGGGCGGCTCTTCCACTCGGGCAGTGCCAGCTCGGCCGCCGCGAGCGCACGGCGCGTCTCGGCAGCGCCCATGCGGGGTACGTCCGCGATCGTCTCTCCTGTGGCCGGGTTCGCCACCGGGAAGGTCTCACCGGAGTCCGCGTCGACCCACTTTCCGTCGAGGTAGGACTGACGGCGAAGCAGGGCAGGCTCGACCACGGTCACGCGGCGAACGATAATCGAGCCCATGGAACCGCAGTTCGTGCGACTCGACGCCGTGCGTGCATTCGAGCTTGCAGCCGGTGTGACCGGGCAGCCGCTCTTCGGCGGGGGGGCAATGCTGAACCTGATCCGCTTCGAGCCGAGGGCGACGGTGCCGCTCCACAGCCATCCGCACGAGCAGCTCGGGATCGTGCTCGAAGGGATGCAGGCGCTGGTGGTCGAGGGCGTCCCGCACGAGCTCGGCCCGCTCGAGGCATACGTGCTCCCCGGAGACGTCGAGCACTCGGCGTACTGCGGCCCCGAGGGCGCCCTCGTGCTCGACGTCTTCTGCCCGGTGCGCGAGGACTATCGCGAGCGCTGGGAACGTCTAGAGGCGGGGTCAGGCTGAAGCCTGACCCCTGACCCTCTCGCGTCGTTGGGGTCAGGTTTCAGCCTGACCCCGGTCTGAGGTCAAACGCCCGCCGGCACTCCAGCGATAGCCTCGGTCACCTCACTGCAGGTCGTCACGGCCGAGACGTTCTGAAGCGCGAAGTTGATCGACGCGTTGTGCCATTCCGCGTTCATCGTCGAGCATCCGTCCTCGGGTACGACCATGAAGTACCCCTTGTCGGCCCCGGTGCGCGACGTGTGCTCGATCGACATGTTCGTCCAGGCACCGGTGACGATGATGGTGTCGCGGTCGAACCCCGTGAGCAGGTTCTCGAGCCTCGTCCCTTGCCAGGCGCTCATCCGCATCTTCTGGACGATGAAGTCGCCGTCCTGCGGCTCGAGGCCTTCGGCGGGTGCCGCTCCCCAGGAGTCGCGGACGAGCGCCCCGCTGTCCTTGACGCCCTGGAAGAGCGGCGCATTCAGCTTGAGGCCCGGCGCGCCGGGTTCGACGATGTAGTGGACGTGCACCACCGGTATTCCCTTGCTCCGGCACGTCTCCGCGAGCGCCTTCACGTTCTCGACGACGTTCTGCTCCTTCGCGTGCTCGGGCGAGCCGGACTCCGCGAAGGCGCCTCCTTCGATGATCACGTCGTTCTGCAGGTCCTGGATGATCAGCACGCAGCGTGCCGGATCCAGGGTCAGGGCCTCGTCGTTCATCTACGTCCTCCTTTTCAACCCATGTAGGGCTCGTGCCGCGGGCCGACCTTCGCCCGGATCGAGTACAGCGACGTCGAGCTCGGGATGTACACGGTTCGCCAGTCCTCGCCGCCCCAGGTGAGGTTGCCGGTGTTCTCGGGGACCTTGATCGTCCCGAGGTGCTCGCCGGCGGCCGAGATGATCCAGATGCCGCCCGGGCCGGTGACCCAGATGTTGCCCCGCTCGTCGCACTTCATCCCGTCCGGGATTCCGTCCTCGATCACTCCCGTGCCGACGCCTTCGAAGAACATGCGGCCGTTCGAGATCGTGCCGTCGGGCGCGGCGTCGTAGACCTTGATGTACGCCCCCGGCGTGTCGTTGATGTAGAAGAGCGACTCGTCCGGCGACCAGCAGATCCCGTTCGGCATCTCGAACTCGTCCCGACCGGTAACGAGCTCGGGGTCACCGCCTCCCGGCGCGATGCGATAGACGCCCTGGAAGCCGAGCCGCCGCGTGCGCGGGTGCCCGAACCCGGGCATGCGCCCGTACCAGGGATCGGAGAAGAAGATCGCGCCGCTCGAGTGGACGCAGACGTCGTTCGGGCTGTTCAGCTCCTCGCCCTCGAACTCCTGGGCGATGATCTCGCGCGTCCCGTCCGGGCTCTCGCGCACGAGCGAGCTCGTCACGTGCTCGCAGACGAGCAGGTTGAGGTCGGCGTCGTAGGTCATCCCGTTGCACTTGTTCGAGAAGTTCCGCATCTCGACGACCTTCCCGTCGGGCGTGTACTTGCGCCTGACGTCGCCGGGCATGTCCGAGAACAGGAGGTAGTGCTCCTTCGGATGCCAGATCGGCCCTTCCGTGAACGTGAACCCGGTCGCGAGCTTCTCGACCTGTGCGCCTTCCTCGACGAGCTCGTAGATCGCGTCCGACTTTGCCTCGATGCCGAGGCCGGTCTCGGTGCTCGTCACCGTGCCCCCTTTCGTAACGGAATGTCGGGGCGACTCTAATACCCGTGGCGCCGACGAACAATCGATGATCGCAGTCTTCGGGGGCGCCGGGGTCACCGCATCAACATGCCGCCGTTGACGTCGAACGTAGCGCCCGTCGTGAACCCGGCTTCGTCGGAGACGAGGAATGCAACGAGCGCCGCCACCTCTTCCGGACGGCCGAGTCGTCGGACCGGAATCGTCTGGATCATGGCTTCGATTCGCTCGGGAGGCTACTGAAGCCACCATGGGTCCGTCGATCGCGGCCGGAGCCACCGCGTTCACCGTCACTCCCGAAGGTGCGAGCTCCGTCGCCGCATGGCGCGTCAACGCCACGATCGCTGCCTTTGAGGTGGCGTAGTGCACGCCGGTGACCGCGCGGCCTGCCTGCCCGGCAACGCTCGCGAGATTGACGATCCTCCCGGCGCCGCGGTCGCGCAGGTACGCCCCGACCACCCGGCAGCCGAGATAGGTGCCGCGGAGGTTGGTCGCCAGGACGTCGTCCCACTCCTCCGGGTCGATCTCCCAGAACGAGCGGATCTCCGTGCGTGCTGCGTTGTTGACGAGCGCGTGAACGTCATCTCCGAGCGCCGCCCGGACCTCGCGCAGCAGCCGTTCCCAGGAGTCGAGCTCGCGGATGTCGTGCAGGAAGGCGAGCGCCCCCTCGCCGAGCTCATCCGCGACCCGATCTGCTCCTGCACCGTCGATGTCGGCGAGCGCGACGAGATAGCCGTCGCGGTGGAGCCGTCGTGCGATCGCCTCACCGAGCCCGCGAGCGGCGCCCGTGACGACCGCGACCCGGCTTCGATTCACTCGACTTCGACGTGGATGCGCTTCTTCGCGTGCTTGAGGAAGCCGCCCTCGCGGCGTGCGCGTACCGCGAGGATCTCCGAGAGAATCGAGAGCGCGGTCTCTTCCTGCGTATCCGCCCCGATGTCGAGCCCGCACGGCCCCATGATCCGGTCGAGCTCGGCCTCCGCGACGCCGGCTTCGAGGAGCCTCTCGCGTCGTCGTTCCTGGTTCCGCCGCGAGCCCAGGGCGCCGATGTAGAACGCCTCGGTCGCGAGCGCTCCGGCCAGCGCGGGCTCGTCGAACTTGTCGTCGTGGGTCAGCACGACGATCGCGGTCTGGTGGTCGGGCTCGACCTGCGTGAATGCGTCGTCGGGCCAGGCGACGATGAGCTCGTCGGCGGACGGGATGCGCTCCGCCGTCGCGAACTTCGCTCGCGCGTCGGCGACGATGACCTTCCACCCGAGGAGCTTCGCCGCGCGACAGAGCGCTTCGGCCGTGTCCACCGCCCCGTAGACGAAGAGACGCGGCGGCGGTCCGTACCACTCGACGAAGACCTTCGTCCCGTCCTCGAGCGCGAGGAGCGTGTTCCGCCCGCGCCGGATCAGCTCGTCGAACTGCGCGGACGCCTCCTCGGGCCCGTCACCGAGCCGCTCGCCGGATTCGAGCACGAGCAGCTTCGAGCCGACGCCGTCGCCTTCGACGACCGTGAAGAGGATTCCGCGCTCGCCGGATCCGTTAAGTGCCGCGAGTCGCTCGATCAGCGTCACTCGACCCTCTCGACGAACACGTCGATCTCGCCTCCGCACGGAAGCCCCACGCTCCAGGCGAGGTCGTCGTCGATCCCGTACGTGAGGAACTTCGGCTCGCCGGACTCGAACACGGCCTGGGCGTTCTCGTACACGTCGCTCTCGACGCAGCCGCCGGACACCGAGCCGCACATCTTTCCCGGACTCGGAGATCGCCAGGCTCGACCCCGAGCGGTCGCGGCGCCGAGCGGCGTGTTCCGACGACGGTCGCGACCACGACCTTCTCGCCGGCCTGACGCCAGCGATCCACTTCGGGCAGGATCTCTTTCACGCGGCATGCCTCCTTTCGATGCCGGCGAGCACGGCCGCCAGCTCCTCGAGACTCCTGAGATTATGGCCGGGAAGGAATCGGTCGACGAAGGGCAGCGCGCAGCGCATCCCACCGGCGAGCGGCTGGTACTCCGGATTCCCCTTCAGCGGGTTGACCCACACCACCGCGTAAGCGGCGCGTGCGAGCTTCGCCATCTCCCGCTCGAGGAGACCGGGATCGTCTCGCTCCCAGCCGTCGGAGACGATCACGACGACCGCTCCGCGGGACAGCGCGCGCTTTCCGTACACGGCGTTGAACTCCGCGAGCGAGGTTCCGATCCTCGTCCCGCTACCCCAGTCGAGGGCGGTCACGGTCGCGCGGGCGAGCGCTGCTTCCGGATCGCGGGTGGCGAGGTCGGGCGTGAGCCGGGTCAGGCGTGTCCCGAACCCGAACGCCTCGACTCCCCGGCCCGAGCCGACCACCGAGTGCAGGAACAGGAGCAGCGCCCGCGAGTACGCGTCCATCGACCCCGAGACGTCGCAGAGGACGACGAGCTTGCGCGGAACGACCTTGCGCGCGCGCCACGCCGGCTCCACGGGGTCTCCGCCGGTGCGCAGCGAGCGGCGGACGAGCCGCCGCATGTCGATCCGGTCGCCGCGCGGGTCGGGGGCTCGGCGCCTCGAGGAGCGCCGCGGCCTGGTGCGCGCGATAGCCGCCATCAGCACGCGACAGCGCTCGAACTCCTCCGGCGTCATCTCGGCGAAGTCCTTCTCGCGCAGGAGCTCGTGCTCGGACGCGCCGAGCTCGATCGGCTCGTCCCCCGGTTCGGGCTCTGCGGCGTCGCTGCTCGTCGTCAGCGAACCCTGCACGACCCGGTCGGCATGCTCGCGCTGCTGCTTCTGGCGCACGAGCGGCGCGATCGGGCCGCGCATGAACCACGCGGCGAAGGCCCGGTCGAAGAGCTCGAGCTCGTCGTGACGCGAGACGAGGGTTTGTCGCAGCGCGAAGTAGACGTCCTCCTGGCGCGTGAGGTCGACCGCATCGAGGCTGCGAAGTGCGTCGAGCACGCGGCCAGGCCCCACTTCGATTCCCACCTCGCGGAGCACACGGCCGAACGTGACGACGTGCCGGACGATCGCCGTACCCTGCATGCGCGCTACCGCTTCGCCGTCGCGCGTGCTTCTTCGATGAGGCCGACGAGCGTCTCGTCGCGCACGGCCTCGATGTCCTCGCGGTACTTGAGCACCGAGCCCAGGGTCTGCTCGACCACCTCGGCGTCGATCTCCTCGCGGCCGAGCGCGGCGAGCGCCTGACCCCAGTCGATCGTCTCGGCGACCCCCGGCGGCTTCGCGAGATCGAGCCCTCGAAGCCCGCGGACGAACGCGGCCGCTTCGGTCGCGAGCCGCTCCGAGATGCCGGGAACGCGCAGCCGGACGATCTCGACCTCCCGCTCCAGAGAGGGGTGGCCGATCCAGTGGAAGAGCGTGCGTCGCTTGAGCGCGTCGTGCAGCTCGCGCGTCCGGTTCGACGTCAGAACGACGGCCGGTATGCGGCGGGCCTTGATCGTTCCCAGCTCGGGAATGGTGATCTGGAAGTCCGACAGGATCTCCAGCAAGAACGCCTCGAATTCCTCGTCGGCCCGATCGACCTCGTCGATCAGCAGCACGACCTGCTCGTCGGAGTCGATCGCCTCGAGCAGCGGGCGTCGGATGAGGAACTCGGGGCCGAAGAGCTCGTCCTCGGAGACGGTTCCCTCCTGCGCCGCGCGGATGTGGAGCAGCTGACGCGGATAGTTCCACTCGTAGACGGCGTGCGAGACGTCCAGTCCCTCGTAGCACTGGAGCCGAATCAGTCGAGCCGAGAGCGCGGTCGCGAGCGCCTTCGCGGCTTCGGTCTTGCCGACGCCGGCCTCGCCCTCGAGCAGCAGCGGCTTCTCGAGCGCGAGCGAGAGGAAGAGCGCCGTGGACAGGCCCCGATCGGGCAGGTAGTCGGCCTCGCGAAGGGCTCCCTCGAGCTCGTCGATGGTGCGGAAACTCACAGCCGGAGCGTACAGGGGCCCCTGTGGAGAGATCGGCGCACTCTTGTCGCGCTTTAAGGGACAGGCACTGTAAGGAACGCCTCTGACTTCGATGCCACGTGATCGAGAATCGATCAGTTGCGTTCGTCCTGTCCGGCGCGTTTAGACTCGTCCCACGGGTCAATCGCGATGCGGGGGTGTCTATGGCGACAGCGACGGTGGCACGCGGAGCGGGGACGGAGGTACTCAGTCCAGCCTCGGAGGACGAGGCGATCGCCGCGTTCGGAGACGGCGCGGGCGTAGCGGTACTGGCAGGCGGGACGATCGTCGTCCCGGAGATCACCTACGGCTACCTGAAGCCCGAGCGCGTGCTCATGCTTGCGGGCGCGGGTCTCGAGGGAGTCGTCCGTGACGGCTCACGCACGACGATCGGTGCGATGACGTCTGTCCAAGACCTCGTCGAGCTGGCCTCGCCCCTGGGCCAGTGCGCGGCGAACGTCGCCGACCGCGAGATCCGCGCGCAGGCGACCGTGGGCGGAAATCTCTGCGCTCCCGTCGGGCGAGACGCCCCCCGCGGCGACTTGCAGGCCGCCTTCCTCGCCCTCGACGCCAAGGTTCGCTCGGCGGGCGCGGGCGGGGAGCGAACCGACTCGATCGACGACTTCCTCGCGGACAGGGACGGACGGCTCGTTCTCGACGTCAGCTTCGAGGAGCCGGCTGCGGGCGGGTTCGCCCGCCTCGACCGTCCCCACACCCACGACTACTCCGCTCTTACCGTCTGCGCCGCGCGCGCGGCCGACGGAAGCACGCGCATCGCCGTAGCCGGTGTGGACGGGCCGGCCGTCAGGCTCCCCTCCGCCGAGGCGAAGGCGGACGACCCGGCCGCCGCGGGCGAGGCCGCGGTCGCAGACGTGACCTTCGCGGACGACGCGCTCGCCTCGGCGTGGTACCGCGAACGAACGCTGCCCGTGCTGATCGGCCGGGCCCTTGGCGACCTCCAGGAGGAGGCATGAAACTCACGGTGAACGGCGTCGAGCACGAGCTCGTCAGCCCACCTCTGACGCCGCTCCTCTACGTGCTCCGCGAGGAGCTCGGGATCACGAGCCCGAAGGCCGGCTGCCAGCAGGGCGGCTGCGGCTCCTGCACCGTCCTCGTCAGCGGAGAGCCGCGGCGCTCGTGCCTGCTCCCCGCCGCCGCGCTCGACGGCGCGGAGATCACGACGCTCGAGGGCCTCGGGACAGCCGAGGAGCTTTCTCCGATCCAGACGGCGTTCCACGAGCGCTACGCCGCCCAGTGCGGGTTCTGCACCTCGGGCATGGTGGTCGCCGCTCACGCGTATCTCGAGGGCGGCGGCAACTCCGAGCGTGAGTCGATCCAGGAAGCGCTCGCCGGCCACGTCTGTCGCTGCACCGGCTACGTGAAGATCATCGACGCCGTCTCTGCGGCGGCAGGCGGAGACATCACGTCGAACCAGCGCTGGCTCCCGCAACCGGGCGAAGAAGCGCCCGTCGAGGTCCCGGGGGCACCGGCATGAAGGCCGTCGGCGCACGACTCCCCCGCTACGACGGCGTCGCTCACGTCACCGGCCGCACCCAGTTCGTCGACGACGTGCGAGTGCCCGGCACCCTCTGGGTCAAGGCGCTTCGCTCGCCGGCTCACAACGCCGACATCAAGCGCCTCGACGTCTCGAAGGCCGAGGCGATGGAGGGCGTCCACGCGATCATCACCTGGCAGGACGTGCCGCTTCTCGAGTACGGGCATCTCTCGGCGCTCGGCATCCCAGCAGACGAACCTCTGCTCGCGAAGGACGAAGTCCGCTACCAGGGCCAGCCGATCGCGATCGTCGCGGCCGAGGACGAGGTCCTTGCGCAGGCCGCGGTCGACGCGATCGAGCTCGAGCTGACCGAGAAGCCCGCGCTCTTCGACGTCCGCAAGGCCTTCGACTCGGATGCTCCGGTCGTACACGCGTGGGGCAACTGGTACCCGCACTTCGAGGAGGAGATGGATCGCCGCCAGATTCGCAAGGGCTCCATCCAGGAGGCTTTCGACAACGCAGACGTGATCGTCCAGGGCGTCTATCGCCCGGCGGCGATCGAGCACGTCCCGGTCGAGACGCAGGTGTGCCAGGTCGTGCCCGAGGCGGACGGCCGGCTGACGATCCACTCCTGCACGCAGGCGCTCTACTTCTCGATGGGGGTCGTCGCCGCCCACCTGCAGGTGCCGCTGAACCGGCTGAAGTTCGTCGGCGGAACGGTCGGCGGGGGCTTCGGCGGCAAGGTCGACACCGCGACCGAGACGATGTGCTCGCTGCTCTCGCTCAAGTGCGGCAAGCCGGTGAAGTGGCGCTGGACGCGCGAGGAGGAGTTCCTCTGCTCGTCGACCCGCGCGCCGTGGCACATGGAGATCGCGGATGCCGTGACCAAGGACGGCTGGATCCTCGGCCGCAAGATGCTGACGCTCCACGACTCCGGCGCGTACTCGCGCTTCTCCCCGTACGGTCTGACGAAGCACAGCTTCCACCACACGGGCGCGTACACGATCCCGCACCTGGAGTTCGACGGCTACGTCGTGTACACGAACCGGGTGCCGACGACCGCAATGAGGGGCTTCGGCGTCACGTCGGTCTCGTTCGCGGTGGAGACGCACATGAGCCGTATCGCCAAGGAGCTCGGCATCGATCCGTTCGAGATCCGGCTCAAGAACGCGAACCGGATCGGCGACACGTCGCCGAACGGGGTCGTCTACACCGACCCCTCCACCGTTCCCACCATCCTCGCGGTGGCCGACGAGCTCGGGCACGAGCTCCCCGCGGACTACCGCACGATGTCGAGCGATCCCCGCTCGGCCGAATGGCTGCCCGAGCACCTGGTGGCCCAGCTCGGAAACCCGGAGGAGCACTGATGGCCAAGCATTCAGGACGCGGGATCTCCGCGATCGAATATCCGACCGGCATGAACCAGAACGGCGACCCGTCGCAGGCCTGGATCAAGATGAAGCCGGACGGGCGGGTCGACGTCTTCTCGGGTACGTCGGACATCGGCAACGGCTCGAAGACGATCCAATCGCAGATCGTCGCCGACACGCTCGGCGTCCCCTACGACTGGGTCACGTACGACAACTCGAACACCGACTCGTCGCCCGTCTGCACGGGAACGTTCGCGTCGCGGGCGACGTTCGTTGCGGGCATGGCGGTGAAGAAGGCGGCCGACAGCGCACGCACGAAGCTGCTCGAGATCGCCGGCAAGGAGCTAGAGATCGACCCCTCCGACCTCGAGGTCGTGGACGGCGAGGTGATCGCGAAGGGCGCGCCGCAGAAGAAGATCTCCGTGCCCGATGTCGCCGTTGCCGCGACCTGGACGCACGGCGAGCTCATCACCGGAACGGGTGCGCACCTGAACCCGTACGCACCGATCGTCGACGCCGAGACCGGCCGGGTCGAGCTCCCGCCCCACGCGGCGATCTCCTACGCGGCGTGCGCCGCCGAGGTCGAGGTCGACGACGAGACAGGAGACGTGCGCGTGACGCGCCTCGTCCAGTGCTACGACGTCGGCAAGGCGATCAACCCGACCCTCGTCGAGGGCCAGATCGAGGGTGGCGCCGTCCAAGGCCTCGGGCTGGGCGTGCTCGAGAACTGCTACCCGTACTACCCGAGCGTCGAGAACCGCGGCGGTCAGTTCGGCGCCTACCTCGCACCGGGCATGGAGGACCTCCCGCAGGTCGACACGCTGATCATCGAGAACCCCTCCGCAGGGGGTCCGTACGGCGCGAAGGGCATCGGCGAGATGGCGAACAACCCGCAGCCGCCGGCGATCGCAGCTGCCGTGTTCGACGCTGTGGGCGTATGGGTCACCGAGCTCCCGATCACGCCCGAGCGCGTGCTGCGGGCGCTTGGACGCGAAGGCCGAGCCGACCCGCAAGGGCAAGACGGTGATCTTCGACGAGGAGCTCTCGGTGAATGCGGTCTCGGGCGGCGGTATGCGCTTCGAGGTGCCTGCCTGAGCTCGCCGTTTCGCTCCTGGAACGACGTGGAGCCCCACTCCCTGTTCCCGGGCGTGGGGCTCCGCGCGATCGGCGGGGAGCAGGTGCTGCTCTGCCACGTGACGTACGAGCCGGGCACGACGGTCAGGCGGCACTCGCATGAGACCGCGGAGCAGGTGATGTGGATCATCGAAGGCGACGTCACGATGACCGTGGGTGACGAGACGAAAAGCCTCGGCGCGGGGGATGTCGCGGTCGTGAATGCCGGAATCGAGCACGAGCTTCACTCGGACAACGGCCTGACGTTCATCGAGGCGCTGGCGCCGGTGCTGCGCGACCACGTTCCGGATGCGGAGCGCGACCTCGTGCTGGGTGCACAGACTGACTCGCTCCACGCCGACCGGTAACTGGACGAACCACGGATGATCATGAATGTCTGGCCACAGCCCCTCATCGCAGTCCGCGACGTTCAGGCATCCCGTCGGTTCTACATGCAGATCCTCGGGGCTGAGAGCGCCCACGGGGGCGAGGAGTACGAGCAACTCGTCAGTGGGGGAGCTCATCCTGCAGCTGCACCACATCGACGTGGAGGATCACCACGGGCCCCCTCGCGTCGAGTGACGTTCCGCTCGGCAACGGGGCCTTGCTGTGGTTCGAGGTTGCGGACTTCGACGGGGCGGTGCAACGCGCAAGGAGCGTCGTAGCCCTGGTCGAGCGCGATGTCCATGTCAACCCCAACGCCAAGCAGCAAGAGCTCTGGCTGCGCGATCCCGACGGATACCTCGTCGTTTTGGCCGGTCCGTCGGAATACCGACCGCGCCCGCCGGTGCGCACGAAAAGCGTGACGGCCGGAGCGATCGATCCGACTGGGGGAAGGAAGGACGCTCTCGACGCGTTCCTGGAGACGAAGACGCACACGGATACGCATGCGATCGTCGTCGAGAGTGAGCAGCGAAAACGTTCCTGGGCCGGTTGCTAGGGCGCCGCACCGCCAACCGATACGTCGTGTCGGTCGACGAGCACGGCGAGGTGACGATGATCCCGGCAGAGCCGAAGCGAAGCTGAACCTCCCCGCGAGTCTTCCCTGAATTCAGGACGGTTCGGCGCGATGCCCGCGGCGGAGGTCACGCAGCATCGCAACTCCGACTTTGGCGCTCGGCTTTGCCTCCGCGACCAGGAAGGCCGCGCGTACGAGCTCAGACACGTTGCGCGCGCTCCACTCGAGGTCGCCCTGCTCGCTCGACCTCGGTTGCGCAACGCGACCGAGTTCGGAAAGCAGGCTGTGACGCGGGGGATCGAGCAGCCAAGCGAGTGGAGCGGCCTTCTCCGGGAATGACTCGCGATAGAGCTCGAGCGCCGCTATCGCGAAGCGTCGGTAGACCAGATCCTGGGCGCCTCGTGGTGTCCGAACTCGTCGGGCATACGAGAAACCAGCAGCCTGGCGAAGCGCGTCGTCCGAGAAGACGCGGGGACGACCGCGCGTCTTTCTGGAAGCAGCCTCCGAAGTCATCGCATTGACGAATCGGCTTCCGGAAAAATCTCGACAGCCCTCGGACGGGCGGTACGCTGCGGACGATTCCCGCACGGTATGGTCAAGGCATACCAGAGCTGAACGCCCTCGGGATCGTGACCTCGGACATGGCGAGGTCGATCACCTTCTACCGGCTGCTCGGGCTGGACGTCCCCGAGACACCGGACGAGGGCCACATCGACACGTTCCTGCCGAACGGCGTGCGCTTCATGCTCGACTCCGAGGAGACCGTGCGGAGCTTCAAGTCGGACTGGACGCTCGCGACCGGCAATCAGATCGAGCTTGCGCTCGAGTGCGCGAGCCCTGCCGAGGTTGACGCGATCTATGCGCGAGCCGTGGCTGCCGGCTTCGACGGCGAGAAGGCTCCATGGGATGCGGTCTGGGGCCAGCGGTACGCCCAGCTCCAGGATCCGAACGGGGTTCCGGTCAGCCTGTACGCACCGCTGTAGGTACGGGGCTCCTGTCTCAGTCCAGCTCGATCATCTCCACCGCTAGCGTTCGCGCGTGACCGAGCCGCGGTCTTTCGAAGTCGAGGCTGAGAGCCCAATCTCGTACTCAGGGCTGCCGCGGACTTCGACGTCGACCTGCGCAACGGCTCACCCGAGCGCGCCTCGACGCAGCGGTACGTCGACCAATGAGTGGATCAGCGGTTTTCGCGAAGCACGGGTTTGAGGTCGACGACCGGAGTACCGTCGATCGCTTCGAGCGGCCCGACACGTAGCTCGAGTCCCGCGATCCCGAGGACGGTCACGCGATGCAGTCCGAGCGGGTTGGGCCGAGCGGAAGACCGCGTCGCGAAGACCCCGGTGAGCGGCCGGCTCGCGTCGTCGCGCGGGTGCACCTGGAGAACGTCACGCCGAGCCTCGTGGAGCCACGTGACGACGACGAGCTCGTCGCCGACGGTGATCCCTTGTAGCGCGTCCGAGACGGACGGATCCAGGGCGATCGATGCATTCGGCGCCCCTTCGTCGCCCTGGCGTGGCGCCGCTTCTCGGTCTTTCAAGGGTGACCGGACGAACCCGATCGGATTCACCAGGTACCCGTCGAGGGCTGGGTCGGCATGGGCCATGGGCTCGAGCGGGTCAGGCCGACGCCTGACCCCTGACCGGTGCGCGCTCCGGCGCGTCGCTCTGGTCTTCCCCGGTGCGCTCGAAGAGCTCGAGCAGGTGGCCGTCCGGATCGCGGAAGAAGATCTGCGTGACGCCGTCGCCTCGCGGCATCGGGCCGCCGACGAGCGCCACGTCGTTGTCGTCCAGCCTGACGCGAGCGGTCACCAGGTCGTCGACCTCGAACGCCAGGTGGGTCGCCAGCCCGAACGCCGCGCCCGCGCCTCCGTCTGGCGTACCCGCCCGTCCCGTCGTATCTGCTTCGGCGAGCAGATGGATCTCGTCTTCACCGAAGCGAAACCAGGCGCCGGCGAAGGTGAAGTTCGGCGGTCTGGGAACCTCCTCGAGCCCGAGCGCCTCCGCAAAGAAGCGCCGCGAGCGCTCGAGATCCGAGACGACGAGCCCGGCGTGCTGGATGCGCATCGGCACGACGCCTACCGTAACCTCGCGTCATCGCGAAAGGAGGCACAAATGCCGCTGATCAAGGTCGA
Source organism: uncultured Actinomycetes bacterium (assembly GCA_963830035.1). GTDB lineage: Bacteria > Actinomycetota > Thermoleophilia > Gaiellales > Gaiellaceae > GMQP-bins7. Next base: position 119,340 of record CAWHKX010000004.1, on the reverse strand, counting down.
CCTCTTCGACTACCGCATGTCCGACGAGACGAGCGCAGCGCTCATCGAGAAGCTCACGGATGCGCTCTGCGAGGCGACGCATCCGGACCTGCGCGACCATACCTGGGTGATCGTCGAGGGCCACTCGCCGAAGAACTGGGGACTGGGTGGCAAGCCGTGGCCGGTCGATCGGATGCCGCCCGCCCCGTCACCGTAGGATCGAGAGACCGCGAGAAGAGGAGAGACGCATGCCCGTGATCGAAGTGAAGCTGTACGACCGCCGAGTGACCGAGGAGTCAGTGCCGAAGATGATCGAGGCGCTGACCGACGCGCTGCACGAGTCGAGCGGCGCGGCGAAGGAGCACATCCACGTCATCATCCAGGGGGTTCAGCCGAGCCACTGGGGCCAGGGCGGCAAGCCGAGCACGTAACACCCTTCGGGGGAATTGGAGCCCCGAGCCGAACTACTTTCTGGCCACGAACACCAGGAACGCATCGTCGCTCGTGGGCTCGGCCTCGGTGTGCTCACCGTGGACGCTGACATCGGCGAACCCGGCTCGCTCCAGCATCAGGAGCAGCTCGTTCCTGAAGTACAGGTTGATGTCCAGCGTGCGGCTCTCTTCGGCCTGCAGCGTTTCGTCTCGCCACATCTCGGCATGCATCTCGAGGGTCACGCGCTGGTCGAGCGGGTCGAGCGCGGCGACACGGGAGCTCAGTGCGTACTCGGCTCCGTCGGACGCACGCCGTCGGCCTCCCGGCGGTCGCGGAGCTTCGGGCAGGAGGGCACGTTCGTCCTTCAACCAGTACTGCCACTGTCGCGCATCCGCATAAGGAACTTCGTAGTCGAAGATCAGGGTTCCACCGGACTCGAGGTACTCGTGGAAGCATTCCAGCGCCTCGAGATCCTGGCCGCGGGTGCTTCCCAGACCGAACGCCCCGCACACATAGATCGTCCGGTATCGGCGGGGCAAGTCGAGCGCGTGCATCGGCTGCACATAGAGATTGGGCGAGAAACCTTCGCCGGCCGCCTTCTCGCGGCACAGCGCGACCATGTCAGCGGAGACGTCGCATGCGTCGACGTCCAGCCCGGCTCGGAGATACGGGAGCAGCAGGCGGCCAGTCCCGCAGGCGACGTCGAGCGCCGGCTGACCGTCGCGCTCGATGAACTTCTGGAAGTAGGGAATCTCGTGCGGCCGAAAGTCGTCGTTGAACTCCGACCACCATTTCGCCACGAGCCCGTAGTGCCAGGTCTGCGGCGGCTCGCTCACGCGACCGGCACCGTCCCGAGCACGATCTCTACCGCCGCTGCACCAGGCAGCACGGCCTTCGTCTCCCGTGCGTGCAGCAGTGTCGTCTTCACGATCAGCTTCGCTCGGGCGAAGTTGTCGAGCTCGGTGGGAACCGGGCCGACCCGCTGTCCGAGCGCGTAGCCGGCGGCGTTGCGCCCCATCGCTCGATACGACTCGAGCGAGTACAGCGGCGACATGCCGAAGAGCTCGAGGTTGTCGAGCGGCTCGAGATCGGCGCGGTGGATCACCGCGGTGCCCTTCGACTGGATTCCGAGCGCGATGCCCGAGCCGGAGAGCCGAGCGCCGTCGTGCGCGATGAAGGCGACGTCGGCCGTCCGCCGGACGCGGACGACGCGCGGTCGAGCTCCAGCGACTCGGACCCCTTCGCAGATCGACTCGAGCACATCCCCGTGGCTCAGATCGTTGATCGTCTTGCGAATCGCGTCCGCGAACGCGGGTCCGACCGCGACGACGACCTCCGTTGCGTCCTCGCCTCTCTTCGCCTCGCCGCGCTCGATCACGACCGGCTCTCCCTCATCGCTGCTTCCGAGGAGCTGGGCCGGGTCGACCACGTTCGGGAGCGACTGCAGGAGCTCCCAGCGCTCGCCCTCGAGCCGGTAGCCCGTGCCCGGCCCCGAGTACACGTTCGGGTCGTTGACGGCGGAGTGGACGAGGCCCTGGGCGTCTATCACGGCCGAGGTCTGCAGGTAGTCGGCGGACACTCGCTGGCGCTGCATCGAGACGACGGCTTCCGCGATCTCGCCGAACCCCCGGTGATCGAGCGCGAGGGCGACGTCCAGGCCGGAGACCCCGCGCGCCAGGAGCCCGTCGGCTGCTTCGACATCGGCCGCTCGGTCGCGGTCGGGCATCTCGCTCGAGTCGTACCCGGTGGTCGCCGCGGCGACCTCCTCGCACGACACGGGCGGGAGTTCGAGCTCCTCGAACACCGCCTGCACGGCGTGCGCCGCTCTCTCCCGTACCCGCAGAACCTCGTCCTCCGAGACGGGCTCGATCCCTGCGTCCACTTGCCAGTCGCGCTGAACCGTGAGCCATTCGTCCAGGTCGTCGGCGTCGAAGTTCCCGCCTCCGAAGGTGTTGTCGTGCCTCGGCATCACGGAGTACCCGGACGTGACGAAGTCCGTGCCCGGGAGGAACTGCCCCATCAGCTTCGCGGTCTTGCGGATCTCCGAGTGGGAAGCGATGGCATCGTTGCCGGACGCGACCTCGAGGTCGAGCCATGCAGCAAGCACGTTCTCGCCGAGAATCGCGCGCGTTCCGCCCGGTACGGAGAGCACCAGAGCGACGCACGAGATCGACCCGTTCTGGACGCCCTGCGAGCCCGCTGCGCGCACGGCAGCCAGGCAGCGCGCCTCGAGATAGAGCATGGAGAGGCCCTGCGCATACCCCATGAGCGCCTCGGAGCCCGTTCCGGAGGTGAAGCGCACCTTGACCCCGCGGGACGCGTACGCGGCGCCGAGGAACGCCTTCGACCAGGGAGTGTCGTCGCCGTCCACGAACACGGGCTCGGTCCCGTAGACCGAGAGCGTTTCGGCGTAGGTGACGAGGCCGCGGATCGCAAGCTCGAGGTTCCGCCGCTCCTCGACCGCGCACTGCGTCATCACGCCGGGCCGGCCCGTCTGCGAGCCGACGAGGAGCGCGATCGCGTTCAGTGGCGCGTAGCGGGCGACTCCGACCGTGGTCTCGATCTCGGCGAACCCACGCCGCGCTGCCTCGGCCGCGTCCGCGGCGAGCAGAGCAGGGCTCTCCTTGAGGTTGGTCACGTGCGCCTGGTTCGCGGGTGCTCGGCGGGCGCGGAGCTTCTTCAGCGCGAGCATGAGCTCGACCGGATCGAGGAGGCCGATGACGCGCGCGAGCTTTGCCGGCGTGAGTCCGCGCGCGAGACGGACGAGCTCGGCTCGCGACACATCGATGTCGACGAGCATCCGCGCCAGCTCCACGTCGTCGATGGCCATGGCTTCGGCCGCGACCCCGAGATCGAGCCCGTGTGCGACGACGAAGCGGTCGATCACGTCGAACTCGGCCGCGGCTCGACCGTCCATGCGGACGACGATGCCCTCCTCGATGACGAGCTCGGGGGCGGGATCGAGCGGTCCGTCGGCGGCGACCAGGCCCAGCTCGGGAAGTGGCGAGACGAGCGTCTCGCGGTACAGATCGCGCTGCTCCCGCGAGACGAACCGGCGGCTACGCATCTGCGAGCAGCCCCCGCTTGGCGTAAACGGTTGCGGCCTCCCGCACGAAGCCGGCCGTTCGCGCTGGCGCCGTAGGACTCGAGCTGCGCCGCCCACTCTTCGAGCTGGGCAGCCGTCGCTCTTCGGGGACGGAGCGCGGTGTAGACGGCGAGTAGGAGCTCATCCGGCACGCCGGCGAGCTCGGCGGCACGTTCCAGGCTTGCCGCGAGCGGCTCTCGCCCCGCCGCGCGCGCGACCTGGGACTGGAGCAAGAGCGTCTCCGGCGTCGCGCGGATCTCACCGCCGCCGATGCGCCCGGCTCGCAGCGACTCCAGGGTGACATCCGCCAACGGCATTCCGCTCGGCGTCGACACGAGGTCGGGCCGCTTCGTCCCCAATGGGTAGTCGCGCTTCGGATCGAAGTCCACGTCGTCAGACCTTAGGCTTGAGGACACGTGAGCAACGATTATCGATTTTCCGGGCGGGTCGCGCTCGTCACCGGCGGTGCCAGCGGCATCGGTGCGGCCGTCGCGCGACGACTGGCTGTCGAAGGCGCTCGAGTCGCGTCGTTCGACTTGCAACCCGCTTCCGCGGAGGGCGTGCTCGCCCTTGCAGGCGACGTCACCAGGTCGGCCGACATCGAGGCTGCGGCGAAGCGCGTCGAGGAGGAGCTCGGGCCGATCGACGTGCTCGTCTGCTCCGCGGGCGTGCCGGGCGTCTCGCTTCCGAGCATGGAGATCTCGGACGAGGAGTGGCGTCGGGTCCTCGCGATCAACACCGACGGCGTCTTCTTCTGCAACCGAACCGTCGGCCCCGGGATGGTCGAGCGCGGGTATGGCCGCATCGTGAACGTCGCCTCGATCGCCGGCAAGGAGGGCAACCCGATGGCCGCCGCGTACTCCGCCTCCAAGGCGGCGGTGATCGCGCTGACGAAGGCGATCGGCAAGGATCTCGCCCGGACCGGGGTGCTCGTCAACTGCGTCGCGCCGGCGGTGATCGAGACTCCGATCCTGGAAGGCGTCTCGCAGGCGCACATCGACTACATGGTCGAGCGCATCCCCATGGGCCGCATGGGGAGCCCAGACGAGGTCGCCGCGCTCATCTGCTGGTTGGCGAGTGACGAGTGCTCCTTCTCGACCGGCGCGACGTACGACATCTCCGGCGGACGGGCGGTCTACTGATGCTGCGGGTACGGGTTCGTGGCCCGAACGGCATCGAGCGCGGAGTCGTCTCGAGCGGCGTGATCGTGACGGAGAGCGGTGGGTGTGTCGGAGCTCGTGACGCCGATCGGCTGGCGTTGGCCGATCCGTACGAGCTCCTGCTTCCGCTCGAGCCGCCCGAGATCTGGTGCGCGGGAGTCACGTACGAGCGCTCGCGCGACGCGCGGATCGAGGAGAGCGCCGTCCGAGACGTCTACTCGCTGGTCTACGACGCGGAGCGGCCGGAACTCTTCCTCAAGGACGCGGCGTGTCGCCGGACGGTCGGCCCCGGTGCAGCGGTGGGAATTCGCTCGGACTCCGCCTGGAACGTCCCGGAGCCGGAGATCGCCCTCGTGCTCGGTGAGGGCGGCGAGATTGCGGGCGCCACGATCGGGAACGACGTTTCGTCGCGCGAGATCGAGGGCACGAACCCGCTCTACCTTCCTCAGGCAAAGGTGTATGCGGGCGGATGTGCCCTCGGGCCTGCGGTGCTCTCTCCGGTGCCAAGCGAGCCGTTCGAGATCCGGATGCGGATCCTCGACCCGAGCGGCGCCGAGCTCTTCGCAGGCGAAACGTCGACCGCGCGGATGAAGCGCTCGTTCGACGAACTTGTCGAGTTCCTGCTCCGCGACAACCCGGTTCCACCCGGCAGCGTCCTCCTCACCGGCACCGGCCTCGTCCCGCCCGACGACTTCACGCTCGAGCCCGGCCACGTCGTCGAGATCGAGGTGCCGGGCATCGGCATCCTCTCGAATCCGGTCGCGCTCGCCTCCAGCCTCCTCGAAAGGACTTCAGCTCATGTCTGAGACGTTGACGAGATCACCCGCGCGAAACTATGTCGGTGGAGAGTGGCGCGACAGCGCCAGCGGTCAGACGTACGAGAAACACAACCCCTGGCGGCCTTCCGAGGTCACGGGCGTGTACCCGTCCTCGGACGCCGACGACGCGCGCGCCGCTATCGACGCGGCTCGCGAGGCATTCCCGGCGTGGGCCGCGCTTCCCGCGGCTCAGCGCGCCGCGTTCTTCGGCAAGGCGGCGACCATCCTCGAGGCGCGCGCGGAGCAAGTTGCCCAGGACATGACGGCGGAGATGGGAAAGCCGCTGCGCGAGTCCCGGCTCGAGGCGCTTCGAGCGGCGACGATCCTGCGGTACGCGGCAGGGGAGGCGTGGCGCCCGGTCGGGGAGATGTACGCGCCCTCGGTCGCGAATCAGCTTCTCTACACCATGCGCCGTCCGCTCGGCGCGGTCGGCCTCATCACCCCGTGGAACTTCCCCATCGCGATTCCCGTCTGGAAGCTCGCTCCCGCGTTGATCTACGGCAACACCGTCGTGCTCAAGCTGGGGTACGAGGCGCCGCGTACCGGGCTGCACGTGGCGGAGAGCTTCGCCGAGGCAGGTCTCCCCGCCGGTGTCCTGAACGTTCTCACCGGGTCGGGCTCGAAGGCCGGCGCCGAGCTCGTTTCGAACTCGGGTACGCGCGCGATCTCGTTCACCGGCTCGGTGGCGGTCGGACGCGGTGTGCGCGAGGTGGCCACTGCTCGTGACTGTCGCGTCCAGCTCGAGCTCGGGGGTCACAACCCGCTGATCGTGATGGGCGATGCCGAGCTCGACCGCGCGGTCGATGCGTCCTACGCAGGCGCATTCTGGTCGGCCGGACAGAAGTGCACGGCTACGCGGCGCATTCTCGTTCAGGAAGAGGTCTACGGCGAGTTCCGGGACCGGCTGCTCGCGAGAGTCGAGGCGGGCAAGGTCGGCGACCCTGCCGATCCCGAGGTGGAGGTCGGCCCGGTCGTGCACGAGGCCGCGCTGGAGGAGATCCTGGGCGCGATCGAGCGCGCGCGGGGCGAAGGTGGGACGGTGCTCGCGGGCGGCGAGCGTGCGGACGACGACGGGTATCTGATCGCGCCCACGGTGTTCGAGGGGCTCGCGGACGACGCCGAGCTCTCTTGCGAGGAGGTGTTCGGGCCTGTGACCTCCCTCTATCGCTTCGCGACGCTCGACGAGGCGATGGAGCGGGCGAACGCGGTGCGCTTCGGGCTCTCCGCCTCGATCTTCACCCGCGATCTCCATGCCGTGCAGCGCTTCACCGAGGAGATCGGCGCGGGGATCATCCACGTGAACTCCCAGACCGCCGGCGCCGATGTCCACGTCCCCTTCGGCGGAATCAAGGGCTCGGGGTGGGGCCCGCACGAGCAGGGCCGTGCCGCGATCGAGTTCTACACCGAGCTCGTCACCGTCTACCAGGACGCCCCACTTGCCTGAGGCGGGAAAGGGTCTGGGGTCTGGCTTCAGCCAGACCCCGGTGTGAGGTTCATGGCGCGCACCCTCGTCACCGGCGCGCTCGGCTGCGTCGGCGCCTGGACGGTCAAGGCCCTGCTCGACGACGGCGAGGACCCCGTCGGCTACGACCTCGGTGAGGACGACAGCCGTCTCCGCCTGATCCTCGACGAGGAGGAGCGGGAGCGCGTGACGCTCGTGTCGGGCGACGTCACGGACGGCGAAGCTCTTGGGCGCGCCCTCGACGAGCACGAGATCACCCACGTCGTCCACCTCGCTGCGCTACAGGTCCCGTTCTGCCGGGCGGATCCCGTACGCGGCGCGCACGTGAACGTCCGCGGCACCGTGGTCGTCTTCGAGTCGGTGAAGGCCCGGCGAGACCGGATTCCGGGCGTCGCGTATGCGAGCTCGACCGCTGTCTACAACGCGAGCGACCCCTCACCCGCCCCGGAGTCGGGCGGTGCCCATCCGACGACTCACTACGGTGTCTACAAGCTCGCGAACGAAGGAAGCGCGCGGATCCTCTGGGACGACGACGGCGTCGCCTCCATCGGCATCCGGCCGTACATCGTGTACGGCCCGGGACGAGATCAAGGAATGACGTCGGGCCCGACGCTCGCGATGGCAGCGGCGGCGAGAGGAGAGCCCTTCGAGATCGGGTACGGCGGAACGGCGCAGTACGACTACGCGCCCGACGTGGGCCGTGCGTTCGTGCTCGCCGCGCGCGCGGCCACCGACGGCGCTCATGTCGCGAACTTCCCGGGGTTCCCAGCGTCGATGGGCGAGGTCGTCACCGCGATCGAGGCTGCCGCCCCGGAGGTCGCGGGCCGCATCACGTACGCAGACGTCGCTCTTCCCTTTCCCGAGACGCTCGAGTCAGGACTTCTCGAGCGCCTCGTCGGACCCGTGCCTCGGGCCGAACTGACCGAAGGCGTGCGTCGAACCATCGAGCACTTCCGCGCCCATGGCTAGTGCAGCAGCGGGCGGAGAACGTCTCTGGAGATGAGAAAGCCGCGCTTGACGAGATCTTCGGTGGCCTCGAAGTTGCGATCCTCGTGCTCGATCGAGACGACGTAGTCGTAGCCGGCCCGATAGAGCGCGGCGACGAAGCGATCCCAGCGCACCTCGCCGAGCCCGGGTAGCCGTGGCACCTGCCAGCCCATTCCGAGCGAGATCGTCCCGTTCCGGTACAGGCCGTCGCGGTCGATCTCGAGGTCCTTCGCGTGGACGTGGAGGATCTTCTCTGCGAAGTCGCGCACGACGCGCTCGTAGTCGATCTGCAGCCACACGAGGTGCGACGGATCGAGGTTGAGCCCGAAGCTCGCGCTGTCCACGATCGAGAACATCTCGTCCCAGGCGGCCGGGGTGGAGGCGAGATTGGTGCCGCCGGGCCACTCGTCCCAGCTGAAGATCATCGGGCAGTTCTCGATCGCGATCTTGACGCCTTTCGACTCCGCGTATGCGACCAGGCGAGGCCAGACCTTGCGGAACTCGCGAAAGTTGTCCGCCACGTTCTTCGTCTTGTCGCGGCCGACGAAGGTTCCGACGATCGGAACCTCGAGCTTGCGGCCGCATCGATCACCTTGCGCAGGTGCGTGTTCGCCGCGCGACGCTCCTTGAGATCTGGATGGAGGTTGTTCGGGTAGTAGGCGAGAGACGAGATCTCGAGCCCGTGCTTCTCGAGCGTCGCGCGCACACTGTCCGGATCGAAGCTCGTGACGTCGATATGAGATGTCCCCGCGTAGCGGCGCCGCTCGGCGCCTGCCGCCGGCCAGCAGGCGACTTCGAGCATCTCGAAGCCCTCGCCGGAAGCCCAGGCGGCGACCCGCTCCAGCGAGCGGCGAGGAAAGGGAGCGGTGAGCAGTCCGAGCTTCATCGTCCTACCTCCACATCGAGAGTTTCACATCGAATCGGCGGGCTGCGCGGCGCGCGTTCTCCGGCGGACGACGCGTTCTGTGCGCCTGACGTGCTTACGCGCCTCCGAGCCGGCCCTCACCGAGTCCCCTGCGGCGCAGGATTCGCTCGAGGAGGATCTCCTTGACCTGCTCGCGCAGGACGGTCCGCGAGACGGCGGTCACCGTCAACCTGCGACGACCGGGTTGGTCAACGTACCGACCCCTTCGATCGAGATCGTCACCTCGTCACCCGGCTCCAACAGCCGTTGTGGATCCCGGAAGACCCCGACGCCCGCAGGCGTTCCGGTGAGAATGAGGTCGCCCGGCTCGAGCGTCATCGTCTGGGAGGCGTAGCTGATGATCTCGTCGATCCCGAAGATGAGATTCGCGGTCGACGAGTCCTGGAGCACTTCGCCGCTCACGATCGCCTGGATGCGCAGGCTGTGGGGATCCGCGATCTCGCCGGCGGGCACGAGTGGGCCGACAGGGCAGAACGTGTCAGGGGACTTTCCGCGCGTCCACTGGCCGTCTGCGAACTGGAGGTCGCGGGCGCTCACGTCGTTGGCGCACACGTACCCGCGAACGGCAGCGAGCGCATCCTCACGTGCAACGTTCTTGACCTGGGTGCCGATGACGACGCCGAGCTCTGCCTCGTAGTCGCACTTCGTGACCGCCGGCGGAATGACGATTGCCTCGCCCGGCCCGATGAGTGCGTTCGGCCATTTCGCGAAGAGGAGCGGTGCGCCCGGGAGATCGACTCCCTGCTCTTCCGCGTGATCCCGGTAGTTGAGACCGACGCAGACGATCTTTCCCGGCCGCTCGATGGGCAGCATCCGACAACCCTACAAGGGTGGTGGTGGGGAGCCTCGAGCCGACCGATACCGGGAGTAGACTCGCCGCCCGAGGAGGCTCGATGCATCGCCGGCTCGTCACAGCGCTCGTCGTGGTTTTCGGGCTCGCCCTGGCTCCCGACGCGTTGGCGACGATCGAGGGGCCGTGCGAAGCGACCGTCGCCGGCGAGGATGTGGTCGCCAGGGACACGTTCGCGAGGAGCGACGCGATCAGCGTCCCCCAGTCCGGAGCAGTGGCGGTGACGATGACCGGGGAGGACGCGATCGACCGCATGAAGCTGGAGATCGAGTTCGCCGGGATCCCGTACGAGGTCTGGGACGAGCCGACGACCGTCACCTCGACCACGGGTGTCGTGCCGGTCGACGAGTACGCGAAGTACGGGATCGGCCTCTACAAGATCGTCGCGACCAGCACCGGGCAGGGCTTCACCTGCGTCGCCACCGCACTGGTCGACGTGCAGGGAAATCCGCTCGAGACGGCCGCGGGGGCGATCGGGACCGCCATGGTGGTCGTGGGCGGTCTCGGAATCTTCTCGTTCGCGCTGCGCGGAGGTCGTCCGGGGCTGGCGACGCTGCTCTCGATGTTCCTCGGGCTGATCTTCGCTGCCGGCGTCGGGCTCCTGCTTCAGCAGTACGGGCTCTTCTACCCCACCCAGATCGCGTCGATCCTCGTCCTGATCGGTGGCCTGGCCCTCGGCTTTCTCGCGGGAGTCTTCGGGTCCCGTGGCTACGTGTCCGGCTGACGAGCTCCGCGAGCAGGGGATTCCGGGCCGGTCAGCCCTTCGTCACGACCTTGCCCTTCATGCCGAGTGACGCGTGACCGGGCACCGTGCAGAGGAAGGCGTAGGTCTGACCGCGCTTCAGAACGACCGTGATCGAGGCGCGCTGACCCTTTCGGAGGATCTTCGTCTTCTTGCCCGCGAGCTTCAGGTCATGCCCGGCTCCGCCCTGGTTCACCAGGGTGAAGGTGTGGCTTCCGGGCGCGGTGGTCTTCGGCATGTTCTTGAACTTGAAGTCGACGGCGGTGACGGCGTACTTCGCGGCCGGCGCACCCGATGCGAGCGGTACCAGCAAGGCCGCCGCTCCGAGCGTGCAGACGACGAATGGTGCAAGTACGACTCGGCGGATCATGCGCTTCCCCCTCGGCTCGTTGACGGAACGAGCAGGAACGATAGTTGCGGGCTCTCTCGCACTGCAAGAATCCGCTTCGAGGATCATTCCGACGGACGAGGAGGACGGATGGCAGGCAAGGCAGACTTCACCGAGGACGAATGGAACGGGCTCCAGCAGGGCGTCACGGGCGCGGGCATGCTCGTCTCGACGGCCCACCGCGACTTCACCGATGCTTTCGGCGAAGCGAGCGCCGTCGGAAAGCAGCTCGCCGCTCATCGCGAGAGTGAGAGCCAGCTCGTCCGCGAGCTCTCCGAGACGCGCGGCACCGGCTTCGGCCTGGTGGCGTCGCCGAAAGAGGTCGTGGAAGGGACGATGAAGGCGCTCGGCTCGGCAGTCGCAGTGCTCGGCGAGAAGGCCCCGGACGAGCTCGAGGCGTACCGGGCACTCGTGCTCGCCGTCGCGACGGCGGTGGCGGAGGCCAAGGGCGGGATGCAGGACGAGGAGACGGCGGCGATCGAGAGGATCACGGCCGCACTCGCCTAGCCCGCGCGGAGCCGACGACGCTGTGAGCTGGCTATTTCCGGCGGTTGGGCTACCCTTCGAACATGGCGTCTACGAGTCGAGAACGTGCAGAGGAGGCGCGAGAGGCGAAGCTTCTCCACATTCGCGAACAGGTTTCCTCCGGTGATCTCGTCATCCGAGGGATGACGAAGGCGGAGCGAGCGAAGTGGGCGAGGCAACGAGCCAAGCTCGAGGCCAACTGGACGTCCGAGGAGCGCGGGCGTCGAGACGTGGCGCTTCGGAATCGCCGCCGGCGCTCCGAACGCGCTTTGTAAAGAGCACTGCACCGCTCGGAGTCGCGTAGTACCGCTCAGCATTCTGGGGCGTACTGCAGCTGTCCGGGAAAGCAGCGTGCGAACAGCTGGATGCTCAGTCCGACATGCGGTGAGCCACGTCGTACTTCTTGACCGACGTCCGCTGCCCCGGCGTGTCGCTGGCCGGCATCGCGCTCAACAGCTCGTCGCCTTGCCTGTAGTCGTCCTCCGTCTCGAAGAAGACGATCGCGACGGCGTTCTCGGACTCCGCGTCGTGGAGCATGATGAACTCCGTCGCGGGCATCCCCTCGGGCCGGTCGGCCTCGCCCATCCTGCTCTTCATCTCCTCGATGCGTTCCTTGCTGACGCCCTCGAACGACACAACACGTGCGATCGCCATCCCCAGCCTCCTTGTTGATGTAGCGGGAGCCTAATGGGTCTCTACCGGGCGAGCTCCGCCGCGGGGGCTCGCGGGCGGACGCAGTCGTCCATGGGCCGTGAAGGATTCGAACCTTCGACCTTGGGATTAAGAGTCCCCTGCTCTACCAACTGAGCTAACGGCCCGGGCGCGTCAGTGTAGCCCCCGTTTTCAGGGCCTCAAGCCGGTGCAGCCTCTCAGAGCGCGCCACGACGCCAGCTCCTGCCGGCGCTCAGAGCCCGAGAGCGGGCGCGGAACCCCGTCGACGATGCGGGCGGGCGCCCACCGGTAGTTGTCGATGCGACGCCCGGTCGCCGTGACGAACAGGACTCCCGTCTGGGTGGAGAGCGCGCTCGTCCCGTACCAGACGAAGTTACCGAGGCCGTAGCCGACGAGCGCCTTCCCCATTCGACCGGTGCCGAGCAGCCGGTGCGCGTGGCCGCCCACAACGACGTCCGCCCCGGCGCCGACGAGCTGGCGTGCCAACGTGCGCTGATCGGTGGTCGGGCACTGCTCGAGCTCGACTCCCCAGTGGAGGAAGACCACGACGGTGTCCGAGGTCCGACGAGCGCGTCGAACTTCCTGCAACAGCCTCGGCACCGCTTTCGCCGAGGCGAGCCCCGGCTTCCCCGGGCCCGCCGTCCAGCTCGAGATCAGATGGTCGTCGAGCACCTGCGTGGCGGCCAGGATCGCGATCCGCTGGCCGTTGACGGTTCGGCGATAGGGCGCGTACGCCTGCTTACCGTCGACGCCGATGCCGATCACCGGGAACCGGTAGCGCTCGGCCGCCGCGAGCGAGTCGCGGAGTCCCGCCTCGCCGAAGTCCATCCCGTGGTTGTTCGCCATCGACACGACATCCACCGATCCGCCGCGCAGAGCCGCGAACGCGCTCGGCGGTGTCCGGAACACGAACGTCTTGCCGGCCGCTGCGCCCCCGTTGGTCACGGCGGTCTCGAGGTTCGCCACCGCGATGTCCGCCTCGCCGAGGAGGGGCGCGATCGGCGCCAGCAGGCCTGCGGGGTCGGCTGCCAGCCGCGACTCGAGGACGCCTTCGAAGTGCACGTCCCCGCCGAAGGCGAGAACGACCGGGTTTCCGCTGCCGAGTGGCCCCCGGACAGCCGCCGCCGGAGAGGCCGTGGACGCCTCGCTCTCCCCCCCACCGACGATTGCGACGAGCGCTACGACAGCGGCGAGCAGGACGACGGCGGGTACGAGGAGCTTCCGGGAGAGGATCACGAGAGGGCGGGGCTGGGGCAGGATCGGATGTGCCGTCACGATAGCTCGCCCTTGGAGTAGGCTCGAATCGGTGCGCAAGGGGATCGTCCAGCTCGTCGCGATCGGGGTCGTGATCGGCGTGGCGCTCACGCTGGTGGCGGTCCTCTTCCAGTGGCTTCCGGAGTCCGCGTCGGAGGAGTTCGACCGCATCCAGGCGATCTACTGGTTCGTCACGATCATCTCCATCGTCATCTTCTCCCTCGTCACCGCGGTCGTGATCTTCTCGGTGTGGAAGTGGCGCGTACCGGAGGACGACGACCTGGACGGCCCTCCGATCCACGGTCATACGGGCCTCGAGATCCTCTGGACGGCGATTCCCGCGGTGCTCGTGACCGCCATCGGGGTCTTCAGCGCGATCGTGTTGGCGCGAAACGGCGACGCCGAGGCGAGACCCATGGAGATCCAGGCGATCGGGCAGCAGTTCGCCTGGAAGTTCGTCTACTCCGACTACGACGACCTCGAGTCCGGCGAGCTCGTCCTGCCCATCGGGCAGCAGACGCGCTTCACGATGACCGCTGTGGACGTGATCCACTCCTTCTGGGTCCCGAACTTCGGCCAGAAGATGGATGCGGTTCCCGGGATCGAGACGGAGATCCTCGTCACGCCCGATCGGATGGGCGACTTCGCTGTCGTCTGCACGGAGCTCTGCGGGCTCGGCCACGCGACCATGCGCGCGAGTGCGCGGGTCGTGTCGGACGAGGACTTCGACGCCTGGATCGAGGAGAACCAGACGTGACGGCGACGCACGCAGAACCCTCTCCGCAGGAGCACTACCCCGGACACTTCGAGCCGCCTCGCAGCCCTCTTGGCCAGGTGCTCTTCGGCCCGGGACTCGTGCGCGGCCTCTGGATGGCCCTGCTCTTCTTCGCCGTGGGAGCGCTGCTCGTCGTCACCCTCCGCTGGTGGTGGGGCTGGGAGCCGCTCTGGCTCACCGAGGTCGTCCTCGTCGTCGGCGCGATGACGGCGGCCCCGATCGGCTTCCTCGCGGGAATCGGCTCGTTCGACTACTGGCTCCACTACGTCGGTGGCCGGCCAACCCGTCCCGAGGATCACTCGGGTCACGGCGCCCGCACGTGGCGGGACTACTTCCGGGTCAACACCGACCACAAGGTGATCGGCGTCCAGTACCTGGTCACGACGTTCTTCTTCTTCACGCTCGCGGGGCTGATGGCGATGTTCTTCCGCGCCGAGCTCGCGGAGCCGGGGCTCCAGTTCGTCGATTCGCAGACGTACAACGGCCTCGTCTCGGTGCACGCGACGCTGATGATCTTCCTCTTCATCATCCCCGCCTTCGCCGGGCTCGCGAACTTCGCCGTGCCGCTGATGCTCGGGGCGCCGGACATGGCGTTCCCACGCCTGAACGCGCTCTCGTTCTGGCTTCTGCCGATTGCGGGGATCATGTTCGTGGCGAGCTTCCTGGCGCCCGGTGGGGCCTTCGGCGCCGGCTGGACGGGCTACGCGCCTCTGGCAGAAGGACAGCCGCTGGGGCAGACGTTCTTCAACATGGGCGTCCAGTGGGCAGGGGCTTCGTCCATCATGACGGCCCTCAACTTCCTGGTCACGATCATCACGATGCGCGCGCCGGGGATGACCTTCTGGCGCATGCCGCTCCTCGTCTGGGCGAACTTCACGACATCGCTGCTCGTCGTCATCGCGACGCCGTTCATCGCCGGCTCGCAATTCTTCGTGATGTTCGATCGCATCCTGCACACCGACTTCTTCACACCCGAAGGAGGCGGGTACGTGCTGGGCTACCAGCACATCTTCTGGTTCTACAGCCACCCGGCCGTGTACATCATGATGCTGCCCGGGTTCGGGATCGTCTCCGAGGTCATCGCCTCGATGTCCCGCAAGCCGATCTTCGGCTACCGGCTGATGGCGCTCTCGCTGCTCGGGATACTCGTCCTCGGCTTCTCCGTGTGGGCGCACCACATGTTCGTCGCGGGCATGGCCGACTGGTTGCGCGTCCCGATGATGATCACGACCCTGCTGATCGCCGTCCCGACCGGGATCAAGATCTTCTCGTGGGTGGCCACCCTCTGGCGAGGGCGTATCCACCTGAACACGCCGATGCTCTTTGCGCTCGGCTTCGTGACCATGTTCGTGATCGGCGGCCTCTCCGGGATCTACCTCGGCGCGGTGCCGATCACGATCCACGCTTCGGATACCTACTTCATCGTCGCGCACATCCACTACGTGCTCTTCGGCGGCTCCGTGTTCACCATCTTCGCGGGCGTCTACTACTGGTTCCCGAAGATGACCGGCCGGATGTACAACGAGCGGCTGGGAAAGATCCACTTCTGGATGACCTTCGTCAGCTTCAACGCGACGTTCTTCCCGATGCACTATGTCGGGCTCCGAGGAATGCCTCGACGCGTCTCCGACTACGCGGAGGCGTTCGGCAGCCTCAATTTCGCGATCACGATCGCGTCCTTCGTGCTGGGAATCTCGTTCGTCGTCTTCGTCTACAACATGGCGATCAGCTGGGCACGCGGCCCGATCGCGGACGCGAACCCGTGGCGCGCGCTCACGCTCGAGTGGCAGGTGTCGTCGCCACCGCCGATCTTCAATTTCGACGAGATCCCGCAGGTGGTCGCCGGCCCGTACGAGTACGGGGTTCCCGGCGCCCGGCACGCGGTGATGAGCCCGGCCAAGGAGTCGCAGGAGGTGCCGGAGGAGGTGCATGCATGACCGCGTCCACGCCGCAGATCCTGGTCGTCGCCAACGAGACTCTCGCTGGCGCCGAGCTCGTGGAGGCAGTGAAGCGGAGAGCGGGTGACGGCCCGATCCGCGCGCTCGTGGTCGCTCCGGTCACGCAGCCGCGCGGGGGCTACGTCGTCTACCGCGATTCGCGGCGTGCCGCCGCCGGCCGTCGTCTCGACCGGACCCTGAGGGTGCTCCGCGAGGCCGGCATCCCGGCGCACGGCACCGTGTTCGACGACGATCCCTTGGCAGCCGTCAAGGACCTGCTCGCGTCCGAGGACATCGACGAGATCATCGTCTCCACCCATCCAGAGACGCGATCGGGATGGCTCCGAAAGAACTTGCTCGAGGAGATCCGCCGCGCCGCGGCCGGCCGGCCCGTCGAGCACGTCGTGAGCGACGTCTCCGGTCGGTCCGGGGCGAACGTCCTCGTCGTCGCGAACGAGACCGTTCTCTCCGAGTCGCTCCTCGAGCGTATCCGCGCGCGTGCGAAGGAAGGAAGCGCGAGCTTCCTGATCGTCGCACCTCAGAGCGATCCCACGCGCTCCGAGCACCCCGAGGCCGAGCGGCGCCTGCGCGCGGCGCTTTCCGAGCTCCGTGCCGAAGGCATCGACGTCCACGGCCAGATCGCGCATCCCGATCCCTTCACGGCCGCCATGCAGGCGATTCGCGACGAGCGAACGGACGAGATCATCGTCTCGACGTTTCCGGGCGCCCGCTCGGGCTGGCTCCGCCGCGACCTCGTCGGGCGTCTTCGCTCCGAGAGCGGTCTCCCCGTCGAGCACGTGATGGTGGAGCCTGCCGTGGAGGTCTCCGTATGACGAGCCACGTGGAAGCCGTCCACGACCACCACGGCCCGCCCGAGGCCAACCAGAGCTCGCGCATCGACGCGAAGGTCCTCGGGATGCTGCTCTTCATCGCCTCGGAGGCGATGCTCTTCGGCTCGTTCTTCACCGCCTACTTCTTCGTGCGGGTCGTGAACCCCGACGCTCCCTCGGAGTGGCCGCCCGAGCCGTATCACTTCCCGGTCTTCGTCGCCGGCGTGAACACGGCGATCCTCGTCACCTCGAGCTTCACCATGCACTGGGCGCTGCAGTCGATCAAGCGCGGAAATCGGACGGCTTTTCTCGCCGGGATGGTGCTGACGTTCCTCATGGGCTTCGCCTTCCTCCTCACGCAGGTGGTGGAGTACCTGAACGTCGGCTTCAACACCGGGGACGGAGCGTTCGCCTCGGTCTTCTTCGGGCTCACCGGGCTGCACGGGGCTCACGTGTTCATCGGCCTCACGCTGCTCGGGATGGTCATCGTGCGCGGATTCCGGGGTCACTTCACGCCCGAGCATCACCACGGCGTCGAGCTTCCAGGCATCTACTGGCATTTCGTCG
This sequence comes from uncultured Actinomycetes bacterium, assembly GCA_963830035.1. Classification (GTDB taxonomy): domain Bacteria; phylum Actinomycetota; class Thermoleophilia; order Gaiellales; family Gaiellaceae; genus GMQP-bins7. Next base: position 101,952 of record CAWHKX010000004.1, on the reverse strand, counting down.
ACGTGATGTGGATCGTGGTCTACGCCGTCGTCTACCTCATCTGAGAGACGGTGGAGAGCCCCTTCCGCAGCGAGGACGCCGCCTTCCGCTTCCTCCTGCTGTCGATCGGGGCGTTCGCTCTCATCGTTCTCGCCTCGTGGCTCAACCCGTGGGTCGGACTCCTCGTCTTCCTCGCACTCTCCGGTGGTGCGGTCTGGGCCTACACCCGCCAGCGCGCGCCGAGCGCACCGAGGGAGCAGATCGAGCCGCACGGCTCCTCGGACGAGAAGCGCGTCCTCGTCGTCGCCAACGAGACCGTCGGCGGCGACGAGCTGATGGACGTGATCGGTGAGCTCGCGCTGAGCGGAAGGTCGCTGTTCTACGTGGTCTGTCCGGCGTTGAACTCCCGCCTGAGAACGTGGACGTCGGACGAGGATCCGGCCAGGGCCGCGGCCCAGAGCCGCCTGCACGCGACGCTCCAGCGCCTTTCCTCGGTCGGCATCGAGGCGCGCGGCGACATCGGGGACGTCGACCCTCTCGTCGCGGTCGAGGATGCAGTGAGGACTTTCCGACCGAACGAGCTGGTCGTGTCCACGCATCCCGAGGGCCGCTCCAACTGGCTCGAACGAGGTGTGGTCAGCGCTTTGCGCGAGCGCTACGACGTGCCGGTGACGCACGTCGTCGTCGATCTCGACGGGTGACCGTCACCGCAACGGTGACTGTCACCTGCTCTCGTCGCCCTACCGTCCCGCTGCCGAGGCGACGTACTCGGAAACAGCCTCGATCTGAGCCGCGTCGAGCGAGTCCTTGAACGAGGGCATCTCCCCCTGACCGTTCGTGACACGATCGACGACGAGTGCCTTGGCGGGCCTCGCCTCGTCGAGATTCGGTCCGACCGCGCCAACGGTGCCCGCGTCGGCCAGCGTGTGACACGTACCGCAGCTGGCGGTGAAGATCGACTTGCCGTCGGTCGGGGCCTCTGAGGTCACGCCGGTTCCCGCGACCGCTGCGACGTAGGCGGCGATATCTGCGATCGCTTGATCCTGGTCCCTGACGCAGAACGCATCGCCCTCCACGTCGTCGCACGATGGGAGGGTGTCGTCGGCGGCGGGCATCCCGGGCGCTCCCGTCGAGGTCTCGACGATCGGGTAGCGGATCTGCGCTGCGACGACCTGGGTGAACGTGTCCGGCGTCATGCCGTCCGCGCGCGCCTGGGCGAACGCGTCGTCCAGGTTCGGGCCGATCTGCCCTGCCGTGCCGGCATCGGCCAGGGTGTGGCAGACCCCGCACGCTTGCGTGAACTGCTGCTTTCCGGCGCCCTGGCTTCCGCCGTCGGTGTACCCGCCCGTACCGCAGCCGGCGAGTGCGAAAGCCAGAACGGCCGCGCAGACGGCGCTGAGAACGGCGGCGACCCTCACACTGCGCGAGTCTAGAGACTTGCTCGGGACGGAGGGCGCGGTTGCGCGCGGAGGGGCTAGCCCGTCGTGCCGGACTGAGCGCGCAGCTCTTTCAGCCGCCGCTCGACGTCGGCGACGTTGGGATCGTCGGGCTCGAGTTCGACGAACTTCTCATACGCTGCGATCGCCGTGGCGAGGTCGCTCGCCGATTCGGCGGTCTGGGCGAGCTCGAGCTGATAGAGCGCGTTTTTCGGCTCCGTGGCAGCACGACGCTTGTACGCGTCGACCGCCTGTGCCGCGGCCTGTTGAGCCTGGCCGAGCTCGGTCTGGACGATCTGCGAAAGCTGGCCGTTCACGGCACTCGAGATCGGATCGGCGTCGAGGGGCCTGCCGCCGAATTGCGAGATCGAGGCGATGGTCGCGCCCGGTGCGAGATAGGCGGCGCGGACGTTGGCGACCTGCGCGCGCCGTTGCGCCTCTTCGACCTTGATGAGATAGAGGCTCGCGAGGTCGACGAGGGCGGCGGTGTTCTTCGGCTTCAAGGCGACGAAGCTCTCGAGCGCATCGATCGCGTCGTCGGTGTTGCCCTCGGCTTGGTGTGCAGTCGCAAGATCGCGAAACGCCTCCGCATCGCGCGGGTTCTCCGAGACGCGCTCTTCGGCGTCGTCGATGGACGGCACGCCCGAGCCGCTACCGCTGCCGCGAAAGACGTCGCCGATCCCGACGCCGCCTGCGCCGACTCCGAAGCCGACGAAGCCGAGCCCGAAGACGAGCGCGAGAAACAGGAACATCCACTTCGCGTTCCGGCGCAGCTTGGGGAAGAACATGGTGTCTTCCATCGCTACGGTCTGAGGTCGGGCAGGAGGAGCCGGCCGCGCGCGTTGCGAGCGACGTCGATCAGCTCGAGCCATGTCTTCCCTCCTTTCTCGTAGCGAGTCGTGCCGGAGACGAGAGTAGCGAGGACGCCGTCGGGCGAGCCTCCGAGAACGGTTGCCGTAACGGGATCTTCCCACGGGAGATGAGGCGTTGCGGCAAGGGAGAGGACCGTCAGATCCCCCCACTTCCCCGGCGCGAGAGATCCGATCTCGGCGTCGAGCCCGAGCGCACGAGCTCCGCCGAGGGTGGCGAGCTCGAGAGCGTCCGAGGCGGAAAGCGCATCCGGTCGCCGTTCGCGCGCCCTCGCTCCCACGACGGCCGCGCGCATCTCGTCGAACATGTCGAACGACGGCGTCGAGGCGGGGCTGTCGGTCGCGATCGAGACCCGGATCCCGGCATCGAGCAGGTCGCGAAGTGGCGCGACGCCGCATCCGAGATACCCGTTCGAGCGAGGGCAGTGCGCAACCGCGACGTCGTTGGCGGCGAGCAGCTCGATCTCTTCCGCGTCTGCCTGGACGCAGTGGGCCGCGAGCAAGTGCGGGCCGAGCAGCCCGGCGTCTGCGAGCGCCCTGATCCCGGTCGTCCCGAGCGGCGGCACGAGCATCTCGGCAAACGCTTGCCACATGCCCTCACCCGTCTTCAGGAACTCGGTCTCCGCCTCGCTCTCGGCCAGATGCGTCGCGGTCGGAAGCTCGAGCTCGTGACAGGCCCGATAGAGGTCGATCGTGCACGTGTACGGGGCATGCGGGGAGATCCCCAGCAGGACGCGATCCGAGAGCAGGTGAGCGATTCGCTCGCGAAGTCGTTCGAATCGCTCCGAAAGCGCGGACACGTCCTGGCCGAAGACCTCGAGGTAGACGATCGCGCGGAGACCGAGCTCCTCGCAGGCAGTGGCCGCCGCGCCGCTGAAGCTGCAGTCCCCGACCGTGGTGATTCCCGACCGGAGACACTCGAGCGCGCCCAGTCGTGCGATCGCCTCCATCTCCTCGAGCTCGATTCGGCTCTTTCGCTCGACGTGCAGCGCGATCCACGGTCCGAACGAGAGGCCGTCCCCGAAGCCGGCGTAGGTCGCGTACTCGAGGTGTGTGTGAGCGTTCACGAAGCCGGGGAAGATCACTGCGTCCGCGAAGCGCTCGCCCGCTCCTAGCTCGTCCGCCGGCCCGACTCTCACAATGCGTCCGCCGTCGTCGATCGCCACGGCGCCGTCACGGATAGGCGGGGCTTCGACGGGTACGACCCAGTCCGCGGAGAGAACCCTCACCAGGCCTCGGGCTCTGGCAGCTCCTCGTCCCAGGTCTCGGCAGGCCAGCGCCGTTCCATCAGCACCGACGCCCAGATCGAGAGCTCGAACAGGAGAACCAGCGGGACGAGCTCGAAGGCGAGGGACACCGGGTCGACGGTTGGGAGCAACGCGGCGAAGACCAGGAGGAGGACGTACGCGATCTTGCGGTTCTGGCGCAGTCGCGTCGAGGTGAGGATGCGCAGCTTCACCAGGGCGAGCACGAAGATCGGCATCAGGAAGGCCAGCCCGCCGCCGAGCAAGGTCATCGACACGAACGTGAGGTAGTAGGTCGCGCGGATCTGGTTGTCGTAGAACTCGTCGTCGAAGTTCGTGAGGAAGTCGAGCGCACGCGGGAGCACGATGTAGTAGATGAAGACGACGCCGGCAGCGAAGAGCGCCGTCGCCACCACGACGAAGAAGAGTGCGACGCGCTCGAAGTTCGGCGCGACGGCGGGGGCGAAGAATGCCCAGATCTGCCAGAGAATGACGGGCAGGACGAGCGCGATCGCAGCGATCACGCTGACCTTCACCGAGGTCGTGAACGGCTCGGTCACTCCGAGGGTGACGAGGTTCTTGTCGTCGGGAAGGGGCGCGATGAGCCAGCGAAGGAGCTTCTCGTGAAATGCGAAAGCAAGTGCGAACGCCGGCACGATCGCGAACAGGCAAATGATCAGGCGGGTGCGGAGCTCGTCCAGGTGCTCGACGAGCGTTGCCTCCTCACCATGGGTGAGGCGGCGCGGAAGCCACCGACGCCACTTGGGCATGTGCGCTCGTTACGAGACGCGTTCCCGCTCGGCCTCGTCGGCGGGAATGCCGTGAGGATCTGCGGGCGTGTCGGGCTCCGACGAAGCTGCGGGAAGCCCTGCTGCGGGCGGGTAGGTCGTTTCCTTGTCGTCCAGCCCGGAGACGGAGTCCTTGAACTCCCGCATCCCCTTCCCGAGCGACCGTCCCATCTCTGGCAAGCGCTTGGCGCCGAAGACGAGCAGGAGGACGAGCAGGATCAGAACGAGCTCCCACCAGGCGAAAGGCATCGGTCCAAGATACCACCCGCGGTACGCGCTGAGACTCATCCCTCCGCCGTCGACGCCTTTCAGTGACGGATGACGGTCTCTCGAACGGTGCGTCGCGGGTACCATGCAACAGGCAGGGCGGGTGACTCCTTACGCCCGTAAGGCTCATTCAGCCCTTTTCAGATGGCATTACTCGAGATCAAGAACCTTCACGTTGCGCTGGAAGACGGCACCCCGATCGTCAAGGGTGTCGACCTCGCAGTGGACCGAAACCAGAAGCACGCGATCATGGGGCCCAACGGATCGGGAAAGTCCACGCTGGCGTATGCGCTGATGGGTCATCCCGCCTACGAGGTCACGGAAGGCGAGATCCTGCTCGACGGCGAGGACATCACGGAGCTGGGCGCGGACGAGCGTGCCCAGAAGGGGCTCTTCCTCGCGTTTCAGTACCCCCACGCGATTCCCGGTGTCACCGTGACCAGTTTTCTGCGGAGCGCGATCAATGCGATCCGCAAGGGCCGGAACGGCGGCGACGAGGATCCGATCCCGATCCCCGAGTTCCGGAAGGAGCTGATGGGGACGATGGAGGAGCTCAAGGTCACGCGTGAGCTTGCGTCACGCTATGTGAACGACGGCTTCTCCGGGGGAGAGCGCAAGCGGATCGAGGTGCTCCAGCTCGCGATGCTCAAGCCGAAGATCGCGATCCTCGACGAGACCGACACCGGTCTCGACATCGACGCCCTCAGGATCGTCGCGACCGGAGTGAACACCCTGGTCGGCCCCGACATGGGGGCGCTCCTGATCACGCACTATCAGCGCATCCTGCGCTACGTCGAGCCGGACTACGTCCACGTCTTCATGGGCGGCAAGATCGTCGCTCAGGGTGGGCCAGAGCTCGCGCACAAGCTCGAGGCGGAAGGCTATGAGGCCTTTACGCCGGTCGAGGTGGGAGAGGTCGCATGAGCACCCAGCACGAGACCGATGTCGTCCGTGGGATCCGTTCCGACTACCAGTACGGCTTCTCGAATCCCGACGAGGCCAAGGACTACTTCTTCAAGTCCGGGAGAGGGATCTCGCACGACGTCGTCGAGGCGATCGCCGAGCACAAGTCGGAGCCCGAGTGGATGCGCGCGTTCCGGCACAAGAGCCTCGACTACTTCTACGCCCGGCCGATGCCGAGCTGGGGAGCCGACCTCAGCGGAATCGACTTCGAGAACATCTACTACTACATCAAGCCGACCGAGAAGCAGGCCCAGAACTGGGAGGATCTCCCTGCGGACATCCTCGACACGTGGGACAAGCTCGGCATTCCCGAGGCCGAGAAGAAGTACCTCGCCGGGGTCGGTGCCCAGTACGAGTCGGAGGTCGTGTACCACAAGCTCCAGGCCGATCTCGAGGCGAAGGGCGTTCTCTTCCTCGACATGGACTCGGCGCTCCGTGAGCACGAGGACATCGTCAAGCAGTACATGGGGACGATCATCCCGCAGAACGACAACAAGTTCGCTGCGCTGAACTCGGCGGTCTGGTCGGGCGGCTCGTTCATCTACGTGCCACCGGGCGTCAAGATCGAGATGCCGCTCCAGGCCTACTTCCGCATCAACGCGGAGAACATGGGCCAGTTCGAGCGCACGCTGATCATCGTCGACGAGGGCGCATACGTGCACTACGTCGAAGGCTGCACCGCTCCGATCTACTCGTCGGACTCGCTGCACTCGGCGGTCGTGGAGATCATCGTCAAGCGCGGTGGCCGTTGCCGCTACACGACGATCCAGAACTGGTCGAACAACGTCTACAACCTGGTCACGAAGCGCGCCGTCGCATACGAGGACGCGACCATGGAATGGGTCGACGGAAACCTCGGCTCGAAGGTGACCATGAAGTACCCCGCGATCTGGCTCATGGGCGAGGGCGCTCACGGAGAAGTCCTCTCGATCGCGTTCGGCGGCAAGGGGCAGCACCAGGACGCAGGCGGCAAGGTCGTCCACGTTGCTCCGCGGACGACGTCGGTGATCACCTCCAAGTCGATCTCCAAGGACGGCGGGCGCGCCGGCTACCGGGGACTCCTGCAGGTGGCCAAGGGCGCGACCGGCTCGAAGTCGAAGGTCGTCTGCGACGCGCTGATCCTCGACGACGAATCGCGCTCCGACACGTATCCGTACATCCAGGTGGACGAGAACGAGGTCGACCTCGGCCACGAGGCGACCGTCTCCAAGATCGGCGAGGAGCAGCTCTTCTACCTGATGAGCCGCGGCCTCTCCGAAGCCGAGGCGAGCGCGATGATCGTGTCCGGATTCGTGGAGCCGATCACGAAGGAGCTCCCGCTCGAGTACGCCGTCGAGATGAACCGGTTGATCCAGCTGCAGATGGAAGGCTCTGTTGGCTAGCCCGGTGACGAAGCTCGACTTCGTCGCCGTGCCGTCCACCGACTGGAAGCGCTCGAGGGACTTCTACGTCGACACCCTGGGATTGCGTCCCGACGAGACCGGCGACGCCGAGTTCTGGGTCGGTCAGACGTGCTTCGGGATCTACGAGCCGGCCACGTTCGGGATGGAGTTCGCGCCGCAGAAGAACGCGCACATCGCGCTGCACGTCGAGGACGTCGCCGCTGCGCGCGCCGAGCTGGAAGCGAAGGGCGTCGAGTTCTCCGCCGAGACCTTCGACACGGGCGTCTGTCACATGGCGTTCTTCCAGGATCCCGACGGCAACGATCTGATGCTCCACCACAGGTACAAGCCGCGCGAGAGCTGATGGACGTCGAGCGCATCGACTACGTCCGCGTTCCGGTGACCGACATCGAAGAGGCCAACCACTTCTACGGCGAGGTGCTCGGCCTCGAGCGCAGTCCGAACTCACCCCACGACGACTGGGTCGAGTACGAGATCGGCAATGCCACGCTCGCAGTCATGACGCCGCACACGCACGACTACGAGTTCACGGCGCTCCCACCCTCGACGATCGCCCTGCGCGTTACAGACGTCGACGCCGCGAAAGCGCAACTCGAGTCCGCGGGTCTCGAGGTCGGCGAGGTCTGGGACTCCGGTCTGTGCAAAGGCGTGGGAGTGAACGATCCTGCCGGCAACCGCATCCTCCTCCACCGTCGCTATGCGCCGTACCGGGACGGGAGCACTCCGTGATCGACGTCGAGCGCACCGACTTCGTCGGCATCCCGGTCACTGATCGGGCTCGCGCCGTCGAGTTCTACGGCGAGACGCTCGGCCTGAAGCGGAACACGCTCGCGCACGAGGAATGGCCGGAGTTCGAGACCGGGAACGTGACGATCCTGCTGAACACCCCCGAGCAGACCGGAGTGCCGTTCAGCCCGAGCAACACCGCCATCGCGCTCCGTGTCCCGGACGTCGCCGACGCAATGGAGAAGCTGCGCGAGAAGGGCGTCGAGTTCATGTTTCCCGACGCGTACGACTCGGGCGTCTGCCACATGGCCTTCTTCAAGGATCCCGACGGAAACTCACTGATCCTGCACCACCGGCACGCGCCGTACTCCGACGGCTCGACTCCGTGATCGACGTCGAGCACGTCGACTTCGTGTCTTTCTTGACCCAGGACATTCCTCGGGCGAAGCACTTCTACTCCGAGGTTCTCGGGCTCGAGATCGAGACGGAAGGAGAGGACGACATGGAGTTCCGCGCAGGCCAGGTGACGCTCGACATCTTCAACCCCGCGAGCCAGGGACAACCGTTCGCCCCGAGCCCCGCCGGCCTGGCGCTTCGTGTTCCCGACGTGACCGCGGCGCGGGCGAAGCTCGAGGCCAAGGGCGTCGAGTTCGACGGAGCAACCGTAGACACGGGTGTCTGTCACATGGCGTTCTTCAAGGATCCGGACGGAAACGCGTTGATGCTCCATCGCCGGTACGCCCCGACCCGCAGGGACGACGAGAATGCCTGACGTACGCGGCTGGGGCAGCCAGGACGATCCCTGGGTGTTGAAGACTCCACCGGGCTCATACGCGTTTCGGATGTACCGAGATGAGAGCGCGGATCCTCCGGCGGTCGTATGCGAGGCCGGCTCGAGATGAGGGCGCGCTGATGGCCGCATCGCGTACGGAGATCGAGGCGCGCTATCGAGAGCTCCCGATGCCCACCACGAAGGACGAGCACTGGAGGTTCACGGATCTCAAGGGGTTCGATCCCGACGCGTGGACGGCGAACGGTGCGGCCGAGATCGCCTCGCCTCCCTCCCTCGTCGATGTCGAGGTCGCCGGCGTCGCCCACGTCGGGGAGGCCGGGATCGAGATCGACCGCGCGCCCGCCGGGATCCGGTTCGAGCCTCTTACCGACGAGCACGAGCGTCTCTACTCGCTAATCGGCTGGGACGAGAAGTTCGCCGCCCACAACGCCGCGATGTGGAAGCACGGCTTGCTCGTGCACGTGCCGCGCGGCGTCGTGGTCGAAAAGCCGCTCTACGTCCGGATCGCCAATGCGGTCGAGGGCGGCTCGCTCTTCTGGCGCCTGTTGATCGTCGCCGAGCCGGAGAGCCGGTTTGCCGTGATCGAGGAGTACGCCTCTGCGTCTCCCGAGCTCTCCGCCTACTCGAACGCTGCGGTGGAGATCGTCGTTCAGGACGCTGCCAAGGTCGAGTACGTCTCGCTGCAGAACTACTCCCGCGGTACCTGGCACTTCGCGTCCCACCACGGCCGCGTCGAGCGGGATGCCGAGCTCGACTGGGTCACGGCGGGCTTCGGCTCCGCGAAGGGCAAGGTGCGCATCCACAACGATCTCGCGGGACCGGGAGCGACCTCGCGCGTCACCGGCGCGTACTTCGCCGACGGCAAGCAGCATCTGGACTACGACACGTTCCAGGAGCACATGGCGCCGTCCACGACGTCCGACTTCGCATTCAAGGGAGCGCTTCGCGACGAGGCTCGCACGGTGTGGCGCGGGATGATCCGCGTCGAGGAAGGCGCACAGAAGACGAATGCCTACCAGGAGAATCGAAATCTTCTCCTCTCCAAGACCGCGCACGCAGACTCGATCCCCGGCCTCGAGATCCTCGCGAACGACGTGCGCTGCACGCACGGTGCGACGCTCGGGCGAGTCGACCGCGAGCTGCTCTTCTATCTCATGACCCGCGGGCTGAACCGTGCGGAGGCCGAGCGCGTGATCGTCCGTGGCTTCTTCCAGGACGTGCTGGACCGCGTCGAGCTCGAGCCCGTGCGCGAGGCGCTGGCGGCAGCGCTCGAAGCGCGCATTCCTCAAAGCTGACTTCCTTGAGCCAGGGTCAGGCTGAAGCCTGACCCTGCTCTTGGATCTCGCGTCGCATGGAGGCGAGCTCGGTCTCGAGCACCGCGACGCGCTCCTCGAGTTCGCGGATCCGCTCGTCGCCGGCGCTGTCGGAGCTCGGGTCCGCGGTCGGGACTGACGTGATCTCGTCGCCCAACAGGTGCGCGTAGCGTTCCTCCTTCTGCCCCGGTCGACGCTCCAGCCGGGCCACGAGCGCCCGCCCGATGAGTCCTTGCAGGACCGCGTGGAGCTGCTCCAGCGAGGGGAACGGATGCAGACGCTCGGTGCGTTGCTTCAGCTCTCCCGGTGTCTGTGGACCGCGCAGCATGAGAACGGCGAGCACCGAGATCTCGGCCGGGGAGACGCCGACAGCGTCGTCGAGCAGGTGCCGGTACTTCGCCGCGCGGCTCCCCGCGCCGCTGGCCAGCCGCGTCCAGCCCTTGCGCGAGAGTCGCTCGAGTGCGGACCGGATGGCCGGTTCGTCGTAGTCGACCACCGGGTCGCGGTTCGTCGCCTGGTTGCAGGCGAGCCTGAGCGCGTTCAGCGACAGCGGATAGGCGTCGGGCGTCGTCCGCTGCTTCTCGATCAGGCAGCCGAGAACCCGGATCTCGATGGCATCCGCGTCCATCTGGACGGTAACGCTACTCTGGATCGATGGCCGAGAAGCTGGAGCTCACCGAGGCGGAGTGGCAGGACCGGCTGACCGATGAGCAGTACGAGATCCTGAGACGCAAGGGGACGGAGCGTGCGTTCACCGGCGCCTACGTGGACGAGCACTCGCCCGGTGCCTATCGCTGCGCGGGCTGCGGGACGGAGCTCTTTCGCTCGGAGGCGAAGTTCGACTCCGGGACCGGGTGGCCGAGCTTCGTCGAGCCCGCGGACCTCGACAGCGTCGTGACGGCGACCGATGTCACCTACGGGATGGTTCGCACAGAGGTGATGTGCGCGACGTGCGGGGGCCATCTCGGACATGTCTTCGACGACGGGCCGGGCCCCTCGGGAAAGCGCTACTGCATCAACTCGGGCGCGCTCGATCTCGAGCCTGCCTCGTAGCGCTGTCGTCGGGCCGTGACGAGCTGCTGCCGCGCCGGGCCATGCGAGCAGATCTTCAAGCCGCGCGTCGCGCGTAAGAGCCTCGACAGGCACCGCAAGAAGGGACTGGACGATCTCGAGCAGCGTATGGTCGTCGCTGCCTCCGCAGCCGGGGTGGACGGAGCGCGCGTGCTGGAGATCGGAGGAGGGATCGGAACGCTGCAGTCCGAGCTCCTGGCGTCCGGAGCGGCGCAAGGAGAGATCGTCGAGCTCGTCCCCGCCTGGGAGCCGTTCGCGCGTGAGCTGGCGCGGGAGCGTGGGATCGAGGAGAAGACCTCGTTCCGCGTGGCCGACGTCCTCGAGAGCCCGGAGAGCGTCGAGCAGGCCGACGTCGTCCTCCTGAACCGCGTCGTTTGCTGCTCGCCCGACGGGATCGCCCTCGTACGTCGAGCCGCAGGTCTCACGCGGCGCACCCTCGTTCTCAGCTTTCCGCGCGACGTGCTCTGGGTCCGTGCAGGCCTCCGCCTCGTGAACATCGGAATGCGGCTCCTGGGTCGCTCGTTTCGCGTGTTTCTCCACCCTCCCACCGCGCTCGTGCGCAGCGCAGAGGGCGGAGGGCTCGCACTCGCGGATTCCGGCCACGGACGCTTCTGGGAGTTCGCTGCGTTCCAGCGCGAGCCATGAGCGAGCTCGGTCTCTTCCCGCTGCCGCTGGTGCTGCTTCCGACCGAGCAGTTGCCGCTCCACATCTTCGAGGAGCGCTACAAGGAGCTGGTCGCGGAGTGCCTGGAGGACGATGCGGAGTTCGGCCTCGTGTACGCGGACGAGGCCGGAATTCGCGAGGTCGGCACGCGCGCGGTGGTGCTCGAGGTGCTCACCCGCTTCGAGGACGGGCGCATGAACATCCTGATCGAGGGACGGGATCGCTTCAGGCTCCTCGACCTCACGAGCGGGAGGAGTTTCCAGACCGGCGAGACCACGCCCCTCGAGGACGTCGATCACCTCGTGGACGCCGACGCCGAGGAACGAGCGCGTGCCCTCTTCGACCGCCTTCGCGAGCTCACCTCGAGCGAAGTCCAGGTGCCCGAGCCCGGCACTCCTCGGTTGTCGTACCTCCTGGCTGCGCGCGTCGAGCTCGCGGCGGAAGCGAAGCTCGAGCTGCTGGCGGAGACGTCCGAGAACGTGCGGCTGGAACGCGTGTGCGAGCTTCTCGAGGAAGCTGCAGTCGCCGTCGAGCGACAGCGGATCGCTGCCGAGCGCGCGGCGACGAACGGCAAGGTCGAGCTCGGGTGAGCCGACGTGCCGGGGGTACGATGCGCCCGTGGCCGTAACGCTGGAACCGAAGCTCGACGCACAACGCATCCGGGCCGACTTCGCCTACCTGGACGAGCTCGTCAACGGGAAGCCGTTCGCGTACCTGGACTCGGCGGTATCGACGCAGAAGCCACGACAGGTGCTGGACGCGATGAGGGAGTTCTACGAGCACTCGTACACCAACGTCCATCGCAGTGTCTACCGGCTCGCCGAGCGCGCCACCGAGGGATTCGAGGGGGCCCGTCAGAAGATTGCGGCGTTCGTGAATGCGCCCTCGGAACGCGACATCGTCTTCACGCGTAGCTCGACGGAGGCGCTGAACCTCGTCGCCTACGCGTGGGGGCTCGACAATCTCGGACCGGGTGACGTCGTCGTCGTAACCGAGCTCGAGCACCACTCGAACTTCGTTCCGTGGCAGTACATCGCCAAGCGAACGGGCGCGAGCTTCCGGCACATCCCGATCGACGATCAGGGTGAGCTCCAGCTGGACGCGCTCGACGGATTGGCGCGTGAGGGCAAGGTCAAGGTCGTCGCGAACAACCTCGTGTCGAACTCGCTCGGCACGGTCAATCCGGTCGAGAAGCTCGCGGCGTGGGCGCACGATCAGGGGGCGATCATGGTCGTCGATGCGGCTCAGGCCGCACCTCACCGTCCCCTCGACGTGCAGGCGCTCGGCTGCGACTTCCTCGCGTTCTCCTCGCACAAGATGTGCGGTCCGAGCGGCGTCGGCGCGCTCTGGGGGCGGCGCGAGCTTCTCGAGGCGATGTCGCCCTTCAACCTCGGCGGCGAGATGATCCGCTCCGTCTCGATGGACAAGACGACCTGGAACGAGCTCCCGTACAAGTTCGAGGCCGGTACCCCCGCGATCGCTGAGGCGTACGGCTTCGGAATGGCTGTCGACTACATCTCCGAGATCGGCCTCGAGGCGATCGAGCGCCACGAGCACGAGCTCGTCGCGTACGCGATGGGCCGTCTCGACGAGCTCGACTGGGTCACGATGTACGGACCGCCCGCCGACCGTCGTGCCGGGATCATCTCGTTCAACATCGACGGCGTCCATCCACACGATGTCGCGCAGCTGCTCGACTGGGAGGGCGTGGCGGTGCGCGGTGGCCACCACTGCACGCAGCCACTGATGACGCGTCTCGGGATCAGCGCCACCACGAGGGCAAGCTTCTACGTGTACTCGATCCCCGAGGAGGTCGACCGCCTCGTCGACGGACTCCACAAGGTGAAGAAGTCGCTCGGATGAGCGAGTTCGACCAGCTCTACCGAGAGCTAATCCTGGATCACTACAAGAACCCGCGGAACCACGGTCTCCTCGACCCGGCCGACGCGCGCGCTGAGGGGCAAAATCCGCTGTGCGGAGACGAAGTCACCGTCTCGGTCAGGCTCGGCGAGGGCGATGTGATCGAGGAGGTCGGCTTCGACGGACGGGGCTGCGCGATCAGCCAGGCAGCGACCTCGATGCTCACCGACCTGGTCAAGGGCAAGACCGCGCTCGAGGTGGCCGAGCTGCCGAAGGAGGCGTTGCTCGACGAGCTCGGTATCCCGCTGACTCCGGTCCGCCTGAAGTGCGCGATCCTCGGCCTAGGAGTGCTCAAGGTGGCACTGCACAAGGCCAAGGGCACGCCGCTTCCCGAGGAGTGGGGAACGTCGACCCGCGACCTCGTCCTCGACTGAGAGCGACTGCATGACCGAGATAGAGGTCTGCCCGGTCGAGGAGCTCCCGGCCGGGGCCATGCGGCTCGTTCCCGTCGGCTCGCTGACCATTGGCGTCTACAACTGCATGGGAAGATTCCATGCGATCGAGGATCGCTGCTCCCACGACGACGGGCCGCTCTGCGAGGGAGATTGGGAGCCGGAGCTCTGCGTCGTCGTGTGTCCCCGTCACGGGTCGCGCTTCGACCTCGAATCCGGCATTCCGATGACGCTTCCCGCGTTCGAGGCGGTGCCGGTCTATCCCGTCTCGGTGCGGGACGGGATGATCATCGTCGAGATCGACGGCTAGCGATGCTCGACGAGAGGGTGCTGGCGGTTCTCGCTCGCCTGGAAGACGAGGATCGGGCGGAACGCGAGGCGGGTGTGCCGGCCAGCGGCCGATCGCGACAGGTCGAGCCGACGACCGGACGCTTTCTGTTCGCGCTCGCCGCGGCGCAGGCCGGAATCGAGGTGCTCGAGATCGGTGGGTCGCGCGGCTACTCGTCCATCTGGCTGGCCGCAGGCGCCCGTGGTCTCGGCGGCCGTGTCGTCTCCCTCGAGCACGACCCCGAGAAGTGCGTCGCGTGGCGGGCGAACGTCGCCGAGGCAGGTCTCGCGGAGTGGGCCGAGCTCGTCGAAGGGGACGCGCTTGCGACCTTGCGCGACGTCGAGGACGTCTTCGACCTCGTGTTCCTGGACGCGGAGAAGGAGGACTACGAAACGCTCTTCGGGCTGGCTCGACCGCTCCTGGAGCCAGGCGGGATCGTGGTTGCGGACAACGTCCTCTCGCATGCCGACGCGCTCGCTGCGTACTCGGCGTCGCGCCAGTCCGATCCGTCGCTCTCGAGTATCACTGTCCCGCTCGACCGGGGACTCGAGCTCACGACGATTCTCTGACCTCGCTCATCAGGCCGTGCACGTTCCGGTCCGGGTCGCGGAAGAACGTCATCCACAGCTCGTGGTCGGGCATCTTTGCGATCAGATGCGGCTCGTCGTCGAACGGCACCCCTCGGCCGGCGAGCTCTGCGCGTGCGGCGTGGATGTCATCGACGCGGAAATAGAGGATCGAGCTCGGATGGTCGAACTCGGGGCTCTCGGCGACGGACAGCATGAGCCGCACGTCTCCGCACTTGAAGAAGGCGAGTGGTCCGGCCTCGAACAGGAACTCGAGGCCGACGGCGTCGCGGTAGAACGCGATCGCCCGTTGGACATCGCGCGTGTTGATCGCGATTTGACCGATTTCTGGATAGGGGTCCGCATCGGTGCTCCCGTGTCAGGACATCTTTCGCCGCATCCATCCGCCTGAAGTGCGTATGCTTTCGCTACCGCGGAAAGGAGGTGGTCCGGCTTGAGTGATGACTGTACGGGCAGCGGAGGTACCAGCGGGTAGAGGCGTGCCCCCGGGACCACCGGGAACCGCCTAGCCAGCGTAGGGGGCTCGCGACTCGCGCCGCACACCTCTCGTCGAGAGGGACGTGCCGGGAAGCGCCTCTACTACTTCAACGCTGGTCACCGTAAGTGAAGAAGGGCCGCCTCGTGCGGCCCTTCTTCTTTCTCCCGAGCTCTCGCCCAATCAGGCTGCGACCGCCATCGGCACCGCCTCGGCGACGAGTGCCGCGAGGTGCGCTCGCAGACGCTCGGCGACGAGTGGGTCGGTCAGCTGGCCGCGCTCGTCGAATCGCCGATGCGCTGTCGAAACCGGGAGCTCGCCCTCGATGACACGACCGCCGCAGATCCCGAGCACCCTTCGCAGGTCCTGCTGCGCCCAGATCGCGCCGTACTGGCCGGTGGTCGCGCCGGCGATGGCGACCGTCTTGTTCTTGAACGAGCTTCCCCGGTGCCGCGCTGATGCCCAGTCGATGGCGTTCTTCAGCACGCCGGGAATCGAGCCGTTGTACTCCGGCGTGACGATCAGCAGCGCGTCCGCCGCTTCGATGCGCTCGCGGAGGTCGAGTGCCGCAACCGGCGGCTCGAGCCCGCCCTCGTCGAGGTCCTGGTCGTAGGGCGGAAGCAGCGCCAGGCCGTCGTAGAGATCCACGAAGACGCCCTCGGGCGCGAGTTCGACGGCCGCGCGGGCGAGAGCCGTGTTGTACGACTCCGCGCGCAGGCTGCCGGAGATGGCGAGGACCTTCACGTCACGCCGCCTTGACTGCCGCGAAGCTGGCCCTCAGAACGACCTCGTTCGGAAGCAGGAGGTTTCCACCGGGAAGGGGCGCGTTCCAGTTCAGCCCGAAGTCGGTCCGGTCGACGGTGCCCGCGAGCTCGACACCGATCCGGTCGTTCCCGTACGGGTCGACGCCGGCGCCGACGAAGCGTCCCCTGAGCTCGACGGGCTTGGTGACGTTCTTGATGGTGAGGTCGCCTTCGACGACCAACTCGTCACCGTGGGTGGCGACGGCGGTCGACTCGAAGCGGAGCTCGGGGTAGCGCTCCGTATCGAAGAAATCGGGTGCCTGAACGTGACCGTCGCGAGTCTCGTCGAACGTGGTGATCGTCGATGCATCGACGCTGCCGGTGATCGACGGTGACTCGCCGCCCTCGATCGTTCCGGAAAAGCCGGGTACGCGCCCCTTGATCGTCACGAGCCCGAGCTTCTCGATCTCGAACTCGAGAGCCGACCACACCGGGTCGATCGACCAGGTTCCGGTCGGAATGAGGGTGGCCGGGGTATCTGCAACGATGGACATGGCAACACTCCTTTGCGTTCGCTACTATTGAGTACGCAAGGAATCTACCAGGGAAAAGATGATGAGTCAAGTATTGAGCACTCAACCTTTGGCAGCACAGGCCTTCGTGTCCCTGTTGCGCGCGCATGCAGCGGCGACCAGGCAGTTGAACGCCCGCCTGAGCGGCGACCACGGGCTCACCATCAGCGACTTCGAGGTCTTGCTGCGCCTCGGGCAAGCACCGGATCGACGGCTGCGCCGCGTCGACCTGGCCGGAGAGCTTCTCCTCACGGCCTCCGGGATGACACGACTGCTCGACGGCCTGGAGCGAGCCGGGTACGTCGATCGCGCTTCGTGCCCGGACGACCGCCGGGTCGTGCACGCCGTGTTGACAGACGCGGGTCTCGACAAGCTCCGCGAAGCGGCCGAGACCCACTTCGCGCAGGTCGACGACCTGTTCGGCGCACGCTACGAACAGCATGAGCTCGACGACCTGGCAGAGCTCCTCTCGAGGCTCGGCGGCAACGAGCCGGTGAACTGCGAGCCGCCCGCGTAACACCACGCGCAGATGGTCAGGCTGAAGCCTCGACCCCTGCCGTTTACGTTTCGCGGAAGTTCTGCCAGTAGCGGCTCGGCGTCGGCCCGCGCTGGCCCTGGTACTTCGAGCCGATGCCCTCTGAGCCGTACGGCCGCTCGGCGGGCTCGGTGAGCTGGACGAAGGAGAGCTGCCCGATCTTCATGCCCGGATAGATCGTGATCGGGAGATTGGCGACGTTCGACAGCTCGAGCGTCACGTGCCCGTCCCAACCCGGGTCGATGAATCCGGCCGTGGAATGGATGAGCAACCCCAGTCGGCCGAGACTCGACTTCCCCTCCAGGCGAGCTACGAGATCGTCCGGCAACGTGACCCGCTCGAGCGTCGAGCCGAGGACGAACTCGCCGGGGTGCAGGATGAACGCCTCTCCATCCGTCGCCTCGACCAATTCGGTCAAGCCCTCCTGCTCCGCCTTCACGTCGATGTACGGGTAGCGCGAGTTTCGAAACACGCGGAAGTACCGATCGACGCGCACGTCGAGGCTCGAAGGCTGCATCAGCACGGGCTCGAACGGGTCGATGCCGATACGACCCTCGCCGATCAGTCGCCGAATCGTTCGGTCGGAGAGAACCACGCGCGCGATTCTACGACCCGAATCCCTTGTAACAGACTGTTACTTAGTGGGCCGGGCGCGGGGCGCGGCCGCTCTCGACTGCGGTAAGGTCTTTCCCCCTGGTGTCGATGCTCTTTCCACCCATCGACCCGAACGAGCGGTTTCGTGGCCGTCGGGCAGCGGTTCGGCGCCGAAAGCGCCGGCAGCGCGCGGCGTTGATCGGAGCGGTGCTCGCGGTGGTCGCAGCGCTCGGGCTGGGAGCCCAGCTCGTCGGCGACGGGACCGAGGCTGCCTCGGATCAGGCGGAGGAAGCCGAGGCGCTCAGCGCGTCGGGATCGGGCCCGAGACCCCTCCCGGTCGAGATCCGAGGGGTGCACGTGACGATCGGGCTCGCTTCGCTGCCCGGCAAGCTCGCGGAGTACGTCGATCTCGAGCGGGACGGCCTGACCGCGATCGAGCTCGACGTCAAGGACGAGAACGGCCAGGTCGGATTCACGGCGAGCTCGCTGAAGCTGGCACGAGAGGTCGGGGCGACCCGCGATTTCTACGACCCACGGGCTGCCGCCAAGCTCGTGCATGACCGGGGCCTCTATCTCATCGGCCGGATCGTGGCGTTCGAGGATCCCGTGCTCTCCCACGGCCGCACCGACCTCGCCATCCGACGAAGCGACGGCTCGGTCTGGGAGGACTCGGCCGGGCTCGGCTGGACGAACCCGTACGACCGCCGGGTGTGGGAGTACAACGTGGACATCGCCGTCGCGGCCGCCAAGGCCGGGTTCGACGAGATCATGTTCGACTACGTGCGGTTCCCGTCCGACGGCGACGTCGATGGGGCCGTGTACTCCAATCGACCGGCGAGCATGCGGAAGAACGATGCCGCTCCTGCTTTCGTGCGCTACGCGCGCAGCAGGCTGGAGCCGCTCGGCGTACGCGTCTCGGCCGCGGTGTTCGGCCTCTCGGCGATGCGGGACATGGGAATCGGTCAGATACCGCGAAAGATGGCCCCGCATCTCGACGCCGTGTATGCGATGACCTACCCGTCCCTGTTCGGCTCCGGCGAGCTCGGCCTGGCCGATCCCGGCGCGTCGCCGGGAGCCACCGTCGCACGGGCGCTGCGCCGTTTCAACCGCGCGCTCGAGGGACGCGATGCCCTGCTGCTTCCCTGGGTGCAGGACTTCAGCTTCACGACGCCTTACGGTGTCGACGAAGTCCGTGCTCAGATCTACTCCGCGCGTCTTGCCGGGGCGAAGGGCTATCTGATCTGGAACGCGTCCGGCGTGTACACGGACGGCACTCTCACCCCGCCGTAGCTCTCGTCGCTACGGGGCGAGGCGGTCGCGGGTCCACCCCTCGGGCGATCGCCGATAGCGGATGCGGTCGTGCAGCCGGTTCTCGCGGTGCGTCCAGAACTCGAACGTCTCGGGAACGACCCGGTATCCGCCCCAGAAGTCCGGTAGCGGGACGGAGCCCTCCCCGAAGCGGGCTTCGGCCTCCGCGTAGCGGGCGTCCAGCTCCGCCCGGCCGCCGATCGGCTCGGACTGGGGCGACACCCAGGCGGCGATTCGGCTGCCGCGCGGGCGACGCTCCCAGTAGGCGGCGCAGATGTCGGGCTCGACCACCTCGACCCGGCCCTCGACTCGAACCTGTCTCCCGAGCTCGGGCCAGTGGAAGACGAGTGCCGCCTGTGGATTCTCGGAGAGCTCCTCTCCCTTGCGCGACTGTCGGTTCGTGAAGAAGAAGAGCCCGCCTTCGTCCAGTCCGCGGAGGAGCACCATGCGGGCCGAAGGCCGTCCTGTCGCGCTGGCCGTCGCCAGCGTCATCGCCTCGGAGAGCGGTGCGTCCGCGGCTTCTCGAAGCCAGCCGCGAAGCGCAGCGAGCGGGTCGGGATCGAGATCATGGAGATCCATGCTCCACGGAGGATGCATGCGCCGTACGCCGCGCCGCGTAGGCTCCGTCCGTGGCGACGACGAGGGTGATCCAGCTCCGAACCGAGATTCCAGGCCCGCGCGCGCGAGAGATCCTGGAACGCGAAGCGCGCGCCGTAGCGAGCCCGCTCGCGGTGCACACACCGGTCGTGGCTGCGGAGGCCCGTGGATCGACGATCACCGATGTGGACGGCAATACGTTCGTCGACTTCGTCGGAGGCGTCGGGGTGATGAACGTCGGCCATGGGCATCCCAGAGTGGTGCAGGCGATCGCGGAGCAGGCGGAACGCTTCACCCACACCGACTACACGGTGGTCGCGTACGAGCTGTACGTGGAACTCGCCGAACGCCTTGGGGAGCTCGTTCCGATCTCGGGCGAGAGGCGCGCGGCCTTCTTCAACGCGGGCACGGAGGCGGTCGAGAACGCTGTCAAGCTCGCGCGGCTGTACACCGGCCGCGACGCCGTCATCGCGTTCGACGGCGCATTCCACGGGCGAACGCTGCTCTCCTTGACGATGACGTCGCGCACGCACCCGTACAAGACCGGGCTCGGGCCCTTTGCTCCCGAGGTCTATCGTGCGCCGTTCCCGAGCGCGTATCGCGGCCCCGATGCCGAGACCGCCCTCGCGACGCTCGAGCGCATGTTCTCGACTCACGTCCCCGCTCAGGATGTCGCCGCTATCGTCTTCGAGCCCGAGCAGGGTGAAGGCGGTTTCATTCCAGCCCCGGCGACTTTCGTCGAAGGGCTCCGCAGGATCTGCGACGAGCACGGGATCGTCCTCGTCGCCGACGAGGTGCAGACCGGCTTCGGGAGAACCGGTCGGATGTTCGCGATGGAGCACTTCGACGTCGAGGCCGATCTGTTCACCGTCGCGAAGTCGATCGCCGGCGGCTTGCCGCTGTCGGGAGTGATCGGGCGTGCCGCGATCATGGATCACGCGCATCACGGCGCGATCGGGGGAACGTTCATCGGCAATCCCGTCGCCCTGGCCGCGGCCGGAGCGGTCCTCGACGTCTTCGAGGAGGAAGAGGTTGTCGCCCGCGCGGTGATCGTCGGCGACGTCGTTCGCGCGCGGATGCTCGAGTGGCAGGCCCGCTGGCAGCAGATCGGCGACGTGCGGGGGCTGGGAGCGATGCTCGCAATCGAGCTCGTCCTCGACCCCGCGACGAAGACGCCCGCGCCCGGTCTCACAACCGAGGTGATCGACGCGGCGCTGCGGCGCGGTCTCCTCCTGCTCAAGGCCGGTGTCCACGGGAACTGCATTCGTGTGCTCTGCCCGCTCACCATCTCGGATCCCGAGCTGGACGAGGGGCTCGGCGCCTGGGAGGAAGCCCTCGCAGCCGTTCTCGGCTCGTAGCTCCCGCTCTAGAAGACGAGCTGCGAGCGTCGTTCGTGTCGCTCGAGAGCGAGCTCGATCAAGCGGTCGAGAAGCTCTCCGTACCCGATCCCGGACGCCTCGAAGAGCTTCGCGTAGACGCTCGTCGCCGTGAAACCCGGGATCGTGTTGATCTCGTTCACGACCACGTCGCCGCTCGACGTGACGAAGAGGTCGACTCGAGCCATCCCCTCGCACTCGGTGGCGACGAAGGACTCGACCGCGATCGCGCGGACTCGCTCGCTCGTCTCGGGCGGGATCCGTGCCGGCACGACGAGCTCCATGCCACCCTCGTCGTACTTGGCGGAGTAGTCGTACCACTCGGCGTTGGCGACGATCTCGCCGACCTGCGACGCGATCGGCTCTCGGTTTCCGAGGACTCCGCACTCGACTTCGACCCCGTCGAGCAGTTCCTCGATCAGCACCTTGTCGTCGTGGCGACGTGCGAGCTCCACCGCCGCTCCGAGCTCGTCGACGTCGTGGGCCTTGCTGATTCCAACTGACGAGCCGAGACGTGCAGGCTTCACGAAGACGGGATACGAGAACGGGTGCTCGCGAGCGTCACCGTCTCGGAGCGTGACGCTCTGCGCTACGGCGATCCCGCGATCGCGGAGGACGGCCTTGAAGAGGTCCTTGTCCATGCAGAGCGCGGAGGCGGCGACACCCGCGCCGACGTACGGGAGACCGGCGAGCTCGAGGAGGCCCTGAACCGTCCCGTCCTCGCCGAACGGCCCGTGGAGGATGGGGAGCACGACGTCGACTTCGGTGAGCGCCGCGCCCGGCGCCTTGTTCGCGAGGACCGGGAGCGTCTCCACGATGCCCTCGGACGCTGGAGAGAGGCTTCGCGTGCTATCGCCGAGCTCCCAGCGCCCATCGCGGCCGATCTCGATCTGCGTCGTCTCGTAGCGCTCCGGATCGAGGGCCGCGACGACCGAGCGCGCCGACGCGACGGAGATCTCGTGCTCGCTCGAGCGCCCTCCCGAGAGAACGGCGACTCGGATGCGTGGCGTCACGACTCCGGTATCGTCGGATCGGTCGTCGTGGGTGACGGCTCGGTCTCCTCGCCCGTGAAGCGGCCGACGAAGAGCGTGACCACCGCGTCCGGCGCTGCGCGGGAGCCGCCGACCGGATCTTGCGACGTCACGATTCCGTCGAGGCTCGGATCGGTCGTGTCCTCGAAGACGACTCTCGTCCGGAAGCCGGCGTTCTCGAGCGTCGTCTGGGCGATCGAGACGTCCGTCGCGGTCACGTCCGGGACGGCGACGGTCGACGGGCCTCGCGAGACCGACAGCGTGACCGTCGTCCCCTTGGTGGCCTCGGAGTCGCCGCTCGGGTCCTGGTCGACCACGATGCCCTCTGTCAGATCGGAGGCGACGTCGATCCGGTTGACACCGAAGCCGTTCCGTCGAAGCTCCAACGCCGCTTGCTCATAGGGTTGGTTCACGACGTTCGGGACGACCACCGGCTTCGGCCCCTTCGAGACGTTGATGCGGATGCTGGTTCCCTCGACCACGACGGTTCCCGGCGCGAGGCTCTGGGCGACGACCGTGCCCTCTTCGCGATCGGAGTTGACCTCGACCACCTGGTAGTCGAGCCCGAGCTGCGTGAGCGCGGCCACGGCGCTGTCCCGTGACTGGCCGACGAGACTCGGGACGCTGACCTCCGGTCTTCCCGACGAGACGTCGATCGTCACCGTCGTCTCCGGATCGACGCGCGTCCCCTCCACAGGCCGTTGCGCGAACACCACTCCTTCCTCCACGTCCGAGTTCGAGATGCGCCGTACGCGCGGCTGAAGGCCCTTGTCGGTGATTGCGTTCCGCGCAAGCGCCTCCTGAAGCCCGCGGACGTACGGGACCGCGACCTGCTCGGAGCCGCCGAACCGATCCTGGATCGGCTCGTACAGGAAGAAGCCTGCGATCGCGAGCGCGAGCAACGCTCCGAGCCCGACGAGCCAAGGCCAGACGGGCCCTCGCCGCTTGCGGGTCGGATCGAAGGGCGGCGCATCGCCGGGTCGCGCGCGACGGGTGACCTGGGTCGCACCCGTCGAGTCGACGACGCGGCCACCGGCGAGAACGACCGTTGCGGCCTCCGCGGTCTCGAGCGGGACGTGGCCACCGTGGGCCACGGTTTCGAGATCTGCGTCCATGGCAGCGGCGGACTGGTAGCGGTCTGCAGGCTCCTTCGAGAGTGCGCGCAGAACGACGTTGTCGAGGTCGTCAGGAACCTCCGCCCGAAGCTCGGAGGGTGGATTGGGGATCTCGGAGAGATGCTTCATGGCGATCTCGACGGGTGTGTCTCCGGAGAACGGCACTTCGGCAGTCAGGAGCTCGTAGAGCACGATCCCCGTCGAATAGAGGTCGGAGGTCTGGTCGACCGGAGCACCCCTCGCCTGCTCGGGAGAGAGGTACTGCGCGGTGCCGATGATCGCGCCCTCTTCCGTCATCTGGCTGGCGCCGGCCCGAGCAATTCCGAAATCGGTCACCTTCACGACCCCTTCGGGGTCGACGATGACGTTGTGCGGCTTGATGTCGCGGTGGATGACGCCGTTGCGATGCGCATAGCGAAGCCCGGCGAGGATCTGGCGCGTGTAGGCGATGGCGACGGGAATGGGGCAGGGCCCCCGGCCGCGAATGAGCTCCTTGAGCGTCCTGCCCTCGACGTACTCCATCACGATGAAGTACGAGCCGTCCGCCTCCCCCCGGTCGAAGATCGAGACGATGTTCGGGTGGGAGAGGCCGGCCGCATGCGTTGCCTCGCGGCGGAAGCGCTCGACGAACTGCTCGTCGTTCGCGTAGCGCTCGTGCAGGATCTTGACGGCCACGCGGCGACCCAGCTCCTGATCCTCGGCGAGGTACACGTCGGCCATGCCGCCGCCGCCGAGTTTCCTCGTAACCCGGTACCGACCGGCGAAGAGAGTGCCGCTGAGGGTGTTCTGAGTCGCCATGACTTCCTAGAGGTTAGGGATTCTCCCTTTAGGGCAGGATTGCCTGCATGACCGCGCGGGCGATGGGGGCCGCGGTCGCGCCGCCGGTGCCCGCCTGGTTCTGCAGGACGACTGCGATCGCGAGCTCGGCCGGGCTCTCCTCGTCGCGGCCCGCAAAGGCGATGAACCAGGTCGTGTTCGAGCCGGGAACCCCCGTCTCGCCCGTCCCGGTCTTCCCTCCAACCGAGTATCCGGGGAGTTGCGCCGCGGTGCCGGTACCGCGCGCGACGGCGAGCCGCATCATCGCCGCCACCTCGTCTGCGGTGTCGCGGCTCACCGCCTGGCGAATCAGTGCCGGTCGCTGCCGGAGCAGGATCTTGCCGCCCGGCCCCACGATCTTGTCGACGGCCTGAGGCTCCATGAGCTTGCCGCCGACGCCGATCGTGCCGGCGACCATCGCCATCTGCAGAGGCGTGACGAGCATGCGTTCCTGCCCGAACGCCATACGGCCCGCGTCCACGTCGGAGTCGAGCTTCGGGTAGTAGAGACGCCCGCCCTGGTAGAGCCCGCTTGCCTGGCGCTCGTCGGACGGAGTCTCGAGCGGCGGGCGCTCGTAGAACCCGAAGCGCTTCGCGGTGTCGAGGATGCGCTTCGCGCCGAGAGCTTTGCCGATGTTGCAGAACACCGAGTTGACGGAATAGGTGAGCGCGGTCACCAGATCGACGGTTCCGAAGGGCGAGGTCGTGTCGAAGTTGTTCACGCGCTTCCCGTAGACCGTGCAGTACCCGGGATCGACGAAGGACGACTCGGGCTTGAACTTCTTCGACTCGAGCGCAGCTGCAGCGGTGATCACCTTGAAGGTCGACCCCGGCACGTACAGGCCGGCGCTGGCGCGGTTCAGGAGCGGTGCGGCGGGGCGGCAGTCGGCCTCGATCCGCTCGATCTGGCCGAAGTTGTTTTCCACCTGGTTCGGGTCGAAGGTCGGTGTCGACGCCATCACCCGCACCTTCCCCGTCCGTGGATCGAGCACGACGACGGCTCCACACTGCGTCCCCAGCTCGTCGAGCGCGACCTCCTGCGCCTCCAGGTCGAGGTTCGTGACCACGTCATTGCCCTCCACGGGCTTCCCGCGGAGCTCGTCCAGCGCCTTGTCGACGAGCGTCGAGAGGTTGGCGTTCGAGGACGTCAGGTAGTCGTTCAACGAGCGCTCGAGGCCCGTTCTCGAGCGTCCGACCGTCGAGTACCCGACGAGGTGTGGCGCCAGAGGGCCGTAGGGATAGCGGCGGAAGAAGAGCGTGTTCTGCTCCACGTCTCGCTCGATGTTCCGCGCGAGGCGCTTCCGCGGCTTCCAGGAGAAGATCAGCCCGCGGTCGACGGAGAACTCCGCCACGCGCTTGATCGCGTTGTCCTGGCGATCCGCCAGCCCGGCCGCCGCCCACGTCTGCCAGTACGTCGTCATCACGACGAGCACGCCGACGAGCCCGAGCGCAACGTAGGTCAGCCTGATGATCTGACGGTTCATGGCGGCGAGTTCGCCCTGTTCGAGACGAGCAGGAGCCCCGCGAGCAGCAGGAAGTTCGCCACGATGCTCGTGCCCTCCGTAGGAGACGAACGGGAGCGTGATCCCCGTGAGCGGCACGATTCGGAGCACGCCGCCGACGATGACGAAGGTCTGCAGCGCGAAGCCGAACGTCAGCCCGACCGCGAGGAGCTTCGAGAACCCGTCCTGCGCCCTGAGCGCGATCCGCATCCCGCGTGCGACGAAGACCATGTAGCAGAGCAAGAGCGCCGCGGCGCCGATCAGCCCGAGCTCCTGCGCGATCGCCGAGTAGATGAAGTCGGTGCCGAGCGCAGGGATGAGCTGTGTCCCGTCCGTCGACGTGAAGGTGCCCTCACCGAGCCCGGTCCCGCCGAACCCCCCGTTCGCGATCGAATACAGGCTCTTCACCAGCTGGTACGAGGCGCAGTTCTGCCGGAACTCGAGCCTGCCGTTCAGCGCACAGAGCACGCGCTCGTCGGTCCAGGGCTGGAGCCAGATGGTGACCCGCTCGTGCACCCGGTCGATGGCGTTGTAGAGAAGCGCAGCTCCGCCGACGAAGAGAGCCAGTCCCGGCGGCGACGAAGAGCGCCTTCCCGGTTGCGACGTACAACATCGCGAGGAAGATCCCGAAGTTGAGGAGCGCGCTTCCCGAGGTCGTTCGTCTGGACGATGACCAGCATCGCCGCGCCCCAGATCGCCAGCAGCGGGCCGAAGTCCTTGAGGCGACCCTGGGCGAGCACCTCGCGCTTCTCCCGCAGATACCCGGCGAGAAAGAGGATCAGGAAGATCTTCGCGAGCTCGCCCGGCTGGAACTGGAGTGGCCCGACGGCGACCCAGAGCTTCACGCCGTTGACCCGCTCGCCGAGCCCGGGAACCGACGGCAGCAGGAGGAGGAAGACCGCCGCGACTCCGAACAGATAGCGGTACGACTCCAGCACGCGGTAGTCGTGGCGCAGGGCGATCAGCGTGACGGCGAAGACCCCGACGCCGATGAGGACCCAGAGCGCCTGACGGCCGCCGTCGTCGGGATCGAGCCGATAGTTCAGCGCCAGACCGAATGCCGTGAGCACCGCTGTCAGCGGCAGCAGCGCACCGTCTGCGTACGGAGCCGTGCGTCGCACGACGATGTGGGCCGCCAGATAGAGACCGAGGAAGACGAGGCCGTAGCCGATCGCGCGCGGGGAGATCTCGGACTCGCGAGCGATGGTGATGCTCGCCAGCGCGGTACCAGCGATCAGACCGGCGACGAGGACGCCGCCGAGCTCCCTGTTCCTCGCGGTCATCGGACGGCGAGGTAGAGCACGAGCAGGGCGATCGCGAGCACCGAGACGATGAGCGCCAGTGCGGCGATCCGGCCGCCAGCTCCGGCACCGTGCCGAATCGGCTCGGGCTCGGGGTCGCCGGGAGGCTCTGCCGCCGTCGGCTCGGCCGCACCGGCGCTCCCGGTCTCGTCGACGGCGGGCACCGCCGTGTCCTCGATCCCCGGCTGCTGGTCGGCATGCGGTTCAGGGGCGTCGTCGTCGACGATCTCGAAGAGGACGACGGTGATGTTGTCCTCGCCCCCTCTGGCATTCGCTGCGGCGACGAGCGCGTCGCCCGCAGCCTCCGGGTCACGCTCTGCGCCCTCGATGGCGGAGGCGATGTCGCTCCTCCGAGAGCATGTCCGAGAGGCCGTCCGAGCAGAGGAGGAAGAGATCGCCGGGAAGCGTGTCACGGGTGAACACGTCGGCCTCGACGGACGGCTCGGTTCCGAGGCCTTCGTGATCGCCGAGCGCTGTGGGTGCCGCTCGGCCTCCTCCGGGGTGAGGACGCCGCTCTCGACGAGCTCGGCGACGAGCGAATGGTCGGTCGTCACCTGCTCGAGGACGCCGTCCCGGAGCAGGTACGCGCGCGAGTCACCCACATGCCCGAACGAGATCGTTCCCGCCGGCGCGATCGACGAGGGCGGTCGTGACGGTCGTTCCCATTCCAGCGGTCGCCGGATCGGCTCGTGAGCGCTCCCAGATCGCGGCGGTTCGCCTCCGCGATCGATCGCCGACGAGCTGCGCCGCCTCCGCGCGTCTCGGCGCTTGCCTCCTCGAGTGCAGAGGCGGCCAGGCCGGCAGCGATCTCTCCTGCCCGCGCACCCCCCATGCCGTCGGCGACCGCGAAGAGTGGCGGCTCGAAGATGTACGCATCCTCGTTGCCGAGCCGCCGTCTCCCCGTGTCGGTGACTCACCGCTGCACGGCCGATCTTCACGTGTCGAGCTCGAGCTCCGTCTGACCGATGCGGACGACGTCGCCGGCGTTGAGCCTTTGTGCCGTGATCTTCTTGCCGTTCACGAACGTGCCGTTCGTCGAGCTGCAGGTCCTCGACCCAGACGCCCGTCCGTGCGCGGGTCGAGCCGGGCGTGCTGCCCGGAGGCGAACTCGTCACCGTCGAGCCGTATTCCGACGTCGTCCTCCCGGCCGATGATCGTGGCAGCCGAGATATCGACGATCTTCCCGCTCGGGAGTCCGGGGCCACTCAGCACGCGCAGGCGCAGCGATCGCGGCTGCACTCCCAGCTTCTCGCGGAGTGCTGCGGCCTCGGCGGCACCGAGGATGATGCTCTCCTGCGGCGCGCCGCCGAAGTCCTTGGTCGCCGAGCGGACGACGAGCAGGATGAAGCCGTAGAGAAGAACGAGAAACACGATCTTGAGGATAAGGAGTGTCTCGTCGGCTGCGAGCGCCAAGAGCGTCACGGCAGGGATCGCTCGAAGACGATCTCCGTCGACCCGAGTGTGATCCGGTCGCCGTCCCGGAGCCGCATGCGCTCGACCTGCTTGCCGTTCACCGCCGTCCCGTTCGTGGAGTCTAGATCGACGATCCAGTACGTGGCGCCCTCCTGGCGAAGCTCGGCATGCCGGCGGGAGACGTTGACGTCCGGCACCGGAACGTCGCACCCTCGCGAACGTCCGAGAACCACCCGCGGCTGCGTGATCTCGTGCTTGGAGCCGGCCACCGTCAGCGTTACCACCTCGCGCTCGGGCGGAGGCGGTGGTGCCTCCTCGGCGCCTGGGGAGGGAGCGACGGCCGGGGGCTTGTAGACCATCGTCTGCGCGGGCTGCTCGAGCGGGAGCTCGGCGGGCGCGGGTTCCGCTTCCAGGTCTGGGGAAGCCTGCGCCTGGACCAGGCGGGTGGCGATTCCGAACTCGCCGACCGCGAGGTCCTCGTCGGTGGTAACGAGCACGATCGGCGCGGTCAGGAGCGCGTAGCTCTCGCGGCGCGCATGCTCGGCGAGGTACTCCTGAAGCTCCGCCACGAGCGACTCCTCGTACCCGACGAACTGCTTTCGGTCCTGCGGAGAGAGATAGACCGTGAACTCGTTGGGAACGTAGACCCTGGACACCGAGACGGTGCGGTGATCGTCCATCTCCTTCACGAGCTTGCGCGCAAGCTCGATCGGCTGGACATGCGTGCGGAAGGCGCGCCCGAAGACGCCCTCGAAGAGACCTTCGATCTTGGACTCGATCGCGCGCAGCACTGACATCTGGAGGGGTATACCGGCTGCGTCGAGTCTACTTGCGCGTTCCGGCCGCGCTGGCGGCTGCGACGGCCCACACGAGCGCGACGAGAAGGGTGCCCGCGAACCCCGTGCCGAGGACGACGGACCCGGCTGTCAGGACGACTCCGAATGCGAGGACACCGTACTGCGAACGCTGCCGAACCCAGGGCAGGGCTGCGGCTGCGAGCCCGAGAGTCACGGCACCCGCGAGGAGAACCGGATCGAGGAGCGCCGCCTGCCAGACTCCGGAGGCAATCTCGCGTGCGGAGTCCTGTGGTGAGACCGTGAACGCACCGGCGGAGGCACCTGTGAAGGGAAGATCGTCTCCGGCAACCGTGGCGACGACGGCTCCTGAGAGCACCGCAAGCATCGCCTGGGCCGCGCGGCGGACGATTCCTCGTGCGGGCTGGGCGATCAGAGGCACAAGCGCAAGCAGCCCGAGCGGGGCGAGCAGCGGACCGGCGAGGAACAGCAGTCCCCAACGCGCGTCCCGCCAGGAGAGGGCGATCAGGGCAAGCGCGATGACGCCGTACAGCACCGCGGCGCCCTCGGCGACATTGCCCAGCGGAAAGAGCGGAGCCGCCAGTGCGACCGTGAGGCCGACGCGCGGCAAGCGCCAGGCGGCGAGCGCGGCAACAAGGGTGATCGCGACGACGAGTGCCGGTGGCCAGAAAGGAAGCACCGTCGCTCCCAGCGCCGCTCCCAGGGCTGCCAGACCGACCGGAGCCCAGCGGCGGGCGAGCTCCCGCGGGTTGGTGGACGAAGCTGCGCCCGCTTGTGTGCGGGTTCGCGTCTGGCGGGGCGCGTCCTTGCGAATCGCACTTCGGAGATCGGATGCGAGCGCAGAAGCACTGGGTCGTCGCTCGGGATTCGGGGCAAGCGCACCATCGACCGCCGCCACGAGCCGGCGAGGAAGATCGCGACGCTCGGCGAGGAGCGGCGGTGCCCCGGCCTCGATCGCGCGTGCGACTTCCTGGAGGGGAACGCCCCAGAACGGGTGTCGGCCCGCGAGCGCCTCCCAGAGCAGGACGCCGACGGCCCACACGTCGCTCTCCGGCGTCGCCTCGGTCCCCGCGAGCCGCTCCGGAGCGATGTACGCGAGAGTTCCCGGCACGTCACCGACTGCCGTCAGCGTGTCTGCTCCGTCGAACTGGGCGAGCCCGAAGTCCAGCAGGCGGACGGCGATCTCGTCGCACTGCTCGAGCAGGAGATTGGAGGGCTTGACGTCGCGATGGACGATTCCGGTCCGGTGCGCGTGGGCCAGGGCGTCGAGCACCTGGGCTGCGACCTCGACCGCATCCGCGTCCGAGAGGCCGTCCGTCCGCATCGTCTCGCGCAAGGTCCGCCCGGCGACGTACTCGTACGCGATGTAGACGTGGCTCGAATCATGGCCGACGTCGTAAGCGCGCACACATCTTTCGTGGCGAAGTCGGCGTGCCGCCAGAGCCTCGCGTTCAGCGCGGGCGGCGGCCTTCCCTTCGCGGGGGATGATCTTCAGCGCGACATCGAGGCCCGTCCGCTCGTCGCAGGCGAGCCAGACGGAGCCCGAGCCGCCGCTGCCCAGCGGGCGAACCGGCCGATAGCGACCGAGGACGAGCTCGTGGGTGGAGGGGGCGATCGCGACGGACGACACGGGTAGCGCCCACTTGGCCGTGGCGCCGAGAAGTCCTTTCAGCGGGCCTTACCGGCCTGCACCGCGAGTGAATGCAGCGCGCCGCCTGGTCCTGACCGCTCCGACTGCGCGCCGATTTCCGACCAGACATCTAGAGTGGCTGCGGGACGGATGGCGTGACGACCCGCGACGACGACATCCTCGACTTCGACTTCTTCGGCGAGGAGGAGGCCCCGTCGTGGGACGAGCCGCCCGACGAGGGCTCCGGCGGCCCTCCCCGCGATCGCCCTCCGCGTGGACGGCGTCCCCGCTTTCGTTCGTCGGGCAACCTGACCCCGCTGCTCCGGTTGGTGGGGCTGATCGCGCTGGCGATCCTCATCGTCGTGTTGCTCGCCGTCTGGGTCGAAGGGTGCGCGAGCGACCGAAAGACCGAGCGCTACCGCGACTACACCACCGACATCGGCGCGATCGGCAATGCTTCTGCCCGCCTCGGCCAGCAGCTCGCCACCACCCTGACGACGCCGGGGCTGAAGCTGGAGGATCTCGACGCCAAGCTGGGCGGGTTCGTCCAGACCGCCGAGAGCCAGATGCAGAGTGCGGAGGATCTCGGATCCCCGGGTCCCCTGCACGATGCCCACCAAGGCGCGATCGAAGCTCTCGCGTACCGCGCCAATGGCCTCGCCGGCCTCCAGATCGCGTTCCAGGAGACTGCGGGCGCAACCGACGCCACCGTCGCCGGCCAGACCCTGGCTGCCCCGACACGGCGCCTGCTGGCGAGTGACGTCATCTGGGAGGACTCGTTCAGAGCGCCGGCCCAGGAGGTATTCGAGTCCGAGGGGATCGAGGGGCTCGAGGCGCCGACCTCCGTGTTCGTTCCTGCCGACGAGGTGACCACCCCCGGTGCCCTGGCCGCCATCTGGCAGCGCATCCAGGGTGCGTCGACCGGCGGCACCCCGTCGGGCCTGCACGGGAGCGGAATCTCGTACGTGAAGGCGCTCCCGAGCGGTCAGCTGCTCTCGACGACCACGGAGGCCACGATCCTCGTGACGGACGAGCTCGCCTTCGAGGTCGGGGTCGAGGACACCGGGGACAGCCAGGAGGTCAGGCTGGTGGTCACGCTGACGATCCCCAAGCAGCCCGACCCCATCGTTCAGACGAAGACGATTCCGCTCATCGATCCTGGCGAGACCAAGGCGGTGACGTTCCAGATCGGAACGCTCGTGCCGTTCGGCGAGCAGATCTCCGTCAAGGTCGACGTCGACCCCGTACAGGGCGAGACGAACACGGCGAACAACACGGCCGAGTACCCGGTCATCTTCTCGCTCCAGCTTTGACGGTCTCGCTCGCGGTAGCGGCCGCGGCCGCCGCGACGGCGGTGCTCGCCCTCGTGGTCGGGCTGGTGCTCCGGCGTCGACTCGCACGAATCGAGGCCGACCAGGAGGTGATTCTCGGTAGCGGCCGTACGGATCTCCTCGATTTCGCGGTATCCCTGCAGACGCGCATCGACGACCTGCATCGCGCCGTCGACGAGGTTGCGACCGGTCTTTCCCACGTCGATCGCCGCGTCGACGGCTCCGTGACGAACACCGCGGTCGTCCGCTACGACGCCTACGAGGGCACCGGCGGCCAGCAGTCCGCCTCGGTAGCTCTTCTCGACGCGACCCGCACGGGCACGATCGTGACTGCCATCCAGGGACGCGACTACGCTCGGATCTACGTCAAGGACCTCGACCGCGGACGATCCTCGGTCGCGCTCTCGCCGGAGGAGCAGGAAGCCGTGGAGCGTGCGATGTCCCGATGAAGGCTCAGGCGGCGGCCGCGGCTTCGACCCCGGGGAGATACGTCCGCCAGACCTCGGGAATGGACTCCGTCGTCAGGCGGATGAACAGCACGGGAGTCGGCGGTCTGGGCGTGGTGCGAAGCGTCATGCTGGTCTCCTCGAGCAGGCGGTCGCCCTTGCTGTGATTGCACGGGGCGCACGAGGCAACGACGTTCTCCCACACCGAGGTGCCGCCGCGTGAGCGTGGCACGACGTGGTCGAGTGTGAGCCGATTCGCGCCCGAGCCGCAGTAGGCGCACTGCCAGCCGTCGCGTGCGAAGAGGACGCGACGTGAGATGCGGCGAGTCACTCCGCGAGGCACACGGACATACGTCTTCAAGCGAATCACGTTCGGGCGGGCGAAGTTCGACGATGCAGAGCGCAGAGGGCGATCATGGCTCTCGAGGACCTCTGCCTTGCCCTTCCACACGAGAACGTGGGCACGGCGGAGCGAGCAGACATTCAAGGGCTCGTAGCTTGCGTTGAGGACGAGTACCCGTTCCACCGCGCGCGCAGCGTAGCAGCCGTTTCCTCCTGCTCCAGCGCGAATCCGAGTGGCCTCTGCGCATATCTAGCACTACATGTGCATAATAGGCTTCATGGCAACCGCAGCCATCGTCGGTGCCTCCGGGTACACGGGCCAGGAGACACTGGACCGCGTTCTCGCCCATCCCGGGCTCGAGCTCTATGCGCTCGGCTCGGATACCCTCGCTGGGCAGTCCGCGGATGCGCTCGACCCCAGGCTCGGCCGCAACGGCTGGCGCCGGATCCCGCGCTTCATCACGAACGACGCGGCGCTTTCATGTGGCGCTGACGTCGTCTTCCTCTGTCTCGCCCACGAAGAGGCCGCGACCGTCGCGCCGCCTTCGCGCGGCGTCGTGATCGATCTCTCCGGCGCGCACCGCTTCCGAGATCCTGCGATCTACGAGTCGTGGTACGGCTTCGAGCACCCGGCTCCGGCGCTCCTGGCGTCGTGGTCGTACGGCCTTCCCGAGGTGCGTCCGCCCGTGGGACGGCTCGTCGCGAATCCGGGTTGCTACGCAACGGCGGCACTCCTTGCCCTTGCGCCGATCGGAGACCTGATCGAGCGTGATGCCGTCGTCGTCGATGCGCTGTCGGGGATGACCGGAGCGGGCCGCTCGCTGAAGTCCGCCTCGCATGCGGGGGTGGTTCTGGAGAACGTCGCCCCGTACGACGTGGGCACGCATCGCCACGCACCGGAGATCGCGTCGATTCTCGGCTTCCCCGTGGCGTTCGTGCCACATCTCCTCCCTGTCCGGCGTGGATTGGTCGCCACGTGCCACGTGCGCTCTCGCGGCACCGAGCTTCACGAAGCTCTCGAGGAGCACTACGAGGGCAGCCACGTCGTCTCCGTGCTACCGCGGGGGCTCGTACCCGAGCTCGCTCGCGTGCAGCACACCGACGGCGCCGAGATCGGAGTCTTCGAGGACCGGCTGACGGGTGGAACGGTCGTCATCTGCGCGCTCGACAACCTCGGCAAGGGTGCGGCAGGGCAGGCGATTCAGAACGTCAACGTTCTCTTCGGTCACGAGGAGACGCTCGGCTTGCGTCTGTCGGGAGTGCTGGTCTAGCCATGTCCGTCACTGACGCCAGGGGCTTCGTGGCGAGCGGGGTGCGGGCGGGAATCCGGCGCTCCGGGCTCGACATCGCCCTCGTCCGCTCGCTGCCGGCCGGCGTGGGCGGCGCGGTATGGACGACCAATCGCGTACAGGCGGCTCCAGTGACGGTCTCGCGCAGGCATCTCGACGTCGCGCAGCCACAGGCGGTGGTCGTCAACTCGGGAGTCGCCAATGCTGCCACCGGCGACCGCGGACTGGCGGATGCGGAGGAGACAGCCGCGGAGGTTGCCACCCAGCTCGACCTTCGCCCCGAGGAGGTCGTCGTCCTGTCAACGGGCGTCATCGGGGCCCCTCTTCCCCTCGAGAAGGTGCGCCGCGGCGTGCGCGCTGCAGCAAGGGCTCTCAACGTGGATGGGGGAGGCGCCGCCGCGGAAGCGATCCTCACCACCGACCGGGGGCCCAAGCAAAGCTCGATCGTCGAAGCAGGCTTCACGATCGGGGGCATGGCTAAGGGTGCGGGGATGATCCATCCTCGGCTCGCCACGATGCTGGCTCTCGTCACGACGGACTTCCCTCTGGAACCGGGCGAGGCAGGCGCCCTCCTTCGCGCCGCAGCGGACGCGACGTTCAACCGCATCTCGGTGGACGGAGACTGCTCCACGAACGACGCGGTGGTCATGCTTGCAAACGGGGCGAGCGGAGTGACGAGAGACGCGGCGACCGACGAGGCATTCACAGGCGCCCTCCACGATGTCTGTGCCGATCTCGCACGCCAGATCGTGGCCGACGGCGAGGGTTCGACGGTGTTGCTCGAGATCACCGTCTCGGGTGCGGTTTCGGACGACGAGGCCACTGCTGTCGCCCGCAGGATCGCAACCTCGCCGCTGGTCAAGACCGCGGCGTTCGGCCACGATCCCAACTGGGGACGGGTGCTCGCCGCGGCAGGCTCTGCTCCCTGGAACGGCGGCTTCGCGCACCTCCGGCCGGAGCTCCTGACGGTCGCGTTCGACGGGACGTGCGTGTTCGAGCGAGGCGTACCCACGGGCTCCGCGCCCGAGCTCACGGGTGCCGCCGTCTCCATCGATCTCGACCTCGGTCTCGGATCCGGGTCCGCCGCGTACCTCGCCTCCGACCTAACCTACGACTACGTCCGGCTGAACGCGGAGTACACGACTTGAGCCGAGTCGTCCTGAAGCTCGGGGGCGGCGTCGCGGTCACGGCCGCACGCCACGCGCTCGACCTCTTCCAGGCCGGGGACGAGGTCGTCGTCGTCCACGGCGCCGGACCGCAGATCAACGCCGAGCTCAGGCGGCGTGGAATTCCTGTCGAATTCGTGAACGGTCGGCGCTTCACAAGCCCAGCGGCCCTCGCCATCGTGCGCGAGTCGCTGGTCGCCGTCGGGGCCGAGGCGTCCGCCGCGCTCGGCCACGCGGCACTTCCCCTGGTCGGCGACGAGATCGGTCTCGAGGCCCGACTGGTTCCTGGGCTCGGCCTCGTGGGCGAGCCGGTTCCGTCGCGGCCCGCTGTGATCGAGGAGGCGCTCGCTGCAGGTCGGATCCCGGTGATCGCGCCGATCGCCGTCGGCCCGCTGAACGTGAACGCCGACGAGGCGGCCGGCGCGCTCGCAGTGGGGCTCGGAGCCGATCGCATCGTCTTCGTCTCCGACGTGCCCGGGGTATTCGTGGACGGCGCCTGGGCCGATCGCATCGAGGCCGCCCGTGCCGACTCGCTCCTTGCAGCGGGCGCGTTCGAGGGCGGCATCGTGCCGAAGCTTCTTGCCGCCGTCCGAGCTGCACGTCTCGGTGTCCGAGCCGAGATCGGAGCGACCGAGGTGCTGGCGTGACGGCTCCAGGTAACAGCCTGTTACAAGGCGTCGACCGGCTCCTTCCGACCTACCCGCGGGCGGATCTCACGATCGTGCGCGGTGAGGGCGCACGTGTCTGGGACAACGAAGGGCGCGAGTATCTCGATTTCGGCGGGGGGATCGCGGTCGTCGGGCTCGGTCACTGCCACCCCGCGCCGCTGGCGGCCGCGCACGGGCAGCTCGACCGCCTCTGGCATTCCTCGAACCTCTACCGCACGGAGCCGGCAGAGGCGCTGGCGGCGCGACTCTCCGGCCGTTTCGGTGGCGCGCAGGCGTTCTTCTGCAACTCCGGCGCCGAGGCGATCGAGGCAGCGCTCAAGTACGCACGCAAAGCGACAGGCAAGCCAGGAGTCGTCGCCCTCGAAGGGAGCTTCCACGGCCGAACCCTCGGAGCGTTGTCCGTAACGGGCCAGGCTTCGAAGCGGACCGCCTTCGAGCCGCTGATTCCAGGTGTGCGATTCGTGCCTCCGAACGACGTCGGCGCACTTCGCGCAGCCGTCACGAAGGACGTCGGTCTCGTGCTTCTCGAGCCGATCCTCGGTGAGGGCGGCATCGTCGCTCTCGACTCCGAGTTCCTGGCCGCCGCGGCCGAGCTGCCGACGCTGCTCTGCCTCGACGAGATCCAGACGGGCGTGGGTCGCACCGGATCGTTCTTCGCGTTCGAGCCACTCGGCGTGACGCCGGATCTCGTCACGCTCGCCAAGAGCCTCGCGAACGGGCTTCCGATCGGAGCCCTGCTCGTCGCCGACGATGCCGCCGGTGCGTTCGCGCCGGGCGACCACGGCTCGACCTTCGGCGGCAATCCGGTCACATGCGCCGTGGCGTGCGCGGTGGTCGACGCGATCGACGAAGAACTGCTCGCTGCCGTGGTCGAGCACGGCAGCGCGCTCAGGCGCGGGCTGGCCTCGTTCCCGGGCGTTCTCGCAGTGCGCGGGCGAGGGCTCCTCCTGGGGGCGGTCGTCGCCGGGAATGCGGGCGAGATCGTCGACACGTGCCGCGATCGTGGGCTGCTGGTGCTCACCGCGGGAGACGATGTCGTGCGACTCGCCCCGCCGCTCACGATCGGAGCCGACGAAGTTGCCGAAGCACTGTCCATCCTCGCCAGCGTCTTGGCAACGCACACGAGCAAGTCCAAGTTACAAGTTGTAACTTAGTCCGCATATATCGCTAAGGTCTCGCATACTATGAACAGACGCGACAGGCAGAGCACCATCCTTCGTCTCGTACGCGAGCGCGCGCTCTCGACCCAGGCGGAGGTCGCGGCCGCGCTGAAGGACGCCGGTTTCGAGGTGGTACAGACCACGGTCTCGCGCGACATCGCGGATCTCGGCCTCGTCAAGGTGCGAGCCCCGAGCGGCCGGCTCGTGTATGCGCCTCCCGGCACGAGCGACTCTGACCGCCTGCGCGCGCTCGGTGCCGCGATGCGGCGCTACGCCGTAAGTCTCGAAGCCGCCGGCACCCTCGTCGTCGTGAGCACCCCGTCCGGATATGCGAACGCCCTCGCGCAGGCGATCGACGAGGCGGGACATCCGGGCATCGCCGGGACGCTGGCCGGAGACAACTCGATCCTCGTCGTCGCCCGGGAGGGAACGCCGGCCGCAGTCCTCGCCGACGAGCTCGCCGGGTACCTGCTGCAGGGCGCCGCATGAGGAAGACGGCCGTCGTCGCCTACTCCGGCGGGCTCGACACGAGCTGCATCGTCGCCTGGCTGAAGGAGGAGCCGTACGGCTTCGACGAGGTGGTCGCCGTGCTCGTCGACGTCGGGCAGGCGTTCGATCTCGAGGAGTCGATCACGCGTGCCAACGCGGCCGGCGCGGAGGACGTGCTCGTGATCGACCGCAAGGACGCGTTCGCCGAGGAGCAGTGCGCGCGCGCGATCGTGACCAACGCGCTCTACGAGGGCAAGTACCCCCTCGTCTCGGCGCTCTCGCGCCCGGTCATCGCGCAGGCGGTGGCCGAGATCGCTCTCGAGCTCGGCGCGGAGGCAGTGGTGCACGGCTGCACCGGCAAGGGCAACGATCAGCTCCGCTTCGAGCTCGCCTTCAAGGCCCACTATCCGGGCGTGCGCGTGCTCGCGCCGCTCCGCGACCGGATCTGGACCCGCGACGAGGAGATCGAGTACGCGCTCGCGCGGGGTATCCCGGTCGTTCAGACGGCCGCTTCCCCGTACTCGATCGACGAGAATCTCTTTGGGCGCGCCATCGAGGCGGGGATCCTCGAGGATCCCTGGAACCGTCCTCCGGACGAGCCGTACGCGCTCACCTCCGATCCTGCGTCCGCACCTGCTCCCGTCGAGATCGTGGTCGGCTTCGAGCGCGGGATCCCCGTCTCGCTCGACGGAGAGGACCTTCCGCTGGCGGCGCTGATCGCCGAGGTGAACCGCCTCGCGGGCGCGTACGGGATCGGGCGGATCGACATGATCGAGAACCGCGCGGTAGGCATCAAGAGCCGTGAGGTGTACGAGGCTCCGGGTGCGATTGCCCTGATCACGGCGCACTCGGCTCTCGAGGACGTGATCCTGACCAGGGACGAAGCGCGGCTCAAGCGTCCGCTCGAGCAGCGGTGGACCGAGCTCGTGTACGAGGGGCGCTGGTTCAGCCCGGCGCGGGAGGCGATCGACGCGTTCGTCGACTCGACCCAGGAGCTCGTCACCGGCGACGTGCGCCTCGCGCTACGCCCGAACGCGGCCGTCGTCACCGGTCGTCGCTCGCCGCACCTGCTCTACGCAGCAGAGCTCGCTTCCTACGCCACGGGCGAGACCTTCCCGCACGAGGCGGCCGAGGGGTTCATCAGGATCTCGTCGCTCGAGACCGAGCTGCACGCGGCGCGGAAACGCGCCAAGATCACCGTGTGACGACCTGGAAGGGGCGGGTAGGCGAGGATCTGGATCCGCAGGTGTGGGAGTTTCTCCGCGCCGACGACCTGGAGCTTCTCCCCTACGACTGCGAGGCGACGGCCGAGCATGCCCGGCGGCTGGCCGATGCCGGC
Organism: uncultured Actinomycetes bacterium; assembly: GCA_963830035.1. Lineage (GTDB taxonomy): Bacteria > Actinomycetota > Thermoleophilia > Gaiellales > Gaiellaceae > GMQP-bins7. The sequence goes on along the minus strand of CAWHKX010000004.1, from coordinate 63,158 downwards.
TTGCTGAATGCGGACGAGCTCGACGAGGTCGAGAGCCGTCTCGCCGAGATCGTGCTCGAGCCGAGCTCGTACCTCGACTCCGACGAAGACGTGCATTCCGCGATCGAACGCCTGCTCGGCGACGTCGGGCGCAAGATCCATGCAGGCCGCTCGCGCAACGACCAGGTGGCTGCGGCGCTGCGACTGTACGTCCTGGATGCCTGCGCCGAGGCGCGAGATGCGATCGACTCGCTCGCGCTCGTCGTCCTCTCGTTCGCCGAGTCGGAGGCGGCAACTCTCATGCCCGGGTACACGCATCTCCAACGGGCGCAGCCGATCACGCTCGGCCACCACCTGTTGGCCTGGGTCGAGATGCTCGACCGAGACAGGACGCGCTTCGCGGCCGCGGCGGAAGCGGCGTCGGAGAGCCCGCTCGGTGCGGGTGCGCTCGCCGGCTCGACGCTCGAGCTGCCGCAGCCGCCCCGGCAGATGCGCAACTCGGTAGACGCGGTCGCGGATCGCGACTTCGCGCTCGACTACCTCTATGCGGCCGCGATGCTGTTCATGCATCTCTCGCGCATCGGTGAGGAGATCGTGCTCTGGGCGACGGCGGAGTTCGGGTTTGCGCGGCTCCCGGAGACCGCGGCGACGGGATCCTCGATGATGCCGCAGAAGCTCAACCCGGACGTCGCGGAACTCGCGCGCGGCAAGGCCGGTACTGCGATCGGTCGCCTGACGGGCCTGCTCGCGACCGTAAAAGGTCTTCCGCTCGCGTACGACCGCGACCTGCAGGAGGACAAGTCACCGGTGTTCGCCACCCGTCGCGACGTCCGGCTCGCGCTCGATGCCCTCACCGTGCTCGTCAGCGGGCTCGAGGTGGATCGCGAGAGGATGGCGAAGGCGGCCTCGGATCCGCTCCTCCTGTCGACCGACGCCGCCGAAGCGCTGGTGAAGAAGGGGACGCCGTTTCGCGACGCCCATGAAGCGATCGCAACCCGCGTTCGCGAGGGCACCTTCAAGCGGCCACGAACGCGGGCCGAGCGGCCTGCGCCCGGGCCCGGTGGGATCCAGGAGGCGCTCGTGGAAGCGCGCCGCCGCTTCGCCGACGACTTCTGATCGATGCACGAGAAGCGCATCGAGATCCGCTGGCGCGACGTGGACGCCTACCGCCATGTCAACAACGCGGTCTACGCCACCTACCTCGAGGAGGGGCGTGACGAGTGGCTCGAAGGCACGCTCGGCGGAGTCGGGAGCTCGTGGGACTACGTGCTCGCGCACGTCGCGATCGACTTCCGTCGAGAGCTCCGGCTCGAGGACGAGGAGGTCGTCGTCACGTGCCGCCTGGAGCGGATCGGCAACGCGAGCCTCACGCTCCGGGAGCAGATACGGACACGCGACGGCGAGCTCGCGGCCGAGTCGGAGGCGGTCATCGTGGCTCGGGATCGGGAGACCGGTCGTTCGCGGCCGCTGAGCGAGCTCGAGCGCGAGACGTTCGAGCGAAGCAAGTGAGGGTGAGAGCCGCGGACCTCACATCTCAGGCATCGGAATCGATCGTGTGACGCGGGTGTCCGCGGCGACGTATCGCAGGCGACACCTACCCGCGGAGGACTCCATGAAGCGCCTGTTGCTCGTCGTCGCCGCTCTCTTCACCCTCGTCGCCCTTGCAGGCGCCGTCGGCTCTGCCGGATCTCGCCGGCGCCCAGGACGCGCCCGAAGGCGACACGATCACCGTGACTGGCGTCGGCTCGATCGAGGCCGTCCCGAACGAGGCTCAGATGTCCTTCGGAGTCGAGACTCGCGCGGCGACTGCGAAGGCAGCTGTCGCGGCGAACGCGGACGCGATGCGCAGGATCATCAATGCGCTCCGCCAGGCGCGCGGACGAGAGCTCGCGACACAGTGGGTCAGTGTCTATCCCGTCACGAACGACACGGGCGCGGTCGACGGGTACGCGGCCTCGAACAGCGTGTCGGCGACCTCTGACGTGGACGACGCGGCAGAGCTGATCGACGCGGCCGCCGAAGCCGGCGCGAACCAGATCTCGGGGCCTGGGCTGAGCTCGAGCAACGCCGAGGCGCTCCATCGGCAGGCGCTCGGCAAGGCGGTGGCCGAGGCACGCGCACGCGCCGAGGTTCTCGCGAAGGCCGCTGGCCGCTCGCTCGGCGAGATCAAGGCCATTTCGGAGTCGAGTGCGGCGATGCCGTACTACGCGGAGCGCATGCAGGCGACGGATGCCGCGTCGACGCCGATCGTTCCCGGCGAGCAGGAGACGAGCGCGAGCATCAGCGTCACGTTCGCTCTCAGGTAGGCGCCCGTGGAAGGGGTCAGACCCTTGGGGTCTGACCCCTTCAGGATGATTCAGGCGTGTCCCAGCTCGAGCCCGATCGCTCCACTCGCGTCTCCACCCTCGAGCTGTTCTTCGATCTCGTCTTCGTCTTCACGATCACGCAGCTGACCGCCGTCCTCGTGGAGCGGGGAGATGCCGCCGCGCTCGCACAGGTCGTCGTGATGCTCGCGGTGATCTGGTGGATGTACGACGGCTACGCGTGGTTGACGAATGCGATCGCCACCGACCATCTCCGCCACCAGCTTCTCCTGCTCGGCGGCATGGGAGCGTTTCTCCTCGTCGCGCTCGCGGTCCCCGACGCCTTCAACGGCGAGGGCCTCGCCTTCGGGATCGGCTATCTCGCCGTCGTCGTTCTGCACGGAGGCATGTATCTCCGCGGCACGTCGCTCTCGGAGGTACGCGCGATCCTTCGGTTGGTTCCGTTCAACCTCGCCGCGGCGGCGCTCGTCCTCGCCGGTGGCGCGCTGGGCGGTACGGCCCAGTGGCTGCTCTGGGGATCCGCGGCGCTCGTGCTCTGGTTCACGCCCTGGCTCACGTCGACTGAAGGGTTCGTCATCGTGGCGGAGCACTTCGTCGAGCGACACGGGCTGGTGATCATCGTCGCGCTCGGTGAGTCGATCGTGGTCATCGGCGTCGCGGCCCGGCTCGAGCTCGACCTCGGGCTGGCGCTCGTCGCCTTGCTCGCGCTTGCCCTCGCGGCCTCTCTCTGGTGGCTGTACTTCTCCGACGAAGACGCGGTCGAACGAGCGATGGTCGACGTGCCGGAGGAGCGCCGACCGCGGATCGCCCTGACGGCGTTCGGCTACTGGCACTACGGCCTCCTCCTGGGCATCGTCGCCGTCGCGGCGGGCCTCAAGAAGGCGGTCGGCGATCCGTACGACCCGCTTGACGAGTGGATCGCCGCGGAGTTCGCAGCGGGCACGGCGCTGTTCATCGTCAGCGAGGTCGGCTTCAGACGAACGCTCGGGCTCGGGAGGAGCGCCGTCAGGCTCGTCGCCGCCGGGCTTGCGCTTGCCACGATCCCCGTCGGCATCCAGGTCGCCGCCACCGCCCAGCTGGCCGCGCTTGGCGGCGATCGTCGCAGGCGCGCTCGTCGTCGAGGGATTTCGCCAGGTGGCTACCGCGGAAGCTTCAGTGACCGATTGAGCGCGGCTCAAACCAGATCGGACCCGCGTGCGCGGGCCTGATCCGTCACGTCAGCAGTCGTAGTAGAGCGCGAACTCGGCCGGGTGCGGTCGAAGCCGCACGACGTCGACCTCGTTCTCCCGCTTCCAGGCGATCCACGTCTGGATCAGCTCCTTCGAGAACACGTCGCCTTTCAGGAGGAACTCGTGGTCGTCCTCGAGCGCGTCCAGCGCCTCCGAGAGCGAGCCCGGTACCTGAGGAACCGCGCCGTCGGCGTCTTCGAAGAGGTCGTAGTCGGAAGGAGCGCCCGGATCGAGACCGTGCTCGATCCCGTCCAGGCCTGCCATCAGCATCGCCGAGAACGCCAGGTACGGATTCGCCGCCGAGTCGGGTGGCCGGAACTCGATCCGCTTGGCCTTCGCCGCCTCCGAGTACATCGGAATGCGAATACAGGCCGAGCGGTTCCGCTGCGAGTAGACGAGGTTGACCGGAGCCTCGAAGCCGGGTACGAGCCGCCGGTACGAGTTGGTCGTCGGGGCGCAGAACGCGAGGAGCGCCGGCGCATGCGCGAGCAGTCCGCCGATGTACGCGCGCGCCAGCTGGGAGAGCCCCGCATAGCCGGACCGGTCCGCCATCAGCGGCGTTCCCTTCCATCCACAGTGACTGGTGGGTGTGCATTCCCGAGCCGTTGTCGCCGTAGATCGGCTTCGGCATGAAGGTCACGCTCTTGCCGTGCTTCCGGGCGACGTTCTTGACGACGTACTTGTAGGTCATGACCTGATCGGCCATGCGCGTGAGGGTCGTGAAGCGCAGGTCGATCTCGCACTGGCCTCCCGATGCGACCTCGTGGTGGTGGAACTCGCAGGGGATGCCGAGGCGCTCGAGCGTGAGCACCATCTCCGTACGGAGGTCGTGGAGCTGGTCCGACGGCGCGGCGGGGAAGTACCCCTCCTTCGGTCGGGCCGTGTACCCGAGCCCGGGCCTTCCGGAGTTCCAGTAGCCCTCCGCGGAGTCGACCGAGTAGTGCGAGCGGTTGGGGCCGAGGTCGTAGTGCACCTCGTCGAAGACGAAGAACTCGCACTCGGGGCCGAAATAGGCGGTGTCGGCGATCCCGCTCGCCCGCAGGTGCTCCTCCGCCCGGCGAGCGACCCCACGCGGATCCTTCGAGTACGGCTCGCGGGTGACCGGATCGGCGATCTCGCAGACGAGCGAGAGCGTGGGCGCCTCGGTCGCCGGGTCGAGAATCGCGGAGGACGGATCCGGCATGAGCAGCATGTCCGAGTCCTGAATCGCCTGCCAACCGCGGATCGAGGAGCCGTCGAAGCCGAGACCCTCGTCGAAGGCGCTCTCGTCGAACGCTCTCGTCGGCAGCGTCACGTGCTGCCAGGTGCCGAGCAGGTCGCAGAACTTGAGATCGACCATCGCCGCCTGGGTCTCCGACGCCCACTCGAGCGCCTCGCGCGCATCCGGCAGCGTCTCGCCGCCGTTTCGCAGGTAGTGCCGCTCCTCGACCTCCGACATCTCGCCTCCTCGATCTGGACCAAGAAAAAGACCCCAGGGCTCGAAACCGAGTCCTGAGGCCACGTCGCCTCGGCGGGGAGCTGCTCCGCTCCCGACCTGAAGCCAGCCTAGCCTCAGCCGCGGACGTCCGTCAAGGGGGACGTGGCCGAAAGAGCGACTAGCGTGAAACACATCCTTCGGGGACGCTGCTACCCGTGTCCGAGACCGAACCTGACCACGACGCAAAGCTACTCTTCGAGGTGCTGTTCGACATGAAGGTTCTGCTTGCCGAGATCGTCAGACTGCTTGGAGGTGGCGATGGCGAAGAAGAAGAAGACGAAGAACGCTGAGTTCTGGGATCGCTACCGCGAGCAGTTCGCGCGAACCGATCGGCACTTGCAGGAGCGGATCGCCTACTACGAGGCGAAGCTTCTCGAAGCAGAGACCGGCCGCGGTGAAACCGCCGCCTGATTGACCACAGCCGCTTCGGTCGCTATCGTCAGCGACTTGATGATGCTCGCTCGTAGCTGAGACACCCGTTGCCATGGGCCTCCCCGAAGGCCCGGCGCTGGCTTGCCCGATTCTCGCTACGCAGTACCTCGGAGGAGCATCAGATGACGGAGATTCGAGAAGTACCACCCATGGAGGCCGTTCCTCGCGATCTGGTCTCGGCGGTCGAGGTCCACGAGCTTCGCAAGGAGTTCAGGGTCCCCGACCGCAAGAAGGGCCGCTTCGGCCGCAAGGCGCGGGTCGCGCTCGACGGCGTCTCGTTCACCCTAGAGCGCGGTGAGACCGTCGCGATCCTGGGCCAGAACGGCTCCGGGAAGTCGACGCTCGTCCGCCTGCTTTCGACACTGCTGCTGCCCGACGGCGGTACCGCCCGCATCTTCGGCCACGACGTCGTCTCCGACGCTCGCGCCGTTCGCCGTTTGGTGAATCGCGTCTCCGTCGAGGCGTCGTTCTTCAAGAAGATGTCGTCGGCGGAGAACCTCGGCTACGCAGCTCGGTATTACGGCATGACCGCAGGAGACACCAAGCACCTGATCCCCGAGATCCTCGAGCGGGTCGGCTTCCCGCGCGACCGCCGGGACGAGCCGATGGAAAACCTCTCGCGCGGGATGCAGCAGAAGGTCGCTCTCGCGAGGGCGCTCCTGACGTCGCCTGTCCTGCTCCTGCTCGACGAGCCCACGACGGGGCTCGACCCGCGCTCCAAGCTCGAGGTGCAGGACTTCATCCGGGAGATCCGGACGAACCACGACTCGACGATCCTCCTCTGCACGCACGACCTCGCGGAGGCGGAGACGCTCGCCGAGCGCGTCGGGATCCTCGACCGGGGGCGCCTGCTCGCGCTCGAGCCCGCGGAGGATCTGAAGCGCCGCTACGGCTGCGGGACGCTCGAGGAGGCGTTCTTCTCGGCCACCGGGCGGGCGTTCGAGGCGGAAGGGGACGAAGACGACGACGACGACCGGGAGGTGTTCGCATGAGGGCTCTCGTCAGCACCATGCGCGCGGAGCTCGTCGGCGCCGGGGGCGTCGTCGAGCGCAACTACTACCTCACCAAGCGCTACATCTGGTGGGACGTCGCCTGGTTCGTGTGGACCGTTGCGAACACGCTCACCATCGTCTTCATCGCGAAGGGGATCGAGGCCACCGGCGGCGAGCTCGACGTCAACGCGACGATGACGACGCTCCTGATCGGTGCCGTCGTCTGGGCGTATCTCGGAATCCTCTTCGAGTTCCTGATGGAGACGGTCGCGTGGGAGCGCTGGGAGGGGACGATCGAGTACACGTTCATGGCCCCGCTCTCGCGCGCGATGCACCTTGCGGGGCAGGGCGTCTTCGCGATCATCTACGGGCTCCTGCGCGCGACGTTCCTGTTCGTGGTCTGCGCCTTCTTCTTCTTCGACCTCTCGATCCCGAATGCGGACTACTTTGCCGCCTTCGTCGTGCTCCTCGTCTCGTCCGTCTCGTTCATCGGCATCGGGATGATGATGTCGGTGCTACCCCTCATCTCGCCGGAGAAGGGGACGCAGCTCGGCTTCGTCGCGCAAGGAACGCTGCTCGTCGTCTCGGGCGTCTACTACCCGGTCGAGGTGCTACCGCAGTGGATGCAGTGGATCGCGACGATCTCCCCGGCGACGTACGCGCTCGACGGCATCCGCGAGGCGATCCTGGAAGGTCAGGGAATGACGGCGATGTGGGACGAGCTTTGGCCGCTGATCATCATCGGCGTCGTCTCGATCCCGCTCGGGCTGTGGGTGTTCAGTCGCGGCGAGCAGTACGCGAAGAAGCACGGCAAGCTGAAGAGGTCGGGATGACCGAGGCCGCCGTTCACGTCGCGGAGCTCCGCAAGGTCTTCGACGTCCCGGAGCGGGAGGCGGGGCTCAAGGCCGCGACCAAGAGCCTCGTCCGGCGGACGACCCGCGAGGTCAAGGCGGTCGACGCGCATCTCGTTCGACATCGAGCACGGCGAGGTCGTCGGCTTCCTCGGCCCGAACGGCGCCGGCAAGACGACCACGCTGAAGATGCTCTCGGGACTGCTGTATCCCACGGACGGCGAGGCACGGGTGCTCGGCCACGTGCCGTCGAAGCGCGAGAAGGACTTTCTTCGGCGGATCACGCTCGTGATGGGGAATCGGAACCAGCTGCAGTGGGACCTCCCGGCGCTCGACTCATTCGAGCTCAACCGCGCCATCTATCGGATTCCACGCCCCGACTTCACGCCGCTCCGCGACGAGTTGGTCGAGCTCCTCGATGTGGGAGACCTGGTGCGCAAGCCGGTTCGCCAACTCTCTCTCGGCGAGCGCATGAAGGTCGAGATCGTCGGCTCGCTGCTACACCGTCCGCAGGTGCTCTTTCTCGACGAGCCGACGATCGGGCTCGACGTCACGATGCAGAAGCGGATCCGGATGTTCGTCGCCGAGTACAACGAGCGTCATGGGGCAACCGTGCTTCTCACGAGCCATTACATGGCCGACGTCGAAGCTCTCTGCGAGCGGGTCATCGTCATCCATCACGGCCGGATCCTCTTCGACGGCCAGCTCGCCGAGCTCGCGAGGACCTTCACCGCCCACAAGACCATCGCCGTCGCGCTCGAGAACGGCGCCGGCGATCTCTCCGCGTACGGGGAGGTGACTTCAAGAGACGGTGACGTCGTCACGTTGCGCGTACCGAAGGCCGAGACGGCAAGCGTCACAGCGCGTTTGCTCGCCGAGCAGGAAGTGCTCGATCTGAATGTCGAGGATCCGCCGATCGAAGACGTCATCGAGCTCGTCTTCGCCCAGGAGAGGCCCGACGAGTGACGGTAGTCCCCGCGAGCGCGCGTCTCCCGGAAGCCGGTCGCCTCCGGTCGATCGTCGACTTCTACCTGACGACGATGCGAACAGCGGTGCAGCAGCAGTTCCAGTACCGCGTCGCAACCTACTTCTACATGTTCGGCATGGTGGCCGAGCCTGTCATCTACCTCGTCGTGTGGACGACGATCGCGGAAGAGCAAGGCGGCTCCATCCAGGGCCTGTCCGTGGGCTACTTCGCCGCCTACTACATCGTCTGGACGCTCGTTCGCAACATGAACATCGTGTTCGGCGCGCCGTTCTGGGAGTACCGCATTCGCGAGGGTCACCTCTCCGGCCAGCTCCTGCAGCCGCTGCATCCGCTGCACCACGACATCGCGCATTTCGCCGGTGCAAAGGTCGTCTGGATCGTGCTCTGGCTGCCGATCGCATTCGCGCTCACGTTGCTCTTCGATCCGGCGCTCGACCCGTCGGCACTCGAGATCGGCGTCTTCGCTGTCGCGATCTGGGGTGCGTACCTCATCCGGACGATGTTCATGTCGGCGCTCGGCATGCTCTGCTTCTGGACGACCCGCGGCGCTGCCATTTTCAACCTCTACATGACCCTGGAGCTCCTGCTCTCGGGTCGCCTCGTACCCCTTCCCCTCATGCCCGACTGGGTCGAGGACATCGCGAGGTTCCTGCCCTTCCAGTGGGCGTTCTACTTTCCGATCGAGACCCTCGTGGGGGACCTGTCCACCGAAGAGCTTCTCGGCGGCCTTGTCGCACAGGTGCTCTGGATCCTGATCGGCCTCGCGATCTTCAGGATCGCCTGGCGGTTCGCGATCAGGCGCTTCTCGGCGGTTGGTAACTGATGAACGCCGTGCGCGTCTCCTGGCTGTTCCTGAAGGTCGGGGTGATGAACGAGCTCCAGTACCGCGTGAACCTCGTCGTCCAGCTGTTCCAGTCCGCGATCACCCTCGTCACCGCCCTCGCCGTCCTGGCGCTCGTCTACTCGCAGACGGATCAAGCTCAACGGCTGGTCGCAGTCCGAGCTGCTCTGCTTGACCGGCATCCAGATTCTGATGCTCGGCGTGGTGAGGATGGTCGTCGAGCCCAACATGTCGCGGGTGATCGACGAGGTGCGGGACGGCAAGTTCGACTACGCGCTGACAAAGCCCGAGGACGCGCAGGTGCTCGCCAGCGTTCGCGAGATCCGCATCTGGCAGGTCATTGATGTCTTCACCGGACTGATCGTTCTCGGCTTCGGGCTGTCACAGCTAACGACCGGTCTCGGGATTCTCGATGTTCTGGCGTTCGCTCTCGCGCTCGTCCTCGGTGCGGTGATGATCTACTGCTTCTGGCTCGTCATCGCGACCGGCGCGTTCTGGGTCGTCGAGATGCACCACGTCACCGAGCTCTTCGACGGCCTCTTCCAGACGGGGCGCTGGCCCGTCGGGATCTACCCCGGCTGGCTTCGCATCGGGGTGACCTTTCTCGTCCCGGTCGCGTTTGCCGTGACCGTGCCGGCCGAGGCCGTGACCTCGCGGCTCGACTGGGAAACGCTGCTCCTCTCGGTCGTTTTCGCGGGAGCTCTCTTTGCCGCAACGCGCTGGTTCTGGCGGTTCGGACTGAGGCGCTACTCCGGCGCCTCGGCCTGAGGCACCGGTGTGCTTTGCTCGTCCGAGCGCCTTCTGCGAAGGCTCTGTAGACTGCCGCGGTCAATGTGAGGCGACGAGGCCTCGGGCGGTTCTTCCGTCCGGGGCTTTTTCCATTTCCAGGAGGGATTCTCATGGCGAGACCGAGGACGAAGGCAAAGACCACGATGGTGAGGAGCAAGGATCGCGCGACCTCGACCCTCGCTGCGCGGCGAGCGGTCCTCAAGCGGATCACGGACGAGGGGATCGAACACGTTCTCTTCTGGTTCACCGATCTCGAGGGGCACCTGAAGTCGTTCGCGATCACGCCGTCGGAGATGCGGGAGGCGCTGAACGACGGGATGGGCTTCGACGGCTCGTCGATCACCGGGTTCAACGCGATCGAGGAGTCGGACATGGTCGCCATCCCCGATCCGTCGACGTTCCAGGTCATGCCGCGGGCGAGCGACGAGAACGGGGAGCCCATCGGCTCCAAGGTGGCACGCTTGATCTGCGACGTGGTGACTCCCGACGGCTCGCCGTACGAGGGCGACCCGCGGTACGTCCTCCGGCAGGCGCTCGCGCGCATGAAGGATCTCGGCTTCGACGCGTTCAACGTCGGCCCTGAGCTCGAGTACTTCGTCTTCGAGGACGACCAGGGCACCGAGACGATCGACGAGGGCGGGTACTTCGCCATGACCGCGCTCGACGCGGCGACCGAGATGCGAAATGACACCATCGGCGCGCTCGAGTCGGTCGGCATCCCGATCGAGTACCACCATCACGAGGTCGGCCCCTCGCAGCACGAGATCGACATGCGCTACGCGAGCGCGCTCGAGATGGCCGACCACACGATGACGTACCGACTCGTGGTCAAGGAAGTCGCTACCTGGCACGGGTACTACGCGACCTTCATGCCGAAGCCGCTCTTCGGCGAGAACGGCTCGGGCATGCACACGCACATGTCCCTCTTCAAGGGCGGTCGGAACCAGTTCTTCGACCGGCGCGACGAGCACCACCTGTCTCCGGCCGCCAAGGGGTTCATCGCAGGCCTGCTCGTGCACGCGCGCGAGATGTCAGCCGTGCTCGCGCAGTGGGTGAACTCGTACAAGCGATTGGTTCCGGGGTACGAGGCGCCGGTGTACGTCGGCTGGTCCCAGCGCAATCGCTCGGCTCTCGTTCGCATTCCGCTGTACAAGCCGGGATCCGAGCAGGCGACGCGGGCGGAAATTCGCTGCCCCGACCCCGCCTGCAATCCCTACCTCGCGTTCGCAGCACTGCTCCACGCCGGGCTCGAGGGGATCGAGAAGGGCTACGAGCTCCCCGAGCCCATGGAGGAGAACCTCTACCGGCTCTCGACCGAGGAGCGTCGCGAGCGGAAGATCATCTCGCTGCCCGAGTCTCTGGCCGAGGCGATCGACGAGCTCGACGAGTCGGACCTGATGCGGCGCGCGCTCGGTGAGCACATCTTCCCCCGCTATGTGGAGCTGAAGCGCAAGGAGTGGGACGAATACCGCGTTCAGGTCACCGAGTGGGAGAAGAAGAAGTACCTGGCCGCGCTGTAGGCGGTTCTCCAGACGGCTCACCGTCGGATATCGAGTCGGAGCGTGGGATCCGGCCGGAAATGCGCCAGCATTTTTGGCCGCGGAACGACCACGGGCTCCTCACCTGGGAGCCCGCGATCGGCCGTCAGATACAGAGCGCGCCGCTCGCCTTGCGGCGGCACCCTGCACTCACATCATCCGATATTCCGCGGCGTGCTGCAAGCCAACCTCCGGGCGGCGCTAGTCGGGCTTGCCGGCCATCGCCCAGACGGCCACGACGTACGCGGCGAGGAGGACGAGCGCGAGGATCAGCGTCGCCTTCAGGAGGCCCGAGCCGCCGCCGGCCCTCAGCCGGCGAACACCGATGCCGCCGGTGATGAGCGAGACGAGCAGTATGAGACCGCCCAGGTCGGCGACGATGTAGCCGACACCGAGCCACGCAGGCTCGTCGACGTCGTCCGGGAGATCGTCCCAGCCCTGCTCGGAGTAGATCCACTGTGCTCCGATGCGCATGAGGATCCAGCCAGGAAGTGCGACGGCGAGAAGAGACCAATAGCCGAGGCGAAGGTTGCCGACATCGCCGCGGGCGAAGGCGAGCGCACTCGCGCCTGTAAGGAGGCCGCCAACGAGGATCATTGCGCCGAGCACGTGCAGGAGGAGCGCGAGGTTTTGTTCGTCCGGCCGAATTGCGGCGAGGGTGCTCATGCGCCCGGCTTCCAGATCATGTCGATGAGAAGCAGAAGCAAGAGCACGGAGCCGGCAACATGCAGTGCGGCGCCCTTGGACGTGCGGTTGAGCGCCAGCAGCTCGGCATCAGGCCCGGAGCGCCCTGCCGCCTCGAGCTCGCGCGCCCTGTCATACGCCTTCGTGTACTCGGCGCCGGTGGGTCCGCCGATCCCGCTTGCGGCCAGCCAGAGCACGATCGCGGCGATGATCCACGGATCCCAGATGTCGTATCCGCCGTACGAGAGTGCGAGCCAGATCCCAAAGATGATGGTTCCGAACGCGCCGACCATCGTTGCCCTGCCTCCGACGGTGGCGATCGGCTGCAGCCGGATCGTGTCTGCCGGCGTGTCGATCGAGCGGGACGCAACGATGAGCACCCAGAACAACGTGATCCCGCCGACGAACGCGAACGCGCTCAAGAGGTGAAGAGCGAGAATCCAGTCGTCGAAGGTCACGAGTAAGGCGATCCTACGACACGCCCGGCGCGCTGCTCATTGCCACCTGTGGAGAGATTGGCACGATCTCTTGACGCTTTCAGGGACAGGCACTGTTAAGTCACAAGACAGTGCCGATCGCTCCACAATGGTGTCGTGGACACGACCGCACGGCATCTTCGCCTGCTGACCGACACGATCGCCGCGGTCAACTCCTCGCTCGACCTCCAAGAGGTGCTCGAGCTGGTAGCGCGGAACGTCGCGGACGCGCTCGGCACCGACGCCTGCTTCGTGTACCTCTACGACCAGCGCGCGAACGAGCTCGTGTTGCGCGCGACATACGGGAGCCGGGTCGACGAGATGACGCGCACCCCGCGAATGCGACCGGGGGAGGGGATCACGGGTGTCGCTGCCGCGGAGCGGGCGCCGGTCATGATCCCGGCGCAGGCCCACCTCGATCCTCGCTTCAAGCTCTTCCCGAACCTTCCCGAGGACGAGTACGAGTCGATACTCGCGGTGCCGATCCTCGCCCGGGACACGCTCGAGGGCGCACTCAACGTGCGGACCCGGCAGCCGCGCGAGTTCACCGACGCGGAGATCGAGCTTCTGGTCGCGATCGCCTCGCAGGTTGCCCAGACGATCGAGCATGCGCAGCTCTATGCGGGCGCACAACGACGTGTCGTGGAGCTCGAGGCGCTGGCGAAGATCTCCGAGGCCGTCTCCGAGTCGCTCTACCTCGAAGAGTCGGTCGAGGCGATCGTGAAGACGACGATGGAGTCGCTGCACGCAACGGGAGCGGCGCTGGTGCTCGAGGACGGGAAGATCGCGTGGCCGGAAGGCCGTCCAGGCGCCTATGCGGTTCGCATGCCCCTGCGCTGGAAGCGCCGGCAAATCGGCGAGCTCGTCTGTGATCGGGATACGCCCTTCTCGAGCGACGAGGAGGCTCTGCTCGAGGCGATCGCGCACCACGCCGCCGTCGCGCTCGAGCACGGGCGCGCGGTCATGCGCGGTGTCCTCGCCCAGGAGATCCACCACCGCGTCAAGAACAACCTCCAGGCGGTCGCCTCGCTCCTTCGTCTGCAGGCACGGGCGGAGAACGTCGATCCGCTGAAAGCGCTCCAGGACTCCGTCAACCGGATCCTCACCATCGCCGCAGTGCACGAGGTGTTGACCGAGCATCGAGAGGACGACGTCGACCTCGGCGAGCTCGTCGACCGGCTGCGGGCGATGCTCGTGCAGGGGCTCGCCGCCGGAAAGGAGGTGAGCGCGGAGCTCGCGCCCGTGTCGCTCGCCGGCCAGCAGGCGACCGCTCTCGCGCTCGTTTTCACCGAGCTCTTCCAGAACGCCCTCGAGCACGGTGGTGCGCACGTTTCGATCTCACTGGCGCGCAGGGACGGCGTCATCGCCCTGACGATCGCGGATGACGGAGACGGGATCCGTGAGGGGGAATCGGGCACCGGGCTTTCCATCGTCCGTGCGCTCGTCCATGACGAGCTGCGCGGGGAGATCGAGCTCGTCGACGAGAACGGTCTTCGCGCAGAGGTGGTCTTCCCCGCATGACCCGCGTGCTCGTCGCCGAGGACGAGACCCTCATCAGGCTCGATCTGAAGGGGCTGCTCGAGGCTGCGGGCTTCGAGGTCTGCGCCGAGGCACGGGACGGCGAGGAGGCGGTTCGCCTCGCTCGTGAGACGGAGCCCGACGTCGCGCTCCTCGACGTCAAGATGCCTCAGCTCGACGGGATCGAGGCGGCGCGGCGGATCCTCGACGAGCGCCCGATTCCGATCGTGATGGTGACGGCGTACGGGGAGCGGGAGCTCGTGTCCCGCGCGGTCGAGGCGGGTGTCTTCGGGTACCTGGTCAAGCCGTTTCGGGAGAGCGACCTGCTCCCCGCGATCGAGACGGCGCGGGCGCGACACGCGGAGCTGGCCGCGTTGCGCGAGGAGGCCGACTCTCTCGCGGAGGCACTGGACGCCCGGAAGAAGATCGAGCGGGCGAAAGGCATCCTCATGCAGCGCGAAGGGCTGAGTGAGGAGGAGGCGTTCGCGCGATTGCGCAAGGCGAGCCAGATCTCCGGGCGGCCGCTCAAGGTGGTCGCGGAGGCGCTCGTCGCAACGCTGGGCACGGACAAAGGGGGTTAGACCGACGCGTCTGACCCACGCGTCTACGTCGCGAGCAGCCTTTCCTCTTCCCGCCGACGGTGGAGTCTCGCGGACGAGCCAGGTCGCGAAGATCAAGAGCGCGAACGGCGCGGCGACGATCGCGATGGCCAGAGCGATCACGCCCTCCCACACGAGGACGTTGAGCGCCTCGTCGAGCGTTCGGTCGAGCCGCGAGGGCACCGGGACGGCGGTAAGGACTCCAGGAGTGACGACCGTGAGCTGAATCGTCGCCATGCGCGCCTCGGCGCTCGTCGCGGCGGTGTCGCGGCGGAGCCCGCGGAGCTCCTGCCGCAGCGTTCGCAGACGCGACTCGAGCTGTGCGCGCGTGGCCGCGTCCAGCGTGTCGCTCTCGAGCCGTGCCGAGATGACGGCGATCTGTGCCCGGACCGAACGCTCCCGCTTGGCGAGCCGGTCGAGGTTCTCCTGGAGATCGTCGATCGTCACCTGCTGCGAGACGATGCGGCCGAGCGCGGAGAGCTGCACGATCGCCTCCTGCACCTTGTCCACCGGAACACGGACGACGAGAGCCGCGTTCCCCTGCTCACCGGTCGCGACGTTCGCGCTGACGACGTGACCGCCGAGCGATTCGGTCAGATCGAGCGCCTTCTGAGCTGCTCGGGAGACGCCGTCAGAGTTCGCGACCTCCACGGTCAGCGTCGCGCTCACGCGCTGCGCCCGCTCGAGCGTCGGCCCGACTGATTGGCTCTGGTCAGCGTCGCCCAACACGGGGGCCGCCGTCGCAGTTCATGTAGCGCGGGGTTCGATCCCGTCACGACCGATGTGATCGCCGATTCGCTGTCCGCGGCGAAGTCGGTCGACGTGAACTGCTGGCCGGGGAAGATGTCCGCGGCTGCGGCTCGTCCGCTCAGATACTGCGGATCGGCGATCGCTCCGGCCTCGACCTCCTTACGCGGGAGCGTCGTCGGCGCATACATGGTCTGACTCGCCACGAGCGTTCCGGGCGTACCAGCGGGGACGAGCCGGCTCGCAACGAGGACAGGCGTGGGGGCGTTCTCGCCGCCAACGCCGTCCGACTTGGCGAGCCCGACGATGCCTGCCAGCACGAGCGTGAGCGCAGCGACGGTCGGGACGGCGACAGCCGTGATCCGGCGAAACTGGAGACTCGGCCAGAAGCTCCGCTTCGGAGCCTTCTCTTCGGCGGCGATCTCGCGGACCCGTGCACGCAGTGCGGCGGGAGCTTCCGGCCGACTCGCCGTGAGCTCGTTGATCAGGTCAGGCGACGTCATCGTGTCTCATCCTCTCTTCCAGCTTTCCGAGTGCTCTATGGAGTCGCGTCGAGACCGCAGTGACCGTGATCCCGAGCAGGCGGGCTGTTTCGTCGCCGTCGAGGTCGAGCACTACCCGCAGCGCGACGACCTCGCGTTCCCCGGCTGTCAGGGAGCGAAGCCCCTCGTCGAGCTCCGGTGAGAGCGTCTCGCCGAACGCGTGCTCCTGTGCGTCCGGCACGCCCGCTTCGGAGCGCTCCTCGCGACGCTTGCGACGCGCGTCGGCGCGGAACCAGTCGAGTGCGGTCGAGCGCGCGATAGCGAGTAGCCAGGCGCGGTGTGTCCCGCGGCGCGGATCGAATCTTCGCCAGCGCCGCAGTGCCGTCTCGAACGTCTCGCTCGTCAGGTCCTCGGCCAGCGCCCAGTTCTTCGTCAGGTAAAGGAGATAGCCGTAGACGTCGTCGAGATGATCCTCGGCGACCGCTGCGAAGGTGGACTTGGCCGACTCTGCCCGGTGAGGCACCTCGAGGCTCACTGCGTGCATGCCCGATCTACGCCGCGGCCTCACGGTTTCGTCACGGGGATCCCGTCCCCTCGAACAGCAGCTCCCACCGGGCGAGCAGCGCCTTCAGCTCGTCGCGCGTGGCACGGTGCGCGGAGAGGACGTCCATGTCGGCCCAATCCTCGGCGAGCTTTCCCTCGAGCTCGGCGACACGTGCCTCGAGCGTCGCGATCTGCGCTTCGACCAGGTCGAGCTCCGACGATGGCTTTCGCACGGGCGGCGAGCGACGTACTTGCCCCGTCTGCTTCACCGGCTCCGGCGGAGGCGCCGACTCTGCGTCCCGCTCACGGGTCAGGTCCGCCCAGCCTCCGTCGTAGGAGCGAAGCCCGCGCTCCTCGACCGCGACGATCCGATCCGGGACGGCGTCGAGCAGTGCGCGATCGTGCGAGACGATGAGAACCGTTCCCGGAAACGCCTCGAGAGCAGCCTCGAGCGCCTCGCGGCTCTCCAGATCGAGGTGATTCGTGGGCTCGTCGAGAACGAGGAAGTTCGCGCCCGAGGCGACGAGCAGCGCGAGCGCGAGCCGCCTCCGCTCGCCGCCCGACAACGCCGAGACGGGCCGCTCGTGCATGTCCCAGCCGGAGAACAGAAACCGGCCGAGCAGCATCTGCGCTTGAGGTCGAGTCAATCCCGTGACGGAGACAGCGCAGTCGAGCACGGATCCGTGGGCGGGAAGCTCCTGCGTGTGTTGGGAGAAGTACGCGGGAACAACTCCGTGTCCGAGGCTGGCGACGTTCCCGTCCGGCGAGCGGCGCGTCAAGAGCGCCTCCAGAAGCGTCGTCTTGCCCGACCCGTTCGGCCCGACCAGGGCGACCTTCTCGCCGCGCTCGACGACGATGCTCGCCCCCTCCAGGAGCGGCTTGTCGCCAGCCGAGAGCGAGATGTTCGCGGCGTCGAGCACGATGCGTCCCGCACGGGGCGGATCGAGAAAGTCGAAGCCGAGCGTCCGTCGACCCTGGGTCAACGACGTGAAGGTCCCGCGCGCTGCTGCCCGATCCTTCTCCAGACGGCCGATCTGGGTCAGCTTCGCCTGCGCCTGCCGGGCCTTCGACTTCTTGTACCTGAAGCGCTCCACGAAGCGCTCGAGCCGCGCGATGTCCTCGGAAACGCGATCCGCCGTCTTCTCGGCGGCCGCGGCCCGCGCCGCCTTCTCGCGCCGCCATTCGTGCCAGGGGCCGGCGAAGAAATGCGCGCCTCCCGGCGCCAGCTCGAGCACCGCGGTGGTGACGGCCTCGAGGAACCAGCGATCGTGGGCGACGAGGATCACCGCCGCATCCAGGGTCGCCAGCTCGGTCTCCAGCCATTCGAGGCTCTCGACATCGAGGTGGTTGGTCGGCTCGTCGAGCAGCAGGAGATCCGGATCGACCGCGAGTGCCCGCGCGAGCGAGGCTCTCGTCAGCTCGCCCCCCGAGAATGTCGAGAGCTGGCGCTTCAGCGTGTCGTCCTCGAAGCCCAGGCCGCGAGCAGCACGCGTCGCGCGCTCGCGCCAGGCCCAGCCTCCGGCGTGCTCGAGCCGCGACTGGGCGTCGGAGTAACGGCGAAGCGTGCCCTCGTCGTGGGCGCCGTCCTCCATGGCGCGTTCGAGAGTGCGGAGCTCGTCCTCGAGCGCGAGCAGATCGCGTGCTCCGGAGACGACGTAGTCGTGGAGCGTGAGTCCGAGGTCGCGCGGAGGTCGCTGATCGTGGAGCGCGACCCGAGTGCCCTTTGCAAAGGCGAGCTCACCGCCCTGGAGGGACGTCTCGCCCGCGATTGCACGCAGCAGTGTGGTCTTTCCGGCGCCGTTCGGCCCTGCTAGCGAGAGTCGGTCACGGCGCCCGACCGTGAAGGACACGCCCTGAAACAGCGGATCCCCGGAGAACTCCTTGCGGAGGCTGGATGCGATCAAGACGGCCATCGGGACGAAGGGTAGAGCGGAGCCAAGGACATAAGGGCTCCGCGACGAATCAGAGGACTCGCCTGGCGTTCAGGCAGACATCTGCGGCGGAGGTCTCTCATGAGGGTGTATCACCCGAAATCGATCGTGTCCGGTGGGCTGCTGCTCGGTCTCCTGACCCTTCTGCTGCTGTTCACGCACGCTGCGAGCGGCGCTGCCGAGCAAGCGCGCACCGGCATTCCGAACGCCCGCGGGATCTTCACCGGCTGCTACACGATCGGAACCGGCGAGGTGCGCTTGATCAGAGGCTCCACGGGATGCCGCCGGAGCGAGCGCCGCGTGACCTGGAGCCGTCGCGGTCCGATCGGGCTTCGCGGGCTTCAAGGCTCGGTAGGCGCCCAGGGGCCGAGCGGAGACCGAGGCGAGACCGGCGCGCAGGGCTCGCAGGGACCTCCCGGTCCATCGGGACCCGGAGGTTCGCCAGGCCCCGGAGGCCCACAAGGGCCGGTCGGTCCGGCTGGCGGGCCCGGCCCACCGGGGTCGATGGGCGCACCTGGAGCAGCTGGACCTCAGGGCCCGCCGGGTGCGGACGGGGCGATCGGCCCTGCAGGCCCACTCGGACCTCCCGGTCCTGCAGGCGTGGACGGGCCAGCCGGCCCCGCTGGAGCCTTGGGGCCCATCGGTCCTTCAGGGCCTGCTCGGACCGATCGGGCCTCCCGGAGCCGACGGGTCTCCTGGACCAGCGGGTCCGCCCGGCGCGACCGGGCCTCCCGGCTCCGCCGGCCCTGCCGGCGCCGCGGGGCCTCCTGGGTCGTCCGGTCCAGCGGGTCCGACCGGACCGGCTGGACCGACCGACTCCCAGGTTCCGGCGGCAGTCTCCGGCACGTCGGCCGCGGCTCTCGTCGCGGGGCAGACGTACTCGCTCACCAACACGTGCCCGGCCGGAAAGAAGATCCTGGGCGGCGGTTATACCTACACGCTCTCCACGGCGAACCAGTCGAACCGCGTGGCGGTGGACTCGTATCCCGAGCGCGGTAACGCGTGGACGGCGCGGGTGCGCGTCTTCCAGAATCTCGGCGGAGGAGTGACGATCTCGCTGTCCGTCTACGCCGTCTGCACGGTCTGACGGACGAGCTTGCTCGCGGCCTCGGCGATGTGGTCGGCGTCGATGCCCGCGGCCGCGAGCAGCTCCTCTGCCGTTCCCGAGCTCGGCATCCCCTGCACGGCGAGCTTCACGACACGAGGCGGTTCGTCGATGTCTGCGAGCGCTGAGAGGACGGCATCGCCGAGTCCCCCTTCCGGCCAGTGATCCTCGACGGTCACGATCCGTCCTTGCGTCGCCTCGGCTGCGGCGCGCAGCGTTTCGGCATCGATCGGCTTGATCGAGTACAGGTCGATGACCCGCGCTGCGATCCCGTCCTTCGACAGCCGGTCGGCAGCTTTCAGCACCTCGGGAACGGTGATCCCGGCTGCGACGAGAGCAACCTCGTCCTCGTCCGAAGACCGAAGCGTGCGGCTTCCCCCGATCTCGAACTCCTCGTCCGGCCCGTAGATGACGGGCGTCGCCGGGCGAAGTGTTCGAATGTAGGCGATGCCGGCGGCGTCGGCCATGGCCTGGACGAGCTTCGCAGTCTGGTTCGCGTCGCACGGGTGGAGGACGACGCTGCCGTGGATCGCCCGGAACATGGCGATGTCCTCCAGCCCCATCTGCGACGGTCCGTCCTCCCCGATCGAGACTCCAGCGTGCGACCCGGAGAGCGCGATCCGCGCACGACTGACGGCCGCCATCCGTACGAAGTCGTACGCGCGTGACAGGAACGCGGCGAACGTCGACACGAACGGATGCCAGCCGACGATCTGGAGCCCGACGGCGGTGGCGACCATCTGCTGCTCGGCGATGTACATCTCGAAGAAGCGGTCGGGGTGCGCCCCCTTGAAGATCTCCGCGAACGTCGAGTTCGAGACCTCACCGTCGAGCGCGACGACGTCTCCGCGGGCGCTACCGACGGCGGCGAGCGCCTCGCCGTACGCCTTGCGCGTGGCGACCTCCGCACCGAGCTCGTACCGCGGAAGCTCGAGCTTCGCGGCCTGAAACCGGTGCGGTTCACCGGGCTCGGGCCTCGCGATCTGCACGCGTAGCTCGCGACGTCCGCCGAGCTCTGCGATAGCGGCCTCCGCGTCGTCGAGTGGCTTGCCATGGAACCCGTTCTCGTTCTCGACCGCCGCGATCCCCTTGCCCTTCACCGTCCGGGCCACGACGACGGTGGGCTTCCCTGGCGTTGCGACCGCCTCGGCGAACGCGCGGTCGATCTCCTCGACGTCGTGCCCGTCGATCGCGATTGCGTGCCAGCCAAACGCCCGAGCTCGCGCGACGTACACGTCGAGATCCCAGCCGACCATCGTCTCGCCTCGCTGTCCCAGTCGGTTGACGTCGAGGATCGCGGTCAGGTTGTCGAGCTCGTAGTGCGCCGCATGCTCGAACGCTTCCCACATGGACCCTTCGGCCATCTCGCTGTCGCCGCAGAGAACCCAGGTTCTGGCCGGGAGACGGTCGAGGCGCTTCGCGGCGAGCGCGGTTCCGACGCCGATCGGGAGCCCCTGTCCGAGCGAGCCTGTTGCCACGTCGACCCACGGAAGGACGGGGGTGGGGTGCCCCTCGAGTCGGCTGCCGAGCCTGCGGTACGAGAGGAGCTCTTCGTCCGAGATGACGCCAGCGGCGAGATAGACCGAGTAGAGCAACGTCGAGGCGTGTCCCTTCGAGAAGATCAGCCGGTCGTTCGCCGGGCTCTTCGGCTCGTCGAAGTCGTAGCGGAGGTAGCCGTCCACGAGCACCGCCAACAGGTCAGCGGCGGACATGGCCGAGGTGGGATGCCCGGACTTCGCCTCGGCGCTCATGCGGATCGAATCGACCCGGAACTGCTGCCCCAGCTCGCTCCGGCGTTCGGCGTCGGTCACGTCGGCCATTCTACGGCCGTGTTTCCCGTTGGCGTCGCGCGGTAACCTGCCCCTATGGCTCGGAGTCGGCTGCATCAGCTCTCGGAACACGGCGTCAGCGTCTGGATCGACTCGCTCTCCAGGGAGATGCTCGAAACGGGCGAGCTCGCGCGACTCATGGAGGAAGACGCGGTCGTCGGCATGACCTCGAACCCCACGATCTTCGAGAAGGCGCTCTCGTCGGGAGACTGGTACGACGACCAGCTCCGCGACGTACTGGTCGGCGACACCGACCCGAGAGAGGTCTTCATCGACCTCGCGACCGAGGACGTGCGCCGGGCCTGCGACGTCCTGCACCGAGCGTGGGAAGACTCCGGACGTGTCGACGGCTACGTCTCGATCGAAGTCGACCCGGATATCGCGTACGACCGCGATGCCTCCTACGAGCAGGCGATGCGGCTGCACGAGCTCGTCGATCGGCCGAACGTCTTCGTCAAGATTCCCGGCACCGAGCCGGGCCTCGGCGCGATCGAGGACTGCATCGCCGCAGGCCGCTCGATCAACATCACGCTGATCTTCTCGCTGGAGCGTCACGCCGCCGTCATCGAGGCGTACCTCCGAGGGCTCGAGCGGCTCGTCGCCGACGGCGGCGATCCTGCGCCGGTCGCATCCGTGGCCAGCTTCTTCGTGTCTCGCGTGGACACCGAGGCCGACCGTCGCCTCTCCGAGCTCGGGCGCGACGATCTTCAAGGGAAGCTCGCTATCGCGAACGCGAAGCTCGCCTACCAGCAGTACCTCAACGCGTTCTCGGGTGCCCGATGGGAGGCGCTCGCCGCCGAGGGAGCTCAGGCGCAGCGCTGCCTCTGGGCGTCGACCTCGACCAAGAACCCCGCGTACCGTGACGTGCTCTACGTCGAGGAGCTGATAGGTCCTGACACGGTCAACACGATGCCCCTCGAGACCGTCGTCGCCTTTCAGGATCACGGCGCGGTCCGCCAGACCCTCACCGAGGGCGTCGAGGATGCGCGAAGGCATCTCGCTGCACTCGCCGAGGCGGGCGTCGACTACGACGACGTCGTGGCCACCCTGGAGCGAGAAGGCGTCGAGAAGTTCTCGGAGTCGTTCAGACAGCTGCTCGACGGCATCGAGGCGAAGCGCACGGCGCTGGTCGCCTGATGCGGCTGTACGAGCGCTAGAGCCTCCTGCCGCTCAAGTCTCAGGCACGACGGATCCTAGAAACGAGCTCCGAACGGCGCCCGTCGATCGGGCTAAGAGACCCGTAATTACGGCGCCAAGACTGCGGTAAACCCCTGATACGCCGAACGTGCGCGCGGGGCAGAGTCCAAGTAACCAAAGGAGACGCAATGAAGGCACTCGTGTTTCATGGTCCCGGCTCGCGCCAGTGGGAGGATGTACCCGAGCCCGCGCTCGAAGCCCCGACCGACATCATCATCCGGGTCGACGCCAGCACGATCTGCGGCAGCGACCTGCACATTCTCAAGGGCGACGTGCCGGCGGTGCAGCCGGGGACGATCCTCGGCCACGAAGCGGTGGGCACGGTCACCGAAGTGGGAGACGCCGTCACGACGGTCGTGGTCGGTGACCGTGTCCTCGCCTCCTGCATCACCTCGTGCGGCCGTTGCGAGCAGTGCAAGGCGGCCCGTTACGGCCTCTGTACCGGTGGGGGTGGCTGGATTCTTGGGCATCTCATCAACGGCGTGCAAGCCGAGTACGCGCGGATTCCGTTCGCCGATACGTCGGTATACAAGGTTCCCACCGCTCTCACTGACGAGCAGGTCCTCTTCCTGGCCGACATACTCCCGACCAGCTTCGAGGTCGGCGTTCTCAACGGCCACGTGAAGCCCGGCGACACGGTCGCCGTCATCGGTGCCGGCCCGGTCGGGCTCGCGGCCGTGCTGACCGCGTCTCTCTTCACCCCCAGTCGGATCATCGTCATTGACCGCGACCGGTCTCGACTCGCCCGCGCAATCGAGTGCGGCGCCTCGGACGCGATAGAGCTCACGGGCGAGGCGGCGCGCGAGCGTGTGCTCGAGCTGACTGACGATGTTGGCGTCGATGTGGCGATCGAGGCTGTCGGCATCCCGGAGACGTTCGAGCTCTGCGCGGACATCGTCCGCTCGGGTGGGCACGTCGCAAACGTCGGCGTCCATGGCAAGCCGGCGACGTTGCATCTCGAGCGCCTGTGGATCAAAGGCGTGACCATCACCACCGGTCTTGTCGACACATCGTCGACGCCGCGGCTGATGAATCTGGTCAGTGCCGGCAAGCTTGACCCGCTGGTGTTCGTGACACACCGTTTCCCGCTCGAGCAGGCGGAGGAAGCCTACGAAGCCTTCGGCTCTGCCCGGGAAACCGGCGCATTCAAAGTCGTCCTCGAAGGCGCCAAGCACCAGCAACTCGTGCCGGCCGGCGTCGCCGCAGGTAAGGAAGACGACGTCTCCTGAGCACGGACGTCCGCGAGGGCGGCGTCGTCGCTGGAAAACCACCGCCGCCCTCGCGTCCCAGCCGGATCTCAGCCCTCGCGCCGATCTATCGCGGCCCGTGGCTCGCTACGTCGAGCGGAGCGCGCCGCGCGGCCGGCCAACACGCGTCCGCTTCGAGCAAGTCGGCGAGATGCAGCTGAAGCCCGACCATGGAGGCACCAGCTGCGAGAACCGTCCGCGAGCCGTCGGCAAGAGCTCGATTGAGACGCCGTGGGTTGGAGAGTTCAGCAACTACGGAGTGCTCCGCGGCGTCCGGGTTGCGACGCGGGCCGAAGCGCGTTGGGATCTGCCCAGGGCGCCTTCGTCTACTTCCGCGCGCAAGTCACCGAGGCCGCACTCAGCTAACGCGGTCTGCGGGTTGTCCGCAGCGAAGTTCAGTGCTGTCCACGGATACCAAGTGGAAGATACCGACCTACGCTTGCAACGTGAAGACGACTTACGCAGTCAAGTGGCGCGAGCCCGACGGGCTGACCTATCTAGGCCGCCTAGCGTTCGGCGCGCGAACCCTTGACCTTGCAGGCCGCCAGCGCGACGGGCCAGCGATTGCCAGGCAGTTCGGCTACGAGGAGATCTTGAGTCTCCGCATCGGGAGTCGTGGTGCCGACCGCCTCGACGATCAGCCGGCGCTCGTCATGGAGCGGGCAGACGGCCGGTACCTCGTCACCAGCGCCGGAATGGGTGCTGGAATCGTCCAGGAGGTCGCCGAACGTCTTGCTGGTTTTCGCGGCGCTGCGCAGCGGCGTGCAACTGTGGTCGTGCCGCTGAAGACCGGCGCGCTTGCCGGTGTACGCGAACTCGTAGCCGAGGGCCCGCCCTTCGACCCGTCCCGAACGGCGCTCACTCAGCACCAACTCCTGCTGACCGAGCAGGAAGCGATCTTCGTCTTCGAGACCCAGTCCGAGGAAGGGCTCGCGGACCTTCTCGGCCAGCTCGACATCTTGGCCGCCGCGGTTGCCTGGCGCGATTTAGTTGCCGGTCCGCCGCGCCTGGCTTCGGTCGCCTACGTCTGGGAGCGCCCAGAGCCACGCGTGGTTCCGGCTGTTGGGCTCGGGTTCTAGATCACGCAGTTCCGAGCCACAGCAGATCTGCGGCAAACCCGCAGCGAGTCTGCGCACTGCCCCTGATGGGCCGCCGCGGTTATCGGCTTACCGTGGAGTCACGAAACACGACGAAGGAGGCACGAGATGAAACTGAGAACACCATTTGAGATCGGCGGGATCATCGCCGGAGTGGTGCTGATCGCTTTCGGAGTCGCTGCGATCTACATGGGCGTCGACGGCCGATCGACTGTCCGTGAAAGCATCAAGCAGGAGCAGATCACCTTCGGGGCAGCCGACGACCCGGCAGTCGCGAAGTACGCGTCCCAGTGGGCAGACGAACAGGTCTTGACCGGCACCCAGGGGCGTGCCTTCGCCCAGGTCATCCACGAGCATGCACTCGAGAGCTCGGGCGGCCTGACCTACTCGCAGATGGGGCGGTTCATCTCGTCTGACGACCCGGAGAACCCGGCCGGCACGAGCGACGAGGCTGCAGCTCTCAAGGATGCGGAGGGAAACCCCGTGTCGAACTCGGCCCGGAACACGTGGGTCACGGCAACAGCGCTCTCTACCGCGCTGAACATGAGCTACATGGCCGAGCAGATGGCCCTGTTCGGGATCGTGGTCGGAATCGCACTCCTCTTGAGCGGCATCGGGTTCATGGTGCTAGCGCTCGGTGGTGCGTTGCGCCACCGCGAGGTCGCACAGGCAGAGGCTTCGAGCCTCACACCGCCAAGACCGGTCGTCGCGACCGGCTAAGAGCGGGTCTCGTGCCTCGACCCGAGGGCGGCTCCGGCCGCCCTCGGCGTTTACCCAAGGAGAGTCGACGATCGGTCGGCTCGGCCAGGGTTGGCGTGGCTCACCCTTCAGGGCAGTGCACGAACCAAAGGAGACATCGCAAATGGCCCCACATTCCGCCCACCAGCGCGCCCGACCGGTTGAGACCGATTCGGCTGTGTTCGCCAAAGTTGCGGCTCTGCTGCTCGGCATCCTGGTTGCCGTTCTCGGTTTCTTTTCGCTTCTGATGTGGGCAGATGCCCGCGAGGCACGCGACGCAGCCGCTCAGCCGGCCGCAGCCACGTCTGACATCGCTGCGACGCATGACGACACCGCCGCGGCGCACAACACCGCCCTGCCGCTGAACAGCTTCGCCGGCGTCGTACCAGAGAACGCCCAGGAGCTGGCCGCAGCGCACAAGCCTTACGACGCGGCCCTGCCGCCCATCCCGGCCGGCGAGCTCGTCAAGGTGCAGATGACGCTCAAGGACTTGACCGTCGAGATCGCGCCGGGAGTCAAGTACAACACCTGGGCCTTCGATGGCCACGGTGCCCCCGGACCGGTCATTAACGTGCGAGAGGGGCAGACGGTCGAGATGACGCTGACGAACGGCGGCTCGATTCCTCATTCGATCGACTTCCACGCCGCTCGCATCGCTCCGAACGTCGCGTTCAAGGACGTCGCGCCCGGTGGCTCGATCAAGTTCCGCTTCACGGCGACCGACCCCGGCGTCTTCATGTACCACTGCGGCACCAAGCCTGTGCTGGCGCATATAGCCAACGGCATGTACGGCGCGATCATCATCCAGCCGAAGCAGGCTCTGCCGAAGGTCGACAACGAGTATGTTCTCGTCGGCAGCGAGTGGTACCTGAACGGCGACGGGATCGAGGAGCCGGCCTCGCTCGACTTTGCCAAGGCCCGCGCCAGGCTGTCCGACTGGGTGACGTTCAACGGCTACGCGAACCAGTACGTCACGCACCCTCTGACCTCAGATCCCGGTGAGACAACCCGCTTCTGGGTCGTCGCCGCGGGGCCGACCAACAATGTGAACTTCCACGTCGTCGGCGGGATGCTCGACCGCGCCTGGGTGAACGGCGGGTTGACCAACCCGCCGCAGACGAATGTGCAAACGGTGATCGTGCCAGCCGGAGGCGGCGGTGTGTTCGATGTCAAGCTCGATGCCGAGGGCCTCTACCCGTTCGTCAGTCACGCCTTCGCTGACGTCGATCTCGGCCAGGTCGGACTGCTCAAGGTCGGGAACCCCAAGGGGACGACGTCGCACTAGCGTGGCGACTACGACAACGAATTCCAGCGAAGCGAACCATGCTGTCGACGTCATCCTGCGCGACGGCAGCACGCTGCGCCTGCGCCCGCCGGCACGACACGACGCCGATGCTCTCGTCCGCTTCTTCGCCGAGCTTTCCGACGAAAGCCTGTATCTACGCTTCCACGGTCATCCATCGGTCAATTCTGGCCTCGTCGCGCCCGATCTCGAGCCTGACTGGACAGAACGTGGGGCGCTGATTGGCGCGGTGGCCACCGACGATGGTGAGCGCGTCGTCACCTTGGCCAGTTACGCACGCCTGCGTGAGCGCGACATGGCCGAGGTTGCCTTCGCCGTCGCCGACGACTTCCAAGCGCGCGGGATCGGCACGCGTATGCTCGAGCAACTCGCAACTCGTGCGGCCGAGCAAGGAATCGTGCGCTTCGTCGCCGAGGTCGTTGCGGAGAACCGGCCGATGTTGCGCGTGTTCTCCGAAGCGGGCTTCAGTGTGTCGCGTGACGGTCTCGGCCGGAGTCGTCGAGGTGACGTTCCCGATCGCAGCGACCGTCGACTACGCGGTACGCGTTGCCGCCCGCGACCACAGCGCCGTCGCCGCCTCGCTTCGACCGTTCTTCGAGCCGCGATCGGTAGCCGTCCTCGGTGCGTCGCCGCGGCGGGGCACCATCGGCGGCGAGCTCTTCCGGAATATCCTCGGCGGCGACTTCAGCGGTGCCAGCTACCCGATCAACCGAAGCGGGGAGCCCGTCGCCGGCGTGCGCGGCTACGCGTCGATCGATGACGTGCCGGACGAGGTCGACCTGGTCGTCGTCTGCGTTCCCGCGATCGCCGTACTCGAGGCCGCCGAGTCGGCGTTGCGGAACGGAGTGCGTGCGCTAGTCGTGATCTCGGCCGGGTTCGCCGAGGTCGGCGCCGAAGGGCTCGAGCAGCAGCGCCAGTTGCTCGCCCTCGTCCGCGCTCATGGAGCTCGTCTCATCGGGCCGAACTGTCTTGGCGTCGCGTCCGGAGCGACGCGGCTGAACGCAACGTTTGCGTCTCGCCAGGCACCTGCGGGGAACATCGGTTTCTCGTCCCAGAGCGGCGCCCTCGGGCTCGCCATGCTCGAAGCTGCCGAGTCACGCGGCCTTGGGTTGTCGGCGTTCGTCTCCATCGGCAACAAGGCCGATGTCTCCTCGAACGACCTGCTCGAATGGTGGGAGGACGACCCCCTAACCGAGGTGGTGGTCCTCTACGTCGAGTCGTTCGGCAACCCGCGCAAGTTCGCCGAGCTTGCGCGCCGCGTCGCGCGGAGCAAGCCGATCCTCGCCATCAAGAGCGGGAGAACGGCATCCGGTGCTCGCGCCGCCAGCTCGCACACGGCAGCGCTGGCCGGATCGGAGGCGGCCGTGGACGCGCTCTTCCACCAGGCCGGGGTGATCCGGGCCGACTCGCTCGAGGAGCTCGTCGACGTCGCGACGCTGCTCTCGTCCCAGCCGGCTCCGCGTGGCCGCGGCGTGGCGGTGCTGACCAATGCCGGTGGACTCGGGATCATGTGCGCCGACGCCTGCGAGGCGGCCGGCCTGACGATGCCGCCGCTCGCCGAAGAGACACGCAACCTAGTCGAGACACTCCTCCCGGCTGAGGCAAGTCTCGCGAACCCGGTCGACATGCTCGGCTCTGCGACTGCGGCTTCGTACGAGGCGGTGCTGCCGCTCGTGCTCAATGACCCGGCCGTCGACGCGGTCATCGTCCTATTCGTTCCGGCAGTGAGCGCAACGGCCGGCGAAGTGGCCGTTGCAGTCGCCCGTGCCGGTGGCGGCGAGAAGCCCGTCCTTGCCGTCGTCATGAGCGCCGAGGGCATTCCCGCAGCCCTGCGTGCCGCGCCGCATTCTGCCGCCGCCTTCGTCTACCCCGAGTCGGCGGCTCGCGCTCTGGGTCGTGCCGCCGAGCGCGCGGACTGGCTGCGGCGGCCGCTTGGCTCCATTCCGAACCTGCAGGTAGACCGCGTTGCGGCCGCGGCCGTTGTCGACCGCGCGCTGGCCGATCGAGACGACGCCTGGCTCGAGCCGGGCGACACCCGCGCTCTCCTGCTTGCCTACGGGATCCCGCTCGTCGGCGAGACGGTCGCGCACTCGGCCGAGGAGGCGATGGAAGCCGCGCACGCCTTCGGCTACCCCGTCGTCGTCAAAACCGGCGCCGCCGGCGCTCACAAGACCGAAACCGGCGGCATCGCGCTCGACCTCGCGGACGCGACTGCCGTCCGGGCAGCAGTCGACCGGATCGGCGTCCCGGTGATCGTCCAGCCGATGGTGAGAGACGGCGCCGAGCTCCTCGCCGGCCTCGTCCAGGATCCCGTCTTCGGCCCACTGGTCGCCTTCGGCCCGGGCGGCATCTTCGCCGAGCTGATCGGCGACGCCGCCTTCCGCATCGCCCCCCTCACGGACGTAGACGCCGAGGAGCTGGTTACGACCGGCAAAGCCGGAAGGCTGGTGGAGGGCTTTCGGGGCGCACCCGCGTCCGACGTCGCTTCGCTCGTCGATCTCGTGTGCCGCCTGTCCTGTCTCGGCGAAGACCTGCCCGCGGTCGCCGAGCTCGACTTGAACCCGGTGCTCGCGCTCCCGGACCGTTGCGTCGTCGTGGATGCGCGGATTCGTGTCCAGCGAACCGAGAGTCGCTCGCGTACTAAGAGCTGGTAGGTGTCGGAACGCGGTCGATGCGTGAAACCGCGGGTCCGACTGATCGCCGAAAGAGGCAGAGCGAGACGCCGAGCACAAGCTGCTCGTCTGTCAGTCTTCGATCTCGAGCAGCCCGTGCTCGAGCGCGTAGCGGACGAGCTCGGCGCGCGTGCTGAGGCGCAGCTTCTGCATGATGTGCGCCCGATGGGTCTCGGCGGTGCGTACCGAGATGTAGAGCTTGGCGGCGATCTCCTGGTTGGTGTGGCCGAGGGCGAGCAGGTGCAGCACGTCGCGCTCACGGTCTGAGAGGGGGTCATCTTCGGCGCGCTTGCGTTCCTCGGCCTCGGCGGCGACCATGCGCGCGCCCAGCGTGGGGTGGACGTAGCGCCCGCCGCTGGCCACCTCGCGCACAGCCGCGATGAGGTCGGTGTCGGCGGCCTCCTTGAGGATGTAGCCGGCGGCGCCGGCGGCGAAGGCCTGGCGCACGTAGTTCGGGTCGTCCTGCATCGAGAGGATCAGAACCTTTGCCTCGGGGGCGTCGTGCAGGACGTCGGGAGTTGCCTCGATGCCGCTCTTCTCCGGCATGACGACGTCCATCAGGATCACGTCGGGCTTCTGGGCCCGCGTCTCGAAAACGGCGTGCCTGGCGTCGCCGGCCTCGCCCACGACCTCGATGTCGGCTTCGGACTCGAGCACCTTGCGCAAGCCGCTCCGAACGACGGGGTGGTCGTCGACGATCAAGACCCGGATTCGCGCATCGCTCATGACAAAGGGACCTCGGCGACGATCGTCGTGCCGGCGCCGGGGCTGGACTCGACCTTCAGCTTGCCGCCCAAGAGTGCCAGCCGTTCGCCCATGCCGAGAAGCCCGAGGCCCTCACCACTCGCGTTGCGCGTAAAGCCGCGGCCGTCGTCCTCCACCAAAGCCGTGACCGCGCCGGCCTTGCGGGCCAAGACAATGCTGACGACGCTGGCCTGGGCATGCTTGACGATATTGGTCAGCGCTTCCTGGACGATCCGGTAAAGGGCGGTTTCAACGTCGGGTGGAAGCCGCTCGCGGATACGAGACTCGAGGTCGACGCGCATCCCGGTCTGCTCGGAGAAAGTGTCCCGCAGCCGCTCGAGCGCCGGGGTGAGTCCGAAGTCGTCAAGCGCCTTCGGCCGCAGCTCGACAGCCAGGCGGCGCACGTCATGCAGCGTCTCGACGACCTGCTCCCGTACAGCGGCCAAGGCGTCGACGCGCTCGGCGTCGCTCCGAGCCTCCTCGACCGCCTTCAGGCCGAGCAGCACCGACGTCAACTCCTGCCCTGTCTGGTCATGCAGCTCGCGGGCCAGCCGACGTCGTTCGAGCTCTTGCGCCTCGACGACGCGACGGAGCGCGTCGCGCGCCACTCGCGCCGACAGGTCAACGGCGACCGCGGCGCGCGCAGCGAATATCTCCGCAAGGCGAAGGTCGTCGTCACGGAAACGCGGATCATTGCCCTCCTTGTCGTAGGCGACGATGACGCCAATCGGTCGCGCGCCGACGACAAGCGGGACGTAGAGCCCGGTGCGCGCTTCTATCGGACGGGTCGTGTGTTGGTCAACCTCGGGCTCGTCCGCGAGTGCATCGACGCGTTCGGCGCGTCGGCGTTCGAACACGCCGCCGCTCTTCGAGCCCGCCCGCTCGAGACGCAGCCCGAGGATCTCGTCTGCACCGACGCCGTCGGCCGCTTCGATGCGCAACGTCCCCTCGGAGGCGGGCAGCGCAATCGTCACGACTCGCGCTCGGATCAGACTACGCAGGCGCCGGCAGATGAGCTGCAATAGCCGCGGCAGCTCCACCTCGCCTGCAAGCGCCGCCCCGACTTCGTTGAGCGCCTCGAGTTGTGCAGACCAGTGAGTCGCATCCTGAAGCAGCCGTGCATTTTCGATCGCCACCGCTGCTTGAGCGGCCAAGGTCTCGACCAGTCCTTGATCCTCGGCGGTGAACGCGCCGCCCGCCTTCTCGGTCAAGTAGAGGTTGCCGTAGGCCCTCCCGCGCAGGATGATCGGAACGCCGAGAAACCCGCGCATGGGCGGATGGTGCGGCGGGAAGCCGACCGAGCGCGGGTCGTCGGTGATCGAGTCCAGCAGAAGCGTTTCTGCGTCTTTGATCAGGACGCCAAGAATGCCGCGCCCCCGCGGCAGTGCACCGATTGCGGCATGCAGCTCGGGGTCGATGCCGGTCGTCAGGAAACGCTCGAGCTCGTCGCCGGTCTCGTCGATGACGCCGAGCGCCGCATAGCGGGCGCCGGTCAGTGCGGCAGCCGTTTCGACCAGCTTCTGCAGCAGGGCATCGAGGGACTCCTCCGAGCCGAGCGCGATGCCGGCGTCGATGAGGCCGCGGAGGCGCTCAGTTTCGGACGTCTCGGGCATTCAGGGATTATCAGCGCTCGCCTGCGTGAGCTTCGTAGTTGCCATCGCGACACTCTCCCTTGAGGGAATGCGACGATCTTCGACTCGGTTCCAGTCCTCGACGGCCAGCATCGTGTACACCGCTACTGTCGTGAGCCGACTGAATCGCCTCCGAAGTCGGCACGGTGCCAGGATGCTGATCCTCCGGTAATAACTTGAACCGACCGTGGCAAAGTGCCGATGTTGGCGTCAGGATTGACCGGCTACGGAGCACACCGCAAGGTCGGGGTCGGTCGCCTAGGATGCCCTCGCCGACGGCGTGGCTGAGGATGTCAGCCCAAAGGAGGATCCGTGAAGACGATCGTCGTTGCATACAACGAGACGAACGACTCCAACCGTGCTCTCGAGCGAGCCGCGGAGCTTGCCGGCTTCTACGGCGCGCGGGTCGTCGTCACCAGCATCGTTCCTTTCATGGTCGGCGGTGAACCGTCCGCGGACGCAGGTTCGGAGCTTCAAGGCGCGCAAGCACGGCTTCGAGAACTAGGCGTGGAGGCGGAGATCGTGGAGGCTGTCGGCGAGATCGCCGATGCGATCGTGGAG
Organism: uncultured Actinomycetes bacterium; assembly: GCA_963830035.1. GTDB lineage: Bacteria > Actinomycetota > Thermoleophilia > Gaiellales > Gaiellaceae > GMQP-bins7. The sequence goes on along the minus strand of CAWHKX010000004.1, from coordinate 30,614 downwards.
GTCGCCGAGCGCAATCAAGCCGACCTGATCATCGTTGGAACTCGCGAGCTGAGCCACGTCGAGAGGTTGCTCGGTCATAGCGTGAGCGAAGGCGTTCAGCGGATGGCGCGCTGCGACGTGCTTATCGTTCACTAGAACCCTCGGTCGTCTTGGACGGTAGTGATGGGCAAACGTGCCCTCTCCTCCGCGCGTCGCGCATCGCCTGACGTCGACGGTCTCAACCACCGTTCTGCCCGTCATCGCTGCACCTCCCGATGGATTTCTGCGTGCTCTCGTGAGCAACCTCCTCTCACGTAATGGGACGGCGGCGCATCGGCGCAGGCAGGAGCACTACGAAATTGGCTATTGCCCTTCGCGCCGCCAGGTTCAGAAGCCGAGCCCGATCCCGCCAAGAGACTCGGACGAGGCGGAGCGCACGACGTCCCGCATGCCGACCATCCCCACGGGCCGCTCGCCCTCGACGACCGGAAGGTGATGGATGTGGTGCTCCGTCATCAGCAGCGCGGCCGCCTCGAGCGTCGTGTTGACTGAGACGGTGATCGGCTCGACAGTCATCCACTCGCGCACGCGGGCCTCGCTCGAGTGCACGCGGCCGGCGAGCACCCGGAGCATGTCCCGCGAGGTGAGGACCCCGATAAGACGCCCGTAGTGGGCGACGAGGACCGAGCCGACGTCGCGCGCACGCATCTTCTCTGCGACTTCGCCGAGTGTGTCCTCGGGCGCGACGACCAAGGGGTCGGCCGACATGACTTGGCCGACGGTCGCTCCCCCTGTCTGGCGCATGGCGTCGTCGACTGCTGCCGCGAGGAGACGGTCGCGCCGGCTCCCCAACGTGTCCACATCGAGCTCTACTTCCACAGCAACGCCCGAGTCCGAGGTCGGCGCCGGCTGACCTTCGTCGCCGGTGAGTCCGGCGAGAAACGGAGCGAGGTAGCGGCCGACGATCTTCGCTGGCGGCCACCAGAGTGGCTCTGGGCTCGCGTGCGAGGTTTCGGCGGCGAGGTCGCCGCGAAGATAGCGCGGCTCCGCGCCGGTCAGCAGCAGCCCGCGCAGAACGGGCTGGAATGGACGCGGTGTCACATCGATGCCAGCCGCAGCAGCGATCGCCTCGGCGGCGGCGTCGGCCTGCTGAGCGGCGATGCCGCCCTGCTTGACGGGAAAGGTCGTAATGTCGCCGGCGGCGTAGACGTCAGACATGCCGGTGACCCGTCCGTGCAGGTCAACGGGGATGAATCCCTCGAACGTCTGCGGAAGCCCGCCGATCCGAGGGCCCTGCAGGCGCGGAAGCGCGACGACGCGATCGGCCACGACGATGCCGCCGGCGACGAGGAGGAGCTCGCCCTCACGAGCCTCCGCCGGATACGCGCGTGTATGGACAGCGATCCCGCGCTCGTCGAGCAGCTCCCGGACGGCGCCGCTCGCCTTCCGCCCGAACAGGTGCAGCGGCTCGTCCTCGGGCGTGACGAGCGTGATCTCCACACCGGCGACACCCCGCTTGTCCAGCCAGGCCGCCGTCATCAGCGCCAGCTCGTAGGCAGGCAGGGTCCATGCCGCGCCCGCCGGAACTGCGAAGACGACTCGCCGTACCTCGCCGGCCTCGATCTCGGTGAGCAGCCCTTCGATCTTGTCCGTATCCGCCGGTCCACGGAACGTCAGCGCCCCGTCGATACCCGGCTTCGGCATCGCACCGCAGGCGATGAGCAGCGTGGTGTACGGAACGGCGCCGCCCGGGGAGGTGTAGGCGAGGCGGCGAGCCGCGTCGACGGAGACGAGCTCCCCGGGTGTGAAGGTCGCGCCGGCCTCCGCCGCCAGCTTCGAAAGCTCAAAGTGTTGTACCTCGCCGAGCTCGAACGGCTCCGCGACCGCCAGCGGCCGGTACCAGAAGTGCGGCTCGGGCGCGAGAAGCTCGACGCTGACGCGTTCCTCGGCCAGTGCGCGGAGCGCGAGCGCCGCTTCGAGCGCTGCAACGCCTCCTCCTGCGATGAGGACGTGCACCGGGTGGGCGCGATTCGACGACACGAAGCGAGCGTAACGCGTCCCCGACGGTCGGCACATCAGCGACGCGCCTGAATGTCCATGTGGCGAACTACGGAGCCGAGCGCTGCCGGGTCAGGGGTCTTGGAGCAGATCCGAGGCGCCGTTGTTCAGCAAACATATGTAAATTACAGATAGGATGAAAGCATGCACCGCCACCGACACCGTGCTCGAGCCCGCGGGCGTCACCGCCTCGCGGACGGTGCCTGGGAGGTGCGTGCTCGGGTCGAGCGCTTCGGCGAGCCGGCCCTGCTACTGCTCGTGTCGCAGGGCCCGACGCACGGGTACGAGCTACTCGAGCGACTTCCCTCACTCACCGGCGAGGAGCGCGTCGACGTCGGGAACGTATACCGCGCGCTTCGGGCACTCGAGGACGACGGCATCGTCGTCTCGGAGTGGCGCGCGGACTTGCCGGGCCCGGCGAAGCGGAGCTACACGCTGACCGATGAGGGGCGCGTGCTGCTCGACGAGTGGCTGAGAGCGCTCGCGGCGCTTCGCGACGAGCTGAACACGTTTCTTGCGTCTCCAGAAGGGAGGTGAACATGTGCGGAAAACACCATCGCGGCCGTAGAAGATCGGCGCGCGCTCCCAAGCGCGAGGAGTTCCTGAGCGCGCTCGAAGAGCGCCAGAAGGATCTCGAGCAGGAGATCGCCGACATTCACGACCTGGTCGAGCGTCTACGCGACGAGGCCGCTACCTCGCCCGTGGCCGAGCCGGCCCCGTCGATCTAGCCTTGTAACAACTTGTAACTTGGCGCTGGTCGAGCCGGGCGGGTCATGGGCCCGTGGTCTGCCCGGCGCGGACGGCGCGGAGGAGCTCGTCGTGGAGGATGCCGTTCGAGCTGATCGCGCTGCCGCCGTCGATCCGCGCTGCCCCCGCGAAGTCCGAGAAGCGCCCTCCGGCTTCCTCGACGATTACCTTTACCGCGGCCAGGTCCCACTCACTCACGCCCACGGCATCCACGGCGCCGTCTACGACGCCCTCCGCGACGAGCATGTGTGCCCAGAAGTCGCCGAACCCGCGAACGTGCCAGGCACGCTTCGCGACCTCCGGTACTGCAGCTTCGAACGCGAAGCTGAGAACGGCGTCTTCCACGCGCGAGATCTCCGACGCCCGGAGACGCTCCCCGTCACCGAACGCACCTTCGCCGCGCTCGGCCCACCAGCGCCGACCGAGAGCGGGCGCTGAGATCACGCCGAGCTCGACAGCCTCCGACTCCTCGAGCGCGATCAGGGTCGCCCAGACCGGGACGCCCCGCGCGTAGTTGCGAGTGCCGTCGATCGGGTCGAGGATCCAGCGGCGTGCGGACGATCCGGTGACACCCTCCTCCTCGCCCAGGATCGCGTCATCCGGCCGTGTCTCCGAGAGGAGTCGCCGAAGCTCGGACTCCACCATCCGGTCCGCTTCCGTGACCGGTGTCAGATCCGGCTTCGTCTCGACCGCGAGTCCCGTGCGGAAGCGGGGCAGCGAGATCGCGTCCGCGGCGTCCGCGAGTTCGAGAGCGAGCTCGAGATCGGGGCTCACGCCCCGACGCTACCTACCGCGTGAGATCGAGAACGTCGGACGCACGACCCGCACGGCGACCGGCGTCGACCACGTCATCGCCGGGGTTCCGACCTGGGCGGCGTTCAGGCCGCGGACGCGGTAGTACCAGCGCCCGGGCGACAGCTTGAGCACCGACGTCGTTGCGAAGGTTCTCGTCGACCCGCGCTTGCGCCAGGGATACTTGACGCGCGACCACTGCACCTCGTACTGGGTGGCGCCGACGACGGGCCGCCAGGCGACGAGTGGTGTCGAATACACCACCGGACGCCGTCCGGCCTGGGCGAGCAGCCGTCCCTTCGGCGTTAGCCCTGAGACGAAGGGCGAGCCCGAGGTCGTGATTGCTGCGTGGGACTGCTTGCCGAAGGTCGCAAGGCGTCCCGCCTGGCACGCGTCCTGGGGAATGTCGGTGTCCCAGTACTCGAACGAGCCTCCCTCGTTCACGCGGATCCCGACAACGGGCGGAGAAGAAATCCGTGGAGATTCTTGGGCGCGCTGGGCGGTCCCATCTCCATCGCCGACGCTGAGGCGACGAGCGGGGTGACGAGGAGGAAGAGGGACAGGATGGCAAGGCGAGCCGCACGCACAGGGATGATCTTGGGCACCTGCAGACCCCCAACCCTCCCTCGATCGAGGGATGGCCGACTTGTGTTCGCTCGCCAACGCGGGAGCCTCCGCGGCCGCGAAGCGGACGCCTTCAGGGATCTCTGCGAACCAATTCAGTCCAGCTGGAGGTACAGAAGCGCGACGAGGAAGGTTCCCGCGAAGAGCAGGACGAAGAGGCCGAAGAGCGCCCAGCCGTAGCGGAGGTTCCTGCGGGAGAGCTCAGCGTCGTCGTTCATGTCAGGAGCGGGTCGACGGCGGCGGCCACGAAGAGCAGTGCAAGGTAGGCAAGGGAGTAGTGAAAGAGCAGCTGCGCGCGTGCCCGGGAGAGATCTCGTCGGAGCGCCACCGCGAGCGCCACCAGGATCATCCCCAGCACGAGCGCGGCGACCGTGTAGAGCGGGCCGAGCCAGAGGCCCACGGCGAGAGTGAACGCGACCAGAGCGATCGAGTAGAGCAGGATCTGGCGTGCGGTCTCGCGGTCACCCTTCACGACCGGGAGCATCGGCACACCGGCGGCTGCGTACGCGTTCTTGATCATCAAGGCGAGCGCCCAGAAGTGCGGCGGTGTCCAGAGGAAGACGATCAGGAAGAGCCAGAGCGCGGGAAGAGCCAGGCTCCCCGTCGCCGCGGCGTAGCCGACGAGTGGCGGCACCGCGCCGGCAGCCCCGCCGATGACGATGTTCTGCGGTGTCGAGCGCTTCAGCCAGCGCGTGTAGACGACGACGTAGAAGAGGTTGCCCACGAGCGCGAGCACCGCCGTCAGCAGATTCACGGCCGACGCGAGGAGGGCGAAGGAGAGCGCCGACAGGAGAAGCCCGAACTCGAGCGCCTGCGCCGGCGTGACGCGACCCGAGGCGACTGGCCGCTCCCGCGTCCGGCTGCCCATGAGGATGTCGATGTCCCGGTCGAGGACGTGGTTCAGGGCCGAGGCGCCGCCGCAGGCGAGCGCGAGCCCGACCATCGTCACGACGAAGAGGTCGAGCGGCGGCGCGCCCTGCGCGCCCACGAACATGCCCGCTGCGCCGGTGACGAGCAGGAGCGACATGATGCGCGGCTTCGTCAGCGTCAGGTAGTCGCGAGCCGTGGCCAGGCGCGTCGGAGCGCTGCGGTGGACGCTCACGACTACGAGCAGAGACGCCCCGAGTGCAGCCGCTGCAGCGCCGACGTGCAGCGCTTCGGCCCACGCCGCGTTCCCGCTCCAGGCGACCACGCCGCCGAGCGCGATCGCGAGCAGTAGCAGCCCGACCGCCGAGAGAGCGCGTCCGAAGAGCCGGGGATACGCGAGGCGCACGACGATCGCGACCGCGATGAGGAGCGGCAGCGCGACCAGCGCGATCCCCCAGTGCGTCGTCCCGAGCTCGAGCACTGCGCTCGCCACCACCGCGGCCGTCGCCAGTGCCCCGCCGATCGCGGTCAGGCGTAGCAGCAGGCCCGGCGTGGGCTCAGAGGGGCGCTCGGTATCCATCCTTCTCGCGCAGCCTTCGCCGCAGATCGTAGAGGGGGCGGGCACTCGTCACGTACGGCACCTCGTCGAAGTTGTGCGCGGGTGGCGGCGAGGTCGCGTACCACTCGAGCGTGTCGGCCTGCCACGGGTCGTTCCCGACCCGTTTTCCCTTCCGCCAGGTGCGCTCGACGTTCCAGGCGAAGAAGAGGAGCCCGATGCCCATCACCCAGGAGCCGATCGTCGAGGTCAGGTTGTAGCCCTCCCACTCACCGTTCGAGTAGGTGTAGACGCGCCTCGGCATCCCCTCGAGCCCGAGCAGGTGCTGCGGAAAGAAGGTGACGTTGAACCCGATGAAGAGGAGCCAGAAGTGCCACTTGCCGAGGCGCTCGTCGAGCACCGTCCCGAACATCTTCGGCCACCAGTAGTAGAGGCCGGCGAAGATCGCGAACATCGAGCCGCCGAGGATCACGTAGTGGAAGTGGGCGACGACGAAGTAGGTGTCGTGCACCTGCCAGTCGATCGGGAAGGCGGCGAGGTAGATCCCCGAGAGCCCGCCGATCGTGAAGATGGAGAGGAACCCGAGCGCGAACAGCATCGGCGTCTCGAAGATCAGGTTGCCGCGCCAGAGCGTCGCCAGCCAGTTGAAGATCTTCACTCCGGTCGGAACCGCGATGACCATCGAGGTGACCATGAAGAACCCGTTCAGCGAGTTCGGGAGCCCGACCGTGAACATGTGATGCGCCCAGACGAGGAGCGAGAAGAACCCGATCGCGACCGTCGAGAACGCGACCGCCTTGTAGCCGAAGATCGGCTTGCGCGCGAAGACCGGGATGACCTCCGAGATGATCCCGAAAGCCGGCAGCGCCATGATGTACACCTCGGGGTGGCCGAAGAACCAGAACGCGTGCTGGTAGAGGACGGCCGATCCGCCCTCGGCGGCGTTGAAGAAGTTCGTCTGCGCGCTCCAGCCGCCGATCGAGATCCCGCGGTCGAGGAGGAGCATGGTCAGGCCGGCCGAGAGCGTCGGCAGCACGGCCATGAGCAGCCAGGCGAAGACGTAGATCGACCATACGAAGAGCGGCATGCGCGTCCAACTCATCCCGCGCGTGCGCATGTTCTGGATCGTCACGATGAAGTTGATCGCGCCGGCGAGCGACGAGGCGGTGAGGATGTGGATCGACAGGATCCAGAGGTCCTGCCCAGACCCGGGATCCTGTGTCGAGAGCGGCGCGTAGGCAGTCCAGCCCGACTTCGCCGCCCCGCCGTCGGCGAAGAAGGAGAGCATGAGCACGAGGCCGCCGAAGGCGAAGAGCCAGTAGGAGAGCGCGTTCAACCGCGGGAAAGCGACGTCGCGAGCTCCGATCATGAGCGGCACGAGGAAGTTCCCGAGCCCGGCCAGGATCGGGACGACGACGAGGAAGACCATCGCCGTCCCGTGGATCGTGACGAGCTCGTTGTAGCGGTCGGGGCCGAGCAGGCCCGCGTCCTCCTGCGCGAGCTGGAGGCGCATCAGCATGGCCATGATCCCCGCGAGCACGAAGAACGCGAGCGCCGTTCCGATGTAGAGGATCCCGATCCGCTTGTGGTCGGTGGTGACGAGCCAGCTCGCGACCCGGCCGCGGTGCCAGCCCGGAGTGCGGGGTGCGGCTGCTAACTGCCACTGGGCGGGTTCTCCCGCAAGTAGGCGATCAGGGCGTCGATCTGCTCGTCGCTCCAGCCCGAGCCGACCGCCGGCATCTCGCCCCGCCCGTTCCGCACGATCTCCTCGAGCTCCTGCCGGTCCGAGAGAACCGGGGAGCCGATGATCTGCGGAGCGATGCCCCCCTCGCCGCCGAGCCCGTGGCACTTGGCGCACACGCCCTGCCACTCCTCCTCACCGAGCTCGATGCTCGCTCGCTCGCGGTCTCGCTCGTCGAGCCAGGAAGCGAACTCGGCCGGGGGCATGACCTCCACCGAGGCCAGCATGTTCGCGTGCTCGAGTCCGCACAGCTCCGCGCACTGGCCCTCGTAGGTCCCGGTTCGGTCGACCTGGAACCAGGTCTCGTTGGTGACGCCCGGGATCGCGTCGATCTTGCCGCCGAGTGCCGGGATCCACCACGAGTGGATCACGTCCTCGTCCGGCGCCGTGACCTCGAGGCGTACCGGCACGCCTGCCGGCGCACGCAGCCTGTCGATCGCCACGGCGCCGTTCGGATACTCGTACTGCCAGTAGTACTGCCGGCCCGTGACGCGAACCTCAAGCCGCTCCTCTCCACTCGCACTCGCGGGTGGGACGTCCGCAATTCCAGGCAGCTTGTAGAAGACGAACCCGCCGATCAGGAAGAGGATGACGACCGGCGCGAGGGTCCACATCAGCTCGATGTTCGTCGCGCCGTGGATCTGGGCGCCGTCCTCGAAGCGCTGGCGTCGCTGCCGCCGGTACCGCCAGATGAACGTGACGAGCAGCACCTCGACGAGGACGAAGATGGCGACGATGAAGATGGAGACGAAGATCCAGGTGTCGTGGATCCGTTCGGCGTTCGGCGACTCGGGCGGCACGGGAGCGAAGCCGCCGTTGCCCCCGAGCGCGGCCGGTGCGAGCGCTACGGCGAGCAGCAGGAGACCGACCGAAACCAGGAGCGCGCGCACCGCCTGCCATTCTATGAACGTGCCGAAGCCAGCGCCCCTGAGAACCCGCGTTCGCCTTCCACCGGACGTCGCACGGCCGTTCGAGATCTACGTGAACGGTGTGCCGCAGAACGAAGGGCGCGACTTTGCGATCGAGGGCCGGACGCTCGTCTTCGACCGGGAGCTGAAAGCGGAAGGCCAGCTCGGTATCTGGCGCTGGGTCTCCATGTGGATCGGTGTTGCGGGGACGTATCGGCAGAACGACTCCGTCGACGTCGTCTACCAGCGGAACGGAAAGCGGGTCGTCGCCTCGAAGCTCCCGCTGGAGCCGGCCTAGAGGCTCGAACGGCCGCCGGTAGTCTTGGAAAGTGGAGGAGCCGGCAAACGGGATCGAGGTTCTCGGGCTCGTTCGCGAGTACAAGAAGGGCCCGCGTGCGGTGGACGGAATCGAGATCACCGTCGCTCCCGGCGAGATCTACGGCTTCCTCGGGCCGAACGGCGCCGGGAAGTCGACCACCGTCCACGTCCTGACGACGCTCTTGCCGCCGACGTCCGGAACGGCACGCGTCGGAGGCTACGACGTGGTCAAGCAAGGCCCGAAGGTACGCTCGCTCATCGGGGTCGCGCTGCAGGAGGCTGCCCTCGACCCGCTGCTCACCGGCCGCGACCACCTGCGCCTGCAGGCGACGCTGCAGGGTGTTCGCAAAGATCGCAGGAAGGTCCAGGCGGACGAGCTTCTCATCCGCGTCGGGCTCGAGGACGCGGGCGACCGAAAGGTGTCGGGCTACTCGGGTGGGATGAAGCGCCGTCTCGACCTCGCGCTCGCTCTCGTCCACCTGCCGAGAATCCTCTTCCTCGACGAGCCTACGACCGGCCTCGATCCGCAGAGCCGGACGGCTCTCTGGGAAGAGGTCGCCCGTCTGCGCAGAGAGGAAGGCGTCACCGTCTTCCTGACGACGCAGTACCTCGAGGAGGCCGATGTCCTGGCCGACCGGGTGGGGATCATCGACCAGGGGAGGATCGTCGCCGAGGGAACGCCCGCCGAGCTGAAGGCGGAGATCGGCCGCCCGAGCGTGCATGCGATTCCGCGGAGCGACAAGGATCGGCCGAAGATCGCCGAGTTCCTCTCGCGCGTTCGGCGAGCCGCTCGCCACCACGCGCGACGTCGCGGTGCGGCTGCGGGACGGATTGGGGCTGACCGACATCGTGCGTGCTGTGGACGCGAACGGCGTCGACATCGTCGACCTCGAGCTCAAGGCGCCCTCGCTCGACGACGTGTTTCTGGCCAAGACGGGGCGGACGCTCGAAGGCGCGGCCGAGGAGTCCGAGGCCGAGCCGAAGTCGAAGTGACGTCCTTGAGCAGCTCCTGGCCGCAGGTCGGCGCCATCGCGCGTCGCTCCGTCGTCCGTACTGCGCGGCAGCCGGCGAGCTTCATCCCGCCGATGATCTTCCCCATCGCGCTGATGGCCGTCAACGCCGCCGGACTGCAGGCTTCTACTGAGCTGCCGGGCTTTCCGACTACCTCCTTCCTGGCGTTCGCCCTCGCCGTTCCCTTCATTCAGGGCGCGCTCTTCTCCACGATGAATGCGGGAACGGATCTGGCACGGGACATCCAAACGGGGTTCATCAATCGGCTTTCCCTGACTGCTCTCAGAGACTGGGCGCTGCTCATCGGCCAGATCTCCGGAGTCGTTGTGCTCGGCGTCGTGCAGGCGATCTTCTATCTCGTGGTCGGCCTGACCGCGGGTGTGAGGTTCGAGTCGGGTCCGGCAGGGATCGCCGTGCTGATGGTCTACGCGGCGATCGTCTCCCTGGCCTTCGGCGCCCTCGGCGCCTGGCTGGCGTTCAGGACCGGCTCGGGCGAAGCGATCCAGGCGCTCTTCCCCGTGCTCTTCGTGTTCCTCTTCATCTCCTCGATGAACACGCCACGCGATCTGATCGACGTCCAGTGGTTCCAGACCGCGGCGACGCTGAACCCGGTCTCGTACATGATCGAGCTGGTCCGCAGCCTGATCATCGAAGGCTGGAACCTCCAGGCACTCGCGCTCGGATTCGGCTTCACCATCCTGATCGGGATCATCTCGATCGCGCTGGCGTCCCGGGCGCTCCGCACGCGGATGACGAGGACCTGATGGGCGCCATGTGGAACGTCGCCTCGGGTGTCGCCTGGCGGACGTTGAAGAACGCCCTGACGAACCCGCAGATCTTCCTTCCGACCATGCTCTTCCCGCTCTTCTTCTTCACGGCTTTCGCGGGCGGGCTCTCGCAGCTCAGCGAGATCCCAGGCTTCGACTATCCCCCCGGCTACACGGCGTTCCAGTTCGTCTTCGTCCTGCTGCAGTCGGCTGCTTTCAGCGGTGTCTTCACGGGCTTCGGTGTGGCCCGGGACTTCGAAGGCGGATTCGCAAAACGTCTGCTGCTGGCAGCCCCGCATCGAAGCGGGATCGTCGTCGGGTACGCGCTCGCAGCCATTGTGCGCTGGATGGTCGTCGCGACCATCCTGACGGCGGTGGCGCTGATCGCGGGAATGGAGATCGGCGGCTCCTCGGTCGACATCGTCGGGCTCTATGTTCTCGCGCTGCTCGTCAACTTCTGCGGCTTCTTCTGGTCGGGCGGCCTCGCGATGCGGTTCCGCACCATCCAGGCCGCGCCACTGATGCAGATGCCGGTCTTCCTCGTGCTGTTCTTCGCCCCGGTGTACGTGCCGCTCGAGCTGCTCGAGGGCTGGATCGAGAGCGTCGCTTCGGTGAATCCGCTCACCTACATCCTGGAGACAGGACGAGGGCTCGTCGCCGGCGATCCGCCGCACACTGCGGCCGCCTTCGGGCTGGCGATCGGGATGGGAGTCCTCTTCTGGACCTGGGCGTTCCTCGGCCTGCGCAAGGCAGAAGCCGCAGGCGCCTGAGGGTCGGACATGTCCGCAAGGTACGCCAAGTTACAAGTTGTAACTTGGGTCTCAGGTCGCCTCGAGGACGCGCAGGCAGGTTCGGACGACGAGTGGATCGAATTGCGAGCCTGCGCCCTCCACCAGCCGGGCACGGGCAATCTCTTCGCCGAGGGCGGGTCGATACGGGCGGTCGGTCGTCATCGCGTGGAAGGCGTCGCAGACGAAGATGATCCTCGACTCGATCGGGATCTGTTCGCCCGCAAGCCGGTTCGGGTAGCCGGTGCCGTCGTAGCGCTCGTGGCAGGTACGGACGATCCGACGGACCTCGGCGAGCTGTGCGATGGGCTCGAGGATGCGCTCTCCGAGCAGGGGGTGGGTCTCGACCACGGCTTGCTCCTCGGGCGTGAGCGGGCCCGCTTTCAGGAGGATCGCGGACGGAATCCCGATCTTGCCGATGTCGTGGAAGAGGGCGCCCAGCTCGAGCCACTTCAGCTCCTTCGCCTCGAGGCCCAGCTCGACTCCGACCTTGAGCGCGAGGTCCGTGATCCAGCGGGCGTGCGTGGACGTGGACTCGTCGTTCGCCTCGAGAGCGTTCGCCAGCGCCTCCACCGTGGTGACGAACGTCCGCTCGAGCGACTCGTAGCTCCCGGCGCTCTGCAGTGCGAGCTTCGTCTGCTGCGCAAGTCCGCCCAGGAGCTCGAGCTCGCGGTCGGCGAACATGCTGTCGGGGGGGATCGCCGCCGCAATCACGCCCCACCGGCGATCGACGCTGAACGGTGCGATCGCGAAGCGACCGTCGGTGCTCTCGGGCGGAGTCGCGATCGCCGCGTAGTCCGCAGCTGCGATGAAGTACGGCTCCGAGCGACCCAGCCATGGCCCGAGATGCTCGACGGGGACGGAGACGAGCTCGCGTGTGTCCTGGCTCGCGAGCTGTTCACGAGCTGCGAGGCGCACGAGGTCTCCGCTCGTCGGATCCTGGAGCCACAACGAGGCGCTCGGGCTGGAGAGAATGCGGGCCGAGCCGGCGACGACACGCCGTGCGACTTCGGCCACGCCCTCTGCGGTCGCGACGTCTCGCGCGAACTCGAGGAGCGCCGTCGCGCTCTCGGCCTCGCGCCGCTGGGCCTCGTACAGCCGTGCATTCTCCAGCGCCACCGACGTATGCCCGGCCAGAACCTCGAGCACCCTCAGGTCGTCGCTGTCGAACTGATTCAACCCGAGCTTGGAGATGACGATCACGCCGATGACGCGTGAGTCGAACGTAAGCGGAACCGCGAGGAGCGACTCCTCGATCTCGACGGTGCCGGCGATCTGCTCGGCGAACTCGTGGCGGCGGGCATCCCCGATGAGCAGAGGCTCGCCGGTCGCTGCGACGCGTCCCGTGACACCTCGTCCGAGCTGCGTCGGCGACAGCTCCACCGCCGCGCCCGGCTCGACCGCAGTCAGGTCGCCACGGAACGCGATCGGCAGCAGGTCGTCGTCGTCTCGGAGAAAGACGCGGCAGTTGTGGTAGTCGATCAGGAGCCGCAGCTCGTCAGCGATCGTCAGCCCGATCTGCGCGACGTCGTTCAGACGGGAGAGCTTCCCCGAGAGGCTTTGCAGCATCTTCAGGTGCGCGATCGAGCGGACGTCGGCCCGACTTGCGCTCTCGACGGACGGGCGTTCGAGCTCGCTCTCGTCGAAGCCGACGATCAGTCCCTTGCCGCGCGTTTTCGCCGTCATCATCGCCGCCTCCGAGCAGGCGACCAGCTCTCGCGGATTGGCCGCGTGCAGGGGACCGACGGCGACTCCGGTGGAGGCGGTCAGTCGCCCTGCGGCCTCCACCCCCAGTTTGGCGAGATCGGCTCCTACGCGCTCGCCGACGGCGAACGCACGCCGCAGGTCGGCCGTCGGGAGAATGATCGCGAACTCCTCCCCGCCGATGCGGCAGACCACGTCGGAGGCGCGAACAGCGGCTCGGAGCACATCCGCCACCTGGACGAGCAGCTGATCGCCCACACCGTGGCCGTAGACGTCGTTCACCTTCTTGAAGTCGTCGAGATCGAACATGACCAGCGCGACGGTGTCGTGCTCCGCAGAGGCGCGCATGACCTCGTGCCGAAGTCGGTCGTGGAACGCGCGATGGTTGTAGAGGCCGGTGAGCGCGTCCGTCGACGCCTGATGCTCGAGCCGAGCGCGGATGTGGGCGTTGTCGATGGCGAGCGCCGCTGCGTCGCCGAAGCGCGTGGCGAGGTGGAACTCCTCGGGCGTGAACTGTGCGTGCTCGCCGACGCGGTAGATGTTGAGCGTGCCCTTGAGGCGACCGCGGGCGATCAGCGGCACCGCAATCAGGGCTTCCGGGTCCACCGGAGTTCCGGGAACGAAGCGCACGCGCGGATCGAGGTGCGCCTGGTTCGAGAGCACCGCCTCCCGGTGGACGACCGCCCAGCCGGTGATTCCCTCGCCGAAGGAAAATGTCTCGCTCATGACCTGGTCGGCCCACTGGCTGCGGGCGAGAACCGGAATCAGCTCGCGCTTGGCCTCGTCGGCCTCGTAGATGTGGACGTCCTCGTACGGGATCAGCTCGGCGAGCGTGTCGGCGATCCGCTCGAGGAGCGCGGTCGGGTTGTCCTCGGAGAGGACATCGTGGAAGATCTCGGCCAGTCGGCGGTAGGGCTCGGCAGAACCGGACGAGACCAGGCTCATCTGCGGGCGAGGTGCGGGCTCGAAGCTCTTGGGCGCAGGATCCGACATGGAGGGTGTCCAAGACCCCATCGGAACGCCAGGGAGTCGTCTTGAGCGCTCGCTCTGCGAACATGCCCCATCGTGGAATGGGTGGACGACGCACGTGTTGCACTGCTCTCGGGGCTGATCGACCATGCGCCCCTGTTCCCGCCGGCTTCACTTGATCTGCCCGAGGCGATCGAGGAGGACCGTCGCGCCCGTGCGAGCTCGAGCTCGTTCATGCTCGGGCGCTTCGTCTGTCCCGCATCACGCCTGGTCGAGCTGCCTGATGTCGGCCGCGGTGCCAGCGTCGTCCTCGACAGTCTCGAGAGCGGGGACAGACTGAACCCTGACCCAAGGATCGAGGCGGTGGAGGCGCCTCCTGGAGTCGATCTCGCCTCTCTCGTAGACCTTGCGGACGAGATCTATGTCGAGGTTCCCCTCGACGGCGGGTTGGAGGAGCGCCTGGACGCGGTCGCGGGCCATGGTCTGCGCGCGAAGGTGCGCTGTGGAGGCACGTCGACACCTGACGCCCACCTCCTGGCGGGTTTCGTTCGCGCCTGTTGCGAGCGCCGGATCGCGTTCAAGGCGACGGCCGGTCTCCACCACGCGCTGCGGAGCGACGGCGAGCACGGGTTTCTCAACCTGCTGGCCGCGGCCGTCTTCGGCGACGAGGAGGCCGCCCTCGGCGAAGGTGACCCGGATGCATTCTCCCTGGATCCAGGAGCCTTCTCGTGGCGAGACCGCAGTGCGCGCGGCGACGAGCTCGCGCGCGCGCGACAGCGAATGCACTCGATCGGCAGTTGCAGCTTCTTCGAGCCGGTCGAGGAGCTCGAAAACCTGGGGATTCTGCCGTTGTGAACGGGGCGGTCGGGTTCGGCGTCTTCTCGGTTGCCGGTGACGAGCCCCGAGTCGGGTTTCGAGCGGGTCACGGCGTTCTCGACCTGGCGGCGAACGGGCTCGGCGCCGAGTTCTCGGAGCCGAGCCTCAACCGATTCCTCGCTTCGGGGAGAACGGCTTGGGAGGATGCTCTCGAAAAGGTGGCCGCGCTGATCGAGGGCGGTCGCGACGTGATCCCGCTCGAAGAGGCGACGGTTCACCTTCCCTTCGAGGTCGCCGACTACGTCGATTTCTACTCGTCACTCGAGCACGCCACCAACCTCGGCCGGCTCTTCCGCCCCGACTCGGATCCCCTGCTCCCGAACTGGCGTCATCTTCCGATCGGCTACCACGGCCGCGCGGGGACGGTCGTGGTCAGCGGCACGCCGGTCGTGCGACCTTCCGGCCAGTCGAAGGCGCCCGACGATCCTACGCCTCGCTTCGGGCCGAGTCGGCGGCTCGACATCGAGCTCGAGCTCGGATTCGTCGTCGGCATCCCGAGCGCCCTCGGCACCGCAGTCACGCCGTCGGCCTTCCGTGAGCACGTGTTCGGGGTCGTGCTCGTCAACGACTGGAGCGCACGGGACATCCAGGCCTGGGAGTACCAGCCGCTCGGCCCGTTTCTCGGGAAGTCCTTCGCCACCTCGATCTCGGCCTGGGTCACGCCGCTCGCGCTCCTCGAGGATCGTTTCGTGGCGCCTCCGCGCCAGGATCCCGAGCCGCTTCCCCATCTTCGAGTCACCGGCGATTGGGCGCTCGACATCGAGCTCGAGGTGGAGGTCTCGGACACCGTGGTGTCACGCACGAACGCGCGCGGTCTCTACTGGACGATGCCGCAACAGCTCGCACACGCAACGAGCAACGGCGCCTCGGTGAGGACCGGGGACCTCTTCGCCTCCGGGACCATCTCCGGTCCCGACACGGGGAGCGAGGGCTCCCTTATCGAGCTGACGCGAAACGGCGCTCGGCCCATCGGGGTCGGCGACGGGAGCACGCGGACGTTCCTCGAGGACGGCGATGAAGTCGTGCTGCGGGGGCGCGCCGGGAATGTCGAGCTCGGCGAGGTGCGGGGAGCGATCCTCCCCGCTCGCGCGTAGAGACTGCCGCCAGCCGATCTATGCCGGCGGGAAACCGCCCGCCCGGTACACCTGACCCTCGAGCTCCCGACCGAGCACGCCTTCCAGCCACGCGGATACGCCGATGAGGGCATCCAGGTCGATCCCCGTATCGAGCCCCTCGCCCTCGAGCAGGTACACGAGATCCTCGGTCGCGATGTTCCCGGTCGCACGTGGCGCGAAGGGACAGCCGCCGAGGCCACCCACCGAAGCATCGAGCACGGTGGCTCCGGACTCCAGGGCCGCGAGGGCGTTCGCATAGCCCGAGCTTCGGGTGTTGTGGAAGTGCCCGCCGACCGGGACTTCGAGCTCCACCGCTCGCCCGATGAGCCTGCGCACCTGTGCCGGCACGGCGACGCCGATCGTGTCGGCGAGCAGAAGCGTGTCTGGACCGGCCGCGGCGATCTCCGCCGCGAGCGCGCTCACGAGGCCCGCGTCGACGCTGCCCTCGAACGGGCAGCCGAAGGCGACGCTCATCGTCACCGCCGAGCGAATGGCGTCGGCTCTGGCGCGCTCGACGATGCGCACCGCCGCCTGGAGTGATTCTCGGACCGATGCGTTCTGGTTCCGACGGTTGAAGGTCTCCGTGACTCCGAAGGCGAAGCGAACCTCGTCCAGTCCGGACGCGACGAGACGGTCATATCCGCGCTCGTTCAATGCGAGTCCCGCGAAGACGACCCCTTCGTCCTGCTCCAGGGTCGCCACGACCTCCTCGGCGCCGGCCATCTGCGGAACGCGGCGCGGATCGACGAAGCTCGCGACCTCGACGGCGCGTATGCCGGCTCCGACGAGCTTGCCGACGAGCTCGGCGCGAAGCGCCGGCGCCAGAACGTCAGGCTCGTTCTGGAGCCCGTCGCGCGGGCCCACGTCGACGATGAGCACGCTGCCAGTCCTAGGCGAGTGCGTTCGTCTTCTCGGCCAGCTCGCGGTCGCGGTCGGTGATCCCGTCGGCGGTGTGCGTCCACCAGCGAAGCGTCACCTGCTTGTAGTCGATCGCGATCCCGGGATGGTGATCCTCCCGCTCGGCGAGCTCGCCCACGCGGTTCACGAAGTCGAGGGCATGCTTGAAGCTCGCGAGCTCGAACGTGCGCTCGAGCGCATTGTCGACCTCGCTCCACCCATCCGGTTCGGCCATCGCACCAGTATCTACGATCGAGCGCTCCCCATGACGGCTTCCACCGACACCGCCGCGCTTCGTCCGGTCACGTCGTCCGACAAGGATCGGCCTGCGAGCGAGCTCGTCGTTTCGCGGTTCTACGGACCGCTTGCTCACCGGCTCGCTCTGGGTCTCGTTCCCCTGCGCGTATCGCCTCCCGTCGTGGTTCTCGCAGCCGGCGCGACCGGACTCGTCGCGGGCGCCCTCCTCGCCTGGGGCACGCTCGTCGCTGCGGCGTTCCTGCTCCAGCTGAAGACGCTCCTCGACAATACGGACGGGCGGCTGGCGCGCCTTTCGGGGCGCGTCACCCTCCTCGGGAGATACCTCGACACCGAGATCGACACCGGGCTCAATGTCGTCCTCTTCGCGATCCTCGGCGCGGTGACGGGCAGACCGTGGCTCGCACTGGCTGCATTCTGCGGGCTTACGCTCGTGCTCAGCGTCGATTTCAACCTCGCCCATCTCTATCGCGAGGCTCGTGGAGTGGAGGAAGAGGTCGTGCCCTCCTCGGGCGGGCGCCCGGAGCAGATGCTCGCGTTGGCCTACAGGGCGTTCTTCGCCCCACAGGACCGCGCGATTCGCGCGTTCTCGTCCTGGCGTCTCGATCGCGCTTCGAACGGCAACGAAGATCACGCTACGGAGCTCGCGTACCACGACCGGCTGACCGTCCTCGCCCTCGCGAATCTGGGGCTCTCCACGCAGCTCGTCGTTCTCGGCGCGTGCCTCGTCGCCGGAGCTCCCGTCGTCTATCTCTGGTTGGTGGTGACGATGCTGCCGCTGCTCGTGTTGCTGCAGCTGCGGCGGGAGTGGCTGGTCAAACGGCTCCGCGCAGCGTGATCCGTTGCCCGTTCATCGACGCGGCTGCATCCGAGCAGAGGTAGCCGACCGCCTCGGCGATCTCCTCCGCGGAGGTGAACGTCGAAAAGTCCTTGTCCGGCGTCTCGTCGCGCATCGCCGGCGTCACGATCGCGCCCACGACGACGATGTTCGCGGTCGCGCCCGATCCGCGGAACCGGTCGGCGAGTGCCAGCGTCCACGCCTCTGCCGCCGCCTTCGCCGCGGCGTAGGACGCATTCGTGTGCGTCGGCTTCTGGCCCTGACTGCTCGAGACGATCACGAAGCGGCCGTGTCCGCTCCCGGTCAGATGCGGCGCGAATGCCTGTGTCGCGTGCAGAACGGTGCGGACGAGCAAACCGCTCAGGAAGTCCCAATCCTCGAGTGGTGCCTCCTCGATCGGCTTTCCCCCGCGCCAACCACCCACCAGGTGGACGAGGCCGTCGACGCGACCGTGACGCGTAACGATGCCGTCAACCCAAGAGCGCGCCGAGCTGGCGTCGAGCAGGTCGACGGACGCGTTGTCAGCCTCGATGCCGAGCTCCGCGGCGAGAGCATCCAGCGGTGCCTTCTCTCTGCCACCGAGCTCGAGGGTTGCCCCGCGCGAAGCAAGTCGTCGGACAACCTCGGGGCCGAGATTCCCGCCGGCGCCTGCGACGGCGATCACCCGGTCTGCGAGAGACTCCATCATCTCTCACGCTACCAACGCAAATGCCTCGACTTTCGCTCTGCAGCTGGGGTAGCGTCGCGTCGTGACCGACCCGGCCTTCACGGAGCTCCAGGCCAAGTTACGTGCCTTCTGGCCGACAGTCACCCTCCGCTCGATCGGCGATGTCGAGCGCTCCGTCGTCGTCGTGCACTCGATCAGCTTCGACGTCCCCGATCACCTGATCCCAGTCTTCCCCGCGTACGAAGAGCGCTTCCTCTGCCTTGTGCTCAGCCTTCTGCGCGCCCCGCGGTCACGCGTCATCTACGTGACGTCGCAGCCCATCCATCCACGCGTGCTCGACTACTACTTCGGGCTCGTCCCGGAGCTCGATACGCCCGATGCTCGCGCCCGTTTTTCATCGGTCTCCCTGGTCGACGGCCGCAACGAGCCGCTGTCCAGGAAGCTCCTCGCCAGGCCCGGTGCGCTCCGCCGGATCCGGGCGCTCATCGGCGATCCGGAGATCGCCTTCCTGCTGCCGTTCTGTATGACCGACGACGAGGCCAACCTCGCAGTCGCGCTCGGCCTCCCGGTCTACGGCTCGGACCCCGAGCTGAACCGGCTGGGGACGAAGTCCGGCAGCCGACAGATCTTCGCGGACGAGGGCGTCCAGCATCCGGCCGGGCTCGAAGTCGACGGCGAACACGATCTCCGGAGTGCACTGACCGAGCTCCGCAGAAGAAGCCCGGGAGCCCGCGGCGCGGTGCTCAAGCTCGACAAGGGCGTCAGCGGTCTCGGGAACGCGTTGCTCGAGCTCGCTGCCGTGGATGGAGAGATACGGCCGGCGATGCGGTTGGAGGATCCCGAGATGGACGTGGACGAGTACCTGCGCGCGCTCGACGACGAGGGCGGGATCGTCGAGGAGCGGATCGAAGGCTCCGACTTCCGCAGCCCCAGCGTCCAGCTCCGCATGAGCCCGGCGGGACAGGTCGACATCATGTCCACGCATGACCAGGTATTGGGCGGTCCGCATGGACACACGTACTTCGGGTGTCACTTCCCGGCCGACGAGGAGTACGCGGCACTCATCGCCGCCGAGGCGTTGAAGGTCGGACGCCGACTCGCCCGCGAAGGCGTCATCGGCCGCGCTTCGGTGGACTTCGCGGCGGTGAAAGACGGCGCCTGGCAGCCCTACGCGCTCGAGATCAACCTGCGCTGCGGAGGGACGACGCACCCGCTGTTCGCGCTCACGGCGCTCACCGACGGTGTCTACGACCCGCTCGCCGGCGAGTACCGGAACCGGCTCGGCGACCTCAAGTACTACGCGGCGACAGACCACCTGGACTCGCCCGCATACCAGTCGCTGACACCGGACGACCTACTCGACGTCGTCGCCGAGCGCGGTCTCGGTTGGGACGCGGAGCGTGAGACAGGGGTCGTTCTCCACATGGTGAGTGCGCTCGCGGTAGCGGGGCGTATCGGGCTCACCGCAGTCGGAGACACGCTCGAGGAAGCGCGCGGCCGGTACTACGACGTGAAAGCCGCGGTTGACGAAGCCGCGGCGCTCGCGACCTGATTGTCACTCCGCCCAAAGCGTGAGTGGGGCTCCACCAGCTAGTCTGTGCGACGAAAACCAGGACGAGTACCGGGGGCTGCGGCTTCCCCTACCCGTTCGATCGAGGGTGAGGGGAGGTGTATTTCATATGGCAACCGGAGTAGTCAAGTGGTTCAACGACGCTAAGGGTTACGGCTTCATCACGCCCGACGAGGGTGGCAAGGATCTCTTTGTCCACCACTCCAACATCGCCGGCAACGGCTTCAAGTCACTCAGCGAGAACGCTCGAGTCGAATTCGAAGCCCGCGAGGGAGCGAAGGGTCCAGAGGCGATCAACGTCCAGACCGTCTAGTACCACCGGGCGCGCGGCCTCCGGGCCGCGCGCCCTCTAATCTTTGGAGAACATGGCGAAGGAAGAGAAGGTCGAAGTCGAGGGGGAAGTGCTGGAAGCGCTCGGCGGCGGCATGTTTCGTGTCGCGCTCGACGGCGGCCACGAGCTGATCGCGTATACCGCCGGGAAGATGAGGCGCTATCGGATTCGCATGGCGCCCGGCGACCGGATCAACGTCCAGGTCTCGCCGTACGACCTGACCCGCGGCCGCATCGTCTACCGGCACAAGTAGCCGCGGGGTCGTAGCCCCCGTTAGCGGCAGTCGACTCGCGCCTCGGTCTTGTCGGCGGTGATCAAGCCGTTCGGGTTCACCGTCACGTGCGCGATCACGTGCACGCGCAGGTCGTCTCCGTCGACGAAGCTTCCATCTTCGCCGAGTCGCGTCAGGTTCATGGTCCTCTCGGCGGTCTCCTCGGAAGGAGCGAAGTCGGTGCTGAAGTTCGTCTGATAATTCTGTACATCCATCATCACGTATCTCGCTCCCAGCGGAGTTGTTCCGTTCACTCCGGTGAAGTGATAGGTCACTCCGATGTGGACTCGACCGCCTGAAACCGTCGTGCGCGACGTCGTGTGCAAGTTGCCCTCGACGGCGACCAGCTCGTCCGTACAGCTGTTATAGGCCCCCGTTGCGACGGGGATGGTCTGGTTGACTGTCGTCGCAGCCACAGCTATTGCGGCGGCGGCGAGAACCACCAGCCAAACGCTCACGAGGGCGAGAAATCTTGACTTCATGTGTTGCTCGGTACCCGGCGGCCTCGATCGGAAACCACTTCAGCGAGAAAGCCTCCTTGTGGCATCGCTAACAAATGCTGTATTGTCCGGCCGTCAGTCTGCGGCAACGTGGGGTCCATCTTTGAGACTGTTGGGGGAAGTGGTTCGATTGCGCGCGCGGCGCGGAGTTTTCAGCGCGCTCGTGCTCGTCGCCGGTCTGATTGCGGTGGGCTCGTCTTCAGGCGCCACGACGCAAAAGGCACCGGCCTGCAATCTCGTCCCTCAGCTCCGAGACGTCACGATCAACCAGGGTGTCGGCGCCTACCCGGTGCTTGTGAACGGCAAGGAGACACTCGTCCGCTTCTACCTGAGCATGCCCTCGTGCGCAGGCTCGGGAGCGTCGATCCAGGTCAAGGAGGGCACGACACTCACTGTGTCCGGCGGCGGCACGGTTGCCAACCCCACACCCGTGCCGACATCGACCGCCTATCCGGCGATCGCATCGTTCACCGCCGCTCCGATGACCGACTCCACGGGCGATCCGAAGTTTGTCGTCCCGGCGTCGATGCTCTCGCGAAGCAGCGCATTCTCGGCCTCGTTCTCGATGACGCTCAGGTACCAGTCGAAGCCGACGCGGACGGGGGCAATTACGGCGGGACAGATCACGTTCTCGAACCGGCCGGGCACGAGCACACCCATCAGCGCAAACTTCGACCGCCCGTCCAATTCGCTCGGTGTCCTGTTCGTCCCGATGGGCGACGCCACGCAGTCGTATTCGAGCCAGTGGACCTCCGCCGGGCAGCAGGCCCTCCAGGACGGGATGACAGCAGCGGTCGCCCGTCAGTACCCCCTGCCGTCGGGTATCGGCGCTCTCGGTGGAGCGGGCGGGCTGCGGTACTCGGTGACGCCGACGCTGCTCGATCTGAAGCGGCTGAATCTGATCGACGGGCAGGGCAAGTTCTGCGGTACGGGTGCGAACTACGACCTGATCAAGGCCGAGTTGGCCCAGTTCCGCCTCTCACACAACGCCGTGAACCCGAATGCGCAGGCGAACCGCGTCGTCGGCGTGATCGATCCCAAGGTCGGGCTCGGGCCGCCGAGCCCGTGCTTCGAGGGCATGGCGGTCGTCAACTCGCAGGAGGCCTGGGCCCTGGCGCTTCCGGGTCGGACAGGCAATCTCATCGGCCTCGAGCTCGCGCACACGCTCGGCCTCACTCCTCCGAACCGTGAGAGCCCGTTCGACGGCGCTCACTCGCAGAACACGGCCGCCGAGAACCCGTCGGTCAACCGGCGCTACAACACCGTCCAGCGCTCGTTCATCACGATCGACCGAAGCCTGCTGAAGCCGTCCGCGACGCAACCGGCGCCTGACAACGTCAACACGCTCCTCGAGGTTCCCGACCACGCGTTCCTGCTCTGCGTCTTCGGCGGCACAACGAACTCCGAGTGCACGACCCACGGGCCGGGAACCGTGAGCGCAACCGCTCCGGTCGCGGCGACCCTCTCGTTCGTGATGTCGGGGACGACAACGGACGACGCTGGCGCGATCTGCGCCACGTGTACGGGCGCGGGAACCGGTACGAGCGTCGTCGAGTCCTACTTCGCGTCGACCATCCCCCAGACGGCTCCGAGTCCGAACAGCGAGTACCGGCTTGTCCAGCGCGCGAACAGCGGCGGTGTCCTATCCAACCAGGGCGTGCCGGTCGGGTTCACGCACTCGGAGCACGGCGCAGCGCCGCACGTCCCACACAACGGGCTCTTCTCGCTCGCGCTGCCGTTCGATTCGAATGCGAACCGGATCGAGCTTTGGAAAGGCGCGCCTGGCGCCGCCGGGTCGCTGATCCTTTACGCCCGCGACCGAACGACGCCCCCCGTCGTCAGCAGCTTCAGCGTCGGCGAGGCGCCCATCGGTTACCGGCCGGGTCTGCGCTCGGCGCGGATCCTCGCGACCTTCACCGTCGATACCACAGCGGACTCAGGCCCGGGATCGCTTCGCCAGGCGATTCTCGACGCGAACGCCACGCCCGGCACCGACACGATCACATTCACCGACACGATGACCATCGCGCCCGCCTCCTCGCTTCCGATAATCACCGAGGCGGTGACCATCGACGGAACCCAGGGAGCTCGACGACTCCCGCGGTGACGCTCGACGGCAGCAGCGCGCCTCCCGGCACAGCTGGACTGAGGATCAACGCCAGCGGCGTGACCATCAAGAGGCTGGCGATCGTCCGCTTCGGCCCCGGCGTGAACTTCCTCGGTGGTAGCAACAGCACGCTCGAGTCGAGCTATGTCGGGCTAGACACTGACGGCGTGACCGATCTCGGCAATACGAACGACGGCGTCATCGTCGGCGGCAGCGCCTCCGGCACGACGATCGGCCCCGGGAACGTTATCTCCGGAAACGGGCAAGCGGGCGTCCATCTCCAGGGCTCCGGAGGAAGCGTCGTACAGGGGAACTTCATCGGCACGAACGCGGCCGGCACTGCGGCCGTAGCCAACGTGAACCCCGGGGTCCTCCTGAACGGCGGGTCCGGCAACACGATCGGCGGGACGACGTCGAACGCAAGGAACGTCATCTCCGGGAACGGCAATGTCGGGATCCATGTCGGCGGGGGGTCGAACAACATCATCCGGGGGAACCGGATCGGCACGAACGCCGCCGGCACTGCGGCGGTGCCGAATGGTCCGGGCGGCATTCAGCTGTTTGGCGGATCGACGGCGCCGTTCGCGGCGAGCGGAAACACGATCGGTGGAACCGATTCGGGCGCGGGGAACCTGATCTCCGGAAACACCGGACCGGGGATACTCCTGAACTCAGTCGCCGTCTCGCCGGGCGTCACCGGGAACACGATCCAGGGGAACCTGATCGGCACGGACGTGACCGGCAACTCGAGCATTCCGAACAGCGGTCTCAACGGCAACGGGATCACGATCGTCAACGTCGGTGGCATCTCCGGAAACGTGATCGGTGCCGCGGGTGTGGCGGGCAAGAACGTCATCGCCTACAACAGCGGTGACGGCATCTCGATCTCGAGCGACACCGGAAACGTGCGCAACACGATCCGAGACAACGAGATCCACACGAACGGCGGCCTCGGGATCGACCTCGGCCCCAACGGTGTGACCGCAAACGACGCAGGCGACGGCGACACGGGGGCGAACGACCTGCAGAACTTCCCGGTCTTGATCTCAGCCGGCGGCGGCAGCGTCCAAGGCACGCTCTCGAGCGCACCCAACCGTCAGTACGTCGTCGAGCTTTTCTCGAACGCCGCCTGTGACGCCTCGGGGAACGGCGAGGCAGCTCGCTTTCTCGAGTCGTTCGCGGTCACGACGGATGCCTCCGGGAACACGAGCTTCACGCGTTCGCCTCCGACGCTCGCCGTCGGCGAGTATGTCACCGCCACAGCTACGGACGCCAGTGTCGCCGTCGGCAGTACTTCCGAGCTATCCGCCTGCATCCTGGTCTCGGGTGGAGGCGGCGGAGGGACGCAGCCGGGGCCGACCTTCACAGTAAACACGAACTCCGACGGGACGCCGGCCGACGCGGGCTGCACGACGACCGAGTGCACACTGCGTGAGGCGATCACCGCTTCGAACGCCGCTTCCGGCGCGAACACGATCGAGTTCGACATCGACGGCGACACGCAGATCAACGTCGGATCCGCGCTGCCCTCGATCACCGGCGTCACGTTGATCGACGGCGAGACCCAGGAGCCCGGCGAGATCGTCATCAATGGCGACGGCGCAGGCTCCGAGGTCAACGGCCTCGTGCTCGCGGGCGGCTCCGACGGCTCGGAGATTCGCGGCCTGGAAGTCCGAGACTTCTTGGATGCCGGAATCAGGGTGGCCTCCGCCGACAACACCATCAGCTCGAACATCGTTCGCTCGAACAGCAGAGGCATCGTCGTCTCGGACTCCGAGGCGACGGGGAACGTCATCGGCGCCGATGCCGAGCCCGGCGACCTCTTCGTCCTCAACTTCGCTCTCGGCAACGTCGTCGTCGAGAACGACGGCAACGGGATCGAGATCAACCAAGGCGCGACCGGTACGGTCGTCGCCGCGAACTTCGTCGGCACCGATCGCGACGACACGCCGGAGCTCGGCAACGGCGGGGCGGGATCTACGTCGAGGAGTCGTCCGGCAACCAGCTCGGTCCGGGCAACAGGGTGACGAACAACGGCGACACCGGGACCGGGGTTCGCATCGAGAGCGGCTCGCAGAACCGCATCGTCGCCAACTTCATCTACGAGAACATCGGGCGCGGGATCGTCCTCGACGAGGGAGCGAACGACGATCTGAACTCGCCGACGCTCGACTCGGCGACGTTGGACGGGGCGACGACGACCGTCGAGGGCTCGATCGACAGCGTTCCCGACGGGAGCTACTTCGTGGAGTTCTTCGTGAACGCGGCCTGCGATCCCTCGGAGGAAGGCGAGGGCGAGTCGTTCGTCACGTTCGCGTCAGTGACCGCCTCTGACGGGACCGCGTCCTTCAGCCAAACGCTGGGCGGACTCGAAGTCGGGGACGTCATCACGGCGACGCTGACGGGCGTTGGTGGCCCTCGAACAACAACCCTCCGAATTCTCGAACTGCGCGACCGTCGCCGAGGGCGAACCGCTGCCGGAGGGCCAGGAGCCGGTGAGGGTGACCGCGAGCGATGACAACCCCGAGGACGACACGCTCGATCTCTACCTCCACTGCGGGCCGAGAAGCCGAAGCAGGTCATCGCGGTCGGACTGCTGCCGAGAATCTCACCTCTACGTCCGCGAGCTGGTCTACGAACTACGACTCGACGCTCGCGCCCGCGAACTGCGAGCTTGAGGCGATCGTGATGGACGGATTCAACCGATCGTCGTTCACCTCGCTTGGCACCGAACCGACGACCAGCGGCCCCAACGCGCTCGTCGCCGCGATCTCGAGCCCGCGAGAGGATGCCGCCTTCTTGCAGTACGGACTCATCCCGCTTCGCGGCTCGATCCGTAACGCCGAGGCCGAGCTGTCGGGCGCCAGCTCGAGTGGGCGGTGGAAGGGCCCGGGATTCACGCGCAGCGGGACAGGAACGATCGTCGACCTGCAGCCGCCGAACGGCGGCTGGCCCGCGGGCGCTTACATGGCGACGCTTTCGACGCCGGGCGGGGGCAGCGCGGCCACCGACATCGTGAACTTCACCGTCTCGCCGACGCCGACAACGACGGCATCCCGAAGGCGGTCGACGACTCGTGCATCGGCGGCGAAGGCGACAACGATCCGCTGAACGCCGACGACGACAAGGACGGCGACGGCATCCGAACGCGACGATCCGCAGCCTTGTCGCCGGCGACTCGTACACCGCGATCGTCGGCTTCGCCCCCGATCCGTTCCCACGCCCTCGTCCGGGACGACCGTCACGGTGGAGGTGCGGGTGCCGGGCCGGAATGTCGCCCAGGTGCTGGCATCGAGCGTCCGCATCACGCGGATCGCCGACGAAGACGTCTCGACGAACACGCACTTCGCGAACATCGCCTGGTCGATCAACGCGCGGCGTGGGATCGGCGAAGTTCGACCGGCAGAAGCTGATCCAGTACCTGGCCGATCGCGACATCCACAACCGCGTCGTCACGATCACTGTCGCCGGAGGTCCGGCGCGCCACCGTGGAGCTTCGAGGGCTCCGACACGACCTTCGTGCAGGGTTAGGCATCGAGAAAGGGAGAGGATGAGATCGATTCAAAATAGGGGTGCTCGCCGGCGGAGTGCTCGCTTCGATGGTTCTCGTAATCGGTGTGGTCTCAGCGAGTGCCGAGAGCGGCCCGAATTGCGCCGACATTACTGGCCCCAATGGAGTGGGCGCGACCTTCTTCTACCGCGGTACAGGTACAGAGCAGAATCAGCCTCCGTATACCTTCGGCATGAAGCTGCTCCTGGGGGCTCCGGCCTGCAAGTCGGTGGTGTACACCGTCTACTACATCCTGGATGAGGGCGCCGCCGGCGCGGCGGGCCAACCAGTCGCCGTTCAGCAGAACCCCGTGTTGGACACCGACGGCTTTCCCACGTTCGGCCCGATCACGGTAACGGACGACGACCCGACGATCTGCGTCTTCGCGACCACGGCCAGCAAGGGCGGTCATGTCCACGACAGAGCGAACGAGACTGGCTGTCTCTCGCTGACCGCGCCTACGTCTGGCGGAGGATCGGGCTTCAGCTAGTCAAACGAGCGCGCGGGCCCGCGAGCGAGTCTCGCTGGCCCGCGCTTCGTCTCCTGCAGCCTCCCAGGCGCTGGCTGCGAGATCGAGGGACTGCGCGGCCTTCGGCGAGGCGCCGAGCGCGAGGAAGAGGCGGGCAGCCTCTTCTGCCCTCAGCGCGGCCTCGTCGGCCGACCCCTTGCGCAGGCGGATGAACGCCATCGTGTCGGTCGTCTCGGCGGTGACGAGGCCGTGGCCGATCGAGCGGGAGAGCTCGATCGCCTTCTCGCAGTAGCGCTCCGCTTCTTCGTAGTCGCCCGATTGGCCAGCACCCAGGCGAGGTTCGAGTAGCCGAGCGCACGACCCGATCCGTGTCCGATCCTCTCGAACTCGACGATCGCCCGCTCGTTGTAGGCGGTCGCCTCCGAGAACGCGCCCAACGCAAGCTGCGCGAGGCCGAGGTTGATCAAGCACCCGCCGATCTCCTCGACGTTCCCGACGCGCTCGGCGAGCTCGAGGCCGCGCTCGAGGGTCTCGACCGCCTCCCCCGGCCGGCCGAGCGTCGTGTAGATGTCGCCGAGCAGCCGGGCTGTGCTCGAAAGCGCGCGGAGGTCGGGGTCTGCGTCGAACTGGGCTTGCGCTTCGAGTCCGTGTCGCAGTGCCTCTTCCTGACGTCCGGACATCAGCTCCGCGCGAGCGAGCGGGATGAGCAACGACGCGGGACTGCCGGCGCCGCGCACAGCGGCTGCCGCCAGCCGAGCTCGAACACTCCGATGGCCTCGTCGAAGTGTCCCGCTACCGAAAGTGTCGTCCCCTGTTCGAGCCAGAGGGGCGTGAGGTCGACGCCGGCGAGCTCCTCCGTGCGAAACGCCTCGTCGACGACGGCCAGCGCGTCGCTCGTACTCGCCGCGCTTTCGACATGCGGCGCTCAGCCCGCGCCAGGCGCGAATGTCGGAGGATGTCGTCGCGCGCCTCCGCGTACAGGCGGACGCGCTTCGTCGTAGTCGTCCGACGAGCTCGTGCAGGTCGGCGAGCTCGAGCAGGATCTCCAGCTGGCGCTCGGGCTAGTCCGGCTTCGCGCTCGGCGAGCTCGGCGGCGCGACCGAAGTGGACGATCGCTTCGTCGTTCGCGTACAGCCGCCTCGCGCGCTCGCCCGCGCGCACGAGGTACTCGATCGCCTTTGCGCCGGCCTCGCCGAGGTAGAGGTGGCGGGCGAGCAGGTCGATGACGTCGTCGCCGGCGCCGTACATCGCCTCGGCGACGTCCGCCACCTGGCGATGGAGATCGCGCCGCTGTCGGCGCAGGAGGCGCGAGTAGGCGACGTCCTGCACGAGCGCGTGGTGGAAGACCATCGGCGTCGTCGTCCTCCGTCGCGGCGGTCGAGGAAGCCGCGCGCGACGAGGCGCTTCGAGCGGCTCGTCGAGCCTCGGCCGCGTCCGGCGACCGCGCTCCAGCAGCTCGACCCGCACGCTCGCGCCCGATCACGGACGCCGTCTGGAGGAGGACGGCGGCGGGCCGCGGCAGGAGGTCGATGCGCGACGCGAGCAGACCCCTCGACCGTCGGCGGCATCTCGTCCGTGCTCCCAGCCGCGGTCGCATCTCCCAGCTCCGTTCTGGCGACAGGTCTGCCGTTCTCCTGGAGGGCGCGCACGAGCTCCTCGACGAAGAACGGATTGCCGGCCGTGCGGTCGACGATCCAGGGCGGCGAGCCCGCTTGGCGGCGTCCCTCCGAGCAGGCCCGAACGAGCTCCTCGACCCCGTCTCGTCGAGCGGCTCGAGCGGAGATCGCGCAGCGATCGCGGTCGCCAGCTCGATCGAGAGGCCGCGCTCCGCCTCGGGCCGCGCGATCAGGTAGAGCGCGAGCGGCTGCGCTCTCGCACATCCGCGCGAGCTCCCGGTCAGCTCGAGGCACGACGCGTCCGCCCAGTGCACGTCCTCGAGCGCGAGCACGCGCGGCCGCTCCGCGGCCAGCTCCGCGAGCCAGGAAGCGAAGGCGTCGTGCAGCCCGCGGCGGAAACGCCTCGGGCTCGAGCGCGCGACGACCTCGTCGTGCCGCCGGCAGCCCCAGCAGCCGTGCGAAGTACGGCGACCGCGGACTCTTCGCCGATACGGCGCCGAGCGCGTCGGTCGCGGTGTCCGGCGTCGTCCTCGGGCTCGATCCCCGCGAACGTGCGGACGAGCGTCGCGTACGGCCAGTACGCGAGCCCGGCGCCGTAGGAGAGGCATCGCGTCTGCAGCCACCGATCCCCGTGCTCGGCGTGCGGCGGGCGCGCCTCGCGTCAGCCGCGACTTCCCGACGCCCGGCTCGCCGGTGACCGTCACGACGACCGCCGAGCCCGGCTCCGCCGAACGCAGTGCCGCCGCGATCGCTGCGAGCTCGCGCTCGCGGCCGACGAGCGCGCGCTGCAGTGCGTCCGCGGGTGCCGCGGCTCGCTCGCCGAGCAGGCGCCAGGCGGGGACGGGCTCGCCTTCCCCTTGAGCGTCAGCTCGCCGACGGGCTCGAACCCGAACCTGTCGCGCGGTCAGCCGGTAGGTCAGCTCGCTGACGTACGTCTCGCCGGAGGGCGCCGCCGACTCCAGCCGCTGCGCGAGGATCACCGAGTCGCCGAGCACCGCGTAGTCCATCCGCGCCTCGCTGCCGAGGATGCGGGCGATGCCGTGCCCGGAGTTGATGCCGACGTGCAGGGTCAGCTCCGCGCCGTGCGGGAGCTCGCGGCACAGTCGCGGCCGAGCTCGCGGTGCATCTCGAGCGCGACGAGGAGCGCGCGCTCGGCGTCGTCCTCGTGGCTCACCGGTGCGCCGAACAGCGCCAGCAATGCGTCGCCTGCGAACTTCTCCACGTACCCTCGTAGCGGCCGACGATGCTGCTGAGAGCCGCTGATGACCGGGTCGATCACCTCCAGCAGCTCCTCAGGGTCGAGCCGGTCGGCGAGCGTCGTGAAGCCGGAGACGTCGGCGAAGAGCGCCGTGATCAGGCGTCGCTCCTCGGGCAGGTCGCCGCCGGCCTCGATGAGCCGCTCGGCGACCGGCCCGCGACGAAGCTCCGGAGCGTCTCGGTGACGTCCGGGCAGGTGGCGCGGCGGCCACCGCAGGCCCGCAGTGGCCGCAGAAGCGCGTCCCTTCCGGGTTTTCTCCGCCGCACGACGCGCACGTCCACGCCATCATGGAGGAAGTCTAGAACTGTTCGAGCCGACCTCCTCGAAGCGGAGATAGAATCTCCACGACGCCGGCCGCATAAAAAGACCTGCAAATCGGCTTCTGGCCCCCGTAGCTCAGTGGATAGAGCAGCGGTTTCCTAAACCGCGTGCACAAGTTCGATTCTTGTCGGGGGCACTTCTCCG